>CAWINQ010000007.1:0-84561 GCA_963837545.1 uncultured Actinomycetota bacterium | reverse complement strand
CGCGTCAAGGGCGCCTCCGGCGTCACTACGTGATGGCGCAAGCGCCACCCTTGACCCGCTCCTCCCGGCCCAAGCCCCGGCAGCTACGAGGACATGCCAGACGACTGAGCGCAGCCGAGCACCTGGACCTCTCCACGCTCGCGAGGTAACCTCACGACAGGTCGGTCGAGCGCCTCACCTCCCGACCATGACCAGCCACCGGCTCCCAATTGCTGCCAACTTTGCTGCCTAACGAGCCGACGCCGACGGACTTGGAGGGACCGGATCGCACGGTTCCACGCGTGAAACAGACGCCAGCGGACCCCACGAGACGGCCTCGGTGGATTTTGCAAGGCGGGGGTTAGGGGTTCAAGTCCCCTCGTCTCCACCACCGTCTGACTCACCGTTTCCGCAGGTCAGGGAGCTCTGCCCGGTCTCGTGCTGCGAGATGCTCGCCCGCCACTGAGGCCCGCGACTGTCCCCAGGAAACCGTCTCTTGGGGCACGGGGAGGGCACGGGCGGATCCAGGCGAAGCCGCAGGGCCTACCGGCCACGTGAAGGCTTGAGCAGAGCTTGCGGATCCCAGCAGGTTTATCGCAGCCAAAGTTCCGTTATGCCCCTTATCCGATATTCGCCGTATCCGTCCGAGATACACAGGTCTAGGTCGGTTGAGGCCTCCCTCTTCAGGGCCGTCGGGGACTGAACGATTCAACAGGAGAGGGCCAGGGGGCTGCAGCGGTTCTTCGCCTCGGCCCCAGCCGTTAGCTCACCAAAGCGTTCGGCCTTGACTGTCTATCGCAGCGCTGGCTCGTACATAGGATGCGGACGGGCCCGGATCCGTGCAACCAACCAGATATGGGCGGTACCGTCGCGCCGACAGTGTCGAGCGCACCGCGTCAGGCGTCCGCGGGGTCGATCGTCGGTAGTTCATCCTTATTGACTGAGTGATTCCACAGGCCAACCCGATAATCCTCGGGGTCGAACTTGATCTCGGAGGCGTAATGCAGGCTCGCGCTCTCGAAGGAGCGGAACTGGTAGATCGCGGCGTTCATGTGCTGGGCGTTGAAGACGCCGATCTCGTTGAGCAGCTTGAAGTCCTCGACCGTCAGGCCGGTGACCCGCTCGAACAGATCGGTGTCGAGCGACTCGATGATGTCCTTCAGCGCCTCCTCGCGGAAGTCGGTGACGTACATGAAGACCGGGATCTTGGCGAGGAACTTCTGCAGCTTCTCGCGGATCTCCTTGCGCTGCTTGGCGGTCTCCGTCTGCTCCTTCTTCTGCTCGGCGTCGAGCTTGCCGCCCTGCTCCCGCTTGGCCTTCTTCAGCATCTTGGTGGACGTGACGACCTGCTCGGCGTTGTTGGCGAGGTTGCGGAAGTCCTCGATCTGCTCCAGCGCCTCCAGCAGGTCCGGGTGCTCGAGCAGCGCGCCGAGCGTGTGCTCGTTGACGTTGACCAGCAGCGGCGAGTTCCAGCGGCGGCAGTGCGGTGGCGCCGATCGCCGGCGGTCGCCCAGTCGAGCACGTCGGCGGCGTCGAGCTGGCGTCATCGCCCGCCGGAGAAGGCGAAGATCGGCAGGTAGTTGAGGAGCTCGCCGATGGCTTGCTGCGGGGTCATCGTCGCCGGTCGCGGCGAGCCTCATGCCGTACTCGGCGACCAGGCTGAGCGCGCGGTTCGGGTCGAACTCGAAGACGTAGCACGGTCTCCTTGCGCACTCCACGTGCCGTCCGGCTCCGGTCGACCATGGCGACTGCACGCGGAACGCCGCCTGGAAGTAGGTCTCCGGCGACTTCAGCGAGCGCAGCATGAGGATCGCGCCCCACTCGCGGACCGGTCACCCCGGTCATCAGCTTGCCGCACGACAGGGTGATCGAGCCCGGACTTGTGCTCTTGGTCGCGCGTTCCGATCGCCTCCTCGACCGGCGGCTTGGCCGCCGCACCCATGCCGCCCTGCGTGCCGGCCGCGACGACGATCTCGAAGCCGCGGAAGTACGGGTGCGTCTCGAGCATGTCGCGCATCGCGAAGCACGCGGCGACGTCGGCCATGTACCAGACCGAGTGCGGATGGCGTCGTGAAGTCCGGCGACTCGTACGGGAACGGCGGCTTCTTGCCCGGCGACGATCTGCACCTTCATCTGGTCGGTCAGCTTGCCGCGCAGCATCTCCAGGAACTCCGAGACCCGCGTCGGGTCCTCGAAGACGTAGGCGCCGGCCGGTGGACGCGGCTGCTCGGGTCGACCTTCTTGGCCCTGAAGTACTCGTTCAGGGAGAAGCCGTTGAACTCGCCGTCCTCGGCCCAGCCTGCGGCGCTCGTCGCCCATCTCGTAGGCGTACATCTGCATGCCGGGCAGGTCGACGTAGGGGTTCGGGCCGTCGGCGGCGTCCCAGTGTGCCTTCGCCTCGCTGCTCGTCGACGTAGGTCCAGTTGAAGATCTGGTCCTCGGTGAACTCACCGTTGGTGATGGCCCGGAACGGCGTGCCGGACAGATAGAGGAAGTGCTCGGCGTCGAGCCCGAGGTCTTCCTCGGTGACCCACTCCTCGGGCTCCTCGTCTTCGGCGAGCGCCTTGTCGGTGGGGTCGTAGAGCTCCCGCGCCGAGTCGCGCCACGCGCCGAAGTGGTACTCATCGAGGACGATGCAGTCCCAGTCGATCAGGTGGATGGTCTCGTTGTGGTCCTTGATGTCGCCGTCGGCGGTCTTGCCGCTCGAGGTCCTGGAACGAGGCGAACCAGACCAGCGGTCTGGGCCGTCGGCAGCGCGTCGCGCTCGTCGACGGGGTGTCCCGGTCGACGAACTGCCAGCCCTCGAAGTCGACGTGGCCGAGCAGGTCGTCCCGCCATGCGTCTGCACGGCCGGCTTGTAGGTCAGGACCAGCACCGCTTCCAGCCCATCTCGCGGGCGAGCTGGTAGGCGGTGAAGGTCTTGCCGAACCGCATCTTGGCGTTCCACAGGAACTTCGGCGGCGGGTGCTCGTCGCCTGCGTGCGCGCGGAAGTAGCGCGGCGGTCAGCTGCGACCGCGTCCTCCTGCTCCGGACGCATGCGGGAAGTCGTCGGTGCGCGTCGGGTCGAAGGCGTGCCGTGCGGACGGCGACGATCGCCGCCCTGACCTCGTCCAGGGTCGCCTCGAACCACTCGCCGCCGTGCCGCTGGATGCCGGCCGCGTCGAGGACGCGGTGGACGTCATGGTCGCGGAACCGGTGCCGTCGTCGCTGAGGCGGGCTCGTCGAGGAGGATCGTCGACGCCCGTCGAGGTCCGGGTAGGCGGTGCCGAGCTGCTCCTTGATGCGCTCCGAGCGGTCGGCCTTGGTCGTCTCGCCGACCTTGATCAGCCCGTTGCCGGTGACCGTGGTCGCGCCGACGGTGCGCTCCCAGGCTCGGTGTCCTTGCCGGCGACGCGTGTAGGCGTAGATGCGCCGTGGCGCTGCGACCGACGGTTCACTCGTCGTCCTCGGCTGCGTCATCGGTCGTCTTCGTCGTCGCGCTGGCGACGGCGCGGCCGGTACTTGACGCCGCCGGGCAGGTGGCTAGACGGGGATCGGCGAGTCGAGCGACAGGTTCGCGTTCGCGCGGCTTGATGGTCGCCTCGATGTAGGCGATCTCGTCGCTCGGTGAGGCCGAAGTGCGTCGTAGAGGTCCCGTCGGTCCACCGGCGCGTCATGTCGAGCATCGGGACGAAGCGGAACCGGTCCGGCGTGACGTGCTGGGTGGTCTTGCGCTGGAGGACGAGGAACCGCACGAACTTGTCGCCAGGTAGTGGGCGTAGTTCTCGGTCTCGTCTCGCGGTGTCGAACATGCCGGCGATGAAGTAGGTCTGGGTGCACGCCGAGCCGGGGGCGAGCGCGATCGGCTCACCGAGGACGTATGACGATCGCCTCTCATCCGTGGCCGTCTCGCCGGCCATCGGGAGCAGCACCTTCCACCGGTCGATCCACTCATGGTTGCGCTGCGATCTGGTCGGGCCGGCTGTAGCCGACGCGATTCGCGTAGATGAGCGGGATCGCGCCGTCGAAGGCTCGGGGACGCTGCCGGGGTAGTTCGAGCGCATGGTCAGGCCGAACGGCTTCGTTACGGTGCAGACGTCCTCGACGCTCGACGGATCGCTCGTCGCGCGACCTTGTCGACGATGCTCGATCGCCCGGTTGTCCCGGACGAGGACACCGTCGCCGTCCCGCAGGTCCCGGGTATCGTCGAGACGATCTGCCGTCGATCCGCGTGGAGAACTCGCAGTCGCCGTCGTGGTCGCGGTCCCACAGGAAGTAGTTGACGCCGCCCCTGATCTTCGACGCCGGGGAAGCAGTCGAACAGCTTCGGGTTGTCGACGATGCCGCGCAGTCGCCGGTCGGCGATCATCCGGTCGCGGAACTCGTCGAGACCCTTGCCGCCGGCGAACCAGCGGGACGGGGTGATCATCAGGACGTACCGGGGTCCAGCGTCGATCGCCTGCTCGACGAAGCGGTGGTAGATCGGTCGACGCGGTAGCGCCGTAGCCCTCGGTTCCGACCTGGTACGGCGGGTTGCCGACGATCACGTCGAACTTCATGTCCTTCATCTCCTTGGTCGGGTACGCCCCGTGGATGAACGAGTAGGCGTAGTTCTCTCGGCCTCTCCGCGCTCGAGGTCGTCGGGGGCGCCGCACACAACGCAGCGTTGCCGTCCTTGTCGAAGTCGTGGTCGGCGCGGGACGAATGGCAAGTTTCCCGTGCTCGCTGTCGAACCTGACGACCGAGTGCTCGCCGGACGCGTCGCGCGAGCAGTAGAGGGTTCGGCGGGAGATCATCCCGGTCATCTCGGTGATCGAGGTGCCGTAGAGCATGTTGCGGAAGATGTGCTCGCGGCGCTTCGTCGAAGTCCGGCTCCCACGCGGCCAGGCCGTCCAGCAGCCGCGACGGCGATCTCGCGCAGGAACATCCCGGACTTGCAGAACGGGTCGAGCCAGCGGTAGTCGGGTTCGCCCAGACTTCGGCGGGCAGCATGTCGAGCATGGCTCGGCAAGTTTGGGCGGTGTTGGCACCTCGTCGTTTGACAGCTGCGCCAGGCAGTCGAGGATGTCGGGGACGTGCTGTTGCTTGACCGTTGTCACGACGCACCTCTCGACAGATCGATCACCCTGAATGAGTCGCGCGTTGGGCCAGAATTGTCGGCGAGGCGCGAGTAGTGGACTGGGAGCTCGTCCTGCTTAAGCTCCGGCTCGGAACTGAACAGGTCAGGCTGAGAGACGGCTGCAGCCGAGTGATCTAGCACCGACCATGTGCGGGTGAACGTTCCTGCGCGCCCAGCCTTGTAGTCGACGACCTCTAAGGTCGACGCCTCTGTCAGGGTGTTTCCCAGCAGGACGTTGGTCCTTAGGATGGCGCGCGCGGCATCGACGAAGCCTGCTGTCGGCTCGATGTTCTTGGCGTCGCTAGAGAAGTGCGCGCGAAGAAGTGACAGGAGTCGATCCCGTGACTCAGCGACATTTTGAGCGCAAATATCCACGCCATAGATAGAGGCCATCGATCGCAGCATCCAATGCTCATACCGCTCGACGCTGCGAATTTTGCCAAATCGGATCGGGCGCAGCTTGCGCCGAAGAATCTCTTCCAGAAAATTGCCCGACCCACAGGCCGGTTCGAGGAACTTGAACTCAACGCCGGCGAGGCTGTCACCTGGAAACATCGTCGGAACTAGGTCCAGCATCGCATTGACTTCACGTTCGTGTGTATATACCTCTGCGAGATCCCCCACCCGCTGACGGTTCTTGATCTGTGACCCGAATGCCCGCGATTTCACCGCGGCGCCCGGCAGAATTGAAACCTTCGCATCGTTCACAAGTTTGACTGTGTCAGCCGCCACCGACGACATTCCTCCTGGATTCAGTTCAGTTTGCATGAGGAGAACACCCGCTCAGGTTCCCGGCTCGGCCGAGTACGGCAGCGCTGAGGTGGTCAACGTCGAGTGCCGATGCGCCGTCCGGTCGTATCCCGCCCCTCGACACGCGACCGGGTTGACCTGTTGCCGGCGGCATGGTCCCAGCCGGACCGTTGAGAGGAACCCTCTGGTGCAGCAGGTGGGCATGGATGGCCTGCACGACAGCGCCTTGGCGCCAAGGCGCGCGCAGTTGGGACTGGGCTTGAGCGACCCGGCTCGGAGCGCGACCGCCCTGTGACCTACGACCGCGGTGGGCGATGACGCACAGAGCCAGACCGCCGTGAGATGGCTGGCGAACGCGCATAGGACCACCGTAGTAGACCATCCGAGGCGTTTGCCCGGATTCGGCCGAGGACGGCCCGACGGAGGAGGGCCGCCCGCAGGCCGCGGCGGCGAAGCCGCGCTTGATGTAGGTAGAGAAGGTCTTCACAGCTCGAGTGCTGGCATGATCGTTGTGGCGGTGTTCGACCACCTCCAACTGCGCTGCCATGCCTGCCTCGATGTGGTGTCGTAGTGGTCGGCTACGGTCGGACCGTGAGCGAGAAGACCCGGTGGACGATCCATGACGAGCGGCTGGTTGACGAGAACCGTCACGTTCGGCTTGCGATCGCAGACGTAGAGCTGCCGGACGGCGTCCGCTTCGAGCAGTACGTCATGAGGCTCCCCCGCGCGGCCGTTGTGCTCTTGATCAACGATGACGACGAGGTGCTAATGATG
Source organism: uncultured Actinomycetota bacterium (assembly GCA_963837545.1). Classification (GTDB taxonomy): domain Bacteria; phylum Actinomycetota; class Actinomycetes; order Mycobacteriales; family QHCD01; genus DASXJE01. Next base: position 77,959 of record CAWINQ010000007.1, on the reverse strand, counting down.
TGGCGCCATCGGTTCATCATCGATCGCTGGGTGTGGGAGCTACCGGGCGGTTACGTCGACGCGGACGAGGAACCTGCAGTCACGGCTGCGCGAGAGGTTGAGGAGGAGACGGGATGGCGGCCTCGCTCGCTGGAACCGCTGATCTCGTTTCAGCCCCTGGTCGGGAGCGTGGACCAGGACAACCTCGTGTACCTAGCCCACGGGGCCGACCGGGTAGGCGATCCTCCCGACATCAACGAGGCGGAGCGTCTCGAATGGGTCCGGCTCGGCTCGATCCGCGAACGGATCGCCAACGGCGAGATCGTTGGCTCCGCTTCGCTCGTTGGACTGCTTTGGCTTCTCGCGAACCGGGCCGGGTCGAGCTAGGACGCGAGCTGTATTGCCATGACTCGGCCCGCTTCTGCGTCGAACTGCTTCACCGTGGGGTGCTGCCGGTGCGGGCGGAGCTGCTGGCGTAGGCCATCGACATACTGGGCCACCCGGATCGACTTCATATCATCGGTCTGAGCGAGGCCGTCCCGACCAACGCTGCATGCCTGCTCTACCTCCCCCTGTCCTGCGTAGGCGGAGGCCAGCAAGAGGGTGTTGAACACTCTGCCGCGGGCATAGCCCAGTTCCATGTCTAGTGAACGTCGGGCGAACGTCTCGGCCTGTTTGAACTGGCCCAGGTCCCGGAAGCAGTGCCCAAACTTCGCCGAAAGGTATGCCTTGTCGAAGTAGCTGATCCATTGGGGCGCGTCGGCGGGGTTGGCCTGGTCGAAGATCCGGTCGGCCTCGCTTAGCGATGCGGCGCAGCGTCGTTCGTCGCCGGCGCGGGCGTACCCATGAGCCTCCATGACGGCGGCCTCGGCGCACAGAGCGGGCAGGCCGGCTGCCTTGGCGGTTCGAGCAGAAGCACGTGCCAGGTCGACGCCGACTGCACCGTGGCCCAGGTAGGTCGCCTGATGACTCATACCCGCGAGGATCTCGGCACCGAGCGGCGCATCACCGGCGGCTTGGGCCAGGCGTAGCGCGTGAACGAGATAGCGCTGGCCGAGGCGGTGGGCTCCCACGTCGTGGGCCATCCAGCCGGCTAATTGCGTCAGCTCGGCGGCGGCACTCATCAGGGACTTCCCAACGGCAGAACTGAACCGACCGTTCCGCAAGAGCGGTGTGACCTCGCCGTCGAGATATCGCACGACGGCGGTTCGCGCGTGGCCGCCGCCGTAGAGGTTGTCGAAGCGACGGAAGGTCCTTGGTCATTTCTCGGATCGTGTCGACCTGAGGTCGTCCGACAGGATTGACCCCGTCCGCGACGGGCTCCTCGTCATGCGGGGCGGTGAGCCAGCGCATCACCGGTGCAGCGTAGGCACTCGCAGCTAACGCAGCGCCCGTCAGGAACGTGCGCCGCTCCAGGTCTTGTCGCCACAGGCGCGTGACGCTGTTCACTGAGTCCATCCATGTCCCCGCGAGATCGTGCGCCTCATCGCCGGTAGCGAAGTCATCGGAGGCTGGTTCTCCATGGACGCTACCCGCCTGCGATGACATTGCGGACGACGAGATCACTCTCGCCGACTCCGTACACCACGGCAAGAAGACGCCGATAGTCCGGTCCAGGAGCTCGGCGGCCGTTCTCCCACATCGACACCATGGTCTTGAGGCTCGGTCGACGGGGCGACGGCGATCCCGGTTCGGCGCCCAGCCTTCTCGAGCTCGATGTAGAGCTGGGACTGCTTCCATCCTCGCGCTTCACGTAGGCGCTGGAGGAGGGTCCGGTCAGTTTGCGAGTCCACAGGCGTCACCGTCCGTCGGGTGCTTTCGCTACCCGAAGCATGCCGTAGGAGACCGACAGATCCCACGGTTAACACCCGGCGAGTTAACCCGAGTCAACTCGGAGTCATCTTTCCCCGGTCGCGGCGGACAGCTGAGATTCATATTGGAGCCGATGGACGGCTCGCACGCTGAGACGGAGGTACGTCATGCGTCTGCCAATCGACACGTCCGGGATTGCGTTCTTGTGCGCGGTGGCGCCTACGCCCGTGATCGATTTCGAAACTCGTCGTCATCGGGCTGATGCCGAGACTGGGGAGTTGCTGTTCTCGATTCAGCTTGCTGCGCTGAATGGAGATGCGGCGGAGATCGTGAAGGTGACGACTCCTGGGGAGCCGAAGGGTGTTGCGGTGCAGCAGCCGGTGAAGGTGTCGGAGTTGACGGCCAACTACTGGTCGATTGGTGAGAAGTCGGGGCTGTCGTTTCGTGCCGCTCGGGTCGAGTCGATGTCGGCTGCTTCTTCTGCGCCGTCTTCGTCGTCGCGGTCTGGCTCCTGAGGGGTGTGGTCATGCGTTTTCGGGTGTTGATCGGCTTGATCATCTTCGCGGCGGTGCTGCCGCATGTCGTGATCTCCGGCTGCCAGGCGGCTGTGCATGGCGCGCTGGTTGCCGGTGAGACGGTGCTGCACTCGGTCGGGGGTCGGGTCATGGCTGAGCGGCAGGGCTGGTTTGGGTCCGCTGGTCCGGCGGGGTTGCCGCCGGTGGTGCAGCGGACTCCGTTGCAGCCCCGTGTGCGGGAGACGTGGTCGTACCGGCTGTTGGTGTTGTTAGGCCGCCCGGCCTGGGCGTACCGGATCGAGCTGCTGGCCGTCCTGGTCTTGCTGGCCGCGTGCGAGGTGCTCTCACGTGTGCTTCCGGCGTTGGCAGCGGCCGCGGTGTTGGTGGTTGTCATCGGCTGGGCTGTTGTGGCTGGCCCCGGTGCGCCGTCTCGTGGTCTGGCGGTGGCGGCGGTCGTGTCTGGACCGGAGGTGGGAGTCGGCCGTCCGACATGCCGGGCTTGGCGACGCTTAGTGATCGGGTGCCGCGGATCCGGTCGATGCGATTGACGGCGGCTGGCGAGTCACTGCGGGTTCGGGTTCCTGCTGGCGGCCGGGTGTCCGAGCTTGAGGGGGCGGCGGAGGCGATCGCGGCCGTGCTTCAGGTCCGTGATGTGCGGGTCTCTAGGGACCGGGCCAATGCCCGGTACGCGGCGGTCACCGTGGTTCGGCGTGATCCGTTGACCGCCGGCGGGCCCCTCGCATGGCCGCATGCCGATGCGACTGGGCTGTCGTTGTGGGAGCCGATCCCGGTTGGGGTGGACGAGGACGGTAGTCCGGTCACCGTGGGTCTGGCCGAGCGGAATGTGCTGCTGGGAGGCGAGCCGGGGGCCGGAAAGTCGGTGGCCTTGTCTCAGCTCGTGGCGACGGCGGCGCTGGACCCGGGCTGCGAGCTGTTCCTGTTGGACGGGAAGCTGGTCGAACTGTCCCGCTGGTCGTCGTGTGCGGTGGCGTCGGCTGGTGTGGATGTGGGCGAGGCGGTTCGGCTGCTGGATGAGTTGCGTTCGGAGATGGACGCGCGCTACCAGGTGTTGCTCGGTGAAGGCCGGCGGAAGGTCGAGCCGGGTGACGGTCTGCGGCTGCGCCTCGTGGTCATCGACGAGCTGGCCCACTACCTGCATGGTGGCGACCGGAAGCTCGCTACGGCGTTCGCGCATGGGTTGCGAGACCTGGTGTCGCGTGGCCGCGCTGCCGGTGTGATCGTGGTCGCGGCCACCCAGAAGCCGTCTGCGGATGTGGTGCCGACGTTCCTTCGTGACTTGTTCGGCTTCCGGTGGGCTCTGCGGTGTACGACGCCGCAGGCATCGGACACGATCCTGGGCCAGGGTTGGGCGTCGCTGGGGTGCAATGCGGCGGAGGTTGATGCCGCCGCTCGCGGGGTGGGCTGGCTGCTGCACGAGGGTGGCAGTCCGGTCCGGCTGCGGTCGTACCACCTTGACGATCCGACGCTGGACGCGCTGACGGCTCGGGCGGTGGCGCTGCGAGGTGGCTCGGTGTCGGCCTCGGGCCATTTGGTCGGGGGCGGTCGGTGATGGCGGCGACCGTGTCTACCGGAGTTGGGTTGCCAGGACCGGTGTCGGATCTCCTGCGTCGCGCCGCTGATCCGGATCGGTTTGCCCGCTGGGAGCAGCTGGTCGCTCAGACTGGCTACTGCTCGCATCCGGTGCGGTTGCTGGGCCGGGTGAGTGCCGTGGACCGCGCGACCGGGGAGGTGGCGAGTGTCTATGACAGCGCGGCTGAGCCGGATGGGGTGCTGCTGACGGCGTGCGGGAACCGGCGGGAGACGGTGTGCCGGTCGTGTTCGGCGACCTACCGGGCGGATACCTGGCAGCTTGTCGCGGCTGGCCTGCGTGGTGGTAAGGGGATTCCGGAGTCGGTGTCCGGTCATCCTCGGTTGTTCGTCACGCTGACCGCGCCGAGTTTTGGTGCGGTGCACAGTCGACGTGAGCGGCATGGGCGTGGCGTTGCCTGCCGGCCTCGTCGTCGACCTGGGCGTTGTCCGCATGGCCGGGCTCTGCGCTGTCTTGACCGGCATCGCGCCGATGATCCGGTACTCGGTACGCCGCTGTGTGCGGAGTGTTACGACTATGAGGGGTCGGTGTTGTTCAACGCGTACGCCCCGGAGTTGTGGCGTCGGTTTACGCAGGATGTGTTCCGTCAGCTCGCGCGGCGTGCTGGGTTGACGCAGCGGGCGCTCCGCGAGTCGGTCCGGGTGCGGTACGCGAAGGTTGCTGAGGGTCAGCGGCGGGGACTGGTCCACTTCCACGCTGTCTTCCGCCTGGATGCAGCGAGTCTCGACCCGGCCGATGTCAGCCCGCCGCCTCCGGGGTTCACCGCAGAGCTGCTCGCTGACGCGATCCGGGCCGCGGGCCGGCGGGTGGCTGTGCATACGCCGTCCCTTGGTGAGGATGCGCCCGGACTCACGCTGCAGTTCGGGGAGCAGCTCGACGTTCGGAGCCTCGGGCATGGCGAGAAGTGGTCGCTGAGGATGGCGTCGCGGGCGTCGGTCGGCAACTGGATGAGCGGACGGTCGCCGCTTATCTGGCCAAGTACGTCACCAAGTCCGCTGGTGGCGGTGGGCTGTCCGACCGGCCGTTCACACGGGAGGACATCGCGCTCCTCGACAGCAGTCAGCACCTGCATCGGATGGCCGCAACCTGCTGGGCATTGGGCCTGCTACCTCAGTTCGAGGATCGGCAGTTGCGCCGGTGGGCGCACATGCTGGGCTTCCGAGGGCACGTGACGAGCAAGTCTCGCCAGTACTCGACGACGTTGACTGCGTTGCGTCGGGCACGGATGGAGCACAGGCTCGATGAACGTCATGGCGAGAACGGCCCTCTGGACCCGTGGGGTCGACCGCTGGATGTCGACGAGGAGACCGGCACAGTGCTGTTGGTCGCCGACTGGCGATTCGCCGGGACTGGTCACAAGACGCCTGGGGACGCGTGGCTTGCCGATTCGGCGGCTGCATCGGCTCGGCAGCGGCGCGAGGACGCACAACTGGCGCGGCTGACCTCGTCACTGGATGGACGTTCGCCCTGACCTGTCCATCGCTCGACCCGTGGCTGTCACATCTTCGTTAGGAGGGTTCGTCATGGACAGGCTGCTCACCATCGACCAGGCGGCGGATCGGTTGGGAACGTCGCCGCGGTTCGTCAAGCGGCTGATCACGGAACGCCGGATCGCGTTCAACAAGCTCGGCCGCCACGTGCGGCTCCGGACCTCCGACGTTGACGCGTTTATTCAGGCCGGCCGTGTCGAGCCGTGGTCGGTCACCAATCCGTGGTCCGGACTGCAGCGTCAGTCCTTGTCGCGGTCATGAGCCGGCGGGATTTCGGTAGCGTCCGCAGGCTGTCATCGGGCAGGTGGCAGGCGCGCTACTACGACCCTAGCGGGCGGCGTCATGCGCGGACGTTCGGTACGAAGGCAGATGCGGGTCGTTACCTGGCAGGTGCTCGAGCCGACCTTGACCGGGGCGATTGGTTCGATCCACAGGCGGGCCAGGTCACGCTCGCGCGGTATGTCGAGGAGTGGCTCCCAAACCGGCGGGTTCGTGGACGCCCGCTTGCACCTCGCACTCGGGAGCGATACGAGGGTGTCCTCCGTGTCCACATCCTGCCGGCGTTGGGGAAGTCGAGCTGCGTCATCTCAGCCCGGCAATGGTCCGCGAGTGGCACCGCCGTATGGCCGTCGTGGGCAGCACCGGCGCGGGATCAGCGGCGAAGGCTTACCGGCTCCTCCACGCTATTTTTGCGACGGCCGTCTACGAGGAGCTGGTTCCGCGGAATCCGTGCAATATCCCCGGCGCGAGTGTCGAGCGAACGCCGAGCGTCCAATTGCAACTATCAGACCAGGTCTTCGAACTAGCGGACGCAGTGCCGGCCCGGTATCGCGCTCTCATGCTGTTGGGCACCTTCTGCGGACTCCGATTCGGCGAGCTCGCCGGACTTGCGGCGGGAGCGTCTCGACTTGGTGCAGGCCACGGTCGCCGTGTCGGAGATCTCGACGAGATGGACAGTGGGAAGCTACAGCGGGGCGAAGTGAAGTCCGACGCAACCCGCCGAGTCGTATCGATCCCGCAGCGATCCTTCCCGATCTCGAGGCGCACATGGACAGATTTGCTGAGCCGGGTCCTTCCGGCTATGTCTTCGTTGGCAAGTTGGGGGTCGGCTGCGTCGGAGCTCCTTCCGCACACGTGGAGGGTCGCGGTCCGTCGAGCCGGGCTCCCGCAAAGATTTCGCTTTCACGATCTTCGACACACCGGTAACACCCTGGCCGCGGCCACAGGGGCAAGTACTAAGGAGCTAATGGCGCGGATGGGCCACGCTAGCCCACGGGCTGCGCTCATCTACCAGCACGCCACCCGGGACCGGGATCGTGTGATCGCGGCTGCCCTGTCTGAGGTAGTCACCAGTACTCGTGCCGATCGAACCCATCCCACTTCGCAATAGTCAAGCCCTTGCGAATAACGTTGAGAGTGCAAAGCGTGGCGGTCGAGACAAAGCGCACCTGAGTGCTCCACAATCTCCCGGCCGCGCACCGTGGATTCTGTAAATCCGAGAAACAAGAAAATTCCACGAACGTAGAGCGATCTCGTCCCGCGTCGGATTCCCTGGCGTATACGCAGCAGACCATAAAGATGGCAACCAGCTACTATGTTGGGGCACCTCCTAGCAACGGTGCAAGTTGTACCGCACCGGAATTACTGCGAGAATGCGAGGTTTAACCGGTGAGCTGATGAGCGCGCAGATAACTAGAGAATTTGAGCGAATAACATCAGCGCTAATCGGAAATAATAAACAGCCGCAGGCGGCCGAACAATGGCCGCCGTCTAGTCGATCATCCGTGGCCGTAAAGGTGTCCGCGGCCACGTGCTGTGTTATTGTTCGGCCTATGGCATGTGAATGGACCATCATCCGAATGACCCGATCAGAGGCACGGCGACTCGACCAAAAGACACTTCTGTCTTGTCAATCCGGCCACTCCGACCACCGATTATGTGGCTAAACGCAGGGTAATTGACGTACTGGGCCTTGAGGAATACTCGGCCGACATGGCACTACTCTCGCGATCCCGTCAATTCGGGCGATCGAGTCCTTCAGGCGACCACGTCTACTGAACTGCCCCATCCAAAGTAAGTGACGAGGGGCCGGTTGAGCCAACTCCTCGTCACCAGGTGCCGCTTGACGCAGAACCGCCTACCTCATGAGTTAGCGGCGGGCCTGGTCCTCGCATCTGGCGAGGGCGCTTAGATGCGCCAACCCCGAAGGAGAGCCTGTCGTGGCAACCGCTGATCACCTTGAAGACCCGCAAGACTTGGCCGACAGCATCAAGCGAACCATCCCTATGAGGCCGGGCACACTCACGTCCGTGATGCGGAGGAGGGACACTCGCGTCGGCGCTTTCCTCTGCGCGCTCACGAGCTACGGCGTCGGCGGGATCCGACGCTTTAGTCTGCCGGAATGGCCACGGCTCGTTCCAACGACGGGCCTCGGGCCCGGTGACCACCAGACCGTTGGCACTGCGTTCGGCTGGTGGCTACTGGTCCCGGGCTACAGGAGGGATCTTCACTTGACGAAGCGGGTGCAGGGCTTAGGTATCTGCCGCCGCACCTTCATCTGGCCTTCGAGCAACTGCATTGCGGGATCAACGAAAGGAGTCGGTACCTGACCGAGCCCTACGACCTTGAACGTGTCGCCCTCGTGCTGGCCTGGTACGAGCAGACGTACCGAAGCGGAGGAAGGACCACGCCCCTGATGGGCCTGGTCGCGGATGACGATGAGCTCCCCTACCTTCTGGATCTTGTCCCAGAACATCTCCTGAGCCAGGTGATCGACCTTGGTCGTGTCGCGGAGCAACAGCTCGTACCGTCTGTCGCCTCAGATGAGGCCGAATTCGGTGGCCCGCTTGACCGTCCTCCCATCAAGGCTGATGCCGACCTCGTCGTCGAGAAACTCGCTAATTGAGGTCAAGACAAACCAGGGAGCCCGGCGCGCTGTGGGTTTTGAGTTCAGAATCGACCCTGACCTTATCCGTCAACTGCTTGGTTACTACCTTTTGGACGTCGAGGATGGGCTTCGCATCCGAACAGTTGGCGTCTACTCAGCGAGGTTCGGGATCTTCTGGTCAATGCCGGTACGTGAGCTTCTCGGACGATGCGGTCCCATCGCCGGCAATGCCCAGACAATTCGGCGAGCATTCGCCTCATTATGGGACGAGCCGTAGGTACGGACCAGCGAATAAGAGTACGTCGGCGGCATCCGCGTTATCCATTGATCCTCGTGTCTAGAGCGAGAAACTCGCGACGGAGCTCGAGCAATAGTACGTTGCCGCGCCCAGGAGCTCGCCAGCATTCCCAACCGTCGAAGGATCCTTCGCCCGCGGGGCCTGCAAGGGCAGCACCGGAAAGTGAAGCATGAATCGTGCCATCAGGTAGTCGCAGGCGGCCATCTTCCATTACAAAGCAAGACAACCGTTGCCCCGCACGTGGGCGCTCCCAGATCAGCTCCTCGTCCACACTAAGGAGGTCTGCCCCGAGAAGGTCTGCAACTGCGACGCGGTGTGTAATCCTTGTCCGTGCACCCGATGGTCGTGGTGCCCCGCCATCTACTCCGTCGGCTTCTTCGACCCCTTCCAAGTCCAGAAAGCGGCGCCCGCTGGCGTCTTCGTAGAGCGCCAGTCGCAAAATTGTGATGGGGAGCCCGTTGTCCTGGAGGAATTCAAGGGCGGCGTCCGTTCGCCCATCAAAGTCGCGCGCTGCAAGAATAATCCGGGACTCTTGTTAACTCGACGCGGCTCTTCGGTATCAGTAAATTCCTGCCATTCGGTCCAAAATCTTTCAAGCCCTCGGTGATAGAGTCCGGCGAGTTTGTCCAGGCTTGTGGTTCTAGCCCACCCAGCGTACTCGAGGCACTGCGCGAGCTGTGTTCGGTCGACGTCTCGCTTTACCTCAATCACGACGACTGATGCATCACGGTCGAGAGCAACGACATCTGGTCGTCCTCCTCCGGCGATCTTAGCCTGGCGAGTAACCGGGGAAGAGTACGTGCCCCGTAAGATCGTCTAGGTTCTCCCATAGCAATCGTTCGATCTCCGCCTCGTAAAGCTGAGGCCCGCCGCGGAGCTGACGGAATGGAACCAGGCCATCTGGAAGAAGCTCGTAGAGTGGCACATCGATACTCTAGTCTTAGCACATCGTATGGAAGTAGCGGGTTGGGGCCGCGTGAAGTCCTGCGCAGGGAGCTGTAAGTGCCCAGTACTCACGCTATCCAATTGGCATGCGGCGTAGTCAAATAGATCTGGATCAAAGGCGAGAACTTGAGAGTGATGTCCCTGTTGCTGGCCATTGTCTTGGAGTACTACTGACCCCTGTCCCGTGAGGCGACTACTAGCAACGTTGAGATATTGTGGAATAGATCGCTGGTTACGCTAGTTTTCGTTCCTGGAACTGTCGATTAGTATCCATTACTTACAAGGCTGGTGTTGCCGATGGAATATAAGAGGCGCTGGTGATCGGTCAATATATCGCGTGGACTCTCGGCGTAGCCGGTTTTGTGCTCTCCCTTTGGAACCTGTTCCGCGATCGTCCGAGGGTTGGCTTAAGGACTAAGTACATTAACGTGTGGGACGGGTGCAAGGAGAACCTTGCGGGGTTAGAAGTCACCGCGCTAAACGTTGGCTTACAGGACTCCATAGTGTCCGAGATCAGCATCGTCGCGCAGGAGGTGCATACCAGTGTGCCGGCCGCAACGAAACATATGCAGTTCAACACGGCGGAGACTTCAAAAACGAAGGCGTCCACCGCAAAGGGGGCGCTCGCAGATGAGGGTCCGGAGCTCCCCGCGGTAGTCGCCGCCCACTCAACCTTGCGATGGACGGTCAGTGCGGATTTCATCAAGTCGCAGCAAGGCCTGAGGGAGGGCGTCCTTGTCGTCGAGGCCAAGGTGCTCAGACCGGCGTGGCCCTGGCAGGTAGCTTGGCGGTGGTTCCGTTGTGAGAGGGGCCGACCGTACCGAGAGGTCCTAGCCGGCCACACCGAACGGCTTCGGGATTTGGCCGAGTACACGGAATATGCGCCCGGACAATCCGCGTAGGACCGTGGCACTTTGTCGCTCCGGGGCACGCAGAGGGCATGGGCATGGATGAAGCGTGCGTCGGCCGATCTTTGCAAGGCTCTGAGCTGGGCGGATGCGCAGGGACGCGATTGTCGTCGGCCGGTTTTGCAAGGCGGGGGCTAGGAGCCCGTTCGTCTTACCCCTGATTTGAGGCCCAGCTGTAGGAGTCATCCACTGTCAGCGACATTCCTAACCGGCGGTGGGCATGAATCTCGGATAGGTCGAGCCGATAAAGACGCGCATTCTCTGCAAGACTTATTCGACGTCGGGCACGGGGGCCACAGACCCAGGCGGAACGTTCGCAAAGAGTTCGACAAGCCAGTCGGCGAAGGCAGCGACGGATACTGGATCTGCATCGGCGATGCTGGGATAGTACGGTTTCTGGCTGAGTTCGGGAAAGTGCAAAGCCAGGGCCGCGTCGAGGGCTTCCACGTGGCGGTCGTCGAGTGACCCGAGCTCGATGTAGTAGCCGCGATTCACAACGAGCAGCCCGTTGCTGTATAGGACGTAAACGGACCCGGCCGGCCTGCCAGGTCGGTACGGGAAGTCTAGCGATATGGAACTAGACTTCGGGTTGACGTGAATTGATCCACCGGAACGTGCATTCCACGCCGACACTATTTGCTCAGCTCGATCACGGAATGTCGAACTACACGAGTCGAGAAATGATTCAATGCTGGCTGTGGAGCCGGCCGCCTGCGCTTGCACCGCCACCAGCCATGTGTTCGGACGTGAGACGGTTACGAATTGCGGCACATAGGCCTCACCAATCTGCTGAACGGTGAGGCGCACGAGAAAGACCGCAATCCCGTCGTCTCCGCCCAGCCCCTCATACGCCTTGTTTAGGTAGTCAGCAATAGCGACAAACTCAGCACTATGGTCCTCAGCGATTATTATCAGAGCTTGGGCCTGGTGGCCGACTGCGTACGCCATGCCGCGCGTCAGATGGTCGTGGTCGACCTTCAGGTATTGGTTCTCGATGGCGACGAGACGGCCGTCCTGGGTTCGGGCGAGGATGTCCAGCGCCCGCCCTACGGTGGGAAGGGCGACCTCCGTACCGATGAGTTCGAGCGGGCCGAGGCCGAGCGACTCGAGCCAATCAAGATTCTTGGAGAGCCACGGTGTGAAGTGAGTAGCCTCGCCCGGCCATACGGTCCGAACGGCCACGGGTTGCGGCCGAACGATGCGGTCAACCTGATCCCCCACTGACACGTCGCAAGTATGGACCATCAACCGTCACGGGCGCAGTGTCGCTAGACCCTTAAGGACGTCATGATGCTTCCCCTCGGACGCTCTGGACATTTTCCGCAATGTGGGCGGCGTCAAGCTGGCGGCTTACGACGCCCGCCTCGGCGACGCCGTCAGGAATGCCGATTAGTCCACGCGGGGGTACGCAACCCCCGGCCGCCATGCGGGTTCTCGATCCGGCGCGGACGGTGCATCACATAGGCTCATGTACTTGGATGACTGAATGGTGTAGTTAGTGCGGTAGTGGCGGCGACCGCTCAGGCTCGGCTAGGTTCCTGGCCGACGAACTAGCGCTCTGGCATGCTGCCGGTCGTGGGGGATTTGGTAGAGGGCGTCTACGAGTCCTTGCGGACGCAGCATCTGGACCGAGCCCTGGCAGGGGTCGGTGAGCTAAAGCCGCTATTTCAGGATGTCGAGCAAGAACTCGCTCCGGAGGTTCTCGCACGCCACATCGCCAAACGGGTGCGCTGGGTTCTGACCAACGAGCGCCGGTCGGAAAAGCGGGTCGCCCTCATCAACCACCTACTCGGGGTCATCGACGCCGATGACGACAAGGTCGTCGACGGGTTGGAGCAGCTTGTCACGCTGACGAGATCCGGTGCTCTCGGCGCACGCCCGCTCGAGCGGCCAGTGACACCTCTGTCGGATGCTGCTCTCCTGACAAATGCTCCGGAGGACCCCAACCTCGGTGCCGAGCTGCGCGCCGAGATGGCCAGCGCGGATCGTGTAGATCTTCTCTGTGCGTTCATCCGCTGGCATGGCCTCAGGGTGCTCGAGGAGCCGCTCAACCGGCTCCGAGAGCGCGGCATTCCGTTGCGCGTTCTCACGACCACGTACGTCGGCGCCACCGAGCGACGTGCCCTGGACGAGCTGGTGCGGCGCTTTGGGGCAGAGGTGCGGATCTCCTATGAGACGGAGTCGACCCGGCTGCATGCCAAGGCGTGGCTCTTCCGACGCAACTCCGGCTTCCACACGGCGTTCGTCGGGAGCTCGAACCTGTCGAGGTCGGCACTGGTCGAGGGCCTGGAGTGGAACGTTCGGCTGTCGAGCGTGGCCACACCCGACCTGCTCCGCAAGTTCGACGCCACCTTCGACACGTACTGGTCCGATTCCGCCTTCGTGCCCTATGACCCGGACACCGACCGCGACCGCCTCGACGACGCCCTCTCGCAGGCAGGCAACCGTGGTTCGGCAGGCGGCGGGGCTGTCAGTCTCTCCGGCCTTGAGCTTGGGCCGAGACCGCACCAAGCGGCGATCCTCGAGGCCCTCGATGCTGAGCGTTCCCAGCACGACCGCCATCGCAACCTCGTCGTCGCAGCGACCGGGACGGGCAAGACGGTGGTCGCGGCCCTGGACTACCGGCAGCTACGCGAGCAACTCGGTGATCTGTCCCTGCTCTTCGTGGCCCATCGGCGCGAGATCCTCGACCAGTCCTTGCGCACCTATCGCGAGGCATTGGACGACGGCGCGTTCGGGGAGAAGTATGTCGACGGCACCCGGCCCGAGCGGTGGCAGCATGTCTTCGCCAGCGTCCAGTCGCTCGCGTCCTACGGCGGCGAGAACATTCCATCGGATCACTTCGACGTCGTAGTCGTCGACGAGTTTCATCACGCCCAGGCGCCGACGTATCAACGAATCCTCAAGCACCTCAAACCGACCGAGCTGCTCGGGCTCACGGCGACGCCTGAGCGGACTGACGGCGTGGACGTACGTTCGTTCTTCGACGGTCGAACCGCCTACGAGCTGCGTCTTTGGGATGCCCTGACCGCCGACCTCCTCGTCCCCTTCCAGTACTTCGGTGTCTCCGACGATGTCGACCTCACCAGCATCGAGTGGAAGCGCGGCGCGTACGACGTCGAGGGCCTCAGCCGCGTCTACACCGGCAACGACGCTCGCGCCGCCAAGGTGCTCCGCGAGGTGCGTGACAAGGTGACGGACGTCCACCGAATGCGAGGCGCTCGGCTTCTGTGTCTCGGTGGACCATGCCGAGTACATGGCACGCGTTTTCCGCGAGGCTGGCATTCCCGCCGAGGCAGTCTCAGGCCAGACGTCGAGCAGCGACCGGGACATTGCCCTCCAGCGGCTGCGCAGCCTGGACGTCAACTGCCTCTTCGCCGCAGACCTCTTCAACGAGGGCGTCGACCTGCCGACCGTCGACACCGTCCTCTTCCTTCGCCCGACGCAGAGCGCCACGATCTTCCTCCAGCAGCTCGGGCGAGGACTCCGTCGCGCCCCGGGCAAGGCGCTCCTCACGGTCCTGGACTTCATCGGCCAGCAACGCCGCGAGTTCCGCTTCGACATCCGCTACCGAGCCATCACCGGATCAAGTCGGCGGGCGCTGGAGCGGCAGATCGAGCAGGGCTTCCCGTTCCTGCCGTCGGGGTCGCAACTTGTGCTCGACCGGGTGGCTCAGAAGATCGTGCTGGACAACGTCAAACATCAGCTCAGACTGACCCGCAAGGCGCTCGTGTCCGACGTCCGGTCCTACGGCGAGCTCTCCCTCGCGAACTACCTGGCCGAGTCCGGCCGCGAGCTCTCGGACGTCTACAAGGGTCAAGGTTCGTGGACCGCCCTGCGCCGCGACGCGGGCCTGCCCGTCCCCGACAAGGGTCCGGGCGAGGACAAGCTCCTCCGACGGGTCTTCGCCCTGGCCCATGTCGACGATCGCGAACGGGCGGAGGCATACACGAGGCTGGCGACCCCGGACGGACCGTCATACGGGGACCTGAGTGAGCGAGAGCAACGGCTGGCCCGCATGCTCTTCTTCACCCTGTGGAACGACGGCGCCGGCTTCTCCTCGTACGGAGAAGGCCTCGCGCACCTGCAGCAGCACCCGGCGATCTGTGCCGAGATCGGCGAGCTCGTCGCCACGACGTCCGACGCCGCTCGGCACGTGCCGCACTCGCTCGGCGAGGGCTTGCAGCACATACCGCTCGCGAGCCACGCCCACTATCGGCGCGAGGAGATCTTGGCCGCCCTGGGCTGGGCGTCGTTCGATCGAAGGCCGCGCGTCAACGTCTCCGGGGTCGCATGGGCTGAGGAGACCCAGACCGATGCGCTGCTGATCAACCTGCGCAAGAGCGAGCGGGACTTCTCGCCGACCACCATGTACCGCGATTACGCGATCAGTCGGGAGCTCTTCCACTGGGAGTCGCAGAACACGACCGCAGTCGAGTCATCGACCGGGCAGCGTTACCTCAACCATCTGCGCCAGGGCAGCCGGGTCGTGCTGTTTGTCCGTGAGTCACCCAAGGACGATATTGGCGCCGCGTCCTTCCTCTGCCTGGGTCAGGCGAGCTACGTCGAGCACCAGGGCGAGCGCCCAATAGCCATCACCTGGCGTCTCGCCCGACCGATGCCTGCCGATACCTTCCGCCTCGCGACCGTCGTGGCCAGCTAGCCACCCGCCGGGCGTCAGCCCCGATCCGTCGTGGCGCCGGAATCCGACCCCCGGCCTGTTGAACCTGCCTCTTGTCACGTACCGACGCGAGGGAGTAATACGTATTCGCCGCGGTCTCGTCCGTGCGAGGGGGGAAGACATGACGCCTTCATCCTGGAACGCGAGCGCCTGATGTCGCTCGACGAGACACGAACCACCATCGAGCGGTACTTCGATTCCATGGGCGGCGACGAGGACTTCTCCCGGTTCTTCACCGGCGACGTCACCTGGACGATGGTCGACACGGGACAGGAGGTTCGTGGGCCGTACTCCGTCCGGGACTACATCCTTGAGCTGCACGGCAAGATGTTCGACGCCGAGGCACGAGACCTCGTCCTCTCTGATGGTCACGCCTATCTCGAAGGCGACGGTGCCGACGCACTCGGCGGGTCCCGTCCCCGACTTCACTACTGCCTCGTCTACGACGTGGATGACGGACGGATCACGGCAATGCGGTGCTACGGGACCCTTGCGGCCTTGATGGCGCCGGGATCCCCCGAGGCAAGAGCCTGAGGACGTGGCACTACGGAACTTAGGCGATCAAGCAGGATGGGGCGCTCGACCCTCCGCCTAAGCCGCCCCGTCGCCGATAACGAAGTGGCTCCCTGTGCGTCGACCTATACGCTCGGCAGGTGGCAGTCCTGGATTCGGTCAACATCGGTGCGCCGGCACCCAACCCGCATAAGCCCGTGGACGCGACCGGGATCGACAAGCGCGCGCGGACCGGGCCGGTCGAGGTGCGCGATCCCGGGCCGAAGGGCACCGGTCTCGGCAGCGGACTGGTCGGTGACTACATCGGCGACACCCAGCACCACGGCGGCAGTGAGCAGGCCGTCTACGCGTTCATGCGGGAGGACCTCGACGCCTGGCAGGACCGCCTGCACCGCGACCTGCCCAACGGTTTCTTCGGGGAGAACCTCACCACCCGCGGCCTCGACGTCAACGACGCCCGCCTCGGCGAACGGTGGCGGATCGGCGACACGGTCGAGCTGGTCGTCACCAGCCCGCGTATCCCGTGCTCGACGTTCCGCGGCTGGGTCGGCGAACGCGGCTGGCTGAAGCTCTTCACCCAGGTCGCCCGGCCCGGTGCCTACCTCGGGGTCGCGGTCCCCGGGGTGATCCGCGCCGGCGACCCGATCGAGATCGTGCACCGGCCGAAGCACGACGTCACCGTCTCGCTGGTCTACCGCGCCACCACCACCGATCGCGACCTGCTGCCGCAACTGCTCGCCGCCGGCGACGACCTGCCCGACGAGATCGCCGAGCAGGTGCACCGCCGGGAGATCATCGCCCTCGGCTGATCCTGGGGCCCTGATAGGCACGCTCGAGACCGTCGAACGCGGGCCTGATCGTTGTCATGACGGGTCCAGGTCCGCGATCAATTTCGCGAGCGCGGTCTCCACGGTCATCTCCGCCGTGATGTAACTGGTCGCCCCACCTGCAGACACGGTCCAGGCGGCCACGCCCCAGCGGTAGGGGTCGACCGGATCAGACGGGACGATGTCGATGTCCAGTTCAACGCTGCGCCGATCGACGGCCTCGCGCGACAGTGCGGCAACGTCAGCGTCCGTGAGAGTCATTCATTCATTGCACCACCGCGGGGATCGGTCTCGCCTGTCTTCATTGCAACGGCGTCGCCTTCGTATCGCGCATCGGGGACCAGTTGTGCGACTTTCCGTGGCCGACCGATTGCGCTTCGTTAAAATGTCTGATCCACGACAGTGACATATTCCGAAAACCCGTACAGGGCTGGCACCCTGCCGTTACGGTCCGCCTCATACGCACCATCAGAGATGCGTTCTCGTATTCGATCCCATGGGGGGACCAGCAATGCGTCGCCGCTTCACCGTGCTCATACCTGTCCTCGCCACGGGCGCGGCCGTGGTGCTCACCGCTGGATCGGCATCTGCCGCCGGGTACGCCATGCAGCTCGGGCACATCCAGTACAACTCCCCTGGCGCCGACACAGGGAGCAACGCGAGCCTGAACGCCGAATACGTGACCATCGGCAACCGCGTCACAACCAGTCGGAACCTGCGCGGCTGGACCCTGCGGGACAACCAGAGCCACGTCTACACCTTTCCCAACGTCACCGTCGGCGGCGGCAGGTCGGTGACGGTGCACACCGGGAAGGGCACCAACACCTCGACGAACCTGTACTGGGGGTCGGGCACCTACATCTGGAACAACACCGGCGATCGGGCCACCTTGCGCGACGCCCAGGGCCATCAGATCGACACCTGCTCCTGGGGTAACGGCAGCGGTTCCATCAACTGCTGACGCAGGCCTCGTCGAGGCGGCGTCGCTCGCCGTACAAGTTCGTGGGGGAATTGTGAAGCGAATCGTGGTGTCCGTCGCTCTTGCGGCGGCGGCTGCCCTCGTCGGTGGCTGCTCCGCCACCGGTACGCAGGCTGCTGCGGGGTCGACCGCCAGCGGTGGGGCGTCATCGGTCGCGGTGACATCAGCGTCAGCGAGTCCGTCGCCGACGCCTAGTCCAACGCCGTCGCCCACCCACAAAAAGGCGGCGCCACCGACCGAAACCGAAACACACAGCGGCACCAAAGCCGAAGCCGAAGCCCAAGCCCAAGTCCGGCGCCCACGCACGAGGGCAACTCCTACGCGGGCCTGCCGCTGCCGAACTCCGGGCTCACCCCGGGTGAGGTCTTCGCCGGCGTCACCGCCGCCCAGGTCTGCACCCCGGGCTGGTCGTCGGAGCATCGGGACGTCACCACCTCCGAGCGGTACTCCGTCTTCGCCGCCTACGGCATTCCCTATTCGCAGCACTCCGCCTACGAACTCGATCACCTGATCCCGCTCGAGGTCGGCGGCGACAACTCGACGCGCAATCTCTGGCCGGAACCGCAGACGGAAAACGACAGCAGCGGGCCGGACAAGGACGCGCTCGAGAATCACCTCCACGCCCTCGTGTGCTCAGGGCAGGTGTCCATTGCCACTGCGCAGCAGGCGATCGCGCACAACTGGGTCACCGCCTGGCAGCGGTACGAAGGCATCTCGATCGAGTCCGCACCCGAGCCCACTCACACCAGCGCGCCAAGCCAGGCCCCGGCACCGCCGCCACCACCACGAACGTCGACACCACCGCCAGCGGCGACCGTCGTGCACCCCGGCGCCTTCTGCGCACCAGAAGGGGCGACCGGAGTTACCGATCTCGGAACCCCCATGGTGTGCGGGCCCGCCTCCGACGGACGAAACCGCTGGCACCATTCCTGAGGGCAGATTGATGAGTAAACCAGGTCAGTATCCGGCAAGTAGCTACCGAGGCTCCGCTCAGCGTGCAGGTGCATGGGTGTCTCATGCGGCCAGCAGCGCTGCTGCACGAGCGATCATCTGGGTTGGTGCGGCCATAGCGTTGTTGCTCGTGTGGCTGGCAGTGACGGTCATGTATGTGGGAAGTCTCGGAGTCATCCCCTACCGGCGGCGGGGAGGGCGGGCTGAGATCGAGCATCGCAAGGTCCTCTCCTCGGCAAAGCATGAGCTCAAAGCGGCCAAGCAGCATCGTGACCGCAAGATCAGCGACGCGGGGAAGGCTGTCCGACGAGAAGAGAGAGCTCACAACGACGCGGTCAACCTGGCAGAGCGGCAGGTGGCTGAGGCGGAGAGCCCGACCGGTCGGGCTCTGGGTCAGTTCGGCGCCATCAGGCTCTTCGAGCGGATCATCGTGACCCCGCAGGGAACCTCATTTCTTCAGGGGGCCCGCGCGACGGTCGACACGGCAGGAAACCTTGCAGTCCACTCTCGGTCAACCTTCACCCGGATGGCCGCTGGCGGCCTACTTCTTGGTCCCGTCGGGGTGGTGGCAGGCGGCGTCGCCAAGAAGAACAAGGTGCTCGACATGCGGGAGCTCTATCTGCTCGTCGATACGCCGACGCTCAGCAGCGTGATTCAGTGTCCTCCCAACGCCGGGTTGACGGCGCGCAGCTTCGCGGCGGCGATCAATACTGCGGCCGCGAACTTCCAAGCCGTCGAAGCCAGACGCCCTGCGCTCGTCGCCGCAGCCCACAGCGCACTGGATCGCGCGAGGGCAGACGTCGGCGCGCTGAACGCCGCAGAGGAGGCGCTTGCCCAGGCGGAAGCGGACGCGGCGATGTTGGCGGCAATCGATCGGGCCGATCAACAGGTCAAGATGCTCGAGGCGACGCACGTTGTTGCTGACTAGGACGGTGGCGCGACTGGGTCGTCTGCACGCAGAGCCTCGCACCTGGTTCGCGGTTCTCAGCTGACGCGAACATCGACTTTGGCGTAGTTCGCCGGGATGTCCCTACGTCAGCGTCGGCAGCGCCTGGGTCGCGGTGAGCAGATCGCCGTAAAGGTCGCCCTTCTCCGCGATCCGGTCGGGCATGGTCCGGATCGTGAAGCCGTCCGGTCGCAGCGACGGGTCGTCCAGCTCTTCCCAGGTGATCGGCGCCGACACCGGAGCGCCGAGCGCCGCCCGCGGACTGTACGGCGCGACCAGGGTCTTGTTGATCGCGTTCTGCGTGTAGTCCAGCCGCGCCAGCCCGCCGCGTTCCCGGACGTCCCACTTCCAGCTGATCAGCTCCGGTACGACGGCCCCGACCGACCGGGACACCTGCTCGACCCAGGCGCGGGTCTCGTCGAAACCGGGACCGGCCGCGATCGGCACCCAGATCTGGATCCCCCGCCGGCCGGTCACCTTCGGCCGGGCGACGATGCCCAGGTGCTCGAACGCCGTCCGGTGCAGCCGGGCCAGCACCAGCAGGTCGTCCCACGACGTCGTATCGCCGGGGTCCAGGTCGAAGAGCGCGTACGTCGGCTCCCGCGGCGAAGAGGTCAGCGACGTCCACGCGTGCCACTCCAGCGCGCCGAAGTTCGCCGCCCACACCAGCGCCGCCGGCTCGTCCACGACCAGGTACGTCTGGGACTCCCCCTTCTCGGCCTCGGGGTTGTCCCACCGCGGCACCCACTCCGGGGCGTGCTTGGGCAGCTCCTTCTGCCAGAAGCCCTTGGTCTCGGTCCCGCCCGGGAAGCGGTGCATGTTCAGCGCCCGCCCGGCCAGGTAGGGCAGCACGACCGGCGCGATCTGGGCCGAGTAGCGCAGCAGCTCCCGCTTGGTCACCGGCTCGGAGCCCTTCCGAGCCGCGAAGAGCACCTTGTCGAGGTTCGTCACCCGCAGCTCGCGGCCGAAGACCGACCACGTCCCCGACGCCCCGAAAGAGTCCAGCTCCGCCAACGCCTCGTCGCTCGCGGCCTCGAAACCCGCCGGCTTCAACGGCTGCGACGCCCGCGCCGCCGGCAGGTCCGACCGCCACAGCCGGTCCGGGTCCGCCTTGACCTCGTCGTTCGTCCGGCCGCTGAGCACCGACTTCGGGTGGTCCTCGGCGTTCCAGCCACCGACGGCGAAGTCGTCCTTCTTGTGCAGCAGGAGCCACTCCTCCTTGCCGGAGTCGTCTGTCCGCGTCCGCACCAGCACGAAACGCCCCCGAAGCTTCGACCCGAACATGTCCAGGTGCAGCTCGCCGTCGGCCACGCTCTTGCCCGGGTCGGACGACTCGTGCGGCTCCCACGTCCCGGCGTCCCACACGATGACGTCGCCGCCGCCGTACCCACCCGCCGGGATCACGCCCTCGAAGTCGATGTACTCGATCGGGTGGTCCTCGACGTGGAACGCCGCCCGCCGCACCCCCGCCGCCAGCGTCGGCCCCTTCGGCACCGCCCAGCTCGCCAGCACCCCGTTGATCTCCAGCCGGAAGTCGTAGTGCAGCCGGCTCGCCCGGTGCCGCTGCACCACGAACCGAGGAGCGCCCGCGGCCGCAGGCGGGGCCGCCTCACCCGACGGCTCCGGCGTCCGGGAGAAGTCCCGCTTGCGCCGGTACGGCGCCAACGACTCCTTCGCCGAAGACCGGGACCGTGACGAGGGCATAAGTCGAGTGAAGCGCGCCGCGCCACCGACGGCAACGGCGCGCTGCCCGATGGGTCCGGCTTCGCGCGACTCGCCAATGTCGGGCGCCGCAACCTGCCACACTCTGCGGCAGGTCAGCTCCGGCGCGGAGGAACGCCCATGCCCGAGATCGTGTACGAGGTCCTGATCCCCGTCCAGACGCCGTTGCCGCCGGGGGGCCGCGTCCAGAGCACCGTGTTCGACGTCAACGGGGCCCGGACCGCCAACCTGATGTTCTCGATCCCGAGCAACGACCCCCAGGTGTTCTGGAGCGTCCATTTCGGGCCGACCCCGAACAACTCCTACGGGCAGGCCCGCGAGGGGAACTTCGGCACCTTCAACACCATCGCGATCGCTGTGCCGGTCTTCGGCCCGGGACTCCTGGTTGTCGTCGAGAACCGCGGCCAGCGCGACGAGACCGTCGACGGCAATCTCTACTTCCTCCGCGAGCTGCCCTAGCCCCGGTGGTGCGCCGCTTGCAGGGCTGCCACCTGCCTGATGAGGTCGTAGGGGATCGGGTCGGCCAGCGGGAACTTCAGCGTGCCCCTCCCGGACCGGTACGGTGCGATCCGCCGTTCGAAGTCGGCGTCGCCGCTCGGCGCCGGGTAAAGGCTGACGTGCTGCTTCCAGCCGGCGTAGTGCAGCAGGGCGCGGCCGTCGAGCGTGACGGTCGGGACGTGGTAGCTGATCGTCTCGCCGGCGTCGGGTACCGCGGCCCGGACCGCCTCGCGCACCCGCTCGAGCACGGTCCGGACCTCGCCGGAGAAGGAGCCGATGTAGTCGTCCACGGAGGCGAATCGCTGCTCTGCCATGCGCCCGCACGCTACGGCTGGCCGTGCCTCCGCGGTGCGCGTCGCCGACGAACGCGTCCCGCCGCGGGCCACGATGCTCTCCGCGATCCGCTTGGCGTCCCGGCCCGCTCCGCCGACGAGCATCGACGTGAACGCCGACTGGAATATCAGCCCGTTGAAGTAGAGGCCCGGCTGGCTCTCGACGATCCCATTGCGCTGCCGGGGCCAGCCGTCCTCGTCGAGGATCGGCAGGTGCACCCAGCTGAGGTCCTGGTGGAAGCCGGTGCACCAGACGACGTTGCGCACGTCGAGGGTGCGGCCGCTCTCCAGGACGGGCCGGCCGTCCCGCACGCCGGCGACGTGCTCGGGCACCCACTCGACCCCGGCCGCGGCGAGGTCGCTCGACTTCACCCGCAGCAGCGGAGCGCCGTGCGAGCGCACCTCGGTCCGCATCTTGCGGCCCATCGGCGTGTGCTCGGTGAGGACATGGTTGGCGGCGAACCACAGCACCCGCAGGATGAGGTGCGCCGGCCGGCCCTCGATGTCGAACGGGATCTCGCCCCGGTGCGGCCCGGCCAGCACGGTGTGCCGGTCCGCCGAGAACTCCAGCGCGAGGTCGGCGCCGGAGTGGCTGGCACCGACGACGAGGACGTCGCCGGGCAACAGCTGCGCCGGGTTGCGGTAGTCGTCGGAGTGGATCTGCCGGATCCCCGGGTCGAGCTGGTCGGCGAACGCCGGCGTGTGCGGGTCGTGCTTCCCGCCGGTGGCGATGACGACGTTCGCCGCGCGGAAGCAGCGGTCGCCGGCGGTCACCAGGTAGTCCTCGCCGTCGGCATGCACGCCATCCACCGCGACATCGGCGACGACCGGCAGCGCGAAGCGCGCCGTGTAGGACTCGAGGTAGTCGCCCATCTCGGCCCCGGTCGGGAAGTGGTAGGGCTGCGCCGGGAACGCCATCCCCGGTAGGCCGTCGTACTTCGCCGGTGTGTAGAGCCGCAGCGAGTCGTAGCGCTCCCGCCAGCCGTCGCCGACGCGGTGGTGCTCGTCGAGGATGACGAAGTCCTGCTGCCGGCTCGCGAGGTGGTAGCCGACGGTCAGGCCGTTCTGGCCGGCTCCGATGACCACCGTGTCGTGCCGCTCGGTCGTCGTGTCGTCAGTCATGGTGGCCTCATTTCGTCGCGAGTGGACCGTCACCAATGACGCTAGGGAGCCGGCGGCGGCGTCGCTTCGGGCGAACTGCCCAACCGGTCACGCCCGCAAAGATGGGTAATTCTGTGTACGCCGGCGCCTAGACCAGGTCGTGCTCGTAGGCGAACGCCGTGGCGGCCGACCGGCTGGTCACGCCCAGCTTCGCGAAGATGTTGCTGACGTGCCGGGCCACGGTCTTCTCGCTCAGGACGAGGTCGGCGGCGATGGCCCGGTTGGTCTTGCCGGCCGCGACCTCCCGCAGCACCTCGACCTCGCGGGCGGTCAGCCCGTGCGTCGCGACCGCCGGCGCCGACCCGACCCGCGCCAGATCCTGCGCCGCGCCCAGCTGCCCGAAGACCGCCGCGGCCGCCTCGAGCTCCATCTCCGCGGTGTCGGTGTCGCCCAGCGCGCGGCAGGCCCGCCCGATCAGCTCCCTGATCCGGGCCACCTCGTACGGCGCCTCCAGCTCCTGCCAGCACGCCAGTGCCGGGCGCAGCGCCTTCAGCGCCTGCTGCGGCCGACCCGCCGCGAGCGACACCGCGCCCTGCGCGACCTCGGCGAGCGCCCGCAGCCAGCGGGCGGCGAGGCCGGCGGCGACCACGTCCAGCCGGTCGGCCGCCTCCTGCGCCGCCGGGATGTCCGCCGCGGCCAGGGCGATCTCGACCCGGGCCGGCAGCAGCGCGGCCAGCCGCACCGGGTCGTTCGCCTCGTCGACGGCCCGGCAGATCGTCGCCTGCGCCACCGCCACCTTGCCCTGCGCCAGCCGCAGCAGGGCGAGCCCGGGCTGCGGCTCGTGCCCGAAGCGGTTGGCCTCCCGGTAGCAGTCCTCGGCCGCCGCGACCTCGCCACGCAGCCGGTGCAGCTCCCCCTTCTGGTAGTGCGCCATGCCGGTCGCGGGCTGGTCCGGCGGGTCGCCCAGCCGCGTGACCGCACGGTCGGCCTCCCGCATCGCCTCCGGCCAGGACCCGTGCAGCTGCATGATCTGCGAGCGGTGCACCAGGCACTGGCCGCGGTAGGGCACGAGGTCGGGCTGCGCCTCGCACCATCGGGTGAGCGCGGTCGTCCACTGTGTCGCCCGGGCCAGGTCGAACATCTCCCGGCAGGTGCTGATCACTGCGCAGTAGATGAGTCCGGCGACCACCGGTGAGGCGACGCCCGAGGTGATCAGGAGCATCACCTCGTCGAAGAGCGCGACACCGTCGGCGGCCCGGCCGAGTGAGACCAGCGCCTGGCCCTGCCCGAGGTAGGACAGCGCGGTCACATCCGGGTCGCGGAATCGCTCGCCCAGGCGTCCGGCCTCGACGAAGAGGCGGTGCGCCTCGGCCTGCCGGCCGCTGAACAGGTTCTGCACCGCAGTCGGGAGGAGCAGCATCCCGCGCTCGGCGCAGTCGGACCGGTCGGCGTCCAGCAGCCGCTGCCCGCGGGCCTGCCACCCGCCCGCCTGCGCCATCTCGCCGGCGAGCTGCAGCTGGAACCCGGCCCAGAATGCCGCCCGGGCCGCCGCCGGCCGGTCACCGCGGTCGTCCGCCAGCTGGAAAGTCCTGGCCCGCAGCCCGATGCTCTGCTCGTCGTCCCCGATCAGGTAGGCCGCGACGGCACAGCGGTCGAGATCGTCGACGTCGAGCGGACTCTCCCGATCCGCGTCCAGGAAGGCGTCCCGGGCGGCCGACCACTCGGCGCGGGCGAAGGCAGCCCGGGCGGTGTCGAGTGCCTCGGCGGCTGCCATCGCCACACCCCCGTCATCCCGTGATCGACCGGCGGTTGGTCACATACTGCGGGAAGACCGGGCGCGGCGGGTGCCGATCCGCAGCTGCTCCCCCGCCCATCGCGGCAAAGCGGACGTTCAGCGCGGCCGGAGACCGATCTCGGCTCCGCGTGCGGTGATCGTTCCCGGGCGGCCGGCGGGCGGCCCGTACCCACACCACGACGACACGCCGGCGAACGGGTTCAGCGACACCGGGCGATCAGCCCTGCCGGGAACTCCGCCGGCGGCGGATGCACCCCCCGCGACCCACCCGCCGCCCGACGGAACCCTGCGGTCGATCCGGCCGGCCGCGAAGTGACGCTAACGCCGCGGCCAACCCGAATGCGTCACCCCGATGGGGTGAGAAGTCCGGGCGCTCACACCAGGCCGGCGTCGTGGACGACGATGGCGATCTGCACCCGGTTGGCCGCCGCCAGCTTGGCCAGCAGCCGCGACACGTGCGCCTTGACCGTGGCCTCGCTCATGTAGAGCTGGCCGCCGATCTCGGCATTGGAAGCGCCGCTGGCGACGGCGACGGCGACCTCCCGCTCGCGGTCGGTCAGCCCGGCCAGCCGTCCCGAAGCGGAATGCCGGCGCTCCGCGAGCGCGGCGTCGCCGACGTGGGAGAGCACGGTCTTGGTCACCGCCGGCGAGAGCATCGCGTCGCCGGCCGAGACCCGGCGTACGGCCTCGACGATCGCGTCCGGCGGCGAGTCCTTGAGCAGGAACCCGTCGGCGCCGGCCCGCAGCGCCCGGAGCACCTCGTCCCCGATGTGGAACGTCGTCAGCACCACGACGTGCGGCGGCCGATCTCCGGCCCGGAGCTGGGCGGTCGCGGTGATCCCGTCCACGTCCGGCATCCGGATGTCCATCAGGACGACGTCGGGACGGTGCTCGGCCACCGCCGCACCGGCGCGGGCACCGTCGTCGGCGTCGCCCACCACCTCGATGTCCTCGGCCGAGCCGAGGATCATCCGCAGCCCGGCGCGGACGAGCGCGTCGTCATCGACGAGCAGCACCCGGATCACGCGGTCTCCCAGCGCAACCGCGCGTCGACCACGAAGTAGCCCTGCCCGTCCGGCGCGTGCGTCAGCGTGCCGCCGGCCAGCGCCACCCGCTCCTGCAGCCCGAGCAGGCCGGTGCCAGCGCCGGGCAGGGCGGACGCGGCGGTGTTGACCGGCAGCCGGTTGCGCACCCGGACGCGCAGACCCCGTCCCGGGCCGCCGGCGAGCCGCACCTCGGTCGCGGTGCCGTGCGCGTGCTTGGAGACGTTGGTGAGAGCCTCCTGCACGATCCGGTAGGCGTCGCGCCCGAGGGTCGGCGGAGTCGCTGCGGCGTCGGCGACCTCCATCTCCAGGTCGACGTTCGCACCGGCCCGCCGGACCTCGGCCACCAGCCGCGGTACCTCGGCGAGCGTCGGCTGCGGCGGCGTCACCGGCTCACCGGTGCCGTCCGAGCGGAGCACGCCGATCACGTCGCGCAACTCCTCCAGCGTCTGGTGCGCGGTCGAGCGCAGCAGGTGCGCCGTCTCGCGCACCTGCTCCGGCGGCAGCGCGGCGTTGATCTCCAGTCCCCCCGCGTGCAGGGCGATCTGGGAGATGCGATGTCCCAGCACGTCGTGCATCTCGCGGGCGATCCGGGTCCGCTCGGCCAGCCGCGCCCGCTCGCCCTGCAGCCGCTGCTCGCTCTCCGCCCGCTCGGCGCGCTCACGCAGCGACAGCACCAGCTGTCGCCGGGCCCGCACGAACATCCCCCACGCCAGCACGGCGGCGTCGATCGCCACGACGATGACCATCGTGACGAGCAGCGAGTCCTTCTGCGGCCGGATGACGCTGGAGAGGACCGACCCGACGCTGAGCGCCACGGCGAGGCCGAGCGCGGTCGTCGTACGCCGGTGCACGGCGGTGCTGAAGAGGATCAGGACGGCCGCCATCGACCCCGACGCGCTCAGCAGCGCAGCCGCGACGGCCAGCACGCCGACGGTCGTGGCGTGGGTACGCCGCCACCACAGCGCCAGGCAGCACACGACGCCGATCGCCAGGTCGACGACCTCGAGCCAGCGGGGCACGGGCCCGACGGAGGCGGTCAGCGCGCCGTTGTAGAGGATCGCCCCGAACCCGACCGCGAGCACGAACCACAGCACGTCGACGGTCCAGTCCCGCGCCGTACGCCGGCGCGAGCCGCCCTCCGCAGGGGTCAAGAGCATCCCGGGCACCAGCCCCGGATGCTCCACCGCGAGCTCGGACTCCACCGCGACAGCCTAAGCCGGGCCTGATCAGCCAGGCATTGGCGGAAGGTCGACGGCCGGCTAGCCGAAAGTAGGGGGTCGGCAGGGGCATGATCATCCGTCCGGACCACCGGGTCTAGCCGCGATGCCGATGTGGCCGACCGGTCGCCCCGGGCATCGTCATCGCCATGATCACAGCCGATTCACTCTCGAAGTCCTACAACGGGTCGCCGGTCGTCCAGGACGTCTCGTTCGTCTGCGAGCCGGGCACCATCACCGGCTTCCTCGGCCCGAACGGCGCCGGCAAGTCCACGACCCTGCGGATGATCACCGGCCTCACCAACGCCGACCGCGGGTCGTCGACGGTGGCCGGCGTCCCCTACGGCCGGCTCCCCAACCCCATCACGACCGTCGGCACGCTGCTCGACACGTCCGCGATGCACGCCGGGCGCTCGGGTGCCAGCACGCTCGCCATCGCGGCCCGGCTGGCCGACGTGCCGCTGAACCGGGTCGGCGAGGCGCTGGAGCTCGTCGGCCTGGGCCCGAAGGCCGCC
Source organism: uncultured Actinomycetota bacterium (assembly GCA_963837545.1). Classification (GTDB taxonomy): domain Bacteria; phylum Actinomycetota; class Actinomycetes; order Mycobacteriales; family QHCD01; genus DASXJE01. The sequence goes on along the minus strand of CAWINQ010000007.1, from coordinate 50,393 downwards.
CGGCAGCGGGTCGGCACCTACTCGCTCGGCATGCGCCAGCGGCTGGGCATCGCCCAGGCCCTGATCGGCGACCCGCACGTGCTGATCCTCGACGAGCCCGCCAACGGGCTGGACCCGGAGGGCATCGCGTGGATGCGCACGCTGCTGCGCGACTTCGCCGACCGCGGCGGGACGGTGCTGCTCTCCAGCCACCTGCTCGGCGAGGTGCAGGCCACGGTCGACCATCTCGTGGTGATCTCCGGCGGCCGGATCGCCGCGTCCGGGCCGCTGGCGCAGCTGCTCGCCACCGGCGGTCTGCTGGTGCGCTCCCCCGACCGGGCCGCGCTCGAGCAGATGCTGCGCGACGACCACTTCACGTATCGCCACACCGACGACGGTGCGGTCGTCGTCGACACGCTCAGCGGAGGGGTCACGGCCGAGCGGGTCGCCCGGCTGGCCGTCCGGACCGGCGTACTCGTCACCGAACTCCGTGCGGCCGACGACGGCCTCGAGCAGCTCTTCTTCTCCCTCACCGGCGCCGGCTCCGCCGCCGCCTGATCTCTTGATCCCTGTCACGTCGAAGCGAAGGAACCTCCCATGAGTACTGCCCTGTCCGCGCCCGAGAGAGTCGCGGCCCCACCGGACCGCGCTCCCGCTACCGAGAGCGGGATCCCGTTCCGCCGCCTGCTGCGCGTCGAGTGGTTCAAGACCGTCGACACCCGCGCGTCCCGGTGGCTGCTCGCCCTGGTCGCCGTCGTGACGATCGGGATGATGTTCGCCCCGGTCATCGCGACTCATTCCTTCGAGCAGCGGCCCGGTGACTATCTCGGTTTCGCGGCGTTCGCCGTCTCGTTGCTGCTGCCCGTCATCGCCGTCCTGGTCATGACGAGCGAGTGGAGCCAGCGCACCGTCCTGACCACCTTCACCCAGGAGCCCCGACGCCGCCGGGTGGTGCTGGCGAAGATCGGCGCGACCGCGATCCTGACGGTCCTGGCCTGCCTCTTCGCGGCCGCGGTCGCGGCGATCGCGCTGGCCGTGTCCGGCGGACTCGGCCGCGACGTGAGCTGGCACGTGAACACGTCCGTGGCCATCGGAGCCTTCCTCGGCATCGCGCTGAACGTCGCGATGGGCGTCGGCTTCGGCGCGCTGCTGCAGCGCAGCGCCACGGCGATCGTCATGATCTTCGCGCTGCCCACGGCGTTCGCCCTGCTGCGGACCCCGCTGCACGCGGTCGGCACCTGGATCGACCCGGCGTACATGCTCGAGTGGGTGACCGACGGCCACTGGAGCGGCCACGTCGCGAAGATCCTCGTCGCGGTGCTGATCTGGATCGCGCTGCCGATCACGGCCGGCGTCGTCCGCACGGTGCGGCGCGAGGTCACCTGAGCGCTGTCACCGCCGCATGATCGAGAGGGGATTCCGGCCCCCCCATTCCGCTTGAACGTCACGTTCAAGCGCTCTAGCCGCATCAACGTCACGTTGACGCGGAATGGGGCTCACCTGTGAAACGCCGTGCCGATCCCCTCTTGGTCATGGGAAATGCGGATGAGTCAACCGAGGAATTTGACCGTCTTCTCCAGCTCGACGCGGTGCATCGGCCAGGGAAAAGCCTGAATGTCGAACGGCGCCGACCCGACGCCTTTCTGGAACAGTTCCGCGGTGTAGTAGGCGTCGGCAGCCTCCTCCGACTCCCACAGGTCGAGGACCCGCCAGCCGCCCTCCGGCCGCGGTCCGGCCAGATGAGCGATCAGTCCCTCCGGAGCCGAGTCATCCAGGGACTCCTGGTTTAGCGCCTTCATCGATTTGTCGTACGCTTCCTGATTCATGTCCGACGCTTCGAAGACGAATGCGAACGGCATAACGACCTCTCCTCCTCGGATTCCGCGACTCAACGCAAATCCCGAGCGGGCCGCGGGTCGGGCAACTTCGTGTCAAGTCTCGCATCGACGAGATCCGCGCGTTACATTCTCGGTAGATCGATGGCAGTCCTCGCATCGTCGTTACGCACCGCTTCGGGTTGGCCGGGTCGATAACTGGTAGTGAGGGGCCGCACATGGTCAAGGCCTTCCGTGTCCTGCTCCTTCCGCTGGCGATCGTATGCGCGGTCCTCGTCGCACCCACGGCCGATGCCGCGACGGCGCTGCCCAACAGCATGGCGCACTGGGCGACTCGATCACCCGCGCCGCCGACGTGTGCTGCTGGTACGGCGACCACCCGGCCGAGTCCTGGGCCACCGGGCACAACCCCATCGACGGTGTCCGCAGCCACTACGAGCGGCTCGAGGCGCTCAACCCCTCCATCGCCGGACACGAATACAACGACGCGGTGAGCGGCGCCAAGGCGAGCGACCTGGCCGCCGAGGTGGCGGCGGCACTGGCGCAGAAGCCGGACTACGTCACGCTGTTGATCGGCGCGAATGACCTGTGTACGTCCTCGCCCGGGACGATGACCTCCACCGGCACCTTCTCCGACGAGATCAACGCCGCCCTCGATGCACTGCACCAGTCACTGCCCGGCACCCGCATCTTCGTCAGCAGCATTCCGAACCTCTACCAACTGCGATCGGTGCTGGTCGGAAACTGGCTGGCGCGGATCGTATGGTCCACGGCGGGCATCTGCCAGTCGATGCTCTCCTCGTCGGACACCGAGGCGGATCGGCAGCAGGTGGTGGCCCGGGAGGCGGCGTTCAACGGGATCCTGTCCCAGGCGTGCGACCGCTATCCGCAGTGCCGGTGGGACGGATACGCGACCTACAACTACCGGTTCGCGGCCGACCAGATCAGCACGCTCGACTTCTTCCACCCCGACCTGAGCGGCCAGGCGGCGCTGGCCCAGTTGACCTGGAACGCGTCCGGGATGGGCGCCGAGTCACCCACGCGGTCCTTCAGGGCGATGTGACGGCGCCGGCGTAACGGCGTACCGCCTGCGCCCGGCGCCCGATTCGGCGATGCGGGCCGGTCTCCGTCGACCAGGGCGGGGACGACGTAACCGATCAGGGCTCCAGCGGCGTCGATCCCGACGCTGAACCAGTGCGGCTCACCGTCGTAGTTGCTCGCCGCGTGCAATCGGTGCTCCGCCTCGCCGGTGCGCCCTCTCCGGCCGCGCGCATCGTCAGTCCGACCGACATGGGCGGGACCGTGGACGTCGACCGCCACCGACCCGCATCCGACCACCTCGGCGAACGAAGGCGGCACGGGCGAGCGCCTCGGCGGCGACCGGCATCGCTCGCCGAGCGCGAGACGTCCGCGTCGACCTGGAGCAGGACCGACACGGGTCGCGCCGATCGGCGACGCGCTGCGGCCAAGCCGGCGAGGATCGTGGCATCGGTGCCGCCGAGCAGGTCCACCATCCCGGGACGGTCGTCGTCTCCTGACCACCAGGCGACGGCCGCGATCAGGTCGGGACCGTCGTGGGCCTGCCACAGCCACTCGGCACGGGTGGAGCCCGCCCGCAGCCCGTGATCGCTCCCGGCGATCGGCCGGTCACAGGAGCCGCGGCCGTTCGATAATCTAAGAGAATTCGACTGTCGAATGGGATGCGATTTCCCGTGCTCGTGGGAAAGACCCGGCATGACAACCATGTCCGTACTCGATGGCCGTGATCCACTCTTATCGATGCACGAGGATTTGCCCTTCTGTGCTGCCCATTGGGGAAGCACGCGGACAAGGGAACCGATGATTTCTCGAACGCCCGTACCAAGATCTTGTTGGGAATATGCTGGCTCGTTATTAGCGGGCGGAAACGACGTGCTATCTGAGCACCTGGTTTGAGGAGAAACATGTCCGGCGATGACGAGGCACCCCGCCAATTCCCCCGCAGGGGACTGTTCACCGCCGGCGCCGCGGTCGCCGCGGTCGGCGTGGCGGAAGTGGTGACCGCGTCACCCGCATCGGCGGCGACCACGCCGTGGAACATCACCGGCAACAGCGGTATCAAGACCGACGGCACCAACTTCATCGGCACCACCAATCCGGCGCCGCTCGTCTTCAAAACGAGGCAGTCGACGACGACCCCGGTCACCGAGCGGATGCGGCTCACGAGGGACGGCAAACTCGGCATCGGGACGACCGGTCCGGCGTTCTCGCTCGACATCAAGTCCACCCTCGCCACAGCCGGGCGGGGCACCACCACCAGCACCAGCTCGGCGTCGACCGGCCTGACGGGCGTCGCGGGAGCGGGAACCGGGGTCAGCGGCACGTCGACCAGCCTCTACGGCGTAACCGGCAAGGGCGGGTACGCCGGTGTCCGCGGCGACGCCGGGCCCTACGGCGGAATCTTTGCCGGGTCCGGCTCCGGCAGCATCGGCGTCTACGGGTCCGGCCAGGGCTACGGCGTCTACGGCGCAGGCAACACCTACGGCATGTTCGGCTCGGGCAGCACCTACGGCATGTACGGGTCCGGCCCGACCGGCGTCTACGGTTCCGGCAGCACCAACGGCGTCACCGGAAAGACGTCCAACGTCAACGGGGCCGGGGTCTTCGGGGACGGCAACGGCGGGCAGTACGGCGTACACGGCCAAAACGGCCGCACCGCCGGGACCCGGGGTGACTCCGGCTACGTCGGTGCGTGGGGGCAGGGCACGACCTACGGCGTCTACGGCCTCGCGACGGACACCGTCAACCAGACCTACGGCGTCTTCGGGCAGGCGTCGAACGGCGCGGCCTTCGCCCTCTGGGCGCAGGGAAATGCGCACGTGGCGGGCACATTGTCGAAGACAGCCGGGTCATTCAAGATCGACCATCCGCTCGACCCCGAGCGCAAATGGCTGCAGCACTCGTTCGTCGAGTCGCCCGACATGATGAATGTCTATAACGGCAATGTCGTCCTCGACGGCGCGGGCACCGCGGTGGTCGAGCTGCCGGATTACTTCGACGCGCTGAACACCGACTTCCGTTATCAATTGACGCCGATCGGCGCGAGCGCGCCGGTCTACATCGCGCGCAAGGTCAGCGGCAACAAATTCGGCATCGCGGGTGGCACGCCCGGACTCGAGGTGTCCTGGCAGGTCACCGGCATCCGGCAGGACGCCTACGCCAAGGCGCATCGGATCGAGGTCGAGACGAACAAGTCGAAGGCCGAGCGGGGCACGCGGCAGTTCGTCCCCGCGAATTCGTCGGCGAAGAAGATGCAGGTCGGCCCGCCCGCGGCCCAGGCGCCGGCAACGCCGCCGAAGGCCCCGTCGCTGGCCACGCCGAAGCCGCGCAAGTGATGTCAGGCTGAGGCGCTCGCCCGCGTAGGTAGACGGCCGGCGACGCTCGCAGCGCGGCGACCTCCGCTTGACGTATTCCCATATGGATATATGATCGCCGCATGGCACGGGCAGCGACGACAGCGGACGCGTTCAACGCGGTGGCCGAGCCCCGGCGACGGCAGATCCTCGATCTCCTCGCCGCGGGCGAACGACCGGTGAACGACCTGGTCGAGCTGCTGGATCTGGCGCAGCCGTTGGTGTCCAAGCACCTGCGGGTGCTGAGGGAGGTCGGGCTGGTGGAGGTGCGCGACGAGGGGCGGCACCGGATGTACCGCCTCAACGGCCTCCCGCTCAAGCCCATCCACGACTGGGTGAAGGCCTACGAACGGTCGTGGTCGCAACGCTTCGAGCGGCTGGACGCCGTCTTGGAGGAACTGAAGGAGGAGGACGGAGATGGCGGGAATGACGACTAGCGGCACGGCGACGGTGACCCTGCCGTCCGACACGCAGATCCTGATCACGCGGGAGTTCGACGCACCCAAGCGCCTGGTCTACCAGGCCTACACGACTCCCGAGCTGATCAAGCGCTGGTGGAGCGGCGACCGTGGCGAGGTCACCAGCGCCGAGGTCGACCTGCGGGTCGGCGGCACCTGGCGCTACGTGATGACGGCGAACGGCGGATTCGAGGTCGCCTTCCACGGCGAGTACCGCGAGATCGTGCCCGGTGAGCGCATCGTCGCGACCGAGGTCTTCGAGGGCATGCCCGACGCGCACGCGGTGGTGACCCACACCTTCACCGAGCAGGACGGGCGCACCACCCTCAGCGTCCTGGTGCAGCACACCGACCAGGCCGGCCGCGACGCGCACATCAACTCGGGCATGGAAGGCGGCATGCAGGAGGCGATGGACCACCTCGAGCAGGTCGCGGTCGCACTCGCCTGAGCACCTGCGCGAGGCTCATGATCAAGAGGGGGATCCGGTGCGAAACGCCGTACGGTTCCCCTCCTGATCATGGCGGGGCGCGGCGGAAGGGATGAGTTCTCCGGCCGGCGACGGTCTTAGGCTCGACATGTCGGTGCGGTGTGCAGGTGAGGGAGTCTCCGATGGCATTGGACAAGAAGTTCACGGCTTCCCTGCAGAAGGGCGACAACAAGGGCGCCTGGACCTACGTCGTCATGCCCGGCTCGGCCGAGTTCTTCGGGACCAGGGGACTGGTCAAGGTGCGTGGCACGATCGACGGCAGCCCGTTCCGGAGCTCGTTCATGGCCATGGGTGACGGCACGCACAAGCTTCCGGTCAAGGCCGACGTACGCAAGGCGATCGGCAAGGAGGCGGGCGACACGGTGACCGTCCAGCTGAGCGAGCGGCTCGAGGACTAGGAGGGCGCGGCGCGCCATGGCCAAGTTGATCTACTCCGCAATCGCCTCGGTCGACGGCTACACCGTGGACCGCGACGGCGCCTTCGACTGGGCCGCGCCCGACGCGGAGGTGCACGCCTTCGTCAACGACCTCGAACGGCGGATCGGCACCTGCCTCTACGGCCGGCGGATGTACGAGACGATGGTGTTCTGGGAGACCGCAGACGCCCCGGCCGACGAGTCGCCGGTGGTGCTGGACTTCGCCAAGATCTGGCAGGCGGCCGACAAGGTCGTCTATTCCACGACCCTGGCTTCGGTGTCCAGCGCCCGGACCCGGATCGAGCGGACCTTCGACCCGGATGCCGTCCGGCAGATGAAGGCGCAGGCGGAGCGGGACATCAGCATCGGTGGGGCCGGCCTTGCCGGCGACGCGATCAAGGCCGGGCTCGTCGACGAATACCACCTCTTCGCGGTGCCGGCCGTGGTCGGCGGCGGCACCCGGGCCCTTCCCGACGGCGTCCGGCTGGACCTCGAGCTGATCGACGAGCGCCGGTTCGCCGGCGGCACGGTCTACCTCCGCTACCGCGACTGCTCCTCGCCATGATCATGAGGGGATATGCGTGCGAAACGCCGTGCGGATCCCCTCTTGATCATGGTCAGAGACACGCGGCGAGGCGGGGTCACTGGCGGGCCAGCACCATCCGCATCTCGCCCTCGCTGTCCTTGATCAGATCCCCGGACAGGTCCACGGACACGGTGTGGATCGTGCCGGTGAACCGGAACGGTGACGTGTAGTCCGGGTCGACGGCCAGGTTGGGGTTGGCGCCGCACGTCATGCCGCCAGGGTTGAAGAGCACCGGTGTGGTGATGTCGAACTGGCTTGCGCCCACCAGTTTCTTGTCGATGTAGAGCTGCGCGAGCCCGGGAGAGCCCTTGCCGTGCATGATATCCGGCTGCCCGGTGGGTTCGAACTCGAACCGCAGCTCATGCCGACCTGCCGGCACCGGGTCGGACGACGACACCCGGAGCAGCGAACGCCGGACGTAGTTGTGGGTGTAGCGCAGCTTGCCGTCCTTGAGGAAGAACGAGAAACCGCCCACCCCCGAGCCCTGACACAGCAGCACGCCGTCGGCGCCACCGTCGGGGATCTCGACGTCCGCCGTGATGGCGTGCTTGCGGTTGAGCAGCTTGGGCGAGGCGGCCGCGGGGATGGTCTGGGTCTCCGGCCGGAGGGTGTACGTCGTCCGCCCCTCGGCGATCAGCGGGCCGTTCGGTCATGATGCGGGTCAGGGCACTGCCGTCGATCGGCAGGACGTCGTAGCGTCCGGCCTCGACGTACCACTGCGCGATCATCGAGATGAGGATGTCGCGATGTTCGTCTGCCACGTTGTGATTTTCGGTCGGATCCTCGGCGACGTGGTAGAGCTCCCAGTGCTTCTCGTCCAGCTCGGTCAGCATGTCGCCGCTGATCGGCTCCCCGAAACCCTTGCCGGCCTCGGCGAACGACGGCCCCGGCCACGGGCACACCGCGCGCCAGCCGTCGTGGTCGATCGAGCGGTGCCCGAACATCTCGAAGTACTGCGTGCCGTGCCGGCCGGCCGCATCCTTGTCATCGAAGCTGTAGGCCAGGCTCACGCCGTGGATCGGCGACTGGGCTACACCCCGGATCGCGGCCGGTGGCTCCACGTCGAGTGCCTCGAGAACGGTCGGGACCATGTCGATGATGTGGGCGTACTGCGTGCGGATCTCGCCGCGGGCCTTGATGCCTTTGGGCCAGTGCACGAGGAACGGGTCGCTCGTGCCGCCACGGTAGGTCTCCCGCTTCCACCGCCGGAACGGCGTGTTGCCCGCCCAGGTCCAGCCCCACGGGTAGTGGTTGAACGTCGTCGGCCCGCCGATGTCGTCGATGGATCGCAGGCTGTCCTCCAGAGACTCCTCGGCCTTGTTGAAGAACTGCAGCTCGTTGGTGGTGCCGGTGACGCCGCCCTCGGCGCTGGCGCCGTTGTCGGACACCAGCATGATGAGCGTGTTGTCGAATTCGCCGATCTCCTTGAGGAAGTCCAGAACCCGGCCGATGTGGTGGTCGGTGTGGGACAGGAAGCCGGCGAAGACCTCCATCATCCGCGCCGACAGCCGACGCGCGTCGTCGGACAGTGAGCTCCACTCCGGTACGTCGGGGTCGTGCCGGGACAACTCGGCGTCGGGCGGCATGATGCCGAGCTCCTTCTGCCGGGCCAGCACCCTCTCTCGGTAGGCGTCCCAGCCGTCGTCGAACTTGCCGCGATAGCGGTCGGCCCACTCCTTGGGCACGTGGTGCGGCGCGTGGGCAGCACCGGTGCAGTAGTGCATGTAGAACGGCTTGTTCGGCGCGACCTGCTTGGCGTCGGCGATGAAGTCGATCGCCTTGTCGGCGAGGTCCGGGTTGAGGTGGTAGCCCTCTTCGGGTGTCGCCGGCGGCGCGACCTGGTGGTTGTCGGCGACCAGATCCGGATACCACTGGCTGGTGTCGCCGCCGAGGAAACCGTAGTAGCGCTCGAAGCCGCGGCCCAGCGGCCAGCGGTCGTAGGGCCCTGCGGCGGACTCGAACTCGGACGGCAGCAGGTGGTACTTGCCGATCATGTAGGTGCTGTAACCGTGCTGCAGCAGCATCTCGGACAGGAAGCCGTTCTCGAACGGGATGCTGCCGTTGTAACCGGGGTATCCGGTCGCGAGTTCGTTGATCGAAGCCATGGCGTTGGCGTGGTGGTTGCGTCCGGTGATGATGCAGGACCGCGACGGCGAGCACAGTGCGGTCGTGTGCATGTTGGTATAGAGCAGACCGCCGGCCGCGAGGGAGTCCATGTTCGGGGTCGCGATCGGGCTGCCGTAGCAGCCGAGCTGCCCGAACCCGGTGTCGTCGAGCACGATGAACAGCACGTTGGGCGAGCCGGGCCGGGCCCGCAGCGGCTGCGGCCACGCCGGCGTCGACACGTCGGTCGTCCGGCCGATCACGCCCGGGAACGTCGTACCCGGCTCGTATTCCTTCAGCGCCATCGTGCCCTCCCAGAACTGTCCGACCGGCCGTCTTGCAGCCTCGTCGCTGGGCGTGCCCGGTGGCATCACCCGGATGGGGTGAACAGCACGACGCGGACAAACCCGTCGAACTCTGGGCTATGGTGCGTCCGGCTTGCGGCGCATGCGGTAATGCAGCACGAGGAACGGGAAGCCGAAGACCCAGAACGCGTGCTCGGCCCGCACCTGTCCGTCCTCGACGTAGACGTCGAGCTGCTCGGCGAAGCCGTGCACGGCGAGGGCGGTGAGATCCCGGGTCTGCGGGTCGATGTAGGTCAGGTAGTGGCCGGGCTGGTCGAGGTCGCTGCGGCTGTCGAGGAGCAGCCCGTCGGGACGGTTCTTCGGCTCCAGGGTGGCGGTGAAGCTCGACTGCGGGAGCGGGAAGCCGACGCTGACGTAGCCGCGACCCTCGTGCCGGTAGGTCGTGTAGATGCCGACGTAGATCGGTTCGTCGTTGTCGGCGAAGGCCCGGATCCAGCTGCGGATGGCGACCACGTCGTCGTCGGCCGGGGTGATCGTGTCGATCCGGCTGGTGACGCCCCGCTGCGTCTCGCGCTGGTTCATCGGCACGTTGGCCTGCCCGAGCGGGCGGGCCACCAGGGTGCGGTAGAGCAGGTAGCCCGGGCGCACCCACAACCGCCACTCCGGAACGATGTCGAGGGTGAATCTGGTGGTGTGCTCGTAGAACTCCCGGACCCGCGGGTCGACCTGCTCCGGGTCGAAGTCGGGCCCGGCGAGCTCGTCGAGCGAGCCGATGATGCCGACGTCGGGCGCGGCGGCGACGTAGGTGCCACCGATGGTCTCGGCCAGGTCCCGCACGTAGCCGGTCCCGACGTAGGTCGACCGGGACTCCCGCGGTACGACGAAGGGCAGGTCCTCGGCCGGGACCTGCTCGGCCAGCAGGCTCACCTGCTCATCCCGGAAGACCAGCGCCGACGTGACCCGGTAGGTGAGCACGGTGATCGCAGCCACCGCCGAGGGCGGCGGCCGGCGAGATCCCGTCGCCAGCGCCTGCCCGACGGCCGCGCCCAGCAGCGGTCCCATCGCGACCTTCTGCGGGCGGAGCGCGATGGCACCGGCGACCGTTCCGGCACCCACCGCCACCGCCCGTGGTCCCGCTCCGGTCAGCCGTGCGGCCAGCCAGCCGAGCGGCGCCGCGATCGCCCCGCTGGCCGCGATGCGCTGCCAGATCGGGGGGATCTCACCGGGCCGTTGCCGGGCCCGGGCGACTGCCTCGGACGTGCCCAGGCCGACCGCACCCGCCGCCGCGCCGAGGACGGCGGCCCTGACCCCGCGGTGAGCCGAGAGCGCGACACCGGCCAGCCCGCCGAGGGCCGCCGCGAAGCCGACCGCCTGTGCCCGGTCGGGCCCCGGTGTCGGGCGGTCTGCTGCCATGGCTCGAAACTAGCGCCCGACCTCGTGGATCACTCGGGCCCGGGGGACACCGCGAGCTCGAGCTGCGGCAGGAGCCGGCCCGCGGCGGCCTTACGTGTGGGTCTGGTCGTGCGCACCGCCGGCGCACACGCACCCTCGGTCGAACCCGCCGGCGACGGTCGCGGAGCAGTATCTGGCCCCGATCGTGTCGTGCGCGTCGAGCGCATGCGGACACGCCGGGCACTCCGCGGAGGTCACGGTGTCCGTGGTCGTGGTCGTGGTCGTGGTCGTGGTCGTGGTCGGGTCGATCTGAGTCGTAGGCATGTCGCGCCCCCATGGGGTAGCCGCTGATCGGAGATCCCGGCGCCGGAAGCGTTCGGCGCCCGGTGCCGTTGATCGGGCTCGGGAGGCGAGATTGCCTCGTACCGCCTGTCGTTCGGATCGGGGTCGTCGAGTCCAGGGCGATGCCTTTGACGCTACTCCGCTGTCGGGCCGACAGGGCCGTTGCGGCCGGTGCCGCCGTGAACCGGATCAGACGGTCGCGGGGATGTCGCTTCCGGTGCCCGGCATCGCCAACGGGCCCGCCGATCCGCGGATGTCGAGGATGCCGTCGAGCCGGTTGTAGGCGATGCAGCTCGAGGAACTGGTGCGGCGGATACATGACGACGAGCCGGCTGCCCGCCCGCCGCAACGCATAGTGGTGCGTCATCAACACGCCGAGGCCCGCGGTGCAGCTGGTGATCAGCCATCTCAGGTCGACGATGACCGTCGCGGCGATCCCGGTGAGGCGCGCCTTGGTGAGAGCCAGGTCGAGCGCCGGGGCGGTGATCAGGTCGAGCTCGCCGCGGACCTCGATGCTGCACACGTCGGCGTCCTGGCTGACCAGGACCTCGAACGGCGGCACACCTGGCGGAAACGCAGTTGTCGATGGTGGGGCTGCGTCGTCCACAGCACACCCCCCTAGCGAATGCGGCGCGGGGGCGGCAGGGCCAGCTCCACGCATCGAACGAGCACATGGGGCTGACTGTCTAGCCACCTTCGAGAGTAATCGCCCTCCGCGGCACCCGCCTCCGCAACGCCCAGACCTGTCCGGCCTGGGCGCTTATGAGTGGTCACCCTCCGTACGAGTCGGATCAATCGGGCGTCGGTACCGATCCGGGTCTCGCGTGTTGTCGGTGACTAGTGCTGAGATAGGAGAGGTCTAGTTCGGCGGGGGGAGCCGCATGGGGGTTCGCGTCGAGACGTCGTCCTACGGCGTCGCGGCTCTGGAGTCGCTGGGGTCGATCGTCGCCGCGGCGAAACGATCCGATCCGATGGCGGCGGTCACCGTCATTACGCCCACCAACATCGCGGGCACCGTCGCGCGGCGCTATCTCGCCCGCGGTACGTCGGGCAGCCGGGGCATCGCGGGAATCGAGCTCACCACCCTCCCGCGGCTCGCCGAGCGGCTCGCTGCGCCGGCCCTGGCACCGCGACGGCCGGCGAACCGCACGGTGATGGCTGCCGCCTGGCGTCGCGCCCTTGCGGACGTTCCCGGGCAGTTCCAGGAGATCGCCGGGCACCCGGCGACCGTGCGGGCACTCGTCGACGCCCACGCCGAGCTCCGCGACGTCAGCGCCGGGGCGCTGGCGGCGGTTCGTGACGCGAGCCCGGTCGGACGTGACCTCGTCCGGTTGCACCAATCGGTGACCGACGCGCTGCGCGACGACTGGTACGACGTCACCGACGTCCTCGTCGTCGCCGCGGAGCAGTTGACGGCCGCCGGTGGCGCGGAGCAGTTCACGGCCGCCGGCCCCGCGGCGGGGCTCGGCACCTGCGCGCTCTACCTTCCGCAGCTGCTCAGCCAGGCCGAGGCGGCGTTCGTCACCGCACTGGCCGATCGGGCGGAGCTCACCGTCATCGCCGGATTGACCGGGGTCAAACGCGCCGACGCGGCGGTCGCGCGCACGCTCGACCGCCTAGGCGTCGGCGCGGATGCGCGGTCGAAGGTGCCGATCCCCACCGCCGCCCGGGTCCTCACCGCGTCGGACTCCGACGACGAGGTCCGCTGCGTCGTCCGTGAGGTCGTCGAGACGCTGAAGACGACCCCCGCGCACCGGGTCGCGGTCCTCTACGCGGCGGCGGCGCCGTACGCGCGGCTCCTGCACGAGCAGCTGCACGCCGCCGAGATCACCATCAACGGTCCCGGCGTCCGCGGCGTCGACGAGCGGGCGGTGGCGCGCACCCTGATCGAGCTGCTCGTGCTCGTCGACCACGACGTGCCACGGGCCGACCTCTTCCAGGCACTCGCCAACGCGCCGGTGCGCACGTTTACCGGCGGGCGCCTCCCGGTCTCCCGGTGGGAGCGCGTGTCCCGGTCCGCCGGGGTGGTCTCCGGACCCGACTGGACGGCGCGCCTCGATTCCTACGCTGCCGGCAAGCGCGCGCAGGCAGAAGCGGAGCTGGCCGGCGAGGATCCACGTCAGTGGCTCGCCGACCGAGCGCTCGAGGACGCGCGTACCGCGGGTGAGCTCCAGGAATTCGCCACCCGGCTGCGGCACGAGCTCGCGGCGGCGGGCGCCATGTCGACCTGGCATGACCTCGCCACCTGGTGCCTCGACCTGTTCCGCACGCTGATCGGCTCGGACGAGACTCTCCGCATACTGCCGGCCGAGGAGCAGTACTCGGCGGCAACCGTGGTGTCGCTGCTCCGCGGTCTGGACGGGCTCGACACCGTGGACCGGTCGGCGACGCTGGCCACCCTCCGCGACGTCCTGGAGCTGGAGCTGGCCGGCTCCCTGCCACGGGTGCGCCATTTCGGCGAGGGCGTGCTGGTCGCGCCGCTCTCGGCGGCGATCGGCCTGGACCTCGATGTCGTCTTCACCGTAGGGATCAGCGAAGACCTCTACCCCGGCCGGCTCCGCGCCGACGCCCTGCTCCCCGAACGCGTGCGCGCGGCGACGGACGGTGAGCTGACCGGCTCCCGTGAGTGGCTCAACGCCAAGCACCGTCACCTGCTGGCGGCCTTCGCCGCGGCGCGGGTCGAGTCGGTGGCGTCGTTCCCGCGCGGCGACCTGCGCCGCTCGACCGGACGGCTCCCCAGCCGGTTGCTGCTGCCCAGCCTGCGGGAGCTCTGCGGTGACACGTCACTCGCGGCGACCGCCTGGGACAGGCCGGACATCTACGCCGGCCGCCTCGTCTCCGCCGGGTCCTTCGCAGGCGAGCTACTGCGGACCCCCCACCCCGCGACCGGGCAGGAGTGGCGCACCCGTCAGACGGCGTACGCCAAGACGCTCGACGGTGACGACGTGGTGGCGGCGGCGGTGGAGATGGTCGCGGCCAGGAAGGGTGATCGGCTCAGCCGTTACGACGGCAACCTCACCGGTGCCGAAGGGTTGCCGGACTATGCCGTCGAGGACCGCTCGGTGTCCCCGACAGCACTGGAGGGGTACGCCACCTGCCCGCACTCCTACTTCGTCTACCGGCTGCTCGGCGTTCAGCAGGTCGAGCAGCCCGAGGACATCGTCAAGATCGCGCCGGCCGAGATCGGGAACCTCATCCACGGGAGCGTCGAGGCGCTCGTCGGCGAGTTCGCCGGCAGCCTTCCTGGACCCGGCGAGCCGTGGTCCGACGCGCAGCGCGACCGCTTCCTGCAGATCGTCGATGCCCACGCCGCCGAGTTCGAGCGGCGCGGACTCACCGGTCATCCCCGGCTCTGGGCCGGGGAACGCGAGCGGATCCGCGCGGACGCCCGGTGGCTGCTCGACGACGACGACGAGTGGCGCGCCAAGGTCCACGCCCGGGTCGTCGCCAGTGAGATGCCGTTCGGCATGAAGGGTCGTCCCCCGGTCGAGATCGCGATCCCGGGCGGTCGGGTCCGGATGCGGGGAAGCGCCGACAAGGTCGACGTCGGGTCCGACGGCACCATCTACGTCACCGACATCAAGACCGGGAGCGACCGGAAGTTCAAGGACATCACCCAGGACGACCCGCTCGTCGACGGCTCGAAGCTGCAGTTGCCGGTCTACGCCCACGCCGCCCGCGCCCGGTTCGGTGGGCCGGACACGCCGGTGCACGCCGCCTACTGGTTCGTCCGCCGCGATCGAGGACGTCGGGAGATCGACCTGACCCCGGGCGTGCAACGCATCTACGCCGAGACCTTGGCGGTGCTGGTCGGCTCGATCGCGGACGGTCTGTTTCCGCTGCGCCCGCCGGACGCCCCCGACTTCTCGTACGTGCAGTGCTGGTACTGCAACCCCGACGGCCTCGGGCACGGCGATACGCGCAAGGTCTGGGAGCGCAAGCGGCATGATCCGGTGCTGCGCGAGCTCGTCAGCCTGATCGAGGCGGACGCCTTGACCGAAGACGAGGCCCACTCATGACCAAGGTCCTCGAGGATGCGCGCGAGCGGCAGCGGATCAGCACCGACACCGACGCCACGTTGTTCGTCAACGCCGGTGCCGGCTCCGGCAAGACGGAGGCCCTCGTCAAGCGGGTGAAGACTCTCGTGCTGCGCGACGGCGTACGGCTCGGTCACCTTGCCGCGGTGACCTTCACCGAGAGGGCAGGCGCCGAGCTCCGCGACCGGCTCCGCGCCGAGTTCGAGAAGGCCCGGCACGGTCCGGACAAGGCAACGGCCAATCAGGCTCTCGACGACCTCGACGGCGCGGCCATCGGGACGCTGCACTCCTTCGGGCAACGGGTCCTCACCGAACACCCCATCGAGGCCGGACTACCGCCGATCATCGAGGTCCTCGACGAGGTGGGCTCGTCCGTCGCCTTCGACGAACGCTGGTCGGAGCTGCAGGCAGAACTCCTCGACGACGACGACATCGCCGGACCACTGGTGCTCGGCCTCGCCCTGGGCATGACGTTGCAACACGTCCGATCGCTGGCCGTCCTGCTCGGCAAGGACTGGGACCTCATCGAGGACCGGATTCTGGGTGCACCGCCGCCTCCGATGCAGGTGCCCGACATCGCCGAGTTCGTCGCCCGTGCCCGCAGGTTCGCGCAGCTCGCAGAGACGTGCACCGCGACCGACGACAAGCTGCTGCTGAGGCTGCAGGAGCTGGACGGACTCCTCGACCTCGTCGAATCCGCGCCGGACGTCGGAGCGCAGCTGGCTGAAGTCGACCAGATCGGCGACCTGAAATTCAAGAAGAACGGCCGGATCGGCAATTGGCCCGGGACCGTCGACGCGGTTCGTGCCGACGGGACAGCGCTCGCGGCCGAGGCCAGGAGCATGGTGGGGACGGTGCGCGACCGGTGCCTGCGGCAGGTGACGTGCTGGCTCGCCCGGCGGGTCCTCGACGCGGCCGAGACCCGGCGGCGTGAGGGCACGCTGGAGTTCCACGACCTGCTGGTCCTGCCGCGCAACCTGCTCAGGCGCGACGCCGGCGTACGCGCCGCTCTGCACGACGATTACCAGCGGCTGCTGCTCGACGAGTTCCAGGACACCGACCCGATTCAGATCGAGCTCGCGGCCCGCATCTGCGGCGGTGCCGAGGCGGATGCTCCGCGTTGGCAGGACATTGCGATTCCGCCGGGCCGGCTCTTCGTCGTCGGCGACTCGAAGCAGTCGATCTACCGGTTCCGGCGCGCGAGCATCGCCACCTATCTCGAAGCCGAGCAGCACATCGGCGTACCGGCCCGTCTGACGACCAACTTCCGGACGGTCGACCCGATCCTGCACTGGGTCAACGCCGTGTTCGGGAGGCTGATCCAGCACCAGCCCGGTGGCCAGCCCGGCTATGCCCCGCTGGACTGTGATCGCGGTGACGTGGGCAGCGGCCCGGCCGTCACCGTGCTGGGTGCCAAGGCCCACACCGATCTGCCCCGGGCGGCGGCCGCGGTGCTGCGCCAGCGTGAGGCCGACGACGTCGCGGCCGTCATCCGCCAGGCGCTCACCGAGCGGTGGCAGGTCTTCGACAAGGCTCGGGACTGCTGGCGGGACGCCCGGCCGGACGACATGGCCGTGCTGGTGCCTGCGCGCACCTCTCTCCCCTTCCTCGAGAATGCGCTGGACGCCGCGCACCTCCCCTACCGTGCCGAGGCGAGCTCGCTGGTCTACCAGGCCGACGAGGTACGCAGCCTGCTCGCCTGCGCCCGGGCGATCGCCGACGCCAGCGACAGCCTGGCGCTCGTCACCGCCCTGAGGTCGCCGCTCTTCGGCTGCGGCGACGACGACCTGTGGCGATGGAAGCGCGGCGGCGGCAAGTTCTTCGTCTGGTCGAAGCTCGACGATTCCGACCCTCTCGCCACCGGGCCGGTGGGTACGGCGCTCGCCTACCTGAAGAGCCTGTCCTCCCGAGCGCGGTGGCTGTCACCGAGCGAGGTGCTCGGGACGATCGTCGCCGACCGCCGGATGTTCGAGGTCGCCGCCACCGGGCCACGGGCGCGGGACTCCTGGCGGCGGCTGCGCTTCGTCGTCGACCAGGCCCGCGCGTGGTCGGAGGTGTCGCACGGCGGGCTGCGGGCCTATCTGGCGTGGGCTGCCCATCAGGGACAGGAGGTCGGCCGGGTCGCCGAGGCGGTGCTTCCCGAGACCGACTCCCAGTCGGTCCGGGTGATGACGATCCATGCCGCCAAGGGTCTGGAGTTCCCGATCGTCATCCTCTCCGGCATGACGGCCCAGAACAGGAACCCGCGGGGGGTCGCACTGCTCTGGCCACCGGACGGTGGCTACGAGATCAAGCTGACCAAGGCCGTGCAGACCGGCGACTTCGACAACGCCGTACCCATCGACGAGCAGATGGACCAGCTGGAGAAACTCCGACTGCTCTACGTCGCGGCGACGCGCGCCCGGGACCACCTCGTCGTCTCGGTCCATCGCGGCAACGGTTCGACCTCCAACACCGCGGCCAAACTCATCGCCGACGCCGGGGGCATCACCGCCGCGGACGCACGATCCTTCGACGGCTACCCGTTCGACGAAGCCGGCGCAGGCGAGACGTCTGCGCTGCTCCCGCCGCCGGACTACGACGAATGGCTCGCCGGTGTGACCGCCTCCCGGAGCCGGAGCCGGGTCGTACCGGCGATCAGCGCATCCGGGCTGGAGGGCACCGAGCCGGAGATCGTCCTGGACGAGGCCGCCGATGCCGGCCGCGCCAAGGGCCCGCGCGATCTGGAGCTTCCTCCGTGGTCGAAGGGACGGTACGGGTCGGCGATCGGTCGCGCCGTACACGCGGTGCTGCAGGTCGTCGATCTGGCGACCGGCGACGGTCTCGCCGCCGCCGTCGCCGCCCAGGCCGTGGCCGAGGGCGTCGTCGGACAGGAGGCGCTCGTCGAGGCTCTGGTCTCGTCCGCCCTCGCCTCCGACGTCGTGCAGTACGCCGCCGCGCGCGAGCACTGGCGCGAGACCTATGTCGGCACGGTCCAGGACGACGGGCAGGTGCTCGAGGGCTACGTCGACCTGATCTACCGCGCCGACGACGGGACCCTGGCCGTCGTGGACTACAAGACCGACGCCGTGCCGTCCGGTGCCATCCCCTCGCGGGTCACCTACTACGCACCTCAGATGGGCGCCTACTGCACGGCGCTCGCGGCCGCCACCTCGTCGCCGGTCTCGGCGACGCTGCTCTTCCTCAACCCGGAGGCGAGCGTCGCCGTCGACGTCCCGACCGCCGGACCGGCCTAGCGCCGCGGACCCGTCCGGCCGGAGTCCTCCCGGTCAGGGCAGCGGCGGGAACCGGTCGTCGGGCAGCGTCTCACCGATGCCGAGGTCCAGCGGATCGGTCACCACATGCGGCGTCCCGGTGTAGGTGGTGTCGCGGTCGATGTAGATGACCACCTGCGCGATCCGCGGGTCGTCGGTCGCGTTGGCATTGGCCGTGTGCGGGGTGAAGGAGTTGTGGAACGTACAGTCGCCGGCCCGCAACGGGAGGGTGTGCCGCGGCTCCCAGAGCAGGTCGGGGGCCAGCGCGAACAGGTCGCCGGCGTCCTCCAGGTCCTGCGGCCTCAGGTCGCGGTGGACCTTGTGTGCGCCCGGGATGAACGTCATGCATCCCCGCTCGACCGGGACGTCGACGAGCGCGACCCAGGCCGACAGGGCGTGCCGGCTCTCCGCGTGCGGCCAGTAGGGGTTGTCCTGGTGGAACTCGGTCGGCGCGCCGTTGTGCGGGTCCTTGATCAACAGCTGGTCGTGCCAGAGCCGCAGCGGCACTCCGGCCAGCTCCGTGGCGATGGCGGCCAGGTCGGGATCGAGGGTCAGCTCGCGCAGGGTGGCGTCGTGTTGCCACAGCTGCAGCATCTGGGTGAAGACGGCACGGCCCTCGTTGTAGTTGGCCACGTGGGCGCGCGCCGCGGTCGCCGCCGCGGCGAATTCGGCCACCCGGTCGGCCGGGAAGACCTGCGGGACCCGGATGAACCCGTCGCGCCGATAGGACTCGATCATGTCGGCGGTCAGGTCCCCGGCCCGGGTCGGGACGGTCTGCGTCGAGGTGGACATTCCTGCTCCTTCGGTGGTGGGCTCCGGGCAAGTGTGCGAGCCGGAACGGGCCGGTAGCTAGGATCGGCCACGCGAGAACTTGGACAAACCTGCTCTCGGGACGGACCACCGTGCACGAACTGCGACGCTTCGACCTCGAGGGGGAGGTCTCGGCGAGCGCCGCGGCGCAGTACATCGGCGACCTGTCCGATGATGTGGACGCGCACAGCCACGCGTTCCTGGAGATCGCCGTCGTACTGTCGGGTCGGGCCCGGCACACCTCGGCCGCCGGGATCCGGAGCCTGCGATCCGGCTCGGTGGTGCTGGTCCGGCCCGGGGAGTGGCACAGCTACCGGGACTGTCGCGCGCTGGAGGTCGTCAACCTCTATCTCTTCGGCGACGGTTCGCCCGGTGGATACATCTGGACGACGCCTGACCCCGTGCTGCGATGGGTGCTGTCGACGAGTTGGCTGCGTCCACCGCCCGGCTACCCGGATCCCGAACTGGACGAGGCCGACCTGGACCGGACGGTGCGGTGGTTCGGCGAGCTGACCGGCCTGGATCCGCTCGTCCCCGCTGCGGCGACACTGCGATCGGGTCTGGTCATGTGCATCCTGGGCTCGCTCGCGCCGGCCTTCATCGGTCGGGACGGACCCGGGCCAGGGGCCGAGTCACCCCGCCGTGGTGCAGACCCTCCGGCTGCTGCAGCGGTCACTGGCGACCGACTGGACGGTCACCGGGCTCGCCGCCGAGGTGCACGTGTCACCGAGCCATCTGAGCCGGCTGTGCCGGACGCAGGTCGGCGCGTCGCCGGCCGCTCTGCTCGCGCGGCTGCGTGCCGAGGCGGCGGCGTTGCTGCTTCTCGAGGGCGGCCGGTCGATCGCCGAGATCGGGCGGTCGGTCGGCTACGACGATCCAGCCCACTTCAGCCGCCGGTTCCGGCAGCGCTACGGCATGTCTCCGCGCACCTACCAACAACGATTCGGCACGACGCGCGGGCCTACCGGCCGGGAAGGCGCGTGGTGATCTCCTGGATCAGCCAGCCGTTGCCGTCCGGGTCGTCGAACGACGCGAACGAGCCGTAGCTCTCCCGCCCGGGGGCCGGACCGGGCACCCGTCCCTCGGTCCCGGCATGATGGAAGACCCCACCCGCGTCGTGGAAGACCTCGCTCACGTCGGCTCCGCGGTCGATGAGCTCGGCCCGTGCTGCCTCGATCTCGCTCACCACCAGCTGCAGACCCTGCGCCGAGCCCGGCGCGGCGGTCGTGAGCCCGGTGCCGAAAATGACCGAGCATGTCGAGCCGGGTGGCGTCAGCTGCACCACCCGGAAGTCGGCTCCGGCGGAGTAGTCGGCATCCTCCCGCCACCCCAGCGCGGTGTAGAAGTTCTTGGCCCGGTCGACGTCGGTGACCGGAACCACCACGACCTCGAGCTTCATGTCCACGGTCTCGGTCCTCTCGTGACGCCGGGCGGACATAGTGCCTAGGTGGGCTGCCCGACGGGTGGTTCGACGTCGTCGTAGACGCGGACCGCAGCCAGCAGCCCGTCCGGACCGCGCTCGTAGATCCCGATTCCCGCCTGCGGCGGCAGGTCGTGGCTCCCCCAGCGCACGCAGTTGTATTCCACGGCGCAGCGCACGCCGTCGTCGGTCACGGTGCAGTGCTGCAGGCCGATCCCGCCGCCTGCGCTGAAGCACGTGGTGAAGAACGAGCGGAGCTCGGAGGTGCCGCGGTGGGAGTAGTGCGGGCCGATGGGCTCACGGAAATACCCGTCCGGTGCGAAGGTGCGCACGATCGCGTCGGCGTCACCGGCGTCCAGCGAGGACTGGTAGCGGGCGACGACGTCACCGGGGGAGGTCTGGCCAGGTTCGAGGATGGGCGGTCTGACGTGACGCCGCCCGTCGACGGGCCACTGGCTGCAGTACGTGCGGAACACCACCGACCGGTCGTCCGGGGACTCGGCGACGACCGCCAGCGGCCAGGCCGATTCCTGTCCGTCGCTGTCCAGGTGCGCCAGCAGTTCCACCACGGCCCGCCCACCGACGAGCGTGGAAGCGACGGTCTCGATCCGGGCGTGCCGCTCGGCCAGCCAGGACTGGTTCTGGCCGACGAACCGCCGGAGCTGTCGATGGCCGCGTACCTCGCCGGCTCGCGGGTCGTAGACCACCACCTCGCCCGGCCACACGGTCTCCAGGGTGTGCGCGTCGCCCTCGTTCAGTGCGGCGAAATACCGCCCGACCGGATCGGCGTGACCCGCGGCCCGGGTCTGTCCCCGTACCAACTCCACCGCGCTGGTGAACTCCGGAAACCACGGCATGCCATCCCCGATGCTTCGTTCGCTGCGGCAGCGAAGGTCGTGGTCGCCAGCGTAATGGGCCGGAGCCCGCCACGGTCCTGGATGACCCGGGCCGGCGGACAGACCGGGTGATCAGCCTCCGGTGCAGGGACTTTCGGACGGCGAGGCGATCGCTGCGCGGATCGCGGCAGACCTGACGGTACGCCGGCGCAGCAGCGGGCGAAGGGTGGCCAGCAGCCCGACGAGCGCGACGAAGGTGACGAAGACGAGTCCCGGACGGTAGGCGGCCAGCATCGTCGCAGGCGATTGTCCCTGGCCGGCCGGATCGGTGGAGATGATCGCGGTCGTCACGGCCAGCACCAGGGCGGCGCCGACCTGGCCGGAGGTCTGCACGAGCCCGGCCGCGAGCCCCTGCTCGTGGTCGGCGATGCCGCTGGTGGCCTGCACGTTGATGGACGGGAAGGCGAGTGCGAACCCGACGCCGAGGAGGACCACCGTCGGCAGCATGACCGCGGCGTAGACCGGGTGGGTGTCGATCCGCCAGAACAACACGTAGCCGGTCGTCATCGCGGCCAACCCGGCGACGATCAACCGGGGGGTGCCGAACCGGTTGATGAGCCATCCTGCCCACGGCGCGCTGAAGGCGACCAGCAGCCCGGCCGGTAGCAGCGCCAATGCCAGTTGCAGCGGCCGCCA
Organism: uncultured Actinomycetota bacterium; assembly: GCA_963837545.1. Lineage (GTDB taxonomy): Bacteria > Actinomycetota > Actinomycetes > Mycobacteriales > QHCD01 > DASXJE01. The sequence continues at coordinate 28,045 of CAWINQ010000007.1, read as the reverse complement.
GTGCAGCGCCGACTGCAGATAGAGGGTGACGATGAACTGGAAGGCGGCGAACGATCCGAACAGGCCGACGATCGCCACGTTGGCACGGATGAGGCTGCCGCTCCGCAGGACTCCCAGGCGCACCAGCGGGTGGGCGACCCGACGTTCCACCCGGAGAAACATGGCGAAGAGCGCGACGACCGCCGCCAGCGAGATCAGCGTGCGCGGCTGGATCCAGCCGACATGCGGCGCGGATACGACGGTGTAGACCAGGAGCAGCATCGCCGCGGTCGAGGTGGCGGCGCCGGCGATGTCGTAGCCGCCGGTGGCGGTGGACCGGTCGCGGGGGATGAGCGCCAGCCCGGAGAGCAGCGCGACCAGGGCGATCGGCGCCGGAAGCAGGAAGGTCCACCGCCAGCCGATGCCGGTCATCAGCCCCCCGAAGATCAGGCCGGAGGAGAAGCCGCTGGCGCCGAACAGCGTGTAGATCGAGAGGGCCTTGTTGCGGGCCCGGCCCTCGCTGAACGTCGTCGTGATGATGGACAGGCCGGTGGGTGCGGTGAAGGCGGCGGCGAGTCCCTTGATGAACCGGGTGGCGATCAGCAGGGGCCCGGAGTCGACCAGGCCGCCGGCCAACGAGGCCGCCGCGAACACCGCGAGAGCGGCGAGCAGGACCTTCCGGCGCCCGAGCAGGTCGGCGGTCCGGCCGCCGAGCAGCAGCAGCCCGCCGTAGCCGAGGACGTAGCCGCTGATGATCCACTGCAGCGTCATCGTGGAGAGGTGCAGGTCCGCGCCGATGGACGGCAGGGCAACCCCCACCATCGAGACGTCGAGGCCGTCGAGGAAGAGCACCACGCAGAGGGTCAGGAGCACCCCCCACAGCCGAAGCGACCAGCGTGCGTCGGCGGGAGGCGCAGAGGTTTCGGAAGGGGGCGAAAGGGTCGTCGGCGAAGTCACCCGACGTACGCTACATGCGCCTGCATTCAATGCACAAGCATTTAATGCACTCGAATCCGATGCACGAGCATGCTATCGTGCGGGGCGTGTCGCGGACGGTGCAGTCGACTCTGGTGGACAGGTGGCGGGAGCTACTCGCCCAGCACGCGGCCGTGTCCTGCGCGCTCGATCATCGGCTGCAGACCGATCACGGCATCGGGGTGAGTGAGTTCGAGACGCTCGACCGGCTCGCCGACGCGGGCTGCGAGAAGTACCGGATGAGCGACCTGGCGCACGACATGTATCTGAGCCAGAGTGCGCTGTCGAGGGCGGTCGCCCGCCTCGAGCGGCTCGGCCTGATCACCAGGTGCATGTGCCCGGACGACCGACGCGGCGTCTTCGTCTCGCTCACCGAGGCGGGCACCACGCTGCACGCCGAGGCCCGCGAGACCCAGCACCGCGTGCTGGCCGAGACCCTGCGCTGAGCAGCCCCGAGGGCTCCTCCCATTCCGCTTGAACGTCACGTTCAAGCGCTCTAGCCGCGTCAACGTCACGTTGATGCGGAATGAGGGAGGGACGCACGACGATGGTGGTGAGGTCCCGGGCACGGGTGTATGACCTTGGTTATGACAACGCAGGATGTCGCGGAGCCGTGGCCGAACCGGTCGGAATGCTGGTGCTGCGGCGCGATCGACGATCCGGAGCGGCTGGTCCACCTGGGGAACCATCCCGAGGTCGCGCTGTGCACCCGGTGCGCCCGGTCGGTCAGCAAGTGGGCGTGGGAAATCGAGGACCGGTCGCGGACGGGACTCGCCGTCCGGGCGCGGGATCGATTCCGGGCGCTGCGGAAGGCCGTCGTTCGGCGGGGATGGCACCGGAGCCGGCTTGTCGGCCGCCCGCTGCGCTGGCTCGGGGATCACCTGCCCTGACCGTCGCGCGATCGGCTGATTCCTCGACGGCGCCTCCGCGACGGGCCCGGGGAACGATCATGGACCCATGGCCTCGGCTGGACGGAGCCCGGACGCCCGGCTCCTGCTGATCTCGGTGTGGGTGTCGGCGGCGTTCGCCGTCGGATCGCTCCTGCTCGGCTTCATCATCGGGTCGCAGATGATCGTCTTCGACGGCCTCTACTCCTTCGCGAGCGTGGCCCTGTCGCTGCTCGCCGTCGTGGCGCTGCGGACCTCCCGCAAGGGTGCGGACGAGCGCTACCCCTGGGGCCGCGAGGTGTGGGAGCCGCTGACGATCGTCGTCAAGGCCGCGGCTCTCGGCGGGCTCTGCGTCTATGCGCTGATCGGCGCCGTCGGCGAGCTCACCCGCGGCGGGCGCGAGGTGGCCGCGGTACCCGCGGTCATCTATGCCGTGGTGGCCATCGGCATCGGGCTCGCCGTCTCCTTCTACCTGCGCCGGGGCGCGCGTAAGGGTTCGGACCTGGTGCGCGCCGAGGCCGCCGAGTGGATGGGGGACACGCTGCTCAGCCTCGGCGTACTCGTCGGTTTCCTCGTCGCTCTGGTCCTGGAACTGACCGGCCAGAACCACATCGCCAGGTACGTCGACCCGGCAATGGTCGTGATCGTGTCGGCGCTCTTCCTGCGGGTGCCGGCAGGTCTGCTGGCCGGCGGTTTCCGCGAGGTGCTCACCATGGCGCCGGCTCCGCCGATCCGGGACCAGCTGTGGTCCTGCGTGACGGAGGTCGAACGCCGGTACCGGTTCGCCGAGTCGTTCCTGCGCTCGTCGAAGGTGGGCAGCCGGCTCGACGTCCAGATCGACTACGTCGTCGCCGAGGACTCACTCGCCCAGAACGTCCGCGACTTCGACGCGGTGCGGCAGGACATCGACGACCTCCTGGAACCCCTGGGCTACCAGAAGTGGGTGAGCGTCGTGTTCACCGGCGACCGGAAATGGGCGGTGTGATGGCCTCCGTCACGCCCCGGTCGTCGTCCCGGCACGACATCATCCTGCACCTGAACAAGGTGGACGAGCTGTTCACCGTGGATCCGCTGAGCATCTACACCGGCACCGCCCGGCTGATCAGCGGGATGGACGAGATCACCCAGGAGTTGCTCGCGCGGAAGAGGTTCGAAGCCGGGCAGCGCGTCATCCTGATGCTGCCGCGGAGTGAACTCCGGCCGGGAACGGAGGAGGTGATCCACCGTGCGGTGATCCGGTACTGCCGGCTGCACATCGCCGAGGGCGGCCGCAACCTGCGGCTCATCTGGCGGCAGGGGATGCAATCACTGCGCACCGGGTCGTTGCTGTTTCTCGTGGGGTTGGGCCTGTCCTACTACTTCACCCGGCCCTTCATACCCGAGATCGCCAACCAGCTCCTCGGCAACGGCGTCTTTCTCGTCATCCTCTGGATCGGGCTCTGGTATCCGCTCGACCTGCTCTTCTTCGCCCGCCAGCCCGTACGGCGCGAGGTACGGATGCTGACCATCCTGCAGGGCATGCCGTTCGTCATCCTCGCCGACGATGCTCCGGAGTCGCCGGGCCGGTGGGCTCGCGATGCCGAGGGGACGAATCCTCGGGCCGATCCGGGCGGCTGACTCCACGAAGAGGTTCTACCCCGTGGCCGCGCAGGGACCACGGTGGACGGCGATGGGAGTCACCTTCCACCACTCGCCCGAGTGCCCTGGCCGTAGCCGGGTGGGGGCTCACGGGCGCCACAGGATCGCGTGGTCCTGGCCGTCCGCGGTCTGCGCATGGCCGCCGACCTGCCCGCCGTCGTTGATCCCGATGGCGACGCTGAGGTCTCCGCGGACGAGGGTGCCGACGTCACGCATCCCGTCCGTCCGGGTCCATCGGAAGGCGTGGTACCGGCCGTCGGCGGTCGTGGAGTAGCCGCCCACCTCTCCGAGTGCGTTGACGGCGGTCGCGCTGCTGAAGTCGCCGCCGAGGGTGCCGAGGTCACGCATTCCGCCGGCCGGGGTCCACCGGAAGGCGTGGGTCCGTCCGGTCGCGGTGGTGGAGTTTCCGGCGACCTGGCCGAGCGCGTCGATACCGACGGCGTAGCTCCCGACGCCGCCGAGGGTGCCGAGGTCCCGCATTCCGCCGGCCGGGGTCCACCGGAAAGCATGGGTCTGCCCGTCCCGCGTGTCTGCGCTCCCGGTCACCCGGCCGCGATCGTCGAGGCCGCTGTCCTGACTGGTCAGTCCGCCGAGGGTGCCGAGGTCCCGCATCCCACCGGCCTGGGTCCAACGGAACGCGTGGGACCGTCCCGCAGCCGTCGTGGAGTAGCCGCTGACCTGACCGAGATCGTTGATCCCACCCGCGATGCTGTAGCCGCCGCCGAGGGTGCCGAGGTCACGCAACCCGCGGTACGGCGTCCACCGGAACGCGTGGCGGTGGCCGTTCGCGGTGGCTGAAAAGCCGGCCACCTGGCCGTGGTCGTTGAGGGCGACGGCCTCGCTGAAGTCGCCGCCGAGGGTGCCGAGATCCTGCATGCCACCAGCCGGCGTCCAGCGGAACGCATGGGTGGCGCCGGTCGCCGTGGCCGAGCTCCCGACCACCTGGCCGAGACCGTTGATCGCGCTCGCCGAACTCCCGGCGCCGCCGAGACTGCCGAGGTCACGCATCCCGCCGGACGGCGTCCACCGGAAGGCCCGGTAGTCGCCCGTGACGTTGGTGGAGTACCCGACGACCTGGCCGAGATCGTTGATGGCGTCGCCTTCGCTGTAGCCGCCGCCGAGGGTGCCGAGGTCGATCGGCGCCGCCTGCACCGACGGCCCGCCGATGACTGCCGCCGCGGCCAGCAGGACGGCGCCGCCTGCAATCGCCTGCCACCACCGCGCGTTCCGCATGACGCCTCCCCGGCCGGAGAACGCACCCACAAAGCAGTATCCGCCCGCAGAACCTCCTTTGCTCATGGTGATCCGCGCATTACCCTGAGCCAACATCCGAGGAGGTTCGAACGCCGTTCCCTCACCCGCCAGGGCGCAAGGTCCCGCTCGAGTCATGTCCCAAGGACCTGCCCGGGTCGGTCGTTGGACCGGTGCTTCGGTCAGCCCAGGGGCGAAGGATTGAAGGCGGGGATGGGACGAGGGGGATGGTGACCGTGACGGCCGCACCGACACCGGTGACGCGCGTGATCGCCGACGGTGGTGAGACCTACGTGATCGTGGAAGCCGACGGTGAACCACTGGGCGACGTCGCCGTGTCCACCGTCGGATGCGTCGTCCGGCTCCGCTTCAACGTGCCGCGCAGGCACCTGCCGGCGACCACCCGCCGGGAGCTCGTCGAGGCGGTTTTCGCACTCCCGGAGCTGGCGCGTGAGGGTCCGGTCCAGATCGCCGTTCCCCTCGGGGACCCCGATCTGCTCGCCGGCCTCCGGGGTCGTCTCGGGGACGTCCATGCCCGAGCGGCCGGCGCCACCTGCCTGATCGACGGCCGGATCCCGTAGTCCGATGGGGCCGAGGGACACCCGCCGTCACGTCAGGCCGCTGCGCGGCGGCACCGTGCGAACTACGATTCAAGTAGTTCAGCAGGGGGCAGCGGGGGCCATGGCGATCAGCTTCAGCAGCGTATTCCTCGTCGCCAGCGCACTGGCGGCGAGCACGAGTACGACGCTACGGCCGCGCCCCTCGGCCCCCAGACTCGCCCGGAATCTGGTCCGCGACCTCTGCAGCCGATCCCAATTGCCCGGGTATCTGGTGGACAATGCGGTCCTGGTCACGAGCGAGCTCGTCACCAGGACCGTCCTGCACGCCCGGAAGGGCGTCGACGTCTCCGTCGAGCTGAACGACAACAGCGTGACCGTGCGCGTCCACGACGAGACCGTGATGCCCCCGCTCCTCGGCGGTGACTGGGTGAGCGGACCGAGCAAGGCGATCATCCAGCGGCTGTCCACGTCGTGGGGCTACACCTGCGGCGACACCGGCCGCGACATCTGGGCCTCGGTCGGCATCGACCAGACGCGTCAGGACTGACCTCCGTCGCCTGCGCCGTGGAAGACCAGCACCGGACAGGTCGCGTGCTCGGCACAGTTGGCGCTCACCGAGCCGAGCAGCAGCCCGACAAAGCCGCCATGGCCACGGCTCCCGACCACGAGCAGCTCCGCTCCCTTGCTGTGTTCGAGCAGCACCTTGGCCGGGTTGCCCTCTTCGACGAACAACCGCATCCCGTCCGGACGCGTCGCCAGCACGGCATCGACGGTGACGCCGAGCGTGTTCTCCGCGTCCGCGAGCGGACTCCAGTCCCCGCGGGGATAGGCCCACCCCAGGCTCGACGGCAGTTGCCAGGCCAGCACCGCGTCGATCGGCGCGCCGATCACGGCCGAGATGCGCGCCGCCCACCGCAACGCCGCCTTCGACGGTTCGGATCCGTCGACGCCCACCACGATGCGCCCCGATGCGGGCGCCGGATCAGTGGTCATCGGTGCTCTCCCCTCGCCGACCCGATTCGCCGGCGTCCCGCAGAGCTGACGGATCGTGGGTGCACAGCGGTACGTCGCCGGACCGGATCAGGCCCAGTTGAACGGTCTGCCGGGGCATCAGCGCCTCGGTGAACCAGGCGGCGGCGGTGCGGGACCGGTTGCCCGGCAAGGACAGCAGGTGATAGCCGCGGGTGACCGCCTTCGCGGTGAGTCCGGACAGCGGCACCCGCAGCGGGTTGGCGGCCGCCTGGGACCCGCCGAGGTCGACGAGGAAGCCGAGGTCGTGGTGACGATAGGCCCGGCGCCGGCCGACGCCGTAGGTCGCGGCGATGTTTCCGGCCGCCCGGATGCCCTGTCGCTGCGCGTGCTGCGCGGTCATCGGCGTGATCTCCCCGGACCGGGTCAGGTCCGGTACGGCGGCCACGTCGCCGCACGCGAAGACGTCCGGGCATCCAGGCACGGTCAGGAACTCGTCGACCACCAGTCGGCCCTCCCGCGTCTCCAGTCCGAGGTCCGCCACGATCGGCTCGGGCCGCACGCCGACGCACCAGATGAGCGTCCGGGTCGGCACCGAGGTGCCGTCGCTGAGTCGTACGCCGTCCGCCGACGCCTCACCGACCGAGGTGCCGGTCCGGATCTCGACGCCCCGCTCCTGCAACACGCGGTGGGCCGTCGCCGCGAGGTGCTTGCTGAGACCGGGTAGCACCCGGGGTGCGGTGTCGACCAGAAGCCACCGGGCCCGCCGGGACGCCAACCGGGGGTGCCCCCGGGCCACGGTCTCGGTCAGCAGCACGCCCTGGCTCGCGACCTCGGTGCCGGTGTAGCCGGCCCCGACGACTACGAAGGTCAGGCGGGCCTCCTGCTCGATCGGGTCGTCGCTCACGTCGGCCAATTCGAACTGCCGGATGATGTGGTCGCGCAGGTAGAGCGCCTCGGCGATGTCGCGGAAGCCGTGTGCCCTTTCCGCGACGCCCGGCACCGGGAGGAGTTTGTTGACGCTTCCGGTCGTGAGCAGCAGCGTGTCGTACCTGAGCTCGCCGCGCCGGCCCTCCGGATCGATGTAGGACAGCCGCCGTTCGGCCAGGTTCAGCGCATCGACCGACCCGAGCACGAGGCGCACCTTGGGCAGCGTGGCGGGGATGGAGACGGTGACCAGTCGGGGATCGAGCAGGCCGCCGGCCACCTCCGGCAGCAGCGGTAGGTAGAGGAAGTAGTCGAACGGGTTCACCACCACGATCTCGGCGTCCGGCAGCTGGCTGCACAGCGACTGCGCGGCGTGGTAGCCCGCGAAGCCGCCACCGATGACGACGATCCTGGGTCGGGGCATAGGTTCCAACTCCTGGGTAGCGGTGCGGTGGGGTGTCTAGGATCTGACGGTGCCGGAGAATCGTGGGGTGCTGCTCGCCGCTGCCGCCGGGGCGTTGCGGGCGAGGTGGGGTGACCGGCTGGAGCTCGGCGAGGCCACCGACCTCGCAAGCAGCGATCGCTCGCGGGTTATGCGTATCGCCGTGCGGGGGGTCGACGCTCCGGCAGCGACCGTCATCCTCAAGGCCTACCACGGTGAGGCGTCGCAGTCGTCCACCATCGGGCCGAGTCAGGCCTGGGAGAACGATGCGACCGCCGTCGCCGTGGTGGGCGACCTACCGGCCCCGCCGGTCGGGCCGGTGCTGCTCGCCGTCGACCGGGAGCATCGCCTCCTGGTCCTGACCGACCTCGGCGTGCATCCCGCGCTGTCGGACCGGCTGCTCGGAGACGACGTGGCCCTCGCGGAGCAGGCATTCGTGGATTGGGCGGCCGCCCTCGGCCGGTTCGGGGCACTGACCCGGAATCCACGGTCCCGGGCGGCACGGCTGCAGCGGGATCTCGGTCTGGGCTCGTCGATGAACGCGATGGACGGCTACCTGCGGGGCGGCGTGGACACGCTGCCGGCGCTCGCCCAGCGGCGGTTCGGTATCACACCGGAACCCGGTCTGGACCGGGATCTGGCCGCGGTGAAGCGCCTGCTCGAACCCTCGACGTACGACGTCTTCAGCCCGGGTGACGCCTGCCCCGACAACAACCTTCTGACCCCGGAAGGGGTGCGCTTCCTCGACTTCGAATTCGCCGGCTGCTATTCGCTCTTCCTCGACGCCGCATACACGATGGCGCCGTTCCCGACCTGCTGGTGCGTGCTGGACACCCCGACGGCCGTCACGGCCCGGGTCGTCGCCGCCTACCGCGACCAGATCATGACCTCGTTTCCCGAAGTCGGAGACGACCGGGTGTGGGGAGACGGCGTGGCCCGGGCGTGCGGGCTGTGGACGGCGACACAGATCCGTGCGCTGTTGCGGACCCGGCCCGGAGATCTGACCGCGGGGGCGTTCGAGCACCACGGCACCCGCTTTCCGGGGTACGCCGTGCGCTGCCGGTTCCGGCTCGACCGTTTCCTGGCCGCGGCCGGAACCGGCCTCCCGTCCTTCACCGCACTGCTGCGCGAGATCCGTGACCGGCTCATCTCGGAGTCGGGCGACGAGGAACTCACGATGCCGATGTATCCGGCGTTCCGCGGGGCCGGCGGGTAGCCGGCCGTTCGCCTCGGGCGACCTTGCCCTCCAGGCGGTAGGAGTGGCGCCGGTGGCGCGGCACGTATCCCTCCGGGCAGAGCTGCTCGCCGGCGACGTCGGCGCTGTCTCCGGGCGGTGTCGCCACGGTGTCCTCGGCCGCCTGCGACCCGAGCCGCACGCATTCGAAGTCCGGGTCCCGCTCGCAGGGAATGACGTCACGACGCTCTGCGGTCACGGGCAGTCCGCGTTCTTCCCGCTGCCGCCCCACCAGAAGTAGGGGCCCCAGCTGCCGGTGTTGTCGAAATGCGGCTCGATCCCGTAGCAGTTCGGGTGTGACGCATAGACCGTTCCGGGGTTGTAGCGAGCCATCTCACCGCCGGTGCCGGACTGGTAGGCCAGGTTGCTCATGTAGGCGCAGTGCTGCCAGCCCTCGTAGGGCCAGTGCCCGTTGCCCATGTCCGTGCGGGTGGTGCCGTCGTGATCGCCGCTGTCGACGATCTCGCCGTACCAGGAATTCTTCTCCGCCTGGCTCCGCAGCCCGGAGTCGCTGAAGAGATTGGCCGGGTAGTAGCCGATCCACACACCATTGACCCGCAGCCACCAGTTCTCCTGCCACAGCTGCCACTTCAGATTCATGATGTATTGCGTGCCGCCGAATGCGCTGAGCGGCGTGGACAGTGCCTCGGGGAAGACGCTGGACGAATACTGCACCCAGCCGTCCACGTCCTGGTTGTAGCCGCCGATGTCGTCACCGCGCTTCGTGTAGCCGTTGGTCGTGAAGAAGACGAAGAGGTGCGGCACCCAGTCGCCGTAGATTTCGCGGTCCTCCTGGTGACCGGCCTCGATGGTCTGCTTGCCGGCGTCGCTGCCTCGCGCGAGTGCGGTCTGGCCGAGCGAGAACTCGTCGGACCACTCGACGTAGGGGTCCCACGCGTTGATGTTGCCCTCGCAGCCGTAGCAGGTGACCCACTGCGCGGAGTACGCGTACTTGTGCAGGGTGCCGTCCTCGGGCAGCGCGACCGCACCGCCAAGGCCGTCCGGCAGGAGGCGCACCGCGCGACCGTGCTTGGACAGCAGATCGTCCAGCGACTTCGTGGTGCGGATCCGGTCGATGTCCTTGCGGACCACCGGCACGGTGCCGCGCGGTCCCCGCGGGACCCGGGTGTCGGTCAGTTCGAAGGACACGAACTCGGCCGGCCGGACCTGCTCGCTCCGGTCGGACGCCGGAAGCTCGCTCGTCGCGGCCAGATCGGGCCGATCCGCGTCAGGCGGATCGGCGGGCCTGCCCCGAGGGGCGACGCTGTCCATCGGGACCCAGTCGAGCACCTGACCCATCGGCGTCTTGGTCACCGCCACGACCTCGCGCCGCGATTGACGGTCCTTGAAGTACTGGCGGACCTCGTCCAGGCGGTCGACGGCGAGCCGCTGCCGGTCGTCGGTGCTGAGACCGCGGTCCGGTCTGTCTTCGCCGGTATCGTCGTCGGTCTCGGTCCCCGGGTTGCGCTCGACGGTCCCGTGGTCAGGCGCAGTCGTGGATCCCTTCCGTCCTTTCCGGTCACGAGCCATATGAGTCCCTCCGTGTCGTCCGATGAGAGTGGCGTGGCCAGTGTGCTGCCGGCGAGGTACGCCCGTCAGCGGAATCGGTACGCTGCCCGACAGCCACGACCTGAGAGGGCGCTGTGACGACGATCGATCTCCCGGACTCGGTGTTCCTGTTCGGTTCCGACGGCGACCCGACCCCGATGCGCCGTGACGGTGACCGGTTCACGACGGAGCAGGTCGAGGTCGAACTTCGAACGGTGTCGGACGGGACGTCCGTTGACGTCTCCTGCCCGACCGGTGCGCTGTCCCGCATAGTGCTGCGCTGGCGCCGTCCGTTGCCCGCCGGGTCGCTGGTGCTGGGCGACGCGTGGGAGCGGGGGTACGGCGACCTCCAGTGGCGGTCGGGGCAGCCCGACCGCGTCCTGCCGTGGTCGTGGCTCGGCCACGATCCGGTCTCCGGCCGGACCGAGGGCATGGGCGTCCGGGTCCGCCCCTCGGCGTTCTGCGCCTGGCTGGTCGACGAGGACGGCGTCTCGCTGTGGCTCGACCTGCGCAACGGAGGAGGGCCGGTCCGACTCGGCGACCGACGACTCACCGCGGCGACGATCGTTGCGGTCGCCGGCGCCGCCGCAGAGACGCCGTTCGCGGTGCAACGGCGGCTGTGCGCCGCGATGTGCACCGATCCGCTTCCGTCGCCCGACCCGGTCGTCGGCTGCAACAACTGGTACTACGCCTACGGCCGGGACTTCACGCCGGAGCATCTGCTCCGCGACGCCGAGGTGATCGTCTCGTTGGCGGGTGGGCACCCGGTCCGGCCGTACGCCGTCGTCGATGCGGGCTGGAGCGCCGGCGGGGTCTGCCCGGGCGGCCCGTGGGAGCAGGGACTTGCGGGAGTCTTCGACGACATGCCGGGGCTCGCGGCGTCGATCGCGGTCCGCGGCGCCCGCCCCGGTATCTGGATGCGCCCCGCGGCGCTGTCCTTCGTCGACGACGAGCGCCGGCTCCGGGCCGGACCTCGCACCGCACGGGAGCTTCCGCTCGACCTGACCATCCCGGACAACCTGGCGGGCATCCGCACCGATGTCGAACGGATCCGCGGGTGGGGCTTCGAGCTGATCAAGCACGACTTCTCGACGTACGACGCCTTCGGCCGGTTCGGGCCCCGGATGAGCATGGACCTGACCGAGCCGGGCTGGAACTGGGCCGACCGATCGCTCACCAACGCCGAGGTGCTCCTCGGCTTCTACCGCAGCATCCGTGCGGCGGCCGGTGACGCCGCGATCATCGGGTGCAACACGGTCGGGCACCTGGCGGCCGGTCTCGTCGAGGTGCAGCGGACCGGCGACGACACGTCGGGCCGACAGTGGGAACGCACCCGCCGCATGGGGGTCAACACCCTCGCCTTCCGGCTGGCTCAGCACGGCACGTTCTTCACCGCCGACGCCGACTGCGTGCCCTGCACCCCGGTGACGCCGTGGGAGAAGAACCGGCAGTTCCTCGACCTCGTCGCCAGGTCGGGGACCGCGCTGTTCGTCTCGGTCGACCCGCAGGCGCGGACGGCGGCGACCGACGCCGACCTGCGCGCCGCGCTGAAGATCGCCCTGGACGGCGGCGAACCCGGCGGCGTGGAGCCGACCGACTGGCTCACCACCACGGCACCACGGCGGTGGCGGATCAGTGGATCCGAGTGCGTCTTCGACTGGCTCGAGCCCGGGGGTTCGCTGCCGCTGGGCGGCTGAGCATGGGCGGCCCTGCCGGCGACTTCGCCGCCGCCGTCGCGGCGGGTGGCATGCCCTCCCTCAACCATGATCAAGAGGGGATCTGCGTGCGAAACGCCGTACGGATCCCCTCTTGATCAAGGCGGGTGGCAACGGGCTCAGGGCAGCAGGTAGATGGTCTCGTTGGTGCTGTTCCTGGTGCTGGAGTTGTTGATCACCACCTGACCGCGGGCGTTCTGGAAGGGTCCGCTGCCACCGGTGACCGGCACGATGAAGGGGTGGGTGTTCGTGTCCATCGGCACCTTGCCGGCGCCGGTGATCTGCCCGTTCGGGAAGACGAAGGTGATTTCGCACAGGGAGTCTTTCCGGAACATCTGGCAGTGGATCAGGGCGTGGGCCACGAGATTGCCGGTGGCCCGGGACTTCACGTTCTGGACCATCAGCTGCTGGTCGCCGGGCAGCCGGTCCTGATTCGGATTCTGGCGGGGGACGGGGACGGAGGTCTTCCACGCCTGGAAGCCGACGAGCCGGAGCACCCGCGCGCCCGACGCGCTGGTGGTCACGCCGTCGCTGGTCGTGGCGGGAGAGCTGGCGGCGCTGACGCCGACCGACACTCCGGCGATGACGATGAGTGCGGCGACCGGGATCACGATCCTTCTGAGCATGACGCGCCTCCGTGTCAGGGTGATGCGCTGCGCGGTCCGCGCTGGTTACTCGCGGTGCGACAGCGCCTACATTTCGTGAATGTCCTGGCCGGGCGGTGGGCTGTCAATCAGTTCAGCGATTTACGAAGCGATCGCTGATCTCCCGTAGCCTTCGCGTCCGCGGGACATCGAGTAGCTCCGGAGGACATGGTGGATCGTGACGCGTTGCACCAGCGCATCCTGGAGACACTGCGCGCCGACGCCCGAGTCCTGGCGGCCTGGCTGACGGGCAGCTTCGGGCGCGGCGACGAGGACGACTACAGCGACCTCGACTACTGGATCGTGGTGGCCGACACCGACGTCGACGCCGTCGCCGCCGACTGGCCGGCGGCCGCCCGGCAGATCACCGACCTGGTGCTCGAACGGCGAGTCGACTTCGGCCGCACGGTGGTCCTCACGCACGTCGACAGCGAATGGAACCGGTTCGATCTCGCGATCGGAGTCCCCGACGACGTCCCGACCAGGACCGCGCGCACCCACCGGCTCCTGTTCGACCGGGCGGGACTCGCGGCGCAGCTCCGCCCGGGCGGGAAACCGACGCCGCCGTCGCCGGCCACGGTGGATCGACTCGTCACCGAGTTCCTCCGGGTCCTCGGCCTCCTGCCCGTGGTCGTCGGCCGCGAGGACTACGTGGCGGCAGCCAGTGGCGCGGGGCTGCTCCGTGACCTGCTGATCGATCTGATGGCCGAGGACGTGCCCGCCGAGGAGCGCCGCGGGGCGCTGCGCCTGTCGAGCCAGTTGGACGCCGGCGGCTACGCCACTCTTCGCTCCCTGCCGCCGGTCGCGGCCACGCGCGAGTCGGTCATTGCCGGGCACGTCGCCTGCGCCGAGGCGTTCCTGCCGCTGGCGCGGGACATGAGCAGCCACGCCGGATGCCGGTGGCCGGAAGCCCTCGAGCGGGCGGCGCGCGACCATCTCCGTCGCCGGCTGGGCATCACCCTCGCGGAGCGGTGACGACGGTCAGCGCTCCCTCTTCCAGCGCGGGCGGCGGAACTCGTCGAGGTCGCACTGTACGAAGCGCGTGGTGATGTCCGCGATCTGGTCGCGGTCCACGAATCGGGGGCCGGCCTTCGTCCTGACCACCATGCCGTGGAAGAGATCCTCCGCCGGGATCTCCAGCACGCGGTCCAGCCGACCGAACTCCCGGCCGGACGAGGTCAGCATCGGGACGCCGTTCGGGACACCCCGGGAGGAGATCGGTTCGGCGTCCTCATACATGCAGGGCCCCCGCCCGGCGCCGGATCGGCACCCTGCTCCCAGTGAACCTCGCCGCCCGGGGTCCGGCAACGACGGCAGCGGCCCGGCTGCTCCCGTCCGCGTGGCTAGTCTGCCTGCGTGGCCATTGACGTCATCGTCCTGAACGGCGCTTCGAGTTCCGGCAAGTCGGCGATCGCCCGGGCGCTGCAGGCTCTCCTGCCGCGGCCGTTCCTGTCGTTCGGCGTCGACACGTTCGTCGACGCGCTGCCGCCGGCGTCGAGCGGGCAGGAGGGCATCGCCATCGCCGACGACGGCGTCGTCACCGTCGACGAGGGGTTCCGGCGCCTCGAGGACGGCTGGTATCAGGGCCTCGCCGCGATCGCACGCAGTGGGGTCGGCGTGATCGTCGATGAGGTCTTCCTCGGTGGCGGGACGGGGCAGAAGCGGCTGGAGTCCGCGCTCGGCGGCCTGGCGGTGACCTGGGTCGGCGTACGGTGCGACCTCGACGTCGCCGTCGCGCGCGAAGCCCTCCGCCCTGATCGCCCGCGCGGCATGGCCGAGTCGCAGGCGTCCGCCGTCCACGACGGCATGCACTACGACCTGGAGGTCGACACGACGAGGACGACGCCGCAGGAGTGTGCCCAGGGGATCATCGACCGGCTCGCAGACCGGTGACCCGCCGACATCACGCGGTCGTCCGCGGACGCCCCGGCGGATCGCCTACCGCTGATGCACGCGCCAGATCCGCAGCCGGTTGTCGGCGAGAGCGACGGTGAAGAAGCCCGCCGGCGAGGCGCCCTGGAGGATCGCGCGCAGGTCGCTTTCAAAGGATTCGAGCCGGTCGCCGAACAGATGCGGTGCCGAGGACGACATCGACAGCGTCCCGGCGACCACGTCGTCGACACTGCGGTCCAGAATTCGGCCATCGGGGACCTGCACGATATCGGGACCGTCGTAGCCGGCGGCGGCCCAGACCGCCTCCTCGTTGCCGGGGGAGACGAACCCGGTGCTCTGCCCGGCACGCCGTTCGGCGCCGAGATAGCGGCGGATGAGATCTCGGATCGCCTCCCGCGGCGGCGGCGGGTATCGGTCGGTCGGCTGGTCCGGCGGCCCGGCCACGGTGTCGACGTGGACGACGGCGCCGCCTGCGGTGAGCAATGTTCGCACCGTGTCCGCCACGATTTCGCGTCGCATCCAGTGGAAGGAGCTCGCGAAGGTGACGGTGTCGAAGCGGCCGAGGCCGCCGGGTGGGTCCTCGGCCCGGGCCTGTACGAAGGCCGCATTGGTGATGCGCCGTTCGGCAGCCAACCGGCGGGCTTCGCGCAGCATCCCCGGGTCGGGGTCGAGTCCCACCACGTCGCGGTAAAGGCCGGCCAGGCGCAGTGCGATCGACCCGGGTCCGCAGCCCACGTCCAGCAGCCGACCCGCCCCGTCCGCGCCCACGGCCTCGCGGACGGCGTCCGCGAGACCCTCGGCGTAGGGGAGCCGACCCTGCTCGTAGTAACGGGCGGCTCCGTCGAACAGGCTCGCGTCCCATTTCCAGGAAGTCACTGCGCGGCAACTTCGTCGGCGCCGATCGGGACGACGAGCGTGTGGTGTCCGCCGAGTCGTTCCGGGATGCTCGCCTCGCCGACCGGCTGGCCGTCGATGAGGACGGCCGGCGCCGCGTCGATGCCGACGTCGATGTCCCAGGTCGCGTCCCGGTAGCGCAGTCCGGCGAGGACGACCCGGTCGAGGTCGGGAGGAAGCGTCGGGGACACGGTGATGCGGTCCGGCTCCATCCGCAGCCCGAGGAGTGAGGTCAGGACCATCCGCAGATAGCCGGTGGCGCTCCAGGTCTGGCGGCGGCACGACGGCCATTCGATGATCCCGGCGGCACCCTGCTCCTGGCGTCCGCCGTAGGGGAGTCCGGTGACCGGGTGGTAGATCTCGGCGAACTGCGCGTCCCGGCAGGCGTGCGCGGCCAGGGTCCGAAGCTCGCGGTGGGCGGCACCGACCCGGTCCTGGGCGACGCAGGCCTCGGCCCACAGGGACTGGATATGCGGCCACACGGTGCCGCTGTGCCGGCCGTACGCCGAACCTGCCGGCTCGTCGTAGCGCGGGAAGGTGGGCCAGACGCACGGCACACCCGCCGGTGTGGTCGGCTGTCCGTCGAGCACCGCCCGCGCATCGTCGGCGATCCCGAAGAGCACGCTCAGCGCGTTGCCGAGGGCTTCCTGATGATCGCAGTCGCCGAGGGGGTCGACCAGGTAGCGGTACTGCTTCGCGGCGGAGTCCCAGAAGTGCCGGTTGATCGCGGCGCGCAGGCGCTGTGCGCGCCCGGACCACTCGGGATCCGGCTCCCGGTCGAGAGCACCCGCCATCGTGTCGGCCAGCACGTAGGCCCGGTAGTAGAGGCAGTTGGTCGACAGCGCGTGCATCGGGATCCCGTAACCGGCAGCAGTCCTCTGCCCCGGGTGCGCGGACGGCCAGGCGAGGATCCCGCTGGACGCGCCGGGACCGGCGTAGTGGTCGGGGTACGCGGCGACGCCGTCGCCGTAGCAGGCCGGCCCGCGGAAGAGCCCGATCTGCTCGTCGAATTCGTCCACCTCGCGCCGGGCCAGAGTGTGGCGCACGGCGTCCAATCCGAGTGACAGGAATTCGCGGTCGCCCGTGGCGAGGTAGTGCGACCAGGCTCCGACCGCCCAGATGATCGCGTCCCAGTACTGGCCGCCGATGACGACCCGGTCACCGTCACGGTCCAGCACCGACAGCAGGGTGTCGCGGGTGACCTCGGGGAGGAGCAGCGGCGCGCCGTTCCATGCGTGGAAGGCGGCGTCGCGGGTCCAGGGTGTGTCGTAGTCGAGTCCGGCCATCAGCACCGGGCGCGGCTCGGTCAGCAGACCGGCCTGGTAGGGGGCGACGTTCCCCCTGATGTCGCCGATGGCGATGCGGAAGGCCAGATCGAGCTGGGGGTCGGCGGTGTGCAGGAACACGACCGTCGATCGTCCTTGCGGCGGCCCCGGTTGTCCAGTCCGTTGACGCGGAATGGGTGGTCTTCGGCAATCGGCCCGCGGCGTTCCCGGTGACGCGGGATGCTCGGGGCAACGTCGGCGTCCGGGCCGGCGGGGGACGGGGGATCGAACATGCGGATGATGCTGCGGGTACGGATGGAGACGCAGGCGGCCAACGCCGGCATCGCGGACGGCAGCCTGCCGCGGGGTCTGGAGAAGGTGATGGAGGTCCTCCATCCGGAGGCGGCATATTTCGGGCCGCTGGACGGTGACCGCGCGGCCTATTTCGTCTTCGACATGACCGACTCGTGGCAGTTGCCGTCGGTCCTCGAGCCGCTCTTCTCGCAGTTGAACGCGAAGCTCGACATATCGCCCGTCATGAACGCCGATGACCTGAAGAAGGGTCTCTCCCAGTTGGCTGGGTAGGTCAGCCGGATGTCGTCGCCCGGACGGCATTGTCCAGGAGTACGGCGTGCACGCCCCAGACGTCGTTGGCCACCTGGGTCACCCGCAGGTCCACCACGACGCTGGCGAGAGCCAGCGCCTGCGGCCGACCCAGTCCGGTGTCGGACTGCAGCCACGCCACCATGGCGTCGAGAGCGGCCGCCATCGCCTCGTTGAGGTTCTCGTCGAACCCGAACGTGATCCGGCTGGTGGGCGTGGCCGCGTGAATGACCGGGAGCGGCGCGTCGGTCACCAGGTCCACCTGCAGTTCGGTGGTCATCGGGCATTCGATGGCCGTCCCGGAGACCTCTCCGTCGCCCTGGGCGGCGTGACCGTCCCCGACCGAGAGCAGCGCCTCGGGCACCTCGACCGGCAGGAACAGCGTGCTCCCGGCGACGAGGTCCTTGCAGTCGATGTTGCCGCCGCACGGGCGGGGCGGAATGGTGGAGTGCTCGCCCGGCTCAGCCGGCGCCAGTCCGACGACGCCGAGGAAGGGGTTCAGGTCGACGACATGGCCCAGATGACTCGTCCCCAGGGCGGTGTCCGGGTCGAGATCCCACCGGATCATGGCCGCATCCGCCGGGGAGAGCCCGAGTCGGCGGTTGAGCCAGTTGTCCTTGCGGCCGGCGACGGTCCATCCCCACGCGCCGGGCCGGATGCCGGCGAGGTGCACGGCGAGATGCATCCCCGGCCGCGCGCCCCGGACCGATATCGGTCCGCACAGGCAGTGCCCGCGCGCGTCCGGCAGCAGTCGGTCCCCCTGCGGGCCGGAGGGGCCGGGGCGCTGCAGGTTCCCGTGCGCGTCGAGGGTGCCGACGACGACGGTGTCGCCGGGGTCGATCGCCAGGACGGGTTTGATGTCGCGGGAGAAGACGTCCTGCGCCGTCTCCGGCGTCGGCTCGATGACGTGCTGTGTCACTGCGGTGCCCTTCCGGCGAGGCGGTCGGCTCAGACAACCAACAACTGTGGCAGCACCCCACGGATCGCGTCGAGGGCGTCCGCCGGCGCGGAGCGGTCGGTGATCAGCGTGTCGATCTGGTCGAGCGGGAAGACGGTCGCGAACGCGACCTTGCCGATCTTCGTGCCGTCGGCGACGACCACGGTCCGGCGTGCCTGGCGGGCCAACGCGGTCGTGGTGCGCGAGCCGAGCGAGTCGTAGACGGTGCAGCCGGCCCGCAGGTCGATCCCGTCGACGCCGAGCACCGCCAGATCGATGTTGTAGCCGGTGAGCTGGTCCTCGGCGGTCGGCCCGATGGTCTCGTAGGAGCTGTTGCGGGCCTCGCCGCCGACGATGAACACCCGGATGCTGCGGGCGGCCAGCAGGTCGACCGCGATGTTGAGCGCGTTGGTGACGACGGTGAGGTCGGTGTCGACCAGGGTGCGGGCGAACTCGGTGGTCGTCGTGCCGCCGGTCATGCCGACGACCCGGGCGTCGGCGAGCAGCTCCCGCGCCTTGCGGGCGATCCGCCGCTTCTCCTCGAGCATCTGACCGACCTTGAACCGCAGCGGCAGGTCGTTGAACGCCGAGTGGGTCTGCGCGCCGCCGCGGGTGCGCACGAGCAGCCGCTGGGTCTCCAACGCGCTCAGATCCCGGCGGATCGTCGAGCAGGAGACCCCGAAGCTCTTGGCGAGTTGGTCGACGTCGAGGCTGCCGTCGACCAGCAACCGGTCGAGTATCTGACTCATCCGTTCCGTACGCCGCACGCACCGACTGTAGCCGCCGCGGGTCAGACTGCGCGGTGCGCGCAACATTTCCGCGATTCCTGCGCGGCTGGGTAGACACCGTATTACCTGGCCTTATAGCACCCGGATCGCGGATTGACCGACCGGTACGGGCTACCTATAGTCCGCGCGGTGAGCTACTACGCGCAGGAAGTACGCAGCCAATCCGCACTCCGGCGTCACCCGGCTGAGCAGTCCCGCTAGCACAGTCCGGTCCGACCGGCAGGGAGCGAGGCAGGCGATGAGGACGAGACCGGTACGCCGGGCCGCGGCCGCCGTGGGCGCACTGCTGCTCGTCGCCGCGGTGGTCGCGGGCTGCGCCCGGATCACCCCGTCGAACAGGACGCGTGGTGCAACGATCACGGTCGCGCTCGCCGGCCCGCCACCCGGCAAGGCCGCGCTGGCGGCGTTCACCCGGCAGACCGGGATCAAGGTCCGCTGGGTGCAGCTCGACTGGGACAGCCTGCAGACCAAGATCTCCGCGGCCGCCACCTCGAAGACCTTCTTTGCCGACGCCACCGACGTCGACTGGTCCCGGGTCGGCGAGTTCAACGTGACCGGCTGGTTCTACCCGATGAACAAGTACGTCGACACCAAGCGCTTCGCGCGCGACATGCCGCAGCTGTCGTCGTTCATCGTCGACAAGAAGGTCATCGGAATCCCGTACGACACGTCGTTCCTCGTGACGACCGTCAACACCAAGCTCTTCAAGAAGGCGGGCATCTCGACGATGCCCACGACCATCGGTCAGTACACCGACGACCTGCGGAAGGTGAAGTCCAGCGGAACGGTCGCCCATCCGCTCAACATCCCGTTCTCCGCGGCGGAGGGCCTGTCGACCTACTGGTACGAGGTGACCAACGCCTTCGGTGGCCAGGTCCTGGACAAGAACTACCAGCCGCAGTTCACCGCCCCGAG
Organism: uncultured Actinomycetota bacterium; assembly: GCA_963837545.1. Classification (GTDB taxonomy): domain Bacteria; phylum Actinomycetota; class Actinomycetes; order Mycobacteriales; family QHCD01; genus DASXJE01. Next base: position 7,981 of record CAWINQ010000007.1, on the reverse strand, counting down.
CTCGGCCGGGTACCGGGCGATGAAATGGATGATCGACGCGATCAAGCAGGGCCTCGTGCCGCCCGGCAACATCGACGTGACCGACGGCGAGGGCGAGCAGACGCTGATGGCGAAGGGCCGCGTGGCAAGCACCTTCGGCGACTACTCGGGCAGCATCGGCACGCTCTACGACGTCCCTGCCTCCTCGAGTGTGACGAAGCAGGTCACCTACCTCAGGACGCCGGGTGTCGACCGACCGGCCGGCAACGTCAACAACCCCGACGGCATCGGGATCCCACGCACCGCGAAATACCCCAAGGCTGCAGCCGAATTCATCAAGTGGTTCATCGCGCCGGAGAACCAGGCCGACTTCGCCGGCCTGCACGGGCCGAGTCAGGCCATCGAAGGATTCGCCTTCCCCGCGCGGCTCACCGCGCTGAGGATGCTCGCCGCCCACGGCAAGCTCCCGCAGGGCAAGCAGGTCATCGATCTGCTGACCCACGGCGCCCATCCGGCGTTCCCGGGCGCCCAGCCGCCGTGGTACTCGCAGTTCAGCAACTCGGTCTACACCAACATCCACAGCGCCGCGGTCGGCCAGGAATCGGTCGACCAGGCCGTCGGCGCGATCGCCGAGACGGTCAAACGACTGCGGGGCAAGGCATGAGCCGACGAGCGACGGGACCGTCCCGATGACCAATCTCGCGTCCACCACACAGACGTCGACGCCGACACCGCTCGCTTCACCGCGCCGTCGACGTCGGCATGTCGACCTGCTGCCCTACTGGCTGGTGCTACCCCTTGCGGTGGTCATCATCGGGCTGGCCCTCGTCCCGGCGGTTTTCACCGCCGTCGAGGCGTTCTTCCGGGTCAGCGCACTCGACCCGCCCACCCGCTTCCTGGGCCTGGGAAACTTCCGGGCGCTGCTCGACACCCCGGAAGTCCGCAGCGCGCTGGGCAACACCGCGCTCTACGTCGTGATCGGCGTGGCGCTGTCCACCGTCATCGGCATCGTCATGGCGCTCATCCTGCAGGCGCCCTTCCGGGGCCGGTCGGTCGTCATCGCCGTCCTGATCCTGCCCTGGGCGCTGCCCGGTGTGGTGGAGGGCCTGGTGTGGTCCGGGATCTACGACGCCAACACCGGGCTGCTCAACAGCATCCTCACCAGTCTGCACATCACGGGCGGCTACTCGGTCTTCCTCGGCCCGCACCGGCTGCTGACCATCGCGCTCATCGAGTTGGTGCAGGTCTGGCAGATCACGCCGCTGTCCGTGTTGCTGATCCTGGCAGTGCTGCAGATCATCCCCGGTGAGCTCTACGAGGCCGCGCGGCTCGACGGGTGCGGCGCCTGGGGACAGATCCGCCGGGTGACGCTGCCGCTGGCCCGGCCCGGCATCGCGATCGCCATGGTGCAGGCGCTGGTCGCGACGCTCAACGTCTTCGACCAGCCGTATGTGCTCAATGGCGCGGCATCGACCGGCACCTCGCTGATGATGCAGACCTACTTCGTGAGCTTCCAGAACCTCGACTTCGGCGCCGGCTACGCGCTGTCCTTGTTCATCACCATCGCGACCATGCTGCTCTCGCTCGGCATCGTCCGGCTGGTCTACCGGCGGGTGGAGTTCTGATGCGACGAAGCAACCCGGCGGTCCGGTGGATCGGCGTCGGCTTCATCCTGGTGTGGTCGCTGCTTCCGATCTACTGGGCGGTCAACACCAGCCTGCAGCGCGACGTGGACGCCTCGGCCAAGCCGTCGAACTACGTCCCGCCGCACCCGACCCTGCACAACTACGCGGCGCTGCTCGGGTTCGGGGGTCAATCCTCGGACCTCACCAGCCAGATCCGCCGGTCGATCCTCAACATCTTCGTGGAGTGCGGTGCGGCCACGATCCTGACCGTCGCGGTCGCCGTCCTCGCGGCGTACGCGTTCGCGCGGATGACCTTCCGGTTCGGCCGGGTGCTCTTCTACGCCGTCCTGGTGACGATGGCGTTCCCGGCGTACACGACCCTGATCCCGCTGTACAAGATCATGACCGACCTCGGGCTGGTCAACACCTACGCCGGCATCGTGCTCGTCTACATCTCCGGCTTCCTGCCGCTGGCGACCTGGATCCTCTACAACTACTTCTCCAGCCTGCCGCGCTCGCTCGAGGAGGCGGGCCTGGTGGACGGGGCGACCCGGCTGCAGGTCCTCTGGCGCGTGGTGCTGCCGATCGCCCGACCGGGCGTCATCTCCACGACGATCATCACCTTCCTCGCCGCATGGGCGCAGTTCCTCTTCCCGTTGGTACTCTCCAGTGACTCGTCCACGCAGCCGTTGACGGTGGTGATCACGTCGCTGCAGGCACGGCACACGATTCCGGTGACCCTGCTCGACGCCGCCGGCGTCCTCGCGATCGCCGTACCGGCGCTGATCGCACTCGTCCTCAACCGCTACATCGTCAGCGGCCTGTTGACCGGAAGTGTCAAGTGAGCGCGGACCTGCTCGTCGTCGGTGACTGCAACGTCGACGTGATCGTGACCGGGCCGGACGTGACACCGGTCTTCGGTGACGTGGAGAAGATGGTCGATGCGGCGACGCTGACGATCGGCGGTTCATCGTCGATCACCGCGTGCGCTGCCGGCCGGTTGGGGGTTTCCACGGCGATGGTGGCGCGGGTCGGGAACGACCCGCTCGGCAACTACCTCCTCGACGAGGTGGGCAGTTACGGCGTCGACGTCGGCTGCTTCATCATGGACCCGACGGTGCCGACCGGGATGACGATCGCGCTGGTGCGCCCCGGCGACCGGGCGATACTGACCGCTGCGGGCACCATCGACCGGCTGCACGCCGATGACGTGCCCGCGGCGCTGGTGTCGAGTTCCCGCCACCTCCACGTGGGCGCTTATTACCTGCAGACCGCATTGCGGCCCGGTCTTCCCGACCTCTTCGCGGCCGCGCGGGCGGCCGGCACGACCACCTCCGTCGACCCCAACTGGGACCCGACCGGCCGATGGGACGGGATCCTCGAGCTCCTCGAGTGGACCGACATCCTCTTCGTCAATGCCGCCGAGGCGACGGCCATCGCCAAGAACGACGATCTCGTGCAGGCGATGCGGCATCTGTCGTCCGGTGGTACGACGGTGGTGGTCAAGCAGGGTGCGGACGGGGCATCCGCGATGCGTGGCGGGGAGGGGATCCACGCGCCGTCACTCGAGATCGACCCGGTGGACACCGTCGGCGCCGGTGACACCTTCACCGCCGGATTCCTGGGTGCCTACCTGGCCGGTGCGTCATGGGAGGACGCTCTGGCGCTGGGCTGCGCCTGCGGGTCACTGTCGACGCGCGGCGTGGGCGGCACCGGTAGCCAGCCGGGCGCAGCCGAGGCGCAGCGCGCCGCCGCGACGCTGCGGTCGCGGGTGAGTGCCCTGCCCACGGGACCGGCATGACCAGCCGCAGCGTCGTACTCGTCGGGGCGGGAAGCACGGTATTCACTCCCGGTCTGCTGTCCGATCTCGCCGCGTCGCGGGTCTTCGACGACGCGACGATCCACCTCGTCGACCTCGACCCGGATGCCGCGGAGACGATGGCCCGGCTCGGCCGGCGGATCGCGGCGCACCACGGCTCGGCGATGCAGGTCGAAGCGCACGTCGACCCACGCGAGGCCCTGCCCGGCGCCGACCTGGTGACGACGACGATCGCGGTGGGTGGTGCCGAGGGATGGCGGGCGGACCTCGACATCCCTGCGGCGTACGGGATCCGGCAGACCGTCGGCGACACGGTCGGTCCCGGCGGTGTGCTGCGCGCACTCCGGCACGTCCCCGAGCTGCTCGGCATCGCCGCCGACGTCGCGGATCTGGCGCCGCGGGCCTGGCTGGTCAACTACACCAACCCGCTGACGGCCAACGTGCGGGCGATCACCCGCGAAACGCCGGTACGCACGATCGGCCTGTGCCACGGGACGATGCACACCCGCTCGGCACTCGCCCGGGGCCTCGGATTCCCGCCGGGCGAGGTCCACACCGTGTTCGCGGGCCTCAACCACCTCTGCTGGCTGCTCGACATCCGGCACGGCACCGACGACCTGTATCCGAGGCTGCGTGAGCTCGCCGGGCAGGCGTCCGGCGGACCCGGTGCCGTGGAGTCGCGCAGCGAAGGGCTGTACCAGGCGGTGTCCGCCGATCTGCTCTCGACGTACGGGTACTACCCGGCGCCGGGGGACCGGCACGTGGCCGAGTTCTTCCCGTGGTATCTGACCGACGGCGGGCCCGACGACGTCCTGCCGTGGGGCCTGCAGGGTGGGCTGGACATGACGCGGGAGTACATCGGGGAGAAGAGCACGCTGTGGGACCGGCTGCACGAGCAGGCCGACGGGCAGCGGCCGATCGACGGGCACAATCAGGAGGGCGAGCGGGTGGTCGCCATCGCCGAGGCGCTGCTCACCGGACGCGACATGGTCGAGCTTGCGGTCAACGTGCCCAACCACGGGGCGATCGCCAACCTGCCGCCCGACGCGGTGGTCGAGGTGCCGGCGGTGATCGGTGCGGCCGGGGTGACCGGCCTGGCGGTCGGCGCGTTGCCCGAGGCGATCGCCGGCGTTCTCACCGCGCGTGTCATGCAGCAGGAGCTGACCGTGCAGGCCGCGGTGACCGGAGACCGCACCACGGCGATCCAGGCACTGTGCGCGGATCCCCTCGTCCCCAACACGCGGACCGCCCGCGCGATACTCGACGATGCGACCGACCTCGAGGCCGCGGAGCGGAGGACCGCATGAGTGCCGACCTTCCCGTGTTGTCGGTGACACCGGCTCCGGGCGAATGGGCCTGGACATTCGGCGGTGTGGCACCCGTCGCCCGCATCCAGCCGGGCACGGTTCTGGAGGTCTACACCGAGGACGCCTTCGCCGGTCGGGTGAAATCGGCCGGCGACCTGGTCTCCGAGGTGTGCGAGTTCCCGTTCCTGAACCCGCAGACGGGGCCCTTCCACGTCGAGGGCGCCGAGCCCGGCGACACCGTGGCCGTGCACTTCGTGTCGATCGAACCGGCCCGTGACTGGGCCGTGTCGACGACGGTGCCGCTCTTCGGCGCGCTGACCTCGACGCATCTGACCGCCACCCTGCAACCTCCGCTGCCCGAGGTCGTGTGGATGTGGCAGCTGGACCGGGCCCGTCGTACCTGCCTCTTCTCGGCGCGGGACAGCGACGTGCAGGTCGAGCTGCCGATGGACCCGATGCACGGGACGGTCGGCGTCGCTCCGGCCAATCTCGAGGTGCGGTCGGCGCTCGTGCCCGATGCGTACGGCGGCAACATGGACTCACCCGAGGTGCGCGCCGGCGTGACCTGCTATCTGGGCGTCAACGTCGAGGGGGCTCAGCTGAGTCTGGGTGACGGCCATGCGCGGCAGGGTGAGGGGGAGACCTGCGGTGTCGCGGTGGAGTGCGCGATGAACTCCGTCGTCATCGTCGAGCTGATCAAGGGCCTGGCGACGCCGTGGCCACGGTTCGAATCCGACACCCACATCATGTCCGCCGGCTCGGCCCGCCCGCTCGAGGACGCGTTCCGCATCGCCCAGGTAGACCTGATCCGGTGGGTCGCGCGGGACTACGGGCTCTCTGAGCTCGACGCCTACCAGTTGGTCACGCAGGCTGTCGAGTCTCCGCTCGCCAACGTGTGCGACACGAACTACACGTCGGTGGCGAAGATCCGCAAGGAATGGCTGCCCGGAGCGGGATCTGGCCCGGACAGCCACCGGGTGCTGCGCGAGATGGCGGCGGGCTATACCGCGAGCCATCGCTAGTTGCACCGTATGCCCCGTTGTCCTATGAAGGTCGGTGTCGGCTGGTCGAACGCTGCCGGCACCGGCCGATCGCCCACGTCGCGGCGGAGATGGGTATCTCCCGCGGGTGCGCCTCGAAGTGGGTCAACCGGTGGCGCCGCCACGGCGTCCTCGGCCTGCACGACCGCTCGTCGGCGCCACACGAGAGCCCGGCCGCGACCCCCGCCGAGGTGATCGCGGAGATCGAGACCTGGCGGCGGGAGAAGAAGTGGTCCGCGGCCCGGATCAGCCACGAGCTGGCCGAGGCTGGCTACCGGATCGACCGGCGCACCGTGACCCGGCATCTGGGCCGGCTCGGGCTCGGACAGCGCCGGTTCCTCGACCCGTGCGGTGAGACCAACCGCAAGCCGGGCAAGATCACCGCCCGCTGGCCGGGGCACATGGCGCACCTGGACGTGAAGAAGGTCGGCCGGATCCCCGACGGCGGCGGCTGGCGCGCCCACGGCCGGGCCAGCGACCAGGCCAAGACAGGAAGCTCGGTTATGACGGCCGGAGCAGCGTCCGCCGCCCGGCAGTGAGTGGCGGTCACGGACCGACCACTGAGCCGGGAATCCGTGCCCGCCACCGATGCGGGAGCCGTCGCTCGTCCGCGAGGGTGGAGTTCGGCCCCAGACGGCCGTACGAAACCGGCGGCAAGGAGAGACGATGACCATGATCAACGACTGCGCTCCGGCGGTCATCGGTGCGCAGGATCCCGCGCAACACCGCCGGAACCCGGCCGACGGGGAACGCGTCTCCCTCCGCGACGGCGCTCCGATGCTGATCCGGCCGATCCGAGCCACGGACGCGCCGCTGCTTGCGGACGGGTTCGCTCGGCTGAGCAGTCAAAGCCGGTGGTACCGCTTCCTGACCGCGAAGCGGGAACTCACGGCGGCCGAGTTGCGCTACTTCACTGACATCGACTGCGGTCCGCGTCTTTCAGGTCCGTGTGCGGCGCTTGCTCGCCTTCGCCCGACCGGAATTGCTGGGGGTCTTGCTCGACGATTTGGTGGCCGGGGAATCTGTCCACTTCATCTCGATCTCGAGCTCCGTCTCGTCGCCGTCGACCTCGAGCTCGAATTCCCACTCCAGATTGTCGGCCACGGTGTAGCGGATCGAATCCCCGTCGAAGTCCATCTCGGACTTCGGCCCTCCCGAAAGCGCCTCGCCCAGAGCAATCAGACGCCGGCCGGCTTCCGCTCGCGACAGCCGGACCTTCCTTTTGATCTCCACATCGGGCATCGGCGTTCCTTCCGGTGGCCGGATGGCCGGGCGCCGTCGTTCGTCATGGTGCCCGTACCGCAGATGCGGCTCATCTCAGAGTATCCGGAGATGCGATCGATGACCCTCCAACTGTCAGGGTCGGCACGACGAGCGGATCCGGGTTCGTGACTACGACGTGATGCGGCCGGCGCGGGACGTTGCCGGCCGAGCCGGCCCGGCCACGGTCGCCATGTCGTCGTGACCGGGCGACGTGGGAGAAGCCCTGGCTAGGCGGGCGGCCGTGCGTCATCCTGGTGCCATGTTCATTGAGGCGGTCGGCGAGAATGCGGCAACCGGACCTGTCGCGGCGTATTACCAGCAACAGCGCGAGGCATGGGGCTTTCTCCCCAACTATGCGGGGGTGTTCTCGCACCGTCCCGCCGTGGGCGAAGCGTGGAACACGCTCAACGGCACGATCCGGCAGGGCATGGACCGCCGCCGCTTCGAACTCGCCACGATCGCGGCTGCCCGCACCCTTCGCTCGACGTACTGCACCGCCGCGCATTCGAAGTTCCTTCGCGACGCCTGCTCGGACGAGCCGACTCTGCACCTCATCGCACAGGCCCCGGACGGCGAAGCCCTGCCGCCGCGGGACCGGGCGATCTATCAGTTCGCCGCCAAGGTCGCTGCGGATGCCGCGTCGGTGGAGCAGTCGGATGTCGACCGCCTGCGTGAGGTCGGGCTCTCCGACGCCGAAATCGCCGACGTCGTGTTTGCTGTGGCGGCACGCTCGTTCTTCACCCGGGTTCTGGACGGGCTCGGCGCGCAGCTGGATCCGCAAACCGCTCAGACCTTCGAGGGGGACCTGCTTCCCTCCATGATCGTCGGACGGCCTGTCGCCGAAATCTGACCCGCTGGGCTGTACCGCAACGCGATCGGCGGGTGACGGAAAGTTCTTGGGTGGTAGGGGTTTCCGGGCCCGGTGAATTGTCGGTGGTCGCCTTTATC
>CAWINQ010000006.1:0-8447 GCA_963837545.1 uncultured Actinomycetota bacterium | reverse complement strand
TCGCCCCCTGCACGCCCTTGCCGCCGCGCCGCTGCGACCGGTAGAGGTCGGTCTTGGTGCGCTTGGCGTAGCCGGTGCGCGTGATCGTGACGACCACGTCCTCCTCGGCGACCAGGTCCTCCATCGACATGTCGCCGTCGTAGGCCACCAGCCGGGTACGCCGGTCGTCGCCGTACTTCTCCACGATCTCGGCCAGCTCGTCACGCACGATCTCGCGCTGCCGCGCCTCACTGGCCAGGATCGCCTCGAGCTCGGCGATCTCCGCCTCGATCGCGGCGTATTCGTCGATGATCCGCTGCCGCTCCAGTGCGGCCAGCCGGCGCAGCTGCATGTCGAGGATCGCGGTCGCCTGGATCTCGTCGATCTCCAGCAGCTCCATCAGGCCGCCGCGCGCCGCCTCGGCCGACTCGCTGCCCCGGATCAGCGCGATCACCGCGTCGAGCTGGTCGAGCGCCTTGAGCAGCGCCCGCAAGATGTGCGCCCGCTCCTCGGCCTTGCGCAGCCGGAACCGGGTCCGCCGGACGATGACCTCGATCTGGTGCGCCACGTAGTAGCGCACGAACTGGTCGAGCCGCAGCGTCCGCGGCACCCCGTCGACCAGCGCCAGCATGTTGGCGCCGAACGTCGTCTGCAGCTGGGTGTGCTTGTAGAGGTTGTTGAGCACCACCTTGGCGACCGCGTCGCGCTTCAGCGTGATCACCAGCCGGCGGCCGATCCGGTCGGACGACTCGTCGCTGATGTCGCTGATCCCGGCGATCTTGCCGTCCTTGACCATCTGCGCGATCGACTCGGCGAGGTTGTCCGGGTTGACCTGGTAGGGCAGCTCGGTGACGACCAGGATGGTGCGGCCCTTGGTGTCCTCCTCGACCGTCACCACCGCGCGCATCCGGATCGACCCGCGGCCGGTGCGGTAGGCGTCCTCGATCCCGTCCCGGCCGACGATCAGGCCGTGGGTGGGGAAGTCGGGGCCCTTCACCCGCGCCAGCAGCGCCTCGAGCAGCTCCTCGTCGGCGGCCTCGGGGTGCTCCAGCGCCCAGCTGACGCCGTCGGCGACCTCGCGCAGATTGTGCGGCGGGATGTTGGTCGCCATGCCGACCGCGATCCCGGACGAGCCGTTGACCAGCAGGTTGGGAATCCGGCTGGGCAGGATGTCGGGCTCGGTGGTCCGGCCGTCGTAGTTGGGCCGGAAGTCGACCGTCTCCTGGTCGATCTCCCGCAGCATCTCCATCGCCAACGGCGACAGCCGCGACTCGGTGTTGTGGCTGACGAAGCCGTTGGTGATGAACGCGTGGTCGGCCGAGTCGACCCGCAGGCTGTAGACCGGCTGCACGCCGGCGTCGGTGACCGCGGTCACCGTGGCGAAGTGGAAGGCGTGCGGGTCGCCGTCGCCGGGCACCCGCCGGGCCTTGTCGGCGTAGTACGCCGTGCCGTCGGGCAGCTCCAGCGGCAGCTCGCCCGTGCTCCGCTCACCCAGATGCAGGAGTACGACGTCGCCCGGCCCGATCTCGCCGACCAGTTTCCACAGCACTGTGGGGACGCTGTGGACACGCGCCAGGCACAGCAGCGGGTGGTTGGCGGTGGCGGTGACCGACCGGCCGCCGGCCTCGACCCGCAGCACCGGGTGCGACCCGGAGTGGTGCAGCGCGGTGGCCCGCACCGCGGTGCCCTCCCGGCCGATGACCTTGGCGTCGAGCTCGACCGTCGACTCCGGCGCGGCGGCCGCCATCTCGGCGATCGCGACCGGCCCGGACGGCGTCGAGACGACCGTGTCGCCGGTGACGCAGTAGCGCATCGCCGCCGCCGGGTCGTTACCCGGCGAGCCGAAGTTGCCCTGGCCGTCGACCAGCGGCGCCCGCATCGACCACGGCTGCGCGAGCCGGACCAGGGTGTCGTAGATCGCCGAGTCACCGTGCGGGTGGTAGTTACCCATCACCTCGCCGACGACCCGGGAACACTTGACGTAGCCGCGGTCGGGCCGGAAGCCGGCGTCGTACATGCCGTAGAGCACCCGGCGGTGGACCGGCTTGAGCCCGTCCCGCACCTCGGGCAGCGCGCGGCCGACGATCACCGACATCGCGTAGTCGATGTAGCTGCGCTGCATCTCCACCTGGATGTCGACCGGCTCGGTGCGATCCCCAGGTGGCTGGCCGCCGGGCGGCACAGTGGTCTCGGTCACGGATCACCTTTCGTGCGGTGTCTCTCAGCTGGCGGGTGCGCTCAGATGTCGAGGAAGCGGACGTCCTTGGCGTTGCGGGTGATGAACGAACGGCGCGCCTCGACGTCCTCGCCCATCAGCACGCTGAAGAGTTCGTCGGCGGTGGCGGCGTCGTCGAGGTTGACCTGCATCAGCACCCGGGCGGCCGGGTCCATCGTGGTCTCCCACAGCTCCTTGGCGTTCATCTCGCCGAGGCCCTTGTAGCGCTGGATCGCGTCGTCCTTGGGCAGCTTCTTGCCGTTCTGCAGGCCGAGCTGCACCAGGCCCTCGCGCTCCCGCTCGGTATAAGCGTGCTCCGGGTCGGCCCGCAGCCACTTGATCTTGTAGAGCGGCGGCTGGGCGAGGTAGACGTAGCCGCCCTCGATCAGCGGGCGCATGAACCGGAACAGCAGGGTGAGCAGCAGCGTGGTGATGTGCTGGCCGTCGACGTCGGCGTCGGCCATCAGCACGATCTTGTGGTAGCGCAGCTTGCTGACGTCGAACTCGTCGTGGATGCCGGTGCCGAGCGCGGTAATCAGCGCCTGCACCTCGGTGTTTTTCAACACCCGGTCGATGCGGGCCTTCTCGACGTTGATGATCTTGCCGCGGATCGGCAGGATCGCCTGGAACATCGAGTCGCGGCCGGACTTGGCCGAGCCGCCGGCCGAGTCGCCCTCCACGATGTAGAGCTCGCTCTCACCGGGGTTGGTCGAGCGGCAGTCGGCCAGCTTGCCGGGCAGCGCTCCGACGTCGAGCAGCCCCTTGCGGCGGGCCAGCTTGCGGGCGTCCTGCGCGGCGCGCCGGGCCCGGGCCGCCGAGCTGGCCTTGGTGATGATCACCTTGGCCTCGCCCGGGTTGCGCTCCAGCCAGTCGGCCAGCCAGTTGTTGCAGGTGGTCTGCACGAACGACTTGGCCTCGGTGTTGCCGAGCTTGGTCTTGGTCTGGCCCTCGAACTGCGGGTTGGTGAGCTTCACCGACACGATCGCGGCGAGGCCCTCGCGGATGTCGTCGCCGGTGAGGCGCTCCTCGTTGGCCTTGATGAGGTTCTTGTCCGCGGCGTAGCGGTTGACCACCGAGGTGAGCGCGGTGCGGAAGCCCTCCTCGTGGGTGCCGCCCTCGATCGTGTTGATCGTGTTGGCGAACGTGTAGACCGACTCCGAGTACGACGAGTTCCACTGCATCGCGATCTCGGCGGCGATGCCGTTGCCCTCGGCCTCGAAGCTGATCACCGACCGGTGGATCGCGTCCTTGGTGGCGTTGAGGTGCTTGACGAAGTCGGTGATGCCGCCCTGGTAGCACCACTCGTCGACCGTCGGGGGATCGGTGCGCTCGTCGCGCAGCGCGATGGCCAGGCCCTTGTTGAGGAAGGCCATCTCCTGCAGCCGGCGGGCCAGCGTCACGTAGTCGAAGTTGACCGACTCGAAGATGTCCGGGTCGGGCCAGAAGGTGATCGTGGTGCCGTGCTTGCGGGTGGTGGCGCCGCGCTGGACCGGGCCGGTCGGCTTGCTGTTGGCGTAGGACTGCGTCCAGATGTAGCCGTTCAGGTGGATCTCGACCTCGAGCCGGGTCGCCAGCGCGTTGACCACCGAGACGCCGACGCCGTGCAGCCCGCCGGAGACGGCGTAGGACTTGCTGTCGAACTTCCCACCGGCGTGCAGGGTGGTCAGCACCACCTCGACGGCCGGCCGCTTCTCCACCGGGTGCTTGTCGACCGGGATGCCGCGGCCGTTGTCGACCACCCGCATGCCGCCGTCGGCGAGCACCGTGACCTCGATCCGGTCGCAGAAGCCGGCCAGCGCCTCGTCGACGGCGTTGTCCACCACCTCGGTGAACAGCTGGTGCAGTCCGCGCTCGCCGGTGGACCCGATATACATACCGGGGCGTTTGCGGACGGCCTCGAGTCCCTCGAGGACGGTGATGGAACGGGCGTCGTAGTCATTGGTCTGTGTCCTGGGAGCCACGTAACTACTCTCTCCCGCGCACAGGCGGGGGCCGGTGGGTGCGTCGTACGGCACACTTCTCGATCTCCCTCGCGCGCCGCGTCGACGCACTCAGAGCCGCACGCGCGGTAACCGTTGTCGATTCTATAGGTACAACACCCGTAGACGCTGCATTGCTCCCCGCTGATGTGGATGGTGCCGCATGAACTGCCGTAGGCGATAGTCCCCCATGCGGAGCGGGGCGTCCACTGGGCGCCTGAGCCCCCTCAGCCAGCTTTCGACCGTCCGCCCGCCCGGCCGCCTCCGGCCGCCCCCATTCCGCCCCCATTCCGCTTGAACGTCACGTTCAAGCGCTCTTACCGCATCAACGTCACGTTGACGCGGAATGGGGGGCGCCGGAACCCTGTGATCAGCCGCCACCGACCTTGATCAAGAGGGGATCCGTACGGCGTTTCGCACGTAGATCCCCTCTTGATCATGCTCCTCGGCAGGCCTAGCGATCATGGACCACAGCGGCTCAGCCGTAGGTGTCGCGGGGTCCGCGCCCGGCGACCCGGCGCGGCCCGCGGCCCCAGTTCGGCGCCGACGGCCCGTGCACCCGGATCCGGGTCACCACCCCCGGCCCGACCTCGGCGGTCAGCCGCCCCATCAGCCGGGTCGCGAGCAGCCGCAGCTGGGTCGCCCAGGCCGTCGACTCGGCGACCAGCACCAGCTCGCCGTCGCGCAGGCTGCTCGGCTGCGCATGTGAGGCGATGTCCGCGCCGACGATCTGCTCCCACCGCCCCATCACCGACGCGGCCGCGGTCGTCTCCTCCCAGCCGCGGTCGCTGACCAGCCGGCGGACCAGCGAACCGAGCCGCTGCGGGTCCCGCGGGTCGGCCGAAGAGCCCGAGTAACCGCCGCGCGAGGTGTCGCCGGGCGCCGACCGGCTTCCCGCGACCCGCCGCGCGCGGCCGGCACCGGACTTGCGGGCCGACGCCCGGGCGGCGGCCAACGCCGTACGGGCCAGGTCGGACGACTCAGCCGGCACGGTGCACCGCCCCCGCCACGACGTCGAACCGGGTGCCGGCCAGCACCGCCGGCACGTCCTCGGCCACCGCGGCGGTGACCAGGACCTGGGTCGCCGCGGCCGCGCGACGGGCCAGCCGGTCCCGGCGCGACGTGTCGAGCTCGGCGAAAACGTCGTCGAGCAGCAGCACCGGCTCGCCGCCGTCCGCGCACAGCAGGTCGTACGACGCCAGCTTCAGCGCCAGCGCCAGCGACCACGACTCGCCGTGGCTCGCGTAGCCGCGGGCCGGCAGGTCACCGATCGTCAGCGTCAGGTCGTCGCGGTGCGGGCCGACCAGCGTGATGCCCCGCTCCAGCTCCCGCGGCCGCGACTCGCCCAGCGCCGCGAGCAGTGCCGCCTCGAGCGCCTCCCGGTCCGCGGCCAGCTCCGGTGCCCGGTCGGCGAGCTCCGGCAGCGCGCTCGCATAGGCCGCGACCGCCGGACCGCCGCCCGCGGACACGTCGTGGTAGGCGTCCTTGACGTACGGCGCCAGCGCCCCGACCAGCGCGATCCGCCCGGCCAGCAGCGCCGCGCCGTGCCTGGCCAGGTGCCCGTCCCACACGTCGAGCGTGGACAGGTCGGCATTGCGCCGGCCGCCGGCGGCGGTCTTGAGCAGAGCGTTGCGCTGCCGCAGCACCCGGTCGTAGTCCGCGCGCACGCCGGCGTAACGCGGGGTCCGGGCCACCAGCAGCTCGTCGAAGAACCGGCGCCGCTCGCTCGGGTCGCCGCGCACGATCGCGAGGTCCTCCGGCGCGAAGAGCACCGCCCGCAGCGCGCCCAGCACGTCGCGGACCCGGCGCACCGGCGACCGGTTGAGCCGGGCCCGGTTGGCCTTGCCCGGCGTGATCTCCAGCTCGACCAGCAGCTCCCGCGCGTCCTGCACCACGACCGCGCGCACCACCGCCCGGTCCGCGCCCCGCCGCACGAGGGGAGCGTCGCTGGCGACCCGGTGGCTGGCCAGCGAGGCGACGTAGCCGACGGCCTCCACCAGGTTGGTCTTCCCCTCGCCGTTGCGGCCGAGCAGCACGCTCGGTCCGGGGTCGAGCGCCAACTCGGCCGCGGTGTAGTTGCGGAAGTCGGTCAGCGTCAGAAGCCGGACGTACACCTCAGCCGGGCAGCCGGACCGGCATGATCAGGTACCGGTAGTCGACCTCGCCGTCGGTGTCGCCCTCCGACTTGCCGGACAGCACCGCCGGCTTGCTCGCGACGGTGAACGACATCCGGGCGGTGTCGGAGTCGACCGCCCCGACCCCGTCCAGCAGGAACGTCGGGTTGAACGCGATCGTGATCGGCTCGCCCTCGTAGGTCACCGCGAGCGACTCCTCGGCCCGGCCCTCGTCCTCGCCGCCCGCGGACAGGGTGACCCCGCCCTCGGTGAAGGCGCACCGCACCGGCGTGCCGCGGTCGGCGACCAGCGACACCCGCTTGACCGCCTCGACGAACGGCGCGACCGGGAGCTCGGCGGTGCCGGTCGACTCCTTGGGCCACAGCGACTGGTACTTCGGGAACTCGGCGTCGAGCAGCCGGGTCGTCGTACGCCGGTTGGCGCCGGCGAACCCCATCATCCCCTCGCCGGCCCCGCCGGCGGACAGGGCGAGGGTGAGCTCCGGGCCGCTGGCCAGCGTCTTGGCGGCGTCGACGAGGGTGCGGGCCGGCACCAGGATCGCCTGGCTCATGCCGGGCTGCTCCGGCCGCCAGGTCAGCTCGCGGACGGCGAGCCGGTAGCGGTCGGTCGCGGCCAGGGTCAGCCGGTCCCCGTCGATCTCCAGCCGTACGCCGGTGAGCATCGGCAGCGTGTCGTCCCGGCCGGCGGCGACCGCGACCTGGCTCACCGCCGCGGCGAAGACATCGCTGGAGACCGTCCCGACCGTGGTCGGCATCTGCGGCAGCGTCGGGTAGTCCTCGACCGGCATGGTCGGCAGGGAGAACCGGGCATTTCCGCAGGTAATGGCCACCCGCGGGCCGTCCACCTCGACCTGCACCGGGTGCGGCGGCAGCGACCGGGTGATGTCGGCGAGCAGCCGCCCGCTGACCAGGGCCCGGCCGGCGGTGGTGGCGTGCACGTCGAGGTCGACCTGGGTGGACACCTCGTAGTCGAACCCGGAGACCGACAGCCGGTCGCCGTCGACGTGCAGCAGCACCCCGCCGAGGACCGGAACCGGGGGCCGGGGTGGAAGGGACTTCGCGGTCCACGCGACGGCGTCGGCGATCGCGTCCCGATCGATCTCGAACTTCATCGGCGACGGCCTCCTGGGCAGGTCGAACTCATCAACGGGTGGGGGTGGTGCCGGGGGATATCCCCAGGGATCCACCGGGCAGATGGCGTGTGAGGTGTCATCCGGAGATAAGACTCGTCGTCGTCATAGGTGCTGTGGATAGTGGGGACGACGGGCGTTTGCGCAGGCCAGCCGGGGTGCGGCGGTGTGAACAACCGGTGAGGACGGCGGGGACTGACGGCGAACGGCCGGTGGACGGCCGGGCGGCGCACGCGGAGCGCACCAGGTTGTCCACCGTTTTCCACAGAGTTCTCCCCAAGCTGTGCACTGTCGACGCGCCCGGGAGAACGACGCGCCGGGAGCACGGTCCGGCCGCTCACTGCCGGGCCCGGACCTTGATCCGGTTGGTCAGCTCGGTGACCTGGTTGAAGATCGACCGGCGCTCGGCCATCAGCGACCGGATCTTGCGTTCGGCGTGCATGACCGTGGTGTGGTCGCGGCCGCCGAAGGTCTGGCCGATCTTGGGCAGCGACAGGTCGGTGAGCTCGCGGCACAGGTACATCGCGATCTGGCGGGCGGTGACCAGCACCCGGCTGCGGGACGCGCCGCACAGCTCCTCGATCGACACGCTGAAGTACTCCGCGGTGATCGCCATGATCGAGGCCGCGCTGATCTCGGGCTGCTCGGACTCGGGAATCAGGTCCTTGAGCACGATCTCGGCGAGTGTCAGGTCGACGCCGGTGCGGTTGAGGCTGGCGAAGGCGGTCACCCGGATCAGCGCCCCCTCCAGCTCGCGGATGTTGCTCTGAATCTTGCTGGCGATGAACTCGAGCACGTCCGGCGGGGCGTTGAGTCGCTCCTGGGCGGCCTTCTTGCGCAGGATCGCGATCCGGGTCTCGAGGTCGGGCGGCTGCACATCGGTGATCAGTCCCCACTCGAACCGGGTCCGTAGCCGGTCCTCCAGGGTGGACAGCTGCTTGGGCGGCCGGTCGGAGGAGATCACGATCTGTTTATTAGCGTTGTGCAGAGTGTTGAATGTGTGGAAGAAC
>CAWINQ010000005.1:0-563478 GCA_963837545.1 uncultured Actinomycetota bacterium | reverse complement strand
TCCTCCTGCGTGCGCTCCTTGTTCTCCAGGAACTGGATGTCGTCGACGAGCAGGATGTCGTTGTCCCGGTACCTGCGCTGGAACGCCGACTCCTTGCCGTCGCGCAGCGAGTTGATGAAGTCGTTGGTGAACTCCTCGGAGCTCACGTAGCGCACCCGCACCCCGGCGAACAGGCTCATCGCGTAGTGCCCGATCGCGTGCAGCAGGTGGGTCTTGCCCAGCCCGGAGTCGCCGTAGATGAACAGCGGGTTGTAGGCCTTGGCCGGCGCCTCGGCGACCGCGACCGCCGCGGCGTGCGCGAACCGGTTGCTCGAGCCGATGACGAACGTCTCGAACTGGTACTTCGGGTTGAGCCGGGCCGGCTCGCTGCCGCGGGGCGCCGCCGGCCGGACTGCCGCGAACGGCGGGACGCCCAGGGCGCGGTCGGGCGGGGCGTCCGGCGTCGGGCCGTGGCCCTGGTCGGCCGGGGCGTCGCGGGCCGGCTCGGCCCGGGCCAGCGGCTCCTCGTCGTGCGGCTCGACCGTCACGGCCACCCGGACCTCGCGGGCCAGCTGGGCCGAGAGGGCGTCGGAGATCACCGGGCGCAGCCGGGTCTCGAGCACGTCCTTGGCGAAGTTGGTCGGTGCGGCCAGCAGGACCGTGTCCTCGACCAGGCCCAGCGGCCGGGTCAGCCGCAGCCAGGCATGGTGCTGCCCGTTGACCGTGCCGTCGCGTAGGCCGTCGACCGCCCGCTGCCAGACGGCGTCGAGATCGACCCGCTCGACGGGATCGGGCCCGGACCCAGGGGTCTGCGACACGCCCGCTCCCTCTGTTGACGCCGCGAAAATACCGGTCGTGGGCTGGTACCGGACCGCTGTCCACATGCCTGTCCACAGCCTGTGCATGCTGCACGAATTACCGGAACGGCGACCGAGGCCCCCCGTTCGGCGTCGTCGCACGCTAACAGCGAGACGCCATTGTCCACAACCAAGTCCGGGCGACTCGATGGACCCGGTCCGGTGGGGCTGGTTTGACCGCGACAAACCCCGTCCGTACCGTGAGAAGGTCGACGGGATACCCCCGCCGGGGTCCGGTTCGCCCGGGTCCGGGTCGGTGGGCAGCCTACGACGCGACCTTCGTGCCGCCAACCGGTCGGTTGCGCGGCAATGACAGCCTTCGACTGTGTCTGCGATGGAGACTGACCGTGAGCAAGCGCACCTTCCAGCCGAACAACCGCCGCCGCGCGAAGACCCACGGTTTCCGGCTCCGCATGCGCACCCGCGCGGGTCGCGCCATCATCGCCAAGCGCCGCAGCAAGGGCCGCGCCGCGCTCTCGGCCTGAGCGGGGCGCCGGCGATGCTGCCTGATGACTCCCGGCTGCGCCGCCGCGCGGACTTCGACCAGGTCGTCCGCCGCGGTCGCCGGAGCGGCCGCCGCACCCTGGTCCTGCACCTACTTCCGTCCGACGACGGCGGCAGCGACCGGCCCCGGATCGGCTTCGTCGTGGGCCGACGGGTCGGCAGCGCGGTGTGCCGCAACCGGGTGAGCCGCCAGCTGCGGCACCTGGTCCGCGACCGCCTGTCCGCACTGCCGCCCGGCGTCCGGGTGGTCGTACGCGCCCAGCCGGCCGCCGCCGGTCGCACCTCGGCCGAGCTCGGCCGCGATCTCGACGCCGGGCTGGCCCGGCTGCTCGGCGGCCACCGGCCGCGACCCGCGGACGCCGCCTGATGGCCACCCGCTCGACGTCCCCCGTGGCCCGGCTGCTGGTCGGCGCGTTGCACGGTTACCAGCGGTGGATCAGCCCGATGCGCGCCCCGGCGTGCCGGTTCACCCCGTCGTGCAGCGCCTACGCCGTCGAGGCGATCGGCCGGCACGGCGCGGCGTACGGCGCGTGGCTGGCACTGCGCCGGCTGTCCCGCTGCCACCCCTACCACCGCGGAGGGCACGATCCCGTCCCGGCGGCCGTTGGCGAGACGAGGGGTGACCGGCCCGGTCGGCCCGGCGTCCGGCGGTTCGGCTGGCCCGGTCGTGGCCGCGCGTCGGCCGCCATTTCCCCGTCCTCCTCGGGAGCCCCGCGTTGCTAGATTGGTTATATACGGCGATCTCCTGGGTGCTGCTGCGCTGGCACCAGGTCTTTGCGCTGATCTTCGACCCCAACGGCGGGGCGTCCTGGGCGCTCTCGATCGTCTTCCTGGTCATCACCGTCCGGATCCTGCTCTTCCCGCTGTTCGTGAAGCAGATCCACTCGATGCGGGCGATGCAGGAACTGCAGCCCAAGATGGCCGCGCTCAAGGCCAAGTACAAGGACGACAAGCAGGCCCAGGCGCGGGCGATGATGGAGCTGCAGAAGGAGGCCGGCGCCAACCCGCTCGGCGGCTGTCTGCCGCTGGTCGCGCAGATCCCGGTCTTCATCGCGCTCTACCACGTGCTCCGGTACCTCAGGCCGGGTAACCCCCCGCTCTACGGCTGGACCCAGGCGCAGATGACCAGCGCCGTGCACGCCAAGCTGTTCGGTGCACCACTTCCGGCATCATTTGCCCACAATACGGCCGATCTAGCCCAACTAAACGCTAATCCGACAAACACCAAGATAGTCATCATCATCCTGTTGCTGCTGTCCTGTGCGGCGACGTTCACGACGCAGAAGCAGAACTACAACCGCAACAAGAACAACCTCGAGGGTCAGCAGGCGACGATCCAGAAGCTGATGCTCTACGTTCTGCCGTTCGGTCTGCTGGTCTCCGGCCTGCTCTTCTCCTTCCCGCTCGGTGTCCTCCTCTACTGGGTGACCAACAACGCGTGGACGATGGGTCAGCAGTACTACGTCTTCAAGCGGATGCCGCAGAAGACGGCGAACGCGAGTTCCGGCCCGGCGGTCGACACCAAGCTGCTGGCACCCAAGGTGGGGCAGAAGCCGATCAACCCGAAGAACAACCCGCGCCCGGCCCGGCCCGACCGGCCGACCTCGTCCGGGACCCCGGCCGTCGCCGAGGCGGGCGGGGACGGATCCCGCACGCCGCCTCCCCGACCGGGTGGCGGCGCGCCCACCGGGCGACCACAAGGGAGCAAGCGCCCCACCGCGACCCGGCCCAACCGCAAGAAGAAACGACGCTGACCCGACGGATCAGGAGATCTGGTGCCTGACAGCCCCGCGCTCGACCACAACGCCCGCACCGGCGAGGACTCGTCGGAGGAGAAGGGCTCGACCGACTCCGGGCACACCGAGTCGGCCGACGTCCTGGTCGACGACGCCAAATCGGGCGCCGACGACGCGGCGTCCGAGTCCAGCGACCTCGCCGCGCTGCTCGTCCGCGAGGGCGACATCGCCGGCGACTACCTCGAGCGGCTGCTCGACATCGCCGACTTCGACGGCGACATCGACCTCGACGTCGAGAACGACCGGGCGATCGTCGCGGTGCTGGGCGGGAGCGAGCTCAAGCCGCTCGTCGGCCCCCGCGGTGCGACGCTCGATGCGCTGCAGGAGCTCACCCGGCTGGCGGTGCAGCGGGAGACCGGTGTCCGCAGCCGGCTGATGCTCGACGTCGGCGGGTACCGCGCAGATCGCAAAGCCGAACTCAGCGCGCTCGCCCGGCGTACGGCCGACACCGTGCACGACACCGGCGAGCCGCACTCGCTCGACCCGATGAACGCCTTCGAGCGCAAGGTCGTGCACGACGCGATCGCCGCCATCGACGGCGTGCGCAGCGAGTCCGAGGGCGAGGACCCGTCCCGGCGGGTCGTGGTCTCCCCGGACCGCTGACCATCACCGTGGCACCGCGGTCGTGAGCGGGCCAGCCCGACCACCGTCTGACCCCGTTCCGCCTGCGGATCCGCCGCCCGTGGCCGTCGACGTCTTCGGCCCGCAGCTGCCGCAGGCCCGCCGGTACGCCGAACTCCTGGTCACCGCCGGGCTCGAGCGCGGCCTGCTCGGTCCCCGTGAAGCCGACCGGATCTGGGACCGGCATCTGCTCAACTGTGCCGTCGTCGGCGAACTCATCCCGCCCGGAAAGCGTGTCATCGACGCCGGCAGTGGCGCCGGCCTGCCCGGACTCGTGCTGGCGATCGCCCGGCCGGACCTGCGGATCGTGCTGCTCGACGCGCAGGAACGGCGGGTGACCTTCCTCCGCGAATGCGTCGACGTACTGGGTCTCGCCGAGGTCGAGATCCATCGCGGGCGCGCCGAGGATCCGGCGACGCGCAAGGCGATCGGCGTCGCCGACATCGTGACCGCGCGGGCGCTCGCCCCACTCGACCGGCTCGCCCACTGGTGCCTTCCGTTGACCCGGATCGGCGGCCGGGTGCTCGCCATAAAAGGCGCCAGCGCGTCGGACGAGGCGCAACGCCATCACGACTCGATATGCCGGTACGGTGCGAATCGGGTCACCGTACGACGCTGTGGCGTCGGTCGAATCGACCCGCCGACGACCGTGGTGGAGGTCGTTCGCGGCAACCCTGCACGACGTGGGGATCGGGCCAGTCGAGGAGGGAAACGCAGATGACCGAGGGCCGGGCGGTTCGCACGACCGCACTCGGATGGCCGGAGAGCCCCGCGGAGGTGTCCGGCGGGCCGACCAGCCCACTCGGATGGCCGGGCGCCTCGTACGGCGCGCCGCAGTCCGTCGCACGACCGGAACAGCCAGCCCGCGCGGAGTCCGCTCCGCGACCGGAACAGCCTGCGCACCCGGAGGCCACGATGTCCCCAGAGTCATCCACGCCTGACGTTCCCCCGTCCGACCAGACCCGGCAGAGCGACGCCGGAACCCGGCCCGCCGAGGACCCGCCCGGCGCCGACCGCGAACCGGGCGCCGAACGGCCGACGTCCAGTCAGGAGCGGATCCGAAACCTGCTGGATCAGGCGACGACGCCGAAATTCTCCGCTGATGACGACGTGGGTTCTGGGCCTGCTGTGGCGGACGGGACGGACGCGGCAGATGTTTCACGTGAAACCGCGGGTGATGAGGTGGCCCGCCCAGGCCGGTCCGAGGTTTCACGTGAAACCGTCGCATCCGCGGTGCCGCCGATTCCGGTGGACGGCGAAGAATCCGGCGCAGGGGTTTCACGTGAAACAGCCGACGGGCCGTTGCTGGGCATGCCATCACCTCAGGATTGGAGAGGTCCGCTTCTCGGGGCCGACGAGCAGCCGGGCGACATCCGCCCATTCGGCGTGCACGACGGCTCGGCGCGCGACTCCGGTACCGCTGATCCGGCCGAGCCGGACGGGTCATCATCCGCGAGCGGTCCGATTGGTCGACCCGCCGACCTGGACGCGGATGGCGGCGGGTCGACATCCGACCAACCCGCGTCGAGTACTGAGTCCGGATCATCAGCCGGGTCGGCGCAGCAGCCGACAGGCACGGAACACCAGCCGGACCCGCCGCTGGAGGTTTCACGTGAAACCACGCCGACGGCGCCGACGGGTCTCGACTCTGGGCAGTCTGCCGGCGGCACCGCGGTCGACGGTCCGGCCGACGAGGTTTCACGTGAAACCGTGAAGCCCTCCGACGCGCCGAAGGGCTCAGCGACCCCGTCGGCGCCGAGCGGGGCGCTGGCCGCGCGCAGCTTCCCGAAGCCGGCGCAGCGACGGGTGATGGCGATCGCCAACCAGAAGGGCGGTGTCGGCAAGACCACGACCACGGTCAATCTCGCCGTCGCTTTGGCGATGAACGGTCTGTCCGTCCTGGTGATCGACCTCGACCCGCAGGGCAACGCCAGCACCGGGCTCGGGGTCGACCATCACGCCGGGCTGTCCTCGATCTACGAGGTCCTCGTCGATGGCAAGGACCTGGCGAGCGTGCACTCCGCGGTCGATGTGTCGCCCCAGCTGCGGTGCGTCCCGGCGACGATCGATCTGGCCGGCGCCGAGATCGAGCTGGTGTCGGTGGTCGCACGGGAATCCCGCCTGCGCAAGGCGATCGCGTCGTACGCCGACGACGTCGACTACGTGCTCATCGACTGCCCGCCGTCACTCGGACTGCTCACCGTCAACGCGCTGGTTGCCGCGGATGAAGTGCTCATCCCGATCCAGTGCGAGTACTACGCCCTGGAGGGACTCGGCCAGCTGCTGAGCAACATCGACCTGGTCAAGACGCACCTCAATGCCGATCTGTGGGTGTCGACGATCCTGCTGACGATGTACGACGGCCGCACCAAGCTCGCGGACCAGGTCGCGGCCGAGGTGCGCGAGCATTTCGAGGAACTCGTGCTGCGCGCCGTGATCCCGCGCAGCGTGCGCGTCTCGGAGGCGCCCGGATTCGGACAATCCGTGATGACCTACGACCCCGGATCCCGCGGTGCACTGAGCTACCTGGACGCCGCGGAGGAGATCGCCGTTCGCGGAACGGCCGGGCGCGTCGCCCCGACGAGCGGGCGCTGACCCACTAGGTTTGCGGTATGGCAGCTGGAGACGGACACACGACGGCCCGACGCGGGGGTCTCGGGCGCGGACTGGGCGCGCTCATCCCGACCGGCGGCGGTGGCTCCTCCGGTATCGCCATCGACGCGATTCTGGGCGATAACGACCGTCCCGATCCCGTTCCCGGGGCGACATTCGCGCAGATCCCGGTCGATCAGATCACCCCGAACCCGAAGCAGCCGCGGCAGAGCTTCGACGACGACATGCACGCGGAACTCAAGGCGTCGATCGGCGCGTTCGGTCTGCTGCAGCCGATCGTGGTGCGCCGGCTCGCTCCGGAACGGTACGAACTCGTCATGGGCGAGCGCAGGTGGCGCGCGTCCAAGGACCTCGGGCTCGACGCGATCCCCGCGATCATCCGCGACACGGCCGACAACGCGATGCTCCGCGACGCGTTGCTCGAAAACCTGCACCGCCAGCAGCTCAACCCGCTGGAAGAGGCCGCGGCCTACCAGCAACTGCTCACCGAGTTCGACACCACCCACGACGAACTGGCGGGCCGGATCGGCCGCAGTCGCTCGCAGGTGACCAACACCATCCGGCTGCTCAACCTCCCGGTCCCGGTGCAGCGCCGCGTCGCGGCGGGCGTGCTGTCCGCAGGTCACGCCCGGGCACTGCTCTCCGTCGACGACGTCGACCTGCAGGACGAGCTGGCGGCCAGGATCGTGGCCGAGGGCATGTCAGTGCGGGCCACCGAGGAGCTGGTGGCACTCGGCGGCCGCGCCGGTCGCCCAGGTCGCAGACCACGTCCTTCTCGGATCACCGCTCCCGGGCTCACCGAGCTCGGTGAGCGGCTGTCCGACGTCTTCGACACCCGGGTCAAGGTCGAGTTCGGCCGGCGCAAGGGGAGGATCGTCGTCGAGTTCGCCTCGGTCGACGACCTCGAGCGCATCGTGGCGGTGATGGCTCCCACGGTCGGGCCCGGTCGGGCGTCGCACGCCGCGACCGCGGACGAGGACGACAGCGGCGATGCGTGGCAGAACGCGTCCCGGTCCACCGCAGCCGAGGCGCTGGCCGCGCAGTGGGCGGACACGCCTCAGGAGGACTCCGCCCCGGAGGCGCCGGTCGGTCTGCACGCCGCGGGGTGGCAGCGGCCGGCCGAAGTCCCCGATTCCGGGGGTGCCGCGGTCGACGGGCTCGCCGCGTCACCCGTGGACCGCCCGGTGCCGGACGACGGGACCGACGGTGCGCACGACGGCGACACCGCAGGGCAGGCGAACGCAGGGCAGGCGACGGCGATGCACGACGACACCGCGATGCACGACGAGGCGGCGGCCGCCGGGGGCCAGGCGTTCGCGGTCGCGCCCCCGGTCGACGCCGACGTGCCGGCTCCGGACGGCGACGACGGTGCCGTCGCGGGTGCCGACATGAACTCGGACGAGACCGCAGTGTCCATAGTGGACAGTGCCGGGTCGCAGCCCGGCGAGGACGGCGAGGACGGCGGTGCGGGGGTTCAGCAGCCGGAGCACCACGAGCAGCCGGAGCACCCCGAGCAGACCGAGCACCACGGGGAGCAAGCCGAACACCACGAGGAGCAGCAGTACTGAGCCTGCTGTGTAGGCGATCTCGCGTTGTCCACAGTGGACGGACGGGGTATCGGGATGGCGTCTTCCAGCCGGTTCCGCCCAGATCGGCAAACGCTTTCCCGCAGGTCTGCGGGGCTGTGACCGAGGCGTCGTCAGGCGACGCCGTGCGGCATGACAGGCTTCCGGTATGGAATTCGGGATCCGTTCGCTGCAGGCCGCAGACATCGAGGCCGTCGTGGAGTTCTCGCTCAGGGCATGGGAGCCAGTGTTCGTGTCGTTCGCGCGGGTGCTCGGGGCGAAGGTCTACGAACAGGTCTATCCCGACTGGCGTACGAGCCAGGCGCAGGCCGTCGAGAAGGTGTGCCGGGACGACAAGGCGATGGTTTCGGTGGCCGACATCGACGGGCGCCCGGTCGGATACGTCGCCGTCTACCTCGACCTCGACGCGGGCAGCGGGGAGATCGACATGCTCGCCGTCGACCCGAAGTCCCAGGGAGCCGGTATCGGCACCGCACTGACCGAATTCGCGGTGGAGCAGATGCGTGCTGCCGGGGTGGCCCTGGCCAGTATCGGCACCGGAGGCGAGGAGGGGCACGCACCGGCGCGGCGCACCTACGAGAAGGCCGGGTTCGTCGGACTGCCGCTGGTCCGCTACTACAAGAAGCTCTAGGCGGGCGCGGTCGCGCGGGCCGCAGCGCGGCGCAACATGCCCGCACACACCGCACCGAGGTCGTGGCCGGTCGCGGCCACCGCCATCGGCAGCAGGCTGGTCTCGGTCATCCCCGGCGCGACGTTGACCTCGAGGAACTCGATCCGGCCGTCCTCGGTCACGATCGCGTCGACCCGGGACAGATCCCGCAACCCCAGCGTGCGGTGCGCGGTGACGGCGACGTCGGCCACCCGCCGCGCAACGTCGGGGTCGAGGCGGGCCGGCGTGTGATAGGTCGTCATGCCGGACGTGTAGCGCGCGGCGTAGTCGAACACGCCGGTCGACGGCACGATCTCGACGGCCGGAAGGGCCTGTGGACCGTCGCCGTCGTCGATGACGCTGACCGCGATCTCGACACCGTCGACATAGGGCTCGACCAGGACGGTGCCGCCGTAGGCGAAGCAGCCGACCATCGCCGCCGGCAGGTCCTCCACCGAGGTGACGCGGATGGCCCCGAGCGCCGACCCGCCCTGCGCCGGCTTGAGCATCAGCGGCATGCCCATGCGGTCGACCAACCGGTCGAGCACCGCGGCGGCGCCGAGTTCGCGGAAGGTGGCGTGCGGGAGCGCGACCCAGTCCGGAGTGGACAGGCCCGCGGCGCGTACCACGGCCTTGGCGC
The DNA here is from genome assembly GCA_963837545.1 of uncultured Actinomycetota bacterium. Classification (GTDB taxonomy): domain Bacteria; phylum Actinomycetota; class Actinomycetes; order Mycobacteriales; family QHCD01; genus DASXJE01. The sequence goes on along the minus strand of CAWINQ010000005.1, from coordinate 554,233 downwards.
TGGGCTTGTCCCATGCGGTCCGGCAGGCGGTCGCGGCCGAACCGACGTAGGGCGTGCCGACGAGGTCGAGCACGCTGCGCAGCGCCCCGTCCTCGCCGCCGCTGCCGTGCAGCGCGATGAAGACAGCCAAGGGCGGTTCGGCCGAGAGCCGGTCGAGCAGGCCGGCGTCGGCGTCGAGGACGATCGCGTCGACTCCCGCCGACCGCAGCGCGTCGGCGACCCGGTGTCCGGAGGACAACGAGACCTCGCGCTCGTAGGTCAATCCGCCGGCCAGCACGATGGCCTGCTGGTCGCGGCCGCTCATGCGGCGGTCACGCGACATCCGGGCCGGGCGAGTCTCCGAGGTGCCCCGGAGTGCGCAGCCGCATGCCGCGCCCGGTGAGGAACGTGTCGCGCAGGTCGATCTCCTCCTCGATCACGCCGGCGAGGCGGCGTACGCCCTCGCGGATGCGCTCCGGTTCGGGGAAACAGTAGGACAGGCGCATGTCGCCGCGCCCGTCACCGTCGGCGTAGAAGCCGACGCCGGGGACGTAGGCGACCCGGCCGTGGATCGCGCGGGGCTGCATCACCTTGGCGTCGAGGCCCTCGGGCAGCGTCAGCCACACGTAGAAGCCGCCGGTCGGCTTGGTCCACCGACAACCCGGGGGCATCAGCGCGTCGAGCGCGTCGATCATCGCGTCGCGCCGCTCGTGGTAGAGCTCGCGGAACACCTTGATCTGCTGCTGCCACGGGTGGGTGTCGAGGTACTCGGCCACCGCGAACTGGGTGATGCTGGGCGGGCAGAGCACCCCGGCCTCGGACAGCAGCACCAGCTTCTGCCGGACCGCGGGCGGCGCCAGGGCCCAGCCCACCCGGACACCGGCGGCGAAGGTCTTGGAGAACGACCCGAGATAGATCACTCGGTGGGGGGCGAGCGAGCGCAGCGCCGGGTACGTGGTGCCGTCGAACCCGAGCAGGCCGTAGGGGTTGTCCTCGAGGATCAGGACGTCGTGCCGCTCGCAGAGCTCGATTACCCGGGGGCGCCGCTCGGCGGAGAGCGTGACACCGGCCGGATTGTGGTAGTTAGGCACGGTATAGAGGAACTTCACCCGCCGGCCCTCGGCCGCCAGCCGGTCCAGCGTCGTCTCCAACGCCTCCGGGATGAGGCCGTCGGCGTCCATCGGCACGTGCACGACGTCGGCCTGCGCCGCGGAGAACGCACCGAGCGCGCCGACGTAGGACGGGCCCTCGGCCAGCACGATGTCGCCCGGGTCGAGGAAGATCCGGCTGATCAGGTCGAGGCCCTGCTGCGAGCCGACGGTGACCGTGACGTCTTCGGCCGACGCGCTGATCCCCTCCAGCGCCATGACGTCGCAGATCCGTTCCCGCAGTCGCGGGTCGCCCTGGCCGGGGCCGTACTGCAGGGCCCGGGCGCCGTCCCGGGAGATCAGGTCGGCCATCATCGCGCCGACGACGTCGAGCGGAAGCGCCGCGGTGTAGGGCATTCCACCGGCGAGGGAGACGATCTCCGGCCGGTTGGCGACGGCGAAGAGGGCTCGGATCTCGGAGACCGTCATGCCATGCGTACGCGCCGCATAGCGATCCGCGTACGGGTCGAGCGTGTCGCCGCTCACGGTGCTCCCTGGTCCGTTCGGCCGCCGGCGTGCCGTCTACCGTCCGCGCCCGGCACGACACAGACCGGCTGAGTTTACCGGTCGACGCCTACCGGCGGTGCGGGCAGCGCCGTACCATCAAGTCGGCCTGCGACCGCAGCGGTACGCCGCGGCCCGGCCCGTCCGGAGGAGGCGTCGCACACCCGTGTCTCGGCGGCTGGCGAGCATCACCCTGGACAACCTCGACGACCTCCCCGGCCGGTGCCGGCGGTGCGTCTTCTGGGAGCTCGATCCCGGTGAGCGGGAGCGGGCCGAGGAGGCCGGCGGGACGGCGTTGGAGAAGGAGGCGTGGGTCTCCTCGGTGCTGCTGGAGTGGGGCAGCTGCGGCAAGATCGCCTACGTCGACGGCGTGCCGGCGGGGTTCGTCTACTACGCGCCGCCCGGGTCGGTCCCGCGCTCGGTCGCGTTCCCGTCCAGCCCGGTCAGCTCCGACGCCGTACTGCTGATGATGGCGACCGTGATCCCGGAGTTCGCGGGCGGCGGCCTCGGCCGGGTGCTCGTCCAGGCGCTGGTCAAGGACCTCACCCGGCGCGGCATCCGGGCCGTCGAGGCCTTCGGCGACCTGCGCTGGGACGGCCCCGCGTGCGTCCTGCCGGCCGACTACCTGCTCGCGATCGGCTTCAAGACGGTCCGGCCGCACCCGCGGTTCCCGCGGCTCCGGCTGGAGACGAAGAGCGCGGTGTCCTGGCGGGAGGACATGGAATACGCGCTGGAGAAACTGCTCGGCACGATCAGCCGCGACGTCGCCCTGCGCCCCAGCTGAGGGCGGTACCTGCCCACCAACAAACGCACTACTAGTGCGAAACGGGGCCGTCGTACGGCGTGTCGCCGATACAAACGCACTAGTAGTGCGAAACGGGGCCGTCGTACGGCGTGTCGCCGATACAAACGCACTACTAGTGCGAAACGGGGCCGTCGTACCGCGTGTCGCCCATACAAACGCACTACTAGTGCGTTTGTTGCAGCGCCCGGCCCGGGGTCAGGGGGTCAGACCGGGATGCGGTAGGTGCCCGTCGGCGGGTCGGCCTCGGCGGGCAGGTAGAGCCGCTGTACGGCGACGAGGATCGACTCCGCGACCGTGTCGCGGAACGCCGGGTCGGCCAGCTGGTCTCGGTCGGCGGTGTTGGTCAGGTAGCCGGTCTCGACCCGGATCGCCGGCATCCGGGTCATCCGCAACAGTTCCCAGGTCTTGGCGTGGGTGTGGCAGTCGAGCATGCCGGTGCGGGCCACGATCTCGCGCTGCACCAGGCCGGCGAGCTGTTCACCGACGGTCGACGTCAATCCAGACCCGGTGCCGAAGTGGTAGGTCGCGAGGCCACCGGCCAGCGGCGAGGTCGAGCCGTCGACGTGCAACGAGACCACGAGGTCGGCATCGGTGGCGTTGGCGAACGCCGCGCGTTCGCTGTCGCTCGGGCAGCGGTGCCGGCCGCGGGTCAGGTCGGCGGTCACGCCGGCGGCGGCCAGCCGGCCCTCGAGCCGCACGGCCAGGTCCCAGACGAGCTCCGCCTCGGTCAGCCCGTCCGCGACGATCCCCGGTTCGTCACCGCCGTGGCCGGGGTCGACCACGACGCGCTTCCCGATCAGCCGGGGACCGGAGTTGACCAGCGCGGTGGTCTCCCGCAGCAGCTGGGGGCGCCCGCCGACCACCTTGCGGCCGAGCTGGCGCAGGGCCCGCAGCGTGGCCGGGCCACAGGTGCCGTCGACGCGCAGGCCGTAGTCACGCTGGAAACCCCGCAGCGAGGCCTCGGTCTGTACGCCGAACACGCCGTCCGCCCGGCCGGTGTCGTAGCCGAGTTCGAGCAGCCGTTCCTGCAGGCCCGCGACGTCGTCGCCCACCATCGGGTGCGCGATCGCGAACCACAGCACCCGGTCGCCGAGCCGCCACCGCGCCTCGGTGATGGCGCGGTAGGTCTCCGCGCCCACCATGCCGTCGACGGTGAGACCGCGGTGCTGCTGGAACTCCCGGACGGCGAGGTCGCACTGGTGGTCGTAGACCTCGGCCGACCGGGCGTGGTCGTCGCGGCCGAGCAGGCCCAGGGCGATGAGCGCTTCCCGCACCTCGGCGACCGCGGGCCCGGTGTCGCCTCGGCGGATGGGTTGCATGCACTACCTCGCGGTCATGTCCCGGACAGCGGCACGAGAGCCCGCGCACCGCCGGTCGGCCGGTGGCCGACGGCGACCATTGTGCCCAATGCGGGCCGCGGACTCTCGCGCCGGGCCGGTCTAGCCCAGGTAGTCGGCGAGGTCGGAGAGCAGGGCGGACTTCGGCTTGGCGCCGACGATCGTCTTGACGATCTTGCCGCCGGAGAAGACGGCCATGGTCGGGATCGACATGACCTGGTAGTCCCGCGCGACCTGCGGGTTCTCGTCGATGTTGAGCTTGGCGATCGTGATCTCGGCGGCGTGCTCGGCCGCGATCTCCTCGAGCACCGGCGCGATCATCTTGCACGGACCGCACCATTCCGCCCAGAAATCGACCAGTACCGGCTTGTCACTGCCCAGGACGTCGGTCGCGAAGCTCTGGTCGGTGACCTTCTTGGTGTTGTTGTTGTCACCCATGTGGGTCTGTCTCCTTCGGGGCTGGGAGGTCGGTGCGGGAATCGGGTCAGCTGACGGTGGCGGCGGCCTGCGCGGGCTCGCCGGCTTCGGCGTGGTCGGCGAGCCAGCGTTCGGCGTCCAGGGCCGCGGCACATCCGGTGCCCGCGGCGGTGATCGCCTGCCGGTAGGTGTGGTCGACGACGTCGCCGGCGGCGAAGACCGCCTCGACGTCGGTCCGGGTCGAGGGAGCGTCGACGAGGATGTAGCCCTCGTCGTCGAGGGCGACCTTGCCGCGGAAGAGCTCGGTCCGCGGGTCGTGCCCGATCGCGACGAACATGCCGGTCACGTCGAGGGTGGACTCCTCGCCGCTCTTCTTGTTGCGCAGGCGCACCCCGGTCACCGAGTCCTCGCCGAGGACGTCGACGACCTCGCTGTCCCAGACGAACCTGATCTTCTCGTCGGCGAACGCGCGGTCCTGCATGATCTTGCTGGCCCGCAGGGTGTCGCGCCGGTGGATGATCGTCACGCTGCGCGCGAAGCGGCTGAGGAACGTCGCCTCCTCCATGGCGGTGTCCCCGCCCCCGACGACCGCGATGTCCTGGTCCCGGAAGAAGAAGCCGTCACAGGTGGCGCAGGCCGACACGCCGTGGCCGAGGAGCCGCCCCTCGTTGGGCAGTCCGAGGTAGCGGTACGCCGACCCGGTCGCGAGGATCACGGTGTGGGCGCGGTAGGTCTCGGTGCCGACCGACACGGTCTTGATCGGACCGGCCAGGTCGACGCCGCTCACGTCGGCGGGCTGCAGCTCGGCGCCGAAGCGCTCGGCCTGGGCCCGCATGGTCTCCATCAGCTCCGGGCCCATCACGGCCTCGGCGAAGCCGGGGAAGTTCTCCACCTCGGTGGTGGTCATCAACGCGCCGCCGTACTGCGAGCCTTCGAACACCAGCGGAGCCAGGTTGGCCCGGGCTGCATAGAGTGCAGCCGTGTAGCCGGCCGGTCCCGAACCGATGATGATGACGTTGCGTACGTCGTCGGTGGTCACGCCACTGCCTTTCCTCGACGGGTGTCCTTGGTAGGCGGACTGGTAGGCGGTGTCCTTGTCGTGCTGGCCCGTCACCGCGCCAACGGATCCTACGGGGCGGACATTCCCCGTCGGCCGGGCGTCACACGCGCCGTCTGGGTCAGTATGCGGCAGTCGTCCGGAACTGTCGGGCCGCGTCGGACGGGGCGCACCCGGGCCCGACCACGAAGACCTCCGCGCGGTGCGCGGTGGCTGTCCGGAACACGAAGATGTAGGCGTCCTGTCCCTCGAACCGGGCGTGGGTGACCGCGAGCGGGCGGCGTCCGGGTCCGACGAGGGCGCGGGCGCACCCGGCCCGCCGGGCTGCGTCGGTCATGACGCCCGGAGATCCCCCGCCGCGCACGAGCGACGGGACCGCCGCGGCGAGGCTGGTCGGCGTGTAGTTCTGCTCGCCGCCGACCGCGCCCGGGCCGGCGGTACGGCGCTCCGGTGTGTTGACCCGGCCGCCGGCCGGGGCCTTGGTCGTGACCTGCGGCCGGTTGGCCGATCCGGCGCTGGAGTTGGTGCTCGTCGACACGCCGGACTGGGAGATGGCGAAGGCCGCACCCCCGGCGGCGATGACGGCGAGTCCGGCCGCCGCGAGTCCCGCCCACCGGTGGCGACGGGTCCGCCGGGCGCGCTGCTCGTCGAGGTCGGCGACGGCCGCCGCCGTACGTCGGTCCGACCCCGCCGTACGCAGGGCCGCGTCGATCCGGGCCGCGACGTCGGCGGGCAGCGCCGGCGCCGGGAGGGCGGCGAGCCGGTCCCGCACGTCGCGCAGGTCGGCGCGGGTGTCCTGGCACCGTCCGCAGCCCTCGACGTGCTCGCGCAGCTGGGCGACCGCTGCCGGCTCGAGCGCGTCGGCGTCGAGCGCCGCCAGCGTCTCGCCGTCCGGGTGCCCGTGGGCGTGCCGGGCCGGCACCGGGCCGTCCTCGGCCATCACCCCTCCTCCGCGCGGGAGTCCGACCCGCCGGAGTCGGACACGCTGGAGTCCGACCCACCCGGTTCGGACCCGGCCGACCCGGACACGCTGGACCCTCGTTGGACGGACCCGGCCGGGCCGGGGTTCCGTTCCGCGCCGAGGATCGTCGCGAGCCGGGCCCGGCCGCGGGCGCAGCGGCTCTTCACCGTGCCCTCGGCCACGTCGAGGATGGCGGCGCTCTCGGCGACGGAGTAGCCCTCGACGTCGACGAGGACGATCGCCGCCCGCTGCTCGACCGGCAGCTCCGCCAGGGCGGCCTCGACGGTGAGGGCGGCGTCCCGCTCGCCGATCTGGTCGCGGCGGTCCGCGGGTTCGCTGATCTGATCCGAGAGGGAGACGCTGGGCCGGGCGGTACGCCGCCGGATCCGGTCCAGGCACGCGTTGACGACGATGCGGTGCAGCCACGTGCTCACCGCCGACTCCGCCCGGAACGACCCGGCCGCGCGGTACGCCGAGAGCAGCGCGTCCTGCAGCGCGTCGGCCGCCTCCTCCGGGTCGCGCATGGTGCGCAGCGCCACCGCCCAGAGCCGGTCGCGGTGCCGGCGGACCAGCGTCTCGAAGGCGTAGCGGTCGCCGTCGAGGTGCGCCCGCACCAGATCGGCGTCGCTCCGCTCCCCGGCCTCCACCATCGGCGCGAGGATAGTCCGACCGGTGCAGCCTGATCGGCACACCATGATCGGGTCAGCGGGCTACTGGAGGAAGGTGACCTCGCCGAGTCCGCCCTGGTACTGCCCGCCGGAGGTCGGGGTGAGCGAGGTCAGCCAGACCACCCAGTAGCGGGACCGGCCGGTCGTGGCCGGGTGCAGGGTGACGGTCGCCCCGGCGTTGTGTCGGGCGGCCACCATGCGATAGCTGGACAGCGCCCCGTCCGGGTGGTTTCCGGCGAGGACCTCCAGCCCGATGCCCGGCGTGGGGGTCTGGATGCGCACCGAGCGCACGGCGGTCGGTCTCCCGAGGTCGAAGACCAGACCGCTGCCCGGCTTGAGGTCGCCGAACGCCGGGTTCCCGCGGTACTGCAGCGTCCGCCATGCCGTCGTCGGGCTGCCGTCGTCGGCCCGGGCCGCCTCGAGCGGGTTCTCCCGGCCGGGCGGCGCGTAGTACGGGTCGTACCCGCTGACCGAGCGGACCGGCATGCGGTGCTGAGCCACCTCGACCGGCCGGACGGCCCCGGCTCCCGCCGCCGCCGGCTCGGACCCCGGTCCGGCGGGGACCGCCGCGGCCGCGGCGACGACGCTGCCGATCAGCCAGGCGACCATCCCGACCGCGACGAGGCCGAGCAGCGACCCGCTGATGCCGGCGACCCGTGACCGCCCTCCGGGGAGGTCCCCGTCGGCGTCGTCGAACGGCCGCGGCTTCCTCCAGCGCGGCGCCGGCCGGGCGGCCAGCACCGTCGCCAGCGCCTCGGCGCTGCGCACCACCCCGGGACCGCCCGGCTGCATCGCCCGCATGGCCAGGGTGGACAGATCCGTGGGTACGCCGGCCCGTAGTTGGCGGGGCGCGCACAGCCGGCCGCTGCTCGTCGGGGCCGGGGGGAGGTCTCCGCCCCCGGCGGTGAGTGGCCAGCGCGCGGTGAGTGCGGCGTAGAGCAGTGCGCCGAGTCCGGTCAGGTCCCCGGAGGCGGTCGCGCGCGGTGCGGCGGCCCGCACCACGGTGACCGTGCCGCTCGACGTGATGACCACGTGCGCCGGGTGCAGCCCGCCGATCGCCGTACCGGCCCGGTGGGCGGCGGCAACCCCGGCGGCGGCCTGCGCGATCAGCGCGGCGGCGGTGTCGGCGGCGAGGGGGCCGTCGTCGAGCAGCCGGGCGAGTGAGGTGCCCACGATCCAGGCGCTGACGACGTAGGCCTGGTCGCCGTCGTCGACGACGTCGAGGACGCTCGCCAGCGACGGGTGGGTGACGATGCCCGCGGCAAGTGCGGAGTCGAGGAACTCCCGCGCTGCGGGCCCGCCGGGTCGGTGCACGTCCAGGCGCACCTGTCGGCGCAGCACCGTGTCATGGGCCCGCCAGGCGGTGACCCGGGCCGCGGCCGGGTCGGACGGGATCTGATCGATGAGCTCATATCGGGCGCCGAGCGGATTGGGTACGCCGACCGCCGCACCGGTCATGACCGCGTCGCCTCGTCCATCGCGCTGCCCCCCGTGCCCCGTGTACCGGAAGCGCGGTCCGCCCTGCCCACCCACATGAATACGGACACCGGTACCCACGAAGCATGACGCAGTTGGGGTCGGTGTGGCTGGCGAAAGACGAGATGCGTGGGTGCTCCCTTTCTCAGCGGGCCACCCGGCGCCGGATGCCGGCGACCGCCATGGCCAGCTCGTCGATGTGCAGCCGCAGCCCCGCGACGAGGGCGATCAGTCCGCCGAGCAGGGACCCGCCGATCACCGCGGCCGCGGAGGCCAGGGTGCCCGATCCGATCGTGCGGGTGATCGCCTCCAGCACCACCCAGGCCGCCAGCCCGCCGAGCGCCGACGCGACCGCGAGGCGCGCGGTGGTCCGGAGCGCCCGCCTGGTCTCCAGCCGCCCGAACCGCCGCCGCAGCAGGAGCTCGCCGATGATCACCCCGATCACGAACGAGAAGCTGTTGACCACGGCCAGCCCGGTCACCACGTCCCCGGCCGGCAGGACGACCGGGACGAGCACCGCGAGCACGATCCGGATGATCACCATCACGGCATTGATGAGGGTGGGGGTCCGGGCGTCCTTGACCGCATAGAAGGCCCGCAGCTGCAGCATCGTGATCGCGAACGGCAGCAGCCCGAACGCCGACCAGGCCAGCACCACCCCGGTCTGGTGCGCGCTGTGCAGGGACGCGTTGCCGTGCGCGAAGATCACCGTGGTCAGCGCCGGGCCGAGGACGATGAAGGCCGCGGTGACCGGCACCAGCGCGAGCGCGGTGAGCCTGCTGCCCAGCGAGAAGTCCGACACCAGCCCGCGGTTGTCGCCGGCCGCGGCCGCGCGACTCATCCGCGGAAGCAGCGCGGTCAGCAGCGCGACGCCGGCGATCCCGTACGGCGTCTGGAACAGCAGGCTGGCGTTGACGTAGACGGCGTAACCGATCCCGGACTCGTCTCCCGCGGAGTTGGCGAGCCGGGTGATCACGGTGTAGCCGATCTGGCTGACCACGACGTAGCCGACGACCCAGAGGGCGAGGGTGCCCGCCTCGCGCAGGCCCACGCCGCGCACCCCGACCCGCCACCGGAAGCGGAAGCCGACCTTGTGGGCGGCGGGGACCAGGGCGAGCCCCTGCACGATGATGCCCAGGGTGGTACCGATCCCGAGGACGAGCGTCTGCGCGAGGGTGATCGTGTCGACGTTGAGGGTCTTCGGCCCCGGCATGATCAGGAAGACCCCGGCGGTGACGATCACGATCATGTTGTTGAGCACCGGCACCCAGGCCGGCGGCCCGTAGACACCCCGGGTGTTGAGGATCGCGCCGAGCATCGCGCCGAGCCCGTAGAAGATCATCTGGGGAAGCAGCAGCCGGGCCAGCAGGTTGGCCAGCGCGGCCTGGCTGGGGTCGTCGCCGTTGATGCCGTAGAGCGCGGTCAGCAGTGGCGCCGCGATGACGGCGACCACGGTCGCGGCGGTCAGCGTCACGATCGCCAGCGTCACCAGCCGTTGCGCGTAGGCCTCGCCGCCGTCGCTGTCCCGGTGCTGCGCGTGCACCAGCAACGGCACGATGACCGACGTGAGAACGCCGCCGAGCAGCAGCTCGTAGACGATGTTGGGCAGGTTGTTGGCCGTGCTGTAGGCGTCTCCGACGCCGCCGAGCCCGATCGCCGCGGTGATCGCGATGCTGCGCAGGAATCCGGTGGCACGCGACGTCGCGCTCGCCACGGCCATGATCCGGCTGGAGCGGGCGATGCTCGGCTCGGGCCGCTGGCCCGCGTCCGGCGGCGACGGCGAAACCGGTCCGGTCGGTGCCGCGCCGCCCGTGTCGGCGCGCGGGCGGGTCGGTCGGCCGCCGGTCCGGTCTCCGGCGCGATGCCGGGGTCCGCGCGCCGATCCGCCGGTTGACGCGGTCACCGCGCCGGGTCGGCGGCGATGGTCGCCCGGCCCGCTCATGGGGCGGTCGGCTGCATCGGCCGGTCCGCCGGGTCCGGCGGGTTCGGATCCCGGGGCCGCCGTATCCGCCGGACGAGCCGGCGCGCGACGAGGAGCAGGAGCAGCGCGAGCGCGCCCCCGGTGATGCCCAGCGCCACCGCGCCGTAGGCGGTGCTGCGGACCCGGAGCTCGACCGGCCGGCCGAGGGGCTGCCCCGCCGGAGTGGTCAGGGCGGCGGTGACGGTGAACTCGCCGGAGCGTTCCACGTGCGAGGGCACCTTGATGGTGCGGCGCGAGCGCGGCGGGATGGGCTCGACGTTCATGGGGTCGGTGTGGAAGCCGGAGGTGCCGCGGGCGGTGACCGAGACCCGCACCCCGACGGTGACCGGCAGGGTGTTGGCGACGGTGAGGACGAGCGGGCTGCTCGAGGACGCGAGGCTGTAGGTGCTGGTCGCCGGAACGACCAGGTGCACCTGGCGGCGCAGCTGGCCGACGCTGTAAGTGAGGTCGTCGAGGTACGCCGCGCCGCGCTCGGGCTGATAGCGCCAGGCCGACGAGCCGGCGCGCAGCACCGCTTCGTAGTAGGGCGTGAGCAGCGTGTCGGCGTCCCGGTTGTTGACCGTGCTGCGGAAGCCGTCGATCTGCTTCGCCGCCTGGGCGATCGTGGCGGTGAGCGACGGTGGGAGCTCGGCATGCCCAGCCGCGCCGGGATAGTCCAGCGCCCCGCGCCGAGCCGCTGTCGGCGCGGCGAGCAGGTCCTGCGCGGACGCCGACGTCGACCAGGGCACGCCCGTGGTCCCGGCCAGCAGGTCGGGGGCGATCGGGGACGGGTTCCACCGCCGCGGGGGGACGATCAGCACGTGCCGGGACGTGTTGGGCTCCTCGGCCGTGATCATCGCCAACTCGGCGAGGTAGCGCTGGTAGGCGAGTCGATGGTCGTCCTTGGGTACCGGGCGGTTGACCAGGGCACTGAGCGCCGGGTCGGTCACCAGACCCAGCATGTTGGCGCCCTGCGCCGGCAGCGCGGCGATCGCGTCGGGGGTCGTGGAGTCCGCCGCGCTGGCCGTGGGAAGCGCGTCCGGCGAGAGCACCGCCGCCGAGAGCCGCAGGCCGGCCAGCGCGTAGAGCGTGGCGTCGTCGAGTTCCCCGCCGGGCGGGTAGGCGATCGGCGCGGTGTCGTGGACCCCGAGATTCTTGGCGAGGATGCTCGTGCCCTGCACATAGCCGGTGGACATCTCGGCGGTGAGCCCGGCCCTGGTGAGCGCCACCAGATCCGGGTCGGCGTAGGGCAGTGAGACGACGGTGACGTTGGGCCGGTGCACCAGGGTGCGGAGCCGGGTCAGCCAGTCGGCGGCCACCGGCCCGCCCTTGCCCCTGACGGACCTCGACCCGTGCTGGACGCGATAGCCGTGCGGGTCGGTCATCCCGGCCGCGTCCGCGACCACCGCCGGATCGATGGCCACCATGAGAGCGAGCTTCGTCGGAGCGTCGAGGGCGTCCTGGACGGCCTGCCCGAGCCGGCCGCCGGGGGCGAGCGTCCGCCTGAGCTGGTCGTCGTGGAAGACCCCGGAGCTCAGCCGGTGCGGGTGATCGACGATCGGCCAGAACCACGAGACCTGCGTGGGAGCCCGCGGCCGGGTCGGGAAGTAGGGCAGGAAGGTGTTGGCCTGGCCGACCCGGGCATGCGTCCCGTCAGCCTGGATGGCGTTGACGTTGACCAGTAGCGGATACACCCCGAGCTGGGTGAGGCCCAGGGTCTTGGCCGAGCACCGGGTGGTGAAGGAGATGGCCGTGCCGGGCGGGAGGTTGGCCAGCGGCTTGCCGAATGCGCAGGTCGCCGCATCGCTGGTCGGCGCGATCGCGTCGGCCGCCTGCAGTTCCGAGCGGCTGGTCAGCGCCGGACCGGCCTGGAGCCGGACGGCCGGCTTGGTCAGCTTCTGCCGGGTGGTGTTGGTCAGCGTCCCGGACACGGTGATGATCGACTTCGGCCGGATGTCCACCGGGGTCAGCTCCGACACGCTGATCTTGATCTGCGACGTCGTCGAGCTCCGCTGGGCCGCCGCGGCCGGAGCCGCCCGCGGCCCGAGCCCGGTCACGATCGACAGGGCCAGCACTCCGGTGACGAGTCCGGCGGCGAACCGCCGGCGGTAGACGCTCACGCGGGACGGGCGAGCAGGCCGGCGGCGCGGGACACCAGCTCGCGTTCGTCGTCGTAGGCCAGCCGGCCGGCCGCCTCCACGAGCGGAACCCAGGCGACGTCGGCCACCTCGATGTCGGCGTCGGAGAGTTCCCCGCCCTGGGCGAGCATGAGGAAATGGTGCACCGTCTTGTGGACCCGCCGACCCTCGGCGATGAACCAGAAGTCGATCACTCCGAGCTCGTCCAGGATGGATCCGGTGATCCCGGTCTCCTCGGCGACCTCCCGGACGGCGGCCTCGCGCGCGCTCTCGCCGTCCTCGATGTGCCCCTTCGGCAGCGACCAGAGCAGCCGTCCGCGTCGGTCCCGACGGCCGATCAGCGCACCGCGCGGTGAGCCGTCGACGCGGTCGACGACGAGGCCGCCGGCCGAAGTCTCGGCGACCGTCGGCAATCGCGGCCGCCGCGACTGGGGTCGGGACATGGCTCGATCGTAGTCGGGCGGAGCCCGCGGACAATTTGGTCGGGCGGAGCCCGCGGACAATTTGGTCGGGCGGAGCCCGCGGACAATTTGGTCGGGCGGAGCCCGCGGTCGATTCGGTCGGGCGAGCTGGTCGGGAGCGCCGCCGCGGCCCGTTAGGCTTTCCCGTCGTGCCCCGCAGTCTGTCCGCCGCCCAGCAACGTGCCGTTGCTGAGCTCTTCCGCGTCTTTCCGGTCGCCGACGACCTGGGTCGGCGCTTCGCCGCCGCCGGTCACGAGCTCTACCTCGTGGGCGGGTCGGTCCGGGACGCCCTGCTGGACCGGCTCGGCGCCGACCTCGACTTCGCCACCGACGCCCGCCCGGACGAGGTGCTGGCCCTCGGTGAGGACTGGGCGGAGGCCACCTGGACCACCGGGATCGACTTCGGCACGGTCGGGTTGGCCAGGGCGGGGCTCCGGCTGGAGATCACGACCTACCGCGCGGACCGCTACGACCGGGTCGGGCGACACCCGGAGGTCGTGTACGGGGAGTCACTGACCGACGACCTGGCCCGGCGCGACTTCCGCGTCAACGCGATGGCCGTGTCCGTCCCCGAGCATCGCTTCGTCGACCCCTTCGACGGGCGCGCCGACCTGGCGAAGCGGGTCCTGCGCACCCCGGGCACCCCGCAGGAGTCCTTCGCCGACGATCCCCTGCGGATGCTGCGGGCCGCGCGTTTCGCGGCAACCCTCGGCTTCGTCCCGTCGCCGGAGGTCGTCGCCGCGATGCGGGAGATGGCCGGGCAGCTGTCCCGGATCGCTCCCGAACGGGTGCAGGGTGAGCTCACCAAGCTGGTGCTCGGTGAGCAGGCGGGGGCGGGGCTCGAACTGCTCGTCGCCACCGGGCTGGCCGACGTCGTACTGCCGGAGCTGCCCGCGCTGCGGATGGAGATCGACGAGCACCACCAGCACAAGGACGTCTACGCGCACACGCTGACCGTGTTCGACCAGGCCGTCGGGCTGGAGGACGCCGGCCCGGATCTGGTGCTGCGGCTGGCGGCGCTGCTGCACGACATCGGCAAGCCGGCCACCAGGCGGCACCTGCCCGGAGGCGGGGTGTCGTTCCACCACCACGAGGTGGTCGGCGCCAAGCTGGCCCGCAAGCGGTTGCGGGCCCTGAAGTATCCGAAGGAGACCGTCGAGGACGTCGCGCGGCTGGTCTTCCTCCATCTGCGGTTCCACGGTTACGGCCGGGGCGAGTGGACCGACTCGGCGGTACGCCGCTATGTGACCGATGCCGGTGACCTCCTGCCGCGGCTGCACAAGCTCGTCCGGTCGGACTGCACCACCCGCAACCGCCGGCGGGCCGAGACGTTGGCCCGCTCCTACGACGCGCTCGAGGAACGGATCGCGCGGTTGCGCGAGCAGGAGGAGCTCGACCGGATCCGGCCGGATCTGGACGGCAACGAGATCATGGCCGTGCTCGGCGTCCCGGCTGGGCCGGTGATCGGCCAGGCCTACCGTCACCTGCTCGCGCTGCGCATGGAGCACGGTCCGCTCGGGCACGACCGGGCGGTCGAGGAACTGCGGTCCTGGGCGGCGGCGGAGGGGGTCATCCCGCCCGAATGATCCCGCCCGAATGATCCTGGCCGGAATGGAGAGGATGAGTGCGTGGTGCTGCTGCGCGGAATGACGTACAACGTGAAGTTCCCCAGCGACGACCCCCCGAACGCCTGGCCGGGTCGGCGTTCGATCATGGCCGCCCTGCTGCGCCGGGCCCGGCCGCACGTGCTCGCCACCCAGGAGGGCCACTACGGCCAGCTCCGGGAGATCCTCACCGACATGGGGCCCGGTTACGACTGGATCGGCCAGGGCCGGGGCGGCGGGAGCCGGGAGGAGTTCTGCGCGATCGCCTACGACACCGCGGTGCTCGAGCCGCTGGACTTCGACCACTTCTGGCTGTCGGCGACGCCGGACCGGGTCGGCTCCCGCACCTGGTGGTGGGGTAACCGGAGCATCCGGATGGCCACCTGGGTCCGCTTCGCGGTGCGCGACCCGGAGTCGGACGCCCGCCATGAGCTGCTCTGGCTCAACACCCACCTCGACCACCAGTCGGCGCGGGCCCGCCGGCTCGGCGCCTGGCTGATCGCCCGCCGCCTGACGGGGTTCCCGGCCGACCTGCCGGTCGTCGTCTCCGGCGACTTCAACTGCCCGGCCACCGCCGAGAGCGCGCCCTACCGCGTCCTGACCGGCAGCGCCGGGCTGGCGGACTCGTGGACCGTCACCGAGCGGCCGGCCCCCGACGTCGGCACCTACGGCGGCTGGGCGGCGCCACAGGCGGGCGGCGACCGGATCGACTGGGTGCTGGTGCGCGGCCCGATCGCGGTCGAGTCGGCCGGGATCTGCGACCACCACCGCCTCCGCGAGTGGCCGTCGGACCACGTCCCGGTCGAGGTCAGCCTGCGGCTCGAAGTACCAGCCGACCGCGCCGCGCCGTCGCTGCCGCGAATGTCGCCGCAGTGAGCAGGTAGCCGGCGGTGACCACGGCCAGCATCGGGTAGGACTTGCCCGTGATCGGCAGGGTCATCGCGCCGACGGTCGCCGCCGCCACGAACGTGACGTTGAACAACGTGTCGTAGACCGAGAAGACGCGGCCGCGGAACTCGTCGTCGATGCTCTCCTGCACCGTCGTGTCGACGGTGATCTTGACGCCCTGGGCCACCATGCCCAGGAAGAAGGCGGCCGGGATGAGCGCCGGCAGGGTGTACGGCGTGCCCAGGGCCACCTCGACCAGGCCGGCGCAGGCGAGCAGCACCGTGATCCACGCCGGCTTACCGATCCGCCGGGTCGCCGCCGGCGTCACGACCGCGGCCACCAGCGACCCGGCGGCGCCGACGGCGATGACCTGCGCCAGGCCGGCCAGGCCGACCCGCAGCACGCCCTGGTCGTGGAAGTAGTTGCGGTAGAGCAGCAGGGTCGCGATCGTCGAGATGCCGTAGAAGAAGCGGTGCGCGGTGATCGCGGCGAGGGCGTATTTCGCCGGCCGGCGGGAGGCGATATGGCGGGCACCGAGAACCAGGCCGTCCCAGACGTCCTTGAGCGTCTCCCGCTCCGCGATCTCGTGCGCGTCCGGGCCCAGCCGGTCGCGCGGGAAGCGGCGGGCGATGAGCGCGGAGGCGGCGTAACCGACCGCCGAGCAGAGCGCGACGGCGGCGTAGCCGTGGTTGCCCGCGCCGGTCACGGTGCGGACCAGCAGCGCAATCCCGCCGCCCGCGACCGTGGCGATCGCGCCGAGCGTCGTCGACACGGCGTTGGCCGTGACCAGCTGCTCCTCGGTGGCGACATGCGGGAGGGCGGCGGACAGGCCGGCGAGGAAGAACCGGTTGACCGAGATCGTGGCGAGCGCAGCGCCGTAGAGCAGCGGCCCGGACAGGCCGCCGGCGACCGTGGCGGCGGCCACGGCGACCAGCAGGCACCGGACGAGGTTGGCGACGTAGAGCACCCGCTGCCTGCTCCACCGGTCGAGCAGGACGCCGGCGAACGGCCCCACGAAGGAGTAGGGCAACAGGAGAACGGCGAACCCGGCCGCCACCTGGGCCGGGTCGGCGTGGCGTTCGGGGTTGAAGAGCACCGCGCCCGCGAGGCTGGCCTGGAAGACCCCGTCCGCGCACTGACTGGTCAACCGGGTGGCGAAGAGCCGGGTGAAGTCGCGGCTCGCGGCCAGGTGCCGCATGTGCTGGCTGTGTGTGAGCCGGCCGGCGTCGCCCCCTGGGCTGCGTTCGGACGTGGTCGCACTCACGGGGTCAGGCTACGGGCAGTGCGTCAAGAGCACACCTGCAGCGACCCGGATCTGTGGACGGAGGAGTTCTCGTCGCAGGCCGAGCCCGGGTGGGGCAGGATCGAGACACGATGACTGAGCTGCGTCCCGACGCCGGAATCGAACCCGGCACCCTGCTGGTCGCGTCGCCCACGCTGCGCGACCCCAACTTCGCGCGGTCGGTGATCTTCGTGATCGATCACCGCGGTGAAGGCACCACCGGCGTGATCCTGAATCGGCCGAGTGATGTTCCGCTGCGCGACGTACTCCCGCAGTGGGGTGACGTGGCCACCGGTCCGGGCACCCTCTTCGTCGGCGGCCCGGTCGAGTCCAACGCCGCGCTCTGTCTCGCCCAGGCGCTCCCCGGTGCCCGGCCCGACGGCTGGACCGCCGTCTCCGGTCAGGTCGGGCTCACCGATCTCGACGGCGACCCCGACGGCCTGCAGTCGGTCGTGACCGGACTCCGGGTCTTCGTCGGCTACGCCGGCTGGGGGGCGCAGCAGCTCGCCGACGAGATCGACGAGGGCGCCTGGCTGGTGGTCGCCGGCCGGGCCGGTGACGTGTTCGCCGATCCGGCCGTCGACCTGTGGCGCGGTGTGCTGCGCCGGCAGGGCGGGCGGCTCGCGCTGCTCGGCTCCTTCCCGGACGACCCGACCCTGAACTGAGCCCGGGGCCGGCTCTAGTCTGGCCCGATGCCCGCAGCCGAGCAGGTCGCCGTCGTCACCGGAGCCGCGCAGGGGATCGGGCGCCGGGTGTCCGAAGAGCTCGCCCGCCGCGGCTACGCCGTGGCCCTGGTCGACGTCCACTCTCCCGACCCGGCCGCCGAGGCGGTCCGGTCGGCCGGCGTCGAGGCTCTCCCGTTGGTGGCCGACGTCAGCGCCGACGCCGACGTCGACCGGGTGGTCCGGGCCGTGCTCGAGCGCCTGGGCCGGGTCGACGTCCTCGTCAACAACGCCGGGATCAGCATGATCGCCGCCGCCGAGGAGACGACCGGTGAGCAGTGGCGGCGCACGCTCGACGTCAACCTCACCGGGCCGTTCCTGCTGTCCCGCGGTTTCGGCGCCTCGATGCTCGCGGCCGGGGCCGGCTCGATCGTCAACATCGCCTCGGTCGCCGGTCTGCGCGGGGTGGCCGACCGGGCGGCGTACAACGCCAGCAAGCACGGGCTGATCGGGCTGACCAGGACGTTGGCCGTCGAGTGGGGCGGGCGTGGGGTGCGGGTCAATGCCGTCTGCCCTGGCTGGGTCAAGACCGAGATGGACGCCGCCGACCAGGCCGGCGGCGGTTACGTCGACTCCGACATCATCGAGCACGTCCCCGCCGGCCGGTTCGCCTCCCCGGACGACATCGCCCAGGCGGTCGCCTTCCTCGCCGACCCGGCCACCAGCGGCTTCGTCAACGGCGAGACGCTGTCCGTGGACGGCGGGTGGAACGCCGACGGCAGCTGGCAGTCACTGCGGTTGCGCAAGCGCTGACCGGATCGTCGGCCCCGGTCGCCGACACCCGCGCGAAATCTGCCGCGGGTCCTTGCCCCCGCCGCCCGCGCCTGCCATCGTGCGCGCGGCACCCCGATCGCGGGGTGGTGGGCTTCGTGCCTCAGGGGGTCGGCGATGCGTCGTCACGTCCGTTGTCCACTGTCCGTTCTCACCGTGACGCTCACCGTCGGCGCCTTCGGTGTCGTCGGCGCCGCGGCAGCGGGAGGAACGGCGTCGGCCGCCGCCGCCCCGCTCTCCCCCGCGCAGGCATCGGTCCTCTCCCAGGGCAAGCCGGAGAAGGTCATCGTGCTGCTGAAGAACCAGCACCCCGACCTGGCCCGGCGCTCGACCATGTCGACCCGACGCAGCGTCGTCCGCGGTGACCAGGCGCCGCTGCTCGACGAGGTCGCGCAGGTGCACGCGACGCACGTGAAGCGGTACACGCTGGTGAACGGCTTCGCGGCGACGGTGCCCAGCGCGGACGTCGCCCACCTGAAGTCCGACCCGGCGGTCGCCGCCGTCGTCCCCGACCTGCTGATCAAGGGGCCGGTCTCGCCCCGGGAGCCCGCGAGCCATGCCGCCCCGTCGTCGCCCGCTCCGGTCCCGCCGGGCTCCTGCCCGACGCACCCGGCCAAGCCGTTGCTCGAGCCCGAGGCGCTGCAGTTGACCAAGACCGCCTTCACCGACCCCAACGCGCCGCAGGCCCAGAACGTCGCGACCGGCCGCGGGATCAAGGTGGGCTGGATCGCGGACGGGATCGACATCGACAACCCGGACTTCATCCGGGCCAACGGGCAGCACGTCTTCGTCGACTACCAGGACTTCTCCGGTGACGGCGTCGACGCCCCCACGCTCGGCGCCGAGGCGTTCGGCGACGCCAGCTCCATCGCCGCGCAGGGCCGGCGTACCTACGATCTGGCGAACTACGCCAACCCGGTGCACCCGATCCCACCGGGCTGCACGATCCGGATCCGGGGTATGGCGCCCGGCGCGTCCCTCGTCGGGCTGAAGGTCTTCAGCCAGTTCAACTCGACCCTGACGTCGAACTTCGTCCAGGCCATCGACTATGCCGTCACCACCGACAACGTCGACGTGCTGAACGAGTCGTTCGGCGGCAACCCGTTCCCCGACAACGGCGCTGACCCGATCACTCTCGCCGACGACGCGGCCGTCGCGGCCGGCACGGTCGTCGTCTCGAGCACCGGCGACTCCGGCACCACCAACACCATCGGTTCCCCGGCCAGCGACCCCAAGGTCATCAGCGTCGGGGCGACGACCAGTTTCCGGTCCTACGCGCAGCTCACGGCGTACGGCTTCGCCCTGTCCAGGGGGACCTTCGCGAGCAACAACATCTCCTCGATCAGCTCCGGCGGGATCACCCAGGGCGGCCGCACCCAGGACCTGGTCGCGCCGGGCGACCTCGGGTGGGCGCTGTGCTCGCCGAAGCCGGCGACCTATGAGGAGTGCACCGACGACAAGGGGGACCCGGCCGAGATCCAGGACTTCGGCGGGACCAGCCAGTCCTCGCCGCTGACCGCCGGGGCCGCGGCGCTGGTGATCCAGGCGTACGCCGACACCCACCACGGCGCGCACCCCTCGCCGGCGCTGGTCAAGCAGATCCTCACCAGCACCGCGACCGACCTGAGCCACCCCAGCTACGAGCAGGGCGCCGGGCTGCTGAACTCCCTGGCGGCGGTACGCGCCGCCAGGTCGATCCAGGACACCCACGGCAGCCCGAAGCCCACCGGCTCCGGCCTGCTCGTCGGGCCGACCCAGTTGGCCCTCTCCGGCCGGCCGGGGTCGGTGCATCCCGTGCCGCTGAAGGTGACCAACGTCGGCGGCATCACCCAGCAGGTGTCGGCCGCCGGCCGCACGCTCGGCCGGACCGTCACCGACCAGCGCGGAACGGTGTTCCTCGACACCACCAGTCCGGCCACCGACTTCTACCTCGACCAGTTCGGCAACGTCCGCAAGTTCGTCGAAAAGACCTTCCGGGTGCCGGCCGGCACCGACCGGCTCGACGCGGCGATCTCCGCCAAGCAGCCGCCCGATGCCGTGACCCGCATCATCCTCGTCGACCCGCTCGGCACCTATCAGGCCTACTCGATCCCGCAAGGGACCGGCAACTACGCGCACGTCGATGTGCACTCCCCGGTCGGCGGGACCTGGACGGCGGTCATCGCGGCCGCCACCGACGGCAACTTCAGGGGGCCGGTCCACTTCGACTTCACCACCAGCGACTACGTCCGGACCGGCTCGGTGAGCCCGTCGACGCTGACGCTCGCTCCGGGTCGGTCCGAGACGTTCAGCGTCCGGGTCGCCACCCCGGCGAAGCCCGGTGACATGAGCTCCTCGGTCCAATTGCGGACGTCGTTCGGCCAGACCACCTCTGTCCCGGTGACCCTGCGCAGCCTGATCTCGACGGTGACCGCCGGCGGCAACCTCAGCGGCACCCTGACGGGCGGCAACTTCAGCGGCACCCTGACGGGCGGCAACGGCCGCGACTTCCCCGGACAGATGCAGACCTTCATGTTCCAGGTCCCGCCGGGCCGCCGGGACCTCGGCATCAACCTCACCCTCACCGACCCGAACCAGGTCGTCACCGGCTACCTGATCAACCCGGCCGGGCAGCCGCTGGGCTTCCAGAGCAACGTCACCCTCGACAACCGGGGAAACGAGATCTTCAGTCGAACGCTGCAGATCTTCCGCCGCGCGCCGCGCGCCGGCCGGTGGGAGTTCGCCCTGGCCGTGCAGAACCCCATCAGCGGGACACGCACCTCACAGCCGTTCTCCGGCCGGCTCCGCTACAACGTCGTCAAGGTGAGCAGCACCGGTCTGCCCACCGGTCCGGCGACCGTTCTTGCCGCGGGCAGGAAGCACCGGGCCACGGTCCGGGTCACCAACACCGGCAACACCACCGAGAAGTTCTTCATCGATGCCCGGAACCCCGTCGTGCAGTCGATGGCACTGGCGCCACTGGGACCGGTGAGCGGGATCCCGCTGCCCCTGCCCGGGACGACGGCGCCGTTCTGGCTCGTGCCCACCGAGACCAACGAGCTTTCCGCGACGGCCTCGGCGACCCTGCCGGTGCAGGTCGACCTCGAATCCAACCCCGGCGAACCGGAGGTCATCGGGCCGTCGGTGGGCAACACGTCGACCGCGACGGTGCGCTCCTCCGTGGTTGCGCCCGGGATCTGGTTCACGCTCGCCGGGGAGATCGGTCCCTACACCCCGGTCGCGCCACCCGGAAAGGTGAAGTTCAACGCCCGGGTCAACGCGCGGCGGTTCGACCCGGCGGTCACCTCGACCACGGGTGATGTGTGGCTTGTCGGCGTACGGGCCGCGCCCCCGCCGATCCACCTGGTGACGATCCGCCCGGGGAGGACCGCCACGATCGGGGTGACCCTCACGCCGCGGGGCCCGAAGGGAAGCGTCGTGCGGGGCGCGCTCTTCGTCGACGACTTCAGTACGTTCACCGGGTCGGGCGACGAACTGACCGGGCTCTCCTACGCCTACAGGATCGGATAACGTCTGGAGCCGATGACCAGCTCCGAGATCCCCGCCGGTGCCGCCTCCCGGGCGCATCGAGCCACCGAGGTCGTGCACTCGCTCGTCTACTTCGTGCCCGAGGCCGAAGCGGAGTTCACCCGGCTCGGGCTGGAGCCCGACCGGATGGCCTATTTCGCCGGCCGGGCCGCGCCGATGGGGGCGGTCGGCGCCGGAGTGGTCGTCGCGACGTTCTACAACTTCAACCCGGCTCTGGTGGCCCGGTGCATTCCGCGCGCCTGGACCCTCGCCGCTCCCGAGGAGATCGTCGCCGCGCGGCTGCGGATCGCCGACGCGGCGCTGCGCCGGCTGCTCGGCGCGGAAACCATCGCCTCGCGCGAGCTGGCGGAGGCGGCCGCGCTGGCCCGGACCGCGGCCGACGGATGCCGCCCGGAGGGCAGGCCGCTCTACGCCGCGCACGCCGACCTGGACTGGCCGCGGGAGCCGCACCTCGTGCTGTGGCACGCCCTCACGCTGCTGCGCGAGCACCGCGGTGACGGGCACATCGCGACGTTGCTCCGGCACGGGCTCACCGGTCTGGAGGCCATCGTCACCCACACCGCGACCGGGCGCGGCTTCTACGTCGACGTCGCGAAGCGGCTGCGCGGCTGGTCCGACGAGGACTGGGCCGGTGCCGTCGAGCGGCTGCGCGGCCGGGGACTGCTCGACGGGAACGGCGAGCTGACCGAGCGGGGCACCGCCGTGCGCACATCCATCGAGCAGGACACCGACGTCATGGCCCGCGATCCGTGGACACACCTCGGCACGGCCGGGTTGGATCGACTGATCGAGCTCGGCAAGCCGTTGTCCCGGCAGCTGCTCGACGCGGGTGCCTTCCCGAAGGGCATCTTCCGCCAGCGGTGACCTGCCGGACGGCGGGCGGTGCTCGCTTGATCAAGAGGGGATCCGTACGGCGTTTCGCACGCAGATCCCCTCGTGATCAGGGGTCTCGGGGAGCCGGCCCGCTAGATCTTGGTGTTCTTCGAGGCGTCCCACCCGGTGGTGATCGGGCTGCCTTGGCTGCCGTCGGGGTTCGTCGGGTAGTAGGTGAACTTCAGCGAGTTGTAGGCCAGGCTGATCGACTCGGCGGGCTTGCCGCCACCCTCGGATCCGCCGTAGCTGACGCTGTCGACGACGACCGGCTGCATGGTGAGCTGCACGACCGGGACGCTCATCGTGTCGGTGGCGTTGACGCCGGTGATGACGCCGGACTTGAGCTGCCTCCCCTGCTCGCACGCGAGCAGCAGCAGCGGTGAGGCCTTGCTCACCTGCGTCTGCAGGCTCAACGCCGAGAGGTTCACCTTGCCGCCCGTGCCGACGCCGCCGACCGGCTCCGGGTTGCTGGCGCCGAACGAGAACGAGAAGACCTCGATCTGGTTCGGGTATTTCGCGTTGACGCTCTCGCCGGGAATGCCGTCCAACTTCAGGAAGAATTGAAAGGGCATGCCGTACCTCCCCCGACACGGCGGCATCGGTACGCCGCGGCTGGGCCGAGACTAGCCGACGAATCGGCGGTCACCGGCGTGTCGCGGGGCGCGACACCACGACCAGACCGGCTTCGGCCAGGGCACGGAGCAGGCCAACCGCGGCGGTCCGGTCGTCGCCGCCGAGGTTCGCCGGCAGCAGGTGCTGCGCGGTGGTCGTTCCGGCGTCCCCCAACGCCTGCACGAGCGCCCCCGACGCGGCGTCGAGTTGCGCGCCGAGGCCGAGGCCCTGATGCAGGCCCACTTCGCATTCCTCGATCCAGCCGTCGGCCGTGCGCGTCATGCGCCGGCGGAGCTCCAGGCCGGGAGCAGCCTCGATCGGGCACTGCTCGAAGCCCTCGCGGTCGACGCCGGACAGCACGTCGTGCGCGGTCAGCAGCCGCAGGGCATGGTCACCTGCCGGGCCCCGCTGCGCCGGCGTGCTCACCCAGCTGTGCCAGGGCGGACGCTCCCCGCGGCGCAGGACCAGTGCTCCGTATCCGATCTGCTCGATGCCCTGCTCGGCGTACCACCGGGTCCAGCGGTCGATGCGGCGGCCGTAGTCGACCGGCTCGGCGGCCGCGTCCCGGTTCCACGACGCGGCCGCGGACAGCGGGTCCTCCAGCCCCGTCATGAGCAGCAGGACGTCGTACGGTGCTCCGGCGAGCCAGCTGATCGGCGCCGGGGTCTCCGCCGCCGGCGGCTGCGACCAGCTCAGCAGGACCGTCGCCGTCCCGCCGGGCGCCAGGGCGGTGGGGATCGTCCGCGCCACCAGCTGGTTGAAGCCGTCGCCCGGATAGCCGCTGTCGCGGAAGACCAGCTCCGCCTCCGGGGACAGCACGTAGGGCGGGTTGGACACGATCAGGTCGAACTCGTCGCCGGCGACCGGGTCGAGCAAGCCTCCCTGCCGCAACTCGACGTCGACTCCGCACAGTGCGGCGTTCACCCGGGCGTAGGCGAGTGCGCGGGGGTTCACGTCGGTGCCGACGACCCGGTCGGCGTGCCGCGCGAGCAGGATCGCCTGCAACCCGAGGCCGGTGCCGAGGTCGAGTGCGCGCCCGACGTGTCGGCGCGGCGTCAGGTCGGCGAGCGTCTGCGACGGCTTCTGGACGCCGGGGACGAAGTCGGCGCGACCGAGCTGCGAACTCGGGTCGGAGGCGAGCACCAGGTCGGAGTCCCCGGTGGTGTGCGGAACGACCCGCGCGGTCGCCCCGAGTTGGTCGCCGTTCCGGCGCAGCAGCCGGCCGGCGATCAGGGCGTCGAGTGCCCGGGCACCCAGCCGCTGCTCCGCCGCCGTGACCGGGACGGCGTCCTCCGCGACGAGCAACGTGACCAGAAGGGCCGCTGGGTCAGTGCTGTGCGCCAGCCGGCGCCGAACGACCGGCAGCCGGCTCGTGTCGGCGAGGACGTCGCCTGCGGAGGCGAGCAGCGTCCGCACCGTCGCGGCGGTGTAGCCGACGTCGGTCAGCACCTGCCGGGCCGCGACCAGAGCCGGCCGGGACGGCGGTGCCGCCACCAGATCCGTCTCGGCGACCGGGACGTTCACCGTTCCGATGTGGGCCACGCGCGCCTCCCCCCGCACGCACCTTAGGCACTTCCCCCGCCCACCGCACGAACCCGCCCGCCCCCTCCGTCGCGCCCCGCCCCGTATTGCTTGAACGTCACGTTCAAGCCATCTAGTGACTTGAACGTGACGTTCAAGCAAAACGGAGAGGGCCGGTGCCGACGGACAGGCCGGGCGACGGCACCAGATCCACGGCTTGTCCACAGGGGCATCCCCGGTTATCCCCAGACGCGCCGCGCGGACTGACCGGACTGATCGTCGTACCGCATCGTGCCGGGCATGCCCCGACGTTCGACGATTGACTGGAACGCCGTCGCGGCCTCGGCGCCGCACAACGTCCTCAGCCTGCGTGAGCTCGCCAAAATGGGGGTGCCGCAGCGCACGGTGGCCTATAGATGCACCCGGGGCGGCCCGTGGACGCGACTGTTGCCCGGAGTCGTGATGTTCAGCGGAGGTACGCCGACCTGGCTACAACTGTTGGACGCTGCACTCCGCTACGCGGGTCCGCATGCCGTGCTCACCGGGGCGGCCGGAATCCGGCTGCATGGACTCCGTCGTGGGCCGCAATCCAACGAGGTGCACCTCCTGACGCCCGAACCGCGTCAGCGCGCGAGCCATGCCAATGTCGTGATCGAGCGCACCGTCCGGATGCCGGACGCCGTGGTTCGCTCCGGGTTTCCGGTCGCGCCCGCGGCAAGATCGGTCATGGACTGCGTACGTCGGCTGCGCGACGTCGACCGGGTGCGCGCGGTGATCGCCGAGGCGGTGCAGAGCGGCCTCGTGACGCCGGCCATGCTCACCGACGAGTTGCGGCAGAGCGCGAGCCGCGGCACCGCGCTGCCACGTATCGTCCTCGGCGAGGTTTCCGACGGTGTCCGGTCCACCGCGGAGGCATGGGGCAGGTCGCTCCTCGCCTCGAGCGACCTGCCCGCCGCGCGCTGGAACGTCGACGTCTGCGACGAACGCGGCGAGTTCCTCGCGCGGCCGGACGCGTGGTTCGACGACGTCGCTCTCGCGTGGGAGATCGACTCGTACGAGTTCCATCTGTCGCCGTCCGACTACGCCCGGACGCTCGCTCGGCACGCGGCGATGACCTCCGCTGGCATCATCGTCGTACACACGTTGCCGTCCCGGGTGCGCACCGAGCCGGCCGCGGTCCTCGACGAGCTACGCGGTGCCTACCGGCTGGCTACGGCGCGCCCCCGTCCCCGTGTCACTGCCCCCGCCGCCGCCCCCCGTTTTGCATCAACGTGACGTTGATGCCACTAGATGGCTTGAACGTGACGTTCAAGCAATACGGGGAGTCGGTGGTCAGCGGTCGATCTCGCCGCGGATGAACTTCTCGACCAGGTCGCGGGCCTCGTCGTCGCGGTGCTGCACGGGCGGCGACTTCATGAAGTAGCTCGACGCCGACAGCAGCGGGCCGCCGATGCCGCGGTCCTTGGCGATCTTCGCCGCGCGGACCGCGTCGATGATGATGCCCGCCGAGTTGGGCGAGTCCCACACCTCGAGCTTGTACTCCAGGTTCAGCGGTACGTCGCCGAACGCGCGACCCTCGAGTCGGACGTAGGCCCACTTGCGGTCGTCCAGCCAGGCGACGTAGTCCGACGGGCCGATGTGCACGTTGTCCTTGCCGATGTCGTGCGACACCTGCGAGGTGACCGCCTGCGTCTTGGAGATCTTCTTCGACTCCAGGCGCTCGCGTTCCAGCATGTTCATGAAGTCCATGTTGCCGCCGACGTTGAGCTGCATCGTGCGGTCGAGGATGACGCCGCGGTCCTCGAACAGCGACGCCAGCACGCGGTGCGTGATCGTCGCGCCGACCTGGCTCTTGATGTCGTCACCCACGATGGGAACGCCGGCGTCCTCGAACTTCTTCGCCCACTCCGGCGTACCCGCGATGAAGACCGGCAGCGCGTTGACGAACGCGACGCCCGCATCGATCGCGCACTGCGCGTAGAAGCGGTCGGCGTCCTCGGAGCCCACCGGAAGATAGGAGACGAGGACGTCGGCGCCGGAGTCTTTGAGCGCACGCACGACGTCGACCGGCGAATCGTCGGACTCCTCGATGGTCTCCCGGTAGTACTTGCCGAGACCGTCGAGGGTGTGCCCGCGCTGCACGGTCACGTCCAGCGGCGGCACGTCGGCGAACTTGATGGTGTTGTTCTGGCTGGCGAGGACGGCCTCGGACAGATCCCGTCCCACCTTCTTCGCGTCGACGTCGAACGCCGCGACGAACTGGAGGTCGCGGACGTGGTAGTCGCCGAACTGCACATGCATCAGGCCGGGCACCCGGGCGCCGATATCGGCGTCCCGGTAGTACTCCACGCCCTGAACGAGCGACGCGGCACAGTTGCCGACGCCGACGACGGCGACCCGGATGGCACCCATCGCGGCACTTCCTTTCGTCGTAGTGACTGGTTGTCGTAGTGACGAGCGGTCGTCGTGACTGCTTGTCGGTGATGGAGGTGGTCAGTCGGAGCGGCGCTCCGGTGGATCGGGCTCGCCGCGTTGCTCGTGCGCGATCAGCTCGTCGAGCCAGCGGACCTCACGGTCGACGGACTCCAGGCCGTGCCTGTGCAGTTCGCGGGTGTAGCGGTCGACCCGTTCCCGGGTCCGGGCGAGACCGGCCCGCATCCCCTCGCGGCGCTCCTCGACCCGGCGCCGGCGACCCTGCAGGATCCGCAGCCGCACGTCGGCCCGCGTCTGGGCGAAGAACGCGAAGTGCACCCCGAACTGGTCGTCGTCCTCCCAGGCCGTCGGGCCCGCGTCGGCGAGGAGCTCGGCGAACCGTTCCTTGCCCTGGGCGGTCAGCTGGTAGACGATCTTTCCCCGCCGGCCGGTGAGCGCCGGGGCGTCGCTGGCCGGTGCGGGCCCGCTCTCGCTGATCCACCCGCGGTTCTTCATGCGGCGCAGCGTCGGATACAGCGATCCGTAGGAGAACGCCCGGAGCGTGCCCAGCAGCGTGTTCAGCCGCTTCCGCAGCTGGTAGCCGTGCATCGGCTCCTCATGGAGCAGGCCGAGGATCGCGAATTCGAGCATCCTCGGACCTCCCTCGCGCACGGACACCGGCTGACAAAGCTACCGCCATGTCATCTCGCCGCGATGTATCGAGGCGATATGTCAAGACGATAGGACCGAGGGGTGGGTGGGCGCAACCCGGCCCCCACTGCCCGGACGGGGCACCGACCGGATCGGCGTCGCCCCGACGGCCCGGGTCGACCCCGAATGAACCGGCTCGGACGGGTGCCGGGCCCCGTCGGCGTACTCTGTCGCGGGTGAACCGCCGTGCGATCGTGGACTACGCGCTGCAGCGCCGTGCGCTGCTCGCCGACGTCTACGCGGGCCGCGCCGGGGTCTTCGAAGTGTGCGACGCGCACCCCTATCTGCAGCGGGCGGCGAAGTATCACGGCGAGGCGTCCGAGGCCACCTGTCCGGTTTGCCGCAAGGAACGCCTGACCAACGTCCACTACGTCTACGGCGACCGGCTGGGCCACGTGTCGGGACAGGCAAAGTCCCCGAAAGAGTTGCCCAGACTCGCGTCAGCGCACGGCGAGTTCACGGTCTATGTCGTGGAGGTCTGCCGGACCTGCGGGTGGAACCATCTGACCGTCTCGTTCGTGGTCGGTCGGAGCGAGGAGTCGGCGACGGCCGACGAGCGGCGACAGGTCGCCCGCGAGTAGCGGGTGGCGACCGGCCACCGACGGTGTCGCCGGCGCGGAGCCCCCCGGCTAGCCGGGACCCGCCCCGGACGCGACCCCGGGGCCGGCGCCGTACGAACGAGAGAGGGAACCGCGCAGGGTGAGCACCGATTCGACCGTGCCCGGGGGGATCAACGAGGACCACCCCGGTCCCGATCGGCGGACCAAGGCGCGCCGGCGGCGGCGCCGGCGGCGCCGCCGGCTGGCATTCATCGCGCTGGGCGCCGTCCTGCTCATGCTGATCGGCGGACTCGGCGTGTTCTACGCCGCGATGCAGATCCCGCTCCCCGGCCAGATCAAGACTAGCCAGGTCTCCACCATCACCTACAACGACGGCAAGACCGTGATGGCCCGGATCGGCGCGCAGAACCGCACCGACGTCCCGCTGTCCGCGGTGCCGCCACACGTGCGCTGGTCGGTGCTCGCCGCGGAGGACCGCGGCTATTACAGCGAGCCCGGAGTCTCGGTCACCGGGATGGCCCGGGCCGCCTGGGCGGACGTGCGGGGCGGCGACGTGCAGGGCGGGTCGACGATCACCCAGCAGTACGTCAAGAACGCCTACCTCACCCAGCGGCGGACGCTCAGCCGCAAGTTCAAAGAGATCGTGATCGCCCTCAAGCTCGACCGCCAGTACAGCAAGGACCGGATTCTCGACTGGTACCTCAACACCATCTACTTCGGCCGCGGCGCCTACGGCATCCAGGCCGCGGCGCAGACCTACTTCGGCAAACCGGTCAGTGCGCTCTCGACCACCGAGGGTGCCGTGCTGGCCTCGAGCATCCGCGCGCCCGCGCTCTACGACCCGGCCAACCACCCGGCCGCGGCGAAGGCCCGCTGGCACTTCGTGATCGACGGAATGACGAAGATGGGCAAGCTCGACCCCGCCCAGGCGGACGCGCTGCACTATCCGAAGGTGCGGCCGATCGGGACCGGCACCCTCAACCAGTTCGACGGGCCGCGCGGCTACATCGTCGCCCAGGTCAAGGACGAGCTGGCGAAGGCCGGCTTCGACGAGGCGCGACTCAACCGGGACGGACTGCGCGTCGTCACCACCGTCGACCCCCGGGCGCAGCAGGATGCGCAGGCCGCCGTACGGACGGTGTTCCACGGTCAGACCAAAGACCTGCGGCAGGCGCTCGTGGCGGTCGATCCCGCCACCGGGAAGGTCCTCGCCTACTACGGCGGCCACTCCGGGTACGGCTTCGACTACGCCCGGGCCTGGCGGCAGCCGGGGTCGTCGTTCAAGCCCTACGTGCTCGCGACGGCGCTGTCTCAGCGCCAACGCGGCGACGGCAACATCAGCAACTACACGAAATACAACGGGACCTCCCCGCAGACCTTCGGCGGCGTCGTCGTCCACAACTCCGACGGTGAGTCGTGCGGAGTCTGCACGGTCCGTACGGCGATGAAGATGTCGCTCAACACGGTGTTCTACAAGATGGGTCTGCAGGTCGGACCGGACAACGTCGCAGCGACCGCGCACGCCGCCGGGATCCCGCTCCGGAACCCCGACAGCTCCGCCCCGACCCTGCGGGACGCCGACGGGCACACCGAGGCCGGCATCGCGATCGGCCAGTACGAGGTCCGGCCGATCGACCAGGCGGCCGGCTTCGCGACCTTCGCCGACGGGGGCATCGAGCATCCGCCGTACTTCGTGCAGAAGGTCACCGACGCCAGCGGTCACGTGCTCTACCAGCACAACCCGACCGGCCGGCGCGCGTTCAGCCCGCAGGTCGCCAACGACACGACCTACTCGATGGAGCAGGTCGCGTCGTTCTCCGAGCTGCCGCTGGCCGACGGGCGGCAGTCGGCGGCGAAGACCGGCACCACCCAGCTCGGCTACACCGGTCAGAACAAGGACGCCTGGATGGTCGGCTACACGCCGCAGGTGTCGGCCGCGGTCTGGGTCGGCACCGACGGCAGCAAGCCGATCGTCGACGCGACCACCGGGCAGATCATCTACGGGCGCGGGCTTCCGGGCCGGACCTGGCAGGCGTTCATGAACGCCTACCTGTCCGGCAAGCCGCTGCTGCGGCTGCCCGGCCGCACGGCGATGGGGCACCCGGCACCTCCCCCGACGACTCCGCCACCCACGACGACGCCCCCGACCACGACACCGCCTCCGACGAAGTCACCTCCTCCGACCACGACACCGCCCCCGACCACGACACCGCCCCCGACCACGACTCCGCCTCCCCCGACGACTCCGCCACCGACGACGACACCTCCTCCGACGACGACTCCGCCGCCGTCCTCGACGTCGCCGCCGAGCTCGACCCCGCCGTCGTCGTCGGGGCCGCCGCACCGGCCGCCACCGCCCTTGCCCTCGATAGTGCCGCCGCCGCTGCGCTGACCGCCGAGTCGACGTCCCCGGTTTCCGCATCAACGTGACGTTGATGCGGCTAGAGCGCTTGAACGTGACGTTCAAGCGGAATCGGGACGCCCGCCATTTCGCATCAACGTGACGTTGATGCGGCTAGAGCGCTTGAACGTGACGTTCAAGCGGAATCGGGACCCTCGGGCGGCGGGGGCCGTGGCCGGCGCCGCGGCGGCGACGGAGGGTGAGCCGGCAGGTCGACGAGGCCTGCGGCCGGGCGTGCGGCAGCATGGTGCCGTGATCGACCGCGTGCTGCCGACCCGCTCCGACCCGGTCGCGCGCGCGGCGAGCACGCCGGTCGGCGGGCCCTGGGGACGGCACGGCGTCGTCGGTCGGCAGTGGTTCTGGACGCCGGTGCGCGTGCTGCTCGCGATGGCTCTGCTCACCCTGGCCCTCGGCTGGGCGCAGAAGTCGCCGTGCCAGACCGGCAACTGGGCGCTGTCCAAGCCGGTCTCCGACAGCAAGGGCCACACGCAGTACATCCTCGGCCGCGAGTACGTCTGGATGTGCTACTCCGACGTCATCCCGCTCTACGGCAGCGAGGGGCTCGACCAGGGCAAGGTGCCCTACCGGGACCACGCCGTGGAGTACCCCGTGCTCACCGGCGCCTTCATGTACGTCGCCGCGGAGCTCGCCCGCGGCTACCAGAGCGTTGCGGGCGACCTGTCCTCGATCCTGCCCACCCCGCCCTCGGTGCAGACCTACTGGGAGGTCACCGTCCTGCTGCTGGCGCTCTGCGCGCTGGTGGTGGTCTGGGCGACGTCGCGGTTAGCCGGGCGGCGGGTCTGGGACGCCGCGATGGTCGCCCTCTCCCCGCTGCTGATCGTGCAGGCGTTCACCAACTGGGACCTCTTCGCCGTCGCGTTGGCGACCGGCGGCATGCTGGCGTGGTCCCGGCGCCGGCACAAGCTGGCCGGGGTGCTGCTCGGCCTCGGTACGGCGGCGAAGCTCTATCCGCTGTTCCTGCTCGGCCCGCTCTTCGTGCTGTGCCTGCGGGCCCGCAGGATGCGCGAGTTCGGGATCACCCTGGCCTGTGCGGTGGGCGCGTGGCTGGTCGTCAACCTGCCGGTCGCCGTCGCCTACCCGACCGCGTGGAAGACGTTCTTCTCGCTCAACACAAGCCGCCCTGCCGACCCGGACACCCTGTGGAACGTCGCCCAGTACATCAAGGGCGGCGCGCCGTTCCCCGTCGGCGGCCTCAACGCCGCCACCGTGCTGCTCTTCGCGGCGGTCTGCGTCTTCATCGCCGTACTCGCCCTGAAGGCCCCGCGCCGGCCACGGTGGCCGCAGCTGGCGTTCCTCGTCGTCGCCGGCTTCCTCGTCACCAACAAGGTGTGGAGCCCGCAGTACTCGCTGTGGCTGGTGCCGCTGGCGGTGCTCGCCCGGCCGTCGTGGCGGATGTACCTGAGCTGGCAGGCCGCCGAGGCGCTGCTGTGGTTCCCGCGGATGTACTGGTACCTGCTGACCCAGGAGCAGGGTTACCAGAACCAGGGACTCAAGCTCGACCTGCGAGGGGTCGGCGAGCAGTGGTTCCTCGCCGCGGTGGTGGTGCGCACCGCGCTCGTCGTGCTCTACGGCGCGCTGGTGGTCCGCGACGTGCTCCGGCCGGAGGGTGACGTGGTGCGCGCCGGCGGGGTGGACGACCCGTCCGGCGGCGTGCTCGACGGCGCGCCGGACCGCTCGCCCGACCGGTCGGTGTCGGTGGTCGTGTCGGTCGACCGGATGGCCAGCGGCGTGACCAGGAAGACGACGTAGAGCAGCGCGAGCATCGCCGCCCGACCCCACACACCGAGCACTGCGGCCTCCTTGGCGAGGCCCTCGTCACCGCCCGCGGTGATGACGCCGAACCACTCGAAGAGGCCGAAGAAGAGCAGGGCGTCGAAGACCCAGTAGGTCACCCACCAGCCCCAGCGGACCCGGATCAGGACGAAGAACGGCAGCAGCCAGAGCAGGTATTGCGGTGAGTGCACCTTGTTGAGCAGCAGGAACGCGCACAGCATGGCCCCGCTGACCTGGACCCACGGATAGGGCTGCTGCCCGTCGCGGGTCCGGTGCCAGCCGTAGCCGAGCGCCCCGGCCCACGCGGAGAGGATCAGGATCGGGGTGAGCCAGTTGAGCGTGCCGGTCGAGATCCCGCTCATCCCCCAGAACCAGATCGAGTTGGTGGTGATCCCGGCCGGGCGCGCCTTCTGGAAGGCGTAGGTCGCCCACCAGCCGTGCGGGTTGATCAGGATGAACGGCAGGTTGATCAGCAGCCACAGCCCGCCCGCCGTCACCGCGACCCGCGCCGCACCCCGTCGGTCGCGGGCGGCGAGGCGCTCGAGGATCAACGGGAGGATGAACATGGCGGGATAGAGCTTGAGCGCCGCACCGACGGCCAGCCACGCCGCGGCGCCGACCGGTCGTCCACGCCACCAGGTCCATATCGCGGCGGCGAACGACGCGCAGACCAGCAGGTCCCAGTTGAGATAGGAGTAGAAGACCAGCGCCGGGGCGGCGGCCCAGATCAGCGCGCGCCGGCCGGTCAGCTTCGCCAGCAGCCAGGCGGTGACCAACCCGAACGGCGCCAGGCAGACCGCCGTGATGGCGAGGAACTGCCCGTCGGTGTGGGCGAACATCGCGGTGAGCCAGATGAACAGCCCGGTGAGGACCGGGTATTCGATCGCCCCACCGACCAGGTTGTCGCCGCCGATCAGGCTCCCGTGGATGTAGGGGAAGAGATGATCGGAGATGCCGCGCTGCGGCCACAGCTGCTGGACGTCGGAGTAGCACAGGTGGGTGTTCTTGATGCTCTCGAACGCCGACGACGTCCCGTGGACGTCGTAGGTCGGGCCGATGCAGGACACCTTGCCGAACCAGCCGAGGAGCAGCATGAGTGCGGCGACCCCGACCACCAGTGCCACCGGGCCCACCCACCGGGGCCGGTCCGGTCGCCCGTCGCGATCGGACCCGGCTGAGGTGGCGGAGGTCACCGGGCCGAGGCGCCGGCCAGTTGCCGGCGGAGGAAGGCGATGTCGGCGCCCTGGCCCGCCGACCCGCCCGGCGTCTCGCAGACCACCGGCGCCTGTGCCGCGGCAACGGTGGCGACCAGTAGCTCGGGATCGATCTGACCGGCGCCGAGGTTTTCGTGCCGGTCGCGGCCGGAGCCGAACTCGTCCTTGGAGTCGTTGGCGTGCACCAGGTCGATCCGGCCGGTGATCGCGACCACCCGGTCGACGATGCCGGTGAAGTCCTCCCCCGCCGCGTGGGCATGGCAGGTGTCGAGGCAGAACCCGGGCCCGAACTCGCCGATCGCGTCCCACAGCCGCGCCAGCGCGTCGAACCGCCGGGCCATCGCGTTGTCGCCGCCGGCGGTGTTCTCGATCAGGATCGGCAGCGGAAATCCGCCCTCGGCAGCGGTGCGCTCGAACAGTTTGCGCCAGTTGGCATAGCCGTCGGCGGGGTCGTCGCCGGCATTGACGTGCCCGCCGTGCACGATCAGGCCCCGCGCCCCGAGCGACGCGGCGGCCGCCGCGTGCGACGCGAGCAGCTTGCGGCTGGGGATCCGGATCCGGTTGTTCTTGGTCGCGACATTGAGGACGTACGGCGCGTGGATGTAGAGCGCGACGTCGGCGGCCCGCAACGCGTCGGCGTCCGCGCGGGGTCGCGGCGCCTTCCATCCCTGCGGGTCGGCCAGGAAGGTCTGGACGAGGTCGGCCTCACGGGCCGCCGCCTCGGCCAGCGGATCGGTGGGGTCGACGTGCGCGCCGATCTGCAGCATGGCGACAGGCTACGCGGGGCGGGCGACAGCTTCGACGAGCCGGCCACCGGCGCCGTGTCCGGCCGGTCCGGACTTCGGCGAACCGGCGGCACTCCGGTGGTCCCGGCTGCCAGGATGGCGAGGGGCCGTTCCGTGGGGCCGTTCCGTGGGGCCGTTCCGAGGGGGAGTGCGACGGTGGGCACCGCTGTGGCGCCGGCGCAGCCGGACACCCGGGACATGCTGATGGTGCACCGGGTGTTTCGTCGCGAATGTCGGCTGATGCCGGACCTGATCCGTGCCGTGCCGGCCGGGGACGCCGCCCGGGCCCAGATCCTCGCCGACCACTGCGCGGCTCGCCGACGCGGTGGCGGACCTGTCGGTGAGTGGGACGAGATCGGGGAACGCGGCGCGGCCAGCATCCCGAAGAGCAAGCTGCTGGTCTTCCTCGGGGCGATCCTCGAGGAAGCCTCCGACGAGAAGCGGCGGGCGTTCCTCGCGAAGCTGCCGTTGCAGGCCAGGGTGCTGTGGCCGTTGTTCGGCCGCCGCGCCTACGGCCGGTACATCGGGACGGTCCGCGGTACCGGGACCCCGCGACCGGGCCGGTGACCTACGAGAGCACGGGGATCTGGCTGCTCCGGGCGAAGGTCACCAGCTGATCGAAGATCCGGTCGGTGTCCGCGTCGACCACCTGGCGCGCCGGG
Source organism: uncultured Actinomycetota bacterium (assembly GCA_963837545.1). Taxonomy (GTDB): domain Bacteria; phylum Actinomycetota; class Actinomycetes; order Mycobacteriales; family QHCD01; genus DASXJE01. The sequence continues at coordinate 518,982 of CAWINQ010000005.1, read as the reverse complement.
TCGGCGTCGTACCAGTCGATGATCTCGCGCGCACCCTGCTCGAACGGGATCGACGCGACGAAGTCGGGCACGAGGCTCTTGACCTTGGAGTTGTCGAAGGTCAGGCAGTGGGTCTTGTCCCCGAGCAGGTGCGGTCCCCAGGACGGCTCCACCGCCGCGATCGTGTCCGAGGCGACGTGCACGATGTTGGCCTGCACCCCGGCCGCGTCCGCCATGATCGTGTAGATCTGGTCCCAGGTGAGCGCGTCGTCGCTGGTGATGTGGAAGCTGTCCCCGACCGCGCGGGAGTTGCCGAGCAGCCCGACGAAGGCGTGCGCGAAGTCGGTGTGGTGGGTCAGGGTCCACAGCGACGACCCGTCCCCGTGCACGACGACCTCCTTACCGCGGCGCATCCGGTCGATCGTGGTCCACCTGCCGTCCAGCGGGATGCTGGTCCGGTCGTAGGTGTGCGACGGGCGCACGATGGTGGCCGGGAACCCGTCCTCGCGGTAGGCCCGCACCAGCAGGTCCTCGCAGTCGATCTTGGCCTGGGAGTAGCTCCAGATCGGGTTCCGCAGCGGCGTGGACTCCGTGATCGGCTGGCGCGCCGGCGGCGTCTGGTACGCCGAGGCCGAGCTGATGAACACGTACTGCCCGGTCCGGTCGGTGAACAGGTCGACGTCGCCCTGCACCTGCTCCGGGGTGAAGGCGACGAAGTCGACGACCGCGTCGAATTCGTGGCTGCCGATCGCCGTACGGGCCGAGGAGGCGTCCCGGATGTCACCCTGCAGGACGTGCGCCTCCGGGGGCAGCGGCCGGGTCGCGGTCTGGCCGCGGTTGAGCACGTACAGGTCGATGCCCAGGTCCACGGCGCGGCGCGCGCAGGCCGAGCTGATGACACCGGTCCCGCCGATGAACAGCACCTTCAGGGAAGTCACCCGATCGCTCCCTAATCTCTCGACATCTGGGTCTCGTCCGACGGCGTTCACCCGCCGGGTCAAACCTAGACCCGCGGCCTCCGGCCCGTCGGCCCCACTGGGACGGAACGTCCGGGATATGCCCGCAAGCCCGGTTGTCGAGATGCCTCATCGCGCATTTCCCCTTGCCTGCAGGCGGATCGGTCTCTCGTTTGCCCCAACAGCGACACCGGGCCGGTTTAGTCTCGGTGCAATCGGCACGCTGAGGAGTCGGCCATGGCCACACCCACCGCAAGCACCCAGACGACCCTCGAGGAGTTGGCGCTCACCGTGCGCGGCCGGCTCGTCGGGCCGGACGACGGCGACTACGACGAGATGCGCGCGGTCTACAACGCGATGATCGACGTCCGTCCGCAGATGATCGCGCGGTGCGTCGATGTCGCCGATGTGGTCGCCGCGGTGAATCTCGCCCGCACCAAAGGGCTCAAGGTGGCGATCCGCGGCGGTGGGCACAACGGCGGCGGGCTGGGGACCTGTGACGGGCTGGTGATCGACCTGGCGGAGATGCACGGCGTGCACGTCGACCCGGTCGCCGCGACCGCGACCGTGGAGGGCGGGGCGACGCTGGGCCTGATGGACCACGCGACGCACGCCTACGGGCTGGCCACCCCGGCCGGAATCATCTCCACGACCGGCGTGGGCGGCCTGACGCTCGGCGGCGGTCTGGGTCACCTCACCCGCAAGTACGGCCTCACGATCGACAACCTGCTCTCGGCCGAGGTCGTCCTGGCCGACGGCCGGATCGTGACCGCCGACGCCGACCACGAGCCGGATCTGTACTGGGCGCTGCGCGGTGGCGGCGGCAACTTCGGCGTCGTGACGTCGTTCACGTTCGCGATGCACCCGGTCTCGGACGTCCTCGCCGGGCCGATGCTGTGGCCGCTGGACCGGGCCGCGGAGGTACTGGCCTGGTACCGCGACTTCATTCTGGCCGCGCCGGAGGACCTCGGCGCGTTCTTCGCCTTCCTCACCGTTCCGCCGGCACCGCCGTTCCCCGAGGCACTCTGGATGCAGAAGATGTGCGGCATCGTCGTCTGCTGGAGCGGACCGGCCGACGGGTACGACGCGGCGATCGCCCCGGCGCGGGCGCTCGGTCCGGCCCTCGACGGGGTCGCCCCGATGCCTTATCCGGTGATCCAGTCGGCGTTCGACGGCCTCTACCCGCCCGGGCACCAGTGGTACTGGCGCGCCGACTTCGTCGAGACGATCTCCGACGAGGCGATCGCCCGGCACGTCGAGTTCGCCCGGATGCTGCCGACCATGCAGAGCACGATGCACCTCTACCCGATCGACGGCGCGGTGCACCGGGTCGCCAACGACGCGACGGCGTTCGCCTACCGCGAGGCCAACTGGGCGCAGACGATCGTCGGTGTCGACCCCGACCCGGCCAACGCCAAGCTGGTCAAGGACTGGACGGTCGCCTACCACGACGCGCTGCACCCGTATTCCGCCGGCGGCGCCTACGTCAACATGATGATGAACGAGGGGCAGGAGCGGGTGCAGGCGAGCTATCGGGGCAACTACTCGCGGCTCGCCCACGTCAAGGGCCGTTACGACCCGGACAACCTTTTCCGGGTCAACCAGAACATCCTCCCCGCCCACGGCGACGGAGCGGCCCACCACTGAATTCTGGCCGCGCTCGGGCACCGCACCGATCCCGGCGCGAGGACCGCTCCGCACCTGTCCACCCGTGTCACCGCTGGGCGTCACGAACGGGCCCTGAGTGAGTGGCCCCACGCGACACGTTCCACAATGGGGAACGAGCGGGCGGGCGATCGGGTGAGGACGAGGTGGGCGGAGCTGGCGTGAGCATGCGTGGGCGCTCCCGGGCGTACTGGGTGCTGCTGGGCACGCTCACCGCGGTCTACCTGGCCCTGACGGTGGCGGTCGTGACCGGCTCACCGCTGGACATCGTCGACCGGGCCGTCGCCCGGATGGACTTCGTGCGGCACCTCCCGGACCTGCATCCCTGGGTGGCGACCTATGTGATCGCGGGCCAGCGGGCACCGTCGGCGGCCGTGGCCGCCGCATGGCTGGCATGGCGCTCGTGGCGCACCCGGTCGCTGCGGCCCGTCGTCGTTCTCGTGTCGGCCCTGCTGCTGCTCAACGTGAGCGTCGGCGCGGTGAAGCTCGCCACCGGGCGGCTCGGCCCGCAGCTGACCACTCATGCCCGCGCGGTCTTCGCCGGCGGGGACATCTTCCCCTCCGGGCACGCCTCCAATGCCGTCGTCGTCTTCGGGCTGCTGGCCTGGCTGGCGACGCGGCACCGGCGGGCCGGTGCGTTGCTCGCCGTCGTCGGCGCGGGAAGCGTCGGTCTGGCGACCATCTTCCTCGATACGCACTGGGTCACCGACGTCGTGGGCGGCTGGCTGGCCGGTGCCCTCGTCCTGCTCGTGCTGCCGTTGCTGGAGCCCCTCCACCGCCGCGTCGCCGGTGCCGGAATGGTCCTGCTCGCCGCGGGTAGGCGGGGGAGTGCCACCAGGCGCCGAGTCACCGACCGGGCCGGAATCCGATCGTCCACGCCATGAGCTCGACCGCGGCGGTGAAGAACCGCTCGTCGTCGCTGAACGCACCCTTGGTCTGGCCGAAGAGTTCGAGGCTGATGGATCCGAAGAGCTGTGTCCACGCGGTGACCGCGCGGAGGACGATCGCGGCCGGTACCTCCTCGAGTCCGGTGGCGGCGGCCAGATGGGCCGCCTGTTCGGCCGGCGCGGCGCCGAGGTGTGGTTCCTCCGGGGGTGCCGCCAGCGCGCCGGCGGCCCAGGCGTCCCGGACCAGCCCCAGCAGGAGCCGGACGACGCGGGTGCCGGCGACGACGGTGTCCTGCGGGGCGGCGTACCCGGGGACCGGCGACCCGTAGACCAGGGCGTACTCGTGCGGGGTGTCGAGCGCCCACCGGCGAACCGCGTGGCAGGCGGCCCGCCACCGGGCCAGGAAGTCCTCGGCCGCGACCGCGGCGACGGCTGACTCGGCACGGTCGCCGACGGCGTCGTAGGCGTCGACGATCAGGGCGGTGAGCAGCGCGTCGCGGCTGGGGAAGTAGCGATAGAGCGCCGACGACGCGATCCCGAGCTCGCGCGCGACCGCGCGCAGCGACAGGTCGGTCGCGCCGGTCTCGGCGAGGTGCCGGCGCGCCACCTGCGTGATCTCCCGGGTCAGCTCGGCCCGGGCCCGGTCCCGGGCGGTCCGCGTCGCGTTCATGTCCGGAGTCTGCCACAAATGCGAGCGGCGCTCATTGTTGTGAGCACTGCTCTTGACTTCGCCGGCGTCCTGTAGAACAGTGATCTCAACCGAGAGCACTGCTCACAAGGAAGAAGTGGCGAGATGACCAACGCACTGACCTACCGCGGACCGTCCCTGGCGCAGCTGCACGAGGAGTACGCGAAGGGACATCGCATCGACGACCGCGCGCCCTTCCAGGGCCGGCGCGAGACCGTCATCGACGCGGCTGTCGACCGGGTCTGGCGGACCCTGACCGACGTCCCCGCCTGGGACACCAACCTGGAGCCGGGCGTGACCAACATCCGGCTGGAGAACGGCGTGGCGGTCGATGCGACGTTCCGGCGGTCCAACAAGGGCGCCCGGATGACGGCCCGGTTCGCGGTCGTGAAGAAGGACCGCGAGCTGGCGTGGACCGGTCAGGCGTTCGGCGCGAAGGTGGTGCACCGGTTCGAGCTCGAGCCGGAGTCCGCCGGCACCACCAGAGTCGTGGTGGAGGAGTCGATGGCCGGGCCCCTGCTGGCCGTCCTGTTCAGCACCGCGAAGCTGGTCGACCTGCTCGACACCAGCCTGCGCACGCTCAAGTCGGCCGCCGAATCGGCGGACTGAGGGCATCGCGGGAGGCGCCGTCGGACGGTGCGAGGTGGTCGATCACCTTTCCGGAGATGCGGGCGAGGGCGTCGATGTCGGCCGGGGTGAGGAGATCGATGAGGTGGCGGCGTACCGAGTCCAGGTGGAGCGGGGCCGCGTCGCGCAGCGCGCGCCGGCCTGCGTCGGTGAGGGTCACCGTCGCGCCGCGGGCGTCGTCGCGGCAGGAGTCGCGGCTGACGAGCCCGCGTCGCTCCATCCGCCCGACATGGTGCGCCAGGCGGCTCGTCGACCACATCAGCCGGTCGGCCAGCGCACTCGCCCGCCAGCCCGGCTCCGGGCCCTCCGTCAGCGTCGACAGCACGTCGTAGTCGGAGTCGGACAACCCGGAGTCGCGGTCCAGGTCCCGGGTGATCTGCAGGTCCAGGAGAGTTCGCATCCGCCGGTATCCGCGCCAGGCACGGTCCTCGGTCTCGTCGAGCCAGCGTGGCGGTGGCATGGGCTCCACCCTAGGGCAAGGTTGTTGACATGTCAGGTGCCATTGGCTACGTTGCTGACGTGTCAGCTAGTGGCGATCGGCGTTCCGCGGTTCGGATCCGGGCCGCGGGTCTGCCGGCACGGGTGGCCCGGCTCTACCTCGGGCTCGGCGGCTTCGGGCTGAGCGTGGCCTTGATGGTGCGGGCCCGGCTGGGCCTGGATCCCTGGGACGTCCTGCACCAGGGCATCGCCGAGCACCTCGGGATGCGGATCGGGTGGGTGGTCATCGGCGTCAGCATGCTGGTCCTGCTGGCATGGATCCCGCTCCGGCAGCGGCCGGGGCTGGGCACCATCAGCAACGCGGTGGTGGTCGGCCTGGTCGTCAACCTCTGCGCGGGCCTGATCGCCGCACCGCACGCCCTGCCGATCCGGGTGGCGATGCTCGCCGCGGCCATCGTGATCAACGGCGTGGCCACCGCCTGCTACATCGGCGCGGGCCTCGGGCCGGGGCCGCGGGACGGTCTCATGACCGGGCTGGCCGGCCGCGGCCACTCCATCCGGGTCGTCCGTACCGCCCTCGAGCTGTCGGTGCTCGGTCTCGGCATCATCCTGGGCGGCTCGTTCGGGGTCGGCACCGTCGCCTATGCCGTGTCGATCGGCCCGCTGGTCCACCTCCTGCTGCCGCGCCTCCGGCCGGCGACTCCGGACGGGCGCACGCCGACCGCCCGGACACCCATCGACCAGGGAGCACCATGACCGCACTGCTGTTCGGAGTGAACGTGTCGGCGTCGACGACCACCGACCCGGTCACCGAGGCGCGGTCCGCCGAGGCGGCGGGCTTCGATTTCGTGTCCGCCTCGGACCATCCCAGCGGCACCGCGCCGACGTTCGAGACGTGGACGATGCTGACCTGGATCGCCGCGGCGACCACGCGGGTCAACGTCGCCACCCGCGTGCTCGGAGTGCCCTATCGGCAGCCGGCCATGGTCGCCAAGATGTCCGAGACGCTCGATCGGCTCTCCGGCGGACGGCTCATCCTGGGCCTGGGCGGAGGCTATTCGGACGAAGAGTTCCGCGCCTTCGGGCTGCCGGTGCCCTCGCCCGCGGAGAAGGTGGACGGCTTGCGGGAGGCGGTCGCGATCACCCGGGGGCTCTGGTCGGAGCCGGGATTCACCTTCGCCGGGCGGCGGTACCGGACTAGTGACGCCGATCTGGAGCCGAAGCCGGGCCACCACATCCCCCTCTGGCTCGGTACTTTCGGCGACCGAGCGTTGCGGGTGACCGGGCGCTTCGCCGACGGCTGGATCCCGTCGCTCGGCTATGCGCCGGCCGACCGCCTCCCCGCCATGCGCGCCACCGTCCTGGCCGCCGCGCAGGCTGCGGGCAGAGCTTCCGAGGACATCACCTGTGCCCTCAACGTCGAGGTGCATGTCGGCGACGAGGTCGAGGCGGGGCCCGACCTGCTCGCCGGCAGCGCCGACGACGTCGCGACCCGCCTGCAGGGCTTCATCACGGCAGGATTCACCGCGTTCAACCTGATGCCGGTCGGCGCCCGGCCCACCGACCAGGTGGACCGGATCGCCGCCGACGTACTGCCGAAACTCCGCGCGACGGCGTGACGCGTGGCGGGTCGCCCGCCGCTGAGCGCTCAGCCGCCGAGGTTCTCCCGGATCTGGGTGAGCCGCAGATGGTTGCCCGACGGGTCACGGAACGCCGCGTCGATGCCGTAGGGGCGATCCTCCGGCTTCTCGGAGAACTCGACGCCGCGGCTGGTGAGTTCGTCGTAGTCGGCCCGGCAGTCCTCGGTGACGAGGAAGACGGTGCCCGCGAAACCCTTCGACATCAGGTCCCGCACCTGCTCGGTCGTCTCCGCATCCATGACGGGCGGGCCGGGGATGAGCATCAGCACGATCGCCACGTCGGGCTGCCCGGCCGGGCCGACGGACAGCCAGCGGAAGTTGCCCATCTCGGGCAGCGTGACGTCGGAGCGCACCTCGAACCCGACCTTGCGGGTGTAGAACTCGAGCGCCTCCTGCTGGTCGTGCACCCACAGCTGCGCACTGCCGATCTTGATCATTGGTCCTCCTGCGTCGGGGTGATCTCGTGACTCGACGCTATTGACGGGGCCAGCGGCTTGTCTTCTCCAAACGTGCGGTGTTGGGGGCGCCCGTAGGCGCGCAGAACGCAGGTCGGGACGAGCGCGAAGTCGGACGCGGGCGGGAAGGACGCGCGATAGGCGGTCGGCGAGAGGTGAAAGGTCCTGCGGAAGCTGGTGGTGAACGACCCGACGCTGGAGAGACCGACGGCGAAGCAGATGTCGGCCACCGAGCGATCCGTGCTGCGCAGCATGGCCGCCGCCCGCTCCAACCGCCGGGTCAGCAGATAGGCGTGCGGGGATTCTCCGAAGGCTCGGAGGAACTCCCGGCTGAAGTGCGCCCGGGACAGACCGGCGGCGCGGGCCAGGTCGTCGACCCCGAGCGGCTCGAGGAACCTGGCGTCGGCCAGGTCCTTGGCACGTAGCAGGTGCCGGGCGAGCGGAACGGAGGCCATGGTTGACGAGTATTCCGGTCCGGCCTTCCGCGCGACCGCCATTTGCCGCATATGCCGGATCCCGCGGCCGGACGCCGCGCGCCAGGCAGCAGCCCGCCTGGGGTACCCTCCTACCGTCCCGCCGGTGCACTGCATCGCCGGGGCGACGCGCACCCTCCTGCCACGGAGAGCCCGTGGCCGCTTTCTTTAGTCCATAGGAGGTGAGTGGCTGTTGCGTCACTATGAATTGATGGTGATCCTCGATCCCGATCTCGAGGAGCGCACCGTCGCACCGTCTCTCGACACGTTCCTCGGGGTCGTCCGCACCGACGGCGGCGCCGTGGAGAAGGTCGACATCTGGGGCCGGCGTCGGCTGTCGTACGAGATCGACAAGCACGTCGAGGGCATCTACGCGGTCATCAACCTGCAGGCCGAGCCGCCGACGGTCGACGAGCTGGATCGCCAGCTCAACCTCAACGACGCGGTACTTCGGACCAAGGTCATCCGACCCAACCGGCACTAGTCCATCCCCGGTTCTCATCCCCAGGCCCTTATCCCTAGGTCGTCCACAGGCCTCAGATCGTCGTGGCCCCGCTGTCCCGGGGCTCGTACGGTGTTCGGGGGACGGCGTCCGACGGCAGAGGAGTTCACCCATGGCAGGCGAGACAGTCATCACCGTGGTCGGCAACCTGACCGCCGACCCGGAGCTGCGCTTCACCCCGAGCGGCGCCGCGGTCGCGAACTTCACCGTGGCCTCCACCCCGCGCACCTTCGACCGGCAGACCAACGAGTGGAAGGACGGCGAGGCGCTGTTCCTGCGCTGCTCGGTGTGGCGGCAGGCGGCGGAGAACGTCGCCGAGTCGCTCACCCGGGGCGCCCGCGTCCTGGTCAGCGGCCGGCTCAAGCAGCGGTCGTTCGAGACCAAGGAGGGCGAGAAGCGGACCGTCATCGAGCTCGACGTCGACGAGGTCGGTCCCTCGCTGCGCTACGCCACGGCCAAGGTCAACAAGACCTCGCGCGGAAGCGGCGGTGGCGGTGGTGGCGGCTTCGGCGGGTCCGGGTCCTCGCAGGGCGGTTCCGGCGGCGGCTCGGACGACCCCTGGGCATCCTCGGCTCCGGCATCCGGCGGCGGTCTCTCCGACGAGCCGCCGTTCTGAGGGCCGGGCACTCGACCTCATCATTCGCACAACACAGGAGTAACTGATCACCATGGCCAAGGCGCCCGTGCGCAAGCCGAAGAAGAAAGTCTGCATCTTCTGCAAGGACAAGGTCGACTACGTCGACTACAAGGACACCACGCTGCTGCGGAAGTTCATCTCCGATCGCGGCAAGATCCGGGCACGTCGCGTGACCGGCAACTGCAGCCAGCATCAGCGCGAGGTCGCGGTCGCGATCAAGAACAGCCGCGAGATGGCACTGCTGCCCTACACCAGCACCGCACGCTGAGGGAGGACGACTCGTGAAGCTCATCCTCACCCAGGAGGTCACCGGTGTGGGAGCGCCCGGGGACATCGTCGACGTCACCGACGGTTACGGACGCAACTACCTCGTGCCGCGCGGCTTCGGCATCCCGTGGACCAAGGGCGGCGAAAAGCAGATCGCCCAGATCAAGCGGGCCCGCGATGTCCGGGAGGTCCGCGACCTCGGGCACGCCAAGGAGATCAAGGGCCAGCTCGAGTCGTTGGCGGTCCGGCTGCCGGCCAAGGCCGGCGACGGCGGTCGTCTCTTCGGTTCGGTGACCGCGGCGGACATCGTCACCGCGGTCAAGGCGGCCGGAGGGCCCGACATCGACCGCCGCCGGATCGAGCTCGGTGGCCACATCAAGAGCACCGGTACCCACGCCGTCACCGTGAAGATCCACCCCGAGGTCGTCGCGTCGGTCTCGGTGGAGGTCGTCCCGGCCTGACCAACCGGTCCGGATCACCCGCATCGGGTGAAGCCGGGCACGGTGCTGCCACACACACTTGATCCGAGGACCCGCCATGGCGGCAGGGCCCCGGGAGGTAGCACCATGAACTGGTTCTGGCACGTGCTGTGGATCTGCCTGGTCGTCATTCCGGTCACCCTGCTCTGGGTGTCCTGCCTGATCGACATCATCATGCGGTCGGATCTGTCCGGCTTGTCCAAGGTGCTCTGGGTCCTCGTCGTCCTGATCATCCCGCTCTTCGGCGCGCTGATCTACCTGATCGCGCGTCCGGCCAACGCCGCTGACCGGCTCCTGGACGGCGGCGCCGAGCCGGTCCCGTACGACGCGAGCACCGGTTCCCATGCCCGGGCGAGCTCGACGACCGACGAGCTCGCGCAGCTGGCGCAGCTGCACGACAGCGGCAAGCTGACCGACGCCGAGTTCGCGACCCAGAAGAGCCGGGTCCTCGGCACGGCCTCGGCCACCCCGAACCACTCGGGAGCCCCCACGCCGCAGTGACCGATCCGCAGCCGGTCAGGTAGCGGCGGAGTCCGGCCGGCCGAGGTCGGCGAGCAGCGCGCGGGCGGCTCGCCGACCCGACACCAGCGCGCCCTGGATCGACGCCGTGTCGCGGTGATCCCCGCAGACGTAGAGCCCGTCATCCAGGCGCACCCGCCTGCGCAGCGAGCCCATCGGGGGCGGCTGCGCCGGCAGGGCTTCCGGGATCGGATAGGTGGCGACGCGTTCCCAGCCCGCGGTCGCCACCCCGTAAATGCGTCCGAGATGCGCGAGGACGTCGATCTCGCCCGCGGGTTCCTGACCGACGACGGTCGACGAGACGAGGACCCGGTTATCGGACGCGTAGGACCGAGCCACGTTGCTGATCACGACGGTGTTGGTCACCGGGCCGCCGTCGTCGCCGTCGAGCAGGATCGCGGGCAGGGCGCAGGGAGACCTGTCGGCCAGGTGGTAGTACGTCGTACAGCCGTGCATGGGCGGGGTGTCCAGGCCGGGGACGAGCCGGCCCGCGGTCGCGGCGTCGGTCGCGACGATCGTGGCCCGGCAGGCCAATCGCTGCCCCGTCCCCAGCACGACGTGGCCCGGCGAGATGTCGGCGACCGGGGCGCCGAGGCGGACCGTTCCGGCCGGCAGCCGGGCGGCGAGATGCTCGGGGATGGCTCCCATCCCCGCCGCCGGGACGGCGAGGACGCCGCGGGCGAACGAGCGCCAGACCAGGTGGAAGAACCGGCTGGAGGTGGCGAGCTCCCGTTCGAGGAAGACCCCCGACAGGAACGGCCGCAGGAACGTGTCGATGATCTCGGGCGACAGGCCCGCGGACTGCAGCGCGTCGGCGGTGGTCCGCTCCGGTGCGGCCGTGAGCTGGGCGACCGGCCTGACGGCGTCGGAGGCGCTCAGCGCGGCCAGCCGCGCCTTGTCCGACCAGCTGCCGATCGGAGCCCGCACGGTGTCGAGGACGTGCCGCGGATGCCGGCGCGGATCGGCGACGACGTAGCGCCGCCCGTGCCGCTGGACCACCGCGCCGGCAAGGAACGGTCGGAGGTCGAGGGCGGACTTGTCGAGGACGCGGGCGGCCTCGGGATACGCCGTGTTGTGGACCTGGAACCCGCGATCGAGCCGGAGTCCGTCGACCTCATCGGTGCGCACCCGGCCGCCGACGCCGTCGCTCGCCTCGAGCACGACCACGCCGATCCCTGCGGAGGTGAGCTCCCGCGCGGCGGCGAGCCCGGCCAGGCCGGCACCGATGACGATCACCTCGTCGTCCACCCCAGCGCTCCGATCCATCTCGCGGCTTCCTCCGAATACGATCATGACCCCGGGAGGGGGCCTGCCCGACCGGGGGGACCGACTGTCCACAGCGACGGCCCGCTCGGTTCGCCGATGTCGTACGCCGGGAGTAAACCGTTCCCAGCGGCGGTGGACATCCGTCGTGGCGACGGGACGGGGTAGGCGGAGCGATGACAGCGGTGATCGGCGGCGGGGTCGCCCGCCCGGAGATCGACCACGACGAGGTGCCGGTGGACTACCTGCGAGCACTCGGTCGTGACCCCGACGATCTGCGCGGTCATCGACGGCTGGCGGGTGGGGTCTCCGGCTCCGGCGTGTTCCGGCTGGTCTTCACCGACCGGTCCGATGCCGTTCTCAAGGTGACAACCAACCCCGCCTGGCGCGACAAGGCCCGCCGGGAGGCCCGGTTCTACCGCGAGGCGGCGGCGGATCTCCCGGTGCGGGTTCCGCAGCTGCTCGCTGTCGCCGACACCGGGTCGGCCACCTGCCTCCTGCTGTCCGCGGCCGCGCCCGCCCCGACCCCGACCCTGTGGGGCGTCCACGACTGGCTCCGGGTCGCTCGGGAGCTGGCCATGCTGCACCGGGGGATGCAGTCCCCGGTGCTCGACCGTTTCTCCTGGCTCACCCGGGCGGACCCGATCTCCCCGGATCAGGTCCGCGCGGCTGCGGACTGCTGGGACCGGTGGGGATGTGGCCGCATCGCCGAGCCGCTCCTGCAGCGGCCCTCGGAGCTCACCGCCGCGCTCGCCGCACTGCCGGCGACCGTCATCCACGGCGACTGTCACGCGGGCAACCTGCTGGTCGACGACACCGGTGGCTTCCGCTGGGCCGACTGGCAGGAGGTCGGCATCGGGCACGGTCCGGAGGACCTCGCCCTGCTCTGGCAGCGGGCCGAATTCGGCGGTGCGGCTCCACCCCGGCAGGCGATGCTCGAGGCTTATGCCGCCGTGCGGGAAGTGTCCTCCGTGCCGGCCCTGCATCGCGCCGCGGTCGCCGCCGAGCTGCAGGTGCTGCTCTTCGGTTGGCCGGCGCACCTCCGGCACGCCGACCACGAGCGGCGCGATCGACTCATCCGCCGCTTCCGCGCGCTGTCCCTGGACTGGGCTGGAGGAGGAAGAGCCACGACGCCGTCCCCGTCGACGACCCGGGCAGAGGGAGCCCGGTAGTCATCAGCTCGGCGCCGCGCGCCACCTCGTCGTGGACCGACCCGCCGAGCGAGCGCACGACGTACTCGCGGTCGGGCTCGAGCGATCGCGGTGTGACCGGGTGGCCCGCCCCGACGGCCCCGGGGAGCCGGAAGGCGACGACGAGGTGCCGGTCCTCGGCCACCAGATCCAGCTGAAACGCCGGCTCGCGCTCGCCGAGTCTCTCCCGGCGCGGCATGGGGGTGAGGCGGCGCAGCACGCCGCCGATCACGAACGGGCGGACCACCTGCCTGTAGGTCTGGACGTGGCCGGCCAGCCGCTCGCGCAGGTGGTCCGGTAGCTCGGTCAACCGGATGGACATGCCGAACCGGTGCAGCATCGCTCCGCGCGCCGCCGCATCGAACTGCTCGACGGTCAGGCCGGCGTCGGTGACGTCGAACGTCTGGTGCCGGTGCGAGCCCCGCCACTCCGACGAGTTCCAGTGCAGCATCGCCACCGGCGGGAGCATGAGTGAGGCACCCCAGACCACCTGCAGGTGGTGTTCGGGCCAGTCGGGGTCGGACAGGAAGAAGCAGTGCACGTGCCGGGCGAGCCCGAGGTCGATGCGCAGCCCTCCGGACGAGCACGCCTCGAGAATGACCTCAGGGTGACGCCGGCGGAAGCCGTCCAGCACCGCGTAGAGCCCGACGTAGTGCTCGAACAGGCCGTCACCGGCGCCGTGGCCGTGATCGGTGCGCGAGCACCCCGCGCCCGGGTCGAGGTTGAAGTCGAGCTTGATCCACGTGCATCCGGTCCGCTCGACCAGCCCGTCGAGGACGGCGGTGACGTGCGTCCGCGCCGCCGGCGACCCGAGGCAGACGAATCCCAGCCAGCCGGGCTCGTCCGGGTCGACCGGCCGGGCCGGCGGGTCGTCGTCGCGCCGGGCCATGAACTCCGGTCGTTCGGTGCGCAGCGCAGCGGCCGCCCCCACCGCCTCGACCTCGCACCAGATGCCGAACTGCTGACCGGTGGCCCGCACCCGGCGGGCGAGCCCGGTGATCCCCTCGGGGAAGCGGGCGGTGTTCTCCCGCTGCCAATCCCCGCGCAGCTGCACCCAGTCGCTGTCCGGCTTCGAGTCGCCGAACCAGCCGGCGTCCAGCAGGCACTCCTCGAAGCCCAGGCGCTGCGCGACCTCGGCGTTCGCGAGGAAGACTCCTGCGGTGATGCCCGCGTCCTCGTAGGGCCACCAGTGATTCCACTCCACCGGAGCGGCGTCGCTCGCGGGCGTGCGGGGCGCCGACGCCCCGACCGCGACGGCGAGAGCGGCGGCCGCGTCGTCGACCGACGCCCCGGTCGCCACCACGACCGACGGGGCGGTGAACGACGCGCCGGCAGCCATCGTCCGCGCGAAGCACCAGGGGGAGATGCCGGCGGTCAGCGTGTCCGGCCGGCCGTCGGCGCCCGCCTGCGTGCGGATCCGCCAGTTGCCGCTCCATGCCGGCGACACGATGACTGCTCCGCCCGCGGGACGTTCGAAGGCACACCAGGGGTGCCAGCCTTGTGACGCGCGGCCGGCCACCGACGACAGGTCGACCGTCTGCGACAGGTCGAGGTCGACCGGCTCGAACTCCAGGCCCCAGGACGAGCTCATCGCCCGCCCGCGCCACGGACCGGCACCGAACCGGCCGCAGAGCGGGTCGGCCGCCGTAACCGTGACGGCCCGCGTCGACCGGTTGTGCAGGACCAGGCCGAACTCGATCACGTCGCCGTCGGGTGACGCGGTGCGGATGAGGGTGAGGGTCGCAGCAAGCCCGCAGGCCCCGACCTGTCCGTGCAGGACCGTCGCGGCCGCGCCGTCGGACGGGGCGCGTTCGGTGACCGATATGGACCGCAGGCCCTGGTAGGTCACGCCGTCGGCCACGACCTGCGGTCCGGACGACAGCTCGAGGAGGGTGATCCGGCCATGCGCGAGGACGAGCGGGGTGTCCATCAGCGTGGCGTCGCCCTCGGTGTGCGGTGGCCCACGCCGGCAGCATAGGTTGGTCTGCACCGATAGCGAGAGATGGGGCATGAGCGACTCGAGCGAGGTTCCGGCGGAGGTTGGGCCGGTCGACGGGCCGGCGTCGCCGGGTCCGTCCCCGGACGGCGCGGCCTGCCTGATCGAGTCGCCGACCGGCCCGGACACCTGGCGCATCCTCGGCGAGGTGTGGGTCGGATACGACCCCGAGGGTGTCGTCGTCGACCGCCGCACCGACCGCGCGTATGTCGCCTGTTCCCGCTCGAACGCCGTCACCGTCGTCGACCTTGCTGCGATGACGCTCATCGGCGAGATCGGCGTGGGCCTGGAGCCGATCGACGTCGTCATCGACGAGCATCGCGGCCGGATCTTCACCGCCGACGCGCGCTCGGATCAGGTCTCGGTCATCGACCCGCTGCTCGACGAGGTGGTGGAAGCGATCCCGGTCGGAAGCTATCCCGCCGGACTCGCCATCGACGTTCCGGCCCGGCGCCTCTACGTCGGCAACGCCATGGGCGGAACGATGTCGGTCGTCGACCTCGACACCCTGGCGGTGCTGGACACCGTGCCGGCCGAGATCGGCGCCGGCGCGGTCGTCGTCGACCCCCGACACCGGCGCGCCTACTGCATCAACTTCCTCGCCGCGTCGGTCACGGTCGTCGATCTCGACACGCACAAGTCGATTGCCCGGCTCGACGTCGGTGCCGGCCCGTGCGCGGCCGCGGTGAACCCGGTGCACGACGAGGTCTACGTCATCAACTCCGTGGCCGGAACGGTATCCCGCATCGACGCCGTCACGGGCGAGATCGCCGGCGAGGAGATCCCGACGGGAAGCGCGCCGGTCGGATTGGCCGCCGGCCCGGACGGGGATCGGCTCTACGTCGCGAACCGCGGTGACGGCAGCGTGAGCGTCCTCGGCGTCGACGGCCGCGAGTGGGCCAGGATCCCGGTCGGCGAGGGTCCCGGTGGTGTCGCGATGCACCCGGACCACAGCCGCCGGATCCTCGTCGCGAATGCGGGGACCGGGACGCTGACCGTCGCGGAAGACCTCAGCACGGGCCGACCCGCAGCGGGATCGGCCGACGTCGCGCCGCATCCCCTCGTCGGCCGGCCGTTGCCGGCGTTCGCGCTGCCCGCCCTGCGCAGCGAAGAGGTCCGGCACAGCCGCGAATGGTCCGAACGCAAGTACATCCTCAACTTCTTCGCCAGTTGGTGAGGCCCGTGCAACGCGGCCGCGCCGATCATGGAGGAGTGGCGCCGCCGTACCGCCCGGTCGGGGCTGGACATGGTCATGGTGAACGTGTGGGAAGGCGCGGGTAGCGACGCCGAGGCCGACGCGTTCTGCACGCTGTGGGGAATCGACGGGACCGTCCTCGTCGACGAGCCCGGCGATTACGCCCGTCTGCTCGGCGTGCGCGGCGTGCCGACCAACGTGTTCGTCGACGCCGACGGCATCGTCACCGCGGTCGGCGGTGTCACCCCGGCCGACCTCGAGGCCAACATCCGCGGCCTGCTCGGACCGGATGCCCCGATCGACCCGGCCTGAACCGAATCTGCCGTCGGGACCGCGTCGGGCCGCGATGGTGGGCGACGGAGCCGCGGTCTAGCCTCGGCGCATGCAGACCTTCCCCCTCGGCGACGCCAAGGTCTCCCGTATCGGCTTCGGCGCGATGCAGCTGCCCGGCCCGGGCGTGTTCGGCCCCCCGCGCGACCGGGACGAGGCCCTCGCCGTCCTCCGCCGCGCGGTCGAGTTGGGGGTCGACCACATCGACACGGCGCAGTACTACGGGCCCGACGTGGCCAACGAGCTCATCCGCGAAGCGCTCCACCCCTACCCCGAGTCCCTCGCTCTGGTCAGCAAGGTCGGAGCCCGCCGCGACGAGGCCGGCGGATGGCTGCCCTACGACGAACCCGACGAGTTGCGGCGCGGCATCGAGGACAACCTGCGCAGTCTCGGTGCGGACAGGCTGGCTGCCGTCAATCTCCGGCTGATGGACGGCGCCTCATCACCGGGTCGCCGGTTCGACGGACAGCTCGCCGCGATGGTCCGGGCCCGCGACGAGGGCCTGATCGGCGGCATCGGCCTGAGCAACGTCACCCACGAGCACCTGCTCTACGCGCTGGACGCCACGGCCATCGCGTGCGTGCAGAATCCGCTGAACCTGGTCGACCGGGCGTCGATGCCGGTCCTGGACGAGTGCACGGCGCGCGGGATCGCCTTCGTGCCGTTCTTCCCACTCGGGTCCGGGTTCGGGGACAACAACCCGGTGCTCGGCAACGAGCACGTGCTGGCGACGGCCGAGCGGCTCGGGGTCACCCCGGCCCAGGTGGCACTGGCGTGGACGCTCGACCTCGCGCCCAACGTCCTGCTGATCCCCGGCACGTCCTCGGTCAGGCACCTCGAGGACAACCTGGCGGTCGCCGACATCGAACTCGACGACCAGGCTCACAAGCAGCTGGAGTCCTGCGCGGGAAACTAGCCCGCCACGACGGTGGAGGACCGATGCCCCCCGAGAGGGACGACCCGACCCGGGTCCAGCAGGCGGCCTGGGCACGGGGGGACTTCCACCGGATCGGTGTGTCCCAGGTCGTGGTGGGCGAGTCGCTGGTGCGGGCCCTGCACGTCCACGCGGGCGCGCGGGTGCTGGACGTCGCCGGGGGCTCGGGGAACACCGCGCTGGCAGCGGCGCGGCGGTGTGCCGACGTGACGTGCACCGACTACGTGCCCGGACTGCTCGAGCACGCGCGTCGGCGGGCCGCCGCGGAGGGTCTGCCCCTGCGGACCGAGGTGGCCGACGCGCAGGCCCTGCCCTTCCCCGACGACAGCTTTGACGTGGTGACCTCGACGTTCGGGGCGATGTTCGCCCCGGACCAGCGGGCCACCGCGAGCGAGCTGCTGCGGGTGGTGCGACCGGGCGGCCGGGTGGGCATGGCGAACTGGACGCCGGACGGCTGGGTGGGCGGCCAGCTGAGGCTGCAGGCGACATACCTGCCAGCGGCTCCGGGCGTGCCGGCACCGACAGCCTGGGGAATCCGGGATCGGGTGGCGGAACTGCTGGGCGGCCGGGTCGACCGCCTGGAGATCACCGATCAGTACGCCGACTTCGTGCACCTCAGCACGACCAGCCTCTTCGAACTCTTCGCCAGCTGGTTCGGTCCGATGGTGACGGTCATGTCCCGGCTCGCCCCTGACCGCGCCGCGGCGTTCCGGGAGGAGTGGATCGAGCTGGCGGACCGGCACAACGTCGCTGCTGACGGGACGTGTGAGATCCCCTCGCCCTACCTGCAGGTGGTGGCGGTCGCAGGGACGTGAGAGCGCGGGTCAGCCGAGGCCGAGCTGCTCCCGTCCGACCGGGCTGAGCTCGTCCAAGGTCGGGCGTCCGCTCCACGACGCCTCGTAGTCTTCGGCGGCGAAGTCCGAGGGGCTGGTGCCCTGCAGGAAGGACTGTCCGCAGGACGCCGCCTAGTGGGCGTTCTTCTCGCAGTGCGGGCTGACCGGGATGTACATGACGTTGCCCCCGCCCTTCTGGTCCTGCACGGCCCCGACGGAGTGGATGAGGTCGCCGTGCCACCAGACGGTGTCGCCCGGTGCCACCTCCGGGATCGGGGTCAGGGCCGGCAGCAGGACCGAGTGCCACCGCTCGCTGACCGGCAGCGCCTGCCCGTTCTCCGCGCCGCACAGGTCGTCGTCGGCGACGTCGTCCTGCAAGGCGCGCAGCAACAGGTAGGCCATCGCCGACGGAATCGGAACGCTGTGCAGGACACCCTCGGTCGGCGCCATGTCCGACAGGGCGGTCCAGCCCTGGAAGGTGCGGAACGCCGAGTACATCACCGTGGACTCGAATTCGTCCACGTCGGTCGGGTACGCGCCGTCCCACGGGTCGTACGCCGACGGGTCGCCGGAGAACACGTGCCGGAAGACGTTCTGGTAGGCGGGGGTCAGCCATCGTTCCTGCTCGACTCGACGACGGACCCGAAGCGCTCCGCGGCGCTCGCCCTGCTCGCGTCGTCGGCGGCGCACGCGGCGCTCGCCCTGATCGCATCGATCGATCCGGCGCTCGTCCTGCTCGGCGGACCGCTCGGCACCCACCCGGCGCTGCTCGAACCCTTCCGGGCGCGCCTCGCCGGGCACTGGCCGCACCCGGTCGACGTCGAGGTGAGCACACTCGGCGACCGCGCGCCTCTCCAGGGCGCCGCCCACGTCGCGGTCGATGGGGCCCGCCGGGCGGCCCTCGAGCGGGTCAGCCCGAGCGCTGAGCGCCGGCGTACCGCTTCATCCGTCGTGGGTGATGTCGGCGCGGACTCGCCCGGAAAGGGTGAGGGCTCGGCCATAGTGGGACGCGGGTGGGTGGCCCTCGGGCTCGCCCCAACCGCCGACGGGACGGGCACGCCAACGGGAGGTTCGATGGTCAGCAGGCGCAAGTCGAGCGGGACCCCGGCGGCGATGTCGCAGGTCGCACCCGCCTACACCCAGCGACTCGATCTCCAGCCGATTCCCAAGTTCCGGATGCCCGACGAGGGAACCGACCCGGTGGTGGCATTCCGGCTGATCCACGACGAGCTGCTGCTGGACGGCAGCTCGCGGCTGAACCTGGCGACGTTCGTGACGACGTGGATGGAGCCCGAGGCCGACATGCTGATGGCCGAGGCCTTCGACAAGAACATGATCGACAAGGACGAATACCCGCAGACCGCCGACATCGAGCGGCGCTGCGTGAACATGGTCGCGCACATGTTCAACGCCTCCGCCGACGGCGACGCCACCGGGACGTCGACCATCGGTTCGAGCGAGGCGGTGATGCTCGCCGGGCTGGCGATGAAGTGGAAGTGGCGGGCGCGGCGGGCCGCGGCGAAACAGTCGACCGACCGGCCGAACATGGTCCTCGGGTCCAACGTGCAGGTGGTCTGGGAGAAGTTCTGCCGCTACTGGGACGTCGAGGCGCGCTACATCCCGATGCAGCCGGGGCGCTACGTCATCACCCCGGACGAGGTGGTCGAGCGCATCGACGACAACACCATCGGTGTCGTCGCGATCCTCGGTACGACCTACACCGGCGAGTACGAGCCGATCAAGGAGATCCACGACGCCGTCGTCGCCCACAACGAGGCGACCGGGCTGTCCGTCCCTGTGCACGTCGACGCCGCCAGCGGCGGCTTCGTCGCGCCGTTCCTGCAGCCCGACCTGGAATGGGACTTCCGGCTGCCGATGGTCAAGTCCATCAACGTGTCCGGGCACAAATACGGGCTGGTCTACCCCGGTGTGGGCTTCGTGGTCTGGCGGGAGTCCGAGGACCTCCCCGACGACCTCGTCTTTCACGTGAACTACCTGGGTGGCGACATGCCCACCTTCACCCTGAACTTCTCCCGTCCCGGCAACCAGATCGTCGGGCAGTACTACAACTTCCTCCGGCTGGGCCGATCCGGCTACACGAAGGTGATGCAGTCGCTGCGGGAGCTCGCCGTGCACACGGCCAAGCAGGTCGAGCAGGTCGGCCCGTTCACCCTGCTGAGCGACGGCACGACGATCCCGGTCTTCGCGTTCATGCTCGACCAGGGCGTTCCCTACACGGTCTTCGACGTGTCCGAGCGGCTGCGGATCGACGGATGGCAGGTTCCGGCCTACACGATGCCTGACGCGGCCACCGACGTCGCGGTGATGCGGGTCGTGGTCCGGGAGGGCTTCAGCTACGACCTGTCCGAGGCGCTGATCGACGCGTTGCAGAAGGCGGTGAAGTACCTCACGGACAACCCGCCGCGGGCATCGAAGGCCCCGGCCGGATTCAGCCACACGTAGGTTCGGTGAACGGCTCGTTCTTCGGGCTGGCCCTCATCGCCGCGCTGAACCCGAAGCTCCTCGGCTTTGATCTGCTGCTGATCGAAAACCGTCGCCCGCAGATGATGTTCCTGCTGTTCCTGATCGGTGGGGCGGGTCTGAGCCTCGCCATCGGGCTGATCGACGTCCTCGTCCTGCATGCCGACGAGATCAAGGCGCAGGGGTCGGCGAGCGCCAGCCTCGATCTTGCGCTCGGGATCCCGCTCATCCTCATCGGGGCGGTGGTGGCCGCCGACCGCGTGCCCGCCTGGCGGCCGAAGCTGGTCCGGTCGCGTCGGGCCCGCGCCGCAGCAGGAGCGAAGAGGGAAAGCCGGGCGCAGCGGGCACTGCGGGATCCTCGACCCGGAGTGGTCGTCTTGATCGGCGCGCTGATGGGGACACCCGGCGCCGCCTACATCACCGAACTGCACCACCTGATCAAAGGACCCGGGTCGACCTTGACGCAGGTGCTGACGGTCATCGCCTTCGTCGCGATCCAGTTCGCTCTCGTGATCGTGCCGTTGGTCTTCCTCCTGGCCCGGCCCGAAGCCACCCGGTCGGCACTGCGGGCCACCACCGCCTGGCTCACCGGTCACGCCCGCCTGCTCATCGCCGGTGTGGCGCTCGGCGTCGGTGCCTACATGTCGATCAGCGGGTTCCTGCGGCTCGGTTGACCGGGGCCGGGCGACTCAGGCCGTCCTGCCTGCCCTGGAGTAGCAGCGTGAGTTCCGCGGCGAGAGGTCCGCCGCGGAACAGGCGGAGACAGGCGTCGACGACGACCGGGTCGAAGCGGCCCCCACGCCCCGTAGAAATCTTCGCGAAGGCCTCGTCAACTCCGAGAGCCGCCCGGTAGGGCCGATGTGCGGCCATGGCCTCGAGTACGTCGGCGACCGCGATGATCCTGGCGCCGACGCTGATCTGGTCGCCGTGCAGCCCGAGGGGATATCCGGAGCCGTCGAACCGTTCGTGGTGCTGGCCGACCATCTGCGCGATGGGCCAGGGGAATTCGATGTCGCGCAGGATCGTGTAGCCCACCGTGGGGTGGGTCCGGATCAGGTCCATCTCCGCGTCGCTCAGTCGGCCGGGTCGGGACAGGATCTCGGCCGGAACGGAGATCTTGCCGATGTCGTGTATCGCCCCCGCCAGCATGATGCCGTGCGTGGTGTGCTCGTCGTAGCCGAGTTCGTCGGCGATGGCGCTCGCGATCTCGCCGACCCGGTGCTGGTGTCCGGCGGTGTAGGGGTCGCGTGCCTCGGTCATCGCCCCGATGGCCGCCACGACGGCGTCGATGAGGTCGGCGCCGGCCCGCTCGAGCCGCTTGCGGTCGGTGATGTCGATCGCCACGACGCCGATGCCGATCGTGTCGTCGGGTACGCCGACGGGGTAGAGGCTGACCAGCCAGTCGTGCGTCCCGGTGGGATCCGAGGGTGTCGGGCCGCGACCTTCGAGATTCAGCACCGGGCTCCGTTCGTCGAGGATGCGCCGGTAGCCGGCCCCGCCCGCAGGCACGAGGCCGAGCAGGAACCCGCTGACGACCCTGCCCACCTGGTCGTCCGCACGAGCACCCGTGACAGCGGCGAGCGCCGGATTGAGCCGTACGACGCGCAGGTCCCGGTCGATGAAGGCGAAGCCGACCGGCGAATCGTCGATGAGGGTGTCGAGGATCCGCCGACTCTCCTCCGATTCCCGCCGCGCCTGGCGCACCGCCTCGGACATGAGCTTGCGATCCGCTCGGTCGAGCATCTGCGCGTCGCCGGGGACGCCCGCGGCCACGGTGGGGTGGGAAACCCCCATACCGGCCGCGACGACCGTGTGTCGGCCCGCCGCCTTCGCGTCGTAGAGGGCGGCATCGGCGTGCCGGATCAGGCCGGCCGGACTCGGATCGGCGGGCTCGAGTTGCGCGACCCCGATGCTGAGGCTGAGGGACCGCGGGGTGGCTATCGCGGACTCACGCACGATCCGGTGCGCCAGCGTCGCCGCCTCCGTCTCGGTGGTGTCGGCCAGGAGCAGACCGAACTCGTCCCCGCCGATACGGGCGACGGTGTCGGTCGATCGCACAGTGGACCGGAGGCTCCTGCCGAGCGCGGTCAACGCCGCATCGCCGGCCGGATGGCCGTGGCTGTCGTTGAACGACTTGAAGAGGTCGATGTCGCACACCAGCATCGACAGCGGTCGTTTCTCGGTGATCGCGCGGTCGGTTTCCTGGCCCAGGCGTTCGTAGAAGACCCGCTGATTCGCGCAGCCGGTGAGCCCGTCGAGGTCGGCCTGCTGGCGCAGCGTACCGGCGAGATCCGCCTCGACGGACTCCAACCGGGCCCGGATAGCCGCAGAGCTCACGGCGAGAACCACGACGCCGACCAGCAGGGCGGAGAACATCATGAAGTGGCCGTGGACGATCTGCGACATCTGCAGGTCGGGCAGAGCCACGACGAGCAACCCGGCGATGGCGACGCCGCTGCACACCGCCACCGACCGCGGGGCCAGGACGAGTGCGGTCCACATCACCGGCAGCACGAGCAGGAAGAAGAGCGGGCTGTTCACGCCGCCGTCGAGGTAGCTCGCCCCGGCGATCGACAGACATGCCGCGGATGCCCACCACAGGGAGAAGCCGGACCGCCAGGCCTGTCGGGACAGCCAGTCGGCAAAAGACAGAACGACAACGGATATGGCGAGGTAGCCCGCCGCTATGGCGAGAATCCACGACCCGTTCGGTCGGTCGGCACCGACAAGGACGTAGACGGCGGCCACGATGCTCTCGCCGGCCATGACCAGGAACCCGGCCGCGAGGTACGCCCGCCAGAACCGGGCCTGCCTTTCCACCTGCAGTACCGGCCGGACATTTGCCGGACGTACCTGCGGGTCGACGGATGACCTGCCGTCCAGGCCGGTGGGTCGGGCGCCAGCCGGTTGCCCGCTCGCAGACTGCATCCCCATGTTCCCGCGCCGTCCTGCCTGATCGACGAAGCCGAGAATCCACCATCAAGTGTTCAGGACGAGCCGCACCGATAAGCAGAGTCTTAGGTCATCGATCTCCGGACAATTGCCCCATAGCTGCAATTCGCCAGAGGTGGCTGACCGGTATGTGTGCTGATCAGCGGGGATCCGCCTATCGGGAGAGAAGGGGTCCGCAGCGTCGGCCCCGAAGTTGTGCGCTCAGCTCGGGGTCGGTCATCACCAGGTACACCAGTCCGCAGTCCTGCGGACCGGTCGCACCCGGCACGCACAGGGAGCACGGATCGCCGGGCCGGATGGGACACATCGGGACGGGTGCCTTCCTGTTCATACTCACCAGGACCAGCTCCTTTGCTGCCTGAATTCATCTCATCCCGCCGCGGCGCCGGCGGACACGGTCGAAGGTCCCCGGTGCGTCCGGCGGAAGGCCCTCGTCCCGCCGACGACGTCGGGCGCACCGTCGCCGATCCGGCACGCCGGTCGGATAGCCGGGTGAGGTTGATGCTCAGGCGGCGGTGGTGGGGGCGGTCAACGGCAGTCGGACCTGGAAGTGGGTGTCCCCGGGAACGGACTCCACCCGGAGGTCCCCGTGGTGCTTCTTCACGACGATCCGCCATGAGATGTCGAGGCCGAGCCCGGTGCCTTCACCCACCGGCTTGGTGGTGAAGAAAGGCTCGAAGATCCGGTCCCGGATGTCCTCGGGGACGCCCGGACCGGTGTCGGTGAACTCGATCAGCGCCTGGTCCCGGTCTCGCGCGGTCCGTACCGTCAGGGTGCCGGCGCCTTCCATCGCCGACACCGCGTTGTCGATGAGATTCGTCCAGACCTGGTTCAACTCGCCCGCGTAGGCGGGGATCGCGGGCAGTGTGCGGTCGTACTCCTTGACGACCGAGATGCCGGCCCCGATCTTGCCGCCGAGCATGAGCAGGGTGCTGTCGAGCATCTCGTGCAGGTCGACCACCTGGTAGGGCGCCCGGTCCAGCTGGGAGTACTGCTTGGCCGCGCCGACGAGGGACGAGATGCGGGCGGTGGAGTCCTCGATCTCGCTCATCAGCAACTCGGTCTGAATGGTGTAACTCAGCCAGCGTACGGCGCCCGGGAAGATGTCGTCGCCGACCGCGGCGGCCACCTCCTCGAGCCAGGGGATGTCCAGTCCGGCCTGGACGAAGCCGGGAGCGATGTCCCAGCTCTCGGTGATGTCGTGCTCGTCCAGCCAATCGGTGAGCTCGTCCTCCCGGTCGGAGGCCTCCATCGGGCTGAGCTCGGGCGCCTTGGGTACCCGTTCGACGGCTGCCTCCTGCAGCCGGACCAGGGTCTCGAGGGCGGTGCGGTCGAACGACCCGCTCGCGATACCGCCGAGCTTGTGGCGCATCCCCGCGACCCGCTCGCGCAGGGCGGAGGTCGCACGGCTGGCGGCGGCCGCCGGGTTGTTGAGCTCGTGTGTGAGCCCCGCGGACAGTGAGCCGAGGGCGAGCAGCCGCTCGCGCTGGCCGACCGCCTGCTGGGTGTTCCTGATTCCGAAGAACAGGCCCTCGAGCATGTGCACGGCCATCGGGAACCAGTCCCGCATCATCTGGGCGAAGAGCACGGCGTCGAGCACGAAGAACCGCGTGGGCACCGTCACCCGCAGGGAGTTGTTGTAGACCTGCGGCACCTGGTCGCCGAGGTAGGCCTGGAAGGCTCCGGCGTAGGCGCCCGGATCGGAGGTGCGGTTGACCTCGATGTCGTCGGCTCCGACCCGGCGTTCCAGCACCACCGTTCCGTCGAGCAGCACATAGAAACATGTCGCCGCGACGCCCTCGGAGTAGACCGTGCCCGGCTCGACGATCTCCACCCGCCCGTGCTCGCAGAGCCAGGCCAGCTGGTCGGGACTGAGCTTCTCGAAGAGGAACAGAGAACGCAGCTCGTCGACATCGCAGGACAACGGCGCAGGCTGCTCGGTCATAGCCTCTCCAGGTAGCGGTGCACGAGCATGACGGCCATCGCACCCTCACCCACCGCCGAGGCCACGCGCTTGGCCGACTCGGCGCGCGCGTCGCCCGCGACGAAGACTCCGGGGATGTTGGTCTCGAGGTGATAGGGAGCGCGGTCCAGACCCCACCCCCGGGGCTGCCGGCCCTCGACGGTCAGGTCGGGACCGGCCACGACGAAGCCGCGGTCGTCGCGGACGACGACACCGTCCAGCCAATCGGTGAACGGGGCGGCGCCGATGAAGACGAACAACCACTGGGCGTCGACGGTCTCGGTCGCACCGGACGCGGTGTCACGAAGGGTCAGCCGCTCGAGGTGATCCGTGCCGTGGGCCTCGACGACCTCGGTGCAGGTGCGGATGGTGATCTCGGGGACTTCCCCGATCTGCTGAACGAGGTAGTGGGACATCGATCTCTCGACCGACCGGCCCCGCAGCAGGATCGTGACGGACTTGGCCCCGCGGGAGAGGTAGACGGCGGCCTGTCCGGCGGAGTTGGCGCCGCCCACGATGTAGACGTCGTGGCCGAGACAGCTCGACGCCTCGGTCAGCGCGGATCCGTAGAAGACGCCGCGGCCGGTGAGCGCGTCGAGTCCGGGGGCGGCCAGCTGCCGGTAGGCGACACCCGTCGCGAGGATCACCGCGTGGGCGTCGAGGGTGGCACCGTCGGCGAACCGGATGCGCCGCGCCGATCCCTTGACCTCCAGACCGACGACGTCCCGCGTGGTGAGGACCTCGGCCCCGAACCGGACCGCCTGCCGGCGGGCCCGGTCGGTCAGCTGTGCTCCCGACACCCCGTCGGGGAATCCCAGGTAGTTCTCGATCCGCGAACTCTGGCCGGCCTGCCCGCCGGTTGCCATTCGCTCGACGAGGACGGTCCGCAGTCCTTCCGACGCGCCGTAGACGGCCGCGCCGAGCCCGGCCGGCCCTCCGCCGATGACGACGAGGTCGTAGAAGTCCTTCGACGGGGTGGTGGCGAGGCCGACCCGGCCGGCGAGATCGGCGTCGTCGGGCTCGACCAGCGCCGTACCGTCCGGGGTGATCACCACCGGGAGCGCCATGCCGTCGGCGCCGGCCGCGGCGAGCAGCCGCTCGCCCTCGGGCTCGTCGGACGAATACCAGCGGTAGGGCACCTGGTTGCGGGCGAGGAACTCGCGGACCTCCGACGAGCGCCGCGACCAGCGGTGGCCGACCACCTTGGTCTCCGGAACCGGCCGGTGGTCCGACGCCAGCCATGCGTCGAGCAGGCCGTCGACCACCGGATAGAGCTTCTCCTCCGGGGGGTCCCACGGCTTGAGCAGGTAGTGATCGAGGTCGACGACGTTGATGGCGTCGATGGCGGCGCCGGTGTCGGCGTAGGCGGTCAGCAGTATCCGCCGGGCGCCCGGATACACGTCCATCGCCCGCTCGAGGAACTCGATTCCGTTCATGTTCGGCATGCGGTAGTCCGCGAGGATCACCGCCACCATGTCGCCGCGGAGCTTCATCTGCCGCAGGGCATCCAGACCGGCATCGCCGGACTCGGCACGCACGATCCGGTGGGTCTCGCCGTACCGGCGGCGCAGGTCACGGGCCACCGCCCGCGAGACACCCGGGTCGTCGTCGACGGTCACGATCGCGGTGCGCGCCGTGCCGGGCGACCCGGTCATGGCAGCCGGCCGAGCCCGTTGAGCATTGGCCCATGGTCTCACGCGGGAGGCGAGCGCGGGTCCCCGCTCGATGTCGGGCGCGACCGGGACCGCATTTCCGGTCGCACCCACGATGTGCCCGCTGATACCGTTCGCGGCATGTCAGCCCGCTCCTGATTCCCCGAGCACGGGGGCCCCGATGTCACCGTCGGGCGCCCGACCTGCCGTGCGGCGTCCCCAGCGAGTAGCCCGCCCGAGGTCGCCCGGCTGACACCTCCAGGAGCCCGATCCGATGCTGGCTGCTCTGTTGCGGCGCCCGAGATGGCCCGCCGATCCGACCCGCACCTACTACGCCGTGACCGGCTTCTCGGCGCTGTTCTACGCCCTGACCTTCACCCTCAACCTCGTCTACTACGCCACCGACGTCTCCCTGAACCCGCTGCAGATGGTGCTGGTCGGCACGGTGCTGGAGGGCGTCTGCTTCCTGTTCGAAACACCCACCGGGATCGTCGCGGATCTCTACAGCCGGCGACTGTCGATCATCATCGGGCTCGCACTGATCGGGGCCGGTTTCGTGCTGCAGGGTGCGGTGCCGACGTTCGCCGCCGTCATCGGTGCGCAGGTGCTGTGGGGAGTCGGTGTCACGTTCACCTCCGGTGCGACGCAGGCGTGGATCACCGACGAGATCGGCGCGGAGCGCATCGGACACGTGTTCACCCGGGAGCAGCAACTGGGCCTCGCCGGGAGCATCGTGGGCACGGTCGCGGCGGGGGCGCTCGGCCTGATCAGCCTGCGGGTGCCGATGCTCGTGTCGGGTGCGGGCTTCCTCGCGCTGACGGTCGCGATCCTCGCCCGGATGCCCGAGGAGCACTTCACCCCGGCGCCGCGGACCGGGCGGGCGACACTGCCACACATGCGGTCGTCGTTCACCCATGGGGTGCAGATCGCCCGGCGCCGGCCGCTGGTCCGGTGGTTCTTCGTCATCAGCCTGATGACCGGGTTGTCCAGCGAGGCGTTCGACCGGCTGTGGACGGTGCGGATCCTGGACGACTTCCGCCTCCCCGACGTCTTCGGCACGACCAACCCGGCCGTGTGGTTCACGGTGTTCGCGCTGATCGGGCTGGCGCTGTCGCTGGTGACTTCGCTGCTGATCAACCACGTGTCCGCAGACCGGGCGAACTCCCTGCACCCCAACGGGCTGCTGGCCCTGCTGGGAGCCGTGCAGGTGCTCGGCATCCTCGGTCTCGCTCTGCTCGGCAACCTGTGGCTCGCGCTCGCCGCCATGTGGCTGCGCACCGCGGCCATGGCTCTCGCCGGCCCGATCCAGGCGGCCTGGCTGAACCGCAACGTCGCCTCGCAGGCACGCGCGACCGTCCTGTCGATGAACAGCCAGGCCGATGCCGTGGGCCAGATCGCGGGCGGGCCACCGCTGGGAGTGCTCGCCAACCGCACGTCGGTGAGTACGGCACTCGTGGCGTCGGCGGCGATCCTCTCCCCGGTCGTGCTGATCTATGTGCGGCTGCGCCCGGCCCGCGGTCGGACGACGGCACCGGACGTCCGGCGATCGACCCACGTGCCGCACAGGTGACGAAGGTCCCGGTGAACGGGATTCGTTCGACCGTGCCCATGCCCTCGTCGGATCGGTTGCATTGAGGTGACCGATGTGAGAGCTGGTGCAGACATGACAACGACCCCCAAGCGGGAGGGGAGACACCTCCTGCCCGACGTGTTCGAGTGGCCCGACCTTCCGGGACTGCTGACCTGGCCGAGCCAGGGAGGCCAACGCGGCATCCGGGTCGAGGAATACCTCGAGGACGGCCGCTTCGTCGTACGAGCCGAGCTTCCGGGTCTCGACCCGGAGAAGGACGTCTCGGTGGACATCGACCAGGACACGCTGAGCATCCACGCCGAGCGGCAGGAACGCTCGCGCGAGAACGGCCGCTCGGAGTTCCACTACGGCAGCTTCACGCGGACCCTGACCCTTCCGCCGGGCGCCGACGAGTCGAAGGTCAAGGCGCGCTACGAGGCGGGGATCCTCGAGATCACTGTGCCGGTCGAGACCAAGACGCCGCAGTCGCGCAGCGTCCCGATCGAGCACACCACCTGACTTTTCCGCCGGGGGGCCAACGTCACGAGCAGCGGGGAGAAGCACATGCAGGCACACGCAGGCGACCAGCTGGTCATCCTGTCCGTCCGACTCGACCTCCCCGTCCGCGACGGGGAGATCCTGGAGGTGCACGGAAGAGACGGCCAGCCGCCGTACGTCGTCAGGTGGTCCGACGACGGCCACACGACGCTGGTGTTTCCCGGCCCGGATGCGCAGGTCCGTCCTCTGCACGCCGAGGCCGGGCACTGAGGTTCGGCCGGGTCAGACGTTCGGCCGGGTCAGCCGCGCGCGCCGAGGGCGGTGATGTCACTCGAGGCGGCGTTCTCGAGCTTGTGCGCGAGGTCGGCCAGGGCGCGACCGGCGGCCAGCTCGTCCCCGATCTCGGGCACCGGGCTGTCGTGCGGGTTACGACGGGCGCGGCCCTCGCCGCGCAGCGTGTTCGCGCCGGTCTCCAGCACGACCTCCGCGACGGTGCTGTCGTTCTCGTCGTGCTCGTAGAGATAGAGGCGGATCTTCCACTCAGCCGTGTGTTCCATGACTCTCCCCGTTCCTCGCCTCTCTACAGCGCACCGCGGCGCAGCCCGCGGCGGCAGGGCCGAAGGTCCTGATACCGAACGGCGTACGTACGCCCCCGACCATGATCACGAGGGGATACGCACGGCGTTTCGCACGCAGATCCCCTCGTGATCATGGGAGGGGGTGCCGGTCACGTGAGGCCGGCGATGATCCCCCAGGTCGCCAGCGCGCCGGTGACGCTCGTCCACTCGCCGTACGCGGTGTAGTAGCCGACCGCCCAGGTCGTCTGCTCGTTGAGAGCGAACTGCTTGGCCGGGACGTCACCGTTGATGACGGGGTCGGACATGTTGCGGACCACGGCCCACTTCGGGGGTTTCTTGAGCTCGGAGCAGGCCAGGCCGAGCGCCGCGTCGCCCATTTCGACGGCTGCACCTTCGCGGTCCAGGCGGTTTGCCGTCGTCCCGTACTCGAAGTAGTCCGTGGTAAGGATCGGGTGGAACTCGGGCATGTCCCGCCCGCCCTGCTCCAGTTTGATGTCCGGAGCATTCGCATGCGCCGGCTGGATGGGAGCCCCGGTGAAGGGGAAGTCCTTCGTCGGTGGCGCGAACGGTGGCACCACCAGCTTTCCTGCGAAGGTCTCCATCAGCTTCTCGGCGGTGTCCAGGTGGGTGGTCGGGATCTGCCAGTCACTGGTGTAGGTCTCGCCGTTGAAGTCCTCGTTGCGGAACTCCTGTTGCAGCCGGAACTTCGCGGCCCTGGTGACGACCACGTCGCCCAGCTGGAAGCCGTCGAACACGCTGCCGGCGGTGCCGATCGTGAAGATGTACTTCGGTTTCGCCTCGGCGATGATCTGCTTGAAGAAGTCCTTGACCGGCAACGTCGCCAGGCCCACCCCGGTGCCGATGCTGTCCTGGTTCAGGTGCAGCTCGGACTTCATGCACAGCACCTTCAGGTCCCCGACCGTCACCGGCTGGAAACTGCCTAGCCGCTTGGACGTGGCCGCCGGAGCGTGGGCCCGGATCTGCGGGGCGAAGGTGTCGAAGTTGTGCGCGTAGTGCGCCCACTTGGACGCCGAGTGCCCGGGGCAGAACACCTTCGCCATTCCCGCCAGCTCGGCCACCGTCCAGGTGATGACCACGACGTCGGCCCGGGGAAGCGGTGAGTCGGGGTCATTCCCCGGGTCGACGGGGGTCATGACCGGCTCCAGCCCGGCCGGGAAACCGATCTTCGCCTTGGTGCTGGCCGCCACATCCAACAGCGCGGCATCCGGGGCCATCGTGGCCGGATCCAGCCCGCGGCCCAGCAGGTAGCGGGCGATCTCCCTGCGGCTGGTGTGCTGATCTGCTTGGGTCTTCGTCGTCATCGCTGTCCACCGCCGATCGTCGCCCCGGCCGACGGCATGGAGTCCCGCCCGGCTCCGGGCTGAGCAGCATGTGACGCTACTCGCCGTATTGGGGCCGTGACGCCAACTTCCGGAAGAGTGCCCGATAGGTCGGTCGGCCGCCCGCCAACGCCCGCCGACGGCCGCCGACAAAACCCACTACTAGTGCGTTTTGGTCGGCGACACGCCGTGCCAGGTGTCCAAACCCACTACTAGTGGGTTTGTCGGACGGAAGTATTTGTCGTCCACACCCTGTGCGTGACCGAATCGGCCGGTCAGAGCCATCGGACCGGTGCGGGTCGCACTTTCGATCCACAGGTCGTCCCCAAGGTCCACACAGCTGGGACGGCGGTTGTCCACAGCCTGTCCGCAGGCCGGTGCACAGCCGATGTTGAGACGCACCGGGCCCGGGCCGTAGCGTCGGCGTTCTCGGTCGACCAGCTCCAGCACGGTCTTGTCGGTACCTCGCGGTAGGACAGAGCGGTGGCGGGAACGCGGACCAGGACCTGACGTGGAGGGGGACACGCTGATGGCGGTGGTCGACGACCGGGGCGCGCCGTCCGCGTCTGACTACGACCGTCAGCCGCCGCAGGACATCCAGGCGGAGCAGTCCGTGCTCGGCGGGATGCTGCTCTCCAAGGACGCGATCGCCGACGTCGTCGAGGTGCTGCGCGGGCCGGACTTCTACCGGCCGGCCCACGAGATGATCTTCGACGTGATCCTCGACCTCTACGGTCGCGGTGAGCCCGCCGACCCGGTGACCGTGTCGGCCGAGCTGACCCGCTCCGGCCAGCTGATGCGGGTCGGTGGGTCGCCCTACCTGCACACCCTGATCTCCTCCGTGCCCACCGCGGCCAACGCCGGCTACTACGCCGAGATCGTCGCCGAGCGCGCGGTGCTGCGCCGACTGGTGGAGGCCGGCACCCGGATCGTGCAGCTCGGCTACGGCGCGGCGGGCGGATCGGGCGGTGACGCCGACGACGCCGTCGACCGGGCGCAGGCGGCGATCTACGACGTCACCGAGCGGCGTACCAGCGAGGACTACGTCCGGCTCGAGCAGCTGCTGCAGGGCACGATGGACGAGATCGACGCCATCGCAACGCGGGGTGGTGCCAGCCTCGGTGTGCCCACCGGGTTCGCCGAGCTCGACCAGATCACCAACGGCCTGCACCCGTCGCAGATGGTCATCGTCGCCGGTCGGCCGGCGTCCGGTAAGTCGACGATCGGACTCGACGTCGCGCGGTCCTGCTCGATCCGCAACGGCATGGCATCGGTGATCTTCTCTCTCGAGATGAGCAAGTCCGAGATCACCATGCGGCTGCTGTCGGCCGAAGCCAAGGTGCCGCTGCACCACATGCGCTCGGGTCACATGAGCGACGACGACTGGGCCCGGCTCGCCCGCCGGATGGGGGAGGTCGCCGACGCTCCGCTCTATATCGACGACTCGCCCAACCTCACGATGATGGAGATCCGGGCCAAGGCGCGCCGGCTCAAGCAGCGTCACGACCTGCGCCTCGTCGTCGTCGACTACCTGCAGCTGATGACGTCGGGCAAGCGGGTGGAGTCACGCCAACAGGAGGTGAGCGAGTTCTCCCGGTCGTTGAAGCTGCTCGCCAAGGAGCTCGACGTCCCGGTGATCGCGATCAGCCAGCTCAACCGCGGCCCGGAGCAGCGCACCGACAAGAAGCCGATGCTCTCCGACCTGCGCGAGTCCGGTTCGCTCGAGCAGGACGCCGACATGGTGGTGCTGCTGCATCGCGAGGACATGTACGAGCGGGAGTCACCGCGGGCCGGTGAGGCCGACCTGATCCTGGCCAAGCACCGCAACGGCCCGACCAGCACGGTCACCGTCGCGTTCCAGGGCCACTACAGCCGGTTCGTCGACATGCAGCAGGGTTGACGGGCTCTAGACGGTATGACGTGACCGGCTCGGACTGAGGCGGTTGCGGGCCGGGGCCTCGCTCACACAGATTCGTGGGTTGCCGGGTAGGGGCTGCCTGCCCGGCCTTTCCGACATGTGTGGGAGGCCCCGGTGCTTGTTGAGCGTACGAGTGTTGGCCTGGATGTCCATGCCCGATCGGTCGCGGCTGCGGCGATCGACGGCGTGACCGGCGAGGTGCTGCAGGCACGGTTGACGCCGTCGCATGATCGGATCCGGTCCTGGATCGGTGACCTGGACGGCCCGGTTGCTGTCGCCGGTGAGGCCGGCCCGACCGGGTTCGGACTGTATCGGGCGTTAACGGAGGCAGGGATCCGGTGCGTGGTCGCGGCGCCGTCGAAGTTGCAGCGGCCGTCCGGTGATCGGGTGAAGACCGACGCGAAGGACGCGGTGCATCTGGCTCGGCTGCTGCGGCTGGGCGAGCTCACTGCTGTCGCGGTCCCGAGCGTGGATCAAGATGCTGTCGGGTCGAGGCTGGCTTCGGACACCTCGGTGTGGGTCCGGCCTGGTAGGTTCGTCGGCCCGTCTCGTGGTCTTCTTCAGGACCTCTCGCCTCAGACTGCAATCGCCGACTATCTGCGCCGCGAGGTGGCCCGCGACCTCGTGAGCTGCGCGGCCGTCGAGGACACGCTGAAGGGCTTGTGCTTGGAGTACGCCGACACCTGGACTAAAACCCGTCATGGACATGGCCCCCGCACAAGCAGCTCGGACATCGGCGGGATGTTTTCTGTGAGCTGCGCCCTTTCTAGGACTGCAGGTCGTATCGGGTGGCTAGCTGTCGGGTCCGATCCCAGTGGAAGGTCAGACGGTATTGAGCGTGGCGGGTGGCTTGAGCGGTGTGGCGCTGCTGCTCGGCCATGTCGGGGTTCACGTCGCGGGGCTTGATGACGTAGCAACCGGATCCGGCGGTCAGGGTTTCGTCACCGACCTGGAACATCAGCTCTCCGGAGAGGATGTAGGAGCATTCGTCCTCTCGGCTGTGGGTGTGCGACGGGATGAACCGTCGAGGCGCGATGGTTCCCTCCATGATGAGCAGGCCGGATTAGACACGGTTGCCTCGCACTTTGTGGAGCATGTCGAGCCCGACGACGGGGGCTCCTTCGTCGGGGGGGGATGAGTACTGACTTCGTATTCTGAGCGGTCATGGGGTTACCTTCTGTGGTGTGGTGCGGTCGACGGGTGGAGTGATCAGGTCGACGAGTTCGTCGCGTGTTGGTCCATCGGGTACCGGGGGGCGCCAGCCGCTGGCGTAGATCTCGTGAGCTCGCGCTTGAACGGCGGACAGGGTGGTGGGGAGGGCGTTCATTCCCATGTAGGGCCCGACGACCTTCAGCATTGTGGGATCCACATCGCTCGCCGCCATGATCAGGTCGGAGGGCAAGGGCCGGGTGAGGTCGATGTCGTGTCCGGACCAGCGTCGGGTCAGATCAGTGTCCCAGTAGACGTGGTCGTCGAACCAGGGCTTGATGTTGTCGGTACACCAGCGGTCGAACGCTCTGGAGGCGGTCGCGGGGTCGGCTGGGTGGGCGTCGATGAGGTGCAGCAACCGGTTGGCCTGTAGATAGCAGGTGGCGACGCCGCGGCCGAGTGTCGGATTGGTGGTGCAGACGGAGTCTCCGACGAAGATTAGGCCGGGCAGCGAGACGTGACCGGCGCTGTCGAGCTGGCCCTGGTAGTGGTTGTACAAGCGGCCGCCGGGCAGTACAGGAGTGATTGGTCGGGCCATGTCCGGGCCGGTCCAGGCCGCGAGCGCCGGTACGTGTCGGGTCGCCGTCTCGAAGACCTTGTCGCGGCGTAGCGCCCCGAGCGCCTTGTCGGTGCTCACGCGGACCACCAGCGTGGAGAGTGTCCGGTCGTCGTGGGTGAACACGATCACCTGGTAGCCGGAGTAATTCGCGACCAGCCCGATCGGGGCGTTCATCGGACCGGGCTCGGCGCCTGGCCTGAGTTGGTACTGCCGCGACACGTAGGCGACCCCGCAGTCGCCGCCCAGAACTGGCGCGCGCAGAGTTCGCCCGAGTCGCTCGACGCGGCCGGCAGCGTCGATGACAAGGTCGGCGTCGATCCGGCAGTCATCGACACGCACACCGGCCGCGCGGCCCCGGGTGCGCGTGACCTCGTCAACGTGGCCGACTCGTAGTGAAACTCCGGGCTCGGCGACGGCGGCGGCGCGGAGCACCCGCTCAAAGACGAGGCGTCGGACGCGCAGTCCCAGCTCCCGCTGCGGCTGGTCCGGCATCGTCGCCGGCTCGGCTCCGGCCGCGGTCAGGTCGTCGACGACCTCGGGCATCTCGTCTCGCAGCGCCGTAACCACCTGCTGGCGGAATCCGTGCGGGTGGTGGAACTGCATCACGCCCTTGCGCAGCCACCGCCCGTCACGATCGGGGCCGGCATCGCGGTCGACGACGCTCACCCGGTGCCCGCGTCGGGCGAGACCGATCGCGAGGTACAGCCCGGTCGGGCCGGCACCCACAATGACTGTGTGCATACGGCCACCCTTGGGGCTACCATCGTCGTAATGGATACACTGACGGTAACCTGATATGGCTGGTGTCGGCAAGCGGTCTTACGAATCGGCGCTGCGGGCCACCCAGGCCGAGGAAACTCGTCGGACTGTCGTGGGCGCGGCCGCGCAGCTGTTCGTCTCGGAGGGGTTCGGACGGACGACGATCGATGCGATCGCCGCTCGCGCGGGGGTTAGCCGCAAGACCGTCTTCACCGCGGTAGGCGGCAAGGTCGATCTGCTCAAGCACGCGTTGGACTGGGCGACCGTCGGCGACGACGAACCGGTCCCGCTGGCCGACCGGCCGGAGATCCAGCAACTGGCCCGGCAATCCGATCCCGGCGCGATCGTCCGGGGATGGGTACGGATCGTCACGACGATCGCCGCTCGACTTGCCGACCTGTCCGGGGCACTGGTGGTGGCCGCCGGGATCGACGCCGACGCCCGAGCGCTACGGGAACGGGCGCAGGCCCAGCGGCTTGCCGGTGCCCGCGCATTCATCGACCACCTCGCAGCCAACGACGGACTTCGGTCCGACCTGACCGCCGCAGAGGCCGTCGACCTCGCGTGGCTGCACAGCGATCCAGGCCTCTACCGTCGACTCGTCATCGAACGCGGCTGGACCCAGACCCGCTTCGAATCGTGGCTGGGCGACACCATGACGCACCAACTCACCGGGAACTCCCCCGATAGTGAAACCGCGTAGTTGGTTCCGCTGGGGGACGTCCGGCGATGCGTCCGGTCGACTGGTTCAGGGTAGCCGCGACTGAACGGTGTCGCGAACACCACTCGAGGCATACCTATGCCCGCCCCGGCCGGGGTGTTTGCCCGCGTGGCTGATCGGGACCCTTCCCATCGGGCCGCCCACTGGACCCGGTCCGACGGCAACTGCTGCAGGCCGCGATGTCGCGCTCGCCGTGATCCTCGGTGTTGCTCGCGCTGGGCCCCGCCGCGTAGCGCTCGCACCCGGACTCGTCCGTCACCCAGTAGATATCAAATTCCGTCGCGGGTTGAGGATGCGCCGCGCAAGCATGATCAACTGCACCGGGTCGTCGCACGGTCCCTGTGCACCGCTCCGGGCCGGGCGTATCCGGGGGTTTCTGGTGCTTGCGCGCTGGTTCGGATGAGGTGCAAGCTCGGGTTATGGCTAGCAAGCGGTGGAGTGAACTAGATCCGCGCTTTCGACAAGTGATCGTGGTTGGCGGGGCCTTCGAAGCAGGATTGAAGGTGGCTGCTCTGATCGATCTCGCCCAACGCCCGGGCCGAGAAGTCCGGGGGTCCAAGGTGACGTGGACGGCTGCCATCGCATTGGTCAACTCCGTCGGTCTGGTGCCGATCGTGTATCTCCTGCGCGGTCGGCGACGGTAACTGAGGCCCACGCCCCACGCGCATCAGAGGGCGCACGTGCTTCGGCGTAATTGCAGACGACGACAGGGCGTCACCCGATCAGACATCGTGTACCGAACGCTTACCGGCCTAGACCTGCGGCGCGCTGCCTGCCGGCCCGCCGATGTCCGTCGTCGGCGGGCTACTGCCGGCGTGCCTGTCAACGGGAAGTGTCGCGCCGTCGTCCGGGCTGGTGCCAGAGATGCCCGGTGCGGACGTTCCGCTGGACGATAGGGGCTCTACGGTGCTGCGGGTGGGCGAGGTCCCACGCCAGCGCTGGACGGCCTGCTGCCTGACCTGGATCCGGCCGAGATTGACCGGCTGTCATGGTTGCCCAGAGGGGGTGCGATGGGTGGGCGCCTGGGATCGAAGACCAGAGCTGCACGAACAACACCGGATGACTCTGATTCGTGCACAGATTCGTGGACAAGCCCTGAACCATGGACGACCGAATCCCGCCCAGCGAGAGAGCACAGCGGAGTCCAGGTGATTATTCCCATCACGGCGAACACTGCGCGTAGGCCGATGAATTCGGCGAGCAGGCCGCCGACTGCGGCGCCGATCGGCATTGTCCTCCACGCCACGAGCCGGTAGCAGCTGTTCACCCGGCCGAGCAGTCGATCGGGGGCGATGGTCTGCCGCAGCGAGACCATCACGACGTTCGAGACCACGACGCCCATGCCGCCGAGGAAGGACCAGCGCCGCTCCCGCCGCGAACGCGATGTGGAGGGTGCGCGCGCGTCCGAGCCGTCGTTCGACGCGCTCGGCGATGAACGAGCCGATCAGGCTGCCAGTGTGTCAGGCCGGTCCGGCCGTTCCGGGGCTGGTGGTGGGAAGCTGTCGATCCCCGACGTCGCCGCCTGCTCCGCCCGTCCGAGACGAAGGCCCGGGGACCTCGGCTGCTTCGTCTTCCTCCCGAACCGGGCACGACCGCTTCTGTACGAACAGGTGAAGCGCGACCTGACCCGACGGCAGTGGGAATACGTCCGGAACGGTACCGCCGACCTTCGCAGCATTGGCCCCGTACACGCCCGCGCCCGACGCGTGGCGGGTCCACGTAGACGACTGCGCCACTCAGCCGGTGGGCCGAAGTCCAGGGATGAGCCTTCGGGCGTTGTCTCCGTAGACCTGATCACTGTCCCCCGCTCTGATCGCCGAGGGCGAGCAGCAGCCGCCCCGCCTGCGCGGCGAGCTCGTCCTCGGCAAGCCGACGAGGCCGGGGTTCGGTCAGCACGGCAGCATCGCTCATCGGAACCAGATGCAGATGGGCATGGGACAACCCCGTCCCGAACGCCACGTAGCCGACCGCCCGTGAACCTGTTGCGACGGCGAGTCGGGGAGCGAAGGAGCGCGCCGCGGCGAACACGGCGTCGTGGTCCGGCCGCGGAAGGTCGTAGAGCGTCGGCCGGTGGTGCGGGGAACCACCAGGCAATGACCGAACCCGAGCGACTCACGGTCGAGCAGCACAAAACACCGCTCGTCACTCGCCAACGGATGCCGGGGCGGCCGGACCGCCACCGCGCAGAATGGGCACTGGCACCACGTCGGCACGCTCCCACAGCCGCAGATACGTCGTTGCTCATCATGCTCGGATCGGTGCGATCGACGGCGCCTCGCATGGGCCCTCCGGCGGCCGCACGGTTCGCGCTGATCCGTCCTGACATAACTAACCACCCTTGACAGAACGGCACTACATATCAGCTGTGGCGCTCGAAGCGCGCGAGCCATTCGGCGAGGAGGGCGCGCAGGAGTTCCGGCTGCTCGTGGGGTAGGGCATGACCCGCGTCGTCGACCACGGCGAGCGAGGCGTGCGGGTAGTGGTCGACGAGGTCGGCCGCGGCGGCATACCCGACCGTCGAGTCCAGCCGACCGGCCACGACCAGTGTCGGACCGGCGTAGGGAGGCCCGTGATCGGGCGTGAGGGCCCACCGTTCGCCGATTCGCTCGAGCGCCGCCTGGTCGACGAGCGCGGCGGCCGGGGCGACATAGCGTTCGTACCGGTCGAGCATCTCCTGGGTGTGGATCACGAAGTAGTTCCGGAAGACGTCGTCGCCGATCTCATCCGGTCCGGCGACGACGTGGTGTTCCGGCACGTCGCGCAGTGCCGGCAACAACGGACAGACGAGCGCCAGACCGGCGACCTGCGCCGGGCGCCTCGCGGCCATCGCCTGCGCGTAGTACGCGCCGGCCGAGTGGCCGACGAGAAGATACGGCGTCCCGCCGGTGACGTCGTCGGCGAAAATGAGCAGCGTGTCGAGGACGTCGTCGGCGCTGCGCAGTGTGTCGGGAGCGATGGTCCGGCCCATTCCCGGGAGATCGGGATAGATCCGCCGCAGTCCCGCAACGCCGCCGAAAACCGGTTCGAAGCACGCCTGCGCCTCGCGGTGGTCGACGCCGGCGCCGTGAAGTGTCAGCACCGGCAGGCCGGTCCCGTGCTCGACATAATGGACCACCACCCGGTCCACTCGGATCTCCATCCGCGCAAGCTAACAGCGCAGGGCTCGACCGAGCCGACTACCCGGCAGTCAGCCGCGGCGGGCGTGGCCGGGATGAGCTGCGTCAACCAGGTCGGCGTAGTCGGGGTGGGCGTCGATGAAGCTCACGACGAAGTCACAGAAGACCGTCACGGGCGCGCCCTTCGCCCGCGCGTCGTCGAGGGCGCCTCTGGCGAGCCGGGTGCCGATCCCGTGGTGGCGGTGGTCGGGCTCGACGATCGTGTGGGTGAGCACCAACCGCGGCCCTTCGTGCTCGTAGATGAGCGTGCCGACGACCGTGCCGTCCAGGAGTGCCTCGTAGGCGCGTGAGCCGGTGTTGTCGCGCACCGTGATCTGTGGCCCCGTGCCATGCTCATCCATCTCCTGGACGGTACGCCGAGATCGCCGAGCGGATGAGGCGCCCATGACCGAGCTCGTCGTCGCGCACACCGGCCAGCTCGATCCCGCCGTACTCGACGCCGGCCGGGACCTGCTCGAGGACGTCTTCGCGGGCGAGCTGACCGACCATGACTGGGAGCACGCCCTCGGCGGGATGCACGCTCTGCTGTGGGAGGACGGCGAGCTGATCGCGCACGCCGCCCTCATCCAGCGCCGGCTCCTGTACGACGGGAAAGCATTGCGGGCGGGGTACGTCGAGGGCGTCGGGGTGCGCGCCGACCGGCGCCGGCGGGGCCCTGGTGCGACGGTGATGGAGGCGTTGGAGCGGCTGGCGCGCGGGGCGTACGAGGTGGCCGCGCTGGGTGCCGCCGCCGGCGCCGCCGCCTTCTACGCCTCCCGGGGTTGGCGGCTCTGGCAGGGCCAGACCTGGGCGCTCACGCCGTCCGGCGTGGTTCGCACCGCCGAGGAAGACGACTGCATCTACGTCCTCCCGCTCGCGCCGCTGGACCTGGCCGGAGATCTGACCTGCGACTGGCGGGACGGAGATGCGTGGTGAGGTCGGTCATTCGCGGGCCCCGATGTAGAACCACAGCACCGGGTCGGACAGCATCATCGGGCTGGCCGCGAGGACCAGCACCGCGGCGGCCCAGATCACCCAGATGTAGAGAGGATGTCCGAGCACCTTCCGGCGCAGGCCGTTCGCGACGGCCCGGGAGATCTCATGCACGGCCACGGTCACACCGAACGCCGTGACGCCGCGTCAGGGTCAAGCCTGACGCGGCAACTCGGCGCTGCGGCACGGCGTGCCGCCTGGGGTTAGCCTTTGCGGCGTGCACCTCGGCGTGAACGTCCCCAACTTCGGGCCGGGCACGAGTCCGGCGACGCTGCGGCGCTGGGCGCAGACGGTCGAAGGTCTCGGCTTCGATCTGCTGATGGTCTCCGACCACGTCGCGGTCACGCCCGATGTCGCCGCGCAGTACCCGGCTCCGTTCTACGAGCCGTTCACCACGCTGTCTTGGCTGGCCGGAGTGACCGACCGCATCCGGCTCGGGACGACGGTGCTCATCGTCCCCTACCGGCACCCCCTGCTCGTCGCACGGATGGCCGCCAACCTCCACCAGCTCAGCGGCGGGCGGCTGGTCCTCGGAGTCGGCGTCGGGTGGGCCCGCCAGGAGTTCGACGCACTCGGCGTCGCGTTCGAGCGGCGCGGGCGACTCACCGACGAGCACCTGCAGGCAATGCGTGCCGCCTGGGCCGACGACGAGGACTACCGCAGCGGGCGGATACCGATCTGGGTCGGCGGGCACAGCGAGGCGGGCATGCGCCGCGCCGTACGACTCGGCGACGCGTGGCATCCGCTGCGGCTCACCCTCGACGAGCAGCGTGCGACCTGCGGCCGGATGACGTCCGTCGCCGAGGAGGAGCAGCGGCCGGTGCCGGAGTTCGTCCCGCGCATAGCCCTGCGGCTCACCGACTCGCCGGTCATCGACACCGGGCGGCTCGCCGGCGAGGGCACCATCGAGCAGATCGTCGACGACCTCGGTCAGTTGAGCGTGCTCGGCGCCGAGACGGTCGTTCTCGACCCGTTCAACGGCGATCCGGACGAGACCAACCATCCTGAGCAGGCGTGGCAGGCGCTCGCGACTGTCGCCGCGCACCGGACCTGATGCCTCACCTGCGAACGGAGCGACGATGACCCACGATGACGAGCGCTTTCTCCGCCGGGCGATCGAGCTCGCCGCCGCGGGCCGGGCGGCCGGAGACGCGCCGTTCGGTTCGCTGCTGG
This sequence comes from uncultured Actinomycetota bacterium, assembly GCA_963837545.1. Lineage (GTDB taxonomy): Bacteria > Actinomycetota > Actinomycetes > Mycobacteriales > QHCD01 > DASXJE01. Next base: position 477,508 of record CAWINQ010000005.1, on the reverse strand, counting down.
TCGGTCCCGACGGCAGCGTCCTGGCCGAGGACCAAAACACCGTGCTCAGCGACGACGACATCAGCGCCCATCCCGAGCTGAAGCTGGCCCGATGGGCGGCGCGCGAGCTCGACGCCGACACCGCGGCCGGCACCACCATGTACACGAGCTGCCAACCCTGCGGCATGTGTGCGGGCGCGATCGACCGGTCCGGCCTGGGGCGCGTCATGTTCGCGCTCTCCAATGAGCAGCTCGACGACCTCAAGCCGTCCGGCGGGTTCCCGCCCGTCCCGCAGCAGGGACCGGCGCTCTACGACGAGGCACGCGTCCCGGTCGACGGTTACTACCACTGACCGGTGGCATACCTGGTCCACTAGTCTCAGCCGCGTGACCAGTCATCCGCTGTCCGTCAGTTCGCCCGCCGCCCAGGGAGTCGACGCGCGCGGGATCCACGCCTTCCTCGACGCCGTCGAGTCGGCTCCGGCCGTCGACCCGCACAGCGTGATGATGCTGCGCCACGGGCAGCTCATCGCCGAGGGCTGGTGGGCGCCGTACTCGCCCGACCGTCGCCACCTGCTCTACTCGCTGAGCAAGAGCTTCACGTCGACCGCGGCCGCCTTCGCCGCCGCCGAGGGCCTGCTGCGGCTGGACGACCCGGTCATCAGCTACTTCCCCGAGCTCGACGCCGAGGTGACCGACGCCCGGAGCCGGTCGATGCTGGTGCGGCACGTGGCCGCGATGGCCAGCGGCCACGAGGAGGAGACCTGGGGTCGGGTGATGGAGGCCGACCCGGCCGAGCCGATCCGCGCCTTCCTGCAACTGCCGCCCGACCGCGATCCCGGGACCGTCTTCGCCTACAACCAGTCGTGCACGTTCACGCTGGCGTCCATCATCCAACGGGAGTCCGGTCAGACGCTGACCGACTACCTGCGGCCCCGGCTCTTCGACCCGCTCGGCATCGGTCCGGTCGGCTGGCAGCAGCACCCCCCGACCGGCCGCGACCTCGGCTTCACCGGACTGCACACCACCACCGACACCATCGCCCGGCTGGGTCAGCTCTACCTGCAGCGCGGGAATTGGAACGGCACGCAGCTGCTGTCCGAGGAGTGGGTCGCCGAGGCGACCCGGTCGCACGTGTCCAACGCCGGGCCGAGCGCGGACTGGGCACAGGGTTACGGGTTCCAGTTCTGGATGTCCCAGCACGGCTATCGCGGTGACGGGGCCTACGGCCAGTTCTGCCTGGTGCTGCCGGAGCACGACGCGGTCATCGCGATCACGGCGGCCACCGTCGAGATGCAGTCGGTGCTGGATGCGGTGTGGGATCACGTGCTGCCCGCGTTCGCAGACTCGCCGCTGGCCGAGGGCGACGCAGACGACAGTCTGCGCGACCGGCTCTCCCGGCTCGCGCTCCCGGTGGTACCGGCCAAGCCGGCGCCCCCGGAGGGTGCTGGTTCCTGGTCCGGCATCACCTTCACCCCCGCCGGTGGGAGCTGCCCGCAACAGCCGTCATTGATCGGCGTCGGGCTGGCCGAGCAGCCGGACGGCTGGCAGGCGACCCTGCGCGAACCCGGGTCGATGCTCGGGCTGCGGCTGGGCACGGCCGGGTGGCTGGTCTCCGAGCCCGCCACACCGTCCGGCGAGGTCGTCCCGACCGCGGTCAGCGGCGGATGGGCCGACTCGCAGACCCTCCGGTTCGAGGTGATCTTCCTCGAGACCCCGCACACCCTCGCGGTGACCTGCTCGCTCCCGAGCCGCACGTTCGAGGCCACCTGGTCGACGCAACCCCTCGGTGGCCGCTCGGTGCAGGAGCTCCGCTCGCCGCGACCGTCCTGAGGTCGCCCGGCGCCGGTCAGGCTCGGCGCGTCCTTCGCGTTGACACGGTTGGCAATCGGTTGCAGAATTGTTGCCAACCCTGAGGGAGGCCGCTCCGCGTGCTCTACGAGCTCAACCACTTCGGGATCGTCGTCCGGGATCTGGATTCGTCGCTGGCGTTCTACCAGGACCTGCTGGGCGCCAAGATCGTGTTCCAGCGGCTGGTCGAGGCGACCAGCACCGACGTCGTCTATCTGCAGATCTCCGGCGGCCTGATCGAACTCCTGCACCCGGCGCACCCGCGCGACGACGAGGTGTTCGGGGTCACGCACATCGCCTTCCTGACCGACGATCTCGACGGGGACTTCGACCGGCTGGTCGCGGCCGGTGCCGAGCCGCTGGCTCCGCCGAAGGTGGCCGGCACCGGGGTCGGGCGGCTGGCGTTCGTCAGCGACCCGAACGGTGCCCGCGTCGAGCTCCTGCAGCGCGACGTCGCGATGCGCCCCTCGGTGCTCGACCACCCGATCGTCACGTCGTTCGACCACTACGCGGTCGAGGCCGACGACCTGGCCGCGGCGGCAGATTTCTACGGCCGGCAGCTCGGGATGACGCCGCTCGCCACCAGGCGGGTGGCCGGGTCCGACCTGATCCTCGACTACTACCACTACGACTACGACGTGCTGGAGCTCCGGCACCGTCCGGCCCCGTCGTCCGGGCCGATCTTCGCGCACATCGCGTTCCGGGTGACCGGGGTCGACGAGGCGATCGCGTCGTTCGCGGCCGGCGGGGTCCCGCACGAACCCGGGACGCCCCGGCCCGACGCCACCGGTACCGGACGCATCGGGGTGATCCGGGACCCGGACGGGGTCCGGATCGAGCTCCTCGACCGACCGGACCTGCGCGACCTCTAGAAAGCGCGGAGCGAGCAATGAGGAGCAGGGCCACCATCAAGGACGTCGCCAGGGCGGCGGGTGTGGCCACCTCGACGGTGTCGCGGGCCCTGACGCAGCCCGGCCGGGTGAGCGAGGAGCTGCGGCAACGCGTCGTGGTCGCGGCGACCGACCTCGGCTACTCCCCGAACCCCCAGGCGCGGTCGCTCACCTCCGGGCGGACGTCGCGTGCCGCGCTCCTGATCCCCGACATCACCAACCCGTTCTTCTTCGGCCTCGTCCGCGGCATGCAGGCCGAGGCCAAGTCCCGCGGCTACCGGCAGCTCCTCGTCGACACGGAGGAGTCGGCGGAACTGGAGGCCGCCTACCTTGCCGAGCTCCCGGCCTCGGTGGACGGAGTCGTCGTCGCGGCGTCCCGGCTCTCGGACCCCCAACTGCAGGAGGCCGCGGAAAGCCTGCCGATGGTCGTGATCAACCGCGATGTCCCGAGCCTGCCGGCGGTAATCATCGACACGCCCGCCGGAGTCGTCCAGGCCCTCGAGCACCTCGTGTCCCTCGGGCACACCGAGGTGGCCTTCGCCGGGGGACCGGCGACGTCCTGGTCGAGCCGGAAGAGGTGGGATGCGCTCCGGAAGGCCGCCCGCCGGCGCGGGGTGTCCTGCCACCGCGTCGGACCGTTCGCACCCACGCTGCAGGCCGGTGCGGCCGCCGCCGACGCCGCCGTCCTCCGGAACACGACGGCCTGCCTCTTCTTCAACGACCTGTTGGCCATCGGCGCGTTGCAGCGGTTCGCCGAACGCGGGATCGGCGTACCCGAGCAGATGAGCGTCGTGGGGTGCGACGACATCTTCGGTGCCGACTTCTGCAACCCGCCGCTGACGACGTTGACCGCCCCGATCGAGCGGGCCGGGCGGGTGGCCACCGACATGCTGCTCGACGGCCTGGATTCCGACAACGTCGGCACCAGGTCCGGCCGCCACCGCGAGGTGCTGCCGACGTCGCTGACGATCCGGCGCTCGACCGGACCGGCGACGCGGTGAGCGGCGTCCTGCTCGGCTTCTCGATGATCGGCTTCGTCGTCGTCGTCGGGTTCGTGGCCGGCCGGTTGGGTGTCGGCGGCCCGACGGCGCCCTATGTCCTCAATCGCGTGGCCTTCTTCGTCACGACGCCGGCGCTGCTCGTCACCGTCCTGGCCCGCGCGGACCTGCACGTGGTGTTCTCCTCCTTCCTCACCGTCGCAGCGCTCGACGTCCTGGTCGTCGGCGGGCTCTACGTCGCGGCCAGCCGGATCTTCTTCCGGCAACACCTCGCCGAGACGACCGTCGGCGCCATGGCCGCGACCTACGTCAACGCCAACAACATCGGCATTCCGGTTTCGGTCTACGTCCTCGGCAGCGCCGCCTACGTCGCACCGGTTCTGCTCATGCAGGTGATCGTCATCGCGCCCGTCGCACTGACAGTCCTGGACATCTCCTCGCACGGCGGCATCTCGGCGCACCGGCTGCTCACCCAGCCGGTGCGGAACCCGATGATCATCGCCTCGGCCGCCGGGGTCGCCGTGTCGCTCTCCGGCATCTCGTTGCCGGCCGCGGTCTTCCGGCCCCTGGATCTGCTCGGCGGCGCCGCCGTTCCGGTGGTGCTGATGGCCTTCGGCATGTCGTTGAACGGTGCTGTCCCGTTCCGGGCCGGTTCGGCGCGGCGGCAGATCGCCCTCGCCTCCGTCCTCAAATGCGCGGTGATGCCGGTCGTGGCCTTCACCCTCGGCCGCTTCGTCTTCCACCTCGGAGCGAAACCGCTCTACGCGGCGGTGGTGCTCGCCGCGCTGCCGACCGCGCAGAACATCTACAACTTCGCCAGCCGCTACGAACGGGGCGAGGCGATGGCCCGCGACGCCGTGCTCGTCACGACGCTCCTGTCGTCCCTGTCCCTCGTCGTGATCGCGGCGCTGCTTCTGTAGGTCACCGCACGAGCGGCCGGACGTCGCGGGCCACGAACCGGACGAAGGCCTCCGGGTCGGGCTCGTCGCCGGTCGGCTCGAGAATCACGGCGTCGGCTCCGGCGTCGGCCCAGCGGTGGACGGCATCGGCGACGGCGTGCGCGTCCCCGGCGACACCCACCTGGGCCGGATCGTCTCCCCACCCGCGCACCTCGGCCTCCACACGCTGGGCTGCTCCCGGTCCGGTGCCGGCGATGAGATAGACCGTGATCGGGTGCGGGTCGGTGCGTCCGGCCGCGGCCCGGCCCTCGTCGATGAGACGGCGCGCCCGCCGTACGCCGTCCGGCGTCGTGCTGGCGGTGAGGACCGTCCCGTCCGCGACCTCCCCGGACAGCCGGAGCGTGCGCGGCCCGATGGCGCCGACCGACACGCCGGGCACCGGGGTCGGCGGCCAGTCGAGGGCGACCTTGTCCAGGTGTATGTACCGGCCGGCGGTGTCGACCCGCTCGCCCCGGAGCAACGCCCGCACCGCCGTGACGTATTCGCCGAGCAGCGTGACCGGCGACTCGGCCCGGACGCCGACCTGCCCCATCCAGTCGAGTACGCCGTGCCCGACCGCCAGCTGCGGTCGGCCCGGAAACATGCGGTGCAGGGACGCGAACTCCATGGCACTCAGGGCCACGTTGCGCAGCGGCACCGGCATCAGGCCGACGCCGACCCGCAGCCGATCCGTCCAGGCCAACGCCGCCGCCGCCGTGGCGATGCCGCCCTCCCGGAAGCAGTCCTCCCACAGCCACAGCTCCTCCAGGCCCGCGTCCTCCGCCGCTTCGGCGACGGGCCGCAGTCGTTCCGGGGGCAGATGGGGCAGGAACACCGCGCCGAGGGTCGTCATGCGCCGATCATCCCGCCCGTGTCGGCGCGGCGCGTCGACGGGTTGGCCGGCCTAGGCGCCCGTCTTCCCGTCGATGCGTTCGCGGAGCAGGTCCGCGTGGCCGTTGTGTCGGCTGTACTCGGCAACCATGTGCACGTAGACCAGACGCAGCGAGAAGACCTCGCCGGCGTGGGCGAACGTCGACTCGAACGCCATGTCGGCCACGGCGGTGTCGGCGAGTCGACACTCCTCGACGTAGCGCGCGAAGTCCTCCTCGGCCCGGGCCGGGTCGAGGTCCTCGAAGTCGGCGTCCTTGCCGAGCGCGGCGTCGTACATCGGGCCGACCGGGTCACCGGCGGCCCGCTGACGGAACCAGGTGCGCTCGACCTTGGCCAGGTGGCGGACGAGGCCGAGCAGCGTCAGGTTCGAGGGCGGGATCGCCCGGATGACCAGCTGCTGACCGGTCAGGCCGGCGCAGACGTTGAGCAGCGTGCTCCGCTCCCAGGCGAGGAAGCCTTCGAGTATCGGCCGGTCGTCCCCGACCAGTGGACCGTCCGCGAGCGCGGGCGGCTGCGGTGCCGTCCAGGGCATGGTCCCTCCTTCCCGGGCACTACGGCCGCAGGGTCTCGAAGTAGGTGATCAGGCGACGCCCGTCGACGAGGTGGACCGCGAAAGCCGGTGCGCTCTCCTCGTTGATCAGGCTGCCGTTGGGCTCGGTGAATTCCAGCGGAAGCTGGCCGGTGGAGTGGACCCCGGGCGCGACCAGCAGCGGTTTCGTCCCGAAGGTGGTCGCGATGCCGGCATGGGTGTGCCCGGACAGGGTGGCGATCACGGCCGGTGACCGACGAACGACGTCCTCCAGTTCGTCCGCATCGAGGAGCCGCAGCTGGTCGACGATGGGATGTCCGAGGAGGGCCGGCGGCTGATGGGTCACGAGGATCGCCCGCCCATCCGGGTCCAGGCCGGTCACGGTGTCACGGATCCACCCGAGCGAATCGGGATGCAGTCGCCCGGAGAACTCGCCGGGAACCGTGGCGTCGACGAGCAGAAACGTGATGCCGCCCACGGATCTGACCTGCTGCGTCTGATCTCCCGCCGCGACCCACGGATCACCGCGCGCGTCCAGGAACCCTCGGACGGCCGCCCGGTCGTCGCTGTTCCCCGGGCAGTAGAACACCGGAACGCCCCAGTCGAGCGTCGAGTCGATCCAGGCGAACTCGTCGGTCATGCGCACACCGGGGTGCGGCTCGGTCACGTCGCCGCTGACCAGGATCAGGTCGGGCTGGACGGGCAGCGTGCGCAGCTGGCCAGCCACCCGCGTGAGCCGGTCGCGGGTGCCGCGCTGCCCGTCGACATGGGTGTCGGACAGATGCGCGATCTTCAGCATTGGGCAATCCAACTGCAGGCCCCGATCGTGGCGCCAGGCATTACCCCGACGGCGATCCGGCGGGTGGGAGCCGGGTCATGCCTCGGTGGTCTGCTCCATGTCGATGACGACCTTGCCCAGCACGTGGCCGGACTCGACCGCCCGCAACGCCCGCGCCGCCTCGTCGAAGGGGTAGGTCTGCAGCACCTTGGGGTCGACCTTGCCGGTCGCGACCAGCTCGGCGACGGCGGGGACACCCTCACCGGTGGACACCACGAGGCTGCCCCCCAACTCGGTGACTCCCGGGTCGACGATCGACACGATGCGGGACGGGGTGGTGATGAGAACGGCGATCTGCCGTAGCGAATCGCCGCCGACGACGTCGACGATGGCGTCCACGCCGCCGGGGAGGAGTTCGCGCATCTGCGCGACGACGTCGCCGCGGTCGTAGGCCACCAGGGTCGCCCCGATGCTCTCCACGAGCGCGCGCTTGGAATCGCTGCCGGTGCCGAAGACCGCCGCTGCCCGGTCTCTGGCCAGTTGCGCCGCCATCACCCCGACACCGCCGCCGACGCCGTTGACGAGCAGCGTCTCGCCCGCGCCGATCCCGACCTTCGCCAGCACGTCCCAGGCCGTACCGCCGGCCACCGGGAGCGCGGCCGCCTGGACGAAGCTGATCTGCGCCGGCTTGCGCCAGGTGGCGTCGGCGCGCAGCACCGCATGCTCGGCGTAGGCGCCGTGGTCCGGTGCGGTCCGGCCCAGCACGGTGTCGCCTTCGGCGAAGCCGTCGACGTCGGAGCCGACCGCGACCACCACGCCGGCCGCCTCGGCGCCCAGGACCCTAGGGAAATCGGGTGACGCGTTCGGGTCGGCCATCGCGCCGCCGCGTGCCTTGTGGTCGACCGGGTTGACGCCGGCGGCCTTGACCTCGATGACGAGCTCGCTCGGGCCCGGGGTCGGCACCGGCCGGTCGAACCACGCCTCGGTCTCGGGGCCACCGTAGGCGGTGTAGCCGTAGGCTCGGCTCATCTGCGCTTCATCCCTTCGTCGGGGGAGCTTGCCCCCTTTCTATGCCCCTGCCCGAACCGGCTACGCGTCACCCGGGGATTCCGCGCGCCGAGATCGCCGTACTCTCCGGCGCGGACGAGACCGGGCAATCCACCACAGCCGGGCCTGCACAGGCGATAATTCTGGAATGCCGACCACGAGTGCCCCGCCGGATTCTGCCCACGCAGGTCGCCGCGGCTGGCGGCGGGCCGTCGCAGTCGTCTATTACCTCGGCCTGTGCCTCCTGCTCGGGCTGATCATCAGCAAGACGCTGACCGACATCATTCCGGGCACGGTGGGAAAGCACATCGGCTTCGACAGCGAGGGCTACGTCCTGGCTCTGATCCTGCCGCTGTGGATCGAGTACGCGAGGCCGCGCCTCGCCGGCCGACGCGGCGAGTGGCCGCTGACCGCCGCCGCGGCACTGGTGATGTTCGGGGTGTTCCTGCTGCTCTACAACGTGCAGAGCATCATCGGCAGCGTGAAGACGCTGAACGAGACGTTCTTCGCGCTCGCCTTCCTGATCCCCTACGTCCAGCTGATCCGCAGGCCGTCCAAAGCCGTGGCCTGGGGGTGTGCGGCCGGCGTTCTCATCCTGCTGGTCGTGTTCGACCACACCTCGCTGGTGCGGTTCCCGACCAGCCTCGCCGAGGGCATCGTGATGATGATCCTGGCCCCGATCGCGTTCGACATCACCGACCGCGGCATCCTCCGACCCGACCGGCCCAGTCCGTTGCGGGTCCGGCAGGCCTGGTGGGCCCTCCTCGTCATCCTGCCGCTGCTGTTCATCGCGCTGCACCACGCCCATCTCGGCGGCACGGCAGGGGCAGCGGTCCGCTACGCCGTCCGTCCGCAGGAAGCCTTCGTCGGGATGTTCATCCTCGAGATCTACTTCGCCATTCGCGCCTCGCAGTGGCTGAATCCCGCGGACCGTGAGGCGGCGCCGGTCGCTCCGGCAGTCAAGGCGCCGTGACCCGGACGGCAAGATCGGGCCGAACTTTTTTCTTTCCACAGGCAGCCGTGCGGGGCCGGCCGACCTTGTTCACATCGCGTCCCCAGGCCATGCACATGGGAAAGGCAGTTTTCCCACAGGCCGTCCACAATCCTGTCCACAGGGGTGCTTGTGCACGGACAAGCACCGTGCGCACACTGCATGTGACACGGCGCGCCGTGGTCAGTGCAAGGCAAGACCAGGGAGCCGACGTTCCGCTCCACCTGTGATCCCACCCCCCGGGCGGGTGGTCGGGTCGTCCGCTCCCGCCGTGTGGTCCGGCTGCGGGGTACTGGAGATCCCCCGATCGGTCGGGCACCGACGGCCCCGCCCGAACCCCCGACTCGGGCGGGGCCGTCCGGTGTTCGCAACGTCTCCCACGCACCGACCTGGCCACCCACCCGTCCACCACCCCCTCGTTTTGCTTGAACGTCACGTTCAAGCCTTCTCGTGGCATCAACGTCACGTTGATGCCAAACGGCGTGGGCTTCGGATGGCCCACCTTGACCGGGCGACGCCGCCGGGGTGAGGTGGTCGGATGACGAAGAACGACGACCCTGACGCGGCACCCGAGGGCGGGCTGACTCCCGGCGCGGTGTCCTACCTGCAGATCCCGGCGCTGGATGTGACGACGTCGGCCGGCTTCTACGAGGCGATCTTCGGCTGGCAGGTCGAGCGGAACTCACCGAGCTTCGAGGCGCCCGGACTGATCGGGCAGTGGGTGACCGACCGTCGCCCGGCTCTCGACACCGGGATGCTCGCGTGGATCAACGTCGGCAGCATCGACGACGCACTGGAGTTGGTGCGCGCCCACGGCGGCGAGATCGTCGAGCCGCCGTCGCCGGACGGCCCGCGCCTGCTCGCCACGATCCGCGATCCCGCCGGCAACTCGCTGGGGCTCGTGCAACACGGGCGCGGGTAGCCGCCCTGGTTACGCCTCGTCGAGCCGGACTCCGGCGAGGTCGTCGGCGCTGGTGATGTCGTCGGTGAACCGCCAGCGCGAGGGGCCCGCGCTCTTGGCCAGGTACATCGCCGTGTCCGCCGCGCGGATCAAGGCGTCGGGGTCGTCGCGGGGGTCGGGGCTGATCGCGATGCCGACGCTGGCGCCGACACGCGCCCGGCCGTGCTTCAGCTCCACCGGGACACCGATCGCCTGGATGACCTTGGCCGCGACCAGCGCGGCGTGGTCCCGGTCCAGGACGCTCTCCAGAATGATCACGAACTCGTCGCCGCCGAAGCGGCCGACCGTGTCGTCCTCCCGCACCGTGTCCTGCAGACGTCGGGCGACGACCCTGAGCAGCTCGTCGCCGGAGTCGTGACCGAGTTCGTCGTTGACCTTCTTGAAGCCGTCGAGGTCGAGGAAGAGAAGCGCAACCATCCCCGGTCGCCGGGTCAGTCGCGCGAGCGATCCGCTCAACCGGTCGAGCAGCAGTCGGCGGTTCGGCAGGTCGGTGAGCGGATCGTGCGACGCCTGCCGCGTGAGCTCGGCTTGGGCGTTCTTCAGCAGGGTGATGTCCATGGTGGAGGCGAACGCACCGGTGAACGGCTCGGGGGACTCGTGCATCGGCGTCCCGTACCAGGCGACCCAGTGCTCGCTCCCATCCGCCGCCCGCATCCGGAACTCCGCCCGCGCTCGCCGGCCGGCCGAGACCTCCTTGACCGCCTCCCGGATCGGCGGGCGGTCCTCGGGCTCGACGGCGGACGAGATCATCCGGTCGGGCGTCATCCCGACCACCGAACGCCCGGCCAGGCGCGTCGATTCCTCGTTCGCGAAGACGACCGTGAAGTCGGCGTCCGTCTCGTAGATGCCGACCGGCGCCGCGGTAGCCAGGAGACGGAATCGTCGTTCGTTGTGGTCGACCGAGCGGTAGGCGTTCTCGAGTTCGCGGACGAGCGTGGCGAACCGGATCACGATCACTCCGACGAGGGCAACCGTGCACAGCTGGACCAGCAGGTCGTCCCTACTGCCGCGCCATGCGATGACAGATATCGCCGCCAACGAGATGCCAAGGAAGACGAGCCGCGCCGGATTGCGGTAGCGCAACGCCGGTGCCGCCCGATTGCCCAGGCGTGCGACCGCGGGGTGCAGGGCGGCCGCGCCGATGAGCGCATACGCGACGGGGTAGAAGGGATTGACCCAGGTGTCCGATGCTCCGCTCCCGAACAGCCGAACCTGAAGATCCCACGCGACGTCCGTCGCCAGCATCGTCGCCACCCCGCCGGCCAGCAGCCAGGCGGACGGGTTCCGGGATCCCGATTCGAACAGCAGCCACATGATGGCACCGAGCAGCAGGGCATCGCCGAAGGGGAACGCCGCGCTGAAGACCGTCTCGATGGTGTTTCCGGTGAAATGGGCGTCCACCAGGGCGACCCGCAGGATCAGCGCAGCGGCGAAGGAGAGGATCGCGCAGTCGATGGCGTGGTCCAGGCTTCGCTTCCGGCCGTGCGCGCCGACGATGCCGACGATCGCGAGGAAGAGCAGCGGGTAGGTGGCGAGATAGAGAGCGTTGGGGACGGTGTACCACCCGGCGCTCAGGCCGGCGATCGCGAAACCGTCCCACAGCGCGTCGCCGGCCACCCAGGCCCCGATGCCCGCAGCAAGGAGCACCCACGCACCGCGGGGGCTGGCCCCGTGTCTGCGGGCGCCGTAGAGAATCGCCACGACCACGACCACGCCGCCGACTCCGCGGATCACCGCGCCGACCGTGTCGCTGGCGAAGTTGGCCAGTACGGCAGCGCCACCGACGAGGACGATCAGCCCGAGTGGCGCGGCCCACGGGTAAGCCGGGCCCGGCGCCACGCCCTCGCCCCGGGACGTCGACGAGCGCTGGCGGGCCGCCATGGCATTACTCTCCGTAGTATTTATCTAACTCAGTGTAGTCCGATTGCGGTGACCCCACCGGCCGGACGGCTCATGGCGACGAGCAAGGCAGGCTCAGAACAGCCTGCCGGCGGTTGCCGCCGGCAGCTCCTCCAGATCGAGGAGGAACTGCTTGCGCCGGATCCCGCCTGCGTAGCCGGTGAGCCCGCCGTTCTTTCCGACCACCCGGTGACACGGGACGACGATGGACAGCGGGTTCTGCCCGACCGCCTGCCCGACCGCCCAGGCGAGGGCCCGGTCGCCCATCAGGTCGGCGAGCTCACCGTAGGTCCTGGTCGCACCGAACGGGATCTCCGCGAGCATGGCCCACACCCGATGCTGGAACTCGTCTCCACCCGCTGCAGTCGGCAGGTCGAACGAGGTCCGCCGCCCGCCGAGGTAGTCGTTCAGCTGGGTTCGGGTGGTGTCGAGCAGGGGAACGTCGTGGACCTCGACGCGGCGGCCGAACGCTTCGCGGGAGGGCCTGGTCCAGTGGTGCGGGAAGTAGACACCGACGAGGGCATCGTCCGTGGCCACAAGAGTGAGGTCGCCGAGCACGGTGTCGACGATCGCGTGGCGGGTGTTCATCAGCTGCGCCTTCCGGCCAAGGGGGTTGCCGTCACCAGGAAGACGCGCCGGTGGCACCAGACGTGAGGTCGGTGTCCCTGGCCGAGCGCTCGGCCCGCCATTCCGCGTGAACGTCACGTTCACGCGCTCTAGCCGCATCAACGTCACGTTGACGCGGAATGCGGGGCGGGGTGGAGCGTCCGAGGGCCGGCTGATTCTCCCGGGCTTGACTTGGAGTGCACTCCAAGGGGCACCCTGAACCCCGTGAACGATGAATCACCGGACATCGGAGCCTGCGGCGTCGACGAGATCATCCCGGACGTCGACGGACCGCTCACCGTCGGGCAGGTCGCGACGCTGACCGGCCTGTCGACCCACACGCTGCGCTGGTACGAGCGCGTCGGCCTGCTGGAGGGCGTTGCCCGCGACGGGTCCGGCCATCGGCAGTACACGCAGCTCGACCTGCGACGGCTGGTGCTCCTGATGCGCCTGCGCGCGACCGGGATGCCGGTCAGCGAGATGCAGCGCTACGCCGAGCTCGCGCGGGCCGGGTCGCCCACCGACCTGGAACGGATGCAGCTGCTCGAGGCGCACCGAGACCGGGTCCTGAGCCACATCGCCGACCTCCATCGCGATCTGGACGTGATCAACAGCAAGATCGCCGGATACCGGCGAGCGGTCTCCCCCGCAGTACCCGCGTAGTCCTCCGCCCGGCGGGCCGGGCTCTTACGTCGAGCGCCAGAGAACGTGGCGTCGACCACTCATGATCCGAAGGAGCAGTGAATGCTGTACCGAACCCTGGGCAATCGACGGACCGTCAGCGCATTGTGCCTGGGTGCGATGAATTTCGGCAGTACGACGAACCCCGAGACCGCGATCGCGATTCTCGACCGATTCGTCGCCGCCGGGGGGACGTTCATCGACACCGCGAACAACTACAACCAGATTCACGGCGAGGGTGGCGAGAGCGAGGAGCTTCTGGGCGGCTGGATGCGTGCCCGCGGCAATCGCGAGCAGCTGGTCATCGCCACAAAATGCGGTGCCTGGACAACCGTGCGCGGCAACCCGGACGACGAGAACTGGGAAGGACTCGGAGCGGCCGCCATCGACTCGGCCGTCAAGGGCAGCCTCGCCCGGCTGGGCGTCGACCGCATCGATCTGTACTACGCGCACATCGACGACCGGTCCACCCCGCAGGACGAGACCGTCGGCGCCTTCGGGCGACTCGCGGCCGACGGCATCGTCGACCTGGTCGGCTGCAGCAACACCACGAGCTGGCGGCTGGAACGCGCGCGGCGGCTCGCCGCCGACCAGGGCGTCGCACCGTGTTCGGTCATTCAGCAGCGGCACACCTACCTGTGGCCCAAACCGCTGCGGCAGGGCGGGATCGAACGTCTCGGCAGCCCGCATTTCCGGCACGTCGGCATCGAGCACATCGACTATCTCAACGAGCACCGGGACGTGACGCTGGTGGCATACGCCGCGTTGCTGGGCGGCTCGTACGGCCGACCCGAGCGTCCGTTTCCGGCCGAGCTCGGGTATGCGCAGCCGGCTGCATACGCGCGTTTCCAGGTGTTGCGCCAGGTCGCTCAGGAGGTGGGCGCCACCCCCAACCAGATCGTGCTGGCGTGGCTGCTGCAGCAGGATCCGATCATCATCCCGCTGTTCGGAGCCTCGTCCCTGGGCCAACTCGACGAGGCGTTGGACGCCGTCGACATTCGCCTGGACGCCGAGGTGATGGACCGGCTCGACAGCGCCTAGCGAGCCGGACAGTCGGTCGTGCCGCTGCCGCCCTAGGCGGTCCAGCGCGACGGCGCGCGGACCGGTGTGCCGCCCGGAGCCGCCCGGCCGGCAGCCTCGGCCAGCATCCGTACGACGTCGTCGATCCGCTCGATCGGCATCGTGAAGGGCAGCCGCAGCCACCGGTCCGCCGTACCGTCCACGGTGAAGCGCGGCCCGGGCGTCAGCCGCAGGCCGAGGTCGAGAGCGTGCGCGGCGAGGCGGGTGGCGCTGGGCTCGGGGAGCTCCACCCACAGCACCATCCCGGCGCGCGGAACCGTGTAGCGCCAGGCCGGCAGGTCGCGCACGAGGGCTCGCACGAGGGCGTCGCGGGAGCGGCGGAGCAGGGCCCGGCGTTCGGGAAGCACCTCGCCGGCACGCCGCAGCAGGTGGGCGGCGACGAGTTGGTCGAGGACCGGGCTGGCAAGGTCCTGACCCGCGCGGGACTGGGCGAGCCGGGTCAGCAGGTCCGGGTCGGCGCGTACCCATCCGACGCGGAGCCCGGCCCAGAACGCCTTGCTCATCGACCCGAGGGTGACGACGCGCGGGTCGAGTGCGCCGAGCCGAGCCGGCGGGAGACCGTCCAGGGTGAGGTCGGCGAATGTCTCGTCGGCCGTCACCACCGCCCCGGTGACCGTCCGCAGCAGCCGCCGGCGTTGCGCGGTGGTGGCCAGGAATCCGGTGGGGTTCTGCGCGTCGGGGGTGACGTGCACGAGCTCGGCCCGGCCCACGGGCGCCTCCCAGCCATGGGAGGTCACCGGTATCGCCACCGGCCGAAGCCGGTGTGCAGCCAGCGCATCCAGCACCGCCGGGTAGGTCGGCTGCTCGACCAGCACCCGCTTCCCCGGGCCGGTGAGCACGCGCAGCAGGAGATCCCAGCCGTGCAGGGAGCCGCCGGTGGCGAGCACCTGCTCGGCGCGGGTAGGCAGCCCGCGTGCGGTCAGGTGATCGGCGACCGCGGCGCGCAGGTCGGGGACGCCGAGCGGGTGCAGCCCGTGGCCGGCCAGCAACGGCCGGAGCGCGACCGCGGCGTCCTGCACGGCGTCGACGAGCAATGCGGGCGCCGGCAATGCGGCGACACTGAGGTCGAGGACGTCGGCGCGGTCGGCCGGGTCGGCGTCCGGCCGCACGGGAACCGCCGCCGGCAGCGCCACCCGGCTCCCGGCGCCGTGGTCGCTGCGCAGGTATCCCTCGCTGCGCAGCACGTCGTACGCCGCGCTGACCGTCGTCCGGCTCAGCGAGAGCGCGGTCGCCAGTTCGCGCTCGGAGGGGACGCGGGCGCCCACCGGCAGCCGGCCGTCGAGGGCCAGGCCGCGCAGTCCGGCGGCCACGGCGGCGTACGCCGGTCCGCTGCCGAGCCACGGGTCGAGCAGTTCGGCGAGCCGGGTCACGAGCACCCGACCATCCTCTCTCACTTGGCCCTGTTGGCACCAGGCCAAACCTGAGACGGTGTGTCGGTGGTGGTGATCGCTCCGATTCCCGACACCCGCCGTCCGGTCCGGGTGGCGCTGCTGCTCGGGGGCCTGCTCCTCTACGGGATCAGCGATGGGCTGCTCGTGCTCGCGGGCCTCGGGCTCGACCCCTGGGACGTCCTGCACCAGGGGCTGTCCCGGACGTTCGGGCTGCAGGTCGGGACCTGGGCGATCATCGTCGGCGCGGTCGTCCTGCTCGGCTGGGTGCCGCTTCGGCAGCGGGTCGGGCTGGGGACGGTCTGCAACGTCGCCGTCATCGGGCTGGTCATCAACGCGACCATGGCGATCGTGCCGGCACCGCACACCCTGATCGTCCAGATCGGCACGCTGGTCGGTGCCGTCGTCCTGAACGGGATCGCCACCGGCGCCTACATCGGCGCCGGCCTCGGCCCCGGCCCCCGGGACGGCCTGAGCACCGGCATCGCCGCCCGCGGCGTCTCGCTCCGGGTGGTGCGGACGGTCGTCGAGGTTGGCGTGCTGGCCCTCGGCTGGTTGCTCGGCGGCACCGTCGGCGTCGGAACCGTCGTCTATGCGCTCGCGATCGGCCCGATCACCCACATCACGATCCCGGCGCTGCGGCTGCGGGCGCGAGCTCGCCGGGAAGGAGTGAGGGGCGGACCGGCTGGGTAGTGGTGGCCCATGCACAAGAGTCGGGTCGGGGGCGTCTTCATCGATCACCCGCCCTCGTCGTTCGAGGCGAGCCTGGCGTTCTGGCGTGCGGCGACCGGCCGGCCGCCCGCGGAAGATCAGTCCGGGGACGACACCTATCAGCCGGTCGGACTCTTCAGCGGCCAGCTGCTGATCGAACTGCAGCGGTTGGGTGAAGAGACCAAGCCGCGGGTCCACCTGGACGTCGACACCGACGACGTCGAGGCCGAGGTGGGCCGGCTGGAGGCTCTCGGGGCGATCCGACTGCAGAGCTACGACGACGGCCGCTACTGGCAGATGGCCGATCCCGGCGGCCTGGTGTTCTGCGTCATTCCTCCGCACACCCCCGACTTCGAGGAGCAGGCCACGGTCTGGCCGTGACCGCCGACGCCCGGTGCGGCCGACGTTGTCCCATGATCAAGAGGGGATCCGCTCGGCGTTTCGCACGTGATTCCCCTCTTGATCTTGGGGTGGGGGGCGGGGCGTCGCGTACCGCGGACCAGGGCGCGTCCTCGTGGATGTAGACCGGCGGGCGTTTGCCGGTGGTCGGGTCGGGCGCGCCGACCGCGGTGACGACCCGGCACGCGGGCGGGGTGAAGAAGAGCTTGTTGGACGGCACCGACGTACCGCCGCCGCCGAGGACCATGTGCACAGTGCCGCTGCCAGTGTCGACGACATCGGTCCGGGTCGACGCCGGGATCGGCGTGGTGCTGACCACAACGCACAGCTGAACGACGCGCCAACTCCGCTACTGCGACGCTGCGGTCACCTCGTCACGGCACCCGACATGACTGCGTGCAGGCCGCGCCGGTGGCTGCCCGGGGGCCGGCCGCGCGGCCGCTTCCGCGCGATGATCGCGCCCTGTTCGAAGATCTCACCGCCCCAGACCCCGTAGGGCTCGCGGCGTTCGACCGCGCCGGCCAGGCAGGCTTCGCGGATCGGGCAGTCTCGGCAGTGGGCCTTCGCCGTCTCCAGCTCGGCCGGCACGTCGGAGAACCACAGGTCTCCGCTTTCCCGCTGGCAGGGCAGCAGGTCGTCCAGTGCCTCTGCATCTCTGGCGAGCAGGACCAGTGAGCTACCGGACATGGCGGGTCACCTGTTGCGGGGGGTCGGTATGTCTCGGCCCGTACGTCCGTCGGCTGGTACGGGGGTGGTGCCTGCGCACGTGGAGCTGACTCATCTGCGGCCTCCTTTCCGGGGTGGTCGAGCGGGTGGTGTCGATGTCGTTTCCGGGGCGGGCCCTCGGTGCGGGCTCTCCTCGCCCGGTGCGTCGCGGTCCAATCGGCGTACCGAGACCAGGCACATCCCGAGGTCGCGGACCTTGGCCAGCACTCCGTGCAGTGCCGGCTGATCGGGGAGCAGCCCGGAGATGACGGTCTGCGTGCCGTCGCTCTCGAGGTGGAGGCCGGCGAACCAGGTGGTCCAGCACTCGCCCAGGACCCCGTCGATGCGGATCTCGTAGTGCGCGGGCGATTGCGAATCGCTCACACCCACCGGCCCGCGTGCGGCATCTCGCGTGCCCGGTCGAGCTCAGGCGCTGCCATTCCTCATCCTCCTGTCGGCGGGTGTTCTTGCCCTGCACGCTACGAAGTTGATGCGGCCGGGGCGTCACCCCGAAGTGCCGTTGTGGGGGAATCTTCTGGAATGACGTCGGCACCACGGTGCCGTTGGGACCGGCCGACCACTACGATCGGCCCTTCCAGCAGCGACGACGAGGACGCTGGAGGAGCACCGTGATGGCCGAGCCGCCCCCGCCGGTGGCCGCCGAGCGCCCGGGGTCAGAGCGCGATGTCCTCCTGGCCACCAAGCTGCACGTGCCCGGGACGCGGCCGGATCTCGTGCCGCGGCCGCGGCTGGCCGAGCCGCTCGACGTGGGCCGCGGCCTGGTCCTCGTCTGTGCACCGGCCGGCTACGGCAAGACGGTCGTGCTGGCCGAATGGGTCGCGCTCGGCCGTCGTCCGGTGGCCTGGTTGTCCTTGGACGCCGGCGACAACGACCCGGCCCGCTTCTGGCGGCATGCGGTGGCCGCGCTGGACCGGGTGCGTCCCGGGGTCGGCGAGCGGCTGAACCCGCTGCTCGGTCCGCCGGCGCCGATGTCGTACGACGGATTGGTGACGGCTCTGGTCAACGAGCTGGCCGGCCGGCCCGGTGCCGACGAGATCACGCTGGTCCTCGACGACTACCACGTCGTCAGCTCCCCGGTGGTGCATGCGTCGCTGGAGTTCCTCCTCGAGCATCGCCCGCCGGGGCTGCACCTTGTGCTGGCCAGCCGCTCGGACCCGCCGCTTGCTCTGGCGCGGCTTCGAGCCCGCGGGCAGCTCGCCGAACTGCGCGCCGCCGACTTGCGTTTCACCGCCGAGGAGGCCGCGGTGCTGCTCCGGCGGGTGGTGACCGGGGCCGGTGGGCCGCCTTTGCCCGACTCCGCGGTGGCGGCACTGGCCGCCCGTACCGAGGGATGGGCGGCCGGGCTGCAGTTGGCCGCGTTGTCGTTGCGCGGTCAACCGGACGTGGCCGGGTTCGTCGCCGCATTCACCGGCAGCCATCGCTACATCCTGGACTACCTGGCCGGGGAGGTCTTGGAGCGCCAGAGCGAGCAGGTGCGCACCTTCCTGTTGGAGACGTCGGTGCTGGAGCGGCTCAGTGGCCCGCTGTGCGATGCGGTCACCGGCCGCACCGGCAGTCAAGCGCTGCTGGAGGAGGTGGAGCGGGCCGGGCTGTTCCTGGTGCCGCTCGATGAGGTCCGCGGCTGGTGGCGTTACCACCATCTCTTCGCCGACCTGCTGCGGGCTCGGCTGGAGCATCAGCCGGACCGGGCCGCGCAACTGCACCGCACCGCGGCGGCCTGGTACGAGCAACGCGGGCTGGCCGACGATGCGATACACCACACCCTCGCGGCGGGAGAATCGGCCTGGGCCGCCCGGCTGGTCGAGGAGCACTTCGACACCGTCTTCAACCTGCGCGGCGAGGAGGCGACGATCCGGCAGTGGCTGCCGGCGCTTCCTGCGGATCTGGTGTGCACGCGTCCGCGGCTGCTGCTGGCACAGGCGCAGATGGCCGGGATGCGCGGCGACGTGGAAGCGATGGAGCCGCTGATCGACGCGGCCGAGCAGTCCTGGGCCGCCGGGTCCGAGGAGCCGTTCGAGCCGAGCGCCGGCCGGGCGGGCAGCCTCTTGGTCAACATCCCGGCGGTGATCGCGCTGCAGCGCAGCTATGTGGCGCAGCTGCGCGGCGATCCCGAGGGCACCTCGGCGTACGCCTCGAAGGCTTTCGCCGAACTCGGTGACGACGAGGACATGTTGAGGTCCGCCGTCCAGGGTTTTGTCGCCGTGACGGCATGGATGCGGGGCCGGCTCGCGGAGGCCGAGCAGGCATTCGCGTCGAGCATCACCGGGTGGGAGGCTGCCGGTCAGGTCACCACCACGGCGTGGGGGCACTATCTCCTCGCCCGGATTCAACGCGCCCAGGGCCGCCTCGACGCCTCCGTGCAGACCTGCCGGCAGGCGCTGGAGGTCACGGCGGTCGCCGGGCGGCGGCCGCTCCCGGCAGCCGGGCCGGCCTTCGTGGGTCTGGCCGAGGTGGCCTACCTGCGGGACGACCTCGACGCGGCGTTGAGCCATGTCACGGAGGGCATCGCGGTATGCCGCCAGTTCGTCCACACTCCACCGCTGGCGTCGGGTCTGGTGACGTTGGCATGGATCCGGCAGGTCACCGGTGATCCCGCCGGGGCACTCGACGCGATCGGTCAGGCGGAGCGGCTCTCGCCGGGACCGGCCGGCCTCCTCAACCCGGTTCCGGCCCAGCGCGCGCGACTGCTGCTGGCGCTCGGCGATCTGTCCGCCGCCGCGCAGTGGGTCGAGGACGCCGGGCTGCAGGCCGACGACGAGGTCTTCTACCCCCGCGAGGTGGGGTACCTGGTGGTAGCCAGGGTGCAGCTCGCCCAGGGACGGCCCGATCGGGCACTCGCGCTGCTCGACCGGATGCTCGCCGCAGCGGTCACCCAGGACCGGCTCGGCAGCATGATCGAACTACATGCCCTGCGGGCCGTCGCCCTTGCGGCCGCCGGCGACGAGCCTGCCTCGTTGACCGCTCTGACTGCGGCGCTCACCGTCGCGTCCCCGCAGGGCTACGTCCGTGTCTTCACCGACGAGGGCCCGGCGATGGCCGCGCTGATCGGGCGGATGATGACGTCCGCCGGGACCGACCGGGCAACCGCCCGGGTTCCCCTCGGTTACCTGGCGCGGGTGCGGCGGTCGTTCGATCCGAAGCCGCGCTCCGAACGGGAAACCGGCGCCGGTCTCATCGAGCCACTCACCGACCGCGAGATGGAGGTGCTCGGGATGCTGGCGGCCGGCCGGGCGAACCGCGCCATCGCGCGGCAGCTCGTCGTCACCCTCGACACCGTGAAGAAGCACGTGAGCCATGTCCTGGCCAAACTCGGCGCAAGCAACCGCACCGAGGCCGTGGCCCGGGCGAGAGAGCTGGGCCTGATTCCCTAGCGACCGGCGGTCGCCGTCGCTCGGCACGAAGGTGTCACCACCGAACTCAGCTGTCCCGACCCTGCCAGGTCGTCACGCACACCTCGTTGCCCTCGGCATCGGCGACACCCAGAAGGCGGGGGCATGGGCGTCGGAGACGAGGGATCCGCCCGCGTCCAATGCCGCGCGGAGGCGGCGCGGGGCCCCGTCGTGCGGCACGGAGACGTCGAAGTGGATCCGGTTCCGCTGCGGCCGGGCGACATCCATCTGCTGGAACCAGATGGCCGGGCCCTGCCACACGGGATCGCTGAGCGGGTCCTCCCGACCCGTCCGACGGGCCTCGTCGGCGTAGCCGAGGACGGCCTTCCAGAACGGCCGGATGGCGGCGATGTCGAGTGCGTCGATCGCGAGCTCCAGCAGTTGTACGGACCGGCCCAGGCCGTCGCGGGCAACCGCGTCGGGCCGCCCGCCACCTGCGGTCAGTGCCTCGGACACCCGTGTCGCCAGTACGACGTCCTGCCGGGTCACTGCACCGATCGCACTCTGCAGAACCAGATCGACCCGACCACTGCGCAGATCCGCCCTCAGATGCGTGTCCGCATGCTCGCCGCAGGCCGCCACCGCGCGGGCGCTGACGTCGGCGGCATCGGCCATCGACTGCGCCCGCACCGACGTGATCAGGCTCCCGAGGACGTAGCGTCAGCCCAGGTCCGTGACCGCATCCGACGCTTCACGACGGCCGAGCACCGCGTTCGCCCCGCTCTCGTTGCCATCCATCCGCCCATCCTGCATCGCCATCGAAGCCCGGGTGTTCCTGGGCCACGCGCAGCAACCGTGCGACGATCTGCCAGGGGCACTATAGGGATCGGGAACTCTCGCAGGTTGGTCACGGGCGATGACCCGGCGGGGCTATTGGCCGGGAGGGGAATAGGCAAGGCGGGACGCCGCGCCCAACGCCGCCGAGATCTCCTCGGAATCCAGCAACTCGTGCGTCTCCAACTGATTGAAGGCACCTGAACTGCTCACCGCGAGACTCAGCGCGGCCGCCGCCGTGCTGTCCGGTAGATCGGCGATCGCAAACCCGTCCCAGGCGCCGAACATCCAGTAGTAGGCCTCCATCGATCCGCCCGCACTCTCGCACAGCGTGCGTACCACAGCTTCCCGATCGCTCGGGTTGTCCATCAGCGATCTGAGCGCCTCGCCCTTGAACGTGAAGAAGACCGCGTACTTCGCCATCCCGTCACCCCACCACGATCGACGTCCTCGCATGATATCCGCGCCGTGCCGGGCCATCGGCCCAATTCGCTGCAACCGGGCTCCGCGACTCACTCGGATGGGGGGTGGGGGGAAGGTGCAGCTCTTACCCTCTGAGGTGCGACCCGGGCTGCTGTATGCGGTGACCCGCAGCACACTCCACGGAGGAAGGAACTGCCTTGCCTATCCATCCCGGTCGGTACACGGCGGACATCGAAGGCGACTTCGTCGTCTTCCTCATCGGAATGCGGTTCAACCAGCCGTGGCGCGTCCGCAAGTGGTGGCCGGTCGCCTCGGCGATGCCGCGGATGCTCCGGGTATTGGACGAGCACCCGGAGCTCGGCTGCCTCGGCTACCACCAGTGGATCGGACGCACCACCATCCTCCTGCAGTACTGGAGAGACTTCGATTCGCTCGACCGGTTCGCCCGAGATAGAGACCTCCCGCACCTGGCGGCGTGGCGGCGGTTCAACCGAGCTGTACGAGACTCAGGCCAGGTCGGGATCTGGCACGAGACCTACCGGGTCCGCGCCGGAGAGTACGAGACGGTGTATTCCAACATGCCGACGTTCGGACTCGCGGCAGCCGCCGACCACGTGCCCATCGCCGTCAAGGGTCAGACTTCAGCGGCACGGATCGGTGTGAGCAGCACCGACGATCCCATTGTCGAGCCGTACTGAACCGCGGGCCATGAGCGTCGCCTGCCGGGGAGGTCCGTCCCGTTGGGCCGTCGATCGGTCAGCTCACCGCGCGGCGCGGTGTCCCGGCAAGGTGTCGACGGACGTCGGCGTAGACGCTGTCGGCGTCCCGATCCGCGTCGACGATGCACGCATCGGGCCGGTCGAGCTTCTGCAGGTAGTCCCAGACGTCCGCCACCTGACCCATGGCGAGAATCTTCTCTGCGGATGCCTCCTTGGCCGCGTCCTGCCGGTACCGGCGATCCATCCGTTCGGCGCAGACCTCTTTCGGGCAGTCGAGGATTACCGGCAGACAGGTGGTGTCCGGAAGCCGGGTGACGATGTCGTCGAGTCGCTGCCACTGGAAATCCCAGCCCAGGCTCATGTCGACGACCACCGAGCAGCCGACGCCGACGAACTGCTCGGCCAGGGTGAACAGCACCTCGTAGGCCGCCCAGAAAGCATCGGACCTCGACAGTCGCTCCCCGAGCGCGTCGCCGATCGTCCCGCCCAGGATGTCCGAAGACAGCCGGGGGAGGGAGAACTCCTGGGCAAGTCGCTGCGACACCAGCGACTTTCCGGCTCCGGGGAACCCGCCGATAGCGACCAGGGAGACCACGACGCGGACCATAGCGCAGCCCGGCCGCCGAGCGGCGGGTCTCAGGTCTGGTGTTGGGACGGATCGTCCCAGTACCAGCACTCCGGGTCGTACATCGCCGGCGTCGGGAACACCCACGGGCCGTCGAGGCCATGCAGGGCGAGGTTGTTCCTGTCCGGCACGTTCTGCAGCGCTGTGCTGTGGAGGTTCGGCCTGGGGAAGTTGGCGACCGAGCCCATGAAGAACGGCCCCTCGTTGATGTGGATCTTGAACATCTGCCATACCAGCTGGTTGCGCTTCATCTGGTCCGGCTCGGACTTGGTCTTGTTGTAGAGGTCGGTCAGCTTCTCGACCGGGCCGCCCTTGTCCGCCGGCATCCGGGGCGGTTGCCTCTTGAGCGGGGCGACGTTCGTTTCCTGGTGCTCCTTGGGGGTGCCGAGCACGGTGTAGAAGGAGCCTTCCAGCGGTGCCCAGCGGCTCGGCTCGAGCGGGATCAGCCATTGCGGGTAGACGAGGACCGTCGCCCCGTCCCCCACCGACCAGTTGCTGCGCGACATGAGCGTGCCGCCGTTCCACAGGTCGGCGAAGGACTGTGGCGGGATCGGTCGGCGCACCATCCGCAGACCCACCTTCTTCGCGTCGGCGACCAGCTGGTCGTCCTTGGCTCCCTCGGTGTCGGAGATGTCGGCGGAGTAGGGAATGTCGACCGTGAGCTTGGACCCGTCGGGGAACTCGACGTACCCGTCGCCGTTGGTGTCCTTCAACCCGAGGTCGGCGAGGAGGGATTTGGCCTTCGCGACGTCGTGCGACTTGTAGGAGTCCCGCCATTCCTTGAAGAGTTTCGGCCCGTCCGGTCCGTCGCTGAACTCGGTGATCTTCGTGCCGCTCGTCCCCGTCGTCTGCTCACCCGTCTCGAAATAGAGCGCCTTCTGGGCGGTCGGCCGATCGAAGGCATGCGAGATGGCCTGCCGGAAGCGCTTGTCCCGGAACAGCGTGCCGTACTTCTTGTCCACGGCGAGGTAGTCGTAGTTGAGGAAGAACATCGAGCCCGTGCCGTCACCGCTGTCCCAGAGGACGATCTTGTAGCCGCCCTTCTTCGTGTTCTGGGAGAGTGTCGAGACGTCGGACAGGTCGATCTGGGTCATAGTGCCGTGGCAGTAGTCGAGCTTGCCCTGCTGGACCTGCAGCTTGATCGCCTGGGCGTTCTGCGTGATGTTGATCCGCCACTCGTCGATGTAGGGCAGCTGATCGCCGTCCTTCGTCACGACGTAGTAGTACGGGTTGCGTTCGAGCACGACTCCCTTGTTGTCGTCGAAGCTCTTGCACCGGTAGCCGGTCAGCACCGGACAATCGGGGTTGCTGGTCCAGTTCGCCTTCTGTTCCCACAGCCGACCGACGGAATCCCAGTCCTTGGGGACCTTCTTGTTGTACTTGGGGTGGAACTGCTTGAGGTAGTGCTTGGGCAGGACCCAGACGGGGCCGTTCTGGCCGATGTTGCCCTTCACCCACGCCGCGAGATATTCCGGCACCAGCGGCTGCGGCGCGTCGTAGGTGATCTTCAGTGTCGAGTCGTCAACCTTCTTCATGACGCAGGGCGTGCCCTTGGCCGACTGGCAGTCCGGCGGCACCGTCTGCGCGTCGTGGCCCGGGACCGCGATGTCGTAGTACCAGAACAGCACATCATCGACGGTGAACGGGTGGCCGTCCGACCACTTCAGTCCCTTGCGGAAGTAGACGGTCCACTCGGTGGCGTCGGCGTTGCTGGACCACTTCTCGGCATTACCGGGGCCGATGTCGTTGCCGTCGTTCAGCCACCGGGTCGGCGAGAAGCCGTAGTAGTAGTTGTGGACTCCGCTCGCATTCTGCATACCGGTCGTGCCGAACACGGTCGTGTTGAGCACGCCGCCGTAGTTGCCGCGCTGCACCCAGTTGTGCGGGACCACGTAGGGGCTCTCCGGAAGGCGGTCCTTGACCGATGGCAGACCCTTTCCCTTCAACGCCGGCGACTCGTGGAAGCTCGTCGGCGCGGCGAGCGGTTGCCGCGCCGAACCGACCTGCGCGGCGCCGCCGCCTGCGTGGAGACCGCTCTTCCCGCCGGCCGACGTGGGCTTGCTGCTCCCGCTGGAGCACGCCGCAAGAACCACCGAGCCCGCCGCCAGCGCCGAGCCATACAGGAACGACCGCCGGGACACGGCAGACTTTTCATTCACGACGAACAGCCCTTTCACTCAGCTGCAGGAAGCGCCGTACCGGACTCATCGGGGATACAGCTGTGGGCAGATCGCCGGATCGGCGTAGTCGGGTACGCCGTCCACGTGGCGTACGAGGTCA
This sequence comes from uncultured Actinomycetota bacterium, assembly GCA_963837545.1. GTDB lineage: Bacteria > Actinomycetota > Actinomycetes > Mycobacteriales > QHCD01 > DASXJE01. The sequence continues at coordinate 451,955 of CAWINQ010000005.1, read as the reverse complement.
TCGTCGGGGTGGTGGGCGCCGCGGTCGACCCAGTGGTTGTCGCCGGGCTGCATGTGTATCGCCATCGACCGGCGGGGCTCCGAGCCGTTGTTGGGCCCACTGCCGTGGACGGTGCGGCAGTTGTGGAAGCTGACCTGCCCGCGGCGCATCCGGGAAGGCCGAGGCGTCCAGGGGAACCCCTGGCGGCGGACCTCGGCCTGCAGGCCGTCGAGGTCCTGGGAGAAGAAGTTGAGGCCGGTGACGTCCCAGCGGTGGCTGCCGTCGAGGAAGGAGACGGCGCCGTTGTTCTCGTCGACGTCGTGGAACCCGACCCAGGCGGTGAGCATCCGCTCCGAGGAACACGTCTGCCAGTACTGCCGGTCGGTGTGCCACCCCACCCTCGTGGGTGCGTCTCCGGCGTCCGCGGGCTTGTAGAGCAACTGGTCGTGCCACAGCCTGATCGACTCCGCGCCGGACAGCAGCGCGGCGGTGGCCCCGATCGTCGGGAACCTGACGAGATCCGCGAGCTCGTTCACCCGCAGCGACGAGTAGTCGTTCTTCCGCAGCACGTCGCCGTCCTCGGGCGTCCACCCGCGGACCGGGAGCTCGCGGTCCAGATCGCCGGCGTAGTAGCGGGCCATGCCCCGCTCCGCGGCGTCGAGAACGTCCGGCGGGATGATCACCGGGGAGATCCAGAAGCCGTGCTCCTGGTACGACGCGATGTCCTCGTCGGTCGGGAGCAGCGCGGTCAGGGTCGCGTCCATAGGCCCAGACCCTAGGACCTGCCGTGCCACCCGGCTTGCACGATGTGCAGGACTTCGTACACGATCACCAGGTGGTCGAACTCCAACGTCCGTCCGGCATTCGGGCCGGATTCCTCGCCGAGGTCGACGATTCGGCGAGCGGGCTCGTCCACGCCGGCGAGCAATGGGCCCCGGGCCGCTACCTGGTCACCCGACACAGCCACCCGGTCTGGGAGTTCTATCTGCAGATGCACGGCCTGAGCCGCTGGCGCGCGGCCGACCAGGTGCTGACGCTGCAACCCGGGAACCTGTTCGCGGTCGCCCCGCGGGTCCTGCATCAGATGGTCGACCCGCCGGCCGCCAACCACCACTTCTACTTCGCCGCGATCGATCTGCACGGCGTGCTCCGGCGGCACCGGCCGCTGGCGCCGCTGTGGGAGGAGTCGCCGCCGGTCATCCATCGCCGTCAGGCGCACACGGTCAGCGGCCCGTTCGCCGACCTGACCCGGGAGCTGACCGCCCGGCTCGGCCTGGCCGGCCAGGGCCTCGAGCTGGCCGTCGACCGCCTGATCCTCGAGGTGACCCGCCTTCTCCTGCCCTCGGCTCCGGTGGCGCGGCAGGACATCCACCCGGCCGTACTCCGCGTCAAAGATCTCGTCGACCGCGACTGTGCGCACCGCTGGACCCTGCGCGAACTCGCCACCGAGGTCGGCCTCGCCCCCACCTACCTCGCTGCGCTCTTCACGACCCAGATCGGGATGTCACCCCACCGCTACCTCACCGAACGCCGGGTGGAGAACGCCAGACGCCTCCTCGAATGCAGTGACATGCCGGTGACCGCCATCGCGATCGACGTCGGATTCAGCTCCGGCCAGCACTTCGCCCGGGTGTTCCGGCAGGTCGTCGGCGGCACACCGCGCCAACATCGCCGATCGGCCGCCCAGCCCCGGAAGCGCTCGTAGTTCGCCCTCCGCCTCAGGGCAGCAGGTCGGTGGCAACTTCGGGCACCACGCTGCACCGGGTTGACCTCAGCACCGAGGCGATCCGGCTCACCCGGCAGCTGGACGCCGAGATGCCCGACGACGGCGAGGTGTCCGGCCTGCTGGCCCTCATGCTGCTCACCGACGCCCGCCGACCGGCCCGCACGACGGTGCCCGGCGGCAGCCTCGTTCCGTTGACCGACCAGGACCGAAGCCGGTGGGACCGCGCGATGATCACCGAGGGCAGCGACTTGCTGACCAGCACGCTACCCACGGCGACCATCGGTCCGTATCAAGTGCAGGCCGCCATCGCCGCGGTACACGACGAGGCTCCGACGGCCGCGGACACCGACTGGCCGCAGATCCTTGGTCTCTACGACGTCCTGGTGACTCTGGCACCCGGCCCCATGGTGACGCTCAACCGGATTGTGGCATTGGCGATGGTTCGGGGGCCGGTCGTCGGATTACAGGCGTTGCGCCGTGCCGAGCCGGTGCTCGGCGATCACCACCGGGTCCCCGCGGTCCGGGCGCACCTGCTCGGCCTCGCCGGCCGGGTCGAGGAGAGTCGAGCGCAATATCGCCTTGCCGCACGGAAGACCCTCAACCTCGCCGAGCGGCGCTATCTCGAGGCCCGCGCTAATGCCGGACCGGTCGGACCTCGACCCCGGCGCCGCGGGCGATCCGGTTCCCGTTCGTCCCGGGCGCCACGACCTTCGCGGTGACGACGCCGGCGAGAGCCGCAGTTACGGAGCTACTCTCCGTAACTGCGCGAGCCGCCTCCGTAGATAATCGGGCGACCTTCACCCATCTGCAGGGGTTCTCTGTCACAATCAGTAATTGTGCGGTGCATGGGGGCATCGCAATTCGGATATGGGGGCAGTTCACTGTCGGCGATGTCCGCGCCAGTCGGCGCGAAGTCCGTCAGCCGACACCACGACATCAGTTATCAGACATCGAGACTCCGAAGACGACCGTCGATGGGGGCCATCACATCGGCTGACGGTCAGCTTGCTCGCGCGATCACGCCATGAATCCCGGGTCACCCGGACTGCGCCTCGCCTTCGGCAGCCTTCTTTTCCACAGAAAGCTGGAGGCAACATGTCCAAGCAAGTTCCCGGTACGTCGCCACGCCGTGCCACGCCGATCGCGTGTGCGCACGGCCTGATCGGAGGCGTCGGCTTTTGCACGGCACCGGAATGTGTCGACATTCGCCGGCACACCCAGGTCGAGGTCGATGTGATCGGGCGACCCACGGTGCTGCTCTGGCGGCGACTCACACCCGATGAGATCGACGTCGCCCGGGACTACGCCGCAGGGCACGGGCTGCACTTCGATCTCTGTAACACACCGCCGGGCGCCGTGATCGACGCCCGGCTGACCGTCTGCTCGTAGGCGGGCTACGTAAGCACTTACTAGGCTAGCGTCGTGATGGACCGCGATGCCGTACGGCGGGCCTTCCGGCATCCGCGGGAGTTCACCTCGTCGCCGCTCTATCGCGCACTGAGCCGGACGGTGGCGGGCGACGACCGGCTGCTGGACCTCGCGTCGCAGGGGCGGGCCGGGCAATATCCGACGTTCCTGTTCTTCGGCGCCGTCCACCTTCTCCTGCTGGCCGGTGCCGAGCACCCGCTCGCTCGTTTCTTCCCGTCGGTCGTCGGGCCGGACGCAGCGCCACCCGACGATGCCGGTCCGGCACTCCGTTCGTTCTGCGCGGCCAACGAGGCGGAGCTGACCGAGGTCATCACCACGTATCTCGTGCAGACCAACGACGTACGGCGGTCGCTGGGCCTACGGATCGGCCTCAGCACCATCGCGCCCGACATCCGCTCCCCAGTGCATCTCATCGAGGTCGGTGCCAGCGCCGGGCTCAACCTGCGGTTCGACCGGTACGGATACGGGGTCGACGGCCGACGGTTCGGCGACCCCACCAGTCCGGTACAGATCGTCGCGGACCGGCACGGCGCGACGCCGGTGCCCGATCTCGACGCGTTCCCCGGCATCGCCACCACCCTCGGTGTCGACCTCAACCCGATCGATGTGGTCGATGTGGCTGCCCGGGCCTGGCTGGAAGCGCTGGTCTGGCCGGAGAACGAGCGGCAGCGTGCACTGCTGACCGCCGCGCTCGACCTGGCCGCCGCCGACCCGCCCGAGATCCGGGCCGGAGACGCCATCGACGTTCTCCCGCACATCGCCGCCCGCATCCCTGATGGCGAACCGCGCGTCGTCTTCCATTCGGCGACCCGCCTGCATGTCCCGGCCGATCGGCTGCACGCGTTCGACGACGCGATCGCTTCCTGCGGCCGGACCGGACCGATGTGGCGGCTGTCGATCGAGAGTGCGTCAGATGTTCGCGCCACCACCGCCGGTTCGGGCGGGCCACTGCGGGTCGACACGCCGGACGGCGACAGCAGGGTGATCGCGATCGTGGACGGCCATCTGGAGTGGGTCGAGATGACCCGCGCCTAGCCCGGTTCCCGACTTGAACGGATTCAAACCCTGCACCGCCGCGACCTTTGCAAGCGGCCGGTGCACGGTCGCAGCGAGTAGTCAGATGGGTCGAAAACTCCGCCCAGCCGCCAATTCCTCCACGTTTTCGGACGCCGATGCCTTGACGGCCGTCGACAGCCACTCCTAGGGTTCGCCGCTGAACTGTTTCAGGACAGCACGGTCTGTCCCCGGTCCGGGCCGAATTTGCGGCCACCGCCAACGCTTGTCGAGGCGACGCAGACGGGAGAAGACGTGAGCGCGCAGAGTGATGCAGATCTGAACGTCGACCAGCACGGTCATGCCGTCACCAGGCAGCAGTGGCGCTGGTCGGTCCTCGCCGGCATGGCGTCCTTCCTCGACGCCGGGTCCATCGTCGCGCTCGGTGCCAGCCTTGCATTGTGGAAGTCCTATCTGGGCCTGAGCACGTCACTGGTCGGCACGATCGCGGCGATCGGTCCGAACGCGATCGGCTGCGCGGTCGGCGCTTTGATCGGTGGCCGGCTCGGCGATCTGCTCGGCCGCAAGCTCATCTACCAGTACGACCTGATGGTCTACGCGTTCGGTGTTCTGCTGATTGCGTGCTCGGTCAACATCCCGATGCTGCTGATCGGCACCATCATCGTCGGAATCGCGGTGGGCGCGGACGTGCCGACCTCGCTCGCGCTGGTGGGCGAGTTCTCTCCCGACCGCGCCCGCGGCAAGCTGCTGGGTTTCTCGCAGGTCGCCTGGAACAGCGGCCCGATCGTCGTTCTGCTGCTGGCACTGGCCACGACGCCGTTCGGCACATGGGGCGGGCGCATTCTCTTCCTGATGCTGTTCGTCGTCTCGATCGTCACCTACCTGCTACGGCGGGGCATGGTGGAGTCGGCGCGCTGGTCCGCGGCCAGCGGTGCCTCCGACACCGTCGACACCCCGGCGGACGGCTCGCGCCCCGAACTGGCGCCGACCGCCAAGAGCGCGTCGTCGGTCAGCAGGTTGGGACAGCTGTTCAGCGGGAACAACCTGAAGGCACTGGTGTGGACGGCAATCATCTACGTCTTCTGGAACATCGCCGCCGGAACGAGCGGCATCTTCACGCCGTACATCATCACGACCCTGCATGCCGGCAGCCAGGCGGCGAGCGTCGCCCTGTCGTGCGCAGGATTCGTCATCGGCGTGCTGGCGACGGTATTCATCTTCATGCCGTTGAACGACCGGACGCACGGCACCCGCCGCCGGCTCTGGGGCATCGGTGCGGTCATGCAGGTAGCCGCATGGGTCGCCTACCTGGTGCTGCCGTTCAGCGTTCCGGTGATTTTCGCCAACATCTTCCTCTTCGGGGTCGGCGGTGCACTCGCCGGTGAAGCCTTCTACAAGGTCGTGAGCCAGGAGCTGTTCCCGACGATGCTCCGGGGTACGGCGCAGGGAATCACCTTCGGGACGGCCCGCCTGTGCCTCGGAGCGTGGAGCTTCTTCGTCCCGACCCTCGCCTCCGTCGGGATCCGGCCGGTCGCCGCGCTGCTCGCACTCTTCCTGGCCATCAGTGGTGTGGCCGGCTACTTCTGGATGCCCGATACGTGCGGCAAGTCGTTGGAGGAGATCGAGGGCGAGCGCGGGATCGGCGCCGCCAGCCCCACCGGGGCGACCGCGACGACCGGAGCCGCCTAACCGGCGGGTCTCGGTCTCCGCACCAGTAGCCTCCGGAGGGTGAGCACCGAGACCATCGCCTTCGAGGACTTCACCCGGGTCGATCTGCGGATCGGCACCGTCACCGCGGCACAGCCCAACGCCAAGGCGCGCAAGCCGGCGTACGTCCTGACCATCGATCTGGGCCCATGGGGGTCGCGGACCTCGAGCGCGCAGATCACCGACCACTACACGGTCGACGAGCTCGTCGGTACCCAGGTGCTGTGCGTCTGCAACTTCGAACCCAAGCGGGTGGCCGGCGTGAGATCGGAGGTTCTCGTCGTGGGCGGGCTGGACGAGGACGGTCACGTCGTCCTGGCCGGCTTCGATCATCCCGTGCCCAACGGCACACCGCTGCGCTGACGCGCCCTTGTCCCACCCTGCCGGCGACAACGCCGGCCAGGGTCTATGTTCACCTGCGTGCGGGACTTCGGAGCCGCTCCGAACGACGACCCGGGCCTCCCCGACCCGCTGCGCTGCGTCGAGGGCGGCGACGTGGCTTCGGCGGATGACTGGTGGAGCCGTCGCCGGCCTGAGCTGCTGGCGTTGTTCTCCGACCACGTCTACGGGCAAACGCCGGCCGGGCTGCCCTCGGTCACCTATGAGCTTCTCGACCGCGATCCCGGTGCACTGCGCGGTGCGGCGACGCGGTGCCAGGTGCGGTGCCGGTTCGCGGGTCAGGTTCACCTCGACCTGTTGCTCTACCTGCCCCACACGCCGGGCCCGGCCCCGGTGTTCTGCGGACTCAACTTCTTCGGCAACCACACGGTGCATCCCGACCCTGCAATCGCTCTTCCGACCGGATGGGTGCCTGAATCCGACGGGCTCGGTGTGGTGGGACACCGGGCGAGCGAGGCGTCCCGCGGCGGCCAGGCCGCGCAGTGGCCGGTGGAGCGACTCCTGGCGCGCGGGTACGGACTGGTCACCGCCTATGCGGGCGACCTCCATCCCGACGACCCGGCGGTCGACGCGAGCCGTACCCACGTTCCCGCTCTCTTCGGTGCAGGGGGTCGACCAGCCTCACGCCGACCGGACGAGTGGGGTGCCCTGGGGATGTGGGCATGGGGATTGAGCCGCGCGCTGGACTATCTGGAGACCGACGCGGCCGTCGACGGGCGGCGGGTTGCGGTGCTCGGTCACTCGCGGATGGGTAAGGCTGCGCTGTGGGCCGCCGCGCAGGACGAGCGTTTCGCGATGGCGGTCAGCAACGGCTCGGGCTGCGGCGGTGCGGCCTTGTCCCGGCGACGGTACGGCGAGACGGTCGGCGCCATCACCAGTCGCTTCCCGCACTGGTTCTGCCCGGCGTTCGCCGGATACGCCGACCGGGAGGACACGCTGCCGGTCGACCAGCATCTGCTGCTCGCGCTGGTCGCACCGCGCCCGCTCTTCGTGGCCAGCGCCGAGGATGATCACTGGGCCGATCCGCCCGGAGAATTCCTGTCCGCCCGGCATGCCTCGTCCGTCTACGACCTGCTGGGCGCCGCGGGCCGGGTCGGCCACCATGTCAGGCCCGGCGGGCATGACATCACCGCCGCCGACTGGGAGCGGTTCTGCGACTTCGCGGATCTGCAGAAAAGTTAGGGGCTCGTGTCGATAACCCCGTCGTCCGTTCGACGCACTGGTAGAGCTAGGGCTTCAGACCCGTCGAGACCGTCGGGGGCCCAGCGGAGAAGGACAGGGACACGCGATGCGATTCATGATGTTCATCTACCCCGGCCTGCAGGACGAGGCCACGTGGGAGCCGAGCGCCGAGGACGTCGCCGCGATGAGCGCGTACAACGAGAAGCTCAACAAGGCCGGCGTGCTGCTCGCACTCGACGGACTACACCCGTCGTCGGAGGGCGCCCGGGTCACCTTCCCCGGCGGCAAGGCCAGCGTGACCGACGGGCCGTTCGCCGAGGCGAAGGAGCTCATCGGCGGCTACTGGCTGATCCAGGCCAAGTCCAAGGAGGAGGCCGTGGAGTGGGCCTCCCGCTGCCCCTGCGACGAGGGCGCGACCATCGAGGTACGCCGGGTGTATGAGATGGCGGACTTCCCGGCGGATGTTCAGGAGGCGGCTGCGCTGTCGAAGACCCCGCCCGAGCAGACGGTCGGCGCCTAGCCTCTGCCGATGCACACCCCCGACCGCGCACCTGACGGCGGCGCGGCGGCCGCAGCGGCGGCCCGCCGTGCCGCCGAGGCGGTCTGGCGGATCGAGTCGGCCCGAGTGATCGCCGGTCTGGCCCGCCTGGTGCGCGACGTGGGGATCGCCGAAGACCTGGCCCAGGACGCCCTGGTCGCGGCGTTGGAGCGATGGCCGGAGTCGGGCGTCCCGGACAACCCGGGCGCCTGGCTCATGGCCATCGGCAAGAAGCGGGCGATCGACATGATCCGCAGGAACCGGCGCCTGGAGGACAAGCAGCAGGAGCTCGCCCGGGACCTGGCGATCCAGCTCGCGATGGGTGGGGCGGACCTCGAGGCGGCGCTCGACGACGACATCGGTGACGATCTGCTGAGTCTGATCTTCACCTGCGCCCACCCGGTGCTCTCGGGTGAGGCACGGGTCGCGCTCACGCTCCGCCTGCTCGGCGGCCTCACCACCCGGGAGATCGCCCGGGCGTTCCTCGTACCCGAGGCGACCGTGGCGCAGCGGATCGTCCGGGCGAAGCGGACCCTCGCCGAGGCTCATGTCCCGTTCGAGGTCCCGACCGGGGCCGATCGCGCGGCCCGGCTCTCGTCGGTGCTCGAGGTGGTCTACCTCATCTTCAACGAGGGGTATTCCGCCACGACCGGCGACGACTGGCTGCGACCCGCGCTCTGCGAGGACGCCCTCCGCCTCGGCCGGATCCTGGCCGGGCTGGCTGCCCGCGAGGCGGAGGTACACGGGCTGGTCGCCCTGATGGAGATCCAGGCGTCGCGGGCGCGGGCACGGGTCGGACGGGAGGGGGAGCCCGTCCTGCTGCTCGAGCAGGATCGCACCCGCTGGGACCAGGTCCTGATCCGTCGGGGTCTCGCCGCGCTGCAGCGCGCCGAAGAACTCGGCGGCCCACTGGCCCCCTATCCGGGCCCGTACACCGTGCAGGCCGCTATCGCCGCATGTCACGCCCGGGCACAAAGCGCGGCCGAGACCGACTGGCTCCGCATCGTCGCGCTCTACGACGCGCTCGCCCAGCTGACGCCGTCGCCCGTCGTCGACCTCAACCGGGCGGTCGCCGTCTCGATGGCCTTCGGCCCCGCGGCAGGTCTCGAGCTCGTCGAGGCCCTCGGCGCGGAGCCGGCGCTCGACGGCTACCACCTCCTGCCGAGCGTGCGCGGTGACCTGCTCGCCAAGCTCGGCCGGCTCGACGAAGCCCGCGGTGACTTCGAGCGGGCCGCATCTCTCACCCGCAACACCAGGGAGCGTGACCTCCTGCTGACGCGCGCCGCCGAGTGCGCCGCCGGGCCGGCCGGGCACTGACACCGGAGACTGACACCGGCTACTGCGCTTGTGGGCCACCGACCTTTATCCACAAGGGAATCCCGGTGTCGGGAGGCGATCATGAGACCGGACTTGTATCGTTTCGGGTCGGACCGCGCCGAGCCCCCCACGGTTGCGGTTCCGGGGACCCCCGGCTCGTCGTTTCCCCCATGGCGGCGATCCGGGGGATTCTCGGCCTACTCGGGAGTTCCGGATGCAGGTGTTCCTCGAAACCGACCGTCTCGTGTTGCGTCGCTTCACGAGGGATGACGCCGAAAATCTGGTCGACCTCGACAGTGATCCCGGCGTCATGCACTTCATCACCGGTGGCCGGACCACCTCGCGCGAGGAGATCGCCGACGAGGTGCTTCCGGCCTTCCTCGACTACTACCGTCGATACGACGGCTACGGCTTCTGGGCCGTGATCGAAAAGTCCACGTCGGACTTCCTCGGCTGGTTCCACTTCCGTCCGGCACCGGACGATGCGGGTGACGAGGTCGAACTCGGCTATCGGCTGCGGCGCTCGGCGTGGGGAAAGGGCTACGCCGCAGAAGGTTCCCGTGCAGTGATCCGGAAGGGCTTCACCGAGTTCGGCGTACGACGCGTCCATGCCGAGACGATGGCCGTGCATACCGCCTCACGTCGAGTGATGGAGAAGGCGGGCTTGCGGCTCATCCGGACCTTCCACCAGGACTGGCCCGATCCGATCCCCGGCGCCGAGTACGGCGACGTCGAGTATGCCGTGACCAGGTCGGAGTGGGAGCAGCAGAACGACCGTGGGCCGACGCCCTGACGGTGGGCGCACCCTCCTATGAAGTCGGTGCTACGCGGCTCAGATGTCGATGGCTTGTGCACGACCCATCGGGGAGACCGTCCCTCCCGGAATTGTGGATGTCCAGGACAGGCTCGTTCGGCAAGGCCCACACTGTCGGCAGGGGCCCCTTGGTTTCACGAAGAGCACATGGTGCCACTGGCGGGCTTCAGCGGCGCCGACGCCGGCGGGGGCGGGAGTCCTTATGTCGACTACTCGCATACGGAACGTCCTTCGCGTCGTGGTGCTGGTGCTCGTCGTGGTTGCGGGGAGCCTGGTGGACGTCGCGGCGGCGAGTCCCGCGGCCGCCGACACCGGGCCGTGCGGCGCACTGGCGGCGAACTATCGCTCGGGGAGTCCGCCCGCCTACAAGCACGTCGTGGTGCTCATGGAGGAGAACCTCACCTACTCCTCGTTCCAATCGCTGCGGGTGAAGGGCACGATCCCTTACACCGACTCCCTGGCAAGCGGGTGCGGATCGGAGCGGTTCATGCACGCCGCCACGCACCCGTCGCAACCGAACTACATGGCCGCGACGAGCGGTGACGCGACGGGCGTGGGTGTCTATTCCGCCGACAACAACGTCTTCCGCCAGGCGCAGAGTCTGGGTGCCTCGTGGCGCAACTACGCCGAGGGCATGGGCACGACGTGCGGTCCGAAGAACTCGATCTACAAGCCCGGCCACACCCCGGCGTACTGGTACAAGGATCTGCGGAGCCCGGTCAACACCTGCAAGCAGTACGACGTTCCCGCAACACAACTCGACACCGCCATCGCGAACGACAACCTCCCGGCGTACGCGTGGATCACCCCGGACGAGTGCAACGACTTCTACTGGGTGACGGCCTGCGGCGGCACCCGGGCCGGCCGCTTCGCCAAGGGCGACACCTACCTCCGCGGCCTCATGGGGCGATTGACCGCTACGCCGAGTTACCGGAACGGCGCGATGGTCATCTTCGTCACCTGGGACGAAGGCGACGCCACCTCCGCCCACGGGATCGACTGCACCTCGCCCACCGTCTATTCGAAGGGCAACTCCTGCCAGATCCCCACCATCGTGGCCAGCCCCTACATCGTTCCCGGCACCACCGACGGTGCCGATCACAACCTCTACGGTCTGTTCGCAACCACCGAGGACATCCTCGGCTACCCGCGACTCGGCCGTGCCGCCGCACAGACGAGCATGCGACCCGGGCTCCGCTTCTAGTCGCGGCCGGAACGCCGGCGCCGGCGTACCTTCACCCGACCATGCGCGATATCACCGCGCAGCGCGAGGATCGGCCCGGTGTCCGACGGGCCGCTCGACTCGGGGAGCCGGCTATGGTGCGGCCGGACCGCCTCGACCTCGAGGCCGACGGTGTCCGGGAGGATGAGCAGCACCGTCGAGTGCGCGACGGCGAGGTCGATGGTGACCACCGGGTGCGGAAACGTCGCCTCCCGGAAGTCGAGCGTCACCTTGGTGTGCCGCGCCTCGATGACGATCCGCGAGGGCACCGTCCATGGGCCGCGGCGGCCCATCTTGGTGCCGACGGTCGAGATCCGCAGCGGCTCGTCGGCGAGTGCCGCGCGGGTGACCAGCGGCGGCAGGTCGGCGATGACGGTCGCCAGCTCGGCCGGGTTGCTCGCGGCGAGCACGCGATCGGTGCGGCTGCTGAATTCGTCGAGCGTGATCAGACCTCGCCCCACCGCCGCCTGCAGGGCCCCGATCGCGCGTTCCTGCTCGGCAGGGCTGACTTCCGGCCGGGCTACGGGCTCCATGACCTCTCCAGCGATACGTCGACGGGACCGATCGTATGCCGGGGTGGCCGGGGTCACCCGTCGAGCATGGCGAGCAGCTTGAGCACGGTCGCCCAGTTGCGGGCCGTCCCGCCGACGACCGACGAGCGGGCGAGCTGCGCGGCAAGTTCGCTCCGGCCGAGTCCGTCCGGTGTGTGCATATAGAGAGTCCGTCCGACCAGCGCCGCCTCGCCCGGGTCGCCCTTCTCCGTGGCGCGCTTCTCCGCGGCGGCGACGGCGGCGCGCACCTCGGGCCCGGCCTTCCCGGTCCGGAAGACAGCGTGCAGTGCCTTGGGGTTGGTCTCGCCCGGGTAGGGATTGTCCGCGACGACCTTCGCCAGGTCCGCCCGCGAGAGGACCACCACCGCGGAGGGGACACCGAGATCCGTCGAGATCCGTCGTTCCAGCGCAGCGCCGATCGCGGCCGTGTCGGTCTCCTTCGTGGTGAAGACGACGTTGCCGCTCTGGATGTAGGTGGCCACATCGGTGTGCCCGACGGCGGTCACGAGCTCCCGCAGATCGGCCATGGCCACCTTGTTGCGCCCGCCGACGTTGATGCCGCGCAGCAGGGCGACGTGAGTGGGCACGGGAGCATGCTGCCAGGGCGCGGTGAGCGGGTGCAACGGCGAGGCGGCTACCGGGGCCGCGCCCGGGCGGCGGGGTCGTCCTCGAGTGCGGCGCGGTCCCAGCGGCCGCGGTCGGCCGCCGCGGCGTAGGTCGTGTGCAGGAAGCCGAGCAGGGTCCGGTCCGGGTCCTCGGCCGTGCGCACCGCCTCGTAGGGCAGCAGGAACTGTCCGGCCGCCTTGTGGTACGCCGCATCCGCGGGCGTCACCGGGTGGTCGGCGAACCCGCCGGGCTCGGGATACGCGTAGGCGTAGAACGCGCCTTCCTGTCCACCCCCGGGCCAGAACCCGCAGCTGGAGAGCTCGTGGGAGTAGCCCTCGACCATGACCCAGTCGCCGCAGTTCGGCGCGCCGCCGGGATGTCTCGGCGCCGGCCGGCCCGAGAACCGGGTGCACGCCAGGTCGAGACTGCCCCAGAACAGATGCACCGGGCTGACCTTGCCGATGAAGAAGGAGCGGAATTCTGTGAGCACCCGGTGGGCCTGCACGAGCTGACGCCAGAACAGCTGGACGGACTCGGCGTCGTAGGAGGCGTGCACGGTGTCCTCCGGGAACGGGATCGCCACCTCGACCTCCGACGGGACAGGGCGGATGTCGACGCGCAGGTCCAGCTCACGAAGCGCTGCCATGGTCTCGGCGTAGAAGTCCGCCACCGACTTCGGTTCGAGGGCCACCGACCGGTCCCGGCCGTCCGTGGATCGGATCCGCAACTGGTGATCGAGGAAGTCGAACTCCATGTCGAAGAGCCGCTCGCCGTACGGAATGCCCGACGTGCTCAACCCGCGGGGGGTCACGTAGAGCGTGGTCTGCCACCAGTGGTTGACCATCGGAGCCCGGGCCAGGCGGATCTTGCCGACCACCTGGGTCCACATGTGCAGCGTGTCCCGGGTGTCCGTCCAGTCCTCGACCCGCAGTGCAGGCCACGAGTGGGCGCTCACGTGCCCACGGAACCACACTTCGGGCATTACAGTCGGCAGGACTGCGAGGAGGCGCCATGAGTGACATCGACGTACTGGAAAGCGTGCTCGCCAAGGATGAGGCGCTCATCGCCGCCGTCCGACCGGACCAGCTGGGCGCACCGACCCCGTGTCCTGACTACGAGGTCCGCGACCTGCTGAACCACATCGTCGGGTGGCTGCAGGTCTTCGATGCCAGCGCCAACGAGCGTTCGTACTCCGGCGACCCGGCGGCCTACGTCAGCGACGATCCACTGACCGACTTCCGCACGTCCGCGACCAGCCTCGTCGCCGGGTGGCGGAGCGGCGGGGTCGACCGGACCGTCCAGATGACCGGCGGCGACCTGCCGGCGCAGATGGTCCTGTCCATGGCGCTGATGGAATACCTCGCCCATGGGAGCGACCTGGCGGCCGCGACGGGCCAGACCGTTCCGTTCAGCGATGCCGAACTCGCCGTGGGGCTCGAACGGGCGCAGGTGACGCTTCCGGATCAGTACCGCGGCGACGGCAAGCCCTTCGGCAAGATCATCGACGTCCCTGAAAGCGCTCCGGTGTTGGACCGCTTCCGCGGCTTCCTGGGCCGTCCCGCCTGACCTGGTATGACCGCACCCACCGTCCGGCCGGCGACGGCCGCGGACGCGGCGGATGTCCAGCGCATCTACGCCGGGATCGTCACCGCGACGACGATCTCCTTCGAGGAATCGCCTCCTGATGTCGACGAGATCCGCCGGCGGATGCTGACCGCTCCCCGGTTGCCGTGGCTGGTCGCCGACCGCGGCGGGCAGGTGGCGGGATATGCCTACGCCTCGGCCCATCGGCAGCGGGCGGCGTACCGGTGGTCGGCGGACTGCTCGGTCTACGTCGACGCGGCGCACCGGTCGCAGGGCATCGGTCGGTCGCTCTACGAGCGGCTGATCGCGGAGGTCCGGGCGCTGGGCTACGTGTCGCTGTTCGCCGGCATCGCGCTGCCCAACCCGGGCAGTGTGGGCCTGCACGAGGCGTTGGGTTTCACGCCGATCGGTGTCTTCCGGCGGACCGGCTACAAGCACGGCCGTTGGCATGACGTGGGGTGGTGGCAGCACGAGTGCTCCGACGCCCCGGAGCATCCGGCCGAACCCCGCGCGTGGACGCCGCCGGAGGAGCCGTACGGCGTCGCCCGGCCTACCCCCGGGTCGGGCCCAGAGGTGCGGCCAGGGTGAGGTAGCCGAACCCGAGTACGCCACGGTAGCCGCGCAGCCAACTGTCCCGGTGCTCGTCGACCACGGCGCGTGCCTCCTTCGCGCGGGCGTCGTCCGGATGGTCCAGGAGCCACCGTTCCCGGCCGGCGCAGTAGCGGGATTCGAAGTCATCCCACTCGTCGAGAGTTGCTGTCGACACCGCAAGCGGGCGGTAACCATGGTCGATCGCCGTGTCGACGATCTCGGCCAGGCTCGAAACCGTGGTGAGCTCGGCCGGGTCGAAGCCCAGCCCGGCCCGTTCCCGGGTGGTCAGCGGACGCTCCCAGAATGCGTCTCCGACGAGGACCCGGCCGCCGGGCTTCACCCGGTCGGTGAGCGCGGTCAGCATCGACGCGGTGCCGCTCCAGATGTGGGACACGCCGACCGCCAGTACGACGTCCGCCGGCGCACCCGTCCATCCGGCGACCTCGTCGGCGTGCCATGTGACCCGTGGATCCAGCCCGCGCGCGGTGGCATTGTCCCGGGCGCGGGCGATCGCCTCGTCGTCGTTGTCGACCCCGATGCCGCGCGCCGTGGGTTCGGTGGCCAGCAGGCGCAGCAGGAGTTCGCCCCATCCGCAGCCCAGGTCGAGCACCTGGGCGTCGGTCAGCGGGCGGAGGCTCGAGACGAGCCGGGCGGCACGGTCATCGGACAGCGGTGCGTTGAAGTCGAGGTAGGTATGGCCGGAAGGTTCGTCGGGCGCAGAATCCATGGCCCGCAGCCTGCCCGGCGATCGTGCGGCGCGCAGCCGAATTTCGCTGCGGGCCCTAGCCTCCCGGCCGGGTCGCGGCGTAGTAGTCGCCGTAGTAGTGCGCGTTGTGCCAGCCGACCGGGTGCCCGGTCCCCTGGGCGTCGAGCACGATGAGCTCCCCGCGGGAGTTGCGGTGCGAATAGAGGGCGACATGGTGGATCGATCCGGCGCTGCTGCCGAAGAAGAGCAGGTCACCGGGTTGCACGTGGCTCCTGAGCACGCGGTGCCGTTTCGTGACGGCGTACTGCTGAGCCGAGCTGTGCGGGAGGCTGATGCCCGCATGCTGGTAGGCCCGCATCGTCAGCCCCGAGCAGTCGTAGCCCCGTGGGCCCGCGCCGCCCCACTGATAAGGATGGCCGATCTGGGTCTTCGCCCAGGTCATCGCACTGGTGCCCCGTGTGCCGGCGGAGGCGGATGTGGTTGTCGCCGCCACGACTCCGACGAGCATGGTGACGACGGTGAGGCCGGCGAGGAGGGCGTTACGGGGAGACACGCGTGGTAGATGCACGGGAGAAGCCGCTCCTGATCCGCGGCTACCCTCCCGATCCAGGGTGAATCGTGGCCGCGTACGAGTAAAGGGCTGGTACCCCGATGTATAGCGCCCTACGCCCCTGCTGCCTCCGAGTAGTCAAGAATTCACCCTAAGTAGCTAACCTGGTCAGATTGCGTGCCGAAGGGAGCGGGAACGATGCCGGAGGAAGCCGTCACGCCCGAGCACGTGGCCGCCTACGCGCTGGAGTTCGCCGAGGTCACCGAGGAGCAGCCCTTCGGACCCGGCGTCGACGTGTACAAGGTCGTCGGCAAGGTGTTCGCGATTCTGTCCCCGGGCACGCCGCCGACCGTGGCGCTGAAGTGCGAGCCCGGGCTCGCCATCCACCTGCGCGAGCAGTACCCCGCGGTCACCAGCGGCTACCACCTGAACAAGAAACACTGGAATACGGTGACGCTGGACGGGAGCCTGCCCGCGGACGAGATCGAGGAGATGGTGGCGCACTCCTACGAGCGCGTCGTCGCCGGTCTTCCCAAGAGCGTCCGGGAGCGACTCCGGCGTCCCTAGGCGGGCCTTTCGGGCAATCCGTGTGGGGCCCCTCATCCGCCGAGGGTGAAGACAGCGGAACGTGGCTGGTGAAGCATCGATCCCGTGCTACCTCACCAAGGAGGCGCCATGGGATACGGCCCGATCGACGTGGTCATTATCGGCTTTCCCGGCAACAAATTCAGCGGTCGCATCGCGCCGGCCGTGATGGAGCTCGTCGACAGCGGCACGATCCGGGTCATCGATCTGCTGTTCGTCAGCAAGGCTGCCGACGGGCTCGTCACCACGATCGCAGCGGCGGACCTCGACCCGGAGACGGGGCCGAAGTACCTGGCCATCGACGTCGCCCAGCCGGGAGCACTCGGCGAAGAGGACGCGGTCGAGGTCAGCGAGGACCTCGAGCCCAACAGTTCGGCGTTGCTGATCGCCTACGAGAACGTCTGGCTCGCGAAGGTGGCGGACGCCTGCCGGGCGGCTGACGCCGTGATGATCGACCAGATCCGCATCCCGGCCGACGTGGCCGACGCCGTTCTCACCGCCGGCTAGAGACCAGCCCGCTCACCCGAACCGGAGGAACGACATGGGACTGCTCCGCATGGCCGCACGCACCGCGGTTGTCGCCGGCACGGCCACCGCGGTGTCCGGACGCGTCGCGCGCCGACAGGCCGGTCGGTACGACGAAGAGGCGCAACAGCAACAGGAGG
Organism: uncultured Actinomycetota bacterium; assembly: GCA_963837545.1. Lineage (GTDB taxonomy): Bacteria > Actinomycetota > Actinomycetes > Mycobacteriales > QHCD01 > DASXJE01. The sequence continues at coordinate 434,791 of CAWINQ010000005.1, read as the reverse complement.
CGGCCGCGCCTGCGCCGCAGCAGGACGCACCCGCCGAGCCTCCTGAGGATGCCGACGTAGCCAAGCTCAAGCAGCTGGGGGAGTTGCACAGCCAGGGGGTGCTCTCGGATGACGAGTTCGCCGCGGCCAAGGCGAAGATCCTGGGGATCTGAGCACGGCCCGCGCGTCCACGGAGCCGAACCGTACGCACGACTGGCAGCGGTGTACGACGAGATCGTGGTTGACCGCTGCCATGACCGCTGGGCCGCGTACCTGTCCGAACTCTGGAGCACGGACCCGACGGGCGTGCGGACCGTGCTCGACCTCTGCTGCGGTACCGGCCTGTTGACCGCCGAGCTCGTCGGTCTCGGCTATCGGCCGGTTGGCGTGGACTGCTCAGCCGCGATGCTCACCCGAGCCCGCCGACGACTGGGTCCGGATACGATCCTGGCGCAGCAGACCCTCCCGGATCTGACGATCGGCGGCGTGTTCGATGCCGCGGTCTGCGCATTCGACGGGTTGAACTACCTGAGTCCCGCCGGACTACGTGCGACGCTGGCGGCGGTGGCCGGCCGGCTCCGACCCGGCGGCTGGCTCGTCTTCGACCTCCACACCGACGCGATGATGGACTTCACCAGATCCCATCCGGTCGTCGAGGGTGCGGCGGACGGAAATCACTTCGCCCTCAGCAGCGTCGTGGACGTCACCGCCCGGACCTGCGACACGCGTATCGACGTCTGCAGAGACCGTGACGGCGACGCGTTCAGCGAACAGCACCGCCAGTACTTCCTCAGCGACGTGCAGGTCCACAACGCGCTTCACGACGCGGGCTTCGGCTCGGTCGCCGTGACCGACGAGTACACCGACCGTCCCCGATCCCACTCGACCCTGCGCGCGACCTGGACCGCCCGGCCCACCCTTTCCGCTTGAACGTCACGTTCAAGCGCTCTAGCCGCATCAACGTCACGTTGATGCGGAATGCGGCGTCGCCGGACCGGCACCGTGCCGAGCCGGTTGTCGGACGCCGTGGCGTACGATCCGCAGGTTGATCACGCCACCCTCGGTGGGCGGTGACGGGGGAGGAACACGGGAGACGCTGTTGATCGCACTGGACGGTGTGCTGTTCTTCCCGGTGACGGCCTTCGACGACAAGCTCGCTCTGGACGTCGCCGCCTTCGCCGCGCACGTCGAGCGCGGTGTCGCGGCCGGCCCGGGAGCGGTGTTCGCCGCCGGCGGGACCGGCGAATTCCACGCCCTCGCCCCCGACGAACACCGGACCGTCGTCGCCACCGCGGTGCAGGCCACGGCCGGCCGGGTGCCGGTGTTCGCCGGTGCCGGTGGCCCGCTTCCCGTCGCCGTCGAGCATGCCCGGGCCGCGGCGGAGGTCGGTGCTGACGGCATCCTGCTGCTGCCGCCGTACCTCGTCGAGGCGCCGGGCGCCGGTCTGGTGGCCTACTGCGAGGCCGTCGCCACGGCGACCGAGCTGCCGATCATCGTCTATCACCGGGGGAACGCGCTCTTCGACCCGGCCACGGCGGCTCGGCTCGTCGATATCCCCACCGTGATCGGTCTGAAGGACGGGGTGGGCGATCTCGACCTGCTCACCCGCATCATGGCGGCGGTGCGCGCCGCTCTCGGCCCGTCCGGGCGCGGATTCCAATTCTTCAACGGCCTGCCGACCGCGGAGCTCACCGCACCGGCGTACGCCGGAGTGGGCGTCCGGCTCTACTCCTCGGCCGTCTTCGCCTTCGCGCCGCAGATCTCGCATGCCTTCTTTCGCGCGCTGACCACCGTCGACACCGAGACGGTGGGGCAGCTGCTCGACCGGTTCTTCGTACCGCTCGTGACGCTGCGCCGGCAGGTCCCCGGCTATGCGGTGTCGCTGGTCAAGGCGGCGGCACGGTTGCAGGGTCAGCCGGTCGGGGGCGTACGACCGCCGTTGACCGATCCGTCCCAGGAGCATCTCGACGAGCTGCGGCGCATCATCGACGCCGGGCTGGCGGTCACCGATGGTTCGGCGGCACGATGAGCGCACTGACCGTCACCGAGGTCGTCGTGACACCGGTCGCGTTCCGCGATCCGCCGCTGTTGAACGCCGTCGGGGTCCACGAGCCGTTCGCGATCCGTGCTGTCGTCGAGGTGCGGACCGACGCCGGAATCAGCGGGCTGGGGGAGACCTACGGCGACGGGGAACATCTCGCCCTGCTCGATGCGATCACCGGCGCGGTGAAAGGTCTCGACGTCTTCGCCCTCAACGCGCTGCGGCAGCGGATCGTCGGCGCGCTCGGTGGTTCCGCCCATCGGGACCGGCACGGGACCACCGGGACTGCGACGGCGACGGGCACCGTCGACCGGGTCTTCTCGGCGATCGAGGTCGCCTGCCTCGACGCGCAGGGCAAGGCTGTCGGGCGGTCGGTGAGCGATCTGCTCGGCGGCGCAGTCCGTTCCGCCGTGCCGTACAGCGCCTATCTGTTCTACAAGTGGGCGGCGCATCCGGGTGCGGCCCCGGACCGGTTCGGGGCGGCGACGGACCCGGCCGGGATCGTCGAGCAGGCGCGGCGCATGCTCGCCGACTACGGCTTCTCGGCCGTCAAGCTGAAGGGCGGGGTCTTCGCGCCGGAGGAGGAGGCCGCGGCCGTTCTCGCCCTGCACGAGGCCTTCCCCGACCTGCCACTGAGGCTGGATCCGAACGCCGCCTGGACCGTCCCGACCTCGATCAAGGTGGGCCGTGACCTCGAGGGGGCCCTGGAATACCTCGAGGACCCCACGCCCGGCATCGCCGGGATGGCGGAGGTGGCCCGATCGGTACCGATGCCGCTCGCCACGAACATGTGCGTGGTGTCCTTCGACCAGATCCCCGAGGCGGTCGCCGAGGCGCCGGTCCGGATCGTGCTTTCCGACCACCACTTCTGGGGCGGTCTGACCCGGTCGCGACTGCTGGCCGGGCTGTGCGACATCTTCGGCCTGGGCCTGTCGATGCACTCGAACTCCCATCTCGGCATCAGCCTCGCCGCCATGACCCATCTCGCCGCCGCGACGCCCAATCTCACGTACGCCTGCGACACCCACTGGCCGTGGAAGGACCCCGCCGACGACGTCATCTTCCCGGGCGTGCTGGAGTTCGACGGCGGCTCGGTCGCAGTGCCGACCGGTCCCGGGCTCGGCGTCGAACTGGACCGCGACGCCCTGGCGCGGCTGCACGAGCAGTACCTCAGGTGCGGCGTACGAACCCGGGACGACACGACGTACCGGCGTCGCTTCGAGCCCGACTTCGTCCCTGCCACGGCGCGTTGGTGACCGGCGCGTCCGCCCCCGCCGCGCCCGCGATCCGCCGCCCGCTGCGCCCGCCGCGCCCTCATTCCGCGTCAACGTGACGTTGATGCGGCTAGAGCGCTTGAACGTGACGTTCAAGCGGAATGGCGGGCGGAGCCGGCGTCATTGCTCCGCGCTCTGCGCCTCGCCCGGTCGCGGTGCTCCGACGGGTACGCCGACGGGCTTGTCGTCGGCCGCGGACTGCACCCGGTGCCGGCCGCCGACCTGCACCGGCACCCCGGACCGGCCCAGCTCGGCGCCCTCGACGTAGTGGTACTTGCCGCCCCGCAGGTACGACGCGACCGCGGCGACCAGGCAGGCGATGATCGCGAAGAGGAACGCGACGCGCAGGCCGTCCTGGAACGGCCCGGAGATCAGGTGCGGGAAGAAGCCCCGCCCGGTCAGGTACGCCGCCCTGCCCTGCGGCAGGTTGGCGAGTACGTGCGGGCCGAGCAGGGTGCGGATCGGGTTGTAGCCGAGCAGCGCGGCGAAGAGCGTGCTCACCGGCGGCAGCGACGACACCTGATGCGCGGTCGCCGCCGGGACGCCCTGGGCGGTGAGCCCGTGGTAGAGCTGGCTCGGCAGGTGTTGGGAGAGCCCGAGGATGATCAACGAGAAGAACACGCCGATCGACAGCACGGTCGCGGAGTTCTGGAAGGTCGCGGTCATGCCCGCGCCGGCGCCGCGCTGGTTGGGCGGCAGGCTGTTCATGATGCCGGCCCGGTTCGGTGACGCGAACAGTCCCATCCCCAGCCCGTTGACCACCAGGATCAGGGCGAACCAGAGGTAGGAGAAGTTGACCGGCAGGAAGTTCAGCAGTCCGAAACTCGCCGCCGCGACGATCATCCCGCCGGTGGCGAAGGGGCGGGCGCCGAAGCGGTCGGACAGGATCCCGGAGATCGGCGCGGCCAGCAGGAAGCCCGCGGTCAGCGGGAGCATGTAGATCCCGGCCCACAGCGGCGTCTGCTCGAAGCTGTATCCGTGCTCGGGCAGCCAGATGCCCTGCAGCCAGATGATCAGGATGAACTGCAGCCCGCCGCGCCCGAGGGCGGAGAGCAGGCTCGCGACGTTGCCGGCGGTGAAGGCCCGGATCCGGAACAGCGGCAGCCGGAACATCGGGTGCTCGACGCGCGTCTCGATGACCCCGAAGATCACGAGGACGGCGAGGCCGCCGATGATCTCGGTCAGCACGGTCGGGTTGGTCCAGCCCATGTTGTGCCCGTCATAGGGCTGGATGCCGTAGGTGATCCCGACGAGGACGGCGATCAGCCCGACGGCGAAGGTGAGGTTGCCCCACCAGTCGATCCTCGCGGGCTGGCGGATGCCGGTGTCGCGGAGCTTGAGGTAGGCCCAGACGGTGCCGAAGAGCCCGAACGGCACCGAGACGACGAAGACCAGGTGCCAGTTGACCGGGCCGAGCAGGCCGCCGAGCACCAGGCCGATGAAGGAGCCGGCGATCGCGGCGACGGCGTTGATGCCGAGGGCGAGACCGCGTTCGTTCTCCGGGAAGGCGTCGGTCAGGATCGCGGAGGAGTTGGCGAAGAGGAAGGCCCCGCCGATTCCCTGCAGGATCCGCATGATGATCAGCCACCAGGCGGCGGCCGTGCCGTGCATCCAGGTGACCGACAGCAGGATCGAGAAGACGGTGAAGATCAGGAAGCCGACGTTGTACATCTTCACCCGGCCGAACATGTCGCCCACCCGGCCGAGGCTCACCACGAGTACCGCGGTGGTCACCAGGAAGCCGAGGATGAGCCACAACAGGTAGCTCACGTTGCTCGGCAGCAGCGGGTTGAGCGCGATGCCGTCGAAGATGTTGGGCAGCGCGATGAGCATGATCGATGCATTGATCGTCGCCATGAGCACGCCGAGCGTGGTGTTGGACAGCGCGATCCACTTGTAGCGGGGGTCGTGCCGCATGGCGGAACGGCGAGCGGCGACCTCGGCCTGGGTGGCGTCGGCTGTCGGCACGGGCGACTCCTGGAGCGGCAGGTAATTACTTGACCTATGCTAACAACCTGCCGGGAGCGAATATGTTCCCGACCCGCGGTCAGCGCCGGTCGGCCGCCGAGATCGTCAGCGGGTCCGCCGCGGCCAGGTCGAGCCGGGCGGCGGCGTCCCCGCCGTTGACGGCGAGGGCCAGCCGGTCGGCGGAGTCCAGAAGACACAGTGGTACGCCGGCAGGGACGTCACCGAACGTGTGGGCGAAGGGTATCCGGTGCCGGCCGGACGGGGTGGTGACCTGCACGTCGGCGCCGCGGGTGAGCCCGGCGGCGTCGGCGTCACCGCGGAGGGCGCTGGTCTGGACGTTGCCGAAACGGTCGACGGTGAGGACCTCGCACTCGATCCGCCCGGGTGTGACGTCCCGGCGCAGCGGGGGCAGGCTGACCAGCTCCCGCAGGCCGAGGGCCGCGCCGACCGCCGCGAAGCCGACGCCGGTCGCGAGGTACGCCGCCACCGGCGCGAAGACGTCCCGGCCGTCGAACGTCGAGGCCGCCGACCGCTCGTGGTAGGTCGGGTCGGTGAGGTCGACGGCGGCGGTGGTCCCGCCCAGCGCCTCGGCCGCCCAGCCGAGCAGCCCGTTGTCCGGTCCGACGAGGACACCGCCGGGCGTGCGGAGTGCGACCGCCCGCCGGCTGGTGCCGACACCGGGATCGACCACGGCCACGTGCACGGCGGCGGGAAGTGAGCGCACGGTCTGAGCCAGGACGGCGGCGCCGCGGCGGATGTCGCCCGGCGGTACGTCGTGGGTGATGTCGATGACCCGCGCGGCGGGGGCGATCCGGGCGATCACGCCGTGGCAGGCGGCCACGAAACCGTCGGCGGTCCCGTAATCGGTCAGCAGGGAGACCCAGTCGTAGGGCACGGGTCCTACGGTAAGCGGATGGTCCGCTCGAGCCCACGCGTGGTCGCCCTGGCCGGGATCAGCGGACTGGCCTTCCTCGTGGTGAGCCTGCTGGTCGGCCTCGGCCTGGCCGGTGTCGGTCACCTCGACGTCACCGAGGCCCGGACGCTCGTCGCGGAGTCGGCGGCTCATCCTGTCTACGCGTCCACCCTGCGATGGCTCACCAACGCGCTTGCCCCGGCGACCTTCCGGGTGCTCACCGCCATCGCCGCCGTGCTCCTCCTCGTCTACCGCGAGCGCAGGCTCGCCCTATGGGTGGTCGTCACGATGGTCGTCGGCGGCGTCCTCGGCCCCGCGATCAAGGTGATCATCGCCCGGCACCGGCCGACGCCCCCGCACGCCGTCGCCCACTTCGGCGGATACAGCTACCCGTCCGGGCACGCCCTTAACTCCGCGCTCGGCTGCGCGGTGCTGCTCGTCGTCGTACTGCCGATGCTGTCGCCGGCCTGGCGTCGGGTGGCCTGGTCGGTGGCGGTCGCGCTCGTGCTCCTGACCGGCTGGACGCGGCTGGCGCTCGGCGCCCACTACCTCAGCGATGTGGTCGGCGGCTGGCTGCTCGGGGTGTGCGTGGTCGCGACGACGTTCGTCCTCATGCGGGTGACTCCGATACGTTGGCCGCGTGCCTGACCAGGTCGTCCACAGTGGACGCTTCAGCCGGGAGCAGCGGGCGGAGTCGATCCAGCAGTATCTGCCGGTCGACGTGCCCGCGGGTGCGGCCGGCCTCGAGGTGACGTTGCACTACGACCGGGACGCCGGCGTACTCGACCTCGGCTGCCTCGACGCGGACGGATTCCGCGGCTACTCCGGCGGCGCCCGCGACCGGTTCGCGATCACCGCTGCGGCGGCGACGCCCGGTTACCGTCCCGGGCCGCTGCCGGCCGGGCGCTGGCAGGTGATCGTGGGGCTGCACCGGGTGGCCGCCGAGGGCGTCGGCTACGAGCTCACCGCCCGGGTGGGCGCGGTCGAGGTGGGGCGGACGCCGGAGCCGCCGCCGACTCCGGACCGGCCGCCCCGACGCGATCTGCCCGCTCCGACCGGGATGCGGTGGCTCGCCGGTGACCTGCACGCGCACACCGTGCACTCCGACGGCTCGTTGACCATCGACGAACTCGCGTGCCTGGCGGTCGGTCAGGGTCTGGACTTCCTCGCGGTGACCGACCACAACACCACCAGCCACCACCCGCACCTCGCGGCGGTCGGCGCACGGCACGGGATCACCCTGCTGCCCGGCCAGGAGGTGACCACCGACACCGGCCACGCCAACGCGTTCGGGGACATCGGCTGGATCGACTTCCGGGAGCCGGCGCAGGCCTGGGTCGACACCACCGCCGCCCGCGGCGGGCTGCTGTCCATCAACCACCCGCTCGCCGGCGACTGCGCCTGGCGCCAGCCGCTGGCCCGGCGGCCGTCGCTGGCCGAGATCTGGCACTGGAGCTGGCTCGACACCCGGTGGGGCGGCCCGGTGGCCTGGTGGGAGGCCTGGGACCGCGGCGTCGTACCGGTCGGCGGCAGCGACTTCCACGACCCGGCCGAGGGTCACCACCCGGGCAGGCCGACCACCTGGGTGCTCTGCGCGGACGACGGCGTCGACGGGGTGCTGGCCGGGCTGGCCGCAGGGCGGACCGCGGTCAGTGCCGGGCGTGACGCGCCGGTCCTGCTGCGGGTCCGCGACGAGCTGATCGCCCTCGACGCCGACGGGACTCTGCTGGTGGGCCCGGACGGCCGGCGGCGGGCGGTGCGGGGCGACCGCTTCCGCGCGGACGGCACGGCAGGCCCACACCGGTTGGACGATCACGACGGCGGCGTGGTCGCGCTGTGCGGCTGAACGTCGTTCCGTCACGTGAGAAGAGGATGCGCCCGTGCTGACCGACGCCGACCTGGACGAGATCGTGCCGTTCGCCGAGGAACTCGGCCGGTGGGCCGTCGACTGGATCGGCTCGCACCGACCCACCCAGGTCACGACGAAGGCGGGGCCGGCCGATCTGGTCACCGAGACCGACCGTGCGGTCGAGGAGCACGTCCGGGCCGAGATCTCGGCCCGGTTCCCCGGTCACCAGATCATCGGCGAGGAGCTCGGGGCGAGCGACCCGTCGGCGGCCGGCGAGGTCTGGTACGTCGATCCCGTCGACGGGACCACCAACTACGCGCACGGCCTGCCGTGGACGTCGTTCAGCCTGGCCCTCGCCGACGCGTCCGGACCGGCCGTCGCGGTGGTCGCCGACCCGGACCGGAGGGAGATCTTCAGCGCCGCCCGTGGCCGGGGCGCGCGGTGCAACGGCGACCCGGTCCGCTGCTCGGCGGCGACCGATCTCGCCGGTACGGTCGTGCTCACCGAGTGGGCCGCCTGCCGGTCGTGGCCGGGGATGGAACAGCTGCTGGCGAGACTGTCGGCGGCCCAGGTCAGCACCCGCATCATGGGCTCGTCGGCCTTGTCGCTGGCGAGCGCCGCGGCCGGCCGCGCCGCCGCCGTCGTGCTCGGCAGCTTCAACACCTGGGACGTGTTGGCCGGCGTACTCCTCGCGCAGGAGGCCGGGGCCCGGGTCATGGGCCGCGACGGCGGGGGCATCCCCACTCTTCCGGGCGCCTCCGACCCCGGCCTGCTCGCCGCCGGACCGGGAGTGGCCGAAGACGTCTGGCGGGCCTGGACCGCCTGACCCGCGAGCTCCCCGTCACCTCCGCCCCCACGCATGATCAAGAGGGGAATCACGTGCGAAACGCCGTGCGGATCCCCTCTTGATCATGGGTGAGCGGGAGGGGGACGGTTGCGGGGTCAGGTGGTGACCCGGTCGATGAACTGCACCGTGTCGCGGGCGACCTCGTCCCGGTTGATCTCGTTGAACACCTCGTGCCTGGCGCCACGGTAGATCCGCGTCGTGAGGTCTTCGGGAGCGAGCGTCTCGATGCCGACGGTCGACTCGACGAGCGGGACGAGTTCGTCATCCTGGCCGTGCAGCCACAACGTCGGCAGGCCCGCCAGCCCGGGCCCGGAGTTGACCACGTGCAGGGTGCCGGCGATCGCTCGCAGGGTCTGCTGCTTGAAGGGACCGTGATAGACCATCGGATCCGCCTCGTACGACGCGGCCACCGCCGGATCCCGAGACAGCGTGCCGGTGTCGAGCGGCTGGTCGGGGAGCTCGGTGAGGGCGAGCAGGTCGGTGCTGGTCTTCCAGCTCCCGACGACCGGCGCGGACAGCACCAGGCCGGCGAGCTCGTCGGCGTACCGCTGGGCGTAGCGGGCGGCGACGAGCCCCCCCAGCGAGTGCCCGATGAGGACGGTCGGCAGCCCGGGGTACGTCGTACCCACCCGCTCGATGACAGCGTGCAGGTCGTCGACGAGATGCTCGAAGTCGGTCACGAGCGCGCGCTCGCCGTCGCTCCGACCGTGGCCGAGATGGTCCGGGCCGCAGACGATGCCGTGGTCGGCGACGAGCGTCTCGGCAAGGTACTCGTAGCGGCCGATGTGCTCGCCGTAGCCGTGTGCCAAGGCGACGATCCGGCGCGGCTCCTCGCTCGGCCAGACGCGATAGACGACGGTGCCCTCCGAGCCGTCGAATCGCTCGTACGTCGGTCCGCCCACCGCCGCCTCCGGCTTGTGATCGTCGGGTTGTGCGGGCACACCATTGCACACTCCCCGCCGCACCATCCGGTGTTGCCCTGGCTGCATGTTTGTTCCATAGTCTGTACATGCGTTCAGCTGATCTGACGGCTGCGGCCACCATCCGCGAGACGGCGATGCGGCTGTTCGCGCTGCGCGGCGTGACGGCGGTGAGCGTGCGTGACATCGCCGAAGCCGCCGGCGTCTCGCCGTCGCTGGTCATCCACCACTACAAGTCCAAGGACAAGCTGAAGGCGGCCGTCGACGAGCGCGCGACCGCGACGCTGTTCGAGGTGGTGGGCGAGCTGGCCGACACCGGCCCCGGCGGGGCCGCCTCCGCCTCGCTCGCGGCCACCTTCGCGGCAAGCCTGGACGCGCAGCCGCTGCTTCCGGCCTACATCCGGCGCATGCTCGTCGACGGTGGCCCGCCCGGAGACGCACTGGTCGCGACACTGTTCGACGCGTCGGTCGCGGCGGTGGACACGCTGCAGCAGGCCGGCGTGATGCGCCCGTCCGCCGACGGACCTGCCCGGGCCGCGTTCCTGCTGGTCAGCGACCTCGCGGTGATCATCCTGCGCGAGCAGATCAGCGGCCTGCTGGGCATCGACCCACTCAGCGCAGAGGGCCTTGCCCGGTGGACGAACGCCGCCATGGAGCTCTACGGGCCCGGCCTGTTCACGTCGGAGACGGGCGCATGAACGACGTCATCACGGTGGACGGGCTCACCCGGAGGTTCGGCCCCCGGCGTGGCGTCACCGACGTGGCCTTCGAGGTCAATGCCGGCGAGGTGTTCGGCTTCCTCGGCCCGAACGGGGCGGGCAAGTCCACGACGATCCGGTTGCTGCTCGGGCTGTATCGCCCGACCTCCGGGCGAGTGCGGGTGTTCGGCCTGGACCCGGCCCGCGACAGCGTCGGCATCCACCGGCGCATCGGCTACCTGCCGGGCGAGCTCGCGCTGTATCCGCGGCTGACCGGCCAGCAGCACCTCGACTACGCCGCCCGCGTGCGCGGCCTGACCGATCCCGCCTACCGTGACGAGCTGGTCGCGCGGTTCGGGGCCGAGCTGAACCGCCCGGTCCGCACCCTGTCCAAGGGCAACCGGCAGAAGATCGGCCTGGTGCTCGCATTCATGCACCGCCCCGACCTGCTCGTGCTGGACGAGCCGACATCGGGACTCGACCCGCTGCTGCAGGACGAGTTCGCGCATCTGGCCCGCGAGACGGTGGCCGACGGGCGCACCGTGTTCCTCTCCTCGCACGAACTGGACGAGGTGCAACGCACCGTCGACCGGCTCTCCATCATCAAGGATGGCCGGATCATCGTCACCGATACCGTCGAGGGACTGCGTCGAGCCGCCCCGCGCACCATCGAGTTCACCTTCACCCGGGTCGTCGACCCGGCGCGCTTCGCCGGCCTGCCCGGCGTGCAGGTGCTCAGCCACGATGCCACCCGGCTGGTGCTGTCGATCACCGGGCCGGTCGCGCCGCTGCTACGCACCGCGGCCGAGCTCGATCCGGTTGACGTGACCGCACGCCGCGCCGACCTCGACGAGCTGTTCCTCACCTACTACCGCACCGACGAGCCGGCGGAGGCCGCCCATGCGAGCTGACACCGTCCGGCTGGATCTGCGGCTGCGCCGCCGTTCGCTGATCGGCTACACCGCCGGCATCGCCGTGTACGCCTTCATCATCGTCGCGCTGTACCCGTCGTTCAAGGACGACGCCAGCCTGGACACGCTCACCGCGAACGGCAACACCGTCGCCGCGCTGCTCGGCGCGACCGGCTCGCTGACCAGCCCCACAGGCTGGCTTGACGCCAACCTCTACGCCAATTTCGTGCCGCTCATCGTGCTGCTACTGGCGATCGGCTACGGGGCGGCGAGCATCGCCGGGAACAACGAGGACGGCACGCTCGGCCCGGTCGTCGCCCTGCCGCTCTCGCGGCGGCGGCTCGTCGCCGAGAAGTTCGCCACCATGTGCCTGCAGGCCGTTCCCGTCGTGCTGGTGACGATGGTGTGCGTCCTTGCCGGTGCCGGCTTCGCATTGCACATCGGTTTCGGCGGGTTGCTCGGCGTCACCGCGGGGGTGCTGCTGCTGGCGATCGACTTCGGCGCGCTCGCCATGCTCGTCGGCGTGACGACCGGCAGCCGCGGCACCGCGCTCGGCGTCAGCTCCGGACTCGCCGCCGCGTGCTACATCATCAGCTCGCTCGCCCCGGTGGTGCACTGGATGCACCCGATCCGGTTCGCGTCGCTGTTCTACTACGCAGTGGGCGACGGCCAGCTGGTACGGGGGCTGAGTGCCGGGTCGGCAGCGGTGCTCGTCGCTGTCGCGGTCGTGCTCGTGGTCGCGACGGCCGCGGCATTCGACCGCCTCGACGTGCACTGACCCGGACGAACGTTATCCGCCTCAGAAGTGCAGCGTCGACGAGGCCTCGACGGGCCATTGCAGCAGAGCGTCGAGTGTGCGGGCAGCGGCGCGGGATGCCGTGATCAGACCGGCGTCGAGGAGTGTGGTCGTACGCGTGCCGGCCAGGAAGATGGCCGCGAGTTCCATGGCGTCCATGGCGGCGTCGGCGGGTCGCGATGTCGGGTCGACTTCTGCCTGCCCGTCCGAGACACGGACAAGCCATGTGCCTGCGGCCGGCCCTGTCCGGTCGGTGACCTCGATCGTCAGTTCTGTGTCAGGCCCGGCGTAGCCCCGCAACGTCAGTGCGCGGGCCGGATCCAGGATGCGGAGCGAGAGTCCGTCGGACAGGCCGGTGACCCGCCATGCCGCACGGTCGGTGAGCATCCAGGGCAGCGGGTCGTCAGGACGCACGTCGGTTGCCCGCACCGTCCCGGCGATCCCCGTCGACGCGATCGTCTGCCAGAGAGCCGCGTGGGCGTTCGCCGTCGAGTACGTCTCCGAGTGAATTTCCAGGATCTGTGCCTGAGGCGTCCATCCCTGGAACGCAAAGGTCAGTACGCCGTCGATGTTCCCCTTCCCATCGGCGTGGACCAGGCAGCGTTCGTCTTCGCCACCTTCCCGAAGCGGGCGGCCTGCGGGCGGGTCGTCGGTGCCCAGGGCGCCAACGCTGAACGGGCTCGGGGACGCCGTGACGGTGCGGGCCATCTCGTCGGCATGCCGCGGGTCGACCTCATGCACCGCTCCGGCAGGTCGATTCCGCAGCGTGAACCGGGAACAGTCGAGGTCTACCGACAGGGAACGGATGGCCGGGGCGAATCCGAAGCGGGCGTACAGGGCGGGATGTGCGGCGTGGAGGCCCATGAGCGGAACACCGGCGTTGGACGCATCCGTCGTGACCGCCTGCATGAGGCGACGCATCAGGCCGCGGCCCTGGTGCGTCGAGCGGACGGTGACGTCCGCGATGAGGGTGCAGGGGATGCCGGTGCGGCCACCCGCGTCGAGGCCGGCCTCGAAGGCGGCCATGGTGGCAACCGGTATCCCGGGATCCAAGGCAGCGTCTGGTCGGGACTCGAGATCGTAGATCGCGTGCAGTGTGCGTTCTTGGGACTGCCACGCCGCCGCCATGGCGCCGAGTCGGTCGGCCGGGGGCACGGGCTGGAGGAATCCGTGGAATCGAGAGATCATCCAGGACCTGGTTTGCGGGTCCGGACCCTCGCCGGTGCATCGGGCCGGGAAGTTGCGGTACTGCACGGCGCAACCCTGGCTCACGGCAGCGTGCGCGCCAACGACCGGACGTCTTGGGGTCGACCTCCCGAACGAGCCGACTCCAGGGCCGCGGCCATGATCTCCACGGAGCGGACACCGGCCACCGCGTCGGCGTGGATGTCGGCTCGGCCCCGGACCGCGTCGACGAAGTTGGCGATCATGTCGGCGTCCATGTCGGACCCGTAGGTCAGCCATTGAGGACCGCTGTCAGCGTGTCCCGCCACATGGAGATTGAACGGGTCGATGCGCAGCCGCCCGGTCGTGCCGATGACGTCGAGGCTGAGGCCGCCCCACGTCGGAGCCGTCCGCGGCTGGCTCCACGAGCAGTCCACGCTCGCGATGACGCCGTCCTCGTATTCGATGGTGACGATTCCACCCGTCTCGACCTCGGTGGGTGGCTCCTGCTCCAAGATGCGGTTGGTCACCGCTCGAACGCGTACCGCCGCCCGGCCGACGACGCCGTCGATCAGGTCCGTGCAATGCACGAGGTGATCGACGACCGCGCCGCCTCCGGACCATTCCGGTTGAATGAGCCACTCTCTGTCCCGCGGCAGCATGCCGTTGTTCGTGCCGAGAACGGACAGCAGCGTGCCCAGCGCGTCGGACTCGATCCGGGCCGTCAGGTGTCGGTACGCCGGGGACTGCCGGACGGGATGCGCGATCCCGAGGATCAGCCCGGCTGCGTCGGCAGCGCGCCACATGTCGACGGCATCGGCGGTGGTGGTGGCCATCGGCTTCTCGCAGAGCACGTGGCAACCCTGATCGAGGGCGGCCATGACGTCGTCGTGGTGGCGGGTGTTCTCCGAGCACACGACAACCGCATCCGAGGTGGCGAGGAGTTCAGCCGGATCCTCGACCCAGCTCGCCCCGGTCGACTCAGCGAGCTGCCGACCCCGGCCGGGCTCGTCGGGAGACGCGTTCGGGTCGCTGAACTGGACGGTGACGTCCGCCAATGCCCGAATGTGTCTGAGGTACCCGGCGGCATGTCCGTGGGCCGCCGACAGCACGCCGACTCGCAGGACTGAATTGTTCACAGCGCATCTCCGATCCGCTTCCGCCAGCGCATGAAGTCCACGGGCTTACGAGCCTGAATCGACTCTCTGACCGCCTCGGCCAGGCCGACGGCCAAGACTCCGTCCCCCACGGACACCCGGCACGGGGCATCATCGAGAAGCGCGTGGGAGAACTCGCTGATCTGGGTGAAGTAGGGGCTCTCCTCCGCCGCTTCGGGCGGTAGATATGAGTGCTCCGACTCGAGCCCCGGGATGTCCTCGAACACCGTGACCTCATGGGCCGGATTGCTGACGAGCCTGCCCGCACTGCCCGACACGTCGAACGAAGGCCCGAAGGTGAATCCAGGGCTACCCCAGAACGACTGGATATGGGAGATGGCGCCGGTGTCGTGGACCAGGGTCGCGTGGGCGACCACCTCGTGGGGAACCTGCCCGCCCGACGTGACCGGATTCTGCACGGCGTGGACGGTTTGCACCTCTCCGGCAAGCCATCGCGCCTGGTCCAGGTCGTGCACCATCAGGTCGAAGACGATCCCGCCGGACTGGGCTTCATCAAGAAACCAGGCACTGGAGGGCCGGGACCCACCCCGCACGAAACGCAGGATTGCCAGGTCGCCGAGCGCGCCGCTCGAGACGGCCCGGTGCACGGCCTCGTACTGGCCGAAGAATCTGACGACGTGCGCCGGCAGCACGCTCACGCCTCGGCTCAGAGCCTCCTGGGAAAGCGTGAGTGCGTCATCGAAGGACAGCGCCATCGGCTTCTCGCACACGACGGGTATGCCCTCCCGAACGGCAGCCTCCGCCACCGCGGCGTGGCTGCCTGAGGAGGTACAGACGTCGACGGCGTCGACACCGTCGAGGAGACTCTCCAGCGTCGGCTGCACCTGGATCCCGTAGCGGTCGGCCAGGCTCTCCGCCCCCTGCAGGGCGAACACCGACGGCTCCCAGCCGAGCCGCTTCCAGAACGGGATGTGCAGCGAGGTGATGCTTCCGGCCCCGACGATGCCGACGCGGCGTCCGCGCATCTCAGTCCCTTCGCTCCGAAACGTTTAGGTGCAGGACCATAGCGACACCCGTGATCGTCTGAACAGACCGGGGTCGGACCCGGTCCAGTGGTGTTGGCGTTTCCCCACTTTGTCGTAGGGTCACACAAATGCGCACCGTGAAGCCGCGAGTCACGATCGTGGACGTCGCCAGGGATGCCGGGGTCTCGATCGCGACCGTGTCGGCCGCGCTCAACAACCGATCGGGCGTCTCGGAGCCGACGCGCGAGCGGATCGTGGCGACGGCCCACCAGCTGGGCTGGTCCCCGTCGTTGCGCGGGCGCAGCCTCTCCCAGAAGCGGGCCTTCAACGTGGGACTGGTGATCCAGCGCAGCTCGTCGGTCATCGCCTCGGACCCGTTCTTCGCCGGATTCATCAGCGGTATCGAAGCGGTCCTCGAGGACGACGGGTATGCGCTCGTCCTCCAGGTCGCTCCGACCCGGCAGCGCGCCGTCGAGCGTTACCGGCGCCTCGCCGTGGACAACCGCGTGGACGGGGTCTTCCTGACCGATGTTTCGATCCCGGACTCCCGGTTCGGTCTCGTGCGCAGGCTCGGTATCCCCGCGGTGGCCATCAACGCGAGGCCGAGCTGGGAGGGCATCTCCTCCGTCCGTCAGTCCCACGAGCCCGGCATCAACGCGCTACTTGATCATCTCCTCGGGCTCGGTCATCGACGGATCGCCCATGTTTCGGGTCCTCGGGACTACATCCACGCTCACGATCGTGAGACGGCGTGGCGTGACTTCCTCTCCGGTGCCCGGATCCGCCCTGGCGCAGTAGTCGAGGGGGACTTCTCCCTCGCCGGGGGAAGCCGAGCCGCGGCAAACCTCCTACGCCGGCGGCCGCGGCCGACCGCCGTTTTTTGCGCGAACGACCTGATGGCCTTCGGTTTCATCGCCAAGGCGACGGAGATGGGCTTCTCGATCCCCGAGGACGTGTCCGTCGCGGGTTACGACGGTATCGACGTCGGGGCGTACGTCCGCCCCTCGCTGACCACCGTGACGACGGACCCGCACACGCTCGGAAGGGAGGCGGCCCGAGCCCTCCTCTGGATGCTCAACGGCGGGCCACCGTCGCGCGTGGACACCGAACCGACCAGCCTCATCGTTCGTGCGTCCACCGGTCCGGTGCCCCGAAACAGCTGACATCCCCTGGCCGGAGCCGTTCCTGTTGGCGTTCCCGAAACGTTTTGGTAGCCTCCGCTCGCCCAAAACGTTTCGGATCACTCCGGAGGAACCATGGCAACGAAGTTCCGTGCACCGGGCTGGCGCGCGCTTGTCGGGGTGGGGCTCACCGCCCTCCTGGCCACGGCAGCGTGCTCCAGCAGTGGATCCGGATCTCCCACCCCGAACGGCAAGGCCAGCGGGACCCTCAACATCCTGGTCTCGAGCGCGACGGGGTCGGACGCGGGCTTCAAGGCGGTCAACAAGGCGTTCATGGCGAAGTACCCGTCGGTGAAGATCAACTTCAGCGCGGTGCCGAACGAGAACTACGCCCAGGCCCATACCTCGAGGCTCACCGCGGGCAGCATCGACGTCGGGCTCGCCGGCCCGGTGCAACTGCCGAGCTACGTGCCCGCGTCCAATGAGGGTGACGACGCGCGCATGGCCGACCAGGGCGGGTACGTCGACCTGACCCACGAGCCGTTCATGAAGAAGTACAAGCCGACCGTGCTGAACCAGATCAAGTACAAGGGCAAGAACTACACCGTACCCACGGGCCTGAGCTACTACTCGGGGATGTTCTACAACAAGAAGATCTTCGCCGACAACGGCATCCAGGTGCCCACCACGTGGACCGACCTGATGAAGGCCTGCGCGAAGCTCAAGTCCAAAGGCATCGTGCCGCTCGGGATCGGGGGCAAGGACTCCGCCGGCCTGAACATGCTCGGCATCGTCCAGAGCCTGTACCCGACCGCGCAGGACAAGGAGAAGCTGGCCAAGGGCCTCTACGCCAAGACCGTGAAGCTCAACGAGGGCAAGCAGCTGGAGGTCCTGGAGAAGGTCCAGAAGCTCTACTCGTACGCCGAGCCCAACTTCGCCGGCGTGTCCTACGCGACCATGACCTCCGACTTCGTCAACGGCAAGTTCGCCATGATGAGCGACGGGACGTGGAACACCACGACCATCCAGCAGGCCGGCGGCAGCAAGCTCGACTTCGGCTACTTCCCGCTTCCCGCGAGCGACAATGCCGCCGACAACAAGTACCTCGGTGGCAAGGTCGAGCTGACGCTGGCTGTCCCGAGCAACGCCAAGAACAAGTCGGCGGCGATCGAATACCTGAGCTTCTTCTCGAAGAACTACCAGCTCTTCGACGACAAGGCAGGTTTCGCTCCGTCTGTGGCCAGTGCGAAGAGCAATCCCTTCTACTCGGAGATCGCCAAGTACACCAGCACGTTCCAGCCGGCCTGGGACACCATCTGGATCGCCGACACCAAGGCCGGCCCGGCGGCGCAGCTTCCCTTCAACTGGGCCGGCATCGCTCCGATGGGCTCCTCGGATGCCAAGGGAGCGGCTGACGCCTCGCAGAAGGACTGGCTGGCGGGTCTGAAGTAGGCCCATCGCGGGCTGTCGGAGAGGAACGCGATGAACCGGTCCAACACCTTCATCTTCGGGCGCCGATGGACGGTGCAGCTGACCTTCGCGGTCGGAATCAGCCTTGTCGTCCTGTTCTCGATCATCCCCGCGATCGGGATCTTCGTGATCTCCTTCACGGACATCCGATCGCTGCCCTTCCTGCCCACCCACTGGGTCGGGTTGCAGAACTACTTCACCTTCTTCTCCTCGGCGCAGATCGCCTACAACCTGCACGCCCTGAAGAACACGTTCATTTTCGCGATCGCGGTGACGCTGTTCCAGAACGTCCTCGCACTGCTCATCGCCGTACTGCTGAACCAGCGCCTGCGCGGGCGCAACTTCGCGCGGGCGGTCGTCTTCATGCCCACGATCCTGGGCGTGACGGTGGTCGGGCTGATCTTCTCGTTGATCTTCAACCCGAGCGGGGGACCGGCGGCAAGCGTCTGGAAGTCCCTCGGCGCGTCCTCGGCCTTTTTCGGTGATCCGCACCTGGCGATGACGCTGGTGATTGCCGTGCAGGTCTGGTCCGGCATCGGTGTAGCAGTGGTGATCTACCTCGCCGGTCTGCAGGCGATCCCGCAGGAGCTCTACGAGGTGGCGTCCATCGACGGCGCCACACGATGGCAGAAGCTGCGTCAGGTCACGTACCCGTTGCTCGCACCCTCGGTCACGGCGAACACGCTGTTGTGCATCATCGGGTCACTGCAGAGCTACCAGCTGATCTATGTCTTGACCGGCCCGACCAACCCGGCGACCCAGGTTCTCTCGTTGGCCATCTTCACCCAGGGATTCGGCGGCGGCCAGGGCGGATCGGTGCAGTCACAGGGCTACGCGGCGGCGATCTCCATCGTGCAGTTCGTCATCGTCATGATCGTCTCCGTGGCGACCCTTGCGTACCTCCGCCGGAAGGAGACAGCCCTGTGAGCGATCTGCGCACCGCCGTTCCGACCACCGCGACCACCGCGACGCCCGTAGGTCCACCGTCGCAGTCGGTTGGCGCAGACCGCACGTCGGTGCCGGCCAAGGTCCTGAGCTACGCTCTGCTCGTCCTGGTCATCCTCATCTTTCTCTTCCCGTTGGCATTCCTGGTCAACACCGCCTTGAAGAGCAACGGCGAGTTCTTCAACAACCCGACCGGCCTGGCCAAGGCACCCCTGCTGTCCAACTTCGGCAAGGCATGGCATCAGGGCAACTTCGCGGCCTACGTTCTCAACAGCGTGCTCTATACCTTCGCCGCGGCGGCGCTGGGCACGGTGATGTCGCTGATGGTCGGCTTTCCGGTCGCCCGCGGCTACCTCAAGCACACCCGGCTCTGGAACGTCCTGTTCGTCTCGATGCTGTTTCTGCCGAACACACTGGTTACCGTCTTCCAGCTCGCCCTCCGGCTGCACCTGTACGACACCCGGTTGGGCTACATCCTGATCATGGTCTCCGGGGTCGGCGTAGGCCCGCTGCTGATCTCCGGCTACCTCAAGTCGGTGCCCAAAGAGCTCGACGAGGCGGCCGTCCTCGACGGTGTGGGATACCTCCGGTACCTCTTCCGCTTCCTGCCGCCGCTCATCCAGCCGGTACTCGCGACGGTCTTCATCCTCCAGGCCATCGGGGTTTGGAATGACATCATCCTCGCGACGATCCTGCTGCCGGATCAGGCCAAGTCACCGGTGACACTCGGACTGTTCGCCTTCAAGGGCGCATACGTGAGCCAGTGGAGCCTCCTGTCCGCGGCGACGATCATCGTTGCCCTTCCGCTGCTGGTGGTCTATGTCTTCCTCCAGCGCTACCTCGTCGCCAGTGTTGTCGGCGGTGCGGTCAAGGGCTGACCGAGATCACCACGCACCCCCAACCCCAGCGAATTCGTGACACCAGAGAGGACCCGATGACCACCGGACCAGTCCAGTTCCCGCTCGGCCCCTTCACGCCGTACGAGGGAAACCCCATCCTCGCTCCGCAAGGAGAGGGCTGGGAGTCGGGGAGCGTCTACAACCCTGCAGCAGTTGTGGTGGATGACAGGGTGGCACTGCTGTACCGGGCCCACGCCGACGACATCGTTTCCCACGTCGGGCTGGCGTGGAGCGACGATGGGATCACCTTCAAGCGTGAGCCGGAACCGGTCCTTTCCCCGAGCGAGGACTACGACCGGTACGGCGTCGAGGACCCGCGTGTCACCCGGATCGGCGACACGTACTACCTCACCTACTCCGGTTGGGACCGGCACACGGCACTCGTCTGCCTGGCGACCTCCACCGACCTGCGCAACTGGACCAAGCACGGCGTGATCTTCCCCGACTTCGACACCTTCCAGCCCCGCGGCCACGGCGAGCCAGGCCCCTGGTCCAAGGCGGGCGGCATCCTCCCGCAACCGGTCGACGGGAAGTACTACATGTACTTCGGGGAAGGCTCGATCTGGGTGGCGACCTCCGAGGATCTGCTGCACTGGACCCCCGTCATCCCGGACGACCAACCGCCGGTCATGGCACCCCGGCCAGGGACCTTCTCGGACTTCCTCGTCGAGGTCGGTCCGCCGCCGTTGGTCACGGACAACGGACTGATCCTGGTCATTCACAACGCCGCGATCAGGAACCCGGACGGCACCGTGCGCTACACCGCCGGCCAGCTCCTCGTCGACCCGGCGCGGCCGACGGAGATCCTCGCCGAGCTGACGCGGCCCTGGATCGAGCCCACCACGGACGAGGACATGCACGGCCTCGTCTCGAACGTCACCTTCGTGGAAGGACTGGTCTGGTTCCAGGACCGGTGGCTCGCCTACTACGGACAGTCCGACAGCACTCTCGGAGTGGCGACCTTCCGCCCCGGAGACCGCTACTCCGAACTGGGAGCCTGACGGGCCGCTTGACACATGCAGGTAACAGCCTGCATATTAGCCGGGTGCGCGACGACGACCCGGTGTTCAAGGCGCTGGCCGACCCGACCCGACGGGACATGCTGGATCAGCTGCGTGAGCGCAACGGTCAGACGCTCGGGGAGTTGTGCGGGCCGCTCGCCATGGCCCGGCAGTCAGCCACCCAGCACCTTCGCGTCCTGGAGGCCGCGAACCTCGTCACCGTCGTCCGCCGCGGGCGGGAGAAGCTGCACTACCTCAACCCGGTACCTCTCTGGAGCATCCAGGAACGCTGGATCGAGAGGTTCGAGCGTCCCCGGCTACACGCGCTGAGCGCCGTCAAGAATCGAGCCGAGGAGGCCGGCATGGCCGAGCGACCGATCTACGTCTACGTCACCTACATCGAAAGTTCCGCGGAGAGGGTGTGGGAAGCCCTGACCGACCACGAGTTGACCGCGCAGTACTGGGGCCACAGCAACGTGTCCGACTGGCAGCCAGGCTCCGCATGGGAGCATCGGCGCGTCGACGGTTCCGGGGTCGTCGACGTGGCCGGCACCGTCCTGGAGTCGGTGCCGCCGCGCCGGCTCGCCATGACGTTCGACAGCCCGGGCGAGACGCCACCGTCCGGTCCCACGAAGGTGACTTTCGACATCGAGCCCTTCCACGAGATCATCCGGCTCACCGTGACGCACGAGAACCTCGCCGACGACGAGGCCCTGCGGGCGATCTCGGCAGGATGGCCGGCCGTGTGCGCCAACCTGAAGTCCCTGCTCGAGACCGGGCACGTGCTGCCCCGTGCGCCGTGGGAGATGCACGCCGAGCTGCGCGCCGCGCAGATGGCCCGCAACGACCCCGCCTGACCGGGCTTGGTACGTCGTCGGTGCCGCCCGGACCGACCACGCATTTCGGGCCTCGGCGGCCGTCCCGGTCTGGTTAGCTGGTATCAGCAGTCGCACGTGCACCTCGAGCTCGCCGCACTGAACCGTCCAGCGCCCACGGACATGCTCACGGCCGAGGGGGTCGTCGGTGGCCGACGCCGGGTCGAGTGCAATCACCGACCGCGCCAAGCGACCGTGGGTGGTCGGCGCCGTCGCCGTGGTGGTCTTTCTCGCGGTCGGCGTCCTGGTGGTTCTGACCATCCCGCGGGGGAGTTCGCCGGCGCAACGGTCCACCTTCACCGTGGCCTCGCCCTCGACCGACCACGGTCGCAAGGAATCCGGGGTCGGGGTCCTGCTGACCATTGATTCCCTCGAAGACACGGCCGGCGGCGTCCAGGCCCGGTTGATGGCAGTTCCCGGGAGTGCGCTGGCTGCCCCGGGGGCGACGCTTTTCAGCTCCCTCGGGTCCGCTCCGGTTCAGGTCGTCCGGCCGAATCAGATCGGCCAGGAACGCACCGTGTCCTTGCCCTTCGCCAGCGGGCAGGTCGCGGACTACCCGTTCGACTCCTACCGGGTGCCCGTCCACCTGATCGCTCTCGTCGGGACCGGGACCGGCCTGGCCGGAGTGACGAGCCGCAAGGTCCTACCCCTGGAGATCGAGGGGACGAACAACGCCGCCGGGACAGTGGTGGTCGCCACCAGCCGAACCGACCGCGACGGTGTGCTCATCGTCTCGCTGAGCATCCGGCGTTCTCTGGCGAGCCGCGGATGGGTGCTGGCCATGATGGCGATCTACTGGGCACTGGCGATCCTCGCCGCAGCCATCACCTACCTGGTGCTGCGCGGTCGCCGACCGTTCGAGACCAGGATGTTGGCATGGCTGAGCGCCCTGGTGTTCGCGCTCATCGCGTTCCGCATGGCGGCGCCGGGGGCACCACCGGTCGGGACGTTCCTCGACTACGCGGCCATCTTCGAGTCGGTCGGCATCGTGGCCGCGTCGCTGATCGCCCTGATGATCTTCTACGCGATGTCGTCGCAGCGTCTTCCGGGATAGCCGACGATCAGAGCAGGCCGGTCGCGGCCTGCAGGGCCAGGCTGCCGATCGCCACGGTCGCCCAGAGCGCGGCTCCGAGCAGGAACGGCCGAGCTCCCGCCGTCCGCATCTGACCGAACCGGGCCGACAGGCCGATGCCGGCCAGCGCGACGGTGATGAGGAAGGTCGCGACGGTGGCCAGCATCGAGTGCCAACTGTGCGGCACCCACCCGATCGTGTTGGCGGTGGCGGCGAGCAGGAAGTAGACGATGAACCAGGGGAAGACCTTCCGCCAGGGCAGGCTCTTCACCGAGCCGGAGCCGGAGCCGGCGCCGGCACGCCGCCGGCGAAGCTGCCGCGCTGCCAGGCCGAGACAGATCGGGATGATCATCAGGCTGCGGGTGAGCTTGATGACCACACCATAGGCACCCGCGGAACTGCCGTAGGTGTACGCCGCCGCCACCACCGACGAGGTGTCGTTGATGGCGGTGCCGGCCCACAGCCCGAAGGCATGCTGGGACAGGCCGAGCAGATGCCCGAGCGCCGGGAACAGCAGCACGGCGGCGACGTTGAACGCGAAGATCGTGGATATCGCGTAGGCGACGTCGACCTCGACGGCGCCGACGACCGCGGTCACCGCCGCGATGGCAGAGGCACCACAGACGCCGGTGCCGACACCGATGAGCATCCGCAGGTCGCCGTTGACATGCAGCAGCCTGCCGAAGAGCACGGTGCCCGCGGCGGCGAGGGCCAACGTGCCGAGCATGACCGGAAGCGACGAGACGCCGGTGTGCACGACCTGCACCAGGGACAGTCCGGTGCCGAGGACCACGATGGAGGCCTGCAGGATCTGCTTGCCCGAGAAGCTGATCCCGGGACGCAGGGTGGATCCCGGGCGCAGCACCGCGGCGACGGCCATGCCGAGTACGACGCCGAACACCGGGCCGCCGATGATCGGCTCGACCCGGCCGAGCGCGGTCGCGGCGACCGCGATCGCCACGCTGAGTGCGATCCCCGGCAGCAGGCCCGGGACCCGCCGGGCCCGGGCGACGGTGTGCTGCGGCTCCGCCGGGGCATCCGACCGATGCCCGGCGATACGGTGTGAATGCACCGCAGTGGGCATCGGTCCTCCTCTCGACGGGTCTCACCGACTCCAGCCTCGACGCAGGCGGTCGCGTCGGGTAGCCACCGATTCCGCATGGCGCCCTAACATCGACTTATGCCTCTGCCGGCAGGAACTCCTGATCTCGGTGCGCTGGACCTGCTCATCTCGGTGGCCGAGACGGGCAGCCTGGGCAAGGCCGCACAGGCGCATCGGATCAGCCAGCCTGCGGTGAGCATGCGGCTGCGGTCATTGGAGCGCCGGCTGGGTCTGATCCTGCTCGAACGCTCGACCACCGGGTCACGGCTGACTGCCGACGGGGTCGCGGTGGTGGACTGGGCGAGGCCGGTGGTCGAGGCGGTGCGGGGGCTGGTGGCGGGCGCCGCGGCGCTGCGCAGCGAGCGGGTCGGGAGGTTGCGGATCGCCGCGTCGATGACGGTGGCCGAGTATCTCGTGCCCGGATGGCTGGTCGGACTCCACGCCCTGCTGCCGTCGGTGACCGTCGCCCTGCAGGTCGGCAACTCCGCCCGGGTCGCCGATCTGGTGATCGATCGCCAGGCAGAACTCGGGTTCGTCGAGGGGTCCCGGGCGCCCCGCGGGCTCCGGTCCCGGACGGTCGGGGCCGACGAGCTGGTGGTCGTCGTCGCTCCCACCCACAGGTGGGCCCGGCGGAGGCGGCCGGTGACCGTCTCCGAGCTGGCGGAGACTCCGCTCGTGCTGCGCGAGGAGGGGTCGGGCACGCGGGAGGTGCTCGAACGGCTGCTGAGCCGGCCGCACACGGCGCCCGCGCTGGAGCTGGCCTCGACGACGGCCATCAAGGCGGCGGTCGCGGCCGGTGAGGCGCCGGCCGTGCTGAGCCGGCTCGCCGTGGTCGCAGAGCTCGCCGACCGGCGGTTGGTCACCGTCCCGGTCGCCGGCCTCGCGTTACGGCGGAACATCCGGGCCATCTGGCCGTCGGCGGCAACCTTGACCGAGCCGGCGCGTTCGCTGCTGCAGATCATCGGCCGGGCGCACGGATCAGCAGGCTGATCCGCCGGCCGAGCCGCGATGCGGGTGCTCAGGTCGCTGACGACGTAGCCGGGTCGGTGTCGTCGTCGCGCCCGGTCGCGACATCGGCTACGAGGCGGGCCTTCCAGACCTCTTCGGCCAGCGTCACCTTCGTCGATGCGGAACAATCCGCGCTGGTCCCGGAGGAGGGTCGTCCCGGCCGGTACGGGTCACACCAGGTGTGGATGCGCCGTGCTCGCTCACCGCCACGTCGAAGCTCGCATCCGGAAACGGAGTCTGCTCCGCGTTGCCGTGCACGAGCGGAAACCTGAGGTCGAACTCCTCCTGCATGGCGCGGGCGATCGCCAGTTGTCGCGCGGAGTTGTCGATCCCGATCGGCCGGGCGCCGGCCCGGGCCGACCACGCAGACACGTATGCCGTGCCGCAGCCCAGTTCGATCAGGTCCTTGCCGGAAAGGTCTGCCGGCAGGAAGGGGAGCTCGGCCTGGGGGATCGACCAGACTCCCCGTTGCGGTTCGGCCGCCCACCGCTGCCTCGCGCGCCCTCCGAGCCACCCGCTGAGAACGGTGTCCCACACCTCGCGGTTGAGGCGAACGTGGTCCGGCAGGTCGTCGCTGTCTCGACCGTCCATGTCCTCAGCCAATCGGGCCCGGCCGGAACGCGCAATCCTCGGGCGCGGCCGGTGTCGCCGGGCGTCCGATTGCCTACCGACGGGGATCGCGCGACGCGCGGGCGGACTGCTGCAGATCGCGCCGGAGCTGTCGCTGCTGCTCCTGAATCTCGCGCCGTGCCTGCTGCACCTGTTCGTGCTGCTCGCGGACGATCTGTTTCCACTGAGCCTTCTGCTCGCGCTTGCGCTCCTCGCGCTGCGCGCGTTCCGCCCGGCGGTCGCGCCCCTGCTGACGGTCACCACCCGCCTGCGATTCCTGCTGGATCTCCCGCCAGAGGGAGCGGGCCTGTCGCAGCGCGGTCGCCACCTGCTTACCGGCCCGGTGCGCAGCCTCGGCCGCGGTCTTCAGCTGCTCGCTGCTGGTGCCGCCCTGCACCATGACGCCGAAGGCCCACAATCCGGAGTCGATCAGGCGTGCCGCCCGGCGTACCTCCGCCGTCGCCAGCTCGACGACCTCGTCCGGGGTGTATTCCCCGTCGGCGTAGCGCCTCATCGCCCCGAACTGGATCCGCCAGAGGCCGAGGATGGCGTGCGCCGCGATCTGCGGTTCGGGATCGTCGGGGCTCACCCCGGCGCGCTCGGCCATCGCCACCGCCGCCACCCGCACGAGCCGATCCATCATGTCCCGCTGCGCCGCTCGCAGCGACGGAGTGCTGTCGATCAGTTCGGCGAACCGGCGGAACAGCATCATCCCGTCGGGGGGCCCGCCATCGCGCTGCCACGCCATGCGCAGCGTCTCCAGGTCCAGGGCGAGGATCTCCACCGCGGCGTCGATCGGCGAGCGGGCTGGTGCTCCCGGCCCGAGCTCGGCCTGGATCTTCTCCGCGATGTCCTCCTCGCGGTCGAGCAGGAGTGCCTCCTTGGTGGAGAAGTAGTTGTAGACGGTCTTCTCCGACACGCCGCACGCCGCGGCGACCTCGGTCACCTTCACCTCGTCGAAACCGCGCTCCAGGAACATCCCGGTCGCGGTGTCGGAGAGCAGCTGGCGCATCTCGCGCTTCTTCCGCTCGCGCAGCCCCTCCGCCGGGGGACCGGTCGGATGCTCGGCGCCGCGCTGGGTCATGTCGAGGATGGTAGCCGCCTCCCTGGATAGAGAATACTGTTGCTAGATCTTTCTAGTCACTGTACCTTCATCGCATCCGATCCGCCTGCCGAGGGAGCCGTGTTGACCACCTCCGATCTCGCCGTCCTCACCGAGGCCCTGACCAAACGCTTCGGTGAGTTCACCGCCGTCGACGACATCGATCTCCAGGTCCCCGCCGGCACGGTGGCGTCACTGCTCGGGCCCAACGGAGCGGGCAAGACCACCATCGTGCGCATGCTCGCGACACTGTCCGAGCCGACCAGCGGGAGGGCCTTTGTCTGCGGGTACGACGTGCGTCGCGACGCCGACGCCGTCCGCAGCGTCATCTCGCTGACCGGCCAGTTCGCGGCGCTGGAGGCCAACCTCACCGCGCACGAGAACCTGGTGCTGATGGCCCGCCTGCGGGGTTACGGACGGGCCGGTGCCGTCCGGATCGCCGACCGGCTCGTCGACCGCTTCGACATCGGCGAGTTCCGCGACAAGCTGGTGAAGTCCGTCTCCGGCGGCCAGCGCCGGCGGGTCGATCTCGCCGCGAGCCTGGTCATCCAGCCCCGGTTGCTGGTGCTCGACGAGCCCACCACCGGCCTCGATCCGCGCAGCCGCCAGGTCGTCTGGTCGACCATCCGCGAGCTGGTCGGGGAGGGCGTCACCCTCCTGTTGACCACCCAGTACCTCGAGGAGGCCGACGAACTCGCCGACAGCATCGTCCTGATCGACCACGGCCGGGCCGCCGCCGCCGGAACGCCGGCCGAGCTGAAGGCGCAGATCGGCGACCAACGGGTCGACGTCATCGCCACCGACAGCTTCGGCCTCGACCGTCTCGTGTCGGTCCTCGACGACGCCTTCGAGCTGACCGTGGCGCCCGGCCGCCGGATGATCTCGATCCCTGCCCCCCGCGAGGCGGTCGACCTGCGAGCCGTCACCGACGTCGTCGCCGCCGCCGGGGTACCCGTCGACGAACTCGCCCTGCGCCGCCCGACTCTCGACGACGCGTTCCTCGCCCTCACCGGGCAGCCACCGATCCCCGACCAGTCCGCAGACGAGGCCATCGAGGTGTCCGCATGACCGCCCTGACCGCCGTGACCGCACCAGCCGTCGCCGATCCGCTGCCGGCACGGCCCGGCCGGGCCGTGCGCTACGTCCGCGAGACCCGGCTGCTGGTCGGGCGGAGTCTGCGGACGATTCCCCGGGTGCCGGAACGGCTGTCGGACGTGACGATCCAGCCGATCATCTTCACCCTGCTCTTCCTCTACGTCTTCGGCTCCGCCATCCACATCCCGGGCATGCGCTATCAGGATTACCTGTTGCCCGGCCTGGTCGGGCAGGGCCTGGCGTTCGGGGTGATCGGTGCGGGTGTCGCGACCGCGACGGACTTCACCAACGGGGTCATCGACCGGTTCCGCTCGCTGCCGGTCACCCGGCTGTCGGTGATCACCGCCCAGGTCCTCGGGCAGATCATCGAGCAGATCCTCGGCATGCTGATCATCATCGGGATCGGGCTCGCGCTCGGCTGGCGGCCGGACCTGACGTTTGCGACCGGCCTGGAGCTCGCCGGGCTGGTCCTGCTCGGCCTGTCCGCCTTCACCTGGTTCGGCGTCCTGCTCGGCATGATCATCCGAAGCTCGGACGGCATGCAGGGCCTCGGCTTCGCGATCGTGTTCCCGCTGTCGTTCCTGGCCGGCACGTTCGTCCCGATCAGCGGGATGCAGACGGTGCCGCGGGTCATCGGCGAGTGGGATCCGCTGTCCGCTCTCGTGGCCGCGGTCCGCCAGGTCTGTCAGGGCACCCGCTCGCACGGCTCGTGGCAGTTGGAGCACCCGGTGCTCGCGATGATCGGCTGGTGTGTGCTCATCACCGCCGTCTGTGTGCCGCTCGCGCTGCGCCGGTTCCGCAGCACGACCGCGGCCTGAGGCCCACCCGCATCAGCCGACCGGTGCCCAGTCCTCGGTCAGGGTCGGGATGTCGGTGAACCGGAGCAGGTGCCGGGCGACGACATCCTGGATCCGGGCCAGGTCGTCCTCGGTCGCGGCCTCGGCGGAGAGCGTGATGCCGGTGGCGTCGGAGGTCAGTTCGCAGGTGCCTCCCGTCGGGCACGTGGACGGTGCCGAGACCGGGAGCGGTCGAGGAGGTCTCCAGACGGTTGCCGAGGTGGGAGACCAGCTGCTTGACATAGCGCTCGGGTCGCTCGGTGTCGAGGCGTGCTGTGGTTGTCGTCATGAGCGATCACGATATATCGTTGACCCGATGCGGTGCAATGCGCTGACGCCGCGCCCGGACGACCGTCAGAGGTAACGGCGCGCGGCGGTGACGGCGCGCGCCGCGTAGCCGCCGCCGAAGAGCACGGCGTGCACCAGCAGCGGGTGCACCTGGTGCAGGCCGACCCGGTCCCGCCAGCCCGCCGCCAGCGGAAAGGCCTCGTCGTACGCCGCCAGCAGCCGGTCCAGCCCGGGAGCGCCGAAGAGCGCCAGCATCGCCAGATCGGTCTCCCGGTGACCGCCGTAGGCGGACGGGTCGACGAGCCAGCCGCGCCCGTCGGCCGCCCAGAGCACGTTGCCGCCCCAGAGGTCGCCGTGCAGTCGGGCGGGCGGTTCCGGTGGGCCGGCGATCTCGGCGAGCCGGGCCGATCGCGCGTTCGATCACCGCCGCACCGGCCGCGTCGATCGCACCGGTGTCACGGGCCAACTGCAGGCACGGAGTCAGGCGGCGCCCGGCGTAGAAGTCCGGCCACGACCCGGACGGCGTGTTGTCGACCGGGATGGTGCCGACGAACCCCGGCCAGCCCGCGCCGAAGGACGCCGCCCCGGCCTGGTGCAGCGCCGCCAGCTCCCGGCCGAGGCGGTCCGCGCCGCCCGGAGCGGGCACGCCGGGGTCCACCCACGACAGCACGAGTACGTCGGCACCGACGGCGACCACGTCGGGCAGCGGTACGGCGCCTGCCTCGGCCAGCCACTCCAGCCCGGCCGCCTCGGAGGCGAAGAAGCCGGCCGGCGGGTCGTCCCGGGTCTTGGCGAACACGGTCCGGTCGTCGGCGAGGCGGGCCCGCCAGCCGCGGCAGATGTCGCCACCGGCGATCTCGACGACCTCGACGACGCCGGTCCCGGTCGCTGCGGCGATCCGGACGGCCGCGGGGGCCGACGTCATCGTTCGTGCGCGGCGGGCACGACCGTCACCGGAGGGGCCGGCCGGCGACGCGCTTCTCGAGGTCCGCCAGCAGCCCGCGGCAGCCGGCCTCCACCAGGTCCAGCACCTGCTCGAACGCGGTGTCGCGGCCGTAGTAGGGGTCGGGGATGTCGAGGTCGGTGCCGGCGTCGTCGTCGTAGGAGCGCAGCAGCACGATCTTGCTGGCGTCCTCGGCCGTCGCGGCCAGCCCGTGCAGCGCCCGCTCGTGGTCACGGTCGATGGCCACGACGACGTCCTGCTCACTCACGTCCTGGGGGTCGATGACCTGCGCCCGGTGCACGATGTCGTAGCCACGGCGGCGCAGCGCGGTCAGGGCGCGGGCATCCGTGGGCTCACCGATGTGCCAGTCGCCGAGCCCGAAGCTGTCGACCCGGACGGCATCGGCCAGCCCGCCGTCCGCGAGCATCCTGCGCAGCACCGCTTCGGCCATCGGGGACCGGCAGATGTTGCCCGAACAGACGAACGCGACGCGGAGCGGTGGGGCCATGCCCTCATCGTCGCAGTTGGACACCCGGCGTCAATCACGCCGCTCGAACGCGGCCGGTCGTGTCTGGGCGGCCCGGATCCGGTCGAGGTCCAGTTTCGGGCTCCGGTCGAAGGCGTAGATGCCGTTCTGCTCCTGGTGGACGTCGGTGAGTTGCGTGTAGCAGTAGCCGAACATGCGCGGGTCGTCGAGCAGCGCCCCGGTGAGGCCCTCGAACCGGGTGTAGAACTCCTCGAGGCTCTTCGGCCGCTCGCCGTAGCCCCACGACTCGCCGTCGTCGGGCTCCGACCGCCACCAGATCCCGCCGAACTCGCTGCAGAAGTAGGGCTGCCCGCGATAGGGCACCGACCACGGCGTGTCCTGCGGCCCGGTGTTGCTGTACGGCGTGCCGTGGGCCAGCCCGGCCATCTGGTCGCGGAAGGTGGCCGGGTCCTGCTCGTAGTCGTGCGAGTCGTAGACGTCGGTCTCGGGGACCCGGTGGGAGTAACCGGAGGTGTCGAGCACCGGGCGGGTCGGGTCGGCCGCCTTCGTGGCGAGGAACATCGCCCGGGTCACGTCGTCGAGCACCGTCGTGCGGTCGTGCCTGGTCTGCCGGGTTTCGTTGAGCGGGCACCACCCGACGATGGCCGGATGGGAGTAGTCGCGTTCCACGGCCTCCAGCCACTGGGCGACGTACGTCGCCCCCGGCTGCTGGTTGTCACCGGCCGGGCCCACGTCACAGCCCCAGTCGCCGAACTCGCCCCAGACGAGATACCCGAGCCGGTCGGCGTGGTAGAGGAAGCGCTCCTCGAACACCTTCTGGTGCAGCCGCGCGCCGTTGAACCCGGCCGCCTTGGACAGCTCGATGTCGGCGACGAGCGCGGCGTCGTCCGGCGCCGTCATGATCCCGTCGGGGTAGTAACCCTGGTCGAGCACCAGCCGCTGGAAGATCCGCCGGCCGTTGAGGGTGATGGCCTGGCCGTCGATCGTGACCGACCGGAGGCCGGCGTAGCTGTCCGCGGCGTCGACGACCGCGCCCGTCCCGTCGAGCAGCTCGATCCGGACGTCGTAGAGGAACGGGTCCTCCGGGGACCACAGCCGGCGCCGGCCCTCGGGGACCTGGAGGAAGAGCTGCGGGGCGAGGTCGACGTCCGCGGCCACCGTGGCGTCCGCGACCGACCCCGCCTCGTCGCGCAGCGTCGCGCGCACCCGGTGCCCGGGCCGGCCGGCGGACAGCGGGGCGGTGACCTGCACGACGCCGGCGGCGACGCTGGGCGTGATCCGCGGTCGGCGCAGGTGGACGGCGGGCACCGGCTCGAGCCAGACGCTCTGCCAGATCCCGGTCGTGCGGGTGTAGAGGCAGCCGTAGTTCTCGTAGCGGGTGGACTGCTTGCCCCGGGCCTGCGGGCCGTGCCGGCTGTCGCGCGCCCGGACCACGAGCGTCACCTCGCCGGTCCGGTCGCCCAGGTCGCAGGTGAACGGGGTGAACCCGCCACGGTGCCGGCCGACCTCGACCCCGTCGGCCCACACCGTCGCGTCGTAGTCCACCGCCTGGAAGTGCAGCAGCACCCGCCCGGCGTCCCAGTCCGCCGGGATCGTCACGGTCCGCCGATACCAGACGGCCTCGAGGAAGTCGGTGTCCCCGACACCGGACAACGCCGATTCGGGACAGAACGGGACGACGATCTCGTCGGCCAGCCGACGCTCGACGAGACCGCGTTCGAGGCCGGTGTCGGCCCGGTCGATCTCGAACTCCCAGGTGCCGTTGAGGCACAGCCAGTCGTCGCGCCGGAACTGGGGTCGTGGGTACTCGCTGCGGGGGACCGGAGTCACGACAGATTCTCCTGACGATGTGCGGACGGGCCGAGGCACGGCTCCGGGGCAGCAGCTTAGGCGGTGGACGCCTCCCGCGGCCGGTCGGCCTTGTTAGGGTCTGGACCTCGAAGCGGAGGCAGGCTCGGCACCCCGTAGGGACAGCGATGCAGGACACGTCGGACGCGCACCAGCGTTCCGCCGCCGTGAGCGCGCCTCCGGGCGGTGTGTCGATCCGGCCGGCGGTACCGGTCGAGGAGGACCTCCCCGCGCCGGGTCGTCGGCTGATCGACCGGGTGTGGCCCGTGCTGGTCGTCGTGCTCGTCGCCGCCGGGTTCAGCCTCGCCTATCTCGGGGGCGGTCTGTGGGCGGGCGGTGACGCCTGGCGCGGAAATCCCGGCGACCCCGAGCAGTTCATGTGGTTCCTGGCGTGGATGCCGCACGCGATCCCCCAGGCCATCCTGCACGGCCACAACCCCCTGGTGACCGATTACCAACTCTTCCCACGCGGCGTCAACCTGATGTGGAACACCTCGGTGGTGCTGCCGGCGGTGCTCATGTCGCCGATCACGGTGCTGGCCGGCCCGGTGGTCACCTACAACCTGCTCGTCGTGCTCGGCCCGGTGGCCACCTCGGCCACCAGCTACTGGGCTTTCCACCGCTACGTCGGCAGCCGGCTGGCCGCCGGGCTGGGTGCGCTGGCGTTCGGGTTCTCCCCGTTCATCGTCACGCACGGCCCGGCCGGGCACGTGCACATGGCGCTGCTCGCCCTGATGCCGGTGACGCTGGTCCTTGTGGACGAGCTGCTGATCCGGCAGCGCCGCCGCTCCTGGCTGGTCGGCGGCCTGCTCGGGATCGTCGCCGCGTGCCAGCTGCTGACCAGCGAGGAGATCCTGGTCATCGAGCTGGTGACCGGGGCCGTAGCGCTGATCGTGTTGTGCCTGGTGCACCGGGACGGCGTCCGATCGAGGGTCGGATACGTCCTGGGTGGCGCCGGCAGCGCGGCGGTGACCTTCCTCGTCCTGGCCGGATATCCGCTCTACGTGCAGCTGCTCGGACCGCGCAGGGCACCCGGCGTCCACTCTCCCGAGGCCTACTCGACCGATCTGCTCAACCTCGTCTGGCCGATCAACCAGTGGCTCGACTTCGGCGTGAAGAGTGACCCGGGGTTCACCGGCAACAACTCGGAGTGGACCGCCTACCTCGGCATTCCGCTGCTCGCGCTGCTGGTCGCCGTCGTGGTCGTCGCCCGCCGGCGGCGACCCCTCGTGCCGATCCTCGCCATCTGCCTCGTCGTCATCGAGGTGCTGTCCTTCGGGCCGCACCTGCACGTCGACGGGCACAAGGTCCTCCCCCTGCCGTGGTCGGGACTGGTCCACGTGCCGCTCCTGAGCAACCTGCTGCCCGGCCGGCTGAGCGTCTCGATCGCGTTCCTCGCGGCGCTGCTGATCGCCGTGTTCGTCGACGAGATCATGCGCGCCCGCAGTCCGCGGTGGAAGCTCGCCGGCGCCGCACTGGCCGCCGTCGTCGCGGTGTCGATGGTTCCCGGCGGGTTGCCCCTGACGAGGATCCCGACCCCGACGTTCTTCACCACCGCCGCCCAGGAGCGGGTCCCGGACGGATCGGTCGCACTCGTCGTGCCCTACATCGAAGGCCCGCACAACGAGCAGGCGTCGTTGTGGCAGGCCAACGGCGGGATGCGCTTCCGGATGGTCGACGGCTGGATGATCGCGCCCGGCCTGCACTGGGGTGGGCCCAACGCGGTCTCCGTGGCGATCGATCATGCCGCCACGATCACCGTCACCCCGGCCGTGCGGGACGCCGTGGTCAACGAGCTGCGAGCGCGGCGGGTCCGGACCGTCATCGTCGGGCCGACCAACGACCGGCCCGCGGTGGTCGGGTTGTTCACCCGGGTGCTCGGTCGGCCCCCCACGACCGTCGGCGGGGTGCAGCTGTGGACGGTGCCCCGGCCCGGCCGCTGACCGGCCGACCGCGGGAGGCCGTGGCCGCCGACGGGCCAACAGGACCGTGGAGCCCGCTGATTGCCGGTCGCCCTTGTTAGGGTCTGCCCTCAGGTGGGGGCAACACCCGAACGTCGTAGGGATGGCAATGCACGAGAGGCCGGACGCCGACCAGCGGCTCAGCGACGTCGGTACGTCGCCCGCCCAGCCCCCCGCCACGCCCGGATCGGCGGGCCCGGCCGACGTCTCGCCGCCAGGGCGGCCCGGCCTTCTCCGGCGGGCCTGGCCGCTGCTGGTGGTGATGGTGATCGCTGCCGGGATCAGCCTCGCCTACCTCGGGACCGGCCTGTGGGGATCGGGGGACAGCTGGCGCGGCAACACCGGTGACCCGGAGTACTTCATGTGGTTCCTGGCGTGGATGCCGCATGCGATCCCGCAGATCCTGCACGGCCACAACCCGCTGGTGAGCAGCTACCAGCTCTTCCCGCAGGGCACCAACCTGATGTGGAACACCTCGGTGGTGTTCCCGTCGGTACTCATGTCGCCGATCACGGCCCTGGCCGGCCCGGTGGTCAGCTACAACCTGCTGATCGTCGCCGCGCCGGTGGCCACCACCGCCACCAGCTACTGGGCCCTGCACCGTTACGTCGACAGCCGCCTGGCCGCCGGTGTCGGTGCCCTGGTCTTCGCCTTCTGCCCGTTCATCATGTTGCACACCTCGGGCCACCTGCACCTGGTGCTGCTCGCACTGGTGCCGGTGACGGTCGTGCTGGTCGACGAGCTCCTGGTGCGGCAGCGCCGCCGTTCCTGGCTCATCGGGGGGCTGCTGGGGGTGGTCGCGGCGTGCCAGCTGCTGACCGCCGAGGAGGTGCTCGCCATCGAGGTGGTGGCGGCCGTCTTCGCTGTGGTGATCCTGTGTCTCCTGCACCCGCGCGCCGTCCGGTCGCGGATCGGCTACGCCCTCGGTGGCGCCGCCTGCGCGGCCGTCGTCTTCGTCATCCTGGCCGGCTATCCGCTCTACGTGCAGCTACGCGGCCCGCAGAAGGCCCCCGGCGCGCACGCCCCGGGCACCTACTCGACCGACCTGCTCAACCTGATCTGGCCGATCAACCAGTGGCTCGACCTCGGGGTGGGCCAGCCGGCGTTCACGGGTAACGCCTCGGAATGGACGGGCTATCTCGGGATACCGCTGGTCCTGCTGCTCCTGGTGGTGGTCGTCAGGACGTGGCGGCGCCGGCCCGTCGTACCGGTCGCCGCCCTGCTCGTCGTCGTCCTCGTGGTGGCCTCTCTCGGCCCGCGCCTGCACATCAACGGTCACGTGGGCGTCCCGCTGCCGTGGGCGGTGGCGGCCAAGCTGCCGTTGCTGGACAACCTGCTGCCCGGGCGGCTGAGCTTCGCGATCGCGTTCTTCACCGCGCTGTTGGTCGCGGTGTTCGTCGACGAGGTCGTGCGGGCCCGCCAGCTGTGGTGGCGGCTCGCAGGCGCCGCGCTGGTCGCCGCCGTCGTGCTGTCGCTGATTCCCGGCGGGCTGCGCCTCACGACGGTCCCGACCCCGGCGTTCTTCACCACCGCCGCGCAGGACCGGATCCCGGCCGGATCGGTCGCCCTCGTCGTCCCCTACATCGTGGGTCCGCTCAACGAGCACCCGTCACTCTGGCAGGCCAACGGCGGGATGCGTTTCCGGATGATGGACGGCTGGATGATCGTGCCGGGTCTGCACTGGGGCGGGCCGAACGCGGTCTCCGAGGCGATCGCCCACGCCGCGACCATCACCGTCACGTCCGGGGTGCGCAACAACATCCTCGGCGTACTGCGCTCGCACCAGGTGCGCACGGTCGTCGTCGGCCCGACCGACAACCAGCCCGAGGTCGTCGCGCTCTTCACCAAGGTCTTCGGGCAGCCGCCGACGAGCGTCGGCGGTGTCGACCTGTGGACGGTGCCCGCCGCAAGTCGGTGAGGAGCAGCAGCCGCCGGAACACCCCCTGAACGACAGCGTGCCCCGCCGACCTGGACCGGTCGGCGAGGCACGCCGGGGGTGGTGCTCGATCAGCGATGCAGCGTGACGTGGCGGGTGACCTCGCCGGTCGACGGGTCGAGGAGCAGCGGCCTGGTGGACCCACGCTTGCTGAAGTCGAGCATGCCGTCGAGCGGTCCGGCCTTGGCGTCGAAGGACTGGTCACCGATGGTCCCCAGCGACCAGTTGGTCTCGACGAACTTCAGGATCGACGACTGGTCGGTGACCGCGCTGTCGACGTAGTTGCGCTTCGCGTACGGCGAGATCACCAGCATGGGCAGGCGGGGACCATATCCGCACCGGTCGAGGTAGGCCCCCGGCGCCGGCGTACCGCAGTTCCCGGCACCCCCGATGGCGTCGTTGGCGGGGTCGTCGGACGCGTTCACGATCGGCCCCATCTGGTGGTCGTACCAGCCGTCGGAGTCGTCGTAGTTGATGACGACCGCGGTGTTCTTCCACTGCGGGAGGAGCTGGATGTGGTTGAT
Source organism: uncultured Actinomycetota bacterium (assembly GCA_963837545.1). GTDB lineage: Bacteria > Actinomycetota > Actinomycetes > Mycobacteriales > QHCD01 > DASXJE01. Next base: position 398,166 of record CAWINQ010000005.1, on the reverse strand, counting down.
GGTGTTGGCCAGGAACGTCTGCTCGTCCAGCGGGTCGGAGTACCCGGCGTGCCCGTCCTGGTATGCGGGAGCCTTGAGGAAGCTGACCTCGGGGAGGTGACCGGAGTCGGCCGCCGTCCAGAAGCTGCTGAGGTCGTACTGGTGGTTGGCCTGGTCGGTGTGACCGATCATTCCCGCCGACGACGGCGGAAGGTGCTTGGGGTTGGCGGTCGAGGCGTAGTACTGGAACGGCTCGTGGTGGGCGCTGTAGTCGGCCACCTGGCTCCCGGCGACGTTGGCGTGCGTCGCCCCGCACACCGGGGTGCCGCCCGTCGAGCGGCTGGTCGGGGCGAAGCCGCCCTGGAACCAGCCCCACGTGATCTTCTTGGCGTTGAGGAGATCGCCGACGTTCTTGCCGCTCATCTTCACGGTGGTGCCCTTGCCGCACCCGTCCAGCGTCGGGTCGGCGTCGCCGTAGAGCGTCCCGTTCGCGATCGGCGCGCCGGTGCCGGTGGCCGTCGCGCCGTGGGTCTGGCCGGAGATCAGGTTGAGTGCTCCCGGTGTCGACGGGCCGAAGGTCGTGTCATAGGAGTTGTCGGACATCGCGAAGTTCTGCGCGTAGTTCCATAACCCGGTGACGGTGTTGCCGTCGTAGTAGTCCATGACCAGGCCCGGGCGGAAGTATTCGCCGGTGTAGGTGGCCGAGCAGTCGCCGGACTGGGTGAACTGCACGAACTTGTCCATCAGCCCGTGGTCGACCGCCTGCTGCTCCGGAAGATAGGCGTGGTTCTGGTCGCAGGTGACGGCCTGGTCGCGGGTGAGCAGCGTGGGCTGCGCGGAGTTCGGATTGTTGTGCAGCAACGTCGAATTCAGCCCGTTGACCGACGGTGTCCCCGGCTTGGCGACGAACTTCGGCTCGCCCGTGGGGTTCGCGGCATTCGGGTACGTGCCGAAGTAGTGGTCGAACGAGACGTTCTCGTCGAAGATGACCACGACATGCTTGATCGGTGTCGTCGTGCGGTGGGTGACGCTGTGGTCGGCGACGGCGACACCGTTCGCCGCGCGGCTGATCGGGGTCGCCGCCGATCCGGTCGCCTGGGTCAAGCCCACGGTCACCCCGGCGCTGGCGACGACGACCGCGGCGGCCGCCGGGAGCAGAACTCGTTTCACACTGGCCCCTCACTCCTGAGTCCCTGCCGCGAACGGTTCCGTCACGGCGGTGCAGACGCTGCCGGGCAGGCCGGTCACCCCGGTGGTCACCGGACGACGACGAGATGAACATTGGGCGACGGGACTTGCGCGACGGCGGGCCGGATCAGCACCGTGGTCCGGTGCGGACGGCTGCGGGAGTGCGAGCCGCGGCTGTGCCGGCCGCGGCTGCGCTGGTCGTCGCTTCCGGACTGGCGGGTTGTGCAGCGAACGCCGCGACGGCCCCGCCACAGGTGCACGCCCTCCGGGTGGACGCCGGCCGGTGCGCCGCCGGCTGGACCCCGCCCGCTGCCGGAATCCAGCACTACGTCGTCGACAACGGCAGTGCCGACGAGGTGCGGGTGTCGCTCGTCGATGCCGAGAACGGCGATATCTACGGGCAGATCTGGGAACTGGCGGCCCGGACCCGGCGCCCGCTCGACACCGTCGTACCCGCCGGTCGGTACCGCTTCCGCTGCGTGCCGCTGCAGGGGAGCGCGTCGGTGTCCGCGGTGCACACGGTGCGGGGACCGGGCGGAACGCAGGCGCGACCGATCGTGCCTCTTTCGGCCGGGGAGATCACCGGGGCGGTGACGACCTACCGGGGGGAGGTCGCGGCCCGGCTCGGCCCGCTCGTGACGGCGACGGACCGGCTCGCCGACGCGGTGCGGCGCGGTCGGTTGGCCGCGGCGCGCCGGTGGTGGCTGCCCGCGCATCTCGACTACGAACGACTCGGCGCCGCCTACGGCACGTTCGGCGACCTGGACGCGCGCATCAACGGCCGGCCGGACGGTCTGCCAGGACGGGCCGCCTCCCCGCGGTTCACCGGGTTCCTGCGGCTCGAGCACGGCCTGTGGCACGGCGAATCCCCCGCGGCATTGCGACCGGTGGCCACCGACCTGGCAGCGGCGGTACGCCGCCTCCGGGCGAGGTTCGCGACGCTGGCCACCAACCCGGGCGACCTTCCACTGCGGGCCCACGAGATCCTCGAGAACACCCTGCAGTTCGAGCTGACCGGCGACACGGACCAGGGGGCCCACAGCAATCTGGCCACCGCCAGGGCCAACGTCGACGGCGCCCGGCTGGTCATCGGTGCGCTCGCCGAGCCGCTGCGTCAGCGCAACCCGCGGCTGCTGGCGACGTCCTACGCCGACCTGACCCGGGTCGCCGACGTGCTGGATACGTTCCGGCGGACGCCGTACCGATGGACGCCGTTGTCGATGCTGACGACCGCGACGCGGGAACGGCTGAATGCCGCGCTGTCGCAGGCGCTCGAGGAACTCGCCCTGATTCCGGGCACGCTGCAGATGCCGCCGTCGACCGCTCCGACCTAACCGCCGCCGTCGTCGTACCCGCTCCGATACCCCGACAGGACCCCGACGATGACTTGTCCAGCACAGCACCCCGGCACCGACGGGCACGACGGTGCGCCGAGCCGGACCGGGCTGGACCGACGGCGGTTCATCCGCGCGGGTGCCGCGGCCGGTGGGCTGACTCTCGGCGGTCTGTTCACCGGCGGCCTCGCCACCAGCGAGCCGGCCGGCGCCGCCGACAGACGTCCGGACGCCACCGTCGCGACCGAGTCCTTTCACGGCGCCCACCAGGCCGGCATCCTTCCGAAGCCGGCGCCGCACTGCGCCATCGTCTCCTTCGACGTCACGGCGTCCGACCGGCGCGGACTCCGCTCGCTGCTGCGGACTCTCACCGAGCAGGTCAGGCAGCTGACGACGGGCGGCACCTCCGTGCCGACGGATCCAGCCGCGCCGCCGGCCGACAACGGCCTACTCGGACCGGGCGCTCCGGCCGACGGCCTGACGGTGACCGTCGGCGTCGGAGCCTCCCTGTTCGACCACCGGTTCGGCCTGGCGGGCATCCGCCCGGCGACGCTGACGCCGATGCCGACCTTTCCCAACGACAACCTCGACGAGGCGCGGTGCCACGGGGACCTGGTGCTGACACTGCGCGCCCCGCACGCCGACACCGTGCTGCACGCACTCCGTCAGGTCGCCCGGGTGACCCGAGGGGGGATGCAGGTGCGGTGGCGGGCCGACGGTTTCTCCAGCCGGCCCCGTCCGTCCGGAACGCCGCGCAACCTGATGGGCTTCCGGGACGGGATTTCCAACCCCGCCGTCAACGACCGCGCGGAGATGGATCGGCTGGTCTGGGTGCGCGGCGGCGGTGACGAACCCCGGTGGGCTACAGGCGGGAGCTACCAGGTGGTCCGCATCATCCGCATGCTGGTCGAATTCTGGGACCGGGTGTCCACAGTGGAGCAGGAGCAGATGTTCGGCCGGCGGAAGGACTCCGGAGCGCCGCTCTCGGGGAATTCCGAGCAGGACCCGATCAGCTACGGCAGCGATCCGCATGGCGACGTGATCCCCATGACGGCGCACATCCGGCTGGCCAATCCCCGGACACCCGCTGCCGCCGACAGCCGGATCCTGCGCCGCGGCTACAACTACGACCGAGGGATCGACCTCGACGGAAATCTCGACATGGGCCTGCTCTTCACCTGCCACCAACGCAACATCGCGACCCAGTTCGAAGCGGTGCAGCGCCGGTTGATCGACGAACCGTTGGTCGACTACATCAGCCCGACCGGCGGCGGCTACTTCTTCTCGCTGCCCGGCGTGCGCGGCCCGTCGGACTACTACGGACGGGCCATGCTGGCCGGCTGAGCCGGCCAGGCCCCGTCGCTCACGGCGAGGAGTACGACGACGGCCGAGGTCGCGGCGCCGAGCGCCAGTGCGGTCATCGAGGTCGCCGCAATGCCCAGCAGGCCGAGTACGGCGATCGCGGCCAGCCGGGTCCAGGGCACGACGCGCCACACGGTCGCCTTGAACGCGGCATGCCCGGCCAGGAAGAGCGCGGTCCCCCCGAGGATCAGGTACGCCGTCGAGGCGGACGTCGTGGCGGTCGGCTCGGTGAGCACCCGCTCGTCGGCGGCGGCGGTCACGATGATTCCCGCGACCATGATCGGGTGGATGCCGTGGTACGCCGAGCGTCCGAGCCGTCCGGGGTCGGACGACGCGTCGATCGTTCGGGCCCCGGCGTCCGCGCTGCGGGCGAAATAGATCCACCACAGCGCGACCACACCGACGAACGCGGCGAGCAGGGCGCCGACCTCCGCGCCGGTGATCTCGGGGAGCCCGGACACGGTGCTACCGATCACCACCACCGACTCCCCGAGCGCGATCAGGATGAACGCCTGGCACCGCTCGGCGAGATGGCTGCCGGAGATCGTCCAGTCCGCGGTGGTGGATCGGCCGAGCCCGGGCGTGAAGAAGCCCACCGCGCCGCCGAGCAGGTCGACGGCGACCGCGCCGATCCAGAATCCGGCCCGAGCGCTCCCGTGGGCGACGCCGCCGGCGATCGCGAGGGCGCCGCTGAGCACGCACCACGCGAGGATGCGTTGGAAGTTGCGCTGCAGTCGCTGATTGGCCAGCCCGGCGACCGCGAAGATGCTCCGCCCGATCTGCATCGCCGCATACGCTCCGCCGACCCACAGGCCGCGGTCGCCGAACGCCTCCGGAAGCCCGGCCGACAGCACCAGGCCGGCGAGCATCAAGACGAGCAGCATCGACCGGACCGGGATCCGCTCCGGGTCCAGCCAGTTGGTGACCCACGTCGTGTAGACCCAGACCAGCCAGACCATCGCCAGCAGCAGCGCCGTCTGCCCGGCGCCGGTGGCGGTCGGGTGGGCGAGCAGGTGATGGGAGAGCTGGGTGACCGCGAAGACGTAGACGAGGTCGAAGAAGAGCTCGACGTTGGCGACCCGCCGGTCGGAGCCGTCGCGCCGCAGCAGATTCGCCGTCAGCACCGCTAGCCCCGGCCGCGGTCGGCGTGCTCGACGGCGGTGAGCCAGGTCTCGGCGAACCGCGCCCCGTCGACGTCGACGAGGACCCGGGTGGTCCGTCCGGCGGGGTCCGGCTCGAACCGCAGGAGGTCGCCGTCCATCGACACGCGCAGCCGCATGTCCTCGACGGTGCCGCCCGGCCAGCCCAGCGCCACCGCGCAGGCGACCGGGTCGTACTGGAAGTTCAGCAGATCATCGGGCAGGCCCGGGTGCGCCCGACCCAGGTCGTTCATCGAGTAGTCCGCCTCGTGGGCCTCGCCCTGCCGGGCGATGAGTGCGCCCAAGGGCCCGGACGCCCGGAGCCTCGGCAGGTCGGCGGCGCGCAGCTGACCGTTCATCGTCGCCGACAGGGTTGCCAGCGTGAGCGATCCGGCGGTGGCCGCGACGATCTGGGCCGCCCGGGTGTCCCACTGCACGTTCCAGTCCATGTCCCGCCCCCATGCCGGTAGCCCGTCGGCCGGAGGCCCGATCCAGCCGCCCATCGCCACCACCGGACCCCGCCGCAGGCTCCCGGGCCGGGCGACCTCGAGCAGGGCGAGGTTGGTGTAGGGGCCGATCGCGACGACGGTCGCCCCCGCCTCGATGCTGCGGGTGAGCAGGTCGGGGGCCGCTCCCGGCGGCGCCGGGCGGGGCGGGATGTCCGCCGGCCAGTAGCGCTCGTCGCCGATGACCGGGTCGGCCGAGGCGAGGGTGCTCAGGGAGAGTTCGGCGCCGGCCTCGACCGGGATCTCGCTCCGCCCGGCCAGCTCGAGGCAGTGCCGGACATATCCGGCCCGTCGCCCGCCCGGGTCGATCGCCGTGGTGATGCCGACCAGCTCCACGTCGGGCCGGCCGAGCAGCATCGCGAGGGCGCAAAGGTCGTCGGTATCCCCGCCGAGGTCGGTGTCCAGATGGATCCGCATCGCGTCAGCATGGCGCGCCCGACGGGGATGGACAGACCCGGGGATCTTTAGGTTAGGCTTCCCTAACTTGCTGTCCATCGAGGAGGACCCTGTGCTGGCCACGTTCGTGATCGGACTACGGGAGGGGCTCGAGGCGTCGCTGATCGTCGGCATCATCGCGGCTTTCCTCGGCCGCCACGGCCGACGCGACGCCCTGCGTCAGGTCTGGGTGGGCGTCGGGGCCGCCGTGGCGATCTGTATCGGCATCGGCGTGGTCCTCCAGGTGGTCGAGCAGAGCCTCCCGCAGGCTCAGCAGGAGGGCCTGGAGACCGTCGTCGGACTGTTCGCGGTCGCCATGGTCACCTTCATGATCGTTTGGATGCGGGGCCACGCCCGGAGCATGAAAGGCGAACTCGAAGGCGCCGCCGCCGACGCGCTCGCCCGCGGCTCGGCCAATGCCTTGGTCGCGATGGCATTTCTCGCTGTAATGCGGGAGGGCTTCGAGACCGCGGTCTTCCTGCTCGCCACCTTCCAGGCCAGCGGCAACGCGCTGCTCGCCGCGATCGGTGCCGTGCTCGGCGTCATCGTTGCCGTCGTCATCGGCTACGGCATCTACCGCGGTGGCGTGCGACTGAACATGGCCCGCTTCTTCCGGGTCACCGGACTCGTCCTCGTCCTGGTCGCCGCCGGGCTGGTGATGACCGCGCTGCATACGGCGTTCGAGGCCGGGTGGATCCAGTTCGGCCAGTCCCGGGCGATGGACCTGTCGTGGCTGGTCCGGCCCGGTACGCCGGTCGAGTCGCTGCTGACCGGCGTACTCGGCATCCAGGCCTATCCGACCGTCATCGAAACCCTGGGATGGGTGATCTACGCCGTCCCGATGGTGTTGTTCGTCGCCTGGCCGCAGCGCCGTCGTCCAGCCGCCACGGGCGAGCGGCCGACCGTGTCGGCGCAGGCGTGAGCGTCCCGACCCGGGTGTTGACCGGAGTTGCTGCCGTCGGCATGCTCGCCGGCGTCCTCGCCGGCTGCGGCACGCACAAGGACGAGGCGGCCGGTTCGGCCAAGGGCGCGGGCGATGTCGAGATCGTGCTGACCGACGACGGCTGCGCACCGAAGCCGGCGACCGTGCCGGCCGGCCCGCTGACCTTCACCGTGCGCAACGACAACACCAACAAGGTGAGCGAGGCCGAGGTGATGGCCGGGAACCGGATCCTGGGCGAGAAGGAAAACCTCACCCCCGGCCTCTCCGGCAGCTTCAGCCTGCGCCTCGACCCGGGCCGCTACGTCGTGAACTGCCCCAACGCCGCTGCCGACCACGCCACGCTGACCGTGTCCGGGGCCAGGAGCACCGATCACGGCAAGCCGGAGCTGGCTGCCGCGGTGGCCTCCTACCAGCGCTACGTCGTCGCCGAGGTCGACAAGCTCGTCCCGGCGACGGACCGTTTCGTGGCTGCGGTCAAGGCCGGCGACGTGGCGCGGGCCAAGGCGCTCTACGCCCCCACCCGCGCGTACTACGAGGCGGTCGAGCCGGTCGCCGAGAGTTTCGGCGGCCTGGATCCCGCGATCGACGCGCGGATCAACGACGTCGCGAATCCCGCCCAGTGGACCGGTTTCCACCGCATCGAAAAGGCGCTCTGGCAGGACCATTCACTCGCTGGCATGACACCGATCGCGAACAAGCTTGCGGCCGACGTGGCCACGCTCGAGCGCAAGGTGGCAACGGTAAAACTCCAGCCGGCGCAGATCGCCAACGGCTCGGTCGACCTGCTCGGTGAGGTCGCCAAGAGCAAGATCACCGGCGAGGAGGAGCGCTACAGCCACACCGACCTGTGGGACTTCGAGGCCAACCTGGACGGCGCCCAGAGGGCATTCCTGTCGCTGGAGCCGGCGTTGAAGAAAACGCAGCCGCGGTTGGCGTCGACCATCACCCGGCAGTTCGCGGCGGTCTCGGCGGCACTGGGCACATACCGCACTGCGCACGGTTTCGTGAACTACTCCACCGTCGGTACGCCGGACCGGCGTCACCTGACCACGCTGGTCAACGCGTTGGCCGAGTCGCTCAGCAAGGTCGCGCCGGCGATCGTGTGAGCGGACAGACCGAGAGGGAGAGAACGTTCAGTGGGTAGGCAGACGTGCCCTGCGGGAATGTCGAGGCGCGGATTTCTGGGCGGCCTCGGGCTGGCCGGCGCCGGAGTCGCGGTCGGAGCCGCGGCCGGCTGCGCGGATTCCGACGCGTCGGGGGGCGGTACGTCGCCGGCCGCGGCGGCCGTGCCGTTCCACGGCGACCACCAGGCCGGGATCGGCACAGCCGCGCAGGACCGGTTGGCGTTCGCCGCGTTCGACCTGACCAGCACCAGCCGGGCCGATCTGGTCGACCTGCTGCGCACCTGGACCGCCGCCGCGGCGGCGATGACCGCGGGCCGGCAGGTGCCCGGGAGCTCGAGCGACGCGCAGGCGCCCCCGGCCGACACGGGCGAGGCGGTCGGGTTGCCGGCGTCGGCGCTCACCGTCACGATCGGCTTCGGCCCGTCGCTGTTCGATCACCGCTTCGGCCTGGCCGCCCGCCGTCCGGCCGCGCTCACCGACCTACCCGCGCTGCCCGGAGACGAGCTCGACCGGACGCGGTGCGGGGGCGACCTCGGCATTCAGGCCTGTGCCAACGATCCGCAGGTGGCCTTCCACGTCATCCGGAACCTCTCCCGGCTGGCGAGTGGCACGGCAGCGATGCGGTGGTCGCAGCTCGGCTTCGGGCGTACGTCGACGACCAGCAGGTCGCAGGCGACGCCACGCAACCTCATGGGCTTCAAGGACGGCACCCGCAACATCCGGGGCGAGGACACCCCGACGATGAATTCCCACGTCTGGGTCGGACGGGAGAGCGACCAGTCATGGCTGCGTGGCGGGTCCTATCTGGTGGCCCGCCGGATCCGCATGCAGATCGAGGGCTGGGACCGGGACTTCCTCGCCGACCAGGAAGACGTCTTCGGCCGGAAGAAGGGAAGCGGTGCCCCGCTCACCGGCCACGCCGAGAGCGACGTCCCGGATCTTGCGGCGATGGATGCGTCCGGGCCGGTGATCCCGGTCGACGCCCACATCCGGCTCGCCAGCCGGGACACCAATGACGGCGTCCAGATCCTGCGGCGCGGCTACTCCTACACCGACGGGATCGACCCGACGACGGGCAGCCTCGACGCGGGGCTGTTCTTCCTCGCCTACCAGAAGGATCCCGCCCGCCAGTTCGTGGCGCTGCAACGCCGGCTCGGTGTGCACGACGCCCTCAACGAATACATCAGCCACACCGGGTCGGCCGTGTTCGCCTGCCCGCCCGGCGTACGGGACAAGCACGACTTCTGGGGCCGGGCCCTCGTCGCCTGACGATTCGAACTGCCACGATTCCCTGCCAGCGACGAGGTCATGATGGTCGCGCGGCCCGGACAGATCTGGGAGATTGATCAGTCTCACCCTGGACCACGTTCGAGGAGGAAGAGTGCCTGAACGAGTGAAGGTCGGCGTCGTCGGCCTCGGCATGTGGGGCCAGAACCACCCGCTCGTCTACGACGACTACGACCGCGCGGACCTGTCGGTCGTGTGCGACCTCGATGAGCAGCTCGCCAAGGAAACGGGGGAGAAGTACCACTGCGACTGGACGACCGACATAGGCGAGCTCACCAGCAGCGATATCAGCGCATTCAGCGTGGCGACACCTGACTTCGCCCACTTCGCTCCGGTGAGCACATTGCTGAAGGCCGGAAAGCACGTGCTCGTCGAAAAGCCGCTGACCACCGACCTCACCGAGGCGAAGCAGCTCGCCGGCCTTGCCGATGCAAGTGGCGCATTCGCGATGGTCGACTTCCACCTCCGCTGGGACCCGCAATGGTGCATGGTCAAGGAGGCGGTCGAACGCGGTGACCTCGGCCGGCCGGTGATGGGCTATATCCGGCTCAGCGATGCGATCGACGTTGCCGAGAACTGGTTGAGCTGGGCGGGCAGATCAGGTCCGCACTGGTTCCTCTACCCGCACACCATGGACCTGATGCGATGGATCATCGACCAGGAACCGCGGCGGGTCTACGCCACCGGCCACCGCGGGATACTCGAGGCCAAGGGTGTGGACACCTGGGACGCCATGCAGACGACCGTCGAGTTCGACACCTGCAACATCACCTTCGAGACGTCCTGGGTCATCCCGAACGCCAACCCGAGCGTTCTCGACTGCCACATGTCGCTCTACGGCGACAAGGGCAAGGTCGACTACGACCAGGACTACTCCGGGATCTCCTTCGCCACCGACAGGTTCTCCTACCCCTGGGTGCCGGTCGGGCGGCGGGACCGTTACGGCAAGCTCAACCACTACCTCTACGCGCCGATGCGCTACTTCGTCGACTGCGTACGCGAGGGCACGCCGCCCGAGTGCACGTTCCAGGACGGCCTGACGGTGGTCGCGATGATCCACGCGGCGCTGACGTCGTTGGATTCCGGCCAACCGGTCCGGATGGACACGCTGCTCTAGGTCGGCCAGGTATTCGGGGAGGGAAAGATGGGCTTTTTCAGGGTACTGTCCGCGGGCCCGGCGTTCTTCGTCAGTGCCTGGGTGTTGATGTTGTTCGCCGGGGCGGTGTCGGCTGATACCGGCGTTCGCCCGTTCGGCTATGTGACCTCGATGGTGGTGACGATCGGCTTGTGGCTGACGCTCGCCCCGGCCATCGTCGCGGTTGCACGCCAGGGCAACAGGGAGTAGCCGCCGGCAGCCCCAGGCCGAACCTCCGGAGTCACCGGGCCTGCGGGGGATCGGTGAGCGCCGCGTCGTTGGCGTTGTAGAACGCCAACGACGGCCCGGTGAGGAGCCCGCCGTCGACCGGAAGCACGACCCCGGTGATCCACGCTGCGTCGTCCGAGGCGAGGAACGCCACCGCGGCGGCCACGTCTTCCGGCTCACCGATCCGGCCGGTCGGGTAGAGCGAGGAGATGGCGGCAAGGGAATCCTGCTGGTCGTCCCAGACCCGGGTGCGAATGGTGCCTGGGGCGACGACGTTGAAGCGGACGGGGTTGGCGGCCGGGTCCCGCGCAGCGATCAGTCGCCCGCCATAGATGACTGACAGGTTCTGGGCGAGAACGGGCAGCGCCGCCTTGGCGGTCGAGTAGACGAGATCACCCGATGCGGCGAGCCCGTTGACCGAGCCGACCATGACGACCGATGCGGCCGGTGACCTCATCAGGTGGGGCAACGCCGCCTGGATGCTCAGCACCGTGCCGTGCAACGTCGGTACGGCGTCATGCGCCCACGTCGATTCGTCGATGTCCTCGAACGACGTTCCCGAACCGATGCCGACATTGGCGACGAGGACATCCACGCCGCCGAACGTCTCGGCGGCGGTGGCCATCGCCGCGTCGACCGATTTCCGGCCGGTGACGTCGCACTCCACTCCGACGGCCTGTCCGCCGGCCTGTGCGACCGCGCGGGACGCCTCGTCCGCGCTTGCCGGGTCGAGGTCGGCGACGAGCACGGCCGCGCCTTCCGCGCCCAGGCGCAGAGCGATCGCCCGGCCGATACCCCGGCCACCGCCGGTGACCACCGCAACCCGGTCCTCGAATCGCCGCACCGCCGCTGCCCCTCTCGATCGTCTCCATGCAGGTGGGCGCGCAGTCCACCATCACGGCGCATCGTCTGCTGGCGGGCCGGGCCGGAACCAGGCTACTGTCTGGACGGGCCCGCAGGGGGCCTCCGGTCCGCGGACAGGGCAGAGCCCACCTGAGACGACGATTGCGCGACCACGATTTTCCCTCCTTTCGGCCTGGCGATGCGGACCGCAGGCATACGAGAGGAGTCGTCATGCCGACCGTTCCCCTGCCCGACCGCCCGAATCTCGAGCAGCTTGGCAACCAGGCCAAGGATCTGCAGCGCGCGGTGCGGGCCGGCAGTCCCGAGGCGCTCGAGGAAGTCGACCACCGTCATCCCGTCGGACTCGGACCTGACGGCTCTGGCGGATTCCCGCTGAGCGACGCCCGCCTCGTCGTCGCCCGCCGCTACGGGTTCTCCAGCTGGACACCGCTGAAGCGCTACGTCGAGGTGGTCGAGCGCTACAGCCGTTACCCCCGAGACGTCGAACCGGGCCAGCTCGCCGACGAGTTCCTCCGGCTCGCCTGCCTGTCCTACGAGGACTACGACAACCCCGAGCGCAGGGACCGGGCCCGTCAGATCCTGGGCGAGCGGCCGGAGCTCACCGACGACGACATCTTCGCGGCGGCAGCCGCTGCCGATGTCGAATCCGTCCGGCGCCTGCTCGCCACCGACCCGGATGCCGCGCGGCGGGAAGGCGGCCCGTACCGGTGGACGCCGTTGCTCTACCTCGCCTACGCCCGCCACGACCCGGACGTTTCCCGCGATGCGGTCCTGAACTCGGCCCGCCTCCTTCTCGACGCCGGCGCGGACGTCGACGCCGGTTACCTCTGGCACGGGCTGGCCAGCCCGTTCACCGTGCTGACCGGGGTGTTCGGCGAAGGCGAGCAGGGCCCGGTCCGCCAACCCCGCCACCCGCACTCCCTCGACCTCGCCCGGTTGCTGCTCGAGGCGGGAGCCGACCCCAACGACGCGCAGGCGCTCTACAACCGCATGTTCGGAGCCGACAACGACCACCTCGGGTTGCTCCTCGAGTTCGGCCTCGGCACCGGCGCCGGCGGACCCTGGCACCGGCGGCTCGGCGCCGCCCTCGATTCCCCGGAGCAGATGGTCCGTGGTCAGCTGCGCTGGGCGGTGAGCCACGGGATGGCCGAGCGGGTGGAGCTGCTCCTCGCCCACGGCGTCGACGCCGCCGCACCGTTCGACGACGGCGTCACCGCCGTCGCGCTGGCGGCCACCACCGGGCACGCCCCGCTGGTCGACCTGCTCGTCGCACACGGCCTGCCGGCCCCGACCCTCGAGCCGGTCGACGCCTACATCGCCGCCGCGCTCGCGGCCGACCGCACGGGCCTCGACCGGGTGCAGGCGGCACATCCCGGGGTCGTCGAGGCGGCCCGCGCGGCCCGCCCGGCTCTGGTCGTCTGGGCGGCGGCGTCAGGTAATGCGGGTGCGGTCGAACTGCTCGTCGCCGCCGGTTTCGACGTCAATGCCCGCGGCAGGACCGACGTACCCGTCGAGGATCCGTGGCACACCGCTCTGCACGGCGCCGCGGAGTCGGGGGACGTCGAACTGGCCCGGACCCTTCTCCGCCTCGGTGCCGACCCCGACATCCGCGACCAGCGCTTCGACTCCACCCCGCTCGGCTGGGCCCGCTACCAGGACCATGCGGAGGTCGCGGACCTGCTCGAACCGGTCACCTCCGAGGACAGCACCTGACCGGGCTACTGATCGACGACCGACCCGTCCTCGTGCAGCCGTGCCCCGACCGGGCGCGGCACCGCGGGGTATTGCCGGGCGGATTCGGGGGAGAACTCGATGCCGAGGCCGGGACCGTCGGGGATGAGCAGGAAGCCGTCCTTGACCGCGAGCGGGGTCGTGACCATCGCGCTCTTGGGCGGCACCGCCTCGCCCAGGGGATACTCCTGGATCGCGAAGTTGGGGATGCACGCCGCGATCTGCAGGCAGGCCGCGGTGCTGATCGGCGACAGCGGGTTGTGCGGCACGACCAGGACGTTGCGCGCCTCGGCGAGGGCGGCAATCTTCTTCGTGCCGGTGATGCCTCCGGCGAGACAGACGTCGGGACGGACGTATTGCACCGCGCCGCGCGCCAGGAGCATCTCGAACTCCTGGATGGTGTGCAGCCGCTCGCCGGTGGCGATCGGGATCGAGATGCGGTCGGCGACCCACCCCATCGCGTCGAAGTTGTCCGGCAGGATCGGGTCCTCGTAGAACATCGGGCGGTACGCCTCGATGCCGCGCGCGAGGACCACGGCCTCGGCGGGGGTGAGCCGTCGGTGGATCTCGATGCACAGGTCGACGTCGTCTCCCACGGCCTCGCGGTACCGGCGGACGCGGTCGATCGCCGTACCCATCTTCTTCGCGTGGGTCTCGAAGTAGGGCTCGTCGATCGCCTCGTCGAGGAACGGCGTGAGGTGACCGACGGCGGTGAAGCCGGACTCCTTGGCCGCGACGCACCCGCTCACCAACTCCTCGGTGGTCGAGCCGAACACGTGGCCGTAGACGCGGGCCTTGTCCCGGCACCGGCCACCGAGCAGGTCGTACACGGGGACTCCGAGCGCCTTGCCCTTGATGTCCCACAGCGCGATGTCGATCGCCGAGAGCGCACCCATGATCGCCGCACCGCGGAAGTGCGACGACCGGTACATGACGTTCCAGTGGTGCTCGATGCGGCGGGGGTCCTGCCCGACCAGGTAGTCGCCGAACTTCTCGAGTGCTGCCCGCGAGGCCTCCAGGTGCCCCCAGGTGCCGGACTCGCCGACACCGGTGATGCCCGCGTCGGTGTGCACCAGGGTCAGCAGGTACCGGTCGACCGGAACCGCCTCGACGGCCGTGATCCTCATCTGCGCTCTCCGTCCCACGGTGACGATCCGGCGACGACCCTATCGCTGCGACCGATCACTGCGGCGGCGCCGACCGGGCAATGCCGGCCGCCGCCGCCGCAATGGCCCCCCGATCAGGAGGCGGCGATGCCCTCGCCGCCGACCGAGTCCGGGACCGTGACCGCGCCGAGCGCGACGAGCGCCCCGCCACCGCCGACGCGGTACTCGTCGACGATGCCGTTGGCGCCGGTCTGGACGTAGACGTAGCGGCCGTCGGAGGATGCGGCCGAGTCGACGGTGCCGGGATCGGTGGCGGTGGTGCCCAGCGGAGCGAGTGCGCCGTCGCCGTGGTCCCGGTAGCCGGAGACGTTGCCGCTGCCGGCGTTGGAGGCGTAGAAGTGCGGGCCGACGCGCAGGATCCAGCAGGTCGCGGCCTGGCCGGTCGCGGCATCAGTGATGGGGCCGAGGGTGCCGTTGCGGTGGAGCCGGAAGGTGGCGACCGCGTTGGTACCCGCCTCGGTGACGACCAGGTGGCCACCGGCGTCGTAGGTCAGCGCGAACGGGACCGTGTCCGGCTCCACGTTCACGACCGGCCGGGCCGACGGGCCGCGCAGCCCGTTCAGGCGGAAGACGTCGATGGCGTTGCCGCTCGCCTTCGTGGTGACGACGAGTCGCGAGCCGTCCGGGGTGAACGTCACCTGGCCGGGCGTGTGCGTGAATTCCGGCGTCTGGGTCGGATCGAGTCCCAGCGCACGGTGCCATGCCGGGATGCGCAGCAGGTGGTCTCCCACGCGGAGGAAACCCTGCACGGACCCGCCGTCGCGGGCGTTGAGGACGTAGACGAGCCGGCCGTGCACGGCGATGCCGACGGGGAACGATCCACCGGACGATGTCACCTGCTGCCGGGTCAGGCGGTCGCCGTGCACCGTGAACGCGGTGATCGTGTCGCTCCCGGCGTTCACGGCGTAGAGCAGGCTGCGGGACCGGTCCTCGGCGAGCGAGCCCTGGGAGGCCAGGTGGTCGACGACCGACCCGTCGAGGACGCCGCCGAGGCCACCGGTCGAATAGGTGTTCCGCTGGTGCAGGGTGCCGTCCGCCGACCGGCGGTAGGCGACGACGGCGTTGCCGCTCGGGTTGTCGGTCTGGACGAACACCGCGCCCGAGTGATGGTTCGGGAGCACGTCCGACGTCGCCGCTGCGGGGACGGCGAACAGCACGCTGGTGGCGATGGCGACTCCGCCGACGCCCGCGAGACGCAGTCTGGGCTTCATTGCTCTCCTCGAATTCGGCGACCTGGCCGGCGGTGGGATGCACCCGCCCGACACCGATGCTCACCGTCGCCGGGATCGAGGTCGAGACCCTGACATGGTCCGTAAGACATTGGAAAGACGTCCCGCCCGCGCGCAGGGTGGTCGGAGACAAAACCCACTAGTAGTGCGTTTTGATCAGCGACACGCCGTACGGGATGACCAAAACTCACTACTAGTGGGTTTTGTCGAAGGGGGCAGCGACGGCTCACGTCCACACGTAAGACATGCGGTGTCCCGCCTGCGCCCGACCACACTCGTGGAACGTGACCCCTCAGCGGCCCACGGCGTAGGCGCGCATCTCGCGCGGGCTGGCAGCGGCGGACAGGACACCCGTCTCCGGGTCGCGGGCCACCGCCGACAGACGACCCAGCGACCAGGGCTCGACGACGGTCACCTCGTGCGTGCGGCGGCGGAGCTCATCGACGACATGCGCCGGGTGCCGCTCCTCCAGGTAGAGCGAGGCGGGCTGGGTCTTGCGGGGATAGAACGAGTTGGGGAAGGCCATCGTGTGCCAGCCGGGCGCATCCGCCGCCTCCTGCAGGGACAGGCCGCCCACCGCCACACCCAGGAAGAAGTTGTAGGCCCACTGATCCTGCGCGTCGCCCCCGGGTACGCCGAAGGCCATCGCCGGTACGCCGTCGCGCAGCGCGAGGCAGGGCGACAGGGTGGTGCGCGGTCGGCGGCCCGGCGTGAGCGAGGTGGGGAACCCGGGCTCCAGCCAGGTCATCTGCAGCCTGGTCCCGAGCGGGAAACCGAGGGCGGGGATGACGGGATTTCCGTGCAGCCACCCACCGCTGGGCGTGCCGGAGACCATGTTGCCCCACCGGTCGACCACGTCGAAATGACAGGTGTCGCCATCGGACTTCCGCCCGACGAAGTCGCCGCTCGGCTCGCCGGTGCCGGGAGCGGCGGGCTGTTCCGCGGCGCCCTGCAGGTAGCCGGGCAGCGTCGGGGTCCGCCCGGCGGGGGAACCCGGACGCAGTTCCCGGCTCGCGTCGTGGCCGATCAGGTCCCGGCGGGCCTTGTTGTAGTCCTCGGAGAGCAGCGCGTCGATCGGGGTGTCGTAGCCGTCGCCGTACCACGCCTCGCGGTCGGCGAAGGCGAGCTTCACGCCCTCGACCACGCGGTGCACCAGATCGGCGCTGCCGTAGTCGAGCCGGTCCGGCTCGGGGAGCAGCGCGAGCTGCTGGAGGAAGACCGGCGACTGCGCCCACGGGCCCGCCTTGGCGACGGTCCAGTCGCCGTAGCGGTAGGTCAGTGCCGACTCGTACGACGCCCGCCAGCCGGCGAGGTCGGTCCGGTGAGCACCCCGGCATGGCGCTGCCCGCTCGAGTCCATCACCGGCCGGCGGGCGAATGCCTCGATCTCCTCGGCGACGAAACCCTCCGACCAGATCCGGCGGGCCCGCTCGATCTGGGTGTCGCGGTCCGACGTCCCGGCCTCGGCCTCGGTGAGAAGGCGTTGCCACGTCGCCGCCAGCGCCGGGTTGCGGTGCATCTCTCCGGGGCGGGGCGGCCTTCCGTGGGTCAGATAGAGCTCGGCGGAAGTGGTCCACTCGGTGCGGAACATCTCCTCCATCCCGGCCACCTTGGCCGAGATGTCGGCGATGATCGGGTGCCCATCCGCGGCGTAGCCGATGGCCGGATCGAGCACCTCCCGCAGGCTCATCGTGCCGTGGTCGTGCAGCAGGGTCAGCCAGGCGACGACGGCGCCCGGGATCGCCGCGGCGAGCGGCCCGGTGCCGGGCACCACCCGCAGGCCGAGTCCGGTGTAGTGGTCGATGCTCGCCCCGGCCGGCGCCGATCCCTGCCCGCACAGGACGGTGGGGACGTTGTCGGCCGCCGAGGCGAAGATGATGTTGGCGTCCCCGCCCGGGCTGTTCTCGTTCGGTTCGACGACATGCTCCATGAACGCGCCGGCGACCGCCGCGTCGAAGGCATTGCCGCCGCGTTCCAGCACACCCATCGCGACCGAGGAGACCAGCCAGTGGCTGGAGGCCACCATCCCGAACGTTCCGCGCAGTGTCGGTCGCGTCGTCTGCCGCATCGGTGATCTGCCTCCGTGCTGGGCCCGCGTGGTGGATCCGGACCTCCCGATGATGTCGGGTACGCCGCGCCCGCGGACCACCGGCCTCCCGCCCCCGCCCTCCCATGATCGTGATCGGATTCGTACGGCGTTTCGCGGCTCTTTCCGATCACGATCATGGACAGGTGGGCGGGAGGGACCGGTCGGCGGCCGGCCGGTCAGGCCGCCGGTCCGCTGCCCAGGGTGACGGTCGTGCTGTGGGACTGGCCTGAGTCGTCGGTCCAGTCGAGCGTGACCTTGTCTCCCGGGTGGTGGGCGGCGATCACCGTGCTCAGGGTCCCGGCGGAGTCGACGGTGTGGCCGTCCAGCGAGGTGATCACGTCTCCGGCGGTCAATCCGGCCCGCTCCGCGGCACCGCCGTTGAGGACGCCGCTGACCTGCGCGCCGGGGACCGTCGACCCGTAGGGGCCGTCCGCCGCCGACGAGGTCGTCACCCCGAGAAAGGCTGTAGTGCCGAGGTGGACCGACGACGAGGCCTGCCCGGACTCGATCTGGGCGGCGATCGAGGTCGCCGCCGCGATCGGGATGGCGAACGCCTGAGCGCTCGCATCCGACCGGGCCGTGAGGCTCGACGACGCCGCGGTGTCCATTCCGATCACCTCGCCGGCCGTGTTGACCAGTGAGCCGCCGGAGTCGCCGGGCTGGACGTCGGCGTTGATCGCCATCACGTCGGTCAGTTGTTCGCTGGAGGCGCCGTTCTCGTCGCTCGCGGTGATCGCCTGGTGCAGGGCGATGACCGATCCGCCGGCGCTGCTCGGCGTACCACCGGTGCCCCCGGCGTTGCCGACAGCGACCACCGGGTCGCCGACCGACACCGTCGACGAGTCGCCGATCTTGGCCGTCGTCAGCCCGTGGGCGTTCTGCAACTGCAGTACGGCGATGTCGTGCGACTTGTCGTAGCCGGTGACCGTCGCGGTGTAGGTCTTGCCGTTGCCGACGTCCGTGACGCTGATCCTGGTGGCCCCGGCGATCACATGGTTGTTGGTGAGGATCTCGCCGGTGGAGGTCAGCACGATGCCGGTACCGGCGGCCTGCCCGCCCTGGTAGCCCAGGCTGGTGTTGATGTCGACCAACGCCGGCGACACCTTGGCGGCGATGGACGCGACGTCTGACGGTCCGCCACTTCCCGAGCTGCTGCCGCCGCCCTGACTGCCGCCGCCGCCCTGCGATCCACCCGAGCCGTAGGGCCACTGGCCGAACGGCCCGGATCCCGTGCCGGATCCACCCGAGGACGAGCCGCCACCGGTCGAACCCCCGGGTGCCACGCCCGCCGATGCGCCGAGGTCGCGGGTGGTGGTTCCGGGGTTCGCCCAGATGAGGTGGCCCAGCCCGGCACCGCCGACGGCGCCGACGGCGATCAGCGCGGCCGCGCCCAGCGCGATCGGACCCCGCAGCCGGCGCCGCCGAGGCGGCGGAGCGGACGGCACCCAGTAGGGGCCGCCGGCGGGCACCCAGCCGGCACCCGCCCGTCCGGACGGCACCGCCCACGCTCCCGTCTCGTACCTGCCGGGCTGCTCCTCGGGTGACCCCTCGCGCCAGCCGCCATCGCTCATCGCGCCACGATCCTTCCGTCCCATTCGCCTCACCGTCAGTAGAGACCGCGTTCCTGTGGAATCCCTGATAGCCGGCCAGAACCTTGCTGAGAACCGTCCCCGTCGCCCGCAGTCACCCCATCGGGGTGAGGTCCGAGCCGGCCGGCACATGCGAATCTGCCCTGGTCGCTCGCGTCGACGTGGCGGCGAGGGGGGCTCATGGGTCACGCGATCGGCAGCTCACTGCCCCTGGCGATCGGGGTCGCGCTCAGCCCGGCGGCGATCATCGCCGTCGTCCTGCTGCTGACGACCCGGTCGGGTCGGGTCAACGCCGTCGCGTTCGCGGTCGGGTGGGTGGCCGGCCTGGCCGTCATCGGGGCGATCGTGCTGGTCATCGCCGGCCCGGCGGGCGCGGGCAGCGGCTCCGGGTCGGCGGGAACCGGCGTCAGCTGGGTGAAGGTCGGCGTCGGCGTCCTTCTTCTCTTTGTCGCCGTCCGGCAGTTCCGTGGCCGGCCGCACGAGAACGACGAGACCCCGATGCCCCGATGGATGGGTGCGGTCGACCGGCTCCGCCCGCTCGCCGCGTTCGGTGCCGGCGCCGTCCTCGCGGCGAACCCCAAGAACCTGCTGCTCGCCATCGGCGCTGCGACCGCGATTGCCCAGACCGGCATCCCGGGAGTCCAGCAGGCCGTCGCCTATGCGATCTTCGCCGTCATCGGGACCCTCGGGGTCGCCGTCCCGATCGGCATCGCCGTCGCGATGGGCGAGCGGTCCGCGCGCCTTCTGGGTGAGCTCAAGGATTGGATGGCCAGACACAACGCGGTGATCATGGCCGTTCTGTGCCTCGTCATCGGGGCCAAGCTCATCGGCGACGGGATCAGTGGTCTCGCCTGATGGTCCTGCTCAATTCCCCGCGGTGATGAGTAACAGGAGGGCGGCGACGGTCGCGAGGACCAGGACGCCGGACGCAACAAGGGCGACGGTCCCGCTCCGGCCGGTCAGGTAGCGGCCGGCCTCGATCTGCGCGTTGACCTGCCGATAGCGGGAGGTGCCGTAGGCCAGCCCGAGGGCGCCGACCACCACGACGATTCCGCCCGCGGCGAGGGACGCCGCCTGGTCCTTGCTGCCGAACCGCGCGATCGCCAGGCCGAGCACCATCACGTTGACCGCAGTACGCAGCCAGGCCAGGTAGGTGCGCTCGTTGGCCATCAGGTCACGCGCCCGGCTCGGGCTCTCCGAGACCGCGCCGCTCGGTTCGTCGGCCACAGCGTGCCCCTCCGATCCGCACGATGCGGTAGACGTGGCAGGGCCGCGGTCATCGTATGCCCGCGCGGCGTGCCCGAGGCGTACCCGAGCGCCGGGCGTCGGCCGCCAAATCCGTCGAGCCCCGTCGGCGGGGCCGGGTAGGGTCGGGAAATCCGCTCCGCTCGCGTCAAGGAGGGCACCCGTGTCCCAGATCGACCCGGCGTTCCTCGCCCTGCCGATGCGTCGCCTCGCCGACGCCGCCCTGGGGCGGGCGGGTGACCTCGGCGTGCAGCACGCGGACTTCCGGCTGGAGCGGATCCGCAACCAGGACATCAGCCTGCGCGACGGCAAGCTGGAGAGCGCCGCCGACGGCGAGCAGGTCGGGTTCGCCGTCCGCGTGGTGCACGACGGCACGTGGGGATTCGCCTCCGGGGTCGACCTCACCCCGGAGGCCGCGGTGCGCGTCGCCGAGCAGGCCGTCGAGGTCGCCCGGGTCAGCACCGCGGTCAACTCCGAGCCGGTCGAGCTGGCCGATGAGCCGGTCTATGACGACGTCCGCTGGATCTCGGCCTACGACGTGGACCCGTTCACCGTGCCCGACGCCGAGAAGATCGGCCGGCTGGCGGAGTGGTCCGAGCGGCTGCTGGCCTCCGACGGGGTCGACCACGTCGACGCGCGGCTGTCGCAGGTCCTGGAGGGCAAGTTCTACGCCGACCTCGCCGGCACGGTGACCACGCAGCAGCGGATCAGATTGCACCCCGCGCTCACCGCGGTGGCCGTCGACGCGGCGCACGGCACGTTCGAGACGATGCGCACCATCGCACCGCCGGTCGGGCGCGGCTACGAATACCTCACCGGCACCGGATGGGACTGGGACGCCGAGCTGTCCCGGATCCCCGAGCTGCTCACCGAGCGCACCAAGGCCCCGTCGGTCGAGGCCGGCAGCTACGACCTCGTCGTCGACCCGTCCAACCTCTGGCTGACCATCCACGAGTCGATCGGGCACGCCACCGAGCTCGATCGTGCACTCGGTTACGAGGCCGCCTACGCCGGCACGTCGTTCGCCACCTTCGACCAGCTCGGCAGCCTGAAGTATGGCTCCCCGGTGATGAACGTCGTCGGAGACCGCACCACCGAGCACGGTCTCGCGACGATCGGCTACGACGACGAGGGTGTCGGGGGGCAGAGCTGGGACCTCGTCCGGGACGGCATTCTCGCCGGCTACCAGCTCGACCGGCGGATGGCGAAGCTGAAGGGACTCGGTCGTTCCAACGGGTGCGCGTTCGCCGATTCTCCCGGCCACATCCCCGTGCAGCGGATGGCCAACGTGTCCCTGCAGCCGGCCCCCAATGGCCCGTCCACCAACGAGCTGATCGCCGGCGTGGAGCGTGGCATCTACGTCGTCGGCGACAAGTCGTGGTCGATCGACATGCAGCGCTACAACTTCCAGTTCACCGGGCAGCGGTTCTACCGCATCGAGAACGGCGAGCTGGCCGGCCAGCTGCGCGACGTCGCCTACCAGGCGACCACGACCGACTTCTGGGGCTCGATGGAGGCCGTCGGCGGACCCCAGACCTACGTGCTCGGCGGCGCGTTCAACTGCGGCAAGGCCCAGCCCGGCCAGGTCGCGGCGGTCAGCCACGGCTGCCCCGCGGCGCTGTTCCGCGGTGTCAACATCCTCAACACCGTCACGGAGGGCGGCCGATGAGCCGGACCACCGCGCCGGGCCGAGACATCTTCACCAGGAAGGCATCGCGATGATCGCGCCGCTCACGCCGCAGGAGACCGTCGAGCGGACGCTCTCGGCGTCGAAGGCCGATGGCTGCATGGTCGTCGTCGGTGAACGCACCGAGACCAATCTGCGGTGGGCCAACAACACCCTCACGACCAACGGCGAGATGCGGTCCCGCAGCATCGCGGTGATCAGCGTGGTGGACGGGACCTCCGGCGCGGCCGCGGGCGTCGTCGAGCGCAGCGCGGTGACGGCCGACCTGCTCGAGGACCTCGTGCGCGCCTCCGAGCGGGCGGCCCGCGACGCCGGCCCGGCCGACGACGCGATGCCGTTGGTCGAGCCGACCGGTGCACCGTCCGGGTGGGACGCGCCGCCGGACGAGACGTCGGTGCAGGTGTTCGCCGAATTCGCGCCGGCGCTGGGCGAGGCGTTCGACCGGGCCCGGTCCGACGACCGGCTGCTCTTCGGCTTCGCCGAGCACTCGGTGACCTCGCTCTATCTCGGTTCGTCGACCGGGCTGCGGGCCCGGCACGACCAGCCGACCGGCCGGCTCGAAATCAACGGCAAGTCACCGGACTTCGGCCGCTCCGCCTGGGTCGGGCGGGCGACGCGGGACTTCACCGACGTCGACGTCCCCGCTCTCGACGCCGAGTTGTCCCGCCGGCTCGACTGGGCCCAGCGCCGCATCGATCTGGCCCCGGGCCGCTACGAGACGCTGGTCCCGCCCTCCGCCGTCGCCGACCTGATGATCTATCTCTACTGGTCCGCCGCGGCACGCGACGCCGACGAGGGCCGCACCGTCTTCTCCAAGAAGGGCGGCGGTTCGCGCATCGGCGAGCGGCTGTCCGACCTCCCCGTGACCCTGCGCAGCAACCCGGCCGAGCCCGGCCTGGAGTGCGCGCCCTTCGTGGCCGCGACGTCGTCCAATGCCGCCGAGTCGATCTTCGACAACGGGCTGGCGGTCGGACCGACCGACTGGCTCCGCGACGGCGTACTGACCTCATTGCTGCGGCCCCGATCGTGGGCGGCGCGCTCCGGTGGCGAGCCCACGCCTGCCGTCGACAATCTCATTCTCGACGGTCCGGACGGCGGCCGCTCGCTCGAGGAGATGGTCGCCGGGACCGAGCGGGGCCTGCTGCTGACCTGCCTGTGGTACATCCGCGAGGTCGACCCGCAGACGCTCCTGCTCACCGGCCTCACCCGCGACGGCGTCTACCTCGTCGAGAACGGCGAGGTCACCGGCGCGGTCAACAACTTCCGGTTCAACGAGAGCCCGGTCAGCCTGCTCGGCCGCATCGACGAGATCGGCAGCTCGGGGATCACCCTGTGCCGGGAGTGGAACGACTGGTTCACCCGGACGGCGATGCCGGCGTTGCGCATCGGCGACTTCAACATGTCGACGGTCAGCAAGGCGTCCTGACCTCAGTCGCGTGGCCAGAGCACCATCTGGGTGCACCGGAACACCGCGGGTCGCCGTCCCGCTTCCTCGTCGCGCACCGTCGCGTCCCAGACCTGGGTGCTCCGGCCGACGTGCAGGGGGGTCGCCTCACCGAACAATGCACCGTCGCGCAGGGTGCCGAGGAAGTTGCTGGTCAGGTCGATCGTGGTGAACCCGGTCGCGCCGTCGGGGAGATTGGCGATCGCGCCGTAACCGCAGAGTGAATCGGCCAGGCTGACCACCGTGCCCGCGTGCAGGAACCCGTTGGGTGCCAGCAGGTCCGGCCGTACGACGAGGCGCCCGGTGATCCGGGCCGGGTCGGCAGTCTTCCCGCCTCGCGCGAGCCGGCCGCGGGCGGCCGTCGCATTGACCGCTGACGCGGTTGCGTCCTAGGTTCGAGCCGATCATCGGACGAAGGGCGGAGATGGGTCGTGGCGTCGAATCCGACGGAGTCGAACCTGAGGATCTCGCCCACCCGCGATGACCTGGTGGAGATGACCGCCGCGTGGAAGGGCACCCGCGGGCCCGACGGTCGGCCGCACGTCCCCGACGAGGTCCTCGGCGAGATGCGCTCGGTCACCACCGAACAGGCGTGGAGCGTGCTGCTCAAGGAGCGCTTCGAGCGGCAGTTCGCCGGCGAGTGGCGGGAGACCAATCCCGGGCACATCCTCGTCGGACGGGCGGTGACGGCGCAGTTCGTCCCGCACCGCCCCGACTTCGACGCCTCCGTGGTCGCCGCCGGCGCCCGGGAGGACCACCTCGAAGCCGATCGCCAGAACTCGTGGATCATCGAGCGGCTCCAGCCCGGTGACGTCATGGTGGTCGACATCTTCGGCAAGGTCTACGAGGGCACCGTCGTCGGCGACAACCTGGGCACCGCCGTCATCTCCCGGACCGGTGCCGGCGCCGTGATCGACGGCGGTATCCGCGACTACCAGGGACTGACCGAACTCCACGACGGCAACATCTTCTTCCGCGGAGTCGACCCCACCCCGATCCGTGACGTCACGCTGGCCGGGATCAACATCCCGGTCCGGATCGGCAACGCCACGGTTCTGCCGGGAGACGTCGTACTCGGCACCCCGAGCGGGCTGATGTTCATCCCGCCCCATCTCGCCCAGGACGTGGTGAGCAGTAGCGCCGACGTACGCACCAGGGACATCTTCGGCAAACTGCGCCTGTCCGAGCGGGTCTACACCAGTGCACAGATCGACGTCCCGACGTGGGCCACGGAGATCGAGGACGACTTCCAGCGGTGGCGGTCGCAGCGGCACCCCGCCGGCTAGCGGGCACCGACGCCGATCGAGAGCAACCGCGAGGAGAGTGCGTGTCGGCGAACGTCGAGGACCAGGTCAGCAGGAGTTCGCGATCCCGGGATCTGCGGATCACCGATCTGCGGGTCGCCAACCTGGTCGGGGTCCCGTTCCGGTCGAGCATCGTTCGGATCGACACCAACCAGGGGATCTGCGGGTACGGCGAGGTCCGCGACCAGGCCAGCAAGACCTACGCCCTGCTGCTGAAGAGCCGCCTGGTCGGCGAAAACCCCTGCAACGTCGACAAGATCTTCCGCAGGATCAAGCAGTTCGGCCATCACGGGCGACAGGGCGGCGGCGTCTGCGGCGTCGAGATGGCACTGATGGACCTCGCCGGAAAGGCGTACGGCGTGCCCGCGCACGCTCTGGCCGGGGGACGGTTCCGCGACACCGTCCTCTGCTACGCCGACACCCCGTCGTGCCAGGATCCGGACGAGCTCGGGCAGCGCCTGCTCGGCCGCCGGAAGGACGGCTACCAGTTCCTGAAGATGGACGTCGGCATCAATCTCCTCTGGGATGTCCCCGGCGCCCTGATCGCGCCTCCGCAGGCACGCGCTACGACGAACGTGATGCACAGCTTCACCGGGATCCAGGTGACCGCCACCGGGGTGAGCTATCTCGCCGACTACGTGGCCGCGGTCCGGTCCATCGTCGGGTACGACGTCCCGCTCGCCGCGGACCACTTCGGCCACATCGCGCTGGACTCGTGCATCCGGATCGGCCGGGCACTCGAGCCGTTCACGCTCGCCTGGCTCGAAGACCTCATTCCGTGGCAGTTCACCGACCAGTGGCGGCAGCTGACCACGGCGATCGCCACCCCGACCTGCACCGGGGAGGACATCTACCTCGCCGAGAACTTCCGGCCCCTGATCGAGAACGGCGCCGTCCGGGTGATCCATCCCGACCCGGCCACGGCGGGAGGAGTGCTGGAAACCAAGAAGATCGGCGACCTGGCCGAGCAGCACGGCATCCCGATGGCACTGCACATGGCGGCGACACCTATCGCCACCCTCGCCAGCGTCCACGCGGCCGCGGCGACGCAGAACTTCCTGGCGCTCGAACACCATGCCGTCGACGTGCCGGGGTGGAGCGACCTGGTCGACGGTCTGCCGGATCCGTTCATCGACGGCGGCTGTATCACCGTGCCCGAGGCACCGGGCCTCGGGTTCACCGACATCAATGAGGACATGTTCCGCGACCATCTCGACCCGGCGGATCCGGTGTTCTTCGAGAGCACCGGTCATTGGGACGACGAGCGGAGCCACGATCGCCTGTGGAGCTGACGAGAGGGACACCTTGATCAAGATCGCCGAGATGCTGCCGCCGGATCCGGCCCATCACCACCTCTGGCGACTGATGAGTCAGGCCGGGGTCGGATGGGCCGTCGGAGGGCTTCCCGGCGACCACGACCTGTCCCCGGGGGAGCGCCCGTGGGACTACCTCCCCCTGTTGCGCCTCAAGCAGAGGTACGAGCTGGCGGGCTTCTCGCTCGCCGTCATCGAGGCGAGACCTCCGCTGAACAACGCGAAGCGGGGCCTGCCCGGGCGTGATGACGAGATCGACGCCGTGTGCACGCTGATCGAGAACATGGGACGCCTCGGCATCCCGGTGTGGTGCTACGAGTGGATGACCGACTTCAACTGGCTGCGGACCAGCACCGATGTTCCCTCCCGCGGTGGCTCGCTGGTCAGTGGCTTCGACAGTGCTCTTCTGGACGATGCGCCCCTGACGCCGCTCGGGCCGATCAGCGAGGCCGAGCTGTGGACGAATCTCGAGTACTTCCTGCGCCGGGTGGTCCCCATCGCCGAGCGCTGGAACGTCCGACTCGCGATGCACCCGGACGACCCGCCGGTCTCCCCGATCCGGGGCGTCGGGCGAATCATGAGGAGTGTCCAGAACTACGAGCGGCTCTTCGACCTGGTCGACAGCGAGATGAACGGCGCCACGCTCTGCCAGGGCAACTTCGCCCTGATGACCGACGACATCCCGGCGGTCATCCGGCGGTTCGGCCCGCGGATCTTCTTCGTCCACCTCCGCGACGTACGCGGGACCGCCGAGCAGTTCGTCGAGACCTGGCACGACGACGGGCAGACCGATCTCCTGGAGTGCCTCCGGGCCTATCGTGACATCGGCTTCGACGGGGTGCTGCGGCCGGATCACGTGCCGACCGTCGACGGGGACACGAATCAGCGGCCGGGCTACTCGTCCTACGGACGGCTCTTCGCCGTCGGCTACCTCCGCGGACTACAACGGGCTGTCTACGGAGGTCGCAGCGAGGGCGATCGCTCGTCCGAAGGAGAGAACCGGCCGGCATGCGTATCGCCGTAACCGGAGCCCGCGGGCGGGTGGGGCGTGCAGTGGTCGATGCCGCCCTGCGCGGTGGGCATGCGGTCGTCGGCATCGACCGGGCCGAGGCCGCCGTGGATCGGTCCCACCCGCGGCTCGACGACCTCGACGCCGATGTGACGTCGTACTCCGACCTCGAGCAGGCGGTGGGCGGCTGCGACGCGTTGATCCACCTCGCGGCCTACGCGTCGCCGAACGGCCGTCCCGACCACGAGGTGCACGACAACAACGTCATCGGGAGCTATCACGCGCTGAGCGTGGCGGCCCGGCTCGGGATCTCGAAGGTCTGCCTCGCGTCGAGCATCAATGCGATCGGCGGCGCCTACAGCCGTGATCCCCGCTACGACTATTTCCCGGTCGACGAGCAGCACCCGACCTACAACGAGGACGCGTACAGCCTGTCCAAGTGGATCTGTGAGCAGCAGGCTGACTCCTTCGCGCGGCGGTACGAGTCGATGACGATCTCGACGCTGCGGTTCCATGCCGTCGTTCCGGCTCCCGGCGCCGCCCGCGGCCGCCAGTTCGACGGCGAGAGCAGACAGCTGTGGGGCTACACGACGTTCGACGCCGCATCGAGTGCCTGCCTTCTCGCCGTGTCCGCGACATTCACCGGGCACGAGGCGTTCTACGTCGTGGCGCCGCGGACGACGTCGGAGACTCCGTCCGCCGACCTGGCCCGGAAGTACTACCCCGAGGTGCCGATCGTCGGTGTGCTCGACGGCACCCGCGGATTCTTCGACTGCAGCAAGGCCGGGCTCCTGCTCGGCTGGGCCCATGACCCGGCGGAGGTACCGGCCCGGGGGACGTCGGGTGGGTCGGCCCGCTGAATCGGTACATATCGGCCAGGGTGTGAGCGGTTCGACAGCTATTCAACCCGTCGCCGCGCTAGGCTCGGCGCATCTCCAGCTGGGCCAGATCCTGACCAACATCGGTCCGGATCGCCTCGGAGTCACGCTGTCAACGACGACCGCGAAGGAGCTCGCAGGATGACCGTCACCGTTCCCGGACTCGATTCGGCGCCCACCCGCGACGCGGGAGTGCTCGCCTGGGTGCAGGAGGTCGCCGAGCTCACCGAGCCCGAGCGCGTGGTCTGGTGTGACGGTTCCGACCGGGAATGGGACGAACTGACCGATGCGCTCGTCGAGTCCGGCACCTTCGTGCGCCTCGACCCGGCGAAGAAGCCCAACTCCTTCTGGTGCGCCTCCGATCCGGCCGACGTCGCGCGGGTCGAAGACCGGACCTTCATCTGCTCGCGGGACCGGGACGATGCGGGGCCGACGAACAACTGGCGGGACCCCGAGGAGATGAAGCAGACCCTGACCGGTCTGTTCCGCGGGTCCATGCAGGGCCGGACCATGTATGTCGTCCCGTTCTGCATGGGGCCGCTCGAGGACGAGCACTCCAAGCTCGGAATCGAGATCACCGACTCCGCCTATGTCGCCGCCTCGATGCACATCATGACCCGGATGGGTGAGGCGGCACTGGCGAAGATCAGCGCCGGGCGGACGTGGGTCCCCTGCCTGCACTCCGTGGGGGCACCGCTCGATCCGGGTCAGGACGATGCCGCGTGGCCCTGCAGCGACACGAAGTACATCGTGCACTTCCCTGACGACCTGGCGATCTGGTCCTACGGCTCCGGGTACGGCGGAAACGCCCTGCTGGGCAAGAAGTGCTACGCGCTGCGGATCGCCAGCGTGATGGCGCGTGACGAGGGCTGGCTCGCCGAACACATGCTGATCCTGAAGCTGATCAGCCCGTCCGGATCCGTCCACTACGTCTGCGCGGCGTTCCCCAGCGCCTGTGGCAAGACCAATCTCGCCATGCTCGAACCCACGATCCCGGGCTGGCGGGTCGAGACGATCGGCGACGACATCGCCTGGATGCGCTTCGGCGCGGACGGCCGGCTCTACGCCGTCAACCCCGAGTACGGGTTCTTCGGGGTCGCGCCGGGCACCGGCTTCGAGACCAACGCCAATGCGATGCGCACGATCGAGAAGGGCAACTCGATCTTCACCAACGTGGCCCTGACCGACGACGGCGACGTCTGGTGGGAGGGCATGACCGGGCAGCCGCCGGCGCACCTGACCAGCTGGAAGCGGCAGGACTGGACCGCGGATTCCGACGATCCGTCGTCGCACCCGAACAGCCGCTTCTGCACCCCGGCCGGGCAGTGCCCGACCATCGCGCCGGAATGGGAGAGCCCGGACGGGGTTCCGATCTCGGCGATCTTCTTCGGCGGCCGCCGCAAGACGACGGTTCCGCTCGTCGCCGAGGCCCGGGACTGGCAGCACGGGGTCTTCATGGGGGCGACTCTGTCCAGTGAGACGACCGCCGCCGCAACCGGGCAGGTGGGCGTCGTGCGGCGCGACCCGTTGGCAATGCTGCCCTTCATGGGCTACCACGGCGGCGACTACCTCGCCCACTGGCTCGAGACCGGCAAGCGCGCGGACGCCACCAAGCTGCCGCGGATCTTCTACGTCAACTGGTTCCGGCGCGCGGCCGACGGCTCCTTCCTCTGGCCCGGCTACGGCGAGAACAGCCGGGTGCTCAAGTGGGCCGTCGAACGCATCGAGGGCACCGCCGAGGCGACGGAGACGGCGGTCGGCTACGTGCCTGCCCCCGGGTCGCTGGACCTCGACGGACTCGAGGTCTCCGAGGACGACCTCGCCGCCGCGCTCGCGGTCGACCCGGCCGAGTGGCGGGCCGAGCTGCCCATGATCGCCGAGTGGTTCGCCACGTTCGGTGACCGGCTTCCCTCGCCACTCCGCGACGAGCTGGACACCTTGGAGCGCCGGCTCGGGGATTGATCCCCCACAGGCTCTGTGATCTCCTGACCGGTGGCCCAAGGCGGTCGCCGGTGGTGCTCCGGCCTGCGCTCTGACGGCAGGAAATATGTCCTGATCGGGGATCGCCCGGTCGGACGGTGAGTGTCGTCCCGACCACACCCTCCGACGATTCAAGAAATATGAATTATCCGTGACAGTCGCCGAAGTGCTGGTATTTCCGGCGGAATGTGGAACGGTTACTGCCGGAGAGGTATCCGCTGCACTGTGAAGTTGGGGGTGAGGTGCATGGAGCAGCGCTGGGCTCATCGGTTCCGCTGGCGTGGGCTGGCCGTGGTGGTCGCGGCGCTGTCGGTGGCCGCTGCCTGCAGTCAGGGCACCGGGAAGTCGTCGCAGGCGGGCGGCTCACCGGGCAAGCTCAAGGCGACGTCGTCGCCAGGCACCGGCCAGGGGCAGAAGACCAAGAAACCCACCGCCCCGAGCGCCCCCAACCCGGCCGATCCGAATGCGTTCTTCACCCCGAAGAAGTTGGCGCCCGGCGCCAAGCCGCCACAATTCGTGGTGCTGTCTTTCGACGGGGTCGGCTGGCAGCAGAAATGGCAGTTCTGGCACAACGTGGCCAAGCAGGTACCGCTGCGCTTCACCGGCTTCCTCTCCGGCCTGTATCTCATCGACGAGGCCCACAAGGACATCTACAAGGGCCCCGGGCACCTGCGCGGACACAGCTCGCTCGGAACGTTCAACACCCCGGCCGAGGTGCAGCAGGAGGTCAAGGACCTCAACTACGCGTGGAGCGTTGGCGACGAGATCGGCACCCACTTCCTCGGCCACTTCTGCTCGGACAACCCGCCGGGTGGCAACGACTGGTCCATCGCGGACTGGAACAACGAGCTCGACCAGTTCTTCGGGATCCTCAAGAACTACAAGACCGACGACCAGCTGCCCTCGGCGCCCACCCTGAAGGTGCCCAGCGACACCATCCGCGGCGAGCGCACCCCGTGCCTGGAGGGCCATCCGGAGGACCTGTACCCCGCGCTGCGGGCCCACAACTTCTCTTACGACTCGAGCTTCACCCGCCGTGGGCTCTACTGGCCGGTCAAGCAGGACGGCATCTGGGCGATGGGCATGCCGGAGTTCCCGATGGCCGGCACCAATCACTTCCAGATCACGATGGACTACAACTTCTGGTACTCCCAGGAGCAGGTCAGCACCACGGTGTCGGCGGCGAAGGCGGCGCAGGACTCCAAGCAGGTCGAGCAGACCTACACGAACATGTACGACGCGGCCTTCCAGGGCAACCGCGCGCCGCTGATCCTCGGAAACCACTTCGAATCCTGGAACCACAACGCCTACACCCTCGCGCTGGCGGCGTTCGCCAAGAAGACCTGCGGCAAGCCCGACACCTACTGCGTGCCGTTCCGCGACGTGGTGCGGTGGATGGAGAAGCAGAGCCCGGCGACGATGAAGCGGCTGCAGGCGCTGCCGCCGGAGCTCGGCCCACCTGCCAGGAGCGCCGGCTAGGCACTGATCCGGGTTCGGTCGGTACCGGGTGGGCGTTACCCTGGTCATGTGAAGAGCAGTTCACATGTTCACGACCGGGAGGTCGCGCACCGGGACACGGTGCGCGACCTCGCCGACGTCTTCGGCCTGCTCGCCGACCCGGGGCGGCTGCGGATGCTGCTCGCGCTCCGGGACGACGAGATGTGCGTGGGCGATCTGGCCGTGGTCGCCGGACAGAGCGAGTCGAGCGCCTCGCACGCCCTCGGGCTGCTGCGCGCCCACGGGGTGGTGGCGGTCCGGCGGACCGGGCGCATGGCCTACTACCGGTTGGCCGACGCCCACGTGCGGATGGTGCTCGACGTCGCGCTGACGCATACCGATCACGCCGGCCCGGCGCATGCGGCCGAGGAGGGGTCGCGGCATGGCTGACCGTCGTTATCTGAGCATCGCGCTGGGGCTGATCGTCGGGTTCATGGCGGTCGAGGTCGTCGTCGCCGTCCTCTCCGACTCCCTCGCGCTGCTGGCCGACGCCGGGCACATGCTCACCGACGCGTTCGCGATCGGGGCGTCGATCCTGGCGGCGGTGCTGGCCGCCCGCCCGGCCCGCGGGGCCTGGACGTTCGGGTTCAAGCGGGTCGAGATCCTCTCCGCGGCGGTCAACGGCATCACCCTGCTGGTGGTCGCCGCCCTGCTGGGCGTCGAGGCGATCCAGCGGCTCATCCATCCGCCGACGGTGGCCGGCCTGCCAGTGCTGCTCGTCGCCATCCTCGGGGTGGTGGTCAACCTCGCGGCGACCTGGGTGCTGTCGAAGGCCAACCGCTCGTCGCTCAACGTCGAGGGCGCGTTCCAGCACATCCTGACCGATCTCTACGGCTTCATCGGCACCGCTATCGCCGGTGCGGTGATCCTGGCGACCGGATTCTCCCGCGCGGACTCGATCGCGTCCCTGATCGTGGTGGGCCTGATGCTGCGGGCGGCCGCCCACCTGCTGGGCGCGTCCGGACGGGTGCTGCTGGAGGCCGCTCCGGAAAACGTCGACCTACCCGAGCTGCGCGAGCACCTGCTCGAGCTGCCCGAGGTCACCGCGGTCCACGACGTGCACGCGTGGACCGTCACCTCCGACCTCCCGGCTATCTCGGCGCACATCGTCGTGGCCGACGCCTGCTTCGCCAACGGCGAGGCCCCGAAGGTGCTCGATCATCTCCAGGCCTGCCTCACCGGTCACTTCGACGTCGAGCACTCCACCTTCCAGCTCGAGCCGGCCGGGCACACCGAGCACGAGGCCGGGGCGCACCCGTGGCCGGAGGCCGGGCGACACTGACGTGCGCCGCCCGGCCCTGGTGCCGCGGTCTACTTGGTGCGTCTGTTTACTTGGTGCCGCGGTCGACGATGACCCGCGCGTCGACCGCGCTCCCGTCCTTCGCGCCGAAGGCACCGACCCGGTCGCCGTTCTTGACCACGCCGATCGTCTTCTTCCCCTTCTCCCCGCGTACGTGTACCCGGGTGGCGGAGGTGACGGTGTACGTCGCGGAGTAGCCGTCCCGGGAGGCGATCGTGATCGAGGTGGGGCTCACCGCGGTCACCTTCCCGCGCACCATGTCGACGGTGACGTCCTTGCCGCTCCTGCCGCGTACGACGAACTCGCCGTGCAGCGCGCGCCGGGCGAGGCGATGGCGGCGCTGATGGGCACCGGCCTTGGCTGATGTCATACCGGTCGAGGAGGTGGTCGTCGTGGAGGATGTCGAGCTCTGGCTGCTCGAGGTCTGGGAGCCCGAGCTCGCGCCGTCCGCGGCCGCCACGCCGCCCACCGTCACGCCGCCGGCGACGACGACTGCGCCGACTCCGGCCGCGATGATCCTTTTCGGCAGCATTGCCAGTCCTTCCGTCGGGGCCGGATCATTGTCACCGGCCGACCACATCATCCTGGGCCCCCGGTGTGTGTACCGGCCCGGCACGGGGTTCGGGTTCTGCAAAGATGACCGCATGGTGGCCGTGAGCCGATTCGAGGTGCCGCGCCTGGAGGACCTGCCCGACGACGTTCGCGCGCGGATCGACGCCGTGCAGGAGCGGTCCGGGTTCGTCCCCAATGTCTTCCTGGTCCTCGCCCACCGCCCGGCCGAGTTCCGCGCCTTCGTCGCCTATCATGACGCCCTGATGGACCGTGACGACGGATTGAGCCGGGCCGAGCGGGAGATGATCGTCGTCGCGACCAGTGCGGTGAACGACTGCCTCTACTGCGTGGTCGCGCACGGAGCGGTGTTGCGGATCCGGGCCAAGGATCCGCTGATCGCCGACTACCTGGCCGTTGACTACCGGCGGGCGGACCTGCCGGCCCGCCAGCGGGCGATCGTCGACGTCGCGGTCACATTGGCGGAGGCGCCGCAGACCGTCGGCGAGGCCGACCTCGACCGGCTGCGCGATCAGGGGCTGGACGACGAGGAGATCTGGGACGTCGGCGCGATCACCGCGCTGTTCGCCTTGTCCAACCGGATGGCGCAGTGGACGGGGATGGCCCCCAACGAGGAGTTCCACCTGATGGGTCGGGTGCCGCGGAGCTGATCGGCTAGCCGCCCGGGCTCGGACCGGGCTGGTCCTGTCCGGTGGCGCCCGGGCCTGGCTGGTCCGGTCCGGCGGTGCCCGTGTGGGGCCCGCTGGACTGCGCGGTCGGCGCCAGGTTGATGGCGCCGTTCATCGCCACGTGCTGGTCGACCCGGACGAGTGCCGCCTCGACGGCGTCGTGGCTGCCGCCGTGGCGTCGCTCGGCGTAGTAGGCCGCACCCACGTCCCGGAGCAGCGCATCGGCCTGCCGCTTGGCCTGCATCTCGTCGAGCTTGGCCTGCCCTTGCGCAATGCCCTGCTGCGTCTTCTGGGCGAGTGCATCGGCCTGCACCTTGACCTTGTCCATGAAGCCCATGCCGTCACCTCTCCTGCGTCGGCACCGGTGGATCGTGGCGCCGACGGCTCGCTAATCGCCGATCGTGATGATCGCGATGTCCCCCGTACCGGCGGAATCGACCAGCAGCTTTCTGGCCACCGCCTTCTCAGGGTAGGACGATGACGACGGCTCCCACCCGCTCGCGGCCAGAATGGGTCCGGTGTCCCGGCGCGGAGCCCCCGCCGAGACGACGATGCCGGCGGGTTCCTCCGATGCGCCGGCGACGTCGGTGACCTCGACGAAGACGACCGCGTCCGCGCCGTTGAGCGCCAAATAGTCCCCGGGATGTGGGACCACGGCCACTCGGATCGGTCGGCTGATCTGGCGTGGTCGCCGGCCACCCACCAGGTCGCCGGAGGCCATCAGGTTCACCCAGGCGATGACGTCGACCGCGTCGGCGGAGCGGTCCTGCGACGGGAGCAGGTCCTGCTCGAGGGCGACGGCCACCAGCCGATTGCCCTGGCGTGCCTCCACATAGCCGGGGTCGCCGCTGCCGCGGTCAGTGCCGACCGGCTCCCCGGTCGTCCCGGCGAGGGTGACCACTGCGTCCGCATCCTGGTCGAGCGCGATGTGTGGATCGATCGATCCGTACCGATTGTCCATGCTTCCCCCCGCCGGTCGAGCTGATCCCCGCCTGATCGCCGTGCCCATTGGCAGCGCGACCGTGCTGACCCCCCCGGGTCACCGTGCGCGTGGGAGCGTCGTCCGCCGGGCAGACGACGATCACGCGGCCTGTCGAGTCGCCGGCGGCGACCGTTGACCGGTCGCCGCGACGCCCCTCTCGGCGTTGTCCTAGTCATGGTAGGCGCCGGAGATGCGTGACACATCGTGATTGGTTGTCAAGGTCTCTCCCCGGTGCTCGACCCCCGCCGGAGCGGGGATACCTACGATCGCGGCCGACGGTGGGCGGCGCATCACCCGTCGCGGGTGACTCAGGGTCATGGGTGGGCCCGGGTGCCGATGGAGCTGCCTCCGCGCGAGGCGGAGGTCGTGCAAGGCTGGTGGCCCCACAACGGTCGGACGCCGATCATGAGGAGATTGCCGTGCCGCATGGCCCTCGCGGAATCATCTGCCCCCTCGTCACCCCGTTGGACGACGACGAGAAGCTGGACGAGCCCGCTCTGATCCGGCAGCTCGACCGTCTCGTCGGCCGGGTCGACGGTCTGCTGCTTCTCGGGACGACGGGTGAGCTCGCACTGCTCGATGACAGCGTCGCCGACCGTCTTGTCGACGTCGCGACCCAGCACGTCGCCGGTCGCGCGACGGTGATCGTCGGTGTCGGCGACACCGGGACCGGGCGGGCTCGGCGGAATCTGCGCCGGGCCGGCACGGCGATCGACTTCGTCGCTGCCTGCAGCCCGTTCTACTACGCGGTCCCGGACGAGGCCGCCCTGACGCGCCACTTCGCCGATCTCGCCGACGCGGCCGCCGTTCCGCTGGTTCTCTACAACATTCCGCAGAACACCCACCAGCCCTTGGGCTGGAACGTCGTGACCGGCCTCGCGCGACACGACAACATCGTCGGGATCAAGGACAGCAGCGGCGACCTCGACTACTTCCAGCGGTTGGTCACGCTCTCCCGTCCGGATTTCACCGTGTTGCAGGGGACCCATGAGATGCGGGCCGCCGACTTCATCCGCATGGGCGCCGACGGACAGGTGTCCGGCCTGGAGAACGTCCTGCCGGGTGCCTTGAAGGCGGTGTGCCGGGCCATCGAGGACGACGACGAGGACGCGCTCCGGATCGCCGAGGAGCGCATCGCGACCGTGTTTCCGCTCCTCTCGCAGGGATTCTGGCTCTCGGCGCTCAAGTTCGCGACCGGCGTGCTCGTCGGCGGTGGCGACCGACCGTCCGCGCCGTTGCCGGCACCGTCGGCCGAGCAGCGTGCAGCGATCCGGGAGATTCTCACCGCGGTAGGCCTGACGACATTGCCTTGACACCGTTTCGGCCGAGATCTAGGTTCCCGCGGGAATCGGTTTCTCAGCCGTCGCTGGGAGCCGCGATCACACGACCGCGGAGGTCAGACATGCACGGTAGGGCAGGGGATTCCGCGCAGCTACAGAGCGGGACGACCGGCATGTCACGTCGTCGGTTCCTCGGCGGTACGGCGGTGACCGGTGCCGTCGTCGCCGGTGCCGTGTGGGAGCCCGGCGGTGTCGCCGGTGCGGCTGACCCCGCCGCCGGGACCGCGGACTGGACCGGCGTGGGCACCGACCCCACCGACGTCGACAGCACCTTCTTCTCGACCGTCTTCATCGAGGAGGCCGGATCGGTCGCCGCGACCACGAGCGACGGCGACCTCTGGCCCAACTGCTGGGCCGACGACGACAGTGTCTACGCCGCCAACGGCGACGGTCGGGGCTTCAGCGACCAGCCGTTCAAGGATGTCGTGGTCAACCGGATCGACGGCACGCCGGAGGCCGGGCTCACCGGCGAGAAGTTGGCCGAGGCGGACCAGGTCGGCACGATCTGGGCCGACCCGAGCCAGTACAACCGCAAGCCCACCGGCATGGTCTGTGTGGGCGGCGTGCTCTACCTCGCGATCCAGGACCTGAAGTCGGGGACCAATGCCTTCGACGACGTACCCGACGCGAGCATCTCCCGCTCGGACGACCACGGGCACACCTGGAAGAAGACCAGTGCGCCGATGTTCACCGGCCATCGCTTCACCACCATCTTCTTCCTCGACTTCGGCAAGAACTCGGAGAACGCCGTCCCTGCGCTCGGTCGGCGGGACGGCGGCTATGTCTACGCCTACGGGATGGACTGGAACTGGAGGACTTCCAACGCCGGCACCGTCCCCGACCCGGTCGACCTCTACCTCGCCCGCGTACCCCAGGCCTCCGTGCAGGAACGTGACACGTGGGAGTTCTTCACCGGCACCGACCGGCGTGGTGGGCCTACCTGGAGCCGCCGCATCGAGGACAAGGTGGCGACACTGCACGATCCGCGCCGGCGCTACACCGACCTGCGACCTGGCCAGTCGGGAAACCTGACCGTCGTCTCCCAGGGCGGCGTCTTCTACAGTCGCGCGTTCGACCGCTACCTCTACACGTCGTGGACCGACCCGAGCTTCGAGTTCTACGAGTCACCGACCCCGTGGGGTCCCTGGAAGCGGTTTCTCTACCACAACGCCGGCCTGGTGCCGTGGTACCGGATGAGCGACCAGGACCACACACCGAAGAACGGCGGGTACGGCACGACGATCCCGGCCAAGTTCGTCAGCTCCGACGGACGCGACATGTGGGTGCAGAGCAACTGGTGGAACGCGCCGGTGCCGACTCCCGCCGACAACTACAACTTCAACCTGCGCCGCCTGCGGGTTACGCCGTACCGACCGCAGGCAGCCGCCTCGCCGGCGTCCGGCGACAACCTCGCGCGCACCGGCGCCGACGTCACCACGATCCGCACGTGCGCCCACTTCGCCAACTGGAAGTACCTCAGCGACGGCGACCGGACGGCGAGCGAGGACAGCTTCGACGGCACCAACAAACTCGTCGACCTCTGGGGTTACACCTTCTCCCGGCCCTACCGGATGAGCCGGGTCGTCTACACCACGGGGAAGATGTTCCCCGACGGCGGCTGGTTCTCGCCGTACGACGGTGGACTGCGCGTGCAGGTGCGGCAGAACTTCCGCTGGGTCGACGTCGACCGGCTCGCCGTCAGCCCGGACTATCCCTACGATCCGAGCGCCGGTGACACCACGACGTACACCCTGCGGTTCGCGGCCACCTGGGGAGACGGCGTGCGGATCATCGGGCAGCCCGGCGGCGACGCCCACTTCACATCCGTCGCGGAACTCGAGGTCTACCTCGGCGGGTGACCACAGCCCGACGCCGAGGCCCGCCCGCCCCCCATTCCGCTTGAACGTCACGTTCAAGCGCTCTAGCCGCATCAACGTCACGTTGACGCGGAATGGGGGAGGTGCACCGCTAGCCGTGCTTGGCCGGTGATGCGCCTCCTGCCGTCGGAGCGGCCGCGGCGAGCGCAGCGGCCCGGCGCAGCAGGATCCGGCAGCCCGCGAGTTCGCCGCCGACCACCCTGCGGTTCGGCCTGGCGCCGTGGAACTCGACGTCGTCGAGGGTGGTCTTGATCGCGGTGGCCAGGACGTCACGGTGGTTGGCCAGCCTGGACAGCGCCGCGTCGGTCGCCGTGTATCTGCTGTCGCCCGACGGCGAGCCGCTGGCCAGCGAGGCGGTCGACGCGAGCAGCGTGTCCGTGCCGAAGTCACCCACGCTCGCATTGAGCTGCTTGTAGCACCCACCCAGCTGCTGGATCTGGTCGAGGCGGCCGTTGTCCTTGGTGATCTCCGTGATCACCCGGCCGTCGGAGACGTAGTCGTCGGTGAGCCCGGCCAGGTGCAGCATCGTCGGCCGGATGTCGGGCTCGTCCGCCCAGGTGCCCTTGTGGCTGAACTGCGGCACGGTTCCCGCACCATTGGGGCTGTGCACCGCCGGACTGTCGACGGGTTGGGGCCCGTCGACACCGAGGTGCTTCACCCCGGGACCGGCGAACGCCGACCAGGTGATGTCGATGTCGGGGCTGTAGTAGCCGTGGTTCCACGCGTAGTTTGAGAACACCGCAGCACAGTCCGCCGCCGGATCGGTCGACGCAGTGCAGTTCGGGTACGCCGGATCGAAGTAGAAGTCCGGCTTGGGGAACACCGTGACGGTCGGGGTGCGCAACGGGTCCGCGGTCTGCAGGTGCAGGATCCGCTGCTCGGTCGCCCCGGCCTGGTAATTCACGATCTTTTCGCCCTGTTGCCCGCTGTACGGGTTGTTGGCATTGATCGCGCTCAGGTGACGTTCGAGTTGGCGGACCTGCGGATCGTCGGCTGCCGGGTTGCCATGGACGTAGATCGCGGCACCCTGCGGCTCGACGTCGAACGGTGTGGTGTCACCGGTCTCCTTGGCGAGCAGCTGCGGCAGGTTGGCCTCGAGCTCGCCGACCTGACCGTGGCTGTAGCGGCAGGGGACGGTGACACCGTCGCAGTTCGCCGGATCGCTCGGTGCCGAGGCGCGGCCGACGTTGGCGCCGGCGAAGTGGTCGTTCTCTTCGGCCCCGATCTCGAAAAGGGTGTTCTTCGGGGTGATGCCGTCCGCGGCCAGCCGCTGCAGGAACTTGGCGAACGCCTGGTCGTAGCGGTGCGCGTTGTCGACGTAACACGAGTCCCCCGGGCCGAGCGGTCGTCCGAAGGTGGTGGCGTCGGCGGTCGTGCACGCGGTGTTCCAGTCCTTGCGTTCGTGCATGTCGGCGATGTAGCCGTAGGTGACCGGGACTCCTGCCTCCTGCATGTCGGCGACCATCGCCAGGCTCTGCATCGGAGTGGGGCTGAAGCCGGGGAACCCCACGTTGCCGTTGAAGTCGGCGATCTTCTGGTTGTCGAGATCGACGAGATCTCCGGCGTTGTCGGTCACCCGGTACGGCGGTGGCGCGCTCGCGTGCGCGGCCAGCAGCGGCTTGACGTTCTTGTGCCCGAACAGCGCCTTGTAGGTGGCGGTTCCCGGGTGGTTCGACGCCGGCGGATCGTCGGTCACTGCCCCGGCCGACTGCTCACAGGTGGCATCGCCGAGGCCGCAGTGGATGGCTTCCCCGAGGAAGGCGCTGGTGCTGTTGGCGTATCCGCCGAGGTCGGGGTTCGCTCCGAAGTACGGCGCGATGTCTCCCGAGTTCTCCAGCACCATGTTCGCCGTCGAGAAGTCGCCGACCGAGCAGCCGGCCTTGGTGAAGGTGACCCACGGCTCGGGCGTCGTCTGTGTGGGCGCGGTCCGTGCGGCGGGAACGGTGGGGGAATAGACCATCGACGGCGCCGTGTCGGTGGTCGACGGCGCGTGGGTGGTGGCGTTGATGACCGGCGACTTCCAATACGTGAACGACGCGTCGGGCTCGGTGGTGCCGTCCGGGTGATAGGTCTTGTAGGAGTTGCTCACCGGCTGGCCGTGCCGGTCGCCGTAGAGGCCGCTGTAGATCGCGAGGCTGTCCTCGGCGGTGTGCGCGATGAGGGGCGTGTGCATGTTGGACATGACCGTGCCGTTGCTCTTGAGGAACTTGTAGAGCGTCGGCATCTGTTCGAGGTCCGAGGGAACGTTGGGGTTGTCGCGAAAGAAGTGCACGTTGTCGAACGTCAGGCTGATGACGTGCTTCACCCCGTTGCCGAGACGGCAGGACGAGGCCGCTGCCCGCGAGGCCGGCGCCGTCGACCGTAGCGCTGCAGACCGTGGTGCCGGTGCCGCGCCGCTGACCGGCGCGCCGACACCGGCGATCAGCGTGGCGGCGGCGATCATGCCACCCCCGGCGAGGAACCCTCTGCGGACCGATGCGCGCACGGCAAACCCCCTGTGGTCGGATGGCGACGATCACCTTAGGGCGACTCGGTGAACACGAGAAGACCCTGGCGTGTCGACCTGAATCTCTTCTTGGTCCGGATCGCCCGGCGGGGCGGCGTACGGTCGAGGGATGACTGCAGGCGAGCGGCCCTTCTCCGACCTGCGGCAGAGGCTGACGAAGCTCGCCCGGCAGGCCCGGGACCGGGCAGCTCAGGCCAGTGGGCTCATCGAGCGGCGGGGCGCGCGCCGGCCGCACCAGGAGCTCGCCGAGACCGCCATGGCGCTGCTGACCCTCTGGACGACCTTCGACGACAACGAGGCCGACAGCGTGGCGGCGACGACCAGATCGCTGCTGGCCGGGCACTCGGCCGAGGAGCTGGGCTACCTCGTGCTGCATCTGGCCGGGCTCTCCCGCGGCCTCACGCACGTACTCATCGCCCAGGCGCATCCCGACATCAACGATGCCCTGCAGGCCGTCGGCCGTGACGTACAGGAGCGCCGGGTCAGCGGCTGACCGGAAAATCGATTTGTGGGCCGCCCGGGGACGGGTAACGTCGTTCGACCGTGCGCCAAGCCCTCGATGACCCGGTCCTGACCGCCGAACGCCACCACCTCGACCACGCCCACGCCGCCCTCGTGCTGATGCGCCACGAGGCCGAACAGATCAGTGATCCGGGCGCGGATGCCTTCAGCAGCGAGAGCCTCGGGGCCCTCCGGGCCCGCCGCCTGGCCGCCCTGGCCGAAGACCCCACCGCGCCGCCGTTCTTCGGCCGTATCGACACCACCGCCGAGATCGTGCACATCGGCCGGCGCCACGTGCGGGACGAGCACCGCGAACCGCTCGTGGTGGATTGGCGGGCACCGGTGGCCCGGGCGTTCTACCGCGCCACGGCTGCCGACCCGATGGGGGTGCTCCGGCGCCGGCGGTTCGGCTTCAGTCACGCCGAGCTCACGTCCTACGAGGACGAGCTCCTCGACCGGCCGGAGGGCGACGGCGGCGACAGCGACATCCTGCGGCAGGAGATCGAGCGCCCGCGGGTCGGCCCGATGCGCGACATCGTCGCGACCATCCAGCCGGACCAGGACGAGATCGTGCGCTCGGACCTGGACCAGAGCGTCGCGGTCCAGGGCGCGCCGGGCACCGGCAAGACCGCCGTAGGGCTGCACCGGGCGGCGTACCTCCTCTACACCCATCCCGCGCAGCTGCGCCGCTCCGGCGTCCTCGTCGTCGGTCCCAACCGGGCCTTTCTCGGCTACATCGCCGCCGTGCTCCCGGCGCTCGGCGAGGCCGGTGTCACCCAGGTCACCGTCGACGAATTGGTCGGCCGGGTGCCGGTGCGGGGGGTCGACCGGCCCGACACCGCCCGCCTGAAGGGCGATGCCCGGATGGCCGCGGTGCTCCGTCGCGCGGTCTATGCCGGGGTACGGCGACCCGAGGAATCGGTGCTCGTCTCGATCGGCTCCCGGCGCTACCGGGTCCCGCCCGAGCGGCTGCGCCGCTACGTCGACGACCTCCGCCGCGGCGACCTGCGCTACTCCGCGGCCCGGGAGCGCCTGGGCGCGTTGATCGCCGCCGACGTCCGCCGCCAGCGCGAAGAGGACGGGGGAGCCCCGACCGACCGGGACACCGAGCGGGTGGCCCGCTCGGCCCCGGTGCGGGACACGGTGGACACGCTCTGGCCGGCCGTCGACCCGAAGGCTCTGCTCGGTGGGCTGTTCACCGACGCCGGCGCGTTGGCCGCCGCGGCCCGCGACCTGCTCGACGCCGACGAACAGGCGCTCCTGCTCTGGTCCAGCCCGCCGCGGTCACCGGGCCGGATCCGGTGGACGGCGGCGGACGCGGTGCTCCTCGATGAGATCTCGGGTCTGCTCGACCGGGAACCCGGGTTCCGGCACGTCGTTCTGGACGAGGCCCAGGACCTCTCCGCCATGCAGTGCCGCGCGGTGGGACGACGGGCCACGACCGGCTCGATGACCGTGCTCGGTGACCTTGCGCAGGGCACGACGCCGTGGGCGGCGAGTGACTGGCCGAGCCTGCTGGCGCACCTGGGCAAGCCCGAGACCCCGGTCGAAGGGCTCACCCGCGGCTACCGGGTCCCGGGGCCGGTGCTGGAGCTGGCCGGCCGCCTGCTCCCCCTGATCGCTCCCGGTCTGACACCCGCGACCTCCCTGCGCACCGGACAGGACCCGCTGCACATCAGGCGGGTCGACGGCCCGGTGACCGCGACGGTGGCCTCGGTCACCACCGGGTTGCTCGACACCGAGGGGTCGGTCGGGATCATCGCGGCCGGACGCGCGGTCCCGGCACTCGCGGCGGCGCTCGACGCGGCCGGCGTACCGCACGCCGTCGTCGATTCCGGGTCCGGGATTCCCGACGACCGGGTGTCGCTGGTCGGCGCCGATCTGGTGAAGGGGATGGAGTTCGACCACGTGGTGCTGGTCGAGCCGGCCGAGATCGCCGCCGCCGATCGCGGTCTGCAACAGCTCTATGTCGCCCTGACCCGGGCGGTCAGCCGGCTCGTCGTACTCCACCGGGACCCGCTGCCGGGCCCGCTCGATGCCTGACCGAGAGGGAAAGATGCCTGCTACCCGCGATCAGCTGTCGGACGTCGTGCGTTCGGCGTTCGGGGCCGAACGTCGGATCGCCGACGTGGCACGGCTGCGAGGCGGCAGCAAGAAGGGGGTCTACCGCCTCACGTTCGACCGCGGATCAAGCGTGATCGCCTATGTCTGGGACGCGGCCG
Source organism: uncultured Actinomycetota bacterium (assembly GCA_963837545.1). GTDB lineage: Bacteria > Actinomycetota > Actinomycetes > Mycobacteriales > QHCD01 > DASXJE01. The sequence goes on along the minus strand of CAWINQ010000005.1, from coordinate 354,516 downwards.
AGGACTACTGGCCGGTCCGCGACGGTGCCGACGACTCCCACGCCGACCCGTTCTCCCACGCCTCCGGGATCGATCTGTTCGAGGCTGCGCACCGGCGCCTGGAATGTCTGGGGATCCGCTCGCCACAGGTCTACCTCGCCGACCCCAGCAGGACGCGTTACCCGGCCGACATTGCCCTGGTCGAGGATGTGCGCGGGGGGTCGCTGGAGGCGTTGCTCGACCGCGACCCGGACAGGGGAGAACGGACCCTGGCACGGCTCGCCGAGGTGCTCGAGGTGATGCAGCGTTACGCCGCGCCGGGCTTCGGCAAGGTGGCCCTGGTCGATCGCGGCGGCATCGCCGAGGGCCGATCCTGCGAGCAGGTCGTCGGCGACCGCGCGTTCGACGACCTCGCCGAAGCCGCCGCGCGAGACGCGCGGATCGCCGCGGCGCGGGATCGCCTGGGGACCCAGCTTGCCGAACTCGCCGGCGCGGTACGCCCGCGGTCGGCGTACGGGCTCATCCACGGCGAGCTCGGACCGGACCACGTGCTGGTGGACGACGACGGCCGTCCTGTCCTCATCGACATCGAGGGCCTCATGTACTTCGACGTCGAGTGGGAACACGCCTTTCTGCAGATCCGCTTCGGCGAGCGCTATGACCGGCTGCACCGGGCCGGCCTCGATCGGGATCGCCTGAATCTCTACATGCTGGCGATGCGCCTGTCACTCGTCGCCGGCCCCCTGCGGCTGCTCGACGGCGATTTCCCCGACCGCGCCTGGATGCAGGAGATCGCCGAGCACAACCTCAGGCAGGCTCTCGCCTTTCGGGCTTCCGCGCCTCGATGAGGAAACGGCGGGACCGGGCGACGAAGGGACCCTCGTCCTGCGATCCGGTCGTGCAATGCGGCGAGCTCGCGGCGATAGCGGTCGACCGTGAAGCCCGGCACGATCCAGATCACCTTCCGCAGGAAGACGACGACCGCGGCGATGTCGTGGAACTCCATCCGCAGGGCGGCCTCCTGGAGATCGACCACCTCCAGGCCGGCCGCCTCCGCGTTCGCGACGGCTCGCGTCGCACTGCGGTCCTGGCCGATCGGCTGCGGACCCATGATCGCGTCGGTCAGCTCGTGGACCGAGCCCGATCCCACCTGCTGCGAGAAGTAGGTCCCGCCGGGCTGCAGGACGCGCGCGATCTCGGTCCAGAGCACCACCGTGGGATGCCGGCTGACGACCAGGTCGAAGGAGTCCGCCGGGAACGGGAGGTCGGTCGTGTCGGGGACGGCGACCACGGCCGCGCCCAGCGGGCGCAGGTTGCGGCTGGCCACCTCGATGTTCGGCGGCCAGGACTCGGTCGCCGCGAGCACGGGCGGCGGCTCGGTGATCTTCGCCAGCACCTCGCCGCCACCGGTCTGGATGTCCAGCGCGGCACCGGCTTTGGCCATCCGCTCCGACATCGCCCGGGCGTAGCCCCAGGGCGGGCGCTCCTCGGTCGCCCGTCCGTCGAACCAGGAGAAGTCCCACCCTTCGACCGGCACGGACTCGCCCTCGGCAAGCAGTTCCTCGAACGTCGACACCGCGGCAGTCTCCCGAACCAGAGGGAGGCCCGGCAACGGAGTTAGTGGGCCCAAGTGAGGGTCGGAGGGGTTGTCCACAGCGGGGATCGTCGTTGTCGAGGGCAGCTCATGAGCGGTAGAATCGAACACATGTTCGAAGAGATGGCTTCCGTGGATCGGGCGGATGCGGCGTCGGTCGAGGTCGCGGTGGGCCTGTTGCGGGAGGCCGAGCCCGGGCCGGAGGTCATGACCGCACTGCGGGCGATCGATCCGCGATCGGTGCCGGCCGGCGTACAGGTGGATCTTCTGGTCGCCTGGGAGCGCGCGGCGTCCTGGGTGGCCGCGGCCCAGCAGGAGGTGCTCGCGGCTCTCGACGCCGGGCCCGAAGCTGACCCGGCCGGGGTCGCGGGCGACGTGGTGTCCGCCGACGTCGCGGGCGACGTGATGTCCGCCGACGACTGGACCCGCGAAGAAGTCGCCGCGGCGCTGCATCTTTCTGCGTGCACCGCCGACCGCCGGCTGCAGGTGGCCCGCGGTCTGGTGCGGCGGCTCCGTGGTGTCCGGCGTGCGCTGGAGAGCGGGGCGGTCGACTACCGCAAGGCGGCCGCGATCGCGGAGGCGACCGAGAGCCTCGACCTGCAGACCGCGTGGGCGGTCGAGGCGCGCGTGCTGCCCAAGGCGCCCGAACAGACGCTTGCCGAGTTGCGCCGCACCCTGCGCCGGGTGGTGATCGCGGTCGATCCGCGCACTGCCGTGGACAGACACCGGGAGGCGGTGGCCGAGCGCTATGTGCGGATGTGGCCCGCCGACGACGGGATGGCCGAACTCTACGCGAAGCTTCCGGCGGAGGATGCGGCCGTCGTGATGACGGCGCTGGACACGCTGGCCGCCCGCACCGACCTGCCCGGTGGGCACGGGGTCGACTCGGGAGTCCCGCCCATCGAGGCCCGGCGGGCCGATGCCCTGGCCCGGCTTGCGTCGGGGGCCCTCGCCGACCCTGACCTCCCGACCCGGCACGGCCGGCGCCCGCACATTCAGCTCACCGTCTCTGCGGAGACCGTGCTGGGAGTCAGCGAGGAGCCCGGCGAGTTGGCCGGCTACGGCCCGGTGACCGCCGAGACCGCCCGCCGTATCGCCGCGCAGGGGGAGTGGCGCCGGTTGCTCATCGAGCCGGCGACCGGCAGGCTGCTCGACTACGGGCGATCGACCTACCGGCCGCCCGCGGACCTCGCCCAGTTCCTTCTCGCCCGGGACCGGGTCTGCGGTTTTCCCGGCTGCAACGTCCCGGCGACCCGCTGCGATCTCGATCACGCGATCCCCTTCGGTCGCGGCCGGACCAGCGCCGCCAACATGGGCGTGCTCTGCCGACGGCACCACCGGGCCAAGCACGAGGGTCGGTGGACACTGACCCGCGACGGCGGTCGACGCTGCACCTGGACCAGCCCGGCGGGAAAGCGCTATGACACCACCCCGCCCGCCTACCCCGGTGCCGAAGATCCCGCTCCGCCGGGCTAGCCTAACCGTCCTATTTGCGCCTGATATGTCGTATTTCACGGGCTCGGGAGGGCCCGTGCCGTGCCGGCGGATGCCACTCTTATGGCATGACGACCCTGACCCTGCTGGACTGGCGGCGCCAGGTGCATGCTCTCTACGCCGAAGTACGCGCGGCCGCAGACCCGGCGGTTGCACACGCGCGGTGGCGGGCCGGCCGGGACGCCCTCTTCGCCGATCACCCCGACTCGCCACTGTCGCCGTCCGACCGGGCCGCGTTCACCGGCCTGCCCTACGCGCCGTACGACGCCGGCCTGCGGTTCGAGGTCACGGTCGACCCGGACGTGTCCCCGCAACGGTGGGAGGTCCCGACGGCGACCGACGGGGTGGTCCCGTTCGAGCGGATCGGCCGCGTGGACCTGCCCGACCTCGGTCCGCTCGACGTGTGGTGGCTGGAGTCCTACGGCGGCGGCGTCTTCCTGCCGGTCCGTGACGGGCTCGCCGGGCGAGAAACCTACGGCGGCGGCCGCTACCTGCTCGACACGGTCAAGGGTGCCGATCTCGGCGGTGACGTGCGGGTCGGCCGCCTGGTGGTGGACCTGAACTTCGCCTACAACCCGTCCTGCGCCTACGACCCGGCCTGGCAGTGCCCGCTGGCGCCGCCCGGCAATGTCCTGACCGCCCCGCTGCCCGTGGGCGAACAGGTTCGGCCGGGATGACCCGGTGCCGAGAGCGGAGACGAGATGTCGAGGGAGCGAGGCAGTCCGGCGAGGAGAGGCGGGGGTGGTCACGGCCGGGCCCGGCGTCTGCCACGATGAGGGTGCGTGCCCGACAGCCACGGCGCCCGCCGACCCGGAGTCGCCACCCGAAGCCGGGTGAGGACGCCTGATCGTCCGCCGCGGTGATCCCGTAGCGAGCGCAGAGCGAGGAGAGACGCATGGCCGTAGGCGACAGCTTCGTGACCGCCGGCGACCTCGATGTCGCCGGGCTCACCGCCCGCGAGCACGACCCGGATCTCGTCCAGTTGCTCACCCCCGAGGGTGAGCGCGTGCCGCATCCTGTCTACGACGTGTCGCTCAGCGACCAGGACTACCGCAGCCTCTACCGGGACCTGGTGCTGGTGCGCCGGATCGACGTCGAGGCCACCGCGCTGCAACGCCAGGGCGAGCTGGGGATCTGGGCGTCCCTGCTCGGGCAGGAGGCGGCGCAGGTCGGCTCCGGCCGGGCGCTGGCCCCCGACGACATGGTGTTCCCCACCTACCGCGAGCACGGGGTGGCCTGGTGCCGGGACGTCGATCCGATGGTGCTGCTCGGCCTGTTCCGGGGCGTGAACCTCGGCGGCTGGGACCCCGCCGTACACAATTTCGGCCTCTACTCCATCGTCATCGGCGCCCAGACGCTGCACGCCGCGGGCTACGCGATGGGGATGCAGCGCGACGGCGGGGACAAGAACGCCGTCGTCGCCTATTTCGGGGACGGCGCCTCCAGCCAGGGTGACGTGAACGAGGCCTTCGTGTGGGCGGCGGTCTACAACGCACCGCTCGTCTTCTTCTGCCAGAACAACCAGTGGGCCATCTCCGAACCCCTCGAGCGCCAGACCCGCATTCCGCTGTTCAAGCGGGCGCACGGGTTCGGGTTCCCCGGCGTCCGGGTCGACGGCAACGACGTGCTCGCGTCCTACGCGGTCACCAAGAAATCGCTCGAGGACGCCCGCTCCGGCCAGGGACCGACCCTCATCGAGGCCTTCACCTACCGGATGGGTGCCCACACCACCTCCGACGACCCGACCCGATACCGGCTCGCCAGTGAACTGGAAGCCTGGAAGCTGCGCGACCCGCTGGAGCGGATGAAGTCGTTCCTCTACAAGCAGCAGCTCGCCGACCAGTCGTTCTTCACCGAACTGGACGCCGAGGCCGACGCGCTGGCGCGCCGGCTGCGCACCGGGTGCCGGGAGATGCCCGACCCCGAGCCGCTCGCGATCTTCGACCATGTCTACGCAGACGGCTCGGTGCACCTGGATACTCAGCGTGCGGGCTTCGAGTCGTACCTGGACTCGTTCGCCGACGCTCCCGAGGGGACGCCGTCATGACGACCTACACCGTGGCCAGGGCACTGAACGAGGGCCTGCGCAAGGCCATGGAGGCCGACCCCAAGGTCCTCGTGATGGGCGAGGACGTCGGCAAGCTCGGCGGCGTCTTCCGGGTTACCGACGGGCTGCAGAAGGACTTCGGCGAGGACCGGGTCATCGATACGCCGCTGTCGGAGTCGGGCATCGTCGGCACGGCGATCGGCCTCGCGATGCGCGGCTTCCGCCCGATCTGCGAGATCCAGTTCGACGGCTTCGTCTTCCCGGCGTTCGACCAGATCGTCAGCCAGCTCGCCAAGATGCGCTACCGCTCGGCCGGGAACGTCCGGATGCCGGTGACGATCCGGATTCCGTTCGGCGGCGGCATCGGAGCCGTCGAGCATCACAGCGAGTCGCCCGAGGCGCTCTTCTGTCACGTCGCCGGCCTGAAGGTGGTCTCCTGCTCCAACCCGGTCGACGCCTACTTCATGATCCAGCAGTCCGTCGCCTCCGACGACCCGGTCATCTTCTTCGAGCCCAAGCGCCGCTACTGGGAGAAGGCCGAGGTCGACCCGGCGATGACCCCGGATCCGCTGCACGCCGCGCGGGTCGTCCGGCCCGGCCGCGACGTCACCGTCGTCGCCTACGGTCCGATGGTCAAGACGGCCATGGACGCGGCGACCGCCGCCGAGCAGGAGGGCCGCGCGCTCGAGGTCCTCGACCTGCGCAGCCTTTCCCCGCTCGACGACGCGACGCTGCTGGAGTCGGTACGCCGGACCGGCCGGTGCATCGTCGTCCACGAGGGGGCCGGCAACGGCGGACTCGGCGCCGAGGTCGCCGCCCGGGTCAGCGAGGCGGCGTTCTACTCCCTGGAGGCGCCGGTGCTGCGGGTGACCGGGCTGGACACGCCGTACCCGCCCTCCCGACTGGAGGAGACCTACCTGCCCGACCTCGATCGGGTGCTCGACGCCGTTGACCGCGTGCTGGCCTGGTAGGAGGAGAAGGTGCCGCAGCTCAAGCAGTTCGCGCTCCCCGACGTCGGGGAGGGGCTGACCGAAGGCGAGATCCTGCACTGGTTCGTCAAGCCCGGCGACCCGGTGACGGACGGCCAGACGATCGTCGAGATCGAGACGGCGAAGGCCGCGGTCGAGCTGCCCTGCCCCTTCGACGGTGTCGTGACCGAGCTGCACTGCCCGGAGGGCGCGACCGTCAACGTGGGTACGCCGATCATCACGGTCGACATCGGCGCCGGCGCGGATGCCCCACCGGCCACGACCGATGCCCCACCGGCCACGGATGCCCTGGCGGCTAAGGCGGATGCCCCGCCGGCTACGGCGGCCGTCGCCGACGACCTCGTGCCCGACATCCCGGAGCCGTCCGCGGACGAGCCGGTGGAGCCGGGAATGATCGGCGGCCCGGCACCGGGCGGTCGTACGTCGGTCCTGGTCGGCTACGGACCCCGGTCGACCGTTGCCGTCCGCCGGCCGCGCAAGGCCACCGCCGCCGCACCGTCGCAGGCACCGGGGAAGACACCGGCGCAGGCACCGGACGGGCCGGCATCGGCGCAGGTGGCCGACCGTGCGGCGGCGACCCCGTCCACCGCCGGCGGGCCGGCGCTGGCCAAGCCGCCCGTCCGCAAGCTCGCCAAGGACCTCGGCGTCGACCTGGCCGGCGTGACCGGGACAGGTCCACAGGGCGTGATCACCCGGGCCGACATCGAGACCGCCGCTGCGGGGGGCGATGCGGTCGGGACGCCGGCACCGGCCTCGCGGGAACAGCGCATCCCGGTCAAGGGGGTGCGCAAGCACACCGCGACCGCGATGGTGACGAGCGCCTTCACCGCGCCCCACGTGACCGAGTTCCTCACCATCGACATCACACCGACGATGGAGTTGCGCCGCCGCGTGGCGGCGCTCCCGCAGTACGCCGACGTCAAGGTCAGCCCGCTGCTCTTCGTCGCCAAGGCACTGCTGCTCGCGGTTCGCAGGCATCCGATGGTCAACTCCTCATGGGACGAGGAGCACCAGGAGATCGTGGTCAAGGACTACGTCAACCTCGGCATCGCCGCCGCGACCGACCGGGGCCTGATCGTCCCCAACGTCAAGGACGCCGGCCGGCTGCCGCTGCACGAGCTCGCCGTGGCGCTGGCCGGGCTGACCGAGACGGCAAGGTCGGGTAAGACATCGCCCGCCGATCTCTCGGGCGGCAGCATCTCGATCACCAATGTCGGCGTGTTCGGCGTCGATACGGGGACGCCCATCCTGCCTCCGGGGGAGTCGGCGATCCTCGCCTTCGGCGCGGTGCGGGAGATGCCCTGGGTCGTCGACGGCGCGATCGTGCCGCGGCAGGTGACCCAGCTGGCCGTCTCCTTCGACCACCGCATCATCGACGGCCAACTCGGCGCCCAGTTCCTCGCCGACGTCGGCGCAATGCTCGCCGACCCGGCGACCCTGGTCGCCTTCACCTGACCTTTATCGGCGGCGACTCTTCTGAAAAGTGGAGGAGTGAACTCCCGGCGTACGGGTAGGACATTGCGGTCGACCGGCGGCTGCCGGATGCCGAGAGAGAGGGGAATGGCCCTCGCGGTGACTGCAGAGAATGGTCGACGGCAAGGCCTGGTGACCCACCGGAGAAGGTGACGGAAAGCCGGGCAGTGTCCGCGGGGGAACTGTTCCAGCGGAAGGAACGGGGCGCCATTCCGCTTTGATGTCGGCGGTCACGCCGCAAGATCTCGGAGGTTTGTTGTGATCATTATTGGCATCGTCCTGATGCTGATCGGATTCGTCGTCGGCATCCCCATCCTCTGGACATTGGGGATCATCTCGCTCGTCGTCGGCCTGGTGCTGATGGCACTCGGCTCGGCCGGCCGCGCGATCGGCGGCCGACGGCACTACTGGTAGTCGCTTCCAGACCACGATCCCGTCGCCCTTCGGGGCGGCGGGATCGTGCGTTCTGTGCACACCCGCAACCACGTTCGTCGGCCCCAAACCGTTGACCGACCACCGTCCGTAGGGTAGGACGGCTCTTTGACATAGGAGGTTTTGTGGCCGACGGAGCACAGCACGGCCCGCTGCGGCGCGGGTACGCCGAGCAGCGGGTCGCGATACGGCCGCAGTCACGAATGCGTTCACTGACATGACGACGATCGCGCCACCCGCCGCAGCGGGCACCGCCACGGCGGACCATCCCAAGAACAGCGGACCTCAACGCAAGACCGGCTTGGCGATGCTATTCCTGGCGCCCAGCCTGATCGGCGTCATCGTCTTCCTGCTGATCCCCGTCGTGCTGGTGATCATCCTCAGCTTCATGAGGTGGGATCTGCTCCGCCCGGCGCAGTTCAACGGCGTCACCAACTACCTCAACATCTTCAAGTACGACCACATGGCGCACTCGCTGCTGGTGACGCTGTACTACGTCGTCCTGAACATCCCGATCCAGACCGTCATCGCGCTCGGCTTGGCGATGCTGCTCAACCGGAACCTTCCGGCCTCGGGTCTGCTGCGGGTCGTCTGCGTGCTTCCCTACCTCGCGACGCCGGTCGCCATGGCGGTCGTGTGGAACTGGTTCTTCGACCCCAACACCGGCGCGATCAACACGCTGCTCGGGTTGGTCGGAATCCACGGGCCGTCGTGGCTCACGGAGACCGCGACCGCGATGCCGGTGATCGCCTTCGCCAACATCTGGCAATACGCCGGATACAACATGTTGTTCTTCCTGGCCGGTCTGCAGGCGATCCCCCACCACCTCTACGAGGCGGCGACCGTCGACGGCGCGAGCAAGGTTCAGCAGTTCTTCGGCATCACCCTGCCGCTGTTGCGGCCGACGATGCTCTTCGTCCTGGTGACCGGCGTGATCGGCTCGTTCCAGGTCTTCGACATGGTCTTCGTGCTCACCCAGGGCGGTCCCGGCTACGCGACCCAGGTCGTCAACCTGCAGATCTACCAGTCGGCCTTCGTCGCCTTCAACATCGGTGACGCATCGGCGATGTCGGTGATCCTGTTCCTGGTCATCCTGTTGTTCACCATCCTCCAGTTCGCCTACTTCAGGCGGCGGACCGTCTACGAGATGACCTGAGATGGCCACAGAGACCACGACCGCCGTACGCGCACGCGGGGCACGCCGCCACCGTCCGACCGGCGAGAGCAGGCGCTCGACACCACGTGCGCTGCGACTCGTCCTCTTCTACCTCGTGCTGCTGATCATCGCCGCGATCTTCATCTGCCCGTACCTGTTCGCGGTGTTCGCGTCCTTCAAGCCGCTCTCCGGGGTGCTCGGCGAGCGGCCGTGGATTCCGCCGAGCAGTCTGAGCACGACCAACTTCACCCAGGTGCTGTTCGACTACAAGTTCACGACCTACCTGGCCAACACCCTCATGGTGACGGTGATCCTCACCGCGGGGCAGGTCGTGTTCTCGATGCTCGGCGCCTACGCCTTCGCCCGGTTGCATTTTCCCGGCCGGGAGGCGCTGTTCTGGGTCTACCTCGCGACCCTGATGGTGCCGGGCGCGGTGACGATGATTCCGCTCTACGTCATCATGGACAACCTGCACCTGCTCAACACCTACTGGGCGCTGTTCCTGCCCTACGTCCTCGGTACGCCGTACATGATCTTCCTCATGCGGCAGTACCTGCTCACGATCCCGCAGGACCTCATCGAGGCGGCCCGCATCGACGGCTGCGGTGAGGTCCGGATCCTCTGGCAGATGATCGTGCCGCTGTCGCGACCGATCCTGATCACCGCGTCGCTGATCGCGTTCGTCTTCGGGTGGAACAACTTCCTGTGGCCGCTCATCGCGACCAACTCGACGGCCCTGCGGATGAACACGGTGGGGATCGCCGACCTGCAATCCAACTTCGGCACCCAGTGGAACCTCGTGCTGGCAGGGTCATTGCTGGCGCTCATTCCGATGCTGATCCTCTTCCTGATCTTCCAGAAGCAGATCGTGCGGTCCATCTCGCTGACCGGGGTGAGCCGATGAGGTTCCGGTTGCGGCGATGCATGGCGACCGTGGGGCTCGGTGCGGCGGCACTACTGGCACTCGCGGCCTGCGGTCAGGGCTGGGGGCTCTCCGACGTCGGCGCGGGCAACGGCAAGACGGTGCACCTGACCTACGCGCTCTGGGACGCCAACCAGCAGGTCGGCTATCAGCAGTCGATCGACCAGTTCGAGAAGCTGCACCCCAACATCAAGGTCACCATCGAGCAGATCCCCTACGGCAACTACCCGCAGAAGCTGACGTCGGAATACGTGTCGCACGACGCGCCCGACCTGTTCTGGGTCAACACGCCGTTCCTGGCCAACTGGATCCAGGACGGCATGGTCAAGGACATCGGTCCGCTGATCAAGCGCGACCACGTCAACATGTCGCAGTACTACCCGGCCCTGGTCAAGCTGCACGAGCACGCCGGCAAGATCTACGGGCTGCCCAAGGACTGGGACACCATCGCGCTCTACTACAACAAGGACTACTTCGCCCAGCACCACGTGAAGATCCCGAAGAACCTGACCTGGAAGCCCGACGGCTCCGGCACCTTCATGACGATGCTGAAGCAGGCCACGACCGACGACAAGGGCCGGTCGATGGGCACGTCAGGCTTCGACGCGGGCAACATCAAGACCTACGCGCTCACCGTCGCCAACGACCCGCAGTCGGGTTACGGCAGCTATCTCGCCATGAACGGGGCGTCGGTCATCCCGCAGCCCTATTCGAAGAAGGTCGTGCTCAACAGCCCGGCGGCGCAGCAGACGTTCAGGTACTACACCGGGCTGATGAACAAGTACCACGTCGGCGTTCCGGCCGGCGAGATGGGGCCCGAGGTCAGCGGTTCGACGGCCACCCAGCTCTTCGCCGAGGGGCGGGTGGCGATCTTCCAGGCCGGTGACTGGAACACCACCACGATCGCCTCGTCGGTGAACTTCAAGGTCGGCGTGCTTCCCCTGCCGGCCGGGCCGAAGGGCCGGGCCAGCGTCTTCAACGGGCTCGTCGATGCGATCAACACCGCGAGCCCGCACCCGCAGGAGGCCTGGGAGCTCGAGAAGTGGCTCGGGAGCCCCGCGTCGGAGAAGATCATGGGCGAGGGCGGCTACATCTGGCCCGGCATCAAGAGCCTCGACCCGCTCTTCCTGCAGCACTGGAAGAAGAAGGGCATGGACCTGCAGCCCTTCCTCGACGAGGCGCGGGGCAGAGTGGTGAACTTCCCGGTGAGCCCCGGCATCGCCGTCGGGTTGGTCGACATGGGCAACGAGCTCGGGCCGATGTTCCTCGGCTCGACCTCGGTCGCGGACGGAACCACTGCCGCGAAGGTTGCCGGCGAGCACGATCTGGCATCGTTCTACTGATTGGGTTCTCTTTTCCGGTGAGCGAGCAGGTGCAGTTCCCCGCGTCCACGGTTGGCCGGTCACCGACCGGCGTGGTGCTCACGACCGTCGACGGGGGGATGCCGAGGATCGACTGGGCGGGACTACTTCCGGCCGCACCCGGCGGCGACCCGATCGCCGAGCAGGTCGCGGCGGTGGTCCCCGAGTCGCACCGGTGCCCGTTGCTGCCCGAGCACTCCCGCGGCTGGTTCGGCCGGCCGGGCCTGTCCGGCTACCGGCTGGGCGGCGCCCCGGCGGCCGTGGGGCGGGACTGGTCCACCGCCTTCGAGAGCACCGGTCTCTCGGCGAACGGCTCGGTACTGCGACTGGACGCCGAGGACGCCGTCGCCGGGCTCCGGCTCGCCACCGAGATGCAGACCCTGCCCGGTGGAGCCCTCCGCGCCCGGCACACACTGACCAATACCGGCGAGGACGGCTACGTCGTCCAGGGGCTGGACGTCGTCTTCCCCCTGCCCGGCCGGGTCGGTGAGACGCTGGACTTCACCGGTGGCTGGGCCCGCGAGCGCGTCCCCCAGCGCCGGCCGATCACCGACGGGCTCTGGGTCCGCGAGGGACGCCGGGGCAAGACCGGGCACGACGCGGCGACGCTGCTGATCGCCGGCACTCCCGGTTTCGGCTTCGGGTCCGGCGAGGTGTGGGGCCTGCACGTCGGGTGGAGCGGCAACCACGTGCACCGGATCGAGCGGCTCTCCTCCGGCCTGACCACGGTCGCCGGCGGCGAGCTGCTGCTCCCCGGCGAGATGGTCCTCGATCGGGGCGAGTCCTACACCACACCGTGGGTCTACCTCGCCGCCGCCGACGACGGGCTCGACGGGCTGGCCGCCGCCTTCCACGGATACCTGCGGTCGCTCCCCGCCCACCCGCGCCACCCGCGTCCGGTCAACCTCAACGTCTGGGAGGCGGTCTATTTCGACCACGACCTGGACCGGCTGCTGCAGCTGGTCGACCTGGCCGCGGAGGTGGGCGTCGGGCGCTACGTGCTGGACGACGGCTGGTTCCGCTACCGCCGGGACGACCATGCCGGACTGGGGGACTGGTGGGTCGACGAAGGCGTGTGGCCGAAGGGCCTGTCGCCACTGATCGACCGGGTCCGGGAGCGGGGGATGGAGTTCGGCCTGTGGTTCGAACCCGAGATGGTCAATCCCGACTCCGACCTCTATCGCGCCCACCCGGACTGGATCCTGTCCACCGGCGGCCGGGTACCGCCGTTGCAGCGCAACCAACTGGTCCTCGACCTGTCCCGCCCCGAGGTGCGTGACTACCTGCTCGAGCGGCTCGACGCCCTGCTGAGCGAATACGACATCTCCTACGTGAAGTGGGACCACAACCGCGACCTGGTCGACGCGGGGTCGGAGACCAGGGGCGGACGAGCAGTCGTCCACGCGCACACCGCGGGGTTCTACGCGCTGCTGGACGAACTGCGCCGGCGTCATCCGCAGGTCGAGTGGGAGTCCTGCGCCGGCGGGGGCGGGCGGGTCGACCTGGGGGTCCTCGAGCGCACCGAGCGGATCTGGACCTCGGACATGACCGACGCGCTGTCCCGGCAGGCGATCCAGCGCTGGACCGGCCAGCTGGTGCCGTCGGAGTACATGGGGGCGCACGTCTCGGCCCCGGTGTCACACCAGACGGGCCGCGCCATTCCGTTGGCGTTCCGCGCGGCGACGGCGTTGTTCGGCCAGTTCGGGATCGAGTGGGATCTCAGCGCGGCCTCCCCCGACGACCGGGCGGAGCTGGCCGGCTGGGTGTCGGTCTACCGGCAGCACCAGGAACTGCTGCACACCGGGCGCATGGTGCGGGTGGATACGCCCGACGACACCGCATGGATCCACGGCGTGGTCGCCGCCGACCGGTCGTCGGCGTTGATGGCGCACGTGCAGATCGGTGAATCCGCCCGTGACCGGTCGGCCACGATGACGGTTCCCGGTCTCGAACCGGAGCGGCGCTACCGGGTGACCCGGGTCGGACCGGACAGCGGTGGGTTCGCCCCCGACGGCCTGGAGGTCTCCGGCGCGGTGCTCGCCACGGTCGGGATGCCGATGCCACCGGCCCGTCCGTTGACCGTCGTCCTGGTGGCGCTGCAGCAGGTCTGAGGCGCGGTCAGCGCAGGGGGATGCACCGGCCGTTCGGGGCGGCGGGTGCGGGCGCGTTGATCGGGAGCCCGCTCGGCTCGTGATCGCCGTGCAGGCAGATGCGGGTGGCGTGCGCCGACCCGGGCAGCTCGAACCACACCTGGAGCAGGATCCGGTCCTGCGACCCGAGCGAGAGGCTGCTCGGTTGCCGCTTGATGTTCATCGGGTCGTCGGCGGGAAGGTACCGCCGGCCCCTCTCGTCGACGAGTTGCTGGCGTCCGACCGACACGGTGTGGAAGCTCACGTCCTGGTTGTAGACCTCGAGGGTCACCCGGCAGTACTGGCCGCGCGCGTTGAGCTCGCCGTGCGTGCCGACCACCGACGGGATGTCGCAGGTGAGCCCGAGCGGGGTGAAGGTGAGGTTGCCGTCGTCGACCGGGCGGCCCGCCAGCGTGTGCTCGCCGGGGAGCAGCGCGATGGGCGGCACCGGCAGGTGCTTGGCGGCGGCGTGCGCAGGTGGTCCCGAGTCGCACCCGCCGAGGGCGGTGCCGAGGGCGAGCACGATCGCGACACCGACGACCCGGGACCTGGGCACGAGCCATGGTCGCACGGCCGCCGGACGGTCAGCCGTAGGTGACGGAGACGTCGCCGGAGGAGGCGCTCTCCCGGATCCGGCGGCTGGACTACGGGTCACTGCGTACGGCGCTGACGTGGTCGCCGGACCCGGTCTGCTGCGCGACGTCGTACAGCTGCGGTCCGTGCGGCACGGTCACCGTGACGTCTCCGGACGCGGACGTCGCGGTCACGTCGGTCGGCGCCGTCGCGAAGTGGACGCCGACGTCGCCCGACGAGGTCGCCGCCGAGAGCCGTCCGGCCCGCACGCCGTCGGCGGAGATCGAGCCGGACGACGCGTGCAGCGACACCGGACCGCCGCTCACGCGGGTCGCGGTGACGTCCCCCGAACTCGTGTCCAGGGTGACCCGGCCGGTGACGTCGGTCGCGCTCACGCCGCCCGAGCCCGAGTGCAGGATGACCGTGCCGTCGACACCGCTGACGCTCGCGTCGCCGGACGAGGTCCGTGCGTCCACCGAGACGCCGGCCGGTACGTGGACGACGTAGGACGTGCCGCAGCGGCTCATCCCGGCCAGGGGCGGGCAGTGGCTGGTGAGCCGGAGCACGGCGCCGGCCGTCGTGGCCGACGGGTCCGGTTCGGCCAGGGAGGACGTCGTCCGGCGGTCGACGGTCACGACGCCGGCGCCGCCCCGGACGACCTCGACGTCGCCGTTGCCGGTGTCGATCCGCAACTGGTGCGGGCCCGGGCCGAGAACGGCGCGCTCAGCACGGCGCCGATCGCGGTGCTGCCGGGCCGCTGCGCGACGTCGGTCATGGCGGTGCCCCTCCCTGGGATTTCCTGAGGGCAACGGTAGGGCGGGGCGGTGGTCGCGGACCACCAGGAAGGCCGGTCAGCCTTACCGGGGGCTAACCCCACCCCGCCGTACCGCCACCCCTCTCGCCCATGATCAGGAGGGGATCCGCACGGCGTTTCGCACGGAGATCCCCTCTCGATCACCGGCCAGGGGGGCCGCCAGGAGGTCGGACGCGCGGAGTTACATTGACCTCGATGGGTGTCTCTGCAGTGCTTGCCGGGCTGGCATTACCGCCGGTGGAGCAGAGCCATCTCCTTCAGGCCCGGCAGATGCAGGCGCTGTCCTTCGCGGTCCACATCCCGCTGGTGTGCTTCGGGATCGCGTTCCCGGCCATGATCCTCTTCGTCGAGTGGCGGTATCTCCGGACCGGTGATCCGCTCTTCCGCACCCTCGCCAGGCGCTGGACGAGGGTGTTGGTCGCGCTGTTCGCCGTCGGCGTCGTGACGGGCACCATCCTCAGCTTCGAGATGGGCCTGCTGTGGCCGAATTTCACCGCTACCTTCGGCAGCGTCTTCGGGCTGGGGTTCGCGATCGAGGGCTTTTCCTTCTTCCTCGAGGCGATCTTCATCGGCATCTACGTCTACGGCTGGGACCGGCTCTCCCCACGCGTCCATTTCGCGACCGGCATCCCCATCGCGATCGCCGGCGTCACCGGGTCGTTCATGGTGATCAGCGTCAACGGCTGGATGAACCACCCCGCCGGGTTCGCGCTGCGGCGCGGCCGGGTCGTCGACGTCCACCCGGCGCAGGCGTTGTTCGGCAACTCCTACTTCTGGCACGAGCTCATCCACATGTACCTGGCCGGCTACATGGTCACCGGGTTCGTCGTCGCCGGTGCGTACGCCGTGGGGCGGCTGCGCGGCCGGTGGGGTCGCTACGAGCGGACCGCGTTCGCCGTCCCGCTGACCGCCGCGGCGGTCGCATCGCCGGTGCAGGTGCTGGTCGGCGACTGGGCGGCGCGGGAGGTGGCGACCCACCAGCCGATCAAGCTGGCCGCGCTGGAGGGCCTGGCGCGCACGACGCGCGGCGCGCCCGAGCACCTGCTCGGCTGGTACACCGGCGGCCAGGTGCGCGCCGGCATCGAGATCCCGCGGCTGTTGTCGTTGCTGGCGTTCCACAATCCGAATGCGACGGTGCGCGGGCTGGCCTCCTTCCCCGCGAGCCAGATCCCGCCCGTCAACGTCGTCCGGGTGGCATTCCAGCTCATGGTCGGCATCGGCACGCTGCTGGCGCTGCTTGCGGTCATCTATCTCGCCGTGCGCGTCTTCCGCGCGCGACTCCCGCGCTCGCCGTGGTTCTACCGGGCGGTCGCCTGCGCCGGCCCGCTCTCGCTGGTCGCTCTGATCAGCGGCTGGGTGACCACCGAGGTCGGCCGGCAGCCGTGGGTCGTCTACCGGGTCATGCGTACGTCGGCGGCGGTCACCGGCGCGGGGGCGATCCCGGTCAGCTACGCGGTCCTGGCGCTGGTGTACCTCGGCCTGATCGCGGCGGTGGTCTGGATCCTGCGCCGGCTGGCGACCGCACCGCTGGAGCATGCGCCGGGCGAGACCGCGCCGGTGGTGCACTGACCATGTTCCTCGACGAACTGCCGCTGGTCCTGGCCCTGATCGGGCTGGTGCTCTACACGGTTCTCGCCGGTGCCGACTTCGGCGCCGGCCTGTGGCAACTGACCGCCGGGCAGGGCGCGGACGCCGTCCGGGTCCGCGATCACGCCCATCACGCGATCGCCCCGGTGTGGGAGGCGAACCACGTCTGGCTGATCTTCGTGATCACCGTCGTGTGGACCGCCTACCCGACCGCGTTCGGGTCGATCGCGTCGACGCTCGCGTTGCCGCTGTTCGTCGCGGCGATCGGGATCATCTTCCGGGGCACCGCCTACGCGCTTGACTCGGCCACCTCCGTGCCCGCCGAGCGTCGCGTCATCGAGACCGTGTTCGCGGTGTCCTCGATCCTGACGCCGTTCATGCTCGGGGCGGCCGTCGGCGCCATCGCCTCCCGACGGGTCCCGGTCGGCAACGCCGCCGGCAACCTCGTCACCAGCTGGCTGAACCCGACGTCGGGACTCGTCGGCGTACTCGCCGTCGCGGTCGGCGCCTACCTGTCGGCGGTCTACCTGTCCGCGGACGCGGTCCGGCGCGGTGAGCCCGATCTCGAACGGCGGTTCCGGTCCCGCGCGCTCGGCTCCGGCGCGGCGACCGGTGTGCTCGCCGTCGGGGGGCTCGCCGTCCTGCACGCGGACGCGCCCGCCCTCTATGCCGGCTTGACCGGAGGCGCCGGTCTCGCCGCGCTCGTCGTGTCCTGCCTCGCCGGTCTCGCCACCCTCGCCCTCGTGTGGCGGCGCCGGTACGAGGCGGCCCGCTACGGCGCCGCGCTGGCGGTCGCCGCGATCATCGCTGGGTGGGCGCTGGCCCAGCGCCCGGTCTTCCTGCCCGGCCTGACCGTCAGCCAGGCCGCCGCCTCGCGCGATGTCCTGGTCGCCGTCCTCGTGGCGACCGCCGCCGGGGCGGTGATCCTGTTCCCATCCCTGGCGCTGCTGTTCGGGCTCGTGCTCCGCGGCCGCTTCGATCCCGACCGGGCGGCCTCCGAAACCCCCCTGCCCGGCCCGGTCATGTCCGCGCTCAGCTCCGGGCTGCTGGCACGTGCCGCCGGGGCGGGTCTGGTCATCGGGATCGGATTGCTCACCGTCGCCGGCGCCGGGTGGGCGCACGCGGTGGGGGTGGCCGCGCTGCTGGGCAGCGCGGTCGCGGCCTTCGTCGCCGTCGCACCGGCCGATCCCCGGCCCTAGGGCTCGGCTACGCTGGCCGGTCAATCCGGGTCGAGAGCAGCCGGAGCCGAGGGTAGGGAGTTGGGTGCGGTGGGTGTCAGTATCGGGCTCATAGTGGTGGCACTGATCGCCCTGGTGGTCGCGGTGAAGGTCGCCAAGGCCCTGCTCAAGGTCGCCCTGGTCGTGATCGCGGTGGTACTGGCGGTCGGTGCGTGGCAGACCTACGGGCGGGCGGCGACCCCCGCTCCGGTGGCCCGCCCTCCCTCGGTCAGCGTTTGAGGAAGAAGTCGCGGACGTTGGCGAGCAGCAGGACGGCCGCGGACAGGATCAGAATCACGGCGACGGCGATCCGCCAGTTCCCCACGGCGGCCTGGGTGGCCGCCCAGACCGTGGCGCCCACCGCGGCCGCCGCGAGCAGCCCGGCGGCGAACTGCAGCAGGTGACCCCGGGCGAACGCCTCGACGCACAGCATGGTCACCGCGAGGATCGCCAGCGCGGGCAGTAGCGCCCCGCCGTTGCCCAGGACGATCACCGCGAGGCCGACGAGCAGGAACGACGCCGAGATGGTCGACCACACCCGCAGCACCCGCTGACGGGTCCGGACCGGGTCGACGTTGGGCACCGCGCGGTGCCGCAGGTGGGCGTGCGGGTCGCCCGGCGGCAGCCCGGAGAGCACCGCGCGGGTCAGCGCCTCCCGCTCCTCCCTGAGCCCGAGCCGGCGTACCCGCACGGCGTCGACGGCCTCCGCGGCCGCGGCGAGCGCGGACCGGTCGGCGCGGGTGCCGATGGCGTCGCGTGCCCGGATCCCGACCTGCACCCGGCGCAGTTCGTCGCCGCGGGCCGCCAGGTCCGCGTCGGCCTGGGCGATGAGGCGGTCGAGGTCGGTGATCCGGTCCTTGACGGCCTGCTGCTCCCAGGCCGGGGACGGCGCCTCCTTGTCCAGCCCGGCCCAGCCGACCGGATCGGACCAGCAGCGGCGTACCGACCCGCTGCGCTCGTAGCGTGGGCCGGCCGGGGCCCGCTCCCCGCCGAACGGGTCGCCGGTGTCCAGCCCCCACAGTCCCCGGTAGTCGCGCACCCACGGCGTCTCGTCGTCGATGCGGACCGCGGTCCAGGTCCGCTCCTCACCGGGCCCGACGCCTTCCCCGTCACCCCGGCGGTAGTCGATGAACGGGATCCCGAGAGCGGTGCCCGCGCGATCGCGCGTCCACGGCAGGAGCAGCCGGCTGATCCGCCGCCCCGCCGCGAGCAGCCGCCGGAGCGCGGGTGGTTCGACGGTCACCAGGTAGTCGCCGGGCAGGTAGGCGCCCGAGTGCGAGCCGCCGCCGGCGAAGACGACCGGGTGGGTGCCCCGCCACGTGATGTCGGGATCGTCCTGCCGGCGGCGCAGGTCGTCACCAATCTCGTCGTGCGAGGAGAACGCGACCCACGCGGGACGGGCGTCCGGTTCCGGCGGGTCGGCCAGGAAGACGGTGACCTGCTCCCAGTCCGCCTCATGGTCGTTGACGCCGCCGAACGTCGACCGCCAGTCGTTCATCGCGTAGAAGAACCAGTACTGCAGGGCGACGAAGCCGCGGTCCCGGGTGACGTGCCCGTAGTAGGGGCAGGTGCGCGGCTCGGATCCCGCCCGGTAGCTCTGCTCGGCCGCCGCCGCCGTCCCGCCCGGCACCCGGCCACGCAGCAGCAGGGAGAGCCGCAGCACGGCGTCGATCAGCCGCCCGAGCAGGCCGACGGTGGCGAACCGGCTGCTGCCCGACACGAACCGTGGCCGCGCCGGGTCGCGGCGCCACTCGCGCCATTCCGCCCGGCTCAACGGCCGCCCGACGAAGCGCAACGACAGCCCGTGGGCGGACGGCGCCGCACCCGTCTCGGCCAGGCTCGTCGGGGTCACGTCGCCCGGCGCGAGTTGCTGCTGCCCGGGCGGCCGCCAGAGCCCGCACGCCTGCAGGTAACGCTCGACGGACATGGGCAGGAAGAGCTCGCCGCGGGTGAACCGCAGCACCGGCTCGTAGCGGCGCAGCAGTGCCAGGTCCTCCGCCTGCCCCGAACCCGACCCCGACGAGATCACCGCACCAGTCTGCCGGAAGTCGTCCTGGGCGGGGGTCACCGCAGACGCACCCGGAACTCCCGCGGCGGTACGCCGAACCGGTCCCGGAAGGTCCGGCTGAAATGGAACGGGCTGGCGAAGCCGGATGCCCGCGCCACCCGGCCGACGTCGAGGTCGGTCGCCTCCAGCAGGTGCGCGGCGTGGTCCAGCCGGGCCCGCCGGAGCGCCTCCATCGGTGCCCGGCCGGTCTGCGCGGCGAACAGGTGCGCGAACCGCGACGGCGACAGCGCGACGAGGGCGGCCAGGGACGCGACCGTGTGTGGCGACGCCGGGTCGGCGCGCAGCAGGGCCGCGGTCCGGCGTACCCGGGGATCGCGGGGTTCGTCGCCGGCGTCGGCGTCCCGGCCGGGCGCGGTCAGCAGCGCCAGGATCGCCTCCACCCCGCCCCGGGCGAGGTCACGGGCGGCCGGAGCGGTCGCGGCCGTCGGCCGGGCGGTGCGCGCCCCGGCGGGCAGCGGCTGGGGCGGCGGGCCGTGCCCGGACCAGCGGGCGTCGGCGTGCAGCCGCCGGAAGGTGTCGCCGACCCGGCTATTCACCTCGGCCGGACCGTTCCGGACCATATGCAGCCGGGGTCCCACCTCGAACGGCGCGAGCCAGTCCAGCCACGCCGAACGGGGCTGCACGTGCACCCACCAGAAGCCCCACCCGTCGGCGCCCGGTGCCACCCCGTAGTCGTGCCCGATCGAGGCACCCAACAGCACGGCGTCCCCCGGCCGGGCTTCGACGGTGACCCCACCCTGGTGCAGCCGCCCTGCGCCGGACGTCGTCCAGGTCAGCAGGGTGTTGTGGGCCCCGGTGGTGCGGTGCACGGCGTACCCCGGCCGCTCGTCGAACTGCCCGACCAGGGTCACGTCCGCCGGAGGAGCCGGCGTCTCGGTAGCAGGATCAGGCATGTCTACGACGCTCCTGGACATCGCCTGCCCGGGCCGCACGGCCTACCGTCGGCACGAGCGAAGGGAGAGGGACTGATGACAGCCGGATCGAGCGTATCGACCGCAGGCGGCCGGCTGCGCCTGGACCGGGCGCAGCGGGACCGGTTCGAGGCCGACGGGTTCATCGTCGTACCGGGCCTGCTGTCCGCCGAGGAGGTGCAGGCGCTGCGGCAGCGGTTTCAGGCGCTGCAGGCGGCCGGCCCGATCCCGGGCCACTTCGAGCCGGCGGCCCCGGACGAGAACGCCGACCCGACCGCGCCGCCCGACCCGCTGCGCGCCTACCCGCGGGTCATGAACCCGCACCAGGTCGACGAGTTGTCGCTGCAGTATCTGCTCGACGCCCGCTACCGGGTGATCCTCGAGCAGCTCTTCGGCGAGGAGCCGCTGGCAGCGCAGAGCATGTTCTACTTCAAGCCCCCGGGAGCCCGAGGGCAGGCTCTGCACCAGGACAACTTCTACCTGCGGGTCGAGCCGGGCACCTGTATCGCGGCATGGGCGGCGATCGACGACATCGACCGGGCCAACGGCGGCCTGGAGGTCGTTCCGGGTACCCACCGGATGGACCTGTTCTGCCCGGAGGACGCCGACCCGGACGTCTCCTTCACCCGGGAGTACGTCGCCCCGCCGCCGGGCCTCGCCACGGTGCCGGTGGACATGGCCGCCGGCGACGTGCTGTTCTTCAACGGCAGCCTGGTGCACGGCTCGGAGCCCAACCGGACCGCCGACCGGTTCCGGCGTTCGTTCATCTGCCACTACACCGGCCGCTCCGCGCAGAAGATCTCGCGCTGGTACCAGACCCTGACGATGACCGGCGACCAGGTCGAATTGGCCGCCAACCTCGGCGGCGGCCCGTGCGGCACGGAGGTCGGCGGCCCGCACTGACCCGCCTGAGGTGCGGGCGCCGGTAGGGCCGGGCAGGATGGACAGAGACGGGCACGACCGGCGTACCCGACAAGGCGGTGCCATGTACGACTACGACCTGCTGGTGCTCGGCTCTGGTCCAGGCGGCCAGAAGGCGGCGATCGCCGGTGCCAAGCTCGGCCGCCGATCGGCCGTGGTCGAACGCCGGGCCATGGTCGGCGGGGTCTGCATCAACACCGGCACGATCCCGTCCAAGACGCTGCGGGAGGCCGTGCTCTACCTGACCGGGCACAGCCAGCACGAGTTCTACGGGCAGAGCTACCGGCTCAAGGACGAGATCACCATCTCGGACCTGACCGCCCGGACCCACCATGTCGTCGGCCGGGAGATCGACGTCATCCGCAGCCAGCTCGCGCGCAACCACGTCGCGATGCTCACCGGCACCGGTCGCTTCGTCGACGACCACACGGTCGCGGTCGTCAACGAGGACGGCGACGTCCACCAGGTCACCGCAGACAAGATCGTCGTGGCCGTCGGCACCAAGCCCGCCCGCCCGTCCACCGTGGACTTCGACGGGGAGACCGTGGTCGACTCCGACCAGATCCTGCTGATGGACCGCATCCCGGTCTCGATGGTCGTGGTCGGGGCGGGAGTGATCGGCATCGAATACGCGTCGATGTTCGCCGCCCTCGGCACCAAGGTCACGGTGGTCGAACGGCGCGAGCGCATGCTCGACTTCTGTGACCTGGAGATCGTCGAGGCGCTGAAGTACCAGTTGCGCGACCTCGCGGTCACCTTCCGGTTCCGGGAGACCGTGTCCCGGGTGGAGCGGCACGACAACGGGACCCTCACCATCCTCGAGAGCGGCAAGCGGATTCCCTCCGACACGGTGATGTATTCGGCCGGCCGGCAGGGCGTCACCGACGCGCTCGATCTCGGGAACGCCGGTCTGCAGGCCGACGCGCGCGGCCGGATCGAGGTCGACGACCACTACCGCACCAAGGTCGACCACATCTACGCCGTCGGCGACGTGATCGGGTTCCCGGCGCTCGCCGCGACGTCGATGGAGCAGGGCCGGCGGGCGGCGTACCACGCCTTCGGCGAGAAGCTCGACGGCCAGCTGTCGACACTGCAGCCGATCGGGATCTACACGATCCCGGAGATCAGCTACGTCGGCCACACCGAGGACGAGCTGACCGAGATGTCGGTGCCCTTCGAGGTCGGCATCTCCCGCTACCGGGAGCTCGCCCGGGGTGCGATCATCGGTGACTCCTACGGGATGCTCAAACTGCTCGTGCATTCCGAGACCTACGAGCTTCTCGGCGTGCACGTCTTCGGCACCGGTGCGACGGAGCTGGTCCACATCGGACAGACGGTCATGGGTTGCCGGGGGACGATCGACTATCTCGTGGACACGGTATTCAACTACCCGACGCTCGCCGAGTCCTACAAGGTGGCGGCGCTCGACGCGATGAACAAGATGCGGGCGGTCGCCCGGCTCTCCGACCGGATCTAACCGCGGTCCGGGTCGCGGGCCAGCCCGCGGCGCCCCAGGTCGAGCACGAGACGGGCGGCCAGCCGCGGCGTGATGACCCCTTCGGCGAGCGACAATTCGGCGATGTCGTCGAAGACCCGCTGACTTCCGGCCGCCGCGGACAGCGCCGCGTCGACCACCGCGTGCCAGCCCGTGAGCCCGGCCAGCACGGCGACGTGTCGGTGGTGGCGCGCGAACCGCCGCCGCAGTGCGTCCCGGTAGTGCGCCGTGGCGCCACCCGGCTCGAGCACGGCCGCGGCGCCGGCGGCCAGCCCGGAACTGATGGCGTAGGAGATGCCCTCGCCCGAGACGGGGTTGACCAGGCTGGCCGCGTCGCCGGCGAGCAGGATCCGGCCGCGGGCGGCGACCTGCCTGCTGGAGGACAGCGGCAGCCGGTGCGCGCGCAGGCTGCGCGGGTCGACGTCGAGGCCGGGCAGGAGCGCGTGCATCGTCGAGAGCAGCAGCCGCCGGCTGGCCGACCCGCCCGGCTTCAGCAGATGCCCGTATCCGACGTTCGCCACCCCCGGCGTGCTCGGGAAGCGCCACGCGTATGCCATGCCCGAGTGGTCGTTCAGCACGATGCGCGACGTCGGTTCGCCGGCGCTGGCGTCGTAGCCGCGGATCGCGACGGCGACGTCGCGGCGCTCCTGCCCGACGACGGCCCGCCGGACGGCGGACTCGACGCCGTCCGCACCGATACAGATCCGCCCCGTCGCGATGTCGTCGACCTCGACGTGCGACCCCAGGTCGCGCACCCGCCGGACGGTGTGCCGCCGGAACTCCGCGCCGAGCGCACCCGCCTCGGCCAGCAGGCGGGCGTCGAACACCTCGCGGGGCACGACCAGCATCGTGTGCGGCAGGGTGCGGGTGACCGACCTCCCGGTGGAGGACTGCAGCGTGAGGACGTCGGACGGCGCGTATCCGTCGACCAGCCGGGACGGCGCAACGCCGTGCGCGGCGAGTTCGTCCAGGGCTCCGTGCAGCACCGCGTCACCGCAGCACTTGTCCCGGGGGAAGTCGCTCCGGTCGAGGACCAGCACCGATGCCGACGGGTCGGCCCGGAGGGCGGCGATGGCCGCCGATGCCCCGGCGGGGCCGCCGCCGACGATGACGAGGTCCCACTGTGCGCGCGCCATTGCCTACGATCATGCCCCATCGCGACCCCGCCCCAACCGGATTGGCCATGACGCGACCGGCCGCTAGCTCCGGCTCACCAGCAGGTAGCGCTCGTCGTCGATCGGGCGCCCCCACAGGGCCGGGTCGTCGAGGCGGGTAACCGAGGCCTCCGAGCGCACATTCCGGACCAGGCGGGCGCAGTCGGCGGCCGGAAGGCCGGCGCCGGTCGACCACCGTCCCTCGACGAGCACGAGCCGACCACCGGATCGGAGCAGGTCGAGCCACCGGTCGAGGGCGGCCGCGGGGTCGGGGAGCATGAAGAGCACGTGCCGGGCCAGCACGACGTCGCAGGACGCCGGGGGGTACGGCGGCTCGGCCGCGTCGCCTTGGCCGAACTCGGCGGGGACTCCCGCCGCCGCGGCCTTGGCCCGGGCGGCGACCACCATCCGGTCGGACAGGTCCAGCCCGCGGACCGCGTGACCTGCTTCGGCGAGGAGTACCGCGAGGCTGCCCGTCCCGCAGCCGAGGTCGGCGATCACCGCCGGCGCCGGCGGCATCAGCGGCAGGATCAGATCGGCCCAGGCCGCTCGTACCGCCGGATCACGCAGCCCGTGGTCGGGCTCACGGTCGAAGGTGTCCGCCTGGTCGTCCCAGAAGTCGCGCATCGGCTCCGCCACGCCGAGCATCATGCCGGAGTCGGTGACGCCGGTGCTCAGAAGGCGGCGTCCGACATCTCCATCAGGGAGTTGTCGATGTTCTCTGCGACCTGACGGCGGGCCGAGAGCTCCGGCAGCACGGTGGTCGCGAAGAACCGCGCCGCCGCCACCTTGCCCTCGTAGAAGGCCTTGTCCCGGGTGCCCGGATCGCGGCCGAGCGCGGCGAGGGCCGCCTCACTCTGCCGTAGCAGCAACCAGCCGATGACCAGGTCGCCGACGCTCATCAGCAGGCTCGTCGCGTTCTGCCCGACCTTGTAGATGTCCTCGGCGTCCTCCTGCGCCGACATGAGGTCGCCGACCATCGCGGCGACCATCAGCTGGACGTCGTTCAGGGCGCTGGCCAGGAGCCGGCGCTCCTCCTTGAGCCGGCCGTTGCCCGCCTCGCTGTCGGCGAAGGCCTGGATGTCCTGACACAGTCCGGTGAAGGCCCTGCCGTTGTCGCGCACGATCTTGCGGAAGAACAGATCCTGCGCCTGGATCCCGGTGGTGCCTTCGTAGAGGGTGTCGATCTTGGCGTCCCGCAGGTACTGCTCGACGGGGTAGTCCTGCAGGTATCCGGAGCCGCCGAGCGTCTGCAACGACAGGGCGAGCAGCTCGTAGGAGCGCTCGGACCCCACGCCCTTGACGATCGGCAGCAGCAGGTCGTTGAGTGCGGCGGCGACGTCGTCCGTCGCGTCCTGCGCACCCGCCTCCTGGACGGCGTCCTGCTGCGCCGCGGTGTAGAGCACCAACGCGCGCATGCCCTCGGCGTAGGACTTCTGCAGCATCAGCATCCGGCGTACGTCGGGATGCCGGATGATCGGCACCCGCGGCGCGGTCTTGTCGGTCAGTTGCGTCATGTCGGCGCCCTGCACCCGGACGCGGGCGAAGTCGAGCGCATTGAGGTAGCCGGAGGACAGCGTGGCGATCGCCTTGGTCCCGACCATCATCCGGGCGTACTCGATGATCTGGAACATCTGGGCGATGCCCTGATGGGTGTCACCGACAAGCCAGCCGACCGCCGGGTGCTGGTCGCCGAACGTGAGCTCGCAGGTCGTGGACACCTTGAGCCCCATCTTGTGTTCGACGTTGGTGACGTAGGCGCCGTTGCGCTCGTCGAGCTCGCCGGTCTCGTGGTCGAAGAGGAACTTCGGTACGACGAAGAGGGACAGGCCCTTGCTGCCCGGGCGCGTCGGCACGCCGGGGCCCTCCGGTCGGGCCAGCACCAGATGGACGATGTTCTCCGGCCAGTCCCACTCCGCCGAGGTGATGAACCGCTTGACGCCCTCGAGGTGCCACGTGCCGTCGGGTTGGGCGATGGCCCTCGTCCGGCCCGCGCCGACGTCGGACCCGGCGTCGGGCTCGGTCAGGACCATCGTCGACCCCCACCGCCCGTCGACCATGTGCCGCGCGATCTTCTTCTGGTCGGCGTTACCGAGCTCGTAGAGGGTGCCGGCGAAGGTCGGCCCGGCGGCGTAGATGAACGCCGCGGGGTTGGCGCCGAGGATCAGCTCCGCGATCGCCCAGACCAGCGTGCGGGGGACGACGGTGCCGCCGAGCTCGACCGGAATGCCGAGCCGGAACCACTCGGCGTCCATCAGGGCCGAGAACGCCGTCGAGAACGACTCCGGCATGCGGACGGAGTGCGTGGCCGGGTCGAAGACGGGAGGGTTGCGGTCGGAATCGGCGAAGCACTCCGAGAGCGGGCCCCTGGCCAGCCGGTCGACCTCGGCGAGCATCGCCCGGGCGGTGTCGAGGTCGACCTCGCCGAACGGGCCACGGCCGAGCCGTCGGTCGGTGCCCAGCACCTCGAAGAGGGTGAACTCCAGATCGCGGAGATTGCTCCGGTAGTGGCCCATCGCTCCAAGCTCCCTGCACCTGCCGCCCGCGGGTTACCGGCGGGTAACAACCACGATATTACCCGCCGGTAACCCCGGCAACCGGATCTCGGGAAACCGGCGCCCGACCCCGGGCCCGGCTCAGCCCGTGGGGAGCGTCGGCAGGAACTGCGGAGCCCGCCGGGCGTGGGTGTGCTGCTCGAAGGAGTAGGCCAGGCCGAGGAGCCGCGGCTCGGACCAGCGGCTCCCGATGAACGACAGCCCCACCGGCAGGCCGAAGGAGCTGCCCATCGGCACCGTGACGTTGGGGTAGCCCGACACGGCGGCCGGCGTGGAGCTGCCCAGCAGGAAGTGGTCGCCGTTGACCAGGTCGGTGGTCCAGGCCGGGCTGTTGGTCGGCGCGACGATGGCATCGAGGTTGTGCTTGGCAAGGGTCTCGTCGATCGAGCGGCGGGCCAGCGACGTCGCCGTACGCCGCGCCTTGAGATATGCCGGGTCGGTGAGGTCACCGCTGGTCGCCTGCGCCTGCTCGAAGGTCTCCTGACCGAAGTAGCGCAGCTCCTGCTTCGCGTGCCTCGTATTGAAGGCGATGAGTCCGGCGAGGTCCTTCGGGTGCCGGCCCCCGGTCGCCGCGAGGTAGGCGTTGATGTCGTGCTTGAACTCGACGTTGAGAGCGGCGCCCTCGTTGCTGCCGATCTTGTCCTGGTAGGGCAGGTTGGTGGGGTCGACGACAGTGGCGCCCAGGCTCTTCAGCCGGGCGACGGTCTTGTCGTAGATCGCGTCGGTCTCGGGGCTCACCCCGGTGATGCCTTCCCGCCACACCCCGATCCGGGCACCCTTCAGCGCGTCCGGCTTCAGGAAGCTGGTGTAGTCGGACTGCGCGTGGCCCTTGCTCGCCGCAGTCGCGGGGTCGGTCGGGTCGACGCCGGTCAGGGCGCCCAGGGTCACGGCGGCGTCGGTGGTGCTGCGCGCGATGGGTCCGGCGGTGTCCTGTTCGTGCGAGATCGGGACGACGCCGGTGCGGCTGACCAGGCCGAGGGTCGGCTTGATCCCGACATCGCCGTTCTGGCCGGACGGGCAGACGATCGACCCGTCGGTCTCGGTGCCGATGGCCACCGTGGCCAGGTTCGCGGCGACGCCCACGGCGGGTCCGGAGCTCGAGCCGCACGGGTTGCGGTCGAGGACATAGGGGTTGTTGGTCTGGCCGCCGACGGCGCTCCAGCCGCTCGAGGACTGGGTGGACCGGAAGTTCGCCCACTCCGAGAGGTTGGCCTTGCCGATCACGATCGCGCCGGCCGCCCGCAGCCGCTGGACCAGGAACGCGTCGCTGGCCGGGCGCGCGTGGGCGAGCGCCAGCGACCCGGCGGTCGTGGGCTCCTGGTCGTGGGTGTCGACGTTGTCCTTGAGCAGGACGGCGACACCGTCGAGCGGGCCGAGCACCCGGTGCGCGGCCCGGCGCCGGTCGCTCGCCGTCGCCTCGCGCACGGCGTCGGGGTTGGTGGTGATCACCGCGTGCAGCGCCGGGTTCAGTCGCCGGATGCGGGTGAGGTAGAAGCGGGTCAGCTGCACCGAGGTGAAGCGGCCGGCGTTCATCGCCCGCTGCAACTGGGGGATCGTGGACCGCTCCAGGTTGATCCCGCCCGGAGTCTTCATCGGGGCGCTGGACGAGCGCGCCGAGGGTGCCGCCACCGCGAGGAGTACCCCGGCGGTCAGTGCCGAGGCTGCCAACAGTGCGGATGCCCGGGTCACCCGGCCGGCGAGGTGCCCCGTGATCGGGGTCGTGATTCTCATGGCGGGAGAGAACCCGCACCCGGGTGACCTGTCAAGCGCTGCATCCTCGTCGAGTCACGCTCGTTCCTGCAGCGCGCCTGAAGCAGAATCAGCCGCATGGCCAATGTGGCGGTCGAGGTGAGCGGGTTGCGGGTCGATAGGGGCGGGCACGAGGTGCTGCGCGGGCTGGACTTCGCGGTCGCGCCCGGCTCGGTCACCGGCCTGCTCGGTCCGAGCGGATGCGGAAAGACGACCCTGATGCGGGCCATCGTCGGCGTGCAGGTCGTGACCGCGGGCGCCGTGACCGTGCTCGGGCGGCCGGCGGGCAGCCGGCCGCTCCGGGACCGGGTCGGCTACGCGACGCAGAACCCGGCGATCTACCGCGACCTGACCGTCGTGGAGAGCCTGCGCTATTTCGCGGCCGTCCTGCGCCTGCCCGCCACCGAGGTACGCCGGGTCCTCGCCGACGTCGACCTCGAACCCCACGCCGACGACCTGGTCGGCTCGCTCTCCGGTGGGGAGATGAGCCGGGCCAGCCTGGCGGTCGCGCTGCTGGGATCACCGGAGTTGCTGGTCCTCGACGAACCCACCGTCGGGCTCGACCCGGTGCTGCGCGACGACCTGTGGGCGTTGTTCCACCGGCTCGCCGACGGGGGGGTGACACTGATGGTGTCCAGCCACGTGATGGACGAGGCGGCCCGGTGCGAGCGGCTGTTGCTGATGCGCGAGGGCAGGGTGCTCGCCGACGACACCCCGGACCACCTGTGCGCCGCGACCGGCGAACCCGACCTGGAACGGGCGTTCCTGCGGCTGATCAGGGAGCAGGAGGCGATCGCCCGATGAGCGCGGCGATCACCCTCGCGACGGCGCGCCGGATCCTGACCCAACTGCGCCACGACCCGCGCACCATCGCCATGCTGCTCGCCGTTCCCACCCTGCTGATGGTGCTGCTGCGCTTCGTCTTCAACTCCGCGCAGACGTTCAGCCACCTCGCTCCCGCGCTGCTCGGTGTGTTCCCGTTCGTGATCATGTTCCTGATCGCGTCGATCACGACGTTGCGCGAGCGCACCACCGGCACGCTCGAACGCCTGATGACCATGCCGATGGGGCGGATCGACCTGCTGGTCGGTTACGCGATCGCCTTCGGTCTCCTCGCGGTCGCGCAGGTCGCGATCGCCACCGGTGTATGCCTGCTGTGGCTGGGGCTGGACGTGACCGGGGCGGTGTGGACGCTGTTGCTGATCGCCGTACTCGACGCCCTGCTCGGCATGGCGCTCGGCCTGTTCGTCAGTGCGTTCGCCACCACGGAGTTCCAGGCGATCCAGTTCATGCCGCTGTTCGTGCTGCCCCAGATCTTGCTCTGCGGGTTGTTCGTGCCCCGCGACTCGATGGGTACGGTGCTGCGCTGGATCTCCGACGTCATGCCGCTCTCCTACGCCGTCGACGGCCTGACCGCGGTCACGGTCTCGGCGGCGATCGATGCGACGCTCGTGCGGAGCCTGCTGGTCGTCTTCGGGTGCACGGTGCTGGCGCTGATCCTCGGTGCCGGCACACTGCGCCGGCGCACCGGGTGACGGTGGTGTCCCGACCGGGTCTCAGCAGGCCGATGAGGGAGACCGCGGGAGCGCCGACAGGTGCTCGACCACGGCCTCACTGATCTCCCTGAGCTGACCCACCTGTTCGGGGGTCAGCTGATCGAGCAGGTGGGTGCGGACGCCTTCGACGTGACCGGGAGCTGCGGCGGCGAGGGCCGCGAATCCCTCGTCGGTGAGCTCGGCGATCTGACCGCGGCGGTCGGTGGGGCAGGTCCTGCGGCGCACCCACCCCGCCGCCTCCAGGCGGGCCACTGCGTGGGAGAGTCGGCTCCGGGACGAGAGCGCGTTCTCGGCGAGCTCACTCATCCGCAGGGCCCGACCGGGTGCCTCGGAGAGCCGGACGAGGATCTCGTAGTAGCCGTGCGGGATCTTCGAGTCCTGCTGCAACTCGCGGTCGAGCTGCTCGAAGAGCAGATGGGTCGCCGACAGGAAGGCCCGCCAGGTGCGCTGCTCCTGGTCGTCGAGCCACCGTGCCTCGGTCACGTCCACCCTCCCCGGAATAGTTGCACTCTCAATTGGTTTAGCCTACTGTACACGTCAGTTGAACCTTCAACCAAAGAGGAGTCGCCATGGCAGCCACCACCGTCGAGATCCCGGGCTACCTGGCCGGGACCTGGACCATCGACCCGGTGCACTCGGACATTTCGTTCGCGGTCCGGCACATGATGGTGAGCAAGGTTCGCGGTCATTTCCAGACTTTTGAGGGCGAAATCCGCACCGCCGCCGATCCGCTGGCCTCGTCGGCGACCGTGAGCATCGACCTCACCTCGCTGGACACCAACAACGCCCAGCGGGACGACCACATCCGCTCCGCCGACTTCTTCGAGGTGGAGACCCACCCGACGATGACCTACCGGACCACCGGCGTCCGCGCCGACGGTGGCGACTTCGTCGTCGACGGTGAGCTCACGCTGCACGGGGTGACCCGCCCGGTCGCCCTCGAGGTCGAGGCCAACGGGTTCAGTAAGGACCCGTTCGGCGGCACCCGGACCGGCTTCTCGGCCACGGGCGAGATCAACCGCAAGGACTTCGGCATCGACATCGACCTGCCCATGGACGGTGGCGGCGTCGTCGTCGGCGACAAGATCTCGATCGCCATCGAGGTCGAGGCAGTGCTCAACACTCCGGAGGCCTGATCTCAGCAGGCCCGTACGGGAGCCGTGGCGCAGACTGAAGGATGACACCGGAGGCCGCGTCACGGCTCCTGTCGCTCCGGGAACGTCGCGGTTCCAGCGAGGATGAGGGAGGAACCACCATGCCGATCACCCGGCTGAATCACGCGGTGCTCTACGTGCGGGACGTCCGGGCCAGCGTGGAGTTCTACACCAGCGCGCTCGGCTTCCGGGTGATCCCGATGACCCCGGACGGCTTCGACGGGGCGGCGTTCCTGCAGGCGGCCGGGTCGGACAACGACCACGACCTCGGGCTCTTCGCCATCGGCGAGCAGGCCGCTGCGTCGCCGGCGGGCCGATCCGCGGTCGGGCTCTACCACCTGGCGTGGGAGGTCGACACGCTCGCCGAGCTCGAACGGCTCCGCGACACGCTCGTCGAACACGGGGCGCTGGTCGGCAGCAGTGACCACGGCACGACCAAGAGCCTCTACGGCAAGGACCCCGACGGGCTGGAGTTCGAGATCGCCTGGCTGGTCCCGGCCGACGCGCTGGACGAGGCGGCGTTGTCGGCGCGTACCCGGATCGGCCGGCTGGACCTGCAGCGGGAGAAGGAGCGCTACGGCGCGACCACCGCCGGCGGCATCTCTCCCGCGCGGTGACCGGCGCCGCCAGCGCCGCGCGTCCGTGGGGGACCGGCGACATCGGCCGTACCGCGCTGCGACCGACCTACCGGATGGACCTGCGTCGCAGCACGCACGACGTCTTCGCCGACGCTCCGCAGGCCGATTTCGCCCGGCTCACCTGGGCGGACGTCGGCCGCCCCTACCGGGTGGAGAACTGGTCCGCCGACAAGCGGTCCTGGGAGGCCGGTCACGGGACGGAGCTGCCCGTGCCCCAGGCCTGGCGGATGTTCAACGAGAGATTCCAGTCGCTGTTCGACACCGACCCGGTGCAGGCGCGTATCGACGCCGTGCGCAGGGCAGGCCGGTCCCTGTCGGAGGTCGAGCTCCGCGCCGCCCGCGCGGCGGCCGCCGAGGTCGCGCGGTGGACGGTGTGGAACCAGGCCCAGCGGGTCGAGGACACGATCTGGGACCCGCGGGCCAAGCGGGCACTCTTCGACGGTCTGGAGCTGCGGCGGCCCAGGATCCTTTTCCTCGGTGCGGCCGACGGTTACGAGGCGATGCTGCTGCAGGCCATGTATCCCGGCGGCGAAGCGGTCCTCGTCGACTACGACGACTACTGCGTCGAGGGCCGGTACGGCGCCTTCCCTGCGGAGTACCCGTTCCTCGGTGTCGACGCGGCGACCGGGCACGACCGGGTCTGGTACCGGGACGAGATGACGATCTCCTACGTGGTCTCCGACATCCGTGACCTCGACTTCGGCCCGGAGTTCGATCTGGTGGTGTCGATCGGGCTGGTCGAACACTTCCCGGACCAGGCCAAGCCGCTCGCCTTCGACTGGCACCGCCGCTTTCTGCGGCCCGGCGGCCTGGCGGTGCTGACGACTCCGCGGGTCTCCTGGCGGACGAAGATGTTCTACACGCTCTTCGGTGACGTCATGAACTTCTCCTACCGCGAGCTGATGGACGTGCGGCAGCTCGGCCTCTACGCCCACGAGAACGGCTTCGACGTCCTGCGGCACGGCCAGATCACCACGCACAACGGCGTCATCTGCCGCCCCCGGTAGCGCCGCGACCGGAGCTCAGGTCAGCTGCAGGGTGCGGTGGCCGGTCATGGCGAAGATCTCGTCGAGCCAGTCGAACATGCGCTGGTCGACCAGCGCCCGCGCCATCGGCTCGCCGTCGAAGTCGGCGCCCTCGGCGCTGCGGAACCGGAGCAGCTCGGCGTAGTCAGGCAGCGCGTCGACGAGGCGCTGTGCCTGGCCGGGCCAGAACTGCTCCCGATCCGGGTCACAGACGAGGAGCGGCGTCCTGATCTTGTCGACGACGTCGTCGAGCCGATACCGCTCGAGCTCGCGGACCAGGTCGAAGTAGCTGTGCTGGCGGTAGGGCCGGGCCCGGACGTCCAGGGCCCGCCGCGTCCTGGGCATGAGCCGCAACACCCGCATGCTCCGCTCGAAGGCGGCCCGGTCGCCGTCGGCGAGCTGCCGGCGCATCACCCGGGGAAGCTTGTCGGTGAACGCCGTCGAGACGTCGAACACCCCCGGATCGGCGATCGCTGCGGTGAATCGGTGCTCGAACGCCAATGCCCGCGGCACCCAGTAGCCGCCCTGGCCGATGCCGCACAGCGCGAGCCGGTTCGGGTCGACATCGGGCCGGGTCAGGAGCGCGTCGACGATCGGGGTGACGACGACCTCCCAGTCCGGCCGGAACGGCAGACCGTGCTCGATCAGCATCGACTGCTGGCCGGGGCCGTCGTACATGACGACGTTGTAGCCGCGCTCGAGTGCCCCGACTCCGCCGGTGGCCCACAACGCACTGACCGGGCTGTCGCTGCCGTTGGTCAGGACGAGCGTCGGCCGTGGCCGCACCGGCCCGGCCGGCCGGAAGAACCAGCCCGGCAGCGGATCGTTCTGATAGGCGATGGCAATTCGTTCGCCCGGGGGGTCGACGAGATCGGTGAAGGCTTCCCAGCATTGGCGGTGCTCGGCGAACGTCGGCGCAAGGACCGCCCGCCGCCGCAATCCGTCGACGCTGTTCAGTGCGAGGGCGAGGTAGTTGCTCGCCCGTAGGTAGGCCGATCGGGCACTGACCTGGTGGCCGGTAGCCAGCGAGGTCTCGGCGACCTGGCGCAGGCGTCGCCCGGCGGCGACCCAGGTGGTGAACCAGCTTCCGGCGTCGCCGTCCTTGATGGCGTCGACGGCCGCGAAGACCTCCCCGATGTCTGCGCCCCCGCAGGGTGCCCAGCCGAGTGCTATTCGAACGTCGAAATCGAACGCCTCGTCCTTGAAAAAATGGCGCACCATTCCCCGACCCCTTCTGCTGCCGGTCGCAAGGCTACCGGGAGAAGGCAAGGGTCTGGGGCTCTTCGTATGACTCTCTTCGACCCGGACGTACGCCGACGACCCAAATAGGAGAGTTGGGAGGTTAGCTCCGCCCTGTTATTCGGGCGACCTATTTGGTCAGGCCTTGATCGCGCCGGCGGCGAGGTTGGCGATGAATTGCCGGGCACCGAGCAGGAATACCAGGATCAGCGGGACCGTGGCCATCAGAGTCCCGGCCATGACCATGCTGTAGTCGGTGTTGTAGAGACCGTTGAGCTGCGAGAGGGCGACCTGCAGCGTCACCCGGTGCGGGTTGACGAGTACGACGAGCGGCCACAGGTAGTCGTTCCACACCGTGACGAAAGTGAAGATGCCGAGGAAGGCGAGAGCCGGGCGGAGTACGGGGAGGGCGACCTGCCGGTAGAGGCGGAAGAAGTTGCAGCCGTCCAGCCGGCCGGCATCGAGCAGATCGTCGTGCACGGCGCCCTGGATGTATTGCCGCATCCAGAAGATGCCGAAGGCGTTGACGGCGCCGGGGACGATCAGAGCCGGCAGTGACCCGACCCATCCGATATGCGCCATGAGCACGAAGAGTGGAACCGTCGACAACTGTGACGGCACCATGAATGTGGCCAGCAGGATGATGAAGAGGACCCGCTTCCCGGGGAAGTCGAATTTCGCGAAGGTGAAGGCGGCGAGTGAGTCGAAGAACAGTACGAGCGCGGTCGTGGCGACCGCGACGAGCAATGTGTTGAGGAACGAGCCGAAGAAATCGATGTTGTGCAGCACGTTGCGGATGTTCTCGAGCAGATGGGAGCCGAGCGACAGTTTTGGTGGGAATTGGAAGATGTCGCCGGTCGTGTTGGTCGCCATCACGATCATCCAGTAGAACGGGAAGAGCGAGATGAGTGCTCCCACGATCAGCACCAGGTGGGCGACGATCCGAGCGAGTCGGGCCTGAGTCATGGTCGATTACCGCCTCTACTTCTCGGTCCGTTGGACGACCCGCCAGTTGATGATCGAGAAGAGGATCAGGATGACGAACAACCCCCAACCGATCGCCGCGCCGTAGCCGAAGTCGTTCTTGGTGAACGCCTGCTGGTACAGGTAGAGCACCATCGTCATGCCGGCCCCTCCAGGGCCGCCGGTGTTGCCGACGAGCACCTGGGACTGGGTGAAGATCTGCATCCCGCCGATCGTCGAGGTGATGACGGTGAACAGGATGATGGGCCGAAGCATCGGGATCGTCACCCGGAAGAAGGTCTGGACGACGTTGGCGCCGTCGACCTTGGCCGCCTCGAAGAGATCGGTCGGGATCGCCTGCAGCCCCGCGAGATAGATGATCGCGTTGTAGCCGGTCCACTGCCAGATGACCATGACCGCAATCGCGACCTTGATGCCCCAGGGATCGCTGAGCCACTGGACCTGGGACAGGCCGAGCGCCTGCAGCAGCCCGTTCAGCAATCCGAAGTTGTTGGCGAAGATCGACCCGAAGACGATCGCCATGGCGACGAGGGACGAGACGTTCGGGATGAAGAAGGCGATCCGGTAGGCGGTCTTGAATCGGATCGACGAGTTGAGCATGACCGCGATCACGAGCGCGAGGAAGAGCATCGGGATCGTCGAGATGATCCAGATCTCGACGGTGTTCTTGACCGACAGCCAGAACTGCGTGTCGCTGATCAGATAGCGGAACTCCGCGAGACCGACGAATTTCATCGGCCCGATGCCGTCCCAGCTGTGGAACGACAGGTAGAGCGAGTAGCCGATCGGGAAGAGCCCGAAGACGGCGAAGATGATGTAGAACGGCGAGATCGACAGGTAGAGCGGCAGATAGCGGCGCACCCGGCCGCCGGTACTGGGTCGGCGGCCGGTCGGGACCCCGGTTCCCGTCCCGGCGAGAGTGCCCGGCGTGGTCGACGTCGTGGCCATCTCAGATCACCCCTGTGTGTTGCAGCGTCCGCTTGATCTGGCTGATCGCGTCGTTCCAGGCCTGGTCCGGGTCCTTGCCGAGGCTCTCCACGTTGCCGAGCTCGGTCGCGTAGGCCGGGGTGATCGCGTCGTCGTACGGGCTGAAGTAGAACGGCTTGACCTGCTCGGCGGACTTGCCGAAGACCTCGACGGTGCGCTGGCCGCCGTAGAACGGGTCCGGCTTGCGCATGATCGGGTCCCTATAGGAGGCCGGTGTCGACGGGAAGAGAGCGATGTCCTGGTAGGAGAAGGCCTGGTTCTTGGGCGACTCGAGCCACCGGATCGCACGGTAGGCGTCCTCGGGGTGCTTGCAGTACTTCGTGACGCCGAGGAAGGAACCGCCGCTGTTGCCCGCGCCGCCCGGGGCCCGGCACACCCGCCACAGTCCCTTGGTCTTCGGCGCGGCCGGACCGAGGAAGTTCTTCATCCACACCGCACCCACGAAGCAGGGCACCTTGCCGTTGGTCATGACCGCGTTCCAGTCGGCGGTGAGAAACGTGGTCTTGGCGGTGAGCTTGGCCTTGATGACCTTGACCGAGAGGTCCCAGGCGTTGCGCACGTGCGGCTGATCGCCGATGAAGTGGTTCTGCCGGTCCATGTACTGCTTGGAGCTCTGCGCCATGATCTGGTCGAAGATGTCGTTGACGGTCGCCGACGCGATGCATGTTCCGGGCACCGCGGCTTTGAGCTTCTCACCCGCGGCAAGGTAGTCGTCCCAGGTGCTGATCTTGCTCGCCACCGCGTCCGGATCCGTTGGCAGCCCGGCCTTCTTGAAGATGTCGGTGCGGTAGTAGAGGGCGGTCGGGCCCGTGTCCATCGGGAAGCCGATCATCCGGCCGTCGTTGGCGATGCCCTGCTGCCACTTCCAGTCGAGAAACTCGCCTTTGAGCTTGTCCGCCCCGAACTTGCGGAGGTCGACGAACTGGTCGGCGTCCGGGAAGTAGGTCGCGACGTCGGAGTTGATTCCGGTGATGTCCGGCACGTAGGAGTGACCGGCCAGGCTGGTCATGAACTTCGACTTGAAGTCCCCGCCGATCTTCTGCGGCGCCAAGCTGATCTTGAGTTGCTTCTGCACATTCGCGAGCAGCGTGTCGCTGATCGACCCGGTCCAGTACCAGAGGCTGAGGGCTCCACCCGCAGCCGTCGACTCGGAACCGCAGCCGGAGGCAGCACCGAGCAATGCAGCACCTGCCACGCCGGCGACGCCGCCCTTGAGAAAACCTCGGCGGGTCAGTAACGAGGTCACGCCACTCGCCTCCCTGCGGTTTCGGATCGCGACGTCGTCGTCGTGTCGTTCGGCCCCCGCCCGCCCCCTGCAGGGCGTCCGGAACACTAATCGGTCATCGACGGCTTGAAAAGGGATCGGCAAGCGATTTCCGACCCGCCGGTTCACCTCGCGGCCCACTGCTGCAAGGATCGGGTGACCGACCGGACGGACGAGGGGCTGGGAATGACGGACAGGATCCTGACCTGGGGTGTACTGGGCACCGGCGAGATCGCTCGGAAGTTCGCGGGCGACCTTCCGACCTCGCGCACCGGCCGACTCGTGGCGGTGGGCAGCCGCACTCAGGAGTCCGCGGACCGGTTCGGGGAGCAGTTCGGTGCGTCCCGGCGGCACGCCAGCTACGAGAGCCTGCTCGCCGATGACGAGGTGCAGGCCGTCTACATCGCCCTGCCGCACCCGATGCACGCGCAGTGGGCGGTGCGCGCCGCCGAGGCCGGGAAGCACATCCTGTGCGAGAAGCCGCTGTCGCTGAACCGTGCCTGGAGTGAGGCGATCATCGAGGCGGCGCGCCGCAACGACGTCTTCCTCATGGAGGCGTTCATGTACCGGGCGCATCCCCAGACGGCGGCGATCCACCGATTGGTGAGCGAGGGCGCCATCGGTCGCGTGCTGCACATCCAGACGTCGTTGGCCTTCGGGGCGACGTTCAACGCCGAGGGCCGGCTGTTCGACCCGGACCTCGGCGGCGGCGGCATCCTCGACGTCGGCGGCTACCCGGTGTCGCTCGCCCGGCTGGTCGCCGGGGCGGCGTCGGGCCGGCCCTTCGCCGAACCCGAGGAGGTCGTCGCGGCCGGACACCTCGGCCAGACCGGGGTCGACGAGTGGGCCGCCGCGACCCTGCGGTTCGCCGGCGGGATCACCGCCCAGATCACCACCGGGGTGCGGCTCCGGGACAGCTCCGAATTGCGGGTGACGGGCAGCGACGGCTACCTCGTGGTGGCCAACCCCTGGTTCCCCACCCAGGCGGGCGTCGGCCGGATCACCGTCCACCGCGTGGGTGCCGAGCCCGAGGACGTGGTGGTCCCCGACGTGGACGACGTGCGGCTCTACGCCTTCGAGGCCGACGCGGTGGCCGACCACCTCGAGGAGCGGCAGGCGCCGGCGATGAGCTGGGCCGACTCGCTCGGCAACGCGGCCGTCCTCGACCGCTGGCGGGCGGCGCTGGGTCAGAGCTATCCGATCGAGCGGGACGATGCCGACGTACCGGTGGTGCACGGCCGACCCTTGACGGTGCGGGCCGGGCAGACCGTGCCGAAGGGGCGGGTGCCCGGGATCGACAAGGACGTGTCCCGGCTGGTGATGGGGAGCATCGCGGCGCACACCCTTCCGCACGCTTCGGTCCTCTACGACGAGTTCGTCGAGCGCGGCGGCAACTGCTTCGACGCCGCCTACATCTACAACGGCGGCATGTCCGAGCAGCTGCTCGGCCAGTGGATGGTCAACCGCGGCAACCGCGAAGACGTCGTCGTGATCGGCAAGGGCGCACATACTCCGCACTGCGATCCCGAGTCGATCACCAGCCAGCTGCAGGTGTCGCTGGACCGGCTGCAGACCGACTACATCGACCAGTACTTCATGCACCGGGACAACACCGACGTGCCCGTCGGGGAATTCGTCGACGTGCTCGACGAGCATTACCGGGCGGGGCGGATCCGCGCGTTCGGTGGCTCCAACTGGACACTCCGCCGGTTCGACGAGGCGAACGAGTATGCCCGGGCGAACGGCCGGCACGGCTTCACCGCGCTCAGCAACCAGTTCAGCCTCGGCCGGCCGCTGGAGCCGATGTGGTCCGGGTGCCGCGACGTGACCGACCCCGCGTCGGTGCAATGGCTCATCGACACCGGAGTTGCACTGTTCCCCTTCTCCAGCCAGGCGCGGGGTTTCTTCGCCGGCCGGGCCGACCCGGACGACCGGTCCGACGCGGATCTCGTGCGCTGCTGGTACAGCGACGACAATTTCGCCCGCCTCGACCGGGTGCGCAAGGTCGCCGGTGACCTCGGCGTGCCGACCGCGGCGGTCGCGTTGGCGTGGGTGCTGCACCAGCAGTTCGCGGCGTTCCCGCTGATCGGGCCGGAGACCCTGGCGGAGCTGCGCACCTCGTTGCTTGCGCTGTCGGTCTCGCTGACGCCGCAGCAGATCGGCTGGCTCAACCTCGCCGACGAGTCACCCGCCTGACCGCACTCCCCGCCCGCCCCCCGCCCCACCCATTCCGCTTGAACGTCACGTTCAAGCGCTCTAGCCGCATCAACGTCACGTTGAGGCGGAATGGGTGGGGGCGCGGCGGGGGCGGAGGCGGCGGCGCATCACCACGCGGGTCGGGGAACGGCGCACCACCTCGCGGAACCCGGCCCGCTCGTAGAGGCCGCGCGAGCCGAAGAACATGAAGTCGTCGTGGCTGCGCTCCGGCTTGTCGACGGGGTAGGCCTCGAGTAGGCGCACACCGTTGTCGCGGGCGAAATCGAGTGCCGCGGCGAGCAGGCGATGCTGAAGTCCCTGCCCGCGATGCGCCCTGTCGACGAAGGTGCACACGATCGACCAGACTTCCGCGTCGTCGACCGGCTTCATCACGCGGGACCGCTGCAGCTTCGGGTAGTCCTCCCGCGGGCCGAGGCTGATCCAGCCCACCGGTACGCCGTCGAGATAGCCGACGAGACCGGGCGCGAGGTCCCGGTCGACGAGTTCGCGCAATTGCCGCTTGTTGTCCGGGGCGGCGGCGGCACTGACCGGGACCTTGCCGGACCTGCGGTAGTACATGCACCAGCAGCCCCGCACGATCGACCCGCCGGGCCGGCCGAACAACGCCTCGAGGTCCGCCCACGCTGTCGGGTCTAGCGGTCGCGCGGTGAACGTCGACCCCATGACCGGGAGTGAACAGCAGTCCGCCCGCTCCCGCAACACGCGGCGGGAGCGGGCGGACGACACATGATCAGGCGGCGTTCCTGAGCAACCGGACGGTGGCGGCCGCCGCCGTGACCAGGATGGCGGCTCCGACCCAGGCGACGACGTTCATCTCCTCGGTGAACGCATGGCGGGCGGCGGTCAGCAGGGCGTCGGCGAGGCCGCCGTGCAGGTGGGCGCTCATGGCCACGGCGCCGGCCAGTCCCTGGTGCGCGCCATGGACCTCGGCCGCCGACAGTCCGGCCGGCAGCTGCGCGGCGATCCGGCTGCCGTAGACCGCGGCGCCGATGCTGCCCAGCACCGCGATGCCCAGCGCGCCGCCGAACTCGCTGCAGGTCTCCATCAGCGCCGACGCCGCGCCGGCCCGCTCCGGGCCGACCGTGCCGACGACCAGGTCGGTCACCAGGGTAAGGATGGCGACCAGTCCCATGGCGAGGACGCCGGAGCCGACGATCACCACCGCCAGAGGCGAGCCCAGGCGTAGCTGGCTGAGCACCACGTAGCCGAGGGCGCCGACCAGGAAGCCGCCGGCCATGACCGGTCCGCGCCGGTAACGCCGGGCGAGGGCGGTGGCGAGCGGGGCGGCCCCGGCGACGGCGACCGTCGGTACCAGGCTCCACAGCGCCGCCCGCAGTGGGCTCATGCCGAGAGTGAGTTGCAGGTACTGCGTGATGAACACGGCGTTGCCCACGAGGGCGAACGTCGAGACGGTGTTGGCCAGCAACGATCCACCGAACGCACGGTTGCCGAACATCGCCAGGTCGATCATCGGATCCTCCGCGCGGCGCTGCCGGACGAGGAACACCCATCCCACGGCCAGCCCGCCGGCGATGCAGACGGCGGGGACCAGGCCGAATCCGTCGGTCGCGCTGCGCTTGATGCCGAAGATCACCGGGAGCACGGCGCCGAGGGACAACAGCGAACTCAGCAGGTCGAAGCGGTGGCCGGACGGGTTCTTGAACTCCGGCAGCAGGACCGGTGCGAGCAGGAGCAGGATGACCATCGACGGCACGCTGATCAGGAACACCGAGCCCCACCAGAAGTGCTCGAGCAGCATCCCGGAGAGCACCGGCCCGATCGAGATGCCGCCCATCATCACCGCGCTCCACACCGCGATCGCCTTCGCCCGTTGGCCGGCGTCGTGGAACATGTTGCGGATCAACGCGAGCGTCGAGGGCATCAGGGTCGCGCCGCCGACCCCGAGCAGGGCCCGGGCGGCGATCAGCTCGGCCGGGTTCTGGGCGTAGGCCGCCCCCACCGAGGCGAGCCCGAATGCGCCCGCCCCGAGGATCAGCAACCGCCGGCGACCGATCCGGTCGCCCAGCGAGCCCATGGTGATCAGCAGCCCGGCGAGCACGAAGCCGTAGATGTCGAAGATCCACAGCTGCTGGGTGGCGCTCGCTGCGAGATCGCGGCTGATGAACGGTCCGGCGAAGAACAGCACCGAGACGTCCATCGAGACCAGCAGGAGGGGCAGGGCCAGGACGGCGAGGGCGATCCATTCCTTGCGCCGGGCCGCCGGGGACCCAAGCCCGGCCACAGCATCGAGGACATCGCGGCCGCCGCGGTGCGGATCGCGGATGCCGACGGCCTGGCGGGGGTGTCCATGAGCGCGGTGGCCGCGGAGGTGGGGCTGACCACCATGGCGCTCTACCGCTACGTGGACTCGAAGAGCGACCTGTTCGTGGCGATGGTCGACTCCGCCTACGGTCCGCCGCCGAGGCAGCGCGCCCCCGGCGGCTGGCGCAGGCAGCTGGAGGCGTGGGCGTCGGCCAACCGCGACGCCCTGCGCCGGCACCCGTGGATCGTCCAGATCCCGGTGAGCGAACCCCCGCTCGGTCCTCATCAGCTGCGCTGGATGGAACGCGGCCTCCGCGCCTTCGAGAGCACCCCGCTGACCGAGCAGCAGCGGCTCTCCTCGTTGCTTCTCGTCGATGTCTACGTCCGCGGTCAGGTGCTGCTGACGACTCAGCTCGGTGATGCGATCGAGCACGGCGGGCTGAGTGAACGCGAGGCCGACGAGCGTTACGCCCGCCGGCTCACGCGGCTCATCTCCGCGGACGGCTTCCCGTGCGTCCACTCCGCGCTGCTGTCGGGGGCACTCCAGGACGGGAGCGAGGACTTCGCCGACGACGAGTTCATGTTCGGCGTGCGGACGGTGCTCGACGGGATCGAGGCCCGGATCGGGCGGCTCGCCACCGGCCACCGGCGATAGCGACCCCGATATCCTATAGGCTATGGGCCGCTTCTGATCGACTCCCATGAGCGGCCCACGGAGGGACCATCGATGAGTCAGACCCGGCAGACAGTGCTCGTGCTGTACCTCGCCAACTCGGCACTGGACAGCAGGGTGACCGGCTGGGCGTTCTACGACGGGACCGGGCAGGACAAGCACACCACCGGCGACAGTGAGACGCCGCCGTACGAGACCGGCCTCGAAGCGCTGAAGGACGGCTGGCGGCTGCTGCACGCATCCCAGCTGCTGCCGCCGTTCCCCGGCCACGAGCACGACACGTCGTTCCTCAAACACGAGTTCTATCTCGAGCGGCTGGAGACCACCAATGCCTGATCGCAAGGACCTGCTGACCTCGGCGGAGATGGCACGCTTCGTCTCCGCCGGCTTCCTGCGCTTCGACGGCCTGGTTCCCGACGAGCTGAACAAGGCGGCGATCGGTGAGCTCGAGGCGGGCCTCGACCGCCCGGTGGCGGGAACACCGCTTCCCCGCGCCTACGAGCCGGGGTCGGTGGTGAGCCGGATTCTCGCCCTCCCGCAGGTGGGAGGCGCGATCCACAGCCTGGTCGGACCCGACCCGCTCGTCGACCACCACGCGATCCACATCCGCCAGCCGCACGGCGGCGAGGCGCAGCACCTGCATGCCGACGCGATCATCGACCCGCGCACGGTCTTCGACGTTCAGCTCATGTACTACCCGCACGAGGTCACCCTCGACATGGGCGGCACCCTGGTCGTCCCGGGCAGCCACCTCCGCCGGATCAACGAGACCGACATCGGCCGTTACCAGAACCTCGCGGGGCAGGTGCCGCTCGTGTGCCCGGCGGGCACCGTGCTCATCCTCCACCACGGAATCTGGCACTGCGGCCGGCGCAACGACACCGACCGGGTCCGCTACATGTTCAAGATCCGGCTCAACCCGACCGTGCGTCAGGTCCGGCTCTGGAACACCGACGACCTCGGTGACCCGGCGGTCGACGCCGAGCTGCGGCAGTCGTTCCCGTGGTACGAGAACGCCACCGGGCGGTTGGAGATCACCAACCGCAGCAGGCTGTGGCGCTTCCTGACCGGCGACGAGTCCTACGACACGGACTACTGGCTGACGCGGGTCGAGAACGCCCCGACGCGCATCGCTCCCGCCCTCTCGTCCTGACCGTCGGCCGCACCGTCGGGAGCGAACCCCAGGTCACGCCGCCGACTCCGGACGACGTCGGCGATGTCGTCCACAACCTCGTCGGCCGGGAGCGCCGGCAGCTGCCGCCCGTCGCGCAGCCGTAGGGCGAGCCGGTCGGTCGCGACCTCGCGGTCTCCGATGACCGCGACGTAGGGACTGTGCCGGTCCCGGGCCCGCCGGATGCGCAGCCCCAGGGTGTTGTCGCTGTCGTCCACCTCGGCGCGCAGGCCCGCCTCGGCCAGTCGGCCGGCCTGCTGCGCCGCCGCATCCGCGTGCCGGTCCGCGATCGGGAGTACGACGACCTGCACCGGGGCCAGCCATGGCGGGAACGCACCGCCGTAGAGCTCGATGAGATGGGCGACGAGACGTTCCATCGCGGAGAGAACACCCCGGTGGATCATCACCGGACGGATCCGCGACCCGTCGCGACCGATGTAGCCGAGGTCGAAGCGCTCCGGCTGGACGAAGTCCAGTTGCACGGTCGACAGGGTCTGCTCC
Source organism: uncultured Actinomycetota bacterium (assembly GCA_963837545.1). GTDB lineage: Bacteria > Actinomycetota > Actinomycetes > Mycobacteriales > QHCD01 > DASXJE01. The sequence goes on along the minus strand of CAWINQ010000005.1, from coordinate 310,225 downwards.
CGGCCGGCCGGGTCGACGACCTGCACGTCGATTTTGGGGCCGTAGAAGGCCGCCTCGCCCGGTGCCTCCACATGGTCGACGCCGACCCGGTCGAGCGCGGCCCGAAGCTGGTCCTCGGCCCGGTCCCACACCGGCTCACCACCGAGATACTTTCCGGAGCTTCCGCGCAGGGACAGCCGGACGTAGGCGACCTCGATGCCGAGTACGCCGTAGGCCTCCTGCACGCGGCGCAGCCCTTCGACGACCTCCGCCTCGATCTGGTCGGCGGTGCAGAAGACATGGGTGTCGTCGAGATTGATCTGCCGGACCCGGGACAGCCCACCGAGCACACCGGAGAGCTCGCTGCGGAACATGCTGCCCAGCTCGCACAACCGCACCGGAAGGTCCCGGTAGCTGTACTGCCGGGTTGAGTAGATGAGCGCGTGGTGCGGGCAGTTCGCCGGGCGCAGCACGAACTCTTCACCGCCGACCTTCATCGGCGGGAACATGTCGTCGGAAAACTTCGCCCAGTGCCCGGAGCGCTCGAAGAGCTCGCGTTTGGCCAGCACCGGACTGAACACCCGACGGCAGCCGCCGCGCACGGCCTGCTCGGCCGCGAAACGCTCCAGCTCGGCGCGGATGACGGCGCCGTCGGGCAGCCATAACGGAAGGCCGGCACCGACCAGGTCGTGGGTGTCGAACAGCCCCAGGTCGCGGCCGAGCTTGCGGTGGTCGGGGTTCTCGGGGTCGGGGTTCACGGGGTGATTCATCGGGGCACCTCTCTGGATGGGTCCCGGACCGACCCCGAGTGCCGCCACAAGAAACGGCCTCCGGGATCGATCCCGGAGGCCGTAGGTTCTGCGTCAGGTCACGCCGAACTTCGCCGGGTCGATCCACCCGGCGTCGTCGTCATGAACACGCGTTGCATGAACCGAGCATAGGCCACCCGGCCGCGTCCCGCCCAGCGGGATACGGCCCCGGGTCGGCAGACCCGCCGAAATGGCGCCGGTCGCGACGTATGGTGGCCGGTAGCTCCAGGAAGGCTGGCTCGTGCCGTCACCGACGTTCTCCCGTCGCTCGATGCTCCTGGGTGCTGGAGGAGCCGTCGTCGCCGGCGGTGTCGTCGCCGGGCTCGGGCGTCCGATGTCGGACAAACCTCCTTCGGCCCGGCCGTCCCAGGCATCGCTGGTCCCGGTCTGCATGGCGATGCACATCCACGGACCGTTCAGCGAAGGCATCGCCAGCTACCAGGCCCACCTGTCCGAGGCGCACCGGATCGGCGTCGACATGGTCTGGTGGACCGACCACGACTTCCGCATCGACGCGCATGGTTACCACCAGGCGGTCCACTTCGACGGACCGGTCGAGAAGGAGAACGGCGTCGCCTGGACGTGGACCGAGCGGCGGATCGGGCCGTTGCGGTCGGCGTCCGGCACATTCGTCACCCGTCCGCACTCGCCGGACGAGCCGGGTCGAGCGTTGCGGCTGCAGGCCCGCGCGGATCACGACACCTGGGGGGAGCTCTGGTACGCCGGAAAGGCGTGGAACTGGACCTACAGCACGTGCCTGGCCGACACCACGGTGGAGCTCGACGTGCACGCGACCCGGGTCGGTCCCGACGCGGTGCTCGCCGTGGACATCGACTTGTCGTACCACCCGGCGGTCGGGTCACGCCCGGCCGGACAGTACCGGCTGCAGTACCGCATCGGCGGCACCCCGACCGTCCGTCGTCGCGCCCGGGGGCTGCTGGGCATCGTCGAGATACCGGCGCCCCGCGGCCGCTGGCGCCGGGTGGCGCTGCGCCCGGTCCGCGACATCGCCGCGATCTGGCCGGATCTGGTCGCCGCGGACAACTCGCTGTACCAGCTGCGGATGGGCGCGCTGACCCGCCGGGGTCATCCGGTCGACGTCGTCGTCGACCGGCTCCGGTTCCGCCGCACGGAACGGAACCCGGCGGCAGCGCTCGCCCTGCGGCGCGGCGTGTTGCGGCACTACGCCGGCCGTTATCCCGGTGTCCGGCAGTCCGACACCGCCGAGATCTCGCTGGTCCGGCACCTCAACTGGTTCGGCGGCGAGCTGGTGCTCCCGCCGTACCCGCGCGGCGCGCCGCGCAAGGACAACTCGGTTGCCGCGGCGCAGGCGATGGTGCAGTTCATCAAGGGTCACGGCGGCATCGCGAGCTACAACCACCCGATGCAGGGTGACGTCGATAGCCCGCAGGCCCTGTCCCGGTTGCTCATCACCACTCGGGCGCTGGGCGCCGACATCGTGGAGATCGGCTGCAAACAGAAGCTCGACTCGCTGCTGCAGGTGTTCGACGTGTCCGCCCGCAACGCCGTCTACTTCACGGCCACCGGGGTGACCGACGACCATTCCGGGATCGACTGGATCACGCAGCGGGCCAACTACCTCACCTACGTGTGGAGCCGTTCGTTCGACGTGCCGGATCTCGTCAGCGCGTTGACGGCGGGACGGGCCTGGTTCGTCGATCCGGCGAAGTGGCGCGGGGAACTCGATCTGCAGGTGCGCGGCGTGCAGGCGATGGGCGGGGTCCTGGTCGGCGCGGCGGGCACCGAACCGGTACGGGTCATCGCGACCGGGGTCCCCAAGGACGGCGCGCTGGAGATCGTCACCGGACCGGTGGACCGCGCCGGGCCGGACCACCCCGATCCGCTGACGAGCAGGCAGATCGTGCCTGCCGCACGGCTCGGCCCCGGCCACGTCGACATCGACGTCGAGACCGGCGGCGGCACCTATCTGCGTGCCGTGGTCCACGCGGCCGACGGCACCATCGCCGGTGTCGGCAATCCCGTCTGGCTCCTGCCGGCGGGCACCGTCGACGTCCCCGCCACCCGCATGCTGCCGGTCTGAGAGCGGTTACCGGAAGAGGCGAGGCGCGAGCTCGATCAGGCTGCGCCGCCAGGTGAGCCACTCGTGGCCCGTTCCCGGCGAGAGGTAGCTCGTGTGGTCGACGCCTGCCTCGGTGAGCATCTGCTCGAGGGTGTGGACCGCGTCGACGAACATCGGCTCCGCCGAGCCGGCGGACAGGAAGACGTGCCGGGCCCGGTGGCCACCCGACTCCGCGAGCAGGACCTTCACCCAGTCGGTCCCGATCGTCCAGCTCCGGTCCGCACCGTGCCGCCACACGGCGGGGCTGAGCCCGGCGACCCACGCCATCGTGCCCAGGTTGGCCAGGCCCACGGCCAGTGCCTGCCGACCGCCCATCGACAGCCCGGCGAGCGCTCGGTGGTCGCGGTCGGGAATCGTCCGGTAGGCGCGGTCCACGGTCGGGATCACCGCGTCGAGCAGCAGGTCGGCGAATTCGTCGATGACCCGCTGGACCTCTCCGGCGGTGGGCGGCGTTCCCGGGTTTGCGGGCGGCGAGGCGTATCCGGAGCCCATGACGACGATCATCGGGTCGACCGACCCGTCGGCCAGCAGGTTGTCGAGGATGATGCCCGCCCGGCCCTGCCGGCACCAGCTCGTCTCGTCCTCGCCCGACCCGTGCTGGAGGTAGAGCACGGGGTAGCGGCGGGAGGCATCGTCGTCGTAGCCGGGCGGGGTGTAGACGACGAGTTGCCGCCGGCCGCCCGTCGTTCCCGCCTCGTACCATCGGGTGCGGATCTCGCCGTGGGGCACATCGCGCAGCTCGGCGCTGTCGTTGCCCGGCTCGGGGATCTCGAGCCCGCTCACGGCGCCGCCGTATCCGCTGAAGGCCTGGGAGCCGGGGTCGTTGACGGCCATGCCGGCGACCTCGAGCCGGTAGTAGTGGAAGCCCGGTGCCGGATCGTCGATGGCACCGGTCCAGTAACCGTCCGCGTCCCGGCTGAGCTCGAGGGGTTCGGAGCCGAGGCTGTCCCCCGGTGCCTGCACCCGCAGGCTGTCGGCGTCGGGCGCATGCACCCGGAAGACCAGCCGTCGGGCGGCATCGAGGCGGGGGTAGGGCGCGCCCGGCACGTTGGAGCCGAGGGCCATCCCGTCGTCGGGGGTTCCCGTCACCAGCGCGGACACGCGAGGACCCTATCGGGTCGTCAGGGGTTGCCGTCGGCGACGAACATCCGGAACAGCGAGCCGAGGGGGTCGGCGGCGAAGGTGAAGAGGTCGAGCGGGCGGACCTGACCGTCGGGGGTCTCGATGCCGAGCCCGGCGTCGCCGACCCGCGGGCGGTGGGTCAACGCGTAACCGGTGGCCTTGGCGGCCTCGTCCCAGTCGGACCCCTCGGCCAGCAGGCGCGCCAGTGTGCCGGCGCGGACCGCGATGTCGAAGTCGGTGCCCCCGGCCTGGTTGACGAAGACATAGCCGGCGCGGGCGCCGTCCACACCGAGGGCACATGCGATCACGCCGTCGAATTCGTTACTCATCCTCCGGACGCACTCCTACCGGCGACGCGGCGCCTGATCCTGGTCCACGGCCTTCCTGGCCGGACGCACTTGGCGTAGGTCGTACCCACCAGGAGCGCAGGTGATGCACCCCTCCGCATCTTTCTTCGTCCGGGTACGGGCGGCAGAGGCTATCGCCGAGTCAGCGCGACGGACAGGCTCGGTGGCCCGGCAAGCGTCTGGTAGACGACGCAGTAACGCATCGTCAACTCGAGGAGCCGTTCCAGCTGCTCCTCGGTCGCCTCCGTGGCCAGGTCGAACCCCACCCTGATCTCCTGGAAGCCGACGGGAGCTTCCTTGTCCACTCCGAGCGTGCCGCGGAAGTCGAGGTCCCCCTCCACGTGCACCTGCCCGTCGACCTCGATCTCCATCGAGGTGGCGACGGATCGCAGGGTGACTCCGGCGCACGCCGCGAGGGCCTCGAGCAGCATGTCGCCCGAGCAGAGCGCCGTACCGTCACCCCCGGTAGCCGGATGCAGGCCGGCGGCGGCGAGGGCGCGGCCCGTCCGCACCGAACAGCTGATGCCCTCGCCCAGGGCGCCGTCCGCGGTCAGGGTGACCGACGCCGCCGCCGGGTCGGCGCGGTACTGCTCCTTGAGCGGTGCCTGCAATTCGCGCAGCTGTTGCCGGTTCATCGACGCTCCAGACGTACGAGGTGGCGGACGGTCGTCTCCATCCTGCCTCCGCGGTGGCTAGCCTTCCCGTCGAACAGATCCGTTCGACTCCGGGAGACCCGCAATGCAGGTGTCGTCCTACATCTCGCCGAAGGCCGCGAAGGGCGGCCCGAGCGACATCGAGGGGCGAGGGCTGACCGCGCTCGAGCCGATCGCGTCGGGGGAGGTGGTGGCGATCAAGGGTGGTCACATCGTCGACACCGCGACGCTGCACGCACTGCCCGAACGCCTGCAGATCTCCGACGTCCAGATCTCCGACGGCTTCCACCTCGCCGCGCTCGACGAGGACGAGTACGAGCCGGTCATGCTCTTCCTCAACCACTCGTGCGAGCCCAACGTGGGATTCGCGGGCAACGTGGTGCTCGTGGCGATGCGTGACATCGCCGCGGGTGAGGAGATCACGACCGACTACGCGCTCTTCGACGACTACGACGGGAGCATGCCGTGTCGGTGCGGTACGCCGTCCTGCCGGGGCGTCGTGGACGGTCGTGACTGGCGCCGTCCCGAGCTGCAGCGCAAGTACGGCGCGTACTTCTCTTGGTACCTGCTCCGGCGCTTCCACCCGGCGTTTGTGCCCGGAGCGTCTCCCACCGCGGCCGGGTGATCAGGTGGCGGCCTGCTGGAAGGTGGCATACACGCCGTAGCCCGCGAAGGCCATCGCGCCGGCGGCGAGCAGCAGGTGGGCGATCCGGGCACCGCCGTACCGAGCAGCGAAGCGTGGGTACACGGCGAAGACCATCAGCTGGCTCAGCCACAACGCGACCAGTGACGGCTTGAGCAGGTCGTCGTAGAAGCGCTCCGGATCGAGCAGGCTGATCGGTGCGGCCGCCACCAGCAGAACCGCGAGGCCGGCGATGATCGCGTGGGTGGAGCGGCCGGAGATCACGTGGATCAACCGGCTCAGGGCGAGGTATTCGACGATCATCACGTCGGCGGTGCTGGCCGCGACGCCGACGCCCACGGCGACGGCGAGATCGCGGCCGGAAAAGACCTGCGCCACCGACATTCCCGGGATCGGGGCTCGGGTGAACGCCGGGTTGGCGGCGTAGGGGAACACCGCCGCGACGACGCCGGCCGCCACCAGCGCATATCCGCCGACCAGTCCGCGGCGGACCGTGCGCACCGGCCGGGCGAGCTCGCCGCCGAGGAACAGCGGGAGGCTGCCGCAGACGTAGAGCAGCGATATCTGCCCGGTCGCCGTACCGAGGTCTCCGGCCGATGCGTGGGCGCCGAAGGCGGAGAGGTCGGCGCCGTGGCCGATGCTGACCGCGGCGAGTGCCCCCACGAGGGCCAGTTGGCCGACCGCCAGCGTGCCCAGCACCAGGAGCGTCAGGGTCCGCCCGGCGAGCAGTACGGCGGCGATGACGACCGGGATCGCGATCTCGAGCACCGGGCGGTAGGGCCGGATCCACGGCAGTACGGTCGGCAGCGTGTCGTAGACGATCGCGACCGTCGTATAGACGAGGTAGAGCGCGTAACTGGCGATCCAGAGACCGGCCTGCACCAGCGCCACCCGTCGACCGGCGGCGGCTTCGACGAAGCTGAAGAGCCCACCGCTGGAGGTGATCTGGCGCGAGTAGCGCAGCCACACGCCGAGGGGGAGGAGGAACACGACCGCGCCGGCCACGGTGACCAGACCGGCCGACGGGGTCGTGTCGTCGATGATGCTCGGCACGTACAACGCGGCCAGGGCGAGCGGTCCGCCGAGGGACGCGACCATCACACCGAGGAAGGCCAGCTGCCCTATCGGTCGGTCCGGGGTGGTGAGCGTGGAGCGGGCCGTAGGGGGTTGGCCCGCCCCACGCAGCATCACCGGGTCGCCGGCCTCAGTGGCGCTCACCCCCAGCCGCCACCGCCGCCACCGCCGCCGGACTTGCTCTTGCTCGGCGACGGCTGGGGAGCGGCGTCACCGGAGCCGGTGATCGACGTGCCGGACGGCGTGACCAGCCACCACTTGGCGCCGAAGTTGTCCGAGCCCTGCCCGTTGGTGTCACCGGGCTTGGTGTCTTCCTTGAAGTAGTAGAGCGGGTGACCGTGGTAGGTCACCTGCGTCGAGCCGTCGGAGCGGGCGGTCGTGCCCAGCATGCCGCTGGACGCACCGCCGGACGCCTCCGGCGCACCCTTGGTGAGCAGCGGCGGCCAGAACGCTGCACACGATCCGGAGCAGGTCGACGTTGATCCGGTGTCCGCGGCGAAGAGATAGAGCGTGCGTCCCGCCGAGTCGGTCAGGAAGGTGCCCATGGCGCCGCTGTGGGCTTCGACCTCGGCGCGCTTGCCGGCGGCGGACGGCGCCGCCGCACCGGCTGAGGGCGACGGCGACGACGACGGACTCGACGACGACTTCGACGGGGCCTTCGACGGGGCGCTCGCGCTGCTGGCCTGCGTCGTCGAACCGCAGGCGGCGACCACGACGGCTGCTGCGCCCAGCGCACCCGCCAGCCAACCGCGAGACACCAGGGTGTGCTTGTTGGGTGCGATCATGGCGCTCAACTCCCTTTGCCCGCAGCCCCGGCACCGGGGATCGTCGTGTTTCGGCCGTTCATCAGGGATCACGGCTTGGAGCAGGGGCCGGTTCAACTCCACTCGGAATCCGGCCGCGACGGCGACACTTCGGGTTGCGGCGAAGCGAGCGTGAACCACCCTGGGCGGATGGCACCGGACACGGTCGGACCGCTTCCGCGGGTCGGCGAGAAGGCATCGCCCCAGGTCCTGTCCTGGGCGCTGGTCGCCGTGTGCCTCGGGTGCTCTGCTGCTCGCCGGCGGCGTGCTCGCCGACCGGTTCGGCGCGCGTCGGGTCTGTCAGGCCGGGCTGGCGCTGTTCGTGGTCGCCTCGGTGGGATGCGGATTCGCCCCGAGCGTGCCCGTCCTGGTCGTCGCGCGCGTCGTGCAGGGCGTCGGCGCGGCAATGTCCGTGAATCAGGAGCAGGAAAGCCTTATGCAGCAGGGGGCGGCGATGGTGGCCGCCCACCTTCGCGGGGACCATGGCGACTAGGACCGGCTCATCAGGACGTTCGTCTGGGAGCGCGGATTTCCGCGGCTGGTCGAGGCGTTCAGCTACGCCGCGATCGCCGCGCTCGACATCGCGGCCGACGAAGAGGACGTGTCGTTCCGGTCGGCACTCGATCTTGTGGATGCGCGGCACGGCTTGCGTCCGGTGCCCGGCGTGACCGTGCCGTGGACGAGGGCCGTCCGGCTGGTGGCCGCGGCGAAGAACGATGAGCGTGCCGCGGCGACCATCCGCTCGACGATGGACGTGCACAGCGCGGTCACGGCGACGTTTCAGCTCGCGTTCACCGCGTTTCTGACCCTGGCGGACGCGACCGGTCCGTGCGGCCGCTCCGCCGGAGAGTGGGCGTCGGCCGTAGCCGCAGGCCGGGTCGAGACCCTCGCTCCGACAGCGTGATCACGCGCCCGCCGCGGGAGCGACCTCTGAGCCATTGCCGCAGCGTTGCTTCGACGAGGAAACCGGCCTTCTCGGCAACGCGACGGGACGCGAGATTTCCCACCTCGGTGCGCCATTCGATGAGATCGAGGCCGAGGTCGGCGAAGCCCCGTCGGCAGAGCGCAGCCACTGCAAGCGCTACCTTCGGGGTACTGAGCGGGCGGGACTCCGATCGCTGCGGCAGGAGGCGGGCCGATGGTGCCGATAGCGGCGTACGACGAGATCGCGGACTGGTACGAGGAGGAGTTTCTCGGGGGCCGGGCCAGGATCGCCGTACGGGACGACGACCCGCTCGGCATCGACCGCGCGCTGCGCGACCTGCTCGGACCGGGGACGGGCTGCTGCCTGGAGATCGGCTGCGGCACGGGTGTGCACGCCGCCCGGGTGCGCGAGCTGGGATGGTCCCCGGTCGGCGTCGATCTGTCCGCCGGGATGCTGCGGCACGCCCGGGACCGCCTGCCTATGGCCCTGGCCGACGCCGGGCGGCTGCCCGTCCGGACCGGTTCCGTGCCGGCCGTCATCTCGATGATGGTGCACACCGACATGCCCGGTTATCCCGCGGTGCTGCGCGAGGCGGCCCGGGTCCTGCGGCCGGGCGGGGTGTTCGTGCACGTGGGTGTCCACCCGTGCTTCTGCGGCGGATTCGCCGACCGGGGCGACCCGGACGCGGTGGTGATCCGTCCCGGCTATCTCGACGGCCACTGGACCAAGGCCTCCTGGACCGACCAGGGGCTGCGCGACAAGGTCGGCGCGACACATCTGCCGCTGCCCGCGCTCATGCACGCGTTCCTCGACGCGGGTCTGACCCCCGAACGATTCGCCGAGGGAGGAGGGCCTTCCCCGACGGTGCTGGCGATGAGGGCACGGGTCCGCGCCTGACCTCGGACCGGGCGCCGGTCGGCCAGATCGTGGCGTCCGGCGTCCGGCGCTCGTATGGTGGCGGTGTGAGCGAGTGGCTGACCATCGAGGTGTTCGACGGGGAATTCCCCGCCAGCGGGTGGTGGCGCGCTCATGGTGAGGCACTGCTGGAGGCGGCGGTGACCAACCGTGCCCGGCAGTGGGCGCACCACGAGCACCGGTGGGGTGTGGTGCTGGAGCTGGAGTTCGCCGACGACGACTCCGCCGAGTCCTATCGCTACCTGCCCGCCGTGGCTGCCGCCCTGGACGCCGTTCCGGACAAGGATGCGGGCCTGCTGATCTACCGTGGTCGCGGCGGGGGAGCCGGGGCGCGGGCACCGCGCCGGCCCCGCCCCCACCTCGGCGCCGGAGCCGCCGCGCTCCCGGAGCCCCGGGCCGCCGAGGTGCCGAGTCCGCCCGCGCATTGCGAGCCGGCGACCCCGGTCCATCTCTGACCCTGCCGCGATCGGGGCCGGTCACCCGCCGGGCTGGAACCGCAGGACCGCCCGATCGGTGACCGGACGGTAGCCGAGCCGCTGATAGATCGAGTTCGCCGTGGGGTTGGCGAGGTCGGTGAACAGCACAACCTCCGACGCGCCCTCGTCGAGCGCGGCCAGGCTGACGGCTGCCGTGACCGCCGACGCCCACCCGTGCCGACGACCTCCGGCAGGCGTGTAGACCGGGGCCACCCGCACGGCCCCGGCGGCCCGGCGCGAGCAGCCGGCGAGTGAGACCGGGACGCCGTCGTCGTCCTCCCACAGGGTCAGGCCGCCATAAGCGAGTTTTGCCTCGACCGTGGACTCCAGGTCGCTGGCGGGAAGACCGGTGTCGTGCAGGAAGCCGGCCAACCAGGCGACCAGCAGGCCGGCGTCTGATGCCGTCGCCACCCGCGCCCGGGGCGAATTGTCGGCCGGTCTTCGCGAGCTCGTGCACCAGCGGCCGCATCGCCTGATCCGGCACCACTCCGAGTAGCACCTCGTGCGGCGGCGTGTGCGAGACCGCTCCCGTCACGGTGCCTTCCGCGTCCGCCCACCAGCCGTAGATCTCGGGATCTCCCGACGTGGGTCGGCGGGCCCGCGCGTTCTCGATCACGGTCAAAGACACGGTGTGCTCGGCCGGGCGTGCAGTGAGCAGCGGGCCTGCGTGGCGGGCGTAGTTTTCGACGTCGTCGGTGAACCGCCAGGCCATGGGCGGAATCCTAGGGGCGATAGCTGAGCGTGCCGATCGGGGACGGAAGTCGAACCGCCCCGGAGGTGCCGGCGTGCACGCGTACGGCGGACACGTCGAGGTCGCCGAGACGGAGGTTGTCGTCGAAGTAGATCGCCCACTGTTCGTTGCCCGGCCAGTTGCCCGGTGTCAACGGGTCTGCCGCCGCCTTGGACGCACCGGCACTGAGTCCCGCCAGCTCGGTGCCGGAGGTCACGCCGTAGGAGAGCGAGGTGGTTCCGTCGAACCAGATGTCGCGACCAGGCATGGACGCGCCGTTGTTCTCGGCCAGCCAGTCGCCACCGACCGAATCGACCAGGCCCAGGACCCGGATGCCGTGGCGTCCGTTGTGGGTCGCGCGCAGCCCGCGGAGATTGTTCGCGAACAGGTTACGGAACCAGATGCCGTCCATACCGTTGTCCGTCGCATGGATCGAGTCGACCGTCGTCTCCGAATGGTCGATCAGGACGCCGCCGGTCGACGCGTCCGCCTTCGGCCCGACGCCGGAGAGGTCCGAGCGGGTGCCGTTGCGGACGGCAATGACGGCGCTGTAGTTGACCTTCCGAACCCCGTTGCTGTTGTGCAGACCCCAGTGATTGCAGTCGTGCACGTAAACCCGGGTCCACGTCTGAACCTGAACCGGTTCCTGCCCGGTGATGCCGTGGTGGTGGATCCCGCGCCCGTGGACGTCGTGGGCCTCGACGTCCTCGACCTGCAGGTTGTCGCAGTGGACCAGGAGGATCCCGTCCAACTGGTTCGCGCCCGCGACGTGCGCCTTGTTGCCGTCGACGGTGAACCGGCGGAGCGTGATGTTCGGATTGAAGTGGCTCTGGTCGACGGTGACCAGGTTTCCGGACACGGCACCGTTGCGGACCTTGATGACGGTGACGCCGGATCCCTCGCCTTCGATCTCCCTGTTGCCGCCCGCCGGAATCCTGATCGCGGCCTGCACGATCGCCGTGCCGCCGCCCAGGTAGATCTTCCGGGCACCGTCGAGCGCCGACTGGATCGACCAGAAGTCGATCTCGTCGGTCAGCGAGAGGGCGCCGGGAAACACCGCCTTTGCTGCACTGAGTGAACTAAAGCGGGTGGACAGCGGATGCGAGCCGCCGTCCATGATCGCGTCCGCCTTCGGGTTGGACTGCGATTGCACGTTCACCGGCCGCGGACTCGTGGTGGCGGCTGCCGCCGCCGACGGCAGGCCGGTGAGCCCGCCCTGGACGAGCAGACAGTCGGCGGCGACCGTCGCCGCGCCACCCTTCAGCAGTTGTCTCCGGGTCAAGGACATGGGGACATCTTGCCCGCGTCGCGGCTCGACCGCGGTGACATCGGCGGGAAATGCCGACGTGGACCACGACACCTACTTGTCACCCAAACGTCGATACCGTTAACTGATCGTGGCAGCGGCGAGGGGGAGCCATGACACCGGAGCAAGGCAGGCTGGCCCAGCAGGGAGTAGCCATCGTGGCCGCGCAGATCCGCGGCGACGACCCCGGCCGGGACAAGCTCATCGAGCAGTTCGTCGGGGAGCGCGGCTTCCCGAAATTGGCCGAGGCCTTCACCTACGCCGCGATCGTCGCCGTCGACATTGCGGCCGACGGCAAGGGAATCAGTTTCCAGGCGGCACTGGACATGGTCGACGCGCGACGCGGGGTGCAGTTGGTGCCCGGCGCGACGGTGCCGTGGGGCAAGGCGCTCCGGCTGATCTCCGCGGCGAAGACGGACGACCGCGCCGCGGCGACCATCGGCTACACGATGGACGTGCACAGCGCCGTCAATGCGACCTTCCAACTGGCGGTAAGCGCGTTCCTCGCGCTGGAGGAGCCACCCACCCTGGGCGGTCGTACGGCTGAGGAATGGGCGTCGACGGTGGTGACCGGCGGTGCGCCGGCGGCGAGCACGACGGACTGAGCCGCACCTCGGTCGCGGGTGGCGCGGCAGTATCCTGGACGTGGGAGTTCGGGAGTCGGTAGCGTCGTTCGTCTGACGGGTTTCACCGACGGGGTCCGGCGCCTGGGGTGGTGATCATCGTGGTGCAGAGCGAGAGTCAGACAAGCGTGTGGGTCCCTCCGGCCGGGGTTGTCGAGGCTCTGGGTGCGGTGGCCCGTTCCCTGCGCTCCGAGGAAAACCTGCCGGACACCCTGCAGGGAATCGTGCACGCGGCGCGGGACACCATCCCGGGAGCGGAGGATGTCGGCCTGGCACTGGTCGAGCGCGGGAAGATCGTGACGGTTGCGCAGACCAGTGACCGCATCAGACAGGCGGACGACGCGCAGTACCGGCTCGGCCAGGGACCCTGCGTGGACGCCGTCTGGCAGCAGCGGGTCTTCCAGGTCGACGACCTCGACCAGGAATCGCGGTGGCCCGACTTCGCCAGGGAGATGGCCGGACTCCGAGTGCGGTCGATGCTGTCATTCCGGCTGTTCGTCACCCGGGACAGCCTCGGCGTGCTGAATATCTTCTCGTCCAAGCCGCATGCTTTCAGTACCGACTCGGAGCACATCGGCGAGTTGCTCGCCACCCACGCGGCCGTGGCCCTGGTGGGGTCGCGGACCGAGGCGCAGCTCGAGGACGCGATGACGACCCGGGACGTGATCGGGACGGCCAAGGGCATCCTCGCCGAGCGCCATCACGTCACCACGGAACGGGCGTTCCGGCTGCTGGTGAAGGCGTCGCAGAACAGCAACATCAAACTTGCCGACGTCGCCCGGTCATTGGTGGCCGCTGCCGACCAGGCCGGCATCCCCCGGCAGTCCGGCGCCGCCGTGACGGAAGGCCAGGATTGGCACTGACCGCGTCAGCGCGGTGTCAGGTCGGCATCAGCGGCCGGGTGTCAGGTCGCGGTACCTGGCCTCGATGAGGCAGTAGAGGCTGTAGGCGATGAGCCCCGAGGCGAGGAAGCTCAACAGCCAGGTGCCGTAGGCCGCCTCGGCCACCGAGCGGAAGACGGCGTCCAGCCCCTTGGTGTCCTGTGCGTCGGACAGTACGGCGGCCTTGGTCACGAAGACGCCGGCCAGCACGAACACGACGGCACGGGCGAGGCATCCGTAGGCGCCCAGCGGCCTGGTGGCCAGCATGATCACGCGGGGGAGCTTCTCGTCGGTGAACCGCTCCCGGAAGTTGAGCTGCACCGTCCGACGCCCCACCTCCAGGCCGGCGGCCACCAGGCCGATCCCGATCAGGACGAGCAGCACCCGACCGGCGCCGACGTGGAGCAGGCCCGCGGTCAGGTCCGCGTACTGGCGGTGCTCGGACTGTTCGGTCCGCTGCGGATGGGTAGCCGTCACCAGCAGCCAGGCGGTGCTGAGGCAGAAGGCGGAATAGAGCACGAACCCCCACGACGACACCGCACGCTGGCGCCATCTGTTGGCCGTGCTCCGTGCGCGTGAGGGACGGAAGACCGCTTCGATGAGCTGGGTGAGGGCGTAGGCGCCGAGGCCCGCGGCGAGCAGGGTCAGCGCGAGATGGCCCCATGATCGTGCGGCCGCCTGGACGGCTCCCGCGCTGCTGGCCGGGGCGCCGGCGCGCCCGTGTGCCGAGATCGCGATACGCAGCGCGAGGTATCCGACGAGGAAGTAGACGGCGGCGCGGCAGACCAGCCCCAGGCGGGACACCGCCCGCAGCCACACACCGGCGGTGCCCAGTGTCATCGAATGCGCGGCAGCATCCAGCGAGGTCAAGGCTGAACTGCCTAGCCTCTGGGCACTTCTCATCGGACCCCCGGGCTCCACGCCCAGTATGCCCGGTTCGGCGCTCCGGGGTAGGCCCGCTAGGCGGAGCTGCCCGGTTCGGCCGAGCTGCCCGGTGCGGCCGCGGGCCCGGCGGCGCGCTCGGCGGCCTTCATGATGTTGCGCACCATGCCGCCGAAGATGATGTTGTGGAACGGGAGGAGGCACTTCCAGTAGAGGTGGCCGGCCAGTCCGCGCGGTTCGAACGCGGCCCGCTGGCGGTACTCCGTGCCGGATCCGTCAGCCGGTGCGACCGACAGTTCCAGCCAGGCGCGGCCCGGCAGCCTCATCTCGGCCTGCAGGCGGAGCTTCGTGCCCGGCTCGAGTTCTTCGACGCGCCACCAGTCCAGGGCCTCGCCGACGTGGAGGCGTTCGGGGTCCCGACGGCCGCGGCGCAGGCCGGCGCCACCGACGATCCGGTCCATCCAGCCACGCGCCGCCCACGCCAACGGGAACGAATACCACCCGTTGTCGCCGCCGATACCCTCGACGACCTTCCACACCGCCGCCGGGCTCGCCGTCGTCTCCTGCATCCGCAGGTCCTCATACATCGAGCCTCCCGACCACTCCGGGTCGGTGGGCGAGGGCTGTGCCGAGGCTTCCGGCCAACTGGCGTCCGACCACCGGGTCGGCACCTGTGCCGCGCGGATGCGGGACAGGGCCAACTCCACCGACCGCTCGAACCGGATCAGACCGCCGGGCGGGTCCGGGATGTAGTCGACGATGTCGTTCTCGGTGCAGACCACCTCGTTCACGAGTGACTCGATGAGCGGCACCGCGATGGAACGCGGAACAGGGGTCACCAGGTTGACCCATTGCGCCGACAGCCACGGGCTGAGCACGGGCACCGGAACGACGATGCGGTGCCGCAGTCCGGCGACCGCCGAATAGCGGTGCATCATATCCAGATAGGTCAGAACGTCGGGGCCGCCGATGTCGAAGGTTCGGTTGACCTCGCCCGGTAGGTCTGCCGAGGCGACCAGGTAGAGCAGTACGTCGCGGATCGCGATCGGCTGGATCCGGTTGTGCACCCACCGCGGGGTGACCATCGCCGGGAGACGCTCGGTCAGGTACCGCAACATCTCGAAGCTCGCCGAGCCCGACCCGATGATCACTGCCGCCTGCAGCACGATGGTCGGAACCTTCGCGTCGAGCAGGATTTCGCCCACCTCGGTCCGCGATGCGAGGTGGGCCGACAGCTCGACCCCGGCGGGGTGCAACCCGCCCAGATAGACGATCCGCGAGACGCCGGCCGCCTCGGCGGCCGCCGCCACCGTCTGTGCGCCACGGCGGTCGACCGCGGTGAAGTCGCGCCGGTTCAGCGAGTGCATCAGGAAATAGACGACCTCCTGTCCGTCGACGGCGCGGGCGATGGAAGCCGGATCGAGGACGTCGGCGGTGGCCTCCTCGACCTGAGCGCGCCAGGGCACCCCGGAGAGTTTCTCGAGGTTGCGGGCCACGACCCGTACCTGATGGCCGGCTTCCAGCAGGTCGGGCACCAGTCGGCCGCCGATGTAGCCCGTCGCGCCGAACACAAGACATCGCATGCGGCCCATTCTCCGGTCGCGTCGGGATGGGCGTCATGCGGCCCGCCGGAGGGTCCGGGACGTAGCCTCGGTCCGCCAGGTCGTCAGCCGCCGGTGACCGTCGTTGTCACCCGGTCTTCTTCGGGGGTTTCGGGTCGGCTTTGTTCCCGTTGACCGGGCCCGGGAACCAGCGTGAGGCCAGCGTTCCCTGCGCCGCGGCCCGTCCGCTGTGCCCACCCCCCGGTCCGCGCAGGAAGTTGGCGAATATGACGGCGATGACCGCCCCGGCGATCGGGCCGACGAGATAGGCCCACCACGACGTCCAGTCGCCGAGGACCACCGCTGGGCCGAGCGAGCGGGCGGTGTTCATCGAGGCTCCACTCACCGGCGCGCCCCACAATCCGGCGAGCGCGATGTAGCTGCCGACACCCAGGGCGGCGATGGGGCCCACCTGCTGGGCGCCCGACGCCGTACCGAGGATGGTGCTCACCAGTCCCACCGTCAGGACGATCTCCCACAGCAGGGCGGTGGTCGTGGAGATGCCGTGGCCGGGAAGGGTCAGGCCCGCTGCTCCCTGCTTGCCGATCAGCGCTCGGAGCAGGAGCGTGGCCAGCATCGCCCCGACGAACTGCGCGACGAGGTAGGCCGGCACCCGTTTCCACGGGAAGTCACCTCTCATCGCGAAAGCGATGCTGACTCCGGGGTTGAGGTGTGCCCCGGAGACGGCACCCATGAAGAGGATGATCGCGGTCACCATCAGCGCCGGTGCCACGACCAGCGCCGTGTAGGGGACCGCGTGACCGCCGAAGCGCGCGTTGACCATGCCGCCGCCGACCGCCACAAGTACGAGGAAGAAGGTCCCGAGGAGCTCGGAGAAGAGCCGGCGCGCCTCGTACCGGTCGTCCCAGAAATCAAACTCGCGCTTCACCGAGTTCGGCGTTCCGAACGACCGCAGGGTGAGCGCGCCGGCCTCGCGGATTTCCTCTCCCGCCTTCAAGCCGGACCGGGACGCCTCAGTGGCCATGACTGCCCTCCCCGTGCTCCTGCGATCCGGCTTTCACGCTCCCCGGCGGACGACGTCCGCGGATCACCCAGGCCGGGTGAGAAGTGATCACGTGGGGCTCGTCGGACGGACAAACGGCTTGACCGGGATGGGACCGTGGCTCGTGGACGAAATCACCCTCTCCCCGCGGATCGACGACGTCGATTGGGCGGCCCTGAAGACGGCATTGGCGGCGGACGACTTCGACAACGGGCGTACGCCGGAGGAGTACCGACGTTCGCACGAGAATTCGCACGCGGTGGTCATCGGTCGGTGCAGGGGTGAATTCGTCGCCAACGGCCGCATCCTCAGCGACGACGTCTGCAACGCCTACCTGGTCGACATCTGGACCGCGAAGGCCCATCGACGCAGGGGCATCGGCCGAGCGGTGGTCGAGCAACTCGTCGCCACGGTGCCGGGTCAGCACGTCGCGCTCTTCACCTCGGATATGCAGGCGTTCTACTCGACCGTGGGCTTCGCCCTGGAGCAGGACGGCATGAGCCGTGTGGTCGGCACCTGGCTCGGCCGCGACTAGCGCCAAGGCAGTAGCCGAGGGGGGTATGGGCCGGGCGGGGCGTACCACGATGGCGGTACCCGAGATGCCCGCGCCGGGCGGACGACGGCGCGCCGGGCCCGGGCGACGATCTGTCCATGAGCATCGCGCTGACCACGACCAGGTCGACCGTCCGGGCCGAGCACGCCACCAAGATCTACGGGACCGCCGACACCGCGGTGACGGCACTCGATGATGTGACCGTCGAACTCGCCGAGGAGGAGTTCACGGCGATCATGGGTCCGTCCGGATCCGGGAAGTCGACCCTGATGCACTGCCTCGCCGGACTGGACACGCTCAGCTCGGGACGCGTGTACCACGGCGGGACCGAGCTGGGGGAGCTGACCGACCGGCAGCTCACGTTGCTCCGCCGGGAGCGGATCGGGTTCGTCTTCCAGGCCTTCAACCTGGTTCCGAGCCTGTCCGCGATGGACAACATCACCCTGCCGATGCGACTCGGCGGGACCACGCCGGACCGCGACTGGTTGGACGCCGTGATCGAGACGGTCGGACTGGCCGACCGACTGGCGCATCGGCCGGCCCAGCTGTCCGGCGGCCAGCAGCAACGCGTCGCGGTGGCGCGCGCCCTCGCCGGACGGCCGCAGATCGTCTTCGCCGACGAGCCGACCGGCAACCTCGACTCCCGCAGCGCGACCGAGGTCCTCGACCTGCTGCGCCGGGCGCGCCACGAGTTCGGGCAGACGATCGTGATGGTCACGCACGACCCGGTTGCCGCCGCCTACGCCGACACGGCCGTCTTCCTCGCCGACGGCAGGGTCGTCGGGAACCTGGACCGACCCACCGCCTCCCGGGTGCTCGACCACCTGGCCGGACTGGAGGGCTGAGCGATGCTCTCGATCGCAGCCAAGGGACTCTGGAGCCACAAGCGGCGGCTGGTCGCCACGCTGCTCGCGGTCAGCCTCGGTGTGGCGTTCCTGGCCGGCACCCTGCTGCTCAGTGACACGCTGCGGGCGAACTTCGACCGTCTTTTCGCCCAGGCCAACGGCGGCACCGACGTCGTGGTCCGCAGCGCCACCAAGATCGGGGGCGTCCCGGGGGCGACCGGACGTGCGGGCATCGCCGCGTCGCTGCTCCCGAAGGTGCGCGCCGTGGACGGCGTCGCCGACGCCCAGCCCTATACCGAGGGCTATGGGCAGCTGCTGGGCAGCGACGGCACGCGGATCGGCGGCGACGGACCGCCTACGCGGGCGGCGAACTGGATCGACGATCCCGCCCTCAACCCGTACCACCTCGTCCAGGGCAGAACGCCGGAGGCCGATGACGAGGTCGTCATCAACCGGGGTGCCGCGAAGACCGGGCATCTCTCGATCGGCGCAACCACCACGCTGCTGACCCCGCGGCCGCTGCGCGTACGGATCGTCGGCATCGCCGAGTTCGGCAGCGCCGACGGGTTCGGCTCGGCGACGTTCGCGGGCCTGACCCGGCACGCTGCGGCCGTTCGCCTTGCGTCGGGCACGCCGGGGAAGGTCACGCAGATCCTTGTCCGTGCCACGCCGGGCGTGTCCCCGCAACAGCTGGCGAGCCGGGTGCAACCGATCCTGCCCTCCGGCCTGCAGGCGATCACCGGCGGCGCCCTGGCGGCGGAGAACTTCGCCCAGATCAACAGCGGGTTCCTCGGCTTCCTGTCCACCGGGCTGACCGCATTCGCCGTCGTCGCGTTGCTGGTCGCCGCGTTCAGCATCTACAACACCTTCTCCATCCTGGCGGCCCAGCGAGGGCGCGAGTCGGCGCTGCTCCGGGCGCTCGGAGCCACCAGCCGCCAGCTGGCCGCGGCGAGCCTGCTGGAGACTCTGGCCATCGGGCTGGTGGGGTCGGTGCTCGGGCTGGCCGGCGGCATCGGCGTCGCCGCCCTCCTCAAAGGTGTCTTCGCCGGATTCGGATTCGCGCTGCCGGCCGGCGGTCTGGTGTTCAAGCTCTCCAGCTCGCTGCTCGCACTGCTGGTCGGGGTCGTCGCCACCCTGCTCGCGGGGGTGCTGCCGGCGGTACGCGGCTCCCGGATACCGCCGTTGGCCGCCCTGCGGGATCTCGCCGCGGAATCACCCGGTGTCTCGCGCCGCCGAGCCGTCCTCGGCGGTGCGCTGGTCGCCGTCGGCACCGGCATGGTGATCGCCGGGACGGCCGGGTCCGGCCAGGGCATGGCGATCGGAGGCGCCGGGGCGATGCTCGTCGGCGCGGTGGCGCTCGGCCCGGTCGCCGCGCTCCCGGCCACCGCGGTCCTCGGCGCCCCGATCGCTGCGGTGCGCGGAATCACCGGCCGACTGTCGCGGGACAACGCCCGGCGCAACCCACGCCGTACGGCGGCGACCGCATCAGCCCTGATGGTCGGTGTCGCCGTCGTGGCGCTGTTCACCGTCCTCGGAGCGTCGTTGAAGGCGTCCGCCGCGAACGGCGTCACCCGGTCCCTGACCGCGGACCTGGTCGTCGACCAGGGCGGCTACGGCGGAAGCTCGGGAGCCGCCGGTTTCAGCCCACGACTCGCTGCCGCCCTCAGCCGGCTCCCCCAGGTGGGCGTGGCCACCGGTCTGGGCAGAGGCAGCGTGCTGCTGGACGGAGACGCACAGACCGTCACCGTCGCGGACCCGCACCGCCTGGGCCGGGTCGTCGACCTCGGACTGACGGCCGGGGCGCTCCGCGACCTGAACGCCCGCTCGATCGCCGTCTCCACCACGGTCGCGACGGCGCGGCACTGGCGGATCGGGACGACGATCCCGCTCGTCTATCCGGACGGCGCCGTCGGGCGGCTACGGGTCGCGGCGGTCTTCGATCATCCCGACATCACGGGCAACTACCTCCTGGACCAGGCGGGATGGACCCGGCATGCCGGACAGGTGCTCGATTCCCAGGTCCTCCTCGACCTGCGATCCGGCGCGGACATCGCGGCGGCCCGGTCGGCGGTCAGCGCGGCCACCGCATCAGCCGGCAAGCCCCGGGTGCAGGACCGCGACGAGTACCTCGCGACCGCCACCAGCGGCGTCAACACCGTGCTGGGGCTGGTCTACGTGATGCTCGCCCTGGCCATCGTGATCGCGTTGATGGGCGTCGCCAACACGTTGTCGCTGTCCATCCACGAACGCACCCGCGAGATAGGACTGCTCCGCGCGGTCGGCCAGACGCGCGCCCAGACCCGCGCCATGATCCGTTGGGAGTCGGTGATCATCGCGGTGTTCGGGACCGTCGGAGGCGTCGTACTCGGCACCTTCCTCGGCTGGGCGGTCGTCACGGCATCGAGTACGGCGGCGCTCGGTGTGTTCGCCGCACCACCGCTGCAGCTGGCGGTCTTCCTCGTCGCGGGCGCGGCCGCCGGCGTCGTCGCCGGCATCCGGCCGGGCCGCCGCGCGGCACGGCTGGATGTCCTCGCCGCCATCGCGGCGAGCTGACGACCCGGACCCGACGGCTAGATGCCCTCGGTCGCCTCAATCCGTGAGTCGTGGATGGCCTTCATGAAGAGGTCGTAGTCCTTGTCGCTCTGATCGGCGTAGCGGCCGGCGAAATCGGTGATGGCCCGGTCGAAAAGGTCGTCGGTGCCCAGGTACGCCGCGATCGACACCGGGTCACCGGACCGGGCGTGCGCCCGCGCCAGCGTCCATCCGCAGAGCTGCGCGTAGTACTGCAGGGCCTGCGGCGGCATCAGCTCGACCTGCGCCGAACCCTTCATGTCGCGCAGCTGGCGCCAGTAGAAGTAGCGGTTGGCTTCGATGCCCTTGGTCCAGCCGAGGAAGATGTCGCTCGTCGCCTGCATCAGACGCTGACCCTGGACGACGCGCTCTCCGGGCTGGCGGTAGCGGCTCTTGCGCAGGTGCCCTTCGAGCACCGAAGACGTGGCTTCCTTGATCTGCAGGAACAGCGGATCGTCCTCGTCGCGGCCCTCGAGCAGGGCGATGAAACCACGGGTCCCCACGCTTCCGACACCGACGACCTTGCGGGCGACGTCGACGACCTCGAAGCGTTCGAGGAGCTGTCGCCGGTCGGCCTGCAGGGTCGCGCGGTATTCGGTCAGCTCTTTGGTGACCACCTGCTGCAGCTGGTCTGCTTTGATGCCGTAGATCTGAGCCAGCTCACGGGCAGGGACGACGACCGGAGGCATGCTGACGATCCGGTGACGGCCGTTGACGACCTCGCCCAGCTTGGAGAGCGCCTGCATGCTGTCGCGGGTGTGGGCCTTGCGGGCGTTCTTCTGGGCCCTCTTCTCGAGCTTCTTCAACTCCTTGCGATTCTTCTTCCCCTTCGACATCTTCTCGGCGAGGCGCTGGAATCCCTGCCGGATGTCGTCCTCGGAGAGGTTGGCATACCAGACGTCCATCGTGCTCATTCCGGCGAACTCGCTCATCGCCTCCCGGTACGCCGCGACGGACGACAGGGTCGACGCCTTCGCGTCGGACTTGCTGTAGCCGTTGTTGCGCGCCGCGATCGCGAAGCTCGCAGCCAGCCGCTTGACGTCGTACTCGAAGGGGCCCGGCAGCGTCTCGTCGAAGTCGTTGACGTCGAACATGAGCCGGCGCTCGGGAGAGGCGAAGACACCGAAGTTGGACAGGTGGGCGTCCCCGCACAGCTGGACCTCGAGGCCTGCGGTGGGCGTGCCGGCAAGGTCGGTCGCCATGATCTTGGCCGCGCCGCGGTAGAAGGTGAACGGAGAGGCCATCATCCGGCCGTGCCGCACCGGCACCAGGTCGTGGTCGCGGGTGGTGTTCTGCTCCTCGAGCAGCGCCACCGGGTCGGGCCGATTACTCTCCGGCGCCCAACCGGCGTGGCTCGTCGGCGGCGTGCGGTCGCGGGCCTCTTCGCCTCTCGCCGTGCGCTCCGCCATGGTGAGGTGCTCGGGCCGGCGGGACCGCCCGGAGCCGCCCGACTGGCCGGTCCTCTTCGCCGACGCTGACTTCTTCGCGGCTGCGGTCTTCGTCGGTGCGGTCTTGGCCCCATTGGTCATCGTCGCCATCGTCTGCTCCTCAGATCAGCCGGGCCAAGCCCTCGCCGTACGAGGGCGCGCTGGCGGGCCGACAACCTCGAGTACGGGAGCCGGTCGGCTCGTCATCCGACTGTACGTCGCACCGCGGCGCCCCGTGGCCGCTGAGAAGAACTCACCAGGCGTCGTTGCGGACCGGCGACAGGGCATCTCCGTCGAGAAGGAACCACCCGCGATCCGACCGGTCGTCTCCTGATCTCCGCCCGGCAACGCCCCCACTGTCCGGAGTCCTGCGGCGGAATGCCGTCGGGTGATGACAGCGGGCGATAGTTGCGGCGAAAGCCTTGTCCACGCCGCCAGCACGACTAGCGTCAGGTGCTCAGGTGACCTGCGACCAGGGGAGGCGGATCACCTGACGGCGAGTTCGTTGGTTGCGGCCTTGTGTGCAACCAGTGGGGCGGCCGGTCGGATGGGGAGCCGGTCGTGCGCATCGTTGGGCAGACAGCGAATGCTGCAGTTTGGGCGCCCCGGTCGGGCGAGGAGGGATCCCCCTCGAGCCGGCCGGGGCTTCGTCGTGTCGGGCACCGTCGTCCTCGAGGGGACCGCCGTCCAGGCTCAGCCGAACTCCCGACGGGTCGCCCCGGAGACCGAGTCGGCGGCCTGGAGTGCCTCGAGTGCCTGCCGCAGGGCCTGGATCCGGCGCCGTACCCGGTCCGCCGACGGGCCGACGGAGGAGTCGGCTGAAGCCTGGATGTCGGACTCGAGCTTGTCCGCGGCCTCCTCGACCGCGGCCAGCCGGATGTCGAGTTCCCCGAGGACGTCGACGGCCCCCTGCGGGTCGGAGACCTGCCGACGCAGGAAGTCCGCCTGGGTCGCGAGCCGGCGACCGGCCGCCCACAGGTCCACGAACACCTGGACCTTGGCCCGCAGCACCCACGGGTCGAACGGCTTCGCGATGTAGTCCGCGCCGCCGGCGGCGTAACCGCGGTAGGCGTCGCGCTGGTCGGTGTCGACCGCCGTCAGGAAGATGATCGGGACATCCTTCGTCCGGCTGCGGCCCTTGATCCGGGCCGCGGTCTCGAAGCCGTCCATTCCCGGCATCTGGGCGTCGAGCAGGATCAGGGCGAAGTCGTCCTTGAGCAACGCCCGCAGTGCCTCCTCGCCCGAAGGCGCGCGCACCAGGACCTGGTCCAGCGAGCTCAGCACCGCCTCGAGCGCCAGGAGGTTCTCCGGCCGGTCGTCGACCAGGAGGATCTTCGCCCGCTCGCTCACCCCAACCACGTCCGGAACTGGGTGAGCAGGGCGTCCACGTCGACCGGCTTGGTGACGTAGTCCGAGGCGCCCGCCGCGAGGCTGTTGTCCCGGTCGCCCGGCATCGCCTTTGCGGTCAGGGCGACGAGGGGGAGTTCGCTGAACGACGGCATGTTCCGGATCTCGCGCATCGCGGTGTAGCCGTCCATGCCCGGCATCATCACATCCATCAGCACGAGGTCGATGTTCGATTCGCGCTGCAGGGTCTGGATTCCCGACTCGCCGTTCTCGGCGTACAGCACGTCGATGCCGTGCTGCTCGAGCGCACTGGTCAACGCGAACACGTTGCGCGCGTCATCATCGACGATGAGGATCCGCCGACCGGCGAACACCTCCTCGTCACTGCGGCGCCGTTCGTCACCCCCGGCCGCCTTGCCCGGCAGCTCGACATCGGACCGGTGCAGATAGAGCGCGATCTGGTCGATGAGGTCTCCGACCGTCGCGGGGTACTTCACCACCATCGACTGGGCGTAGCGGCTCAGCCGTGTCTCGTCCCGCTTCGACCGCGCGGCCCCGGTGCTCACGACGACCGGCGTCCGGCGCAGCGCCTTGCGGGACCGCATCCGCTTGATGACGTCGAAGCCACTGCCCCCCGGCAGCTTCAGGTCCACCATCACGCAGTCGTAGGGACGGCCGTCCAACGCCGTCATCGCGTCGCCGACGCTCGTGGCGACCCGCAGGTCGACGTCGGCCACGGCGCCGAACAGGGCGACCACCGCCGAGGTCTCGTCCACCGCGTCGCCGGTGACCACCAGCAGCGACCGGGTCTTGCGGTCGATGTAGGAGCTGAGGTCCTCCAGGGCGAGGTCCATGCTCTCGGCCGTCACCGGATCCTCGACGATGGCGAGCGCACCGAGAAGCCTGCCGATGTGCACGTCGTCGCCGGCGTTGGGCGAGTGCACGGCGATCGTCGGGATGTGCCGCGTCTCCGGGTCACTCTTCAACAGGTGCAGGAGGGACGAACCGTCCTGACCGGTGAGATCCATGCCGACCACGATTCCGGCCGGACGGTGCTGGCGTGCGGTCGCCAGCGCATGGTCCGACCGCGGGGTCGCGAGCACCTTGAACCCCTTCGCCCGGCCGATCTCGACTGCCGCCTCCCGCAGACCGACGTCGGAGATGCTCACCAGCAGGACCCGGTCGTTCTGGCGGATGTCGCCTTCGTCGTCGGCGACCCCCACCTCGGCGGGAGCTTCCGGCAGCGCCGGCCGATGACCGTTCGCCGAGGCGGCCAGGGCGCCGCGTTCACCGCCTGGGTCGCTTGGGATCGCCCTGGTGACGGTGTCGTCGCTGAAGTGCGTCGGGAGGTAGAGCGTGAACGAGCTGCCCCGGCCGGGCTCGCTCTCGGCGTGGATCTCGCCGCCGATCAGCCGAGCGATCTCCCGGCTGATCGACAGGCCCAGGCCGGTACCGCCGAACTTCCGGCTGATGGTCCCGTCCGCCTGCTGGAACGCCTCGAAGATGACCCTGAGCTGCTCGGGCGGAATCCCGATTCCGGTGTCCTGCACGGAGAACGCGAAGACCTGATGTGCGTCGATCAGGCTCCGCGCGTTGAACCGCTCGTCGACCGCCATCCGGACATCCATCCGGACCTCGCCGGACGAGGTGAACTTCACCGCGTTGGACAGCAGGTTGCGCAGCACCTGCTGGAGCCGGTGCTGGTCGGAGTAGAGCGTGCGGGGCACATCGTCGCCGACCGTCACCGAGAAGCGCAGATCCTTCTCCGCGGTGAGCGGTCGGAACGTCGCCTCGACGTATTCGACAATCCCCGACACGGCGACGTTGGCGGGATGGACATCCATCTTCCCGGCCTCGACCTTGGACAGGTCGAGAATGTCGTTGATCAACTGCAACAGGTCGGTCCCGGCGCTGTGGATCGTCCGCGAGAAGTCGACCTGGCGGGCGTTGAGGTTGCCGTCGGCATTCTCCGACAGCAGCTTGGCCAGGATGAGCAGCGAGTTCAACGGCGTCCGCAGCTCGTGCGACATGTTGGCGAGGAACTCCGACTTGTAGCGCGAGGAGAGCGCCAACTGTTCGGCGCGGTCCTCCAGGCCGCGCCGGGCGTCCTCGATCTCGAGGTTCTTGATCTCGATGGCGCGGTTCTGCGCCGCGAGCAGGCTGGCCTTCTCCTCCAGCTCGGCGTTGGTCTGCTGCAACTCACCCTGCTGCGTCTGCAGCTCCTCCGACTTGTTCTGCAGTTCGGCGGCGAGCCGCTGCGACTCGACCAGCAGCTCCTGGGTCCGCGAGCTGGCGATGATCGCGTTCAGCGAGACCCCGATGATCTCCATCAGCTGCTCGAGGAACTGCAGGTGGACGGTGCTGAACGGCTGGAACGACGCCAGCTCGACGACACCGAGGACCTGCTCCTCGAAGAGGACCGGGAGGATGACGATGTTGGCCGGTGGAGCCTCGCCGAGTCCGGACCCGATCCGGATGTAGTTGCCGGGCACATTCGTGAGCAGGATCGGCGTCCGTTCGACCGCCGCCTGCCCGACGAGGCTCTCGCCCAAGGCGAACCGGGCCGGGATGTTCTTGCGCGGCCGGTACCCGTACGACGCGATCCGGCGCAGCGAGCCGTCGCCGCCGAGCCCCGTCTCGCTGAGGAAGAACGATCCCTGGCTGGCGCCCACCAGCGGCGTCAGCTCGCTGACGATCAGCCGGGTGACGTCGAGCAGGTCGCGGCCACCCTGCATGTGTCCGGTGAACCGCGCCAGGTTGGTCTTGAGCCAGTCCTGTTCCTGGTTGGCCCGGGTCGTCTCGCGGAGGTTGTCGATCATCTGGTTGAGGTTGTCCTTCAGCTCGGCGACCTCCCCCTCGGCCTCGACCGTGATCTGCTGGCTCAGGTCGCCCTGGGTCACGGCGGTGGAGACTTCCGCGATCGCGCGGAGCTGGGTGGTCAGGGTGCCGGCCAGCTGGTTGACGTTCTCGGTCAGCTTGCGCCAGGTGCCGGAGACGTCGGCGACCTCCGCCTGGCCGCCCAGCTTGCCCTCGGTGCCCACCTCGCGGGCCACCCGGGTGACCTCGTCGGCGAACGACGACAGCTGGTCGACCATCCGGTTGACCGTGGTCTTGAGCTCGAGGATCTCCCCGCGCGCGTCGACGAAGGACTTCTGCGTCAGGTCGCCGTGGGCGACCGCCGTGGTCACCAGGGCGATGCTGCGGACCTGGCTGGTCAGGTTGCCTGCCATCGAGTTCACCGACTCGGTGAGGTCCTTCCAGGTCCCGGCGACGCCGCGGACGTGGGCCTGGCCGCCGAGGATTCCTTCGGTACCGACCTCGCGGGCGACCCGGGTGACCTCGTCGGCGAACGCCCGGAGCGTGTCGACCATCGCGTTGATCGTCCCGGCCAGTGCGGCGACCTCGCCCCGGGCCTCGATCGAGATTTTCTGGCTCAGGTCGCCCCGGGCGACGGCGGTGGAGACCGCCGCGATGCTGCGGACCTGGTTGGTCAGGTTGCTCGCCATGGAGTTGACGGAGTCGGTGAGGTCGCGCCACATCCCGGCGACGCCCGGAACCCGGGCCTGGCCGCCGAGCATCCCCTCGGTGCCGACCTCGCGGGCGACCCGGGTGACCTCGTCGGCGAACGCCGACAGCTGGTCGACCATGGTGTTGACGGTGCTTTTGAGTTCGAGGATCTCGCCGCGGGCGTCGACGGTGATCTTGCGGGTCAGGTCGCCGCTCGCGACGGCGGTGGTGACCTCGGCGATGTTGCGCACCTGGGAGGTCAGGTTGGCCGCCATCATGTTGACGTTCTCGGTGAGGTACTTCCACGTACCCGAGACGTCGTGCACGTCGGCCTGGCCGCCGAGCCGGCCTTCGGTGCCGACCTCGCGGGCGACCCGGGTGACCTCGTCGGCGAAAGCCGACAACTGGTCGACCATGGTGTTGACGGTGCTTTTGAGTTCGAGGATCTCGCCGCGGGCCTCGACGGTGATCGTCCGGGTCAGATCGCCCCGCGCGACCGCGGTGGTGACCTCGGCGATGTTGCGCACCTGCGCGGTCAGCGTGCCGGCCATGAAGTTCACCGAGTCGGTGAGGTCGCGCCAGGTCCCGGAGACGCCGGGCACGGCGGCCTGCCCACCGAGCCGTCCCTCGCCGCCGACCTCGCGGGCGACCCGGGTGACCTCGTCGGCGAACGCCGACAGCTGGTCGACCATGACGTTGACGGTCGTCTTGAGCTCGGCCAGCTCACCCCGGACGTCGACGGTGATCTTCTGGCTCAAGTCGCCGCGCGCGACCGCGGTGGTGACCTGGGCGATGTTGCGGACCTGGTTGGTCAGGTTGCTGGCCATCGAGTTGACGGAGTCGGTGAGGTCCTTCCAGGTTCCGGCCACGCCCGGTACATCGGCCTGGCCACCGAGGATGCCGTCGCTGCCGACCTCGCGGGCCACCCGGGTCACCTGCGCCGCGAACGCCGACAGCTGGTCGACCATGACGTTGACGGTGCCCTTGAGCTCCGCCAGCTCGCCCTTGACGTCGACGGTGATCTTCTGGCTCAGGTCGCCCCGGGCGACCGCGGTCGTGACCTGGGCGATGTCGCGCACCTGTGCCGTCAGGTTGTCGGCCATGTAGTTGACCGACTCGGTGAGGTCCTTCCACCGGCCGGCGACACCGGGCACGTCGGCCTGGCCGCCGAGGATTCCCTCGGTGCCGACCTCGCGGGCCACCCGGGTCACCTCGTCGGCGAACGTCTGCAGGGTGGCGGTCATCGAGTTGAGGGTCTCGGCCAGCTCGGCCACCTCGCCGCGCGCGGTCACGGTGATCTGCTGGCTCAGGTCGCCGCGCGCGACGGCCTGGGCGACGAAAGAGATGCCCCGGACCTGGCTGGTGAGGTTCGAGGCCATGATGTTCACGGAGTCCGTCAGGTCCCTCCAGGTGCCCTTCACCCCCCGCACGTCGGCCTGGCCGCCGAGTCGGCCTTCCGTGCCGACCTCACGGGCCACCCGGGTCACCTCGGCCGCGAACGAGGAGAGCTGGTCGACCATCCGGTCGACCGTCGCCTTCAGCTGGGCCATCTCGCCGGAGACCTCGACGGTGACGGTGCGGGACAGGTCGCCGTTCGCCACGGCCGTCGTGACCAGGGCGATGTCCCGCACCTGGGTGGTCAGTCGCGAGGACATCGTGTTGACCGCATCCATGAGGTCGCGCCAGCTGCCGTCGGCGCTGCGGACCCGCGCCTGCCCGCCGAGTTTGCCTTCGGTGCCGACCTCACGGGCCACCCGGGTGATCTCGTCGGCGATGGACGACAGTTGGTCGACCAGGCCGTTGACGTTGCGGGCCAACCGCAGCGGCTCGCCGCGCAGGCGGTGTCCGTCCTGGCGGGTGTCCATCCGCTGTGTCAGGTCGCCCGTGGAGACCGCGGCGACGACACGGGAGAACTCGCCGGTGGGTCGGACGAGATCTGCGACGAGACCGTTGGCGGACTCGATGCACGTGGCCCAGGAACCTTCTCCGGATCCGACGTCGAGCCGCTCCCCGTGCCGCCCCTCGCGGCCGGCTACCCGATGGACCCGGCTCAGCTCGGAGGCGAGGTGCTGCTGGCGATCGGCAATCTCGTTGTAGAGCGCCGCCATCTCCGCCGCGGTTCCGTCACCGGTGGTCGGGAGACGCTTTCGGAAATTGCCGTCCCGCATTGCGGTGAGGCCGTCGAGAAGGCGCCTAAACTGAGCGTCGTCGGATTCGCCCGATACGCCATTTGAACGTCCCTTCCCGCCCGCCCCAACCTGCTTTGTCTTGGTCCCGCTGCTCGGCATTGCCGGGTCCCCTCGTTAAACGCCACTACCCGCTACCAGGCAGTCTGTCACCATGATCTGATTGCGCCTACACAGTGCCGAGAGCCGTGACCGATTCCATGTACGTCTACCGCACCTTTGTGCCGGATGCGCGGTCCGTCGGCCGGGCTCGATGGTTCGTGCGGGAGATTTTGGACGAGTGGGGGGTGCCGGATCTGACCGACTCCGCACTGTTGTCGGTCAGCGAGTTGGTCACCAACGCGGTTGTTCATGCGGGCACGCCTGTGCGGTTGAGCCTCGCACTGGACGCCGTGAATCTTCGGATCGAGGTCGAGGACTCGCATCCAGGCCGGGCTCTGCCCCTGCAGCCCGAAGCGCGCTCGCCGACCGCCGAACGCGGCCGCGGGCTGGTCATCGTCTCCGCGCTCGCCGCCGCCTGGGGGGTGGAATACGGCGGGGGCGCGAAACGTGTGTGGCTGGAGTTGGCCCGCCCGGTGGCGCCGGGTGAGACGACCGCGGCTGTCCCGGACGCGGACGCGGATGCGGTCGTCGACGACGACGCGCGGGTCGCTGTCATCCGGCTCACCGAGAATGGCTCGATCGCCGGATGGAACGACGACGCCGAAGTGATGTTCGGATGGAGTCGCGATGAGGTGGTCGGACGCAATTTCGGCGAAATGGTCACAGTAAATGGCACGATGAAACCGCCGGATGCATTTCCCGCCTCCGGCGGCCGGTGGCAGGGTAGTTACGCCGTGAGGCGCAAATTCGGAAGTCCGTTCGACGTTTTTGCCGCACATATCTCCGCGAACAAGGGCGATTCCGCGGTGGCGCTTCTCGTTCCGTTCGGCCAGCGTGCGTTGCTCGAGGATCCGACCCGCCGGCAACGGACGCAGCACGGTGATCCCGACCCGGTGGGGCTTCGCGCGGAAGCACTCAACCGTTTGTCGCTCGACGACTACCTCACCCTTGCCGTCGAGCGGGCGCGGGACCGGCTGTCGGCCGACGCGACGTACCTCCTGCTGGCACGGGACTTCGATCTCGACTACGAGGTGCGGGCCGTCAGCGGCCTGGACGACACCGTGCGGGGCACCAGAGTCGATCCGCAGAGTCCCGGCGCACCCGACGCCCGCAACCCGCAGCTACCGGTGACCTTCGGCGACCTGTCCGACACGCGCGTTCCCCTGTTGACAGGGAGTGGACTGCGCTCCCTCGTGGTCGTCCCGGTCGTGGTCGACGGCCGGGTCATCGGGGCGCTCGGCGCCGCCTCCGAGCGGATCGACGGGTTCACCGATGAGCAGTCCGTGCACCTTCAACGCATCGCCGACTCGGTTGCTGTCGCAGCCGACCGGGCGCGACTGCAGACGTCCGAGCGGGAACGGCGCGGATGGCTCAGCTTCCTCGCCGAAGCCGGCGACCTCCTCGCCGGGTCACTGGACCAGGACATGACCATCGCCATCACCGGACAGATCGTGATCCCGCAGCTAGCCAGCTGGTGCGCCGTCTACCTCGATGATCCGCGCGGCGTACCGGTCCTGGAACAGGTGTGGCATGCCGACGAGCGGCTCCACGGGGCGCTGCGTGCCGCGCTCGACCGGATCGGCCCGGATCAGATCACCGACGCCGACGAGGAATCGTTGCGCGGTGAGACGCACGGCATCCGGCTCACCGCCCGGGGCCGGCAGATCGGCCTGCTCGTGTTGGGCCGGCCGGCCGGTGAACCGCTTGCCGGAGAGGTGCTCCTCGTCGCGGAGTCCGTCGCCCGGCGAGCGGCGGTCGCGATCGACAACGCCCGCGCCCACGGCGACCTGCGGTCCGTCGGCCAGACCCTCCAGCAGAGCCTGCTCCCGTCGTCGATGCCGGTCGTGCCCTACCTGGACGTGGGCGTGGCCTACGAGGCTGCCGGCGAGTCCAGCACGGTGGGTGGCGACTTCTACGACCTCTTCTTCGTCGGCGGCAACCGGTGGTGCTTCGTCGTGGGGGACGTCTGCGGCACCGGAGCCGAGGCGGCGGCGGTCACCGGACTGGCGAGGCACACCATCCGGGCGCTGGCCCTCGCGGGATTTCCGGTGGCCGCCATCCTCGAGCGGCTGAACTCCGCGATCCTCGACGAGGGGGAGCGGTCCCGGTTCCTCACGCTAGTGTGCGGCACGCTCGAGCCCGGGCCCGGGCGGACCGTGCGCGCGAGCCTGGTCAGCGCGGGGCACCCCCTGCCGTTCGTGGTTCACGAGGGCGGCGTCGTCCACAAGATCGCCCGGCCGCAGTCGCTGCTCGGAGTCCTCCCGCACGTGCAATACGTCGCCGAGGAGCACGTGCTCGAACGCGGCGACATCCTCGTGACGGTGACCGACGGCGTCCTCGAGCGCCGGAACGACGGACGCATGCTGGGCGAGGTCGGGTTGATGGCGGATCTCAGCCACGTCGGCAACCTCCGGGCGCAGGCCGTCGCGGAGCGGATCCGGCGCCTCGTCGTCGACTACACCCACACCCCGCCGAGCGATGACATGGCCGTCCTTGTCGTTCGGCTGGGTCCGTCGACCGGTCCGTCGACTGGTCTTTCGACTGGACCCCCGGGCGCCGGGACGCCTAGGTCGTCGGGCGCCTGAGCGCGTCGGCGAGGACACCGAGGGTGGCCTCCACCACGCGGTAGTAGGCCCACTTTCCGCGTTGCTCGCGGGTGAGCAGACCGGCATCGACGAGCTGCTTGAGGTGGTGGGACACCGTCGGCTGGGTGAGTCCGACCGGTGCCGTGAGGTCGCACACGCAGGCCTCGGCGCCGGCGTGTGCGGCGATGAGGGAGAGCAGGCGGACCCGGGTCGGGTCACCGAGAGCCTTGAACAGGTGAGCGAGCCGCTCGGCATCGGCCTCGTCGAGCACGCCCCCGGTGACCGGGCTGCAGCAGGTCGCGAGGTCGGGTTCGAGCACGGGCAGCGCGGTGGGCATGCAGCCAGTCTGACATATCCATTGACAACCGTCGATGCATCGGCGATGGTCGATGCATCGAACTCGGTCGATCGGAGGAGTAATGATGGCGGAGACGGACATGCGTGAGCAGGTGCGGCAGCGGTATGCGGCCGCCGCGACGGCGGTCACCGCGACCGGCAACGATGCCCTCGCGGTGATCGACGAGGATCGGTGCTGCGCACCCGTCGGGGCAGCCGCCGCCGAGGACGAGGCCGGGTCGTGTTGTTCGGCGGGGTCGTGCGCGCCGGAATCGGTGCAGGTGGACGGGTCGTTCGGGGCCGGCCTCTACAGCGAGGCCGAGCGGGGTGAGCTCCCGGCCGAGGCCCTGGCGGCCAGCCTGGGATGCGGCAACCCGATGGCGGTGGCCGACCTGCGGGCGGGAGAACGGGTCCTCGATCTGGGGTCCGGGGGCGGCATCGACGTCCTGCTCTCGGCCCGGCGGGTCGGTCCGGCCGGGTTCGCCTACGGCGTCGACATGACCGACGAGATGCTCGACCTCGCCCGCGCGAACGCGGTCAAGGCGGGCGCGACCAATGTCGAGTTCGTCAAGGGCACCATCGAGGACGTGCCGCTGCCCGATGCCGCCGTCGACGTCGTGATCTCCAACTGCGTGATCAACCTGTCGGTGGACAAGCCGGCGGTGCTGGCCGAGATGTTCCGGGTTCTGGTGCCCGGCGGCCGGATCGGGATCTCCGACGTCGTCGCCGAGGATCACCTGACGTCGGCGGACCGGGCGGCTCAGGGCTCCTATGTCGGCTGCATCGCCGGAGCGCTGTCCCGCGGCGAATACCTGGACGGGCTGGCCGCGGCCGGTTTCGTCGATGCGGAGGTCACGTTCACCCACGAGGCGGCTCCTGGCCTGCACAACGCCATCGTGCGGGCGAGCAAGCCGCAGGTGTCCGCCGGTGAGTGATCTGGTCGCCGAACAGCCGGCCGCCGGCACCGATGCCCCGGTACTGGCCCGGCTGTCGACGCTGGACCGGTTTCTGCCGGTCTGGATCGTCGCCGCCATGGCGATCGGCATCGGGCTGGGCCGGGCGATACCCGGCCTGGCCGACGGCCTGGACACGGTGAAGGTCGGGTCGGTGAGTCTGCCGATCGCGGTCGGGCTGCTGCTGATGATGTATCCGGTGCTGGCCAAGGTCCGCTACCGCCAGCTCGATCGGGTCACCGGCGACCGGCGGCTGCTGGTCACCTCGCTGGTGCTGAACTGGATCGTCGGCCCGGCGTTGATGTTCACGTTGGCGTGGCTGCTGCTGCCGGACCTGCCGACCTATCGCACCGGCCTGATCATCGTCGGGCTCGCGCGGTGCATCGCGATGGTGTTGATCTGGAACGACCTGTCCTGCGGTGACCGGGAGGCCGCCGCCGTACTGGTCGCGATCAACTCGGTGTTCCAGATCGTCGCCTTCGGCCTGCTCGGCTGGTTCTACCTGCAGGTGCTGCCCGGCTGGCTCGGCCTGCACCAGACGGACGTCCACTTCAGCGTCGTCACCATCGTGGTGTCGGTGCTGGTCTTCCTCGGCATCCCGCTGGCCGCCGGGTTCCTCACCCGCACGCTCGGCGAGCGCAGGAAGGGCCAGGAGTGGTACGAGCGCCGGTTCCTGCCGAGGATCGGGCCGATCGCGCTCTACGGGCTGCTGTTCACCATCGTCGTGCTCTTCGCTCTACAGGGGCACACCATCACGTCCCGGCCGCTGGACGTGGCCCGGATCGCGCTGCCGCTGCTCGCCTACTTCGCCCTCATGTTCGGCGGTTCCTTCGCGCTGGGCTACCGGTTGCGGCTCGGCTACGGCAAGACCGACACGCTGGCCTTCACCGCCGCCGGCAACAACTTCGAGCTGGCCATCGCCGTATCGATCGGGGTGTTCGGCGTCACCTCCGGGCAGGCCCTCGCAGGCGTCGTCGGGCCGCTCATTGAGGTCCCGGTCCTCGTCGCACTCGTCTACGTCGCCCTGTGGCTGCGGCACCGGCTGAGCTGGCCCGCCGCCGTGCCGGCTCGAGGAGGAACCTGATGTCCACTGTCGATCAGCCGCCCCCGGCCGGTTTGCTGGCACCGGAGGCGATTCTCGACCACGCCGCGGTCGACCTGGCCGATGCCTACCCGGGTGTCTACGCCGTCGAGACGGTCCGTCGCCTGCTCGCCGAGTGCTACGCGTTGCTCGCTGCGAACGCCCGTATCACCACGCACCTGCCCGTCCTGTCGATCCGGTTCGCCCGCGAACGCCTCGCCGCTCTGGCCCACGCCGAAGGACACCTGGTGACCACCACCCCCGAAGTGCTGTTCGTCTGCGTCCACAACGCCGGTCGTTCCCAGATGGCCGCCGCACTGCTCGACCACCACGCCGCGGGCCGGGTTCACGTCCGCTCCGCCGGCTCCACTCCGGCCGGCGAGATCAACCCGGCCGTCGCGCAGGTGATGGCCGAGGTCGGCCTGGACCTGGCCAAGGAGTTCCCGAAGCCGCTCACCGACGACGTCGTGCAGGCGGCCGACGTCGTCATCACCATGGGATGCGGGGACGCCTGCCCCATCTACCCGGGTAAGCGCTACGTCGACTGGGACCTCACCGACCCCGCCGGGCTCTCGGTCGAGGAAATCCGACCCATTCGCGACGAGATCGACCACCGCGTCCGGGCGCTGCTGGCTGAGCTCGCGCCCTATCCTGGGGGATAGTTCTTCACAGGTGGGCAGGCATCCGGATTCCGCCGCTCATCGCCCGGACAGACGAGGTGAGGTCGCCGAGCCGCAGCGCGGGCGGAGCGGCAGGCGCGCCTGCGCCGGATCGGCCTCCCGCTCTTTCGTAGGCGCCGGTGGCGACATCGTGCGCCGTACTCGCAAATTCGACCCGGATCGGCGAGTAGCACGCACGATGTCGGGACCTCATCGAGAACGCCGAGGAGAACAATGGCTGACGATCAGGAGTGGCTCGCCGGAAACGTCGGCGGGGCGGTCAAGGTCGGCGACGCGGTCCACCGTCCCGTCGGCGGGTGGACTCCGGCGGTGCATGCGCTGCTCGATCATCTTGCGTCGCGCGTCCCACACGTGCCTCGGGTGCGCGGATTCGACGAGCACGGCCGGGAGGTGCTCGACTTCCTGCCCGGCCGGGTCATCGACCCCGAGAAGGAGTCGCTGTCCGAGGCGCAGATCCGCTCGCTCGTGACCTGGACCCGCGACCTGCACGCCGCGGTGGCGGACTTCGCCCATCCGGGCCCGTGGCGCTCCTTTCCGGTGTCCGGTCCCACCCTGATCGGGCACAACGACATCGCCCCGTACAACACCTGCTTCGACGCGGACGACCTGGCCGGCGTATTCGACTGGGACCTGGCAGGTCCGACGACCCGGCTGTACGAGCTCGCCTTCATCGCATGGAACTGCGTACCTCTGTGGAGTGACGTCGGGACAGACCGGGCGGCACGACGCCTCGCGCTGATCGCCGATTCCTACGGCGGTTTCACCGCACGGCAGGTCCTGCTGGCCGTCCCGGGCCGGATCCAGCTGATGATGGACGGCATCGCCGCCGGAGCGGTGGCCGGGGACCCCGGAATGGTCAACCTCGTCGCCGGCGGCGAACCCGAGCTGGACCGCGCCTCGCTGGCCGGCCTGGTCGCCCGCATCCCGGGCATCGAGTGCCGGCTCCGATAGCCGTCAGGTCCGGCGAGCGATGACTTCCGCCGCGCGGAGCAGTCCAAGGGCTGACTGCCCGACCTGGAAGGATCCCCGCAACGTCCCCGAGCTGTATGCCCACAAGCTCCAGGAGACGCTCGCTGCCGAGTCGCTGCTGCTCGGCCGAGTCACCTACGAGGGGTTTTCGGCGGCCTGGTCGGCACGCGACGGCGAGTTCGCCGACAAGATGAACGCGATGCCCAAGCACGTCGTCACGGCGTACGCGGCATGAGCTGGGCTGGAACTCCACCGCAGTCACCGGCGACGTGCCCGCGGCCGTCGCCGGCCTCAAGGACGACGACGGCGGGCCGATCATGGTGGCGGGCAGCGCAACCCTGGTACGCACCCTGCTGGCCCACGGTCTGGTCGACGAGCTACGGCTGATGGTGTTCCCGATACTGATCGGCGGCGGACTGAGCATCTTCCCCCAGGATCGGGAGAAGCTGCCGCTCGAACTCAGCGAGCTCGTGCGCTACGACAGCGGCGTCGTTCTCCAGGTCTATCGCCCGGCCGGGTAGTACCGGCCGGGCGAAACAGCCGTCGGTCAGTGGGTCACGGCGACGGGGCACTCGGCCAGTGCCACGACGGGGCGGCTGGTCGATCCCAGGAGCAGGCCGGTGAAGCCTCCCCGTCCACGCGATCCGACAACGACCAGCTGCGCGGCCTTCGACAGCTCGATGAGCGAGTCGGACGGTTGCCCGTCGAGGATCTCCTGCCGCACCGGGACGTCCGGGAACTTCCGCATCCATGGGGTGATCTGGTCGTCGACCAACTCCTCGGCGGCGACGCGGGCCCGGGTGATGTATTCGTCGATGGGCGGTGTCCTGGGTGCGGTGACCGGACCGGGAACGTCGACCGCATGGATGGCGACGAGCTCCACGCCGGCCGCCGATGCCATCGTGAACGCGAATTCCAGCGCGGCCGTCATCTGCGAGGTGTCGTCGACACCGACCACGATCGGGCCGCTGGTCGGCGCCGGAGATTCCTTGGTCACGACGACCGTGCAGGGAGCGTGTGCAGCGACCTGCGTGCTGACCGACCCCCGCACGAACGACCGGATCCGCTCGGTCCCGTGCCGGCCGACGACGAGGATGGATCCCTCACCTGCTGCGTCGCGGAGCGTGGCCGCCGGTTGCCCGGAGAGCTGGCGTATCTCCACCGCCAGGTCGGGGCGGGCTTCCTTCGCGCGGGCGGCCGCCCGCTCGACGATCTTCCGCCCGCGCTCGGCGAATTCCTTCGCCAGGTCCGGGAAGACCAGGATGCCGAGCTGCTCGGTGCCCGGGGACACGTGGCAGATCGTCAACGGCCGACCCAGTCGTGCGGCCGCACGGGCCGCCCAGTCGAGCGCAATGGTGCCGGCACCGGAACCGTCGACCCCGACGAGGACACCGTTCTTGATCATTTCGCGATCCTCGGGCATTTCCTTCTCCTTGCGCGTTGATGGCGTACTCATCCGGTATCGGCCGGACCCTCACGCCGCAAGCGGGGGCAGCATCGCGCCGTGTACGACGAGAACCGGGCACGTCGCGTGCTCGGCGACGCCGGCGCTGACCGAGCCGAGCAACATGCCGACGAAGCCGCCGTGACCACGGCTGCCCACGACGAGCAGCGTGGCGTCCTTGCTCTCCTCGAGCAGTACCTTGGCGGCGCTGCCTTCCCGGACGGTCATGACCAGGTCGTCGGGACGCTCGGAGCCGAACACTTCGTCGACCGTTGCGGTCAGCACCTTTTCGGTGTCCCGGGTGGGGTTCCACTGGTCGAGCGGGACGGCCGCCCACCCGTAGGACGGCGGGTACTGCCAGGCGCCGACGACCTCGATGCTCGCCTTCGACGCGGCCGCGAACTGCGCGGCCCACCGGAGGGCCTGCTTGGACTGCTCCGAACCGTCAACCCCGACGACGATGCGGGGGGTAGGAACGCTCGCCATGGCTGTCTCCTCTGCTCCTACCTTGAGCGTCCCGAGCGCTCGAACTCGTCGGTAGGGCAGAACGTCCCGATATGGCGCAGCAGGATTGTCCTTGCCACCGGGCCGGTGCCGGCGCAGGATGCACGGTCGTGCTCACCACGACCAGGGAGGAAGCCATGCCCCGCCCACGCTCTCGACGGCCCACCCTCCGCCGTGGCCTCGTGCCGGCCGTGGCCGGTGTGGTGGTTGTGGCGGCCGCCGTGCTGGCGGGCCCGACCTCTGCGTCGGCAGTGCCCGCACCGACGGCGGCCGGTGGCTGGCACCGCGTCTGGGTCGACCGGTTCAACGGCCACGCGGGCAGCCGGGTACGGGCCGGCACGTGGACCTACGACACCGGGCCGGGAGCGAACTTCGGTACGGGCGAGATCGAGACCGCGACCGACTCGACGGACAACGTGTTCCAGGACGGCCGGGGCCACCTCGACATCAGGGCGTTGGGCTCGGACCGCACGTGGACGTCCGGCCGGATCCGCACCAGCAGACTCTTCGGCGCCCCGGCCGGCGGCGAGATGCGGGTGAGCGCGTCGATCCGGCAGCCGAATCCGGCGTCCGGACTCGGCTACTGGCCGGCGTTCTGGATGCTCGGCCCCGGTGACTGGCCCGGCGCCGGCGAGATCGACGTTCTCGAGGACGTCAACGCCCGGAGCCAGGTCGCCTCGACGTTCCACTGCGGGGTCTATCCCGACGGCCCGTGCAGCGAGCCGAACGGCATCGGCAGCGGTCTGCTCCCCTGCGCCGGCTGCCAGACGGGGTTCCACACCTACGCCGCGGTCGTCGACCGGCGGGACCCCGCCCACGAGCAGATCCGCTGGTACCTCGACGGCACCCGGATATTCGCGGTCGACCAGTCGCAGGTTCCCGCCGCGACCTGGACCGCGGCTGTCGATCACGACTTCACGATCATCTTCGACCTCGCGATCGGCGGCGGCTTTCCCGACGGTGTGTGCGGCTGCACCACGCCTACGCCGGAGACGACCTCGGGCGGCACCCTGCAGGTCGGTACGTCGCCGTCGACGAATTGCGGCCCCGATCCGGCCACTAGGCTTGCGGGATGGTGACGGAGACCGACCTCGCGCTGGGTGACGGGCGCAACCTGCACGTCTACGACGCGGGCGCCGACGATCCGGACCGCAGCCTGGTCGTCTTCTGGCACCACGGAACGCCGAACATCGGCGCGCCGCCCGAGCCGTTGTTCCCGGCCGCCGCCGAACTCGGCATCCGCTGGGTGTCCTACGACCGGCCCGGATACGGCGGTTCGACACCCACCCCGGGCCGGGACTTCGCGTCCGCGGCGACGTACACCGCGGCTGTCGCCGATGCGCTGGGCATCGACCGGTTCGCGGTCATGGGCCACTCCAGCGGCGGCCCGCACGCTCTCGCCTGCGGGGCGCTGCTGCCCGACCGCGTCCTCGGTGTGGTCAGCGCGGCCGGGCTGGCCCCCTATGGCGCTGAGGGGCTGGACTGGTTCGGCGGCATGGCGGCGTCCGGCGTGGCGTCGTTGCGGGCCTCGGCCGCGGGCCGGGCGGCGAAGGAGAAGCACGAGGCGTCCGGCGTCGAGTACGACCCGGAGTTCACCCCGGCCGACCTGGCCGCTCTCTCCGGCACCTGGTCGTGGCTCGGTGACGTCGTCGGGGCGGCGATGAAGGGCGGCCCGGGAGGACTGATCGACGACGACCTGGCCAACGTCGGCCCGTGGGGGTTCGACCCCGCGCAGGTCACCGTGCCCGCCCTCTTCCTGCACGGCGGCAGGGACCGGGTCGTCCCCAGCTCGCACAGCGAGTGGGTCGCGGGCCGCGTCCCTTCGGCCGAACTGCGGCTCTACCCCGACGACGGGCACATCTCGGTCCTCAACAACGGCGCGTCGGCACTGGCTTGGCTCCGGGATCGCGCGGACCGGGGGCGGTGACCGCGGCCCGACCGGCGGTCACGAGAGGAACGCGTCCCGGTTGTCGAGGATGAACCCGGCCGCCTTCCGGTAGCCGGCGGCATGGTTCTCGTCCCGGTGCACCGCGAAGTCCGGGTCGCCGGAGCGCACCTGCTGAGCGATGTAGGCCGCTATCGAGGTCAGGCGGAGCACTGCCAGGTCGAGAATCTCGGCCGGTTGCATTCCGCGGCCGTAGGTGTCGGTGAGCAACCGGAGCCGCGCGGCTCGATCCGGCTCGCCGTCCCATCCCCACGCCACCAGGTCGGCGGATGGGTGCAGCGGCACGAATTGATGGGCAGCGTAGGCCAGATCCCAGGCGCGGGTGGACGGCCGGGCGCCGTCCCAGTCGATGATGCCGACGACCTGCGTTCCGTCGAAGACGATGTTCCACGGCGCCAGGTCGTGATGCCCGATGCAGTCGGTCTGCGCCGGAACGGCGACGTCGTACCCGCCCCATGCGTGCGGCTCGACCGGCGTGAAGCCCTGCGTCGCATCGTGCATCACCCGGATCGCGCGGGCCACGCTGACCAACGCCTCGTCCGAGCGCAGCTCGCGGGACAGCGGCGGGTATCCGGTCTCGCCGTGGATGAAGGTGAGGATCTCCCGACTCCCGTCCGCGGCCGT
Source organism: uncultured Actinomycetota bacterium (assembly GCA_963837545.1). GTDB lineage: Bacteria > Actinomycetota > Actinomycetes > Mycobacteriales > QHCD01 > DASXJE01. The sequence goes on along the minus strand of CAWINQ010000005.1, from coordinate 269,693 downwards.
GCCCAGGAACCTCGGGGCCAGGGTGAACCCGGTGCGCTCGAAGTGCCGCAGCAGAGCGTGCACGTTGGCGCCGGCGGCGGCCCGCTCGATCGTGTCGCCGCGCCGCACCGCCTTCGAGAACCGGCCGCCGTCCATCGCCTCGCCCATGGGACACGAGCGTAGGGAAGGTCAGTGCTGCGGGTGTTGGGGGCCGTAGGCGGTGAGGAAGCGGTTGCGGAAGGCATCCATCGGCCAGACCGGCGCGTCCGGACCCGGTCTCATTCCGTCCTGCCAGCCCCACCACACCTCGCGCCCGAAGGACTCGGTGAGCAGGCCGAGCGAGACGCCAAGAGCCGCGTCCGTCATGGACAGGGGCAGGATGTCGGCCGCCGCCAGCGTCAGCACGACACCCTGGGTCGCCGCGACGACCTTGCACCAGTAGCGCGGCGGCGATGGATCGGCCGAAGGAGTCGGCGATCAAGGCGAGCACACCGCCGATCAAGGTGGCCCGGGTCAGGGTGACCCAGTCAGCCGGCCCCGGCTGGTCGGCGTCATGGTGGGCGAGGCCCCGGGCCAGCGCCGCGTTCATGATCACCCCGTAGGCGGTGCCGGCGATCCACCCCGGCCCGTCCAGGCCGACGGTGGATGCGAGCACGGTGAGCAACCCGAACTGGGCAGTCAGCCCCGTCACCAGACAGGTCGCTACGCCGCGCACAGTGCCTCCGTGATCGGTGTCCTGTGGATGTGGCACGGAGAATGCGATGATTTGGTTCATCTCGTTACCCGCGGAGGATGACGCCGGTGAGCAGTGACGCGCGCGCGTTCTGGCTGCGCGAACCCGGTGTGGGGGAGATCCGGCCGGTCCCGCTGCGCGAGCCCGGCCCGGACGATGTCCTCGTGCGCACCCTCGACTCCGGAGTCAGCCGCGGCACCGAGACCCTGGTCTTCCGGGGCGGCGTACCGACCAGCCAGTACGCCGCGATGCGGGCGCCGTTCCAGGAGGGCGACTTCCCGGCGCCGGTGAAGTACGGCTATCTCAGCGTCGGCGTCGTCGAGCGCGGGCCCGGCGGAACTGCTCGGCCGCACCGTCTTCTGCCTGTATCCGCACCAGACGCGCCTACGTGGTGCCGGCCGCCGCGGTCGTGGCGGTGCCCGACGACGTGCCGCCGGCGCGCGCGGTGCTGGCCGGCACCGTGGAGACCGCGGTCAACGCGCTGTGGGACGCCGCCCCGCTGCTCGGCGACCGGGTCACGGTCGTCGGCGCCGGCATGGTCGGGCTGCTGCGTCGCGCGCCTGCTCGCCCGGTTTCCCGGCGCCCGGGTGACCCTCGTCGACGTCGATCCCGCCCGCGCCGAGGTGGCGGCCGCGCTCGGCGTCGACTTCGCCCTGCCCGCCGACGCCGCCGACGGGCAGGACCTGGTCGTGCACGCCAGCGCGACCTCCGCCGGGCTGCAGCGTTCGCTGGACCTGCTCGCCCCGGAGGGCACCGTCCTCGAGCTCAGCTGGTACGGCGACACCGAGGTCAGCCTGTCGCTCGGGGGCGCCTTCCACTCCGGCCGCCTCGGCATCCGGGCCAGCCAGGTCGGCACGGTGGCCGCGGCCCGGCGGGGGCGCCGCACCACGGCCGACCGGCTGGCGCTCGCGCTGGACCTGTTGCGCGACCCGGCGTTCGACGCGCTGATCACCGGCGAGTCCCGGTTCGACGAACTGCCCGACGTCATGGCCCGGCTGGCCGCCGGGAGCCTGCCCGCGCTCTGCCACACCGTCACCTACGGGATGGGATAGATGCATGTTCAGCGTCACCGTCCGCGACCACATGATGGTCGCCCACAGCTTCCGCGGCGAGGTCTTCGGACCTGCGCAGCGCCTGCACGGCGCGACCTACGTCGTCGACGCGACGTTCCGGCGGCCGGCGCTGGACGCCGACAACATCGTGGTCGACATCGGCCGGGCGGCCGAGGAGCTGCACGCCGTCGTCGGCGAGCTGAGCTACCGCAACCTCGACGACGAGCGCCGCGTTCGCCGGCATGAACACCTCGACCGAGGCGCTGGCTCAGGTGATCGCCGACCGGCTCGCCGAGCGGGTGCACGCCGGCGCCTTCGGCGACGGCGCCCGGGACTGGCCGGGATGGCGGTCACGCTGCACGAGTCGCACGTGGCCTGGGCGAGCTACGAGCGACCGCTGTGACCCGGGAGCGGCCGTTCACGTCGTGGTGCCGGACGGCATCGACGATCCGGCGCGGCCGAGCGGCGGCAACGCCTACGACCGCCGGATCTGCGCCGGGCTCGACGTCGCTCGGCTGGTCGGTGCAGCGAACGACCCGCACCCGGCGCGTGGCCCCGGCCGGACGCCGCGGCGCGAGCCGGCGCTCGCCCGGCTGCTCGCCGCGATCCCCGACGGCGCCGTCGTGCTGTCGACGGCCTGATCGCCTCGACGGTCCCGGAGGTGCTGGTGCCGCAGGCGGCGTCGGCTGCGCCTGGTCGTCCTGGTGCACATGCCGCTCGGCGACGGCGGGCCGGATGGCGAGGCGCGCGCCCGGGAATGCGCGGTCCTGTCGTCCGCCGCCGCGGTGGTCACGACCAGCGCGTGGACCCGGCGGCTGGCTGCTCGACCGCTACGCACTGCGCCCGGCGCATGTCCGCGTCGCCGAGCCCGGCGTCGACCCGGCGCCGACCTCGCGCCCGGGTCGGCGACCGGCGGTCAGCTGCTCTGCGTCGCGGCGGTGACGCCGACGAAGGGCCACGACGTGCTGCTCGCCGCCCTCGCCACGATCACGGACCTGCCGTGGGGCTGCGTCTGCGTCGGCAGCCTCGACCGCGATGCGGATTTCGTCGATCGCGTCCGCGGTCAGGCCCGGCGCGGGCGGAGTCGGCGACCGGGTGCGGTTCGTCGGCCCGCGGACCGGTGCCGAGCTCGACGCCGCGTACCTCGCCGTGGACCTGCTGGTGCTGGCCTCCCGGGCCGAGACCTACGGCATGGTCGTCACCGAGGCGCTCACCCGCGGGCTGCCGGTCGTGGCCACCGAGGTCGGCGGTCTGCCCGAGGCCATCGGGCAGGCGCCCGACGGCAGCCGGCCCGGAGTGCTGGTGCCGCCCGACGACCCGGCGGCCCTCGCCGCGGCGATGCGCCGCTGGCTCGGCGACACCGAGCTCCGCCGACGGCTGCGGCACGCGGCCCGGGACCGCCGCGCGGACGCTGCCCGGATGGCCGGTCACCTCGGAGCGCATCTCCCGCGTGCTGACCGAGGTCGCGATATGACCGCCGGGCAGGTCCTGGCCGGCCCGTTCCTGACGACCTGGCGCTGGGCCGGTGAACCGTCGCGCCGTGACCCGCGCGTGCCAACTCAGAGGGCACACCCATGGGCGGGCCATGTGGACCCGGCACCCTCGAGGAGAGCGGCAGGCGGGATGAGCCGGACGTTGTGGAGGCGGGCGTGCCCGCTGGGCTGCGCCGCGATCCCCCCGGAAGGCGCCGCGCGTGGCTGACCGCCCGTACACCCTGCTCAGCTGCGGCATCTCGATCGACGGCTACCTCAACGGCGCGACCGAACGGCGGCTCCTGCTCTCCAACGACGCCGACTTCGACCGGGTCGACGCCGTGCGCGCCTCCTGCGACGCGATCCTCGTGGGCGCGGCCACCGTCCGGAACGACAACCCGCGGCTGCTGGTGCGCACGCCGGCCCGGCGGCGTGAACGGGTCGCCCGGGGACTCGGTCCCTCGCCGGTCAAGGTGACGGTGACCGGGGGCCGGCTGGACGCCTGCGCGAACTTCTTCACCGCCGGCGACACCGAGAAGCTCGTCTATTGCGCGAGCGGGTCCGTCGCCGACGCCGGCGACCGGCTCGGCGCGGTGGCGACCGTCGTCGACGGCGGGCACCCGGTGGACATGCGTCGGGTGAGCGAGGACCTCCTCGCCCGGGGCGTGCGGCGGCTGATGGTCGAAGGCGGCGGCACCGTGCACACCCAGTTCCTCACCGCCGACCTCGCCGACGAACTGCACCTCGTCGTCGCACCGTTCTTCGTCGGCGACTCCGGGGCTCGGCGCTTTGTCGACAACGGCCGGTTCCCCTGGAACCCCGACCGACGGGCGAGGCTCGCAGACGTGGTCCGGATCGACGACGTCGTACTGCTGCGCTATGCCCTCTCGGATCGATTCCGGATGGATTGATCCGCAATCAGCAGCCCGTTTTCCCCCGCCGAGACCCATGATCACTGCGCTCCTACATCCGCTCCGGTGCACGGATGCCGAGCAGCTCCAGCCCCCTGGCCAGGATGCGCGCTCCGCGGTGAGGTCCAGGCCGACGTGCGGGTCGCATCGTCGTCGGCGGTCAGCACCGGGCAGGTCTCGTAGAAGGTCGTGAACATCTGGGCCAGCTCGAAGAGGTAGCCGCACAGCCGGTGGGGCTCGAGCGTGTGGCCGACGTGCTCCACCACCGTACCGAAGCCGAGCAGGGCGGGCGCCAGGGCGCGCTCGGCCGGCTCGACGATGGCCACCGGTCCCTGCGCCGCGGCCGGGTCGAGCTCCACCCTGCGGAAGATCGAGCGGATGCGGGCGGCGGCGTACTGCAGGTAGGGGCCGGTGTTGCCCGTCAGCGGCAGCATCCGGTCGAAGTCGAAGACGTAGTCTTTGACGTGCGACACGGAGAGGTCGGCGTACTTCACGGCGCCGATGCCGACCTGCCGTGCGAACGTCCCCTTCTTCGTCTCGTCCTGTTCGGGCCGTGCTCGCTCCAGCGACGGCGGCGGCCCGCTCGCACCGCCTCGTCCAGCAGGTCGAGCAGGCGGAGCGATGCGCCGGCGCGGGTCTTGCAGGATCTTGCCGTCTGATCCGAGCACGTTGCCGAACTGCGACGTGCTCGGCGTTCGACGTCGTCGGGGAGCCAGCCGGCCATCCCGGGCCGTCGCGAAGACCATCTACAGGTGGTGGTGCTGGGGGCGCCGATCGACGTAGAGGATCCGGTCGCGCCTGCAACGTCTCGACGCGGTACCGGATGGTGGCCAGATCGGTGGCGGCGTAGCCGTAGCCGCCGTCGCTCTTGCGGACGATCAGCGGCAGCGGCTGCACCGTCTCGGCCGTTGAAGCCGGGTGGGAAGACGCACAGGGCGCCCTCGCTCATCGACGGCGATGCCCTTTCTCTTCCAGCTCGTCGCACGACGCCGCCGAGGTGCGGTCGTTGTACGGGCTCTCGCCGGCGCATGTCGTCGTCGGTGAGCGTGACGTCGAGCTCCGCGTAGACCCGGTTGAAGTATGCTGGTCGACGAGGTCGACCAGTGCCGCCAGAGGCCCAGCGTCTCGTTGATCGCCGGCCTGCAGCGCCACGACCCGGCAGCCGCGCCCGGGTCCGCGAACTCCGGCGTCAGCCGTCGAACTTTGCCGCGGGCCGCCTGATAGAAGCGCATTCGAGGTCGCGACTCGAGCTGGCCGGCCTCGGGCGTCCCTCGCCGACGTCGATCAGGTGCTCGATGAGCATGCCGAACGGCGTGCCCCAGTCGCCCATGTGGTTCTGCCGGATCACGCTGGTGGCCCGAGTAGCTCGAGCACCCGCGCCAGGGCGTCGCCGATCATCGTCGAGCGCAGGTGGCCGACGTGCATCTCCTTGGCGATGTTCGGCGCCGAGTAGTCGATGCGAATGCGCTCGGCGGCCGGCCGGGGCACGCCCAGACTGTCGTCGGCCAGGAGCCGCTGCACCTCGTCGCCGATCCAGGTGTCCCGGAGCGTCAGATTGATGAATCCGGGTCCACTGATCTCCACCGACGTACAGATGTCGTCCACGTCCAGGTGCGCGACGATCGCGGCGGCGACCTCCCTCGGGGGTCGGCCGAGCCGTTTGGCCAGGGCAAGTGCGGCATTGACCTGTACGTCGGCGAACTGCGAGGGCCGCAGCACGGGATCGGCGTCGGCGAAGTCCGGGCCGAGGGCCTCGCCCAGCGCGCGACGGAGGCGTGGACCGAGGACATCCGACGCTCCGGTCATGCGCGGCCGCCAGTGAGGCTGTCCGGTCACATTGCGCCGTCCCCCGGGGTCATGAGTAATGGCCCGCCGCGCCGCGGCGGCGACGAGGAGGGATGGTGCGAACGGATGAGCAACCGGGCGACCGGGTCACAGCACCGGCGGCTGACGCTGCTGACCTTGTGCGTGGCCACGTTCATGATCTCGCTCGATCTGACGATCGTGAACGTGGCGCTACCGCTGATGCAGCGCGACATGCACCTGACGGCGGGCGATCTGGAATGGGTGGTCAGCGCCTACTCCCTCAGCCTGGCGGCGCTCGTCCCTGTCGGCGGCGCGCTCGGTGATCGCTACGGGCGCAGGCTGGTGTTCCTGACCGGGATGGCCGTCTTCGCGCTCGGGTCGGTCGCGTGCGCGCTCTCGCCGAGCGGTGCCGCGCTGATCGCCTTCCGGGGTGTGCAGGGGGTCGGCGGGGCGGCCATGCTGGCACGGACGCTGTCGATCATCACCGAGACGTTCCCGTCCGCGACCCGGGCCCGCGCGATCGGCATCTGGGCCGCCATCGGTGGCACGGGCTTCGGCGCCGGACCGGTCGCGGGTGGAATCCTGCTCACCTATTTCGGATGGGCGTCGGTGTTCTGGGTGAACGTTCCCTTCGCCGTCGCCGGCGTCGTGGGCACGGTGGTGGCGATCCGCGAGTCGCGCGCTCCGCAGTCCCGGTGCCTCGACGTTCCCGGCGTGATGACCAGTGCCGCGGGCCTGGTCGCCATCACACTCGGTCTGATCGAATCGGCGTCGTACGCCTGGGATGCGTGGCCGGTGGCGGCACCGATGGTCGCCGGGGTGGGGCTCCTCGTCGGTTTTGCCGTGTGGGAGCGGCATGCCCCGCACGCCATGCTCCCGACCGCATTGCTGCGGTCCCGCAGCTTCGTCACTGCCTCGGCGATCTATCTGCTCAGCTATCTGGGTCTTGCCGGCGCACTGTTCTATGTCACGCTCCTCTACCAGGATGTGGACGGCTGGTCGGTGCTGCGCACCGGCCTGTCGTGGCTGTGCATGAATGCCCCGTTCCTGCTCATGGCCCAGTCCGCCGGCCGGCTCGACCGGCGCTTCCCGGCCACGGCGGTGGTCGCCACCGGATGTGCCGTCGCCGCCGTCGGGGTCTTCGCGCTGAGCCGCGTGACGACGACGACGCCGTTCGCCCTGACCGCCGTCGGCTACGTCCTCTTCGGCGGCGGCTTCGGGACCTTCATCCCCGGCACGACGCATGTGGCGCTGCGCGACGTGCCGCCCGGCGTGTCCGGCGCGGCCTCCGGCATGCTGAACGCAGCCCGCCAGATCGGGACATCGGTCGGGCTCGCCGTACTCGGCGCGATCGGGTCAACGCGGCGGTGTCCGACTGGCACGGCCGGACCGGCCGGTCCGTCGCGGCGTCGGCACAGGCCCAGAACGTCGGCGGGGGACGCATCGCGGCGGTCACCAAGGCACTCGGGCCGGCGTACCGGCACCTGGCGGCCCAGTCGTTCCTGCACGGCTATCAACTCGCCGTTGGCGTCGCCGCGGCGTGCCTCCTGGCCGCCGCGGTCGTCGCAGTCGTCGCATTCCGGCCGTCATCGGGTCGGTGGCGGGGACTCGGGCTGGTGCAGCCGGAGCGCACCCATGATCACGAGGGTATTTCGGTGCGACACGCCGAGCGGATCCGCTCTTGATCATGGGTGTTACGAATGGCCGGACCGTCTCGTCGTGGGGTTGGAGGACCGAGGACAACGAGGCGAGGAGACATCGATGGAACCCCGGATCAACAAGCCCCTCACGCTACTGCCCGACACCCTCGCGCCGGTCCAGGCGCTGCTGAAGTCTGCGTACTCCAGCGGTGTGCCGCGCGCCACGATGGAGCTGGTGCACTTGCGCGCCAGCCAGATCAACGGGTGCGCGTGGTGTGTGGTCGCCGGCACGGAGCAGGCGAGCAAGGCGGGTGAGACGACCGAGCGGCTCGCCTCCGTCGTCGCCTGGCGGGAGGCTCCGTACTTCGACGAAGCGGAACGCTCTGCACTGGCTCTGGCCGAGGCCGCCACCCGGCTCGCCGACCGGCCCGACCCGGTGCCGGACGAGGTCTGGGATGCCGCCGCACGGCACTACGACGAGCGGCAGCTTGCCGGGATCGTGCTGATGGTCGGTATGACGAACCTGTTCAACCGGTTCAACGTCGCCACCAGGCAGATCGCCGGCACCGACCCGCAGTGATATCCGGTTGGCCGTAGCGCAGGGTCTTGCGATGGTGGCCGTCGTGAAGGTTCAGTTCCACCGCGGCGTGGACGGGCAGTACGCGGTGCACATCCACCGGCCCGACGGTGTGGTGGTGTCGCTTCCGGGTGCCGGCGGGAGATGGCCGGTCCCCCACGACCTGGCGCACGTCGCTACTGAGCGGGCGCTGGGGATGGCCGGCGGCGTCTTCGGCAGTGCGGCGTCCGGAGCGATGTTCGACCACATGGTGGTCGTGTCCGGACGGCTGCGCCACGACCCGAAGCGTCGCTCCCAGGACGTCCTGCGCGCGAACACCAAGGCCCGGACGATCACGGTGGCCGAGGTGATGTCGTCGCTGGTCCACGGTGCGGTGCAGCACGGCCGCACCGGAGGGATGCTCGGTCGGGCACGGGCGGTCTGGGGGACGGTGCGCGAGGATCCCTTTCCCTTCACGCCGGCACAGTTCCAGGCCGCCGTGGCGGACCTCCGGGAGTTGAGTGAGCGGTGGGCGACCACGGCCGCCGGCGGAGTCCTCGACGTGGAATGGCCGGACGAGCTCGTCACCCGGCATCCTGTCCGGTCGGGGTCCAAGCACCGCTAAGTCATTTCGCGCGGGCTCGATCGTGCGGCAGTCTCGATGCATGACCGAGTACCGCGCCGAGTCCGATGCCGTCGTCACCCGTCGCATCGTCGAGCTGAGTCACGTCATCACCGCCGGGATGACGACATACCCGGGGCTGCCGGGCCCCGAGGTGACGCCGCATCTGACCCGGGAGGACTCCCGCAAGTCCTACGCGCCCGGCACCGAGTTCGCCATCGATCGGGTGAGCATGGTCGGCAACACCGGCACCTATCTCGATTCGCCGTTCCACCGCTACCCGGACGGGATCGACCTGGCCACCCTTCCGCTCGCCAGCGTCGTCGACCTGCCCGCCGTCGTGGTGCGCACGACGGAGAGCGCCGGACGTGGCGTCGGGGTCGGTGTGCTGGCTGCCCTGGACGTGACCGGCGCCGCCGTTCTGCTGCACACCGGCGGCGACGCCACCTGGGGGACGGACGCGTACGCCGACGACGCGCCATTTCTCACGGCCGAAGGCGCCGCGTGGCTGGTCGACCATGGTGCCGCCCTGGTCGGTATCGACTCGGTCAACATCGACGACATCACGGCGCGGGGGGAGCGTCCGGCGCACAGCCAACTGCTCGCCGCGAACATCCCCGTCGTCGAGCACCTCACGGGCCTGGACCAGGTGCCGCCGACCGGCGCCCGCTTCACCGCCGCGCCACCGCGGTTCGCGGACTTCGGGACCTTCCCCGTCCGCGCCTACGCCGTGGTCACCGCTTCGTAGGGCGCCGGTTGACGTGACTGGTCAGCGAGGCCGGTAGGCCGCCGAGCGGTGTCGGATGTCGAGCACGATCACCGCGCGCCTTGTCTCGTCGATCTCATACAGCACCCGCCAGTCCCGGCCCAGCCGCGCGCTGTAGATGCCGGCCAGCTCCTCCCGCAGTGGTTTGCCGACGCGCTGCAAGTTGTCCAGCAATGCGCCGGTGATAAACCCGGCGGCCGCTTCCGCCACCTCAACAGGCAGTCGATCCGCCAGCGCCCGACGAGCCGGCGGCGTGGTCCCCAACTCGTATCGGCCACTCACGACACGCGTCGGCCAGCCACCAGCGCGTCCACGGCCTCGGTGCCGTAGACGACGTCACCGGCTCGGACCGCCTCCCGCGCCTGCGCCAGAGCTCGCAGCGCATCCGGGTCCGCCTTGATCTGCTCGGTCTCCCGCACTGCGAGATAGGTCTCGACCGCATGCACCACCGCCTGGTGCACGCTGCGTGGTCCTCCTCCGCGGCTGCCCGCAGCTCCGCGTCGATCGGCCGAAGGCGCTGTTGACGCAACCGATACGGTTGCCATACAGTCGCAACTGTTCGGTTGCTACTTGCTGGAGGCAGTCATGGGTTTTCCTGATCGCATCGAACGGACCATGGAGCTCGCCCACCCGCCGGGAAAGGTCTGGGCGGCGCTCACCACGGCCGAAGGGCTGGGCGCCTGGTTCGGCAACGAGGCGACCATCGACCTGCGTCCGGGCGGGTCGGCCCGGATGGCGTGGACCGACGGGTACGCGGTCGCCATGCGGGTCGAACGGGTGGAGGAGCCGACCGTGTTCGGGTTCACCTGGCAGATCCGCGGGCTGCCCGAGGACGATCCGCGCCGTACCTATGTCGAGTTCACGCTCGAACCGGCCGGTGTGGGCACCCGGCTGACCGTGGTCGAGACCGGCTTCGCCCAGTTGCCGCGAGGACACCCACCGCACGGCGTACGACGACCACACCGACGGGCTGGCCGCAGCGAGCTCGGCGAACTCGTCGACTACCTCGATGCCGCTTGACGCCTGACGCGGGCCGGACATCGAGGCGGTGGCCGAGCAGGTCTTCACCGCCCTGGCCGACCCGACCCGGCGCGCTCTGCTGGCCGCGCTGGCCTCGGGCGGGCCCGGCCACGGCGACCGACCTCGCCGATCGGCTGCCGATCACCCGGCAGGCGATCGCCAAGCACCTGGCGCTGCTGACCGAGGCCGGCCTGGTGACGGCCGAGCCGGGGGAGCGGCGCCGGGTGCGTTACCGGCTGCGCTCGGCGCCGATGCAGGTGGCGCAGCAGTTCCTCGCCGCCCTGGCCCGCGACTGGGACGGCCCACTCGACGCACTGAAGGACCATCTCGACCGGGGTGCTCGTGGACGGACCACGACCCCACCGCACGACACCGGAGGACACCATGGCTGAGCACGGATCGAGCACCACGATGCAGACCCCACCGATCGTCGCGCCGCAGGAGTGGGAGGCCGCGCGCCTGCAGCTGTTGGTGAAGGAGAAGGAACTGACCCGCGCCCGCGATGCGCTCGCGGCGGAGCGCCGGCGGATGCCGTGGGTGGCGGTGGAGAAGGAGTACAGCGTTCGACGGCCCCGAGGGCAGAGCGTCGCTGCTCGACCTGTTCGCCGGGCGCCGGCAGCTGATCGTCTACCGCGCCTTCTTCGAGCCCGGCGTGACACGGCTGGCCCGACCACGCGTGCCCCGGTTGCTCACTGGTGGCCGATCAGGTCGCGGACGTCGCCCATCTGAACGCCCGGGACACAACGCTTGTCTTCGCCTCCCGCGCTTCGCAGCCGGACATCGCGCGGGTCAAGGAGCGGATGGGCTGGACGATGCCCTGGTACACCATGACCGATCGAGTTCGACGCTGGACTTCGGTGTGGACGAATGGCACGGGACGAACGCCTTCATCCGCGACGGCGACCGCGTGTTCCGCACCTACTTCATCAACAACCGCGGCGACGAGGCGATGGGCGGTACCTGGAGCTACCTCGACCTGACCGCGCTCGGGCGACAGGAGAAATGGGAGGACTCGCCCGAGGGGTATCCCCAGACCCCGCCGTACGCGTGGTGGAACTGGCACGACGAATACGGCGTCTCCGAGTCGCCGCAGGGCTAGCCGGTCTGTAATGGAAGTCGGATGCGGTCCATCTACGGCATCGCCGTTCGTCGTAGTGACAGCCGCTCCGGCGAGACGCGCCGGCGGGAACGCAAGGAGGCAACCGTGACACTTCCTGACGTGGTCTCGAGCGAGCAGTGGCTCGCCGCCCGCAAGGAACTGCTTGCGCGGGAGAAGGAACTGACCCGGATGCGCGATCTGCTCAACGCCGACCGCAGGCGCCTGCCGATGGTGCGGATCGACAAGGACTACCGCTTCGAGGGCCCTGCCGGCCAGGTCGGCCTGCGCGACCTCTTCGCCGATTCCCGCCAGCTGGTGCTGCAGCACTTCATGTTCGACCCGAGCTGGGAGCAGGGCTGCCCGAGCTGCTCGGCCGATATGGACGAGATGTCCGGAGGCCTGCTCGATCATCTGCGTGCCCGCGATACGGCCTTCGCGGTGGTTTCGCGGGCGCCGTACCCGAAGATCGCGGCGTACCGGGAGCTCAAGGGCTGGGACATCGCCTGGTACTCCTCCTACACCAGCGACTTCAACTACGACTTCCACGTCACGCTCGACGAGTCGGTCGCGCCGGTCATGTTCAACTACCGCGACCGGGCAGAGCTGCAGGCGGCCGGGTTGGGTTGGGTCCTCGAGCAGCCGGGTGAGCAGCCGGGCTTCAGCTGCTTCCTCCGCGACGACGACACGGTCTTCCACACCTACTCGACGTTCGGCCGGGGCACCGAGCAGATGGGCGGCGCGTACGCGGTCCTGGACATGACCCCGCTCGGCCGGCAGGAGGAGTGGGAGGAACCGAAGGGCCGCGCGGCCAACCCGCACCGGGCAATTCCGGACTTCGCCGACTGATCATGCTCACTCACGCAGCATGGATGGGGGCGGCGCTGATCGCTGCCGCGACCATCGCCGGTGCCCTGGCGGGGAGGTGGAGCGCACGATATGCGGCGGCGTCGCTGGTCGCCGTCGCCGGGCTGCTCCTTCTCGTGGTCTTCGGCGACCTGATTCCCGACATCGCCCATGACGTAGGCGGTTTTGGATCCGGCTCGTTGATCGCCGCGGTCGCTGGTTGTGCGAGCTTCGCCGCCGCAGGCCTCGTGTTGCGTCGGGGGTGCACCTGTGGATCACGTGCAGGGGGCGGTGCGGCGGCGGCTCTGGCGATCGGCGTGCACCGGGCCCTGGAGGGCTCGACGCTGGCAGTGACGGCGTCGGTCCCCGTCATCGCCGCGCTCGTCCTGCACGCGGGTAGTGAGGGCTTCGCGCTCGCGCCGCTGTTCGGGTCCGAGCAACGGCGGAGGACGGCGACCTGGCTGCTCGTCGCGTGCCTCAGCCCGGTCATCGGTGCAGCGGCGCTGGGTGCGGTTCAGGTGCCCGACAGCGCCACCCCTGTCCTGACGGCCATCGTCGCCGGCGTGCTCGCCCGGAGCGCGGTCGAGGCGGGCCGACTGGCGATGGCCGACCAGGTCGCGCCGGTACTGGCGCAATGGTCGCTCGCGTCCGCGACGATGCCGATCGCCCGCCCGGGTCCGGATGGCGGACTAAGGGCGACTCGAAGATCTTTCTCAGGTTCAACGCCCACTCTGATGCCATGATGTCGGCCGCTCGAGCTGCCTCGGTGGAGACTGTCAGGTCAGCGTTGAACGACGCCTACGCGACAGCACTTGGCTTGCGCCACCGCGACGACCCCATCTCGCCCTCCGCTGGCGGCCCGGCCGGAAACGCCCGTCTCACCGCGTGGATCGGCCTCCTGCTCCTCGTGTTTTCGCTGGCCGAGTGCGTCACCTTGCTGTCGGTGCGCGGGCTGATCACCGTGCACATCCTGATCGGCGCCTTCCTGGTCCCCTTGATGGTGCTCAAGACGGTCACCACGGGCTGGCGGATAGCCCGCTACTACCTCGGTTCGGCCGCCTACCGGCAGGCCGGCCCGCCGCCTCTGCTGCTGCGCATACTCGGCCCGCTCGTCGTGATATCGGGCCTCGCCGTACTCGGCACCGGCCTCGCGCTGATCGCCCTCGGCCCTGCCACATACACCCCGATCGTCACCGCCGCGGGCTTCCGCGTCGACGCGCTCACCCTGCACCAAGGAGCGTTCATCGTCTGGCTCGCCGCGACCGGGCTACACGTGCTCGCCCGCACCATCCCCGCACTCCAACTCACCATCAGATCCCGGCAACACCACGCGGTCGCAGGAGCCCGGGTCCGAGGCGCCGTCCTGCTGGCCACGGTTCTCGCCGGCGCCGCGGTCAGCGTGCTCGTCCTGCAGCTCTCCAGTGACTGGACCCAGGGCGGCGGAGCCTTCCACCGTCATGACTCCGGGCATAGCGAGGCACGACGACCATAAACGGCCCGCCCTCAGCTTGCGCGTCGGTGTCGGGCACCCTGCAGCGCCGCCGGGTGACCGATCGCCACCGGTGGCGGCCGCCGAGTCACCTGAGACGGTGCCCGAGTTGGTGTCGTGCGCTGGGCACGGGCGTAGAGCGTGTCGGTCTGCTGGAGCACGTCGTCCCAGGTGATCCGCGCGGGCGTCTCGGCGTTGTGGTGACGCATCCGGGCGAGGAGTGCCGGTGACGTCGCCAACTCTGTGATGCGGTCGGTCATGTCCTCGTCGTCGGCGGCGAGCAGGCCGTCGGCCCGGTCGGCGATGAATTCGGCGATGCCGGTGCCGGCGTGGGCCACGACCGGGAGGCCGGCGCACCGCGCCTCCAGCGCGGCGATCCCGAAGGACTCGAGCGTGGCCGGGGCGACGTAGAAGTCGGCGATCTCGTGGATTGCCCGAATCTGGTCTTGGTCCGCGGCGCCGATCAGGTGCACCCAGTCGGACATTCGGTGTCGGTCCAGATAGCGGGTGAGCGCGGGCGCCAGCGGCCCGTCGCCGGCGATCACCGCTTCCAGCCGGATTGTGGTGGGGACGGCAGCGCGGGCGCGGCGCAGCATCTGCAACAGCTGTCGGGGCCGCTTCCGCCGAACCAGCCGGCCCACGCTGGCGATCACGATCCGATGCGGGTCGCGCGGGAAATCCGTTCGCCTCGGTGGGAGCTCGACGCCGTTCGGGAGAATCGTGACCGGAACACCAGGTCCCAGAACGCGCCGCAGCGGTTCGGCGGCGACCGGGCTCACCGCCGACCAGGCCAGCGGCCAGCGGTGCCATTGCAGCGCCAGATCCGCGCATCGGAACAGCGGTGCGGCATAGGCCCACAGGGAGTGGACGGTCAGCGCCGCGGGGATTCCGCGGCGGGCAGCGGCCGCCGCGGTCGAGAACGCCAGCGGCGACCACGTGGAAGCGTGCACGTGCACCATGTCGAAGTCCCCGTCCAGCACGGCCCGGCGCCCGGGCGCCACCCAGCCGTACCGGATCTTTCCCGCGGACTCGCCGGTTCGCGGCCGCGGGCGCCGTACCGGCAGGTCGTCATTGCCGTCCGACCGCTCGCCGGCGACGCAGGTCACGATCTGCACCTCGTGGCCACGTCGCCGCTGGCGCACGGCCAGATCATGGACCTGCCGCTCGATGCCACCGAGTCGGGGCAGATAGCAATCGGTGACGTGCACGATCCTCAACGGCACACCTCCCCGATCACCGGACTGTGCACAGGATCAGGCAGCTGGTTCGCCGCGTATGAGTGTGCCTCAAGCATCGCCCGACTCTGATCTCCTCGACCGCCCCGGCGGGTGTGAGAGCCACCCCGCTACCTGCGGCTACTACAGCAGTGTAGTAGGGCGCGGAAAACGAGGACGACACCGCTGGATGGTTTACCGGATCGACTCAGCCGGAGCCGTGGACACGGCCGGCGGTGGTGCGGTCGATCAGGGAGTACGGCGGGACGAGATCGAGTCCGTCGGGGTTGTCGAGATAGCCGGGCGCCCGGCCGGGCACGCCGGTGTGCCCGTACTGCCACACGATGCGGTTGGTCCGGGGATCGACGACGATCACCCGGTGGTTCATGTCGTCGTTGCAGACGATGTCACCGTTGGGCAGCGGCAGGGCCAGCGACGGATGGTCCAACCGTTCGCGGCCCTGCGGCGCGTAGCGCCAGATCGTCCGGCCCGACCGGGTGAACACCAGGATCTGGCCGTGCTGCGAGTAGTCAACGGTGAGGTATCGGTCGGGGCCGATCCGGTTGGTGTCGGAGGGATAGACGACGCCGGGTGGATGGGTCGACCAGAAGACGTGTCCGTGCAGGTCGATTCCGTCGACCCAGCTGCCGCGGATCTCGGTGACCAGGAACCGTCCGCCGCCGGCGGGGAACACGCCGTTCGGCGCCCCGTAGTTCGTCGGCGGCGCGTGGTAGCCCTCACCGACCCGGCCCCACTGACCGACGATGCCGGACCGGCCGGGCCGGATGAGTAGGAGCCGATGGTTCTTGATGTCCGCGGTGAGGATGTCGCCGCCGGGCAGCATGACCGCGTCGTCGGGATTCCAGAGGTGGTTCGGGCCCGAGCCGGGCACCCCGGGTGTGCCGTACCGGTAGACGATCTTGTGCGTGGCGACGTCGATGACCCGAATGACGAAGTCGTCCTCTTCCGTGGTGACGATTTCCCGCCCGTCAGGGGTGAAGAACGCGTCGTCGGGCACCTTGAATGTCGTGCCCGGAGGGAGGTCTCCGGGACGCGGGAACTGCCACCGTATCCGTCCGGCCGGGTCGATGATGATGAGCCGTTCGTTGAGCTTGTCGGCGATGAGCAGGTCGCCGGGGAGGACGCCCGGCCGGGACCCGTGTCGCAGGTGGCCGGCCGTCAGCGGAGCGCTTTCCCACGGCGGCCCGTTCCGGGTGCCGGGCGGGTCTGGCTGCGTCCGGGCGGCCCGGGACCGCTGCGGGTGCGGTGTGCCGGCCGGGGCGTGAGAAGCGGTCGCCGCCCGGCTGCCGGTCGTGGTGCAGGCCGCGATGCTCGTGGCCAGCGCGACGACGCAGGCAGCGACGCGGATCGCTCGATTCATGTTGTCCTTCCGTCGCCCCGGGGTGCCGTGTCGGGCATGTGGGTCAGTCATGTGGATGGAGGACGATCACCGTGCCCAGCCGGTCGGAGCTCTCACCGCCCAGGAGGTAGCCGGCGCCGTCAAGAACGGCGGCTCCGGCGTCGGAGACGGCGTAGGGCAGTCGTCCGGCGGGCAGGGTCCGGCCCGTGGCCGGGACGAAGCGGCGGATCTGGGTCTGTGCGGATCCGGCGCTGGTTCCGCCGGCGACGTAGACGCGGCCGTCCAACGTGAGGGCGGCGGCGTCGGCGAGGGGGTGCGGAAGATGTCCCACGATCGTCGCCGCATGCGCGGCGGGATCGATTCGTTGGATGGCGCTGGTCGGCCCGGCGGCGGTTTCGCCTCCGAACAGGTAGATGGCGTGGCCGAGAACGGCGACCGCCGGATAACGTACCGGAGCCGGAAGGGTGGCAACCGCGTGGAATCGTCGACCGTCGGTGGTGGCGAGCACGGCCGGTTGGATCGCTGCGCCGTCGTAGCCGCCCAGGACGTACGCAGTCGATCCGATCGACGCGGCGACAAGGTCCGAGCGGCTCTGGGGTAGCCGGCCGATCACCGCTGCCGTCCCGACCGAGGCGAGCTGCTGCACGGAGCCGACCGTCGTCTGGTCGCCGCCGGCAACCACGAAATGGCGCCTGCCCAAGGTGATCCCGGCAGCGTCGTGCACCGGCGCGGCGAGGTCTCCGGCCCGGGTTGTCGTGCCAGTGGCCGGATCCAGTCGGAGTACGGCCGACGTCGACCCCGTCGCCGTAAGTCCCCCCGCGATGAGCAGGTGCCGTCCGTCGATGAAAATCACCTGTCGGGACAGCGGTTGCGGCAGGTGCCACGGTTCCGTCGACGCGCTGAGCCGGGTGTCGACCCGGTGGACCCGGGTGGCAGGTGCTGGGGAAGCCGACCTCGTCCTGCCACGCGTGTGAGTGGCCGAGCGTGTCGCCCCATGTCCGACCGGCCGCGGTGATGCGGCGGAGCAAGACGCGAGAGCCGCTCCGCACACAGCAACCGCAACGGCAAGCGCACCTCGCCGATGGACCTGCCGCATCAACCGGAGTGCGGCCGCAGCCGGCGTACCGGTGTCGACGATGGCCACGCTCTGCCCTCCGGAGGAGCCGGTCGTGGTCGCGGTCACGGATCGATCATGCCAGCCGTTGGCATGTGCCTTGTTCGCTTAAGCGCTTCCCGCTCGGCACCCGACCGGACCGCTACGGTTCCGTGTGGCGACTGTGAGCCGCGTCCGGAGAGTTCGCCGTCATGTGGACGACGAGAGCCGCGATGGCAAGGGCTAGGACCAGGCTGACCGGACCGGTGCCGAGGTCGAGACCGCCGCGGGCATGCGAAACGCCGAACCAGTCTGCGAAGGACGCCCCGAGCGGTCGCGTGATGATGTAGGCAAACCAGAACGCGAAGATCGGGTTGAGGCTGAACCATCGGTATCCCACCGGCGGCACGGCGATCACCGCGGCGAACAGCACTCCGGAGGCGAGGTATCCGAGGTGGAGGGTGACGGCAGTCATGTCACCCGCGGCGGTGCCGAGCGCGAACGTCGCCATCACCGCGGCCCAGTAGAAGAACTCGCGGCGGGGCGTGTAGATGCTGTGGATGGACAACGTCCTCTCCGTGGCATGCCAGGAGAGGAAGATCACCGCGAGCGCAACCGCGAAGAAGGTGGTTGACACCAGGTAGGGGACGCCGAACCCGACATGCAGCACGTCGGCCGCCATGGTGCCGAAGACTCCGACCATGGCCACGGCAAGCCAATACTTCCATGGCACGTAACGCTTCGCCTTGAACTGGATGGTGAGCGCGACGGCCAGCGCGACCGCACCCAGTGCGACGGCGAGCACCGGAGGGAGTCGGTGCACCAGGAAATCCGATGTGGACTCACCCATCGCCGTAGTAAGCGCTTTGGCAATCCAGAATGCGACTGTCACCTCGGGGACCTTGACGGCCGCCCGACGAAGGATCGCCGTTCCGCGGCCCTGCGGGGCCGGATCAGAAGTCATCCAGGAAGTGTCGCAGGCTAAGTAAAACGTACGGTTAGAAGTCGCCCAGTGACCCTTGGACCACCCTTTTGGGTATCGCTGTTTCGCTTGTGCGGAAGGCGATTCAGAGTTCGACCGAGGTAGGGTCGGTATCGAACCGCAACGATCTTCGACTGCGAACGTCACTGTTTCCACCCGGGGAAGGAGTTGCCGTGACCGACGTAGAGGTGTCGGCGCCGGAGCGAGCAACGCCACGGGGCATCATCGAGCCACGGCTGCGGCTGAAGCTCGAGTTGGTTTTCGTCACCGGGCACGAAATGCAAGCCCTGGTCGCCGTCCCGTGCTCGATCGCAGGACAGGAGTGGGGGCCGGGACCCTATGCCACCCTCGACGAGGTACGGACAGCGCTGCTCACCCAGATCCGGGTGCGGGACCGTTGGGTGCTGGCAAGCAGTCCCGACGAGCCCGACCGGGCCGCGGGCTTCCTATGCGGCAATCTGATCGTCAACGCCGAGAAACTCCTCCACGCCGTGATCACGCCGGCATAGTTCCGTCAACGAGCAGGTCGGCTCCGGCGACGACATCAATTGCCGCCGGATCAGCCGGGCGTGAGCCCGGCGAGGTCGGCGAGGGTCGCCCGCATGACCTCCTCCAGCGGGGCACCGTCCGGTTCGGCGATCCAGCGCTCGAACGCCACCCGGAAGACGGCCACTCCGGTCTCGGCCGCGAGCGACGCGACGGCCGGCGCGACCCCTCGCTTGCGGAGCGCCTCGGCGAAGGCCGCGGCGAGCGACGCCATCTTGATGAGTTCGCGCTCGCGCAGGTCCGGCGTCGCCGCGATGACGGCCTGCCGGCGCCGAGAGTAGTCGCGGCGGTCGGCGAACAGCTCGGCCGCGCTGAGCAGCGCGGCCGCGACCGCGTCCATCGGGCCGGCCGACGGAGGGGCCGCGAGCAGGGCGTCCACCATGCGCTGCTCGAGTTCCCCGGAGCCGGCGAAGAGCACCTCGCGCTTGTCGGTGAAGTGGCGGAAGAAGGTCCGCGCGGTCACGCCGGCGCGGTCGGCGATCTCGGCGACCGTCGTGCGCTCGAAACCCTGCTCGGCGTACAGCGCCATCGCGGCCTCGCGCAGCCGTCCCGCCGCGTCCGGTTCCCAGCGCCCCATGACTCTCGATCCTAGTGATGACACAGACTGACATCACCTGGTAGCGTCAGTGATGTCACCCAATGACATCACGAAAGGCAGCCTCATGCGCGTCTTCATCACCGGGGCCTCCGGCCACGTCGGCTCCGCCCTCATCCCCGAGCTGCTCCGGAACGGGCACTCGGTCCTCGGCCTGGCCCGTTCCGACGCAGCCGCCGCCCGCCTCGTCGACTGGGGTGCCGACGTGGTGCGCGGCGACCTCGGCGACCTCGACGGCATGCACGCCGCGGCGCAGGCGGCCGACGGGGTCGTCCACCTCGCGTTCCGGCACGACGCCATGGTCGCCGGTGACCTCAGTGGCGCCGCGGAGAGCGACCTCGCCGCGCTCCGGGCGATCGCGGCGGGCCTCGCCGGATCGGACAAGCCGCTCGTCGGCACGTCCGGGACCGGGCTGCTCGGCCGCGCCGAACTGGGCCGCACCGGAACCGAGGACGACACCCTTCCGGGTGGCTACCGGGTCGACGCGGAGAACTTCGTCGTCGGTCTGGCGGACGAGGGCGTCCGGTCGTCGGTCGTGCGGCTGCCACCGATCACCCACAGCACCCTCGACCACCACGGCTTCGCCCCGTCCCTGATCGCCTTCGCCCGTCAGCACGGGGTCTCGACCTACGTCGGCGACGGTTCCAACCGCTGGCCCGCCGTGCACACCCTCGACGCCGCCAGGCTGTACCGGCTCGCACTCGAGTCCGCTCCGGCCGGCACCCGGCTGCACGCCGTCGGAGACGAGGGCATTGCGTTCCGCAGTATTGCCGAGACGATCGGCTACCACCTGGACCTGCCGGTCCGCTCGATCGAGTCCGACCGGGCCGGCGAGTACGTCGGCTTCCTGGCACCCTTCATCGTCATCGACAACCCGACCTCCGCGGTGCGCACCCGCGAGTTGCTCGGCTGGGAGCCGACGCAGCCGGGCCTGCTCGAGGACCTCGACCAGGGCCACTACTTCGACCGGAAGGCCGCCTGACACCGCAGACATCCGACAATTCGTGCGCGACGGGTCGCGTGGGTAGCGTGATGCCGTGGGAGATGACACCTGGGCCGGCCTGGCCGGCCTCTTTGCCGACGACGCCTACGCCTCGGTGAAGGGCCGCGTACGCACCTATGTGATCCATCGCCAGCTCCTCGAGCATCTGCCGGAACCGCCGGCCACGGTGCTGGATGTCGGTGGTGGTGCGGGCCATCAATCGTTTCCGCTGGCCCGAGCCGGCTACGGGGTGACCCTGCTCGATTCGTCGCCGGCGATGCTGGACAAGGCACGACAGCGGCTCCAGCGGCTGCCCGCTGAGGCCCGGCGACGGGTGACGCTCCTGCAGGCAGACGGAGAGAAGGCCGCAGAGGCGGTGGAGGGCCGGCGCTTCGCCGCGGTGCTGTGCCATGGCGTGCTCGGCTACCTCGAGCAACCGGAGCCGATGGTCGAGCAGCTGTGCCGGTGCGCCGCCGCCGGTGGCGTCGTCTCGATCATGTCGGGGAACGCCAAGACGGGGGCGGTGCGCCCGGCCCTGGAGCGGCGGTGGGACGACGCCCTGGCGGCGTTCGACGCCACCCGCGAGGTCGGGGTGCTGGGAGTGCCGGCCCGGGGTGACACGGTGGAGCACCTCAGCGAACTCCTGCAGGGCCAGGGCGTAGAGCCGTTGCGCTGGTACGGCGTATGGCTGTTCACCGACTGGCTCGACTTCAGTGGGGTCGAGTTGGACCCCGGCGACGAGCAGGTCGCGGCGATCGCCGCGGTCGAACTCGAAGCCAGCAGACGAGACCCCTACCGCCAGCTCAGTCGCCCCTTTCACCTCGTCGGGCGCAAGACCTAGCCCCAGGCGTCGGCGCGGGTGAGGCAGAACGGGTGCCCGGCCGGGTCCAGGAGCACCCGCCACTTGCCTTCCCCGGGCTGGTCGGCGGGCACGGTCGCGCCCAGCTCGACGCAAGCCTTCTCGGCGGCGTCGAGATCCGCTACCGCCAGGTCCAGGTGGAACTGCTTGGATCCCGCCTTGTTCGGCCAGGAGGGCGGTTCGTAGTCCTCGACCCGGCCGAAGCCGAGGGCATGATCGGGTCCGGTGAGCATCGCGTAGTTGTCGTCCGCGAAGGGCTGGTCCCAGCCGAGCACCGTGCTCCAGAACTTCGCGCTCGTCGCCGGGTCGTGGCAGTCGAGGGTGACCATCTTCAACGACGCGACGGGTGTCGGGGCGGCCATGCGGGTTCTCCTGTTCGATCCGATGTGGTGGCGATCGCCAGGGTGCCTACGATCGGCGGGTGGGCGATTGGACAAACGCGACGCGGTCGACCTCGACCGACGCGGGGGTCCTCCGCCCCGAACAGCTCGCGCAGCTCACGACGCTGACCCGCCACTCCGCGGGGCCAGGCATCCGGCGATGGGTGGAGAACTACTGGACGCTGCGCTGGGACCTGCCACCCGGTGCGGTCGGCGAGAGCCAGGTGCTTCCGCACCCGGCGTGCACGCTGAGCGTCGAGCGCGGTGGGGCCCGACCCGAGACCGACGGCGACGCCGTGGTGGTCACCGGAGTGGTCACCCGCCGCTTCGACGTCCGGCTGAGCGGGCGGGCGTGGGTTCTGGGGGTGAAATTCCGGCCCGGTGGCCTCGCCGCCCTCAGCGGTCGCCCGGCCCGTCCCTGGCGCGACGCGGTCGTCGCCGCCCGGACGGTCCTGCCGGGACCGGCCGTCGATCGACTCGACGAGCTCGACGGGCACCTGTCCGACCCCGAGTCCGTCGCGGTGGCGGAACAGGCTCTGATCGATCTCGCCGGTGACGTCGGCCAACCTGCCGACGAGCGCTACGACCGGCTCCTCGCCGTCGTCACGGACATGCTTGTCGACCGCACCCTCGTGCGGGTGGGGCAGGTGGAGGAGCGGCACGACATCTCGACCCGGGCGCTGCAGCGGCTTTTCGATCGGTACGTGGGAGTCGGACCGAAATGGGTGCTGGCCCGATACCGGATGCACGATGCCGTCTCCGCGATCGACGGCGGGTACGCCGGCTCGCTCACCGACCTGGCCCACGAGCACGGCTGGTACGACCAGGCTCACTTCATCCGCGATTTCACGGCCCTCGTCGGCGTCACCCCCGGCCAGTACCGTCAGCGCCAGGCCACACGAACGTGAACGCCGTGTGCTGAGGTGACCGGCTCACGCGTCGATCGCGTCGAGGTCGCGCACGACGTGGCGAGCGGCGGAGCAAAGTCGGTTGTGAAGATCGGCTCGGCGTCGATAACCTCCCGCAGGTCGTGACCCGATTCAAGGAGGTGAGCCCCGTGCACATCCCAACCCCATGGGTGCTCCCTCTCGCGTCCACGATTGCGCGACAGCGGTAGGTGTCGCCGGGAGCGCCCCAGGCACTCTCGAAAGGGCACCGTCATGCACCTGAACTTCACCGCGGAGACGTCGTCGGACGGCGTCGTCGACCGCAGCTTCACCTTGGGGGACGTCCCCGGCGTCCTGTGGTCGCCGGCCACCGCCGCTCCCGACGCACCGCTTCTGCTCATGGGCCACGGGGGTGGCCTGCACAAGCGGGCGCCTGGCCTGGAGGCGCGCGCCCGGCAGGCGGTCATTCGCGACGGGTTCCACGTCGCGGCGATCGACGCGCCCGGACACGGCGAGCGTGCTCGCTCGCAGCAAGATCAGCAGTGGGTGGATGCGCTGCTCCGCGCCCGCGAACAGGGTGAGCCGCTCGCCCCGATCATCGCCCCGTTCAACGGTTCGCTCGCCGAGCGCGCCGTGCCGGAGTGGCGGACGACGATCGACGGTCTGCAGGCGCTTCCCGAGATCGGCGCCGATGCGCCGATCGGCTACTCGGGCATGACGATCGCCAGCGCGATCGGAATCCCCCTCGCCGTGGCAGAACCGCGTATCCGGGCGGCGATCTTCGGAGGCGTGTTCGCGTACGACGCCCTGCTGGAGGCGGCGCGCAGGGTGACGATCCCGATCGAGTTCCTGCTCCCGTGGGATGACGACGAGATCGGTCGCGAATTCGGCTTCGCCCTGTTCGACGCGTTCGCCTCGACGGAAAAGACGCTGCACGCGTTCCCCGGATCGCACTTCCGCGTACCGGCGGAGCGAATCGACACGCGGTTCTTCGCGCGGCTGCTCGGCAGGTCGGCGCAGGTGCAGCCCGCGGCCGCAAGGGTCTCGACGGCCGCTGGGTCACCTGTCGGATAACGCCTAGCGACGCGAGCGCGTAAATCGCGGCGGACGAGCAACCGGCCCCCGACCGTCCCTGTGTCGGCCGGGGGGCCGGCCGCAACAAGGTCTTGACGGGAACGAGACAGAGCCCTACCTTTCGCCGCGACAACGGTGTCGCACCCGAGTTCATACGTGCCTTCCCGTCGCGGGTCGTCGCCTGCGGGCGACGACATCTGGACAGCACGTGTATCCGCGTCGGTCGAAGGAGACAGGTGCCCGCCTCAAGGCTCTCTGCATTGCGCCCTCTGCAAGGAATCCTGGTGGTCCTCGTCGCCGCCACGACGACTCTTGCGTCTGCAACCTCGGGATCCGCGACGTCGTCGTCCGGCTCTTCGAGCACCGGTGCGACGAACCTGGCCAGGGCGCGGGTCGCTGCCGATGTGCTGATGCAGTCCTACGATCCGGCGAAGGCCTGGTGGCCATCGAGTTGGTGGAATTCCGCCGTCGCCATGCAGACCATCGGGGACTACATGCAACGCACCGGTGACCGGCGCTTCGTCCCCGAGATGGACAACACGTTCGAGAAGGACAAGGGCGTATTCCCGCCGGGCGTGCTTTCCGGCGACCCGCTGCTCGGCAACTTCACCAGCCGCGCCATCGATGACTCGGAATGGTGGGGGCTGACCTGGGTCGAGGCGTACGACCTCACCGGCAACCACAAGTACCTCGACATGGCGGTGAAGATCGCGACGTACGCCGACGGATACTGGGACCCGTCCACCTGCGGTGGCGGGGTCTGGTGGAATGCCGAGAAGACCTACAAGAACGCGGTCACCAACGGCCTGTTCATCCGGCTCACGGCCGAGTTGCACAACCGGATCCCGGGCGACACGACGTGGCTCTCCCGAGCGAAGCAGGCGTGGACCTGGTTCACCGGCAGCGGCATGATCAACTCCTCCGGTCTGGTGAACGACGGCCTGACCGATGCCTGCCAGAGCAACGGGCAGACCGTCTGGAGCTACAACCAGGGACTCGCGATCGGCGCCGGTCTGGAACTGTGGCGCGCCACGCATGATCCATCCGTTCTTCGCACGGCGCGTCACCTCGCCGACGCGGCGATCACCGCCCCGGAGCTGGTGTCCAACGGCATTCTTACCGAGTCGTGCGACGCCCTCGACCAGACCTGCGACGACAACGGCAAGCAGTTCAAGGGCATCTTCATGCGCTACATGATGGATGCGGCCGACACCACGAAGGACCCACGCTACGTGGCGTTCGTGCAGAAGCAGGCAACGAGCATCTGGACCAACGACCGCGACGCGGCAGACCGCCTGGGCGAGCGCTGGTCCGGCCAGGATGGTGCAGAGCACCCGAATGTGCGTGATTGGCGGACCCAGGCGAGCGCACTCAGTGCTTTGATCGCGACGGTGCCGCGTCCGGCCCCGCAAAGATCGCTGTCGGCGACGATGTCTCCGGCGCAGCCGGTCGTCATGCCGGCCAAAAGCGGCACGACGCACCTGACGATGAACCTGGGCGTCATGGCCACGGCGCCGACAGGCGCACGGCTGGACGTCCACATCGCCACGTCGGCGCCGGCCGGTTGGTCCGTCGCGTCCACGCATCAGACGATCACACTGCATCCCCACGGCAACGCCGACCCGGCGCAAGGATCCGTGCCGCTGACCGTGGCGCTTCCCGCGACCGCCGCAGACGGGCACTATGCGGTCACGGCGACCGTGGCGGCGGCGGGGGGCCTGCGCTTCGATGCGACGGCCGACATCCTGATCGCGCACACGATCGACTTCGACACCGGCACGGCGGCCGAGTCCCCGTGGCTCTGGGACCCGGACAGCTCGCAGAGCAACGGCGTCCAGAACCGGTTCGCCGACGGCAACAGCTACTTCATCTACCGGTTCCCGTTCCCTTCGGACACCACGTCGGCGCAGGTGACCCTGACGATCGACAACGAGTTCCTGGTCCAAACCAGCCCGGACGGGCAGAACTGGACCACCGTGCTCACCGAGACCCAGGAGATCCACGACGGTTCGAACAAGGCTGATCGCACGGTCGACCTCACGCCGTACCTCGGCCCGGACAAGGCCGCGTACGTCCGGGTGGCCGACAGCTTCCCGCAGGACGGCTGGGGCGGTCGCGTCTACCACGTCTCGGCCACGTACAACTAATCCACCAAGGTAACGACGCGAGGGTCGTCGAGTGCCGTATCAGTCCCGGTCGCCGCGCCCGGCCTCGTATGCGCGCTCGATCAGCGAGGCGACAACCTCCACCGACGCGATCTCCCAGTCCTGCACCCACATCCCCAACTCGCCGTCATACCGCCCAGTGTCGATGCCCGTGCGCTCGAACGCTTCCCACAGTCGGTGCTTGCGCGCATCGCGCAGTCCGGCGCGATAGAACTCGGGCTGGTGCCTCATGTGGTAGGCCGTCTCTTCATCCACGTCGGCAGTCGGGTCCGACCACCGTCCCGCCTCCGCTCGGGCCTCTAGTTCGCTGTCGAACGGTCCACTCGCCTGCCATGTCACGCCTCGGCCCTCCCTGCATGGCTCGCTGTCCGTACCGCACCGACGACGCGGCGATCGTGGGTGCTCATGTCTTTAGTCGGTGGGCTTTCCGCTGTCCGACGAGTTCCCGCACGGCCGCTAGCTCGCGCTCGCGTATGAGGGCACGGTGGGGGAAGTGCCTCCGAGATCGGTCGGGAGATCCGAGCAGTTCCGCGCGCTCCTTGGCAGTGTGTGCGATGGGCACATCACCTCCACAGGCACTGGGTCCAGTGTCATCCGAACGTGCTGGGGCTGATGCTCGACCAAAGTCGCACCGGCTTCAACCGCAGGTGCCACCGAACGCGAGCACGGACGTTCGGACACGGGTTTCGTGACGCCGGCCACGGACGGGACGCGACGAGCAATCGGGTCGTCCGGACCGCGTCGTGCGGCGTCAGATCGGCTTGCGCCAGACCGAGACGTGGCTGCCGCTCTCGGACGTGAACGTGTTTCGACGCCAGTCTGCGAAGCGTGCTTCGAATTCGAGTCCTGCAATCTGGGCCATCAGGTCACACTCGGCCGGCCAGATGTACCGGAAGTTGCCCGAGCCGTAACGGACGGTGCCGTCGGGGTCGCGATCGTAGTGGTGAGAGATGCAACTCTGGGTCACCAGGTCGTAGGTGTCGAAGCATGCGTGTCCGTCGCGGATGTCCATCGCGACCGTGTGTTGTCCGGGGGCAAGGCGGCGGATAGGTGGTACCCACAGCTCGATCACGAAGCGCCCACCGGGGATCAGGTGCCGTGCAGCGTTCCGGAAGCACTGGACCTGTTCGGCCTGGGTGCGCAGGTTGGAGATGGTGTTGAAGACGAGGTAGACCAGCGCGAATTCGCCACCGACGGTTGCAGTGGACATGTCGCCGATAACCACCGGCAGATCCGCTTCGCCGACCTTCCGGCGGAGTTGGGCCGTCATGGGTTCTGACAACTCAATGCCTGTCACAGGGACTCCACGCGCAGCCAGCGGAATCCCTATCCGGCCGGTTCCGATGGCGAACTCAAGCGCAGCCCCGGAGCCTGCGAGTCCGGCAAGGAAGTCAACGGTCGGGTCCAGGACCGCAGGCGCGAACATGCCGGTCTGGTTGGCGTCATAGCGCTCGGCTTGCGTCTCGCCCCACACTTCGCTCGTCGTCATCGCCCAGAGTCTGACTCCGATGGCCATGTCTGTCGACGGGTTTCCCCGGCCGTTGGCGGATGCGTGGGCGGCTTGGTCGAGCGCAACCACCCCGACGCTCCGATCTGCGTCGAGGACGGCGGAGGTCCGACAGCCGTGGGAGGGTGACGTCACGTCGATCGGGTTGTCTGCTTCCGACTGGCCGATGGTCGGTGATTCGTGGGATTCTGCCGCGATGGGTGAGGACGAGCGGCTGACGGCGAAGCAGTTTCAGCAGGCGGGCGATGTCGAGGACTGGCGGGTGCTCGCATTCGGGGCGAGCGCCTGGTTCGACGCGCCGTCGCATACGGCCGGCGCGGCGCTGGTCGGCCGGATCGCCGAGCTGGCCGCCAGCGCGGGTCGGCTGCCGGATGTGGACTTGCGTGCTCGTGGGGTACACGTGCGGATCGTGTCTGGTTCTTCTGGTCTGACCGCGGCTGATGTGGCGATGGCGCGCGGGATCTCGGCTGCGGCTCGGGACCTCGATCTGACGTCCGATCCGTCAGCCGTGCAGGCCGTGCAACTTGCGATCGACGCGCTCGACAAGCCGGCCGTGATGGGGTTCTGGCGCGCCGCGCTGGGCTACGAACCGTTGGGCGAGGACGATCTTGCCGACCCGATGCGGCGGGACCCGGCGATCTGGTTCCAGCAGCAGGATCAGGCCCGTCCGTTGCGCAACCGCGTCCACGTCGATGTCGCTCGCCCACAGGCGCTCACCCCCGCCGGGGCCGGGGCGGTCGGCGGCCGGTACATCGGTGGTGCATTCGAGGTGGGGTTCGCCGACGCCGAAGGAAACGAGGCAGACGTCCTCCCGATGGAGCCGAATGAGGAGATGGGCGAAGCAGCGGAGACAGCCGACTGGCGAGCCATGTTCGGCGGGATGACGTTCTACCCGATCGACTCGCCCGTGCGCGCAGCGGAGCTGGCCGCCACGGTGGCCGGTCTGGCCGACGACGCGGGCCTGCCACTCCTCATTGACCTGCGAACGCACGGTGTCACGATCGACTCCGGCAAGGACCTGTGGGAGCAAGAAGGGTTCGGTGATCTGGCTCGCCGGGTTCAGGCGGCGGCGCGGGCCATGGGGCTGACCGCGGACACGACCCGCCTACGCTTCGTACAGATCGGGATCGACGCTGTCGACGTCCCTGCGGTGCGGGGGTTCTGGCGGGCCGTTCTCGGATACGAGTACGACCCGCGATCCGAGCTCGGTGTCACCGACATCTACGATCCGCGCCGGCTCAATCTGACCATCATCTTCCAACAGATGTCCGCGTCGGATGAGGCTCGAGGCAAGCAGCGCAACCGCATCCACGTCGACGTCTACGTACCCGACGACCAAGCCCGGGCGCGCATAGACGCAGCCCTCGCCGCCGGGGGACGGATCGCGTACGACGCCGAGGCGCCGGAGTGGTGGACACTCGCCGACCCAGAAGGCAACGAGGTGGACATCGCCGTCTCAGTCGGGCGTGAAGAACTCTGGCGGGCCAGCCAAGAAGACGGGTAGGAGAGGCGAGGTCA
The DNA here is from genome assembly GCA_963837545.1 of uncultured Actinomycetota bacterium. Taxonomy (GTDB): domain Bacteria; phylum Actinomycetota; class Actinomycetes; order Mycobacteriales; family QHCD01; genus DASXJE01. The sequence continues at coordinate 240,543 of CAWINQ010000005.1, read as the reverse complement.
GGATCTGGGCCTCACCTCGGTAGTACCCGAACGATGTTGATCAGGATGGCCTAGGTTCGGGATCAGGTCCCTGACCTGGGCTTTTGTGGTGGAGCGGGTGACGGGAATCGAACCCGCACTATCAGCTTGGGAAGCTGATGTTCTGCCATTGAACTACACCCGCAGATCTCGAAAGAGGCTACACGAAGGCCCGAAGATGCGGGGTCCGCGGGCCCGTCGCCGGACGCAGAATGATCTTGGTTCATGAGTGTGCCCGTCCGGTCAGCCGCCGGGTGGTGGCTCGACCGGAGAGCGCGGTAGCCGGGAGGCGACGTCGGCGGCGCGGTCGGCGCCGGCGCGGGCGATCTGTTCGGACAGGCCGACGTACTGAACCGGGTCGAGCAGGTGCGTGATCGCGGCTCGGTCGAAATGCGCCGACACCAGCGGATCGGCGAGCAGCGCGTCGGCGAACGTGGACCCCGATCCGGCCGCGACACCGGCCGCGGCGTGGACGATGTGGTGCGCCCGTTGGCGGCCGACGACCGCGCCGAGGGCGAGCATCACCCGCTCGGAGGAGATCAGCCCCCCACTCAGGTCGAGATTCGACCGCATGCGGGCCGGGTCCAGCTCGAGACCGCGGACTATCACGATCAGCCTGGTGAGCAGATCGCCGGCGGCGATGCATGATCGCTGGATAGCGGCGTCGGTGATGTCCGAGTGCGCGCCGTCGACCTCGTGGTCACGCAGCATGCCCTCCAGCGCCAGCGGTACGAGCGCGCGGATCTCCGCCGAAATCGCCAGACAGTCGTCAGCCAATTGCGGATTGCGCTTGTGCGGCATGGTGGAGCTGCCGATGGTGCCCTCCGGAGCCGGCTCGGCGACCTCGCCGATCTCCGTCTTCATCAAGGCGTAGACCTCGCCCGCGATGCGCGCCCCGCTGCCGGCGACCAGCCCGAGGATGCACACGTACTCGGCCAGGCCGTCGCTGATGGCGCGGCTGGGCACCGGCATCGGCGTCAGCCCGAGGCGTTCGGCCAGGTGCGCCTGCACCGCCGGGCCCAGCTCGCCCAGCGAGGCGAAGTTGCCGACGGCGCCGCCGAGCATCGCCGTGAAGACCCGCGGCTCGACCTCGTGCAGCCGCTGCACGTGCCGGCCGAATTCATCGATCCACCCGGCGACCTTCAGCCCGAACGTGATCGGCACCGCCTGCTGCCCGTGGGTACGTCCGGCCATGGCCACCCCGGCGCCACGCCCGGCGAGGGCACCCATGGCCTCCAGCAATTCGCCGATCATGCCCAGCAATGCACGGTGCGCGTCGCGCAGCACCAGCGCATCACCGGTCTGCGTGATGTTCTGCGTCGTCGCGCCCCAGTGCACCCAGCCGCCGTGCGGCTCGCCGACCACCCGGCTCAGCTCCTGCACGAGCGGCATCAGCGGATGACTGGTCGCGGCGATGCCGGCGCGAACCCGGTCCAGATCGAGGCGGTCAGTTGCGGCGGCCGCGACGATCGACTCAGCTGCCGCGGGCGGTACGACGCCCAACTCCGCCTCAGCCACCGCGAGCGCCGCCTCCACCTCCAACCACCGTTGCCACCGGGCCTCGGCGGCGAACAGCGGCCCGATCGGAGACCTCGGTACCCGGCCGGCGGTGAAGCGGTCCACCAGTTCCATCTGGCCATCCTCCCCGCGTAGCCACAGGTGCATCTGAGCGCAGCGTCGAAGTCCGGGAGCCAGGCACGCTAACCTGCCGCGCATGCTCCTCTCCGACCGGGACATCAAGGCCGAGGTCGCCGCCGGGCGGGTCGTGCTCGCGCCGTACGACGCCGAGCTGATCCAGCCGTCCAGCATCGACGTGCGCCTGGACCGTTACTTCCGGGTGTTCAACAACCAGCGCTACACCCACATCGACCCGGCGCTGCAGCAGGACGATCTCACGGCGCTGGTGGAGCCGAAGGACGACGACCCGTTCGTACTCCATCCGGGGGAGTTCGTGCTGGGCTCGACGCTGGAGGTCGTGACCCTGCCGGAGAGTCTGGCCGGCCGGCTTGAGGGCAAGTCGTCGCTGGGCCGGCTGGGCCTGCTGACCCACTCCACCGCCGGGTTCATCGACCCCGGATTCACCGGCCACATCACCCTCGAACTGTCCAACGTCGCCAACCTGCCGATCATCCTGTGGCCGGGGATGAAGATCGGCCAGCTGTGCCTCTTCCGGCTGTCCAGCCCGGCCGAGCACGCCTACGGGTCCGCGGTCTACGGGTCCCGCTACCAGGGCCAGCGGGGACCCACCCCCAGCCGGTCCTGGCAGAACTTCCGCCGGTGGCCGACCCGCTGACCCGCCGCCGGAAGGTCAGCTGCCGGCGACGGTGAGCGGCCCTTTCGACACCAGGGCGTAGCCCGCGGCGGTGTGCCGGTAGAGACGGACCTGGTAGGTCCCGATCGCGTCCGGCGCGGTGAAGGTGCTGTGCACCAGGCAGTCGTTCATCCGGAAGACCGGGGACAGCGCCTGGCCGCCGCGGACCGGGACGTTTCCGGCGTCTGCCGCCCCGGTCGGCGTTCCGTTGAGGACGAGGACATAGCGGCCCGAGGACGGCCCGGTCGCGCTCCAGTCGAGCTTGCCATGCGGGGTCACCGTGCCGGCCTCGAGCGCCAGCGCGGGCCGCGTGCAGCTCCGGGCGATGGGTGGCCCGCCGCCGTGGTGCCGCAACGTCTGGATGCCGCCAGCGACGGCCAGCAGGACGAGGAAGACCAGCAGCCAGATCGTGGGCCGCCGGTATCGGGGCTGGTCGTCGCGGGCCAGGGCCCGTTCGTTGCCGATGTCGCGGTCGATGGATCGCTGGCGGCGCTTGTTGGCCGCGACCAGCTCGGGGTCGCGGCCCCGACCCCGGCCGGAGGGCATGCTCACCGGCTCAGTCTGTCATTCGGGCGGTGCCTGCATCGACCGCTGCAGCAGCTGGGCGACGTCGAGGACCTGCACGTCGTCCCGGGCCTCGCCGGACGCCTGCTTGGCGGTGACCGCGTCGGAGAGCATCACCAGGCAGTACGGGCAGGCCGTGGACACCACGTCCGGGTCGAGCCCCAGCGCCTCGTCGACCCGTTCGACGTTGATCCGCTTGCCGATCCGCTCCTCCATCCACATCCGCGCCCCGCCCGCTCCGCAGCAGAAGCCGCGCTCCTTGCACCGGTGCATCTCCTGGCTCGACAGCCCGGGGATCCCGGCCAGGACGTCGCGGGGCGGCGTGTAGACCTTGTTGTGCCGGCCGAGGTAGCAGGGATCGTGGTAGGTCACCGACGCGTCGACCGGCTGCACCGGGGTGAGCCGTCCCTCCTCGACCAGCCGGGCGAGCAGCTGGGTGTGGTGGACGACGTCGTACTCCCCGCCGAGCTGCGGGTATTCGTTGGCGATGGTGTTGAAGCAGTGCGGGCAGGTCGCGACGATCGCCTTGGGCTTGGCGGCGTCGAGCGTTTCGACGTTCTGCTGGGCCAGCATCTGATAGACGAACTCGTTGCCCAGCCGGCGCGCCGGGTCACCGGTGCAGCTCTCGGCGGCACCGAGGATCGCGAACTCTACCCCCGCCGTGTGCAGCAGCTCGGCGACGGCGCGGGTGGTCCGCTTCGCCCGGTCCTCCAGCGCGCCGGCGCAGCCGACCCAGAAGAGGTAGTCGACGTCGTCGGGGATCTCGCCCTCGACCCGGCGTACGTCGAAGGACAGCCCCTCGGTCCACTCCTCACGAGCGGTGGCGTTCATCCCCCACGGGTTGCCCTTGTTCTCCAGGTTCTTGAGCATCACCCCGGCCTCGGACGGGAACGACGACTCGATCAGCACCTGGTAACGGCGCATGTCGACGATGTGGTCGACGTGCTCGATGTCGACCGGGCACTGCTCGACGCAGGCCCCGCAGGTGGTGCACGACCACAGCACGTCCGGGTCGATGACCCCGCCCTCCTCGGCGGTGCCGACGAGCGGGCGGACGGCCTGCTCGGGGCCGGAGCCGGTGACCCGGGCGAACCCCGACTCGGGCACGTGCGGGGCGCCGTCGGGGGTGATCTCGACCGAGCCCTCTTCGGGTCGCGGCTTCTCGTCCAGCAGGTACGGCGCCTTGGCGAACAGGTGGTCGCGCAGGTCCATGATGACGAGCTTGGGGGAGAGCGGCTTGCCGGTGTTCCAGGCCGGGCACTGGCTCTGGCAGCGACCGCACTCGGTGCAGGTCGCGAAGTCGAGCATGCCCTTCCAGGTGAAGTCCTCGACCGCGCCGCGGCCGAAGACGTCGTCCTCGCCGGGGTCCTCGAAGTCGATCGGGGAGCCCTTGGACTCCATCGGCAGCAGCGGACCGAGGGCGTCCGGAAGCCGCTTGGTGCTGACGTTGAGCGGCGCGATGCCGATGTGCAGGTGCTTGGAGTAGAGGACGAAGACCAGGAACCCGAGGATCACCGCGATCTGGGCGAGGATGAACGTCGTCTCCAGCGCGCCGTTGACCGTCGTGCCCAGCGGATGCAGCGCCTTGCCGACCAGCCAGGAGGCGAACGGCCAGCCGCTTCCGCCGTAGGGGAAGTGGCCGGTGGCGAACTGCGCGCCCCGGTAGACCAGCAGGGTCACGATCACCGCGGTGATCATCGCCAGGACGCCCCAGGCGGCCCGAGTGTGCGAGCCGTAGAAGCGGGACTCCCGGCGGCGGCGTTCCGGCGCCTGCCGCACCCGGATCGTCGCGAAGACGGCGACGGCGACCAGAACGGCGACGGCGAAGAAGTCCTCCAGGAAGCCCAGCGCCCGGCCGCGGCCGAACCACCAGAAGGCGAAATCCCGGCTGAACAGCGCGCCGTAGGCCTCGACGATCGTGAAGAAGAGGATCACGAAGCCCCAGAACGTGAAGAAGTGCGCGGCCCCGGGGACCGACCACTTGAGCAGCCGCTCCTGGCCGAAGACCTCGTCCACCTGGGCCCGGAGCCGGGCCGGCAGGTCGTCGGTCCGGCCGTGCTGCGGCTGGCCGGAGCGGATCAGCCGGTAGAGCCACCAGGCCCGCCGGCCGGCCACCGCGAAGGCGAGCACCGTCAGGGCGAGGCCGATGGTGAGACGGACGACCACGGTCACTCCGGTGGGCAGGTCGGCATGCCCGGCACGCTACCGCCGGGTCTCGGCGGAGACCCGCGGCCCCTGACCAAAACCCACTAGTAGTGCGTTTTGGTCAGCGACACGCCGTGCTGGAGGTCCAAAACCCACTAGTAGTGCGTTTTGGTCAGGCCGCCGCGACGGGGCGACAGAATGAGGGGGATGACCGACTACCCGGCTCGGCCCGAGGGGTGGTCCGCGGTCGGTCGGCGAACCGCCGGGCCGTTCACCGTCGGGGTCTCCTACCGGCGTCCGGACGGACGGCTCGTCGAGTGGTCGTCGCGCGCCCACCGCAAACACGCCTCCCGGCTCTCCCGCTCCCGCGCCGAGAACGAAGGTGCCCTCTGGGCGCCGCACCGGGCGTCGTGGTGGATAGGCGTGCTGTTCTCGATCGGTTCGCTGTGCTTCCTCGTCGCGCCGCTGCCCGTATTTCTCCGGCTGGTCGGCGACCAGGCCGACGGCGCCGTCTTCTTCGTCGGGTCGCTGTTCTTCACCAGCGCGGCCGTGCTGCAGTGGCTCGAGACGATCAACACCGACGCCGGCCCGGGCGCCGGCCGCGAGGGTCGGATCCGGCTCGTCACCTGGGAGCCGCGGCGGGTCGACTGGTGGAGCAGCGGCGTCCAGGCCATCGGCACCTTGTTCTTCAACGTCACGACCCTGCGGTCCCTGACCATCGCGGTCACCGCACCCTCCTACAACCGGCACGTCTGGCGGCCCGACCTGCTCGGTTCCATCTGCTTCCTCGTCTCCGGCTACCTCGCCTACGTCGAGGTCACCGGCGGCCTGCTGCGGCGCCCGCAGTGCACGCTGGAGACCGGGATCGTCGGAGTCAATCTCCTGGGCTGCGTGTGCTTCATGGTCGCCGGGGTGGCGGCGTACGTCGCCCCCTCGACCGGGGACGTCCTCAACGTGACGGCGGTCAACGTCGGTACCTCCCTCGGCGCCCTCGGCTTCCTGGTCGGTGCCCTGCTCCTCCTGCCGGAGGGAGCGCGGTCCCTGCCGGGTGGGCAGACCTGACCGCGGGTGGTGGCGGATCACCTTGACAAGCTAAGTCCCCGCGTGGAGACTTGTCCTAAGTCCCCACGCGGGGACTTCAGGCAGAAGGAGGACCGATGCCGAGAACGGGCAGGCGCCCCGGGCCGTCGAGCACGCGGGAGCAGATCGTCGCGGCGGCCGCGGAGCGCTTCGCCGTTGCCGGCTACGACGCGACCAGCGTCCGGCAGGTGGCCGCCGACGCCGCGGTGGACCCGGCACTGGTCCGCCGGTTCTTCGGCGACAAGCAGCAGCTCTTCACCGAGGTGGCGTCGACGGTGATCGATCCGGACCGGGCGCTGGCCGTCGTCGTGGACGGACCTGCGGACGCGGCGGGCGAGCGCCTGGTCGGCTACTACCTCAGCCTGCTCGGCGACGTCGACCGGCCGGGTCCGATGCTCGGGCTGGTCCGGTCCGCGGTGACCAGTGAGCACGCCGCGACGTTGCTGCGTCACGTCCTCGCCGAACGGGTCCTCGGCCGGATCGCCGCCACCCTGCGCGCCGATCACCCCGAGTTGCGGGCCGCGCTGGCCGCGAGCCAGCTCGTCGGCCTGGCGGTCTCGCGGTACGCCGTCCAGCTGCCCGCGCTGGTCGCCGCCGACCCGGGTGACGTGACCCGATGGGTCGCTCCGGTCGTCCAGCACTACCTCACCGCATCCCCCCTCTGCTGAAGGAGCAGACATGAGCACCTGCACGCAGCCCCACGTCCTCGTCACCGGTGCCTCGACCGGCATCGGCCGGGCGACCGCACTCGACCTGGCCGCCCGCGGTCAGCACGTCTACGCCGGCGTACGGCGGCCCGCCGACGGCGCGGCGCTGGAGAAGGCCGCCGCCGAGGCCGGCAGTCCCGGGATCGTCACCCCGCTGCTGCTGGACGTCACCGACCCGACCCAGGTCGCCGCCGCCGTGGACACCGTCACCGGGCACGTCGGGCCGGCGGGTCTCGCCGGGCTGGTCAACAACGCCGGCATCGGCCTGTTCGCGCCGCTGGAGCTGACGGAGGTCGGGACCTTCCGACGGATCCTCGAGATCAACCTCACCGGGCAGCTCGCGCTGACCCAGGCGTTCCTGCCCCTGCTGCGCCGGGCCGAGGGCCGGATCGTGATGATCGGGTCGATCGGCGCCCGGTTCACGCCGCCGTTCGTCGGCTCCCTCGCCGCGACCAAGAGCGCCCTCGCCGCGATGACGGAGGCCCTGCGCCAGGAGCTCGCCCCCTGGAACATCCGCGTGGTGCTGGTCGAGCCGGCCAGCATCCACAGCGAGGCGGTGGGCAAGCTCGACCGCGACACCAGGGAGCTGATGGACCGGGCCACCCCCGAGGGGCACGCCCTCTACGAGGACGCCTTCGGGCGGCTGGTCGCCTTCTTCGCGGCGCTGCACGAAAAGGGCAGCCCGCCCGCCGGGGTGGCCCGGACCGTGGCCCACGCCCTGACCACCCGGCGGCCGCGGGCCCGCTACCTGACCGGGAAGAACGCCTACCGCATGGCGTTCATGGCGGCGGTGCTGCCGACCCGGGTGCAGGATGCGCTGCGCCGCAGGCTCGCCCACCAGCCGGCCCCGGGATCCCGCGTGGGTGTCCCCGCCGCCGTCCCCATCGGCGTCGCGGCCGGCCGGTAACTCCGGGCCGGGCGGGGCCGGGCCGGGCCCCCGACAAAACCCACTACTAGTGCGTTTTGGTCAGCGACACGCCGTACGAACTGACCAAAACCCACTAGTAGTGGGTTTCGTCGCGGCGGGGGCTGGTGAGGAGTGGTCGGAGCCAACGCACGGCACGGGGTTGAGCGTGGCTATGTGACGTGGGTCACGTCCACCCCGGGAGTGAATCGGCCCGGGGCCCCGTTGTGGTGAGCAGAAAAGCTGAGCGGGCTAGACTCAAGTCTGTTGATTCTGACAACCACCAGTACGAACGAAGAGAGGTTTCCCATGGCACGAGCGGTCGGCATCGACCTCGGCACCACCAACTCGGTCGTCGCCGTCCTCGAGGGCGGCGAACCGACGGTCATCGCCAACGCCGAAGGATCGCGTACGACGCCCTCGGTGGTGGCCTTCGCCAAGAACGGCGAGGTGCTCGTCGGCGAGGTCGCCAAGCGCCAGGCGGTGACCAACGTCGATCGCACCGTACGGTCGGTCAAGCGCCACATCGGCACCGACTGGTCGGTCGAGATCGACGGAAAGGCCTACACCCCGCAGGAGATCAGCGCGCGGGTGCTGCAGAAGCTCAAGCGGGACGCGGAGTCCTACCTCGGCGAGGAGGTCACCGACGCGGTCGTCACCGTGCCGGCCTACTTCTCCGACCACCAGCGGCAGGCCACCAAGGAGGCCGGGACGATCGCGGGGCTCAACGTGCTCCGGATCATCAACGAGCCGACCGCCGCCGCGCTGGCCTACGGGCTGGACAAGGGTGAGAAGGAACAGACCATCCTCGTCTTCGACCTCGGTGGCGGCACCTTCGACGTGTCGTTGCTGGAGATCGGTGAGGGCGTCATCGAGGTCAAGGCGACCTCCGGTGACACCCACCTCGGCGGCGACGACTGGGACCAGCGGATCGTCGACCACCTGGTGAAGACGTTCTCCAGCCAGAACGGCATCGACCTGTCCAAGGACAAGATGGCGATGCAACGGCTGCGGGAGGCGGCGGAGAAGGCCAAGATCGAGCTCTCCGGCGGCCAGTCGACCACCATCAACCTGCCCTACATCACCGCCGGCGCCGACGGCCCGTTGCACATGGACGTCACGCTCACCCGCTCGGAGTTCCAGCGGATGACCCAGGACCTGCTCGACCGGTGCAAGTCGCCGTTCCAGCAGGCGATCAAGGACGCCGGCATCGCGGTCAGCTCCATCGACCACGTGGTGCTGGTGGGCGGTTCCACCCGGATGCCCGCGGTCACCGAGCTGGTGCGTGAGCTGACCGGCGGCAAGGAGCCCAACAAGGGCGTCAACCCCGACGAGGTCGTGGCCGTGGGCGCGAGCCTGCAGGCCGGCGTGCTGCGCGGCGAGGTCAAGGACGTCCTGCTCCTCGACGTGACGCCGCTGTCGCTCGGCATCAAGACCAAGGGCGACATCATGACCAAGCTGATCGAGCGCAACACCACGATCCCGAGCAAGCGGTCGGAGATCTTCACCACGGCCGACGACAACCAGCCGTCGGTGCAGATCGAGGTGTTCCAGGGTGAGCGCGAGATGGTGGCCTACAACAAGAAGCTGGGGATGTTCGAGCTGACCGGCCTGCCGCCGGCGCCGCGCGGCGTGCCGCAGATCGAGGTCACCTTCGACATCGACGCCAACGGCATCGTCAACGTCTCGGCCAAGGACCTCGGCACGAGCAAGCAGCAGTCGATGACGATCACCGGGGGATCCGCCCTGCCCAAGGACGAGATCGACCGGATGATGCGCGACGCCGAGTCGCACGCCGAGGAGGACAAGCGCCGTCGCGAGGAGGCGGAGACCCGCAACCTCGCCGAGTCGCTGCAGTACCAGACCGAGAAGTTCCTGGCGGAGAACGGCGACAAGATCCCGGACGACAAGAAGACCGAGCTCGGCGACGCGCTCTCCGAGCTCCGCTCCTCGCTCGGTGGCAGTGACATCGAGTCGATCAAGTCGGCCCAGGAGAAGGTCGCGCGGCTCTCGCAGGAGGTCGGCGGGTCGCTCTACGAGCAGGCCCAGCAGGCCCAGCAGGCGGCCGGATCGCCCGGCGCCGCCGGTCCCGAGGGAGCGACCGGGTCGCCGACGTCCGACGAGGACGTCGTCGACGCCGAGATCGTCGACGAGCCCGCGGGCGACGAGCCCGACGCCGGTCCGAAGGCGTGAGCCCGAAGACCACGCCGGAACTCGAGCCTGGAGCTGACCTAGATGAGCACGAGTGATCGTCGCCGTCGACCCGATGAGGAACCGGAGCAGCCGCGCATCGTGATCAGGGACAAGCGTCGTATCGACCCAGTGACCGGAGCCGTCCGGGAGCCGCAGGGCGGGTCGGCGGGGGACACCCCCGCCGACCGGCCCGACTCCGGCGATGCTGCCGCGTGGTCGGCGGCCGACGCCCCGCAGCCCGGAGACGGGCCGGAGCTCGCCGCCCTGCGCGAGGAGCTCACGGAGCGGACCTCCGACCTGAAGCGGGTGAGTGCCGAATACGCCAACTACCGCAAGCGGGTCGACCGCGACCGGGCGCTGGTCGCGGACTCCGCGACCGCGTCGGTCGTCGGTGCCCTGCTGCCCGTGCTGGACGACCTCGACCGGGCCGCCGAGCACGGTGACCTCACCGGCGCCTTCAAGGCCGTCGCCGAGCAGCTTCGGACGACGCTGGGCAAGCTCGGGCTCGTCGACTTCGGCGAGGCGGGCGACCAGTTCGACCCGATGCTGCACGAGGCCGTCATGCACTCGACCAGCCCCGACGTGAGCGAACCGAGTTGCGTGCAGGTGATGCGCCGCGGCTACAAGCTCGGCGACCGGCTGCTGCGACCGGCCATGGTCGCGGTGGCCGATCCCGAGACCCCGGTGCCGGCGGACTCCACCCCGGAGGCCGGGGGCGGACCGCCCCGCGGCGAGACCGGAAGCGACGGACCAGACGACCAGTGATCGCAGGAGGTGACGCCCGATGAGCACCAAGGACTTCCTGGAGAAGGACTACTACGCCGCGTTGGGCGTCGCCAAGGACGCCAGCCAGGCGGACATCAAGAAGGCCTACCGCAAGTTGGCCCGCGAGCTGCACCCGGACAAGAACCCGGGTGACGCCAAGGCCGAGACCCGGTTCAAGGAGGTCTCCGAGGCCCACGGCGTCCTCTCCGACGAGAAACGGCGCCGGGAGTACGACGAGGCCCGGTCGTTGTTCGGAGCCGGAGCCGGAGGGTTCCCCGGCGGCGGGTTCCCCGGCGGCGCCGGTGGTCCCGGCGGGGCGCAGTTCGACTTCGGTGACCTGTTCTCCAACGCCGGCAACGGCACCCGGGCCGGCGGCGCCGGGGGCGGGCTCGGCGACGTGCTGGGCGGCCTCTTCGGCGGCCGCGGCGGCACCCGCACCCGCGGCACCCGCCCGGTCCGTGGCGGCGATCTCGAGACCGAGGCCACCCTCGACTTCGACGAAGCCGTCTCCGGCGTCACCGTTCCGTTGCGGCTGTCCAGCCCGCACACCTGCACCACCTGCCACGGCAGCGGCGCCAAGCCCGGCACCACGCCGCGCACCTGCCCGGTCTGCGGCGGGGTCGGGCTGACCACCCGAAACCAGGGTGCGTTCGCGTTCAGCGAGCCGTGCCGGGAGTGCCGCGGCTCGGGTCAGCTCATCGACGACCCGTGCCCGACCTGCCACGGCTCCGGCACGACCACCGGGACCCGCACCATCACGGTGCGTATCCCGGCCGGCGTCAAGGACGGCCAGCGGATCCGCATCCCCAACCGTGGTCTGCCGGGCGAGCGCGGCGGGCCGGCCGGCGACCTGTTCGTCGTCGTCCACGTGCGCCGGCACACCCTGTTCGGTCGCAGCGGCGACAACCTCACCCTGACCCTGCCGGTGACCTTCCCCGAGGCCGCGCTCGGGACGACGGTGAAGGTGCCGACGCTCGACGGCAGCGTGTCGCTCAAGTTGCCGGCGGGCACGGCCAACGGCCGCACCTTCCGGGTCAAGGGCAAGGGCGTCTCCGGCAAGGGCGGCACCGGTGATCTGCTGGTCACCGTCCAGGTCGCCGTACCCAAGAAGCTGTCCAAGGGCGCCAAGGACGCGCTGGCCGCCTACGCCGAGGCGCAGCCGGACGACCCGCGCCCGCACGTCACGTCGCGGGTGACTGAGAAATGACCCAGTTCTTCGGGGGACCGGGCCGGGTGCCCGACGACGCGCCTGTCTTCGTGATCTCGGTGGCCGCGCAGCTGGCTGGTCTGCACCCGCAGACCCTCCGGCAGTACGACCGGCTCGGCCTGGTCAACCCCGGCCGCACCCCGGCCGGCGGCCGACGCTACTCCGCCCGCGACATCGTCCTGCTGCGCGAGGTGCAGCGGCTGTCGCAGGAAAGCGGCGTCAACCTCGCCGGGGTCAAGCGCATCATCGAGCTGGAGGCCGCCGTCGCCGACCTGCAGGAGCAGGTGCGCGAACTCACCGAGGCGCTGGCACTCGCCCAACAGCAGGCCGCCGCCGCCGAGGCGGCGGTCCACGCGTCCTACCGGCGCGACCTCGTGCCGGTCCGGGACACCGCGCTGACGGTCTGGCGTCCCCAGCGGCGCCGCTAGAAACATAGAACAACCACGACCGCGGGTCGTAGGGGGAGACACGACATAGATGGACGCGAACAAGCTCACCACGAAGAGCCAGGAGGCGCTGTCGGGCGCCGTGCGGCTCGCGGCCGACCGGGGCAACCCCGACGTCGAGCCGGCCCACCTGTTCAGCGCGCTGCTCGCCCAGACCGACGGCGCCACCGGCCCGCTGCTGCAGGCCGTCGGCGTCGAGCCGGCCCGGGCGCGGTCCGAGGCCGAGGCCCTCTTGGCCCGGCTGCCGCGGGCCAGCGGGTCCACCGTCGCGGCACCGCAGTTCTCCCGCAACACCCTGCAGGTGATCAGCGCCGCGGAACGGTCCGCCGGGCAGCACGACGACGAATACCTGTCCACCGAGCACCTTCTCGTCGGCCTGGCCACCGCCGGCGGCCCGGTCGCGACCGCGCTGACCGCGCTGGGCGCCACCCCGGAGGCGCTCGACCAGGCGTTCGGCGCCGTGCGCGGATCGCGGCGGGTCACCTCACCGGACCCCGAGTCGACCTACCAGGCGCTGGAGAAGTACGGCGTCGACCTCACGGCCGCCGCCCGCTCCGGCAAGCTCGACCCGGTCATCGGGCGCGACACGGAGATCCGGCGGGTCGTGCAGGTGCTGTCCCGGCGTACCAAGAACAACCCGGTGCTGATCGGCGAGCCGGGCGTCGGCAAGACCGCGATCGTGGAGGGGCTGGCGCAGCGCGTCATCGGCGGTGACGTGCCGGAGTCCCTGCGCGGCAAGCGGATCGTGGCGCTCGACCTGGGCGCGATGGTCGCCGGCGCGAAGTACCGCGGCGAGTTCGAGGAGCGCCTCAAGGCGGTGCTGACCGAGATCAAGGACTCCGAGGGCGAGATCATCACCTTCATCGACGAACTGCACACCGTCGTCGGTGCGGGCGCCACCGGGGACAGCTCGATGGACGCCGGCAACATGCTCAAGCCGATGCTGGCCCGCGGCGAGCTCCGCATGGTCGGTGCGACGACGCTGGACGAATACCGCGAGCACATCGAGAAGGACCCGGCGCTGGAGCGCCGGTTCCAGCCGGTGGTCGTGGGTGAGCCCAGCGCCGAGGACACGATCGGCATCCTGCGGGGGCTCAAGGAGCGTTACGAGGTGCACCACGGCGTGCGCATCACCGACGCCGCGCTGGTGGCCGCCGCCACCCTCTCCGACCGTTACGTGACCGCGCGCTTCCTGCCGGACAAGGCGATCGACCTGGTCGACGAGGCCGCGTCCCGGCTGCGGATGGAGATCGACTCGCGGCCGGTCGAGGTCGACGAGGTCGAGCGCGCCGTACGCCGCCTCGAGATCGAGGAGATGGCGCTGGAGAAGGAGGACGACGATGCGTCGCGCGAGCGGCTGGAACGGCTGCGCGCCGACCTCGCCGACAAGCGCGAGCAACTCGAGGCGCTGACCGCCCGGTGGCAGCAGGAGAAGAAGGCGATCGACGAGATCCGCACCGTCAAGGAGGAGCTCGAGGAGGCCCGCGGCGAAGAGGAGCGCGCCGAGCGCGACGGCGATCTCGGCCGGGCCGCCGAGCTGCGCTACGGCCGGATTCCCACGCTGCAGCGGACGCTGGACGACGCGTCGCACGCCGTACCCACCGAGGGCGCGATGCTCAAGGAGGAGGTCGGCCCCGACGACGTCGCCGACGTCGTGAGTTCCTGGACCGGAATCCCGGCCGGCCGGCTGCTCGAGGGTGAGACCGCGAAGCTGCTGCGCATGGAGCAGGTCCTCGGCGGGCGGGTCGTCGGCCAGGAGACCGCCGTGCGCGCGGTGTCCGACGCCGTACGGCGGGCGCGGGCCGGGGTCGCCGACCCGGACCGTCCGACCGGCTCGTTCCTCTTCCTCGGACCGACCGGCGTGGGCAAGACCGAGCTGGCCAAGGCGCTCGCGGAGTTCCTCTTCGACGACGAGCGCGCGATGGTGCGGATCGACATGAGCGAGTACGCCGAGAAGCACTCGGTGGCCCGGCTCGTCGGCGCGCCGCCGGGGTATGTCGGCTACGAGCAGGGCGGCCAGCTCACCGAGGCCGTCCGGCGGCGTCCCTACACCGTCGTCCTGCTCGACGAGGTGGAGAAGGCGCACCAGGACGTCTTCGACGTGCTGCTGCAGGTGCTCGACGACGGCCGGCTCACCGACGGGCAGGGCCGCACCGTCGACTTCCGCAACACGATCCTGATCCTCACCTCCAACCTCGGTTCGCAGATCATCGCCGACCCGTCGTTGTCCGAGCAGGACCGGCGCGACGCCGTGATGAACGTCGTCCGGTCGCAGTTCAAGCCGGAATTCCTCAACCGGCTCGACGACGTGGTCGTGTTCGACTCCCTGGGCAGTGACGAGCTCACCGCCATCGTCGACATCCAGATCGCGTCGCTGGCTCGGCGGCTGGCCGCCCGGCGGCTCACCTTGACCGTGACCGACGCGGCCCGGGAATGGCTGGCGCTCAACGGGTTCGACCCGGTCTACGGTGCCCGGCCGCTGCGCCGGCTGGTGCAGTCGGCAATCGGTGACCAGTTGGCCCGCGAACTGCTCGCCGGTGAGGTCCGCGACGGCGACGAGGTCGTCGTCGACCTCGGTGAGGACGAGATGTCGCTGACGGTCCGACCGGCCGTGGTCGAGGTCGCCTGACGGGCCGCGTCAGTCCACGACCCGACCGCAGGTGATGTTGAACGACGTTCCTGTCATCGAGGCCGCAGAGTCCGAACCGGCGAAGACCACGACGTTGCCGAGGTCGTCGAACGTCGCCGCCCGCCTGAGCATCGTGGGCTCGACGATGAGGTCCACGATCTCCTGACGCCCGGGGAATTCCTCCGGCAGGGTCTCGAGCAGTCCGCCGCACTGCACCGCGACGACCCGGACGCCGTACCGGCCGAGTTCGGCGGCAAGCTGGCGGCGCAGCACGTCGACGGCGCCGAGCGCCACCTGGAATCCGCCGATGTGGTAGTCGCGGATCGGGTCCCGCCCGCCGTCCCCGCCGAAGGTGAGGATCACCCCGGAACGCTGGCGGATCATGTGCCGGGCGGCCGCGGTCGCCGTGAGGAAGGTGCTGCGCAGCGCGATCGTGATCGGCTGTTCGAAGTCGGCGAGGCTCATCTCGACCAACGGCGTGCCCTGCACGTCCTTGACGTCGATCAGGTTGATCGAGATGTCGACGCTGCCGAAGCGGGCGGCCACCCCGTCGGCGTGCTCGTCGACCGCGCCCCGATCGAGCGCGTCGACCCGCGCGACCTCGGCGGCTCCGCCCGAGCCGCGGATGTCCTCGGCCACCGCCTCGAGCGACGCCAGCGTGCGGCCGGCGAGATGCACCCGTGCCCCCTCGCGCGCGAAGGCCCGGGCGACCACGCCGCCGATCGCGCCTGCGCCGCCGTACACGATGGCGTTCCGGCTTTGGAGCAGCATGCATCCTCCTCCGGATCGGTGATGTGCTGAACAGACTCCCGGCAATCCCCGAACTCATCGGTCGCCGGCGGTCACGACCACGGCGTGACGGGCCGCTCCCGGGCCACGCCGTCGACGACGAGGTCGCATCTCTCGTCGAAGAACGCGAGGTGCCCGGCCACGGCTGACGACTCGTCGAGCGGGTCCGCGTAGCACCAGATCAGGTCGGTGCCGGCGCTCCCTGCACCCGGCACCGACCAGTACGTCGCATTGCCCTTGTAAGGGCAGGTGGTGCGTTTCGGGCTCGGCTCGATGTCGGCGACGACGTCCGCACGCGGCAGGTAGTAGCGCACCGGCAGCATCGTCTCGAAGAGCAACCGGGCCCGCGTCGTGTCGGCGAGGACCCGGCCGTCGAGCATGATCTGCACATGCCGGGCGGAGTTGCGGACGTCGATGCGGTGGAACGGATCGCGCGGGTGGCCGACGATCTCGTCCTCCTCCTCGCGCCAGGAGTCGAACCCGGCGAAGTCGAGGATGACGAACCCGGCGAGGTCGGGGTCGCTCGGCCGGAAGGCTTCGACGGTCCGGTCGCTTCCGGGGATGCGGAACTCGACCGGGTCCCCGTCCGCGGTATGCACGGCGAACGGGATGCGTGGGTCGAGCACCGGGAGCCGGGTCACGTCGGGGATCGCGAAACCGTCCGGGCCCCCGGTCTCCGCGGCTGTTGCGGCCGGGGCGGCCAGGTCGGCGCGCACGTCCTCGACCGGGACGGCGTACGTCGGGGTGACCCGGCGAGGTTCCCACACCAGTAACGCGCGGTCGCTGTCGACGACGGTGTCGCCGACCACCGTCCCCCGTACCCGTTTCGCGGTCGGCTCGTACCGCAGGACGCCGATCTGCTGACCGAGGACGTTGCGCAGCCGCACACTCACCGGATCCTCCCGTCTCCGCAGGTCCTCCAAGACTGTCGGTTTGCGGCGGGGCGGGAGGTCACTTTGCCGAGATCGGCGTACGGGCCGCGCCGATCCGCGGAGGCGGTGGCCGGCAAGGTCGCCTACCGTACGGGAATGGCGAAATGGACCAGTGCCGATATCCCCGACCAGACCGGCCGGACCGTGGTCGTGACCGGCGCCAACAGCGGGCTCGGCGCGGTGACCGCGACCGAGCTCGCGCGCGCCGGCGCGCACGTGGTGGTGGCCTGTCGCGACACGGCCAAGGGTGAGCGGGCCGCGGCGGCGATGCCCGGGAGCACCGAGGTGCGTCGCCTCGACCTGGCCGATCTGGCGTCGGTGCGCGAGTTCGCCGCCGCCACCGGCGAGATCGCCGCACTCGTCAACAACGCCGGCGTCATGGCGACTCCGCTGCGTCGCACGGCCGACGGCTTCGAGCTGCAGATCGGCACCAACCACCTCGGCCATTTCGCGCTGACCGGGCTGCTGCTGGACCGGATCACCGACCGGGTCGCCACGGTGTCGAGCAACGGGCACCGGATGGGAGCCATCCGGCTCAACGATCTGAACTGGGAGCGCGGTCGGTACAGCCGGTGGCAGGCCTACGGGCAGGCCAAGCTGGCCAACCTGCTCTTCACCTACGAGCTGCAACGCCGGCTGACGGTGGCCGGCTCGACCCGCAAGGCGCTGGCCGCCCATCCCGGCTACGCCGCCACCAACCTGCAGTTCCACACCCAGTCCGTCCAGGACCGGCTCATGGGCATCTCGAACGCCCTGTTCGCGCAGAGCGCGCAGATGGGTGCGCTGCCGATCCTCTACGCCGCCACCGTGCCGGACGCGCCGGGCGGCGCGTTCATCGGTCCGGACGGGATGTTCGAGCAGCGCGGTCACCCGAAGATCGTGCAGTCGAGCGGTCGTTCCCACGACACGGCGACTGCTGAGCGGCTCTGGAGCCTGTCCGAGAGCCTCACCGGCGTGACCGTCAAGGTCACCTGACCCCGGGGGCCGAACAAACGCACTACTAGTGCGTTTGGGTCCGCGACACGCCGTGCCAGACGTCCATAACGCACTACTAGTGCGTTTGTTCTCCGGGCCGGCCGTACGGCGTCAGTCCTGCGCGTCCGATGTTGCCGCCGCCGACGCGGCCTGCCGCCGCAGCCGGGCATCATCGTGCGCCGTACTCGCATATTCGGTCGATCTTGCGAGTAGGACGCACGATGTCGCCGGGCCAGGGACGCAGGGCGCCCGTCATGGGTGAGGGGTACGCCGCATCGCGCGAGTTATAGCTGGAGATGGAGGCGGAGGGCGTCGTCGAGCTGATCCATGATCGGAATGGGGATCCGACCGAGGACCGTGCCGAGTCGCTCCACCGCGATGGACCGGACCTGCTCTGCCTGCGCCTTCGAGTCCACCCGCAGCCCGGTCCGGTCCGCCGGGAGGAGGACCTGGAACGGGAAGACCCGCGTGACGTTGCTGGTCACCGGGACCACCGTGACGATGCCCCGTCCGAGCCTGGCCGCGGTTGCATTGGCCTGATCGTTGCTGACGACGATCACGGGCCGGCGCTTGTTCGCTTCGTTGCCACGGACCGGATCGAGATCGGCCAGCCGGAGGTCACCGCGGCGCATCGACGAGCCCGTCGTCGACGGTCCCCTCCCATGCCGCCTGTTCGCCCGAGGACTCCCACTCCTGCCACGCCGCGGCGTAGTCGTCCTCCAGGTCGGCCTGTCGCAGGAGCCGGATCGCGTGCTGGATGGCGGCGGATCGGGACTTCAGCCCGGACGTACGGGCGTATTCGTCGAGTACGGCGAGGTCGTCGTCCGACACGCTCACGCTGATCTTCACGGGCCCAATGCTACCGGAGTAGCAGCGTCGATGCTACCGGCATCTCGGGGGGCGGCGGCTACGGCCGGGCATCATCGTGCGCTGTACTCGCATATCCGGGCCGTTCTTGCGAGTAGACGGTCCGATGTCGCGCGCCGGCGGGGGCTGTCCCTAAGCCGGCCGGCTATGCGGAGGAGGAGGGCGCCACCCATCCGCGGTTGACCAAAGCGTCGACGAAACGGCGGTAGCTGCGGTCCAGCGCGTCCTGCTCGGACGGGTCGGGCTCGACGAGGGTGCCGGGAGCGACCATCGCGCGGCTCGCCGCACCGAGGTCGGTGTGCACGCTTCCCGCCGCGGCGAGCAGGGCCGCGCCGAACGCCGTGTCGGCGTGGTCGGCGACCTGCACCGGCACCCCGAGCGCCGTCGCGCGGATCCGCGACCACACCGGGCTGCGGCTGCCGCCGCCCGCGGCGTACATCGGCGGGTCGACGGTGACCCCGAGCGCGCGGACCCGGTCGACCGCGAGCCGCTCGAGGAACGCCACGCCCTCCAGCGCGGCGCGGTACCGGTCGACGTCGTCGGCGGGGGAGCCGAGGGTGAAGCCACGCGCGTCCGCGGTGACGAAGGGGAAGCGTTCGCCGTCCCGCCGCAGCGGATAGCTGACTACCGACGCCGGACCGTGTTTCGCCGCCGCCTCGTCCAGCGACGCCCGCCGTTCCCTCGGGGTGTCGGCGAGCGCCTCGCCGCCGGTGTTGGAGGCGCCGCCCGGGAGCCACCAGCCGTCCGGGTGACGGTGGCTGTAGAGCGCGCCGGTCGGGTCGGTGACCAGGTGCTCGGTGACGCCCTTGAGGACGTACGTCGTGCCGAGTACGCCGACGAACTGGCCGGGTGCGACCGCACCGCAGGCGAGTTGCCCGGCGCAGCCGTCGGTCATCCCGAGTCGCAGCTCGCAGCCGACCGGCAGTCCGGTCTCGGCCGCCGCCGCGGCCGAGACGCTGCCCACCGGCGTGGTCGGTGCAACGACCGGGGGCAGCCAGCCCGGCTCGACGTCGAGCGCGGCGAACGCCTCCGTCGCCCATTCGCCGGCGCGGGGGTCGTAGCCGCTCTTGAGCGCGTGACTCCAATCGGCCGGAACCGGTGCTCCGGTGAGCGCCCAGCCGACCAGGTCCGCGGTGTGCAGTACCCGCCACACCGGCCGGTCGGTTCGGTGCGCAGCGAGCCAGCCGATCCGGCCCAGGGCCGCGGTCGGCGACACGGCCAGCCCGAGCCGGGCCCACCTGTCCCGGCCGGCCCGCTGCGCGATCTCGTTCTGCGCGGCGCCGCGCCGGTCGTCGTACATCAGCGCCGGGCCGACCGGGCGGCCGTCCCGGTCGACCGGGACGATCGTGCCGGAGGTCGCCGCGACGGCGACGGCGCGCACCTCGCCGCCCTGTCCCGGCAGGGCCGACGTCGCCTCCCGCAGCGCCCGGCACACCGCCGGCCACCAGGTGGTCGCGTCCTGCTCGCTGCGGCCGCCGCCGGGCCGGGCCGGCTCCGGCAAGGGTGCGGATCCGAGGGAGCGGATCGACCCGTCGGCCGCGACGCAACTGACCCGCACCGTCGCGGTCGCCACGTCGATCCCCGCGACCACGCCGTCTGTGACCATCGAAACCCAGCGTCCCGTCGTCGGTCGGTGTGATGTTGCGGACCACGATGTTAGGTCGCGGGGGCGGGGTGGACAGGGTCAGGGCGGCATGTGAGGGTGGCGATGTATCACGCCGTACGTGAAGTACACCTGCCTGTCTGTGAGAAAGGACGTGCCGTCGTGCCCTCCACGACGCCCGGCCTGCGGGCTGTGGTCTTCGACCTGGACGGCGTACTGGTCGACAGCGAGCATCTCTGGGAGGAGATGTGGGCCCGCTACGCCGACCGGCACGGCGCGACCTGGAGCGCCGAGCACACCGCGGCGGTGCAGGGCATGAGCGCGCCGGAGTGGGCGGCCTACCTCGCGAAGGTTGCCGGCGACGTCGAGCCCGCCGGGCAGGTGGAGACCGCGGTCGTCGACGACATGGTCGACGCGCTGGAAAAGGGACGCTCGCCACTGCTGCCCGGCGCGCGGGCGATGGTGCGCGACGTGAGCGACCGGGTGCCGATCGCGCTGGCGTCCTCGGCGCCCCGCCGGCTGATCGACGCCGTGCTCGAGACCCATGACCTGGTCGGCGACTTCACCGCGACCGTGTCCAGTGCCGAGGTGCCGCGCGGGAAACCCAGCCCGGACGTCTACGTCGAGGCGGCCCGCCGCCTCGGGACGCCGGGCCCGCAGTGCGCCGGAGTCGAGGACTCGAGCAACGGCATCCGGGCGGTGCACGCGGCGGGCATGACGGTGGTCGCGATCCCCAACCCGACCTATCCCCCGAAGCCCGACGCGCTCGCGCTCGCCGACGAGGTCGCCGCCGACCTCGACGAGGTGCGCACCACCCTGCTCGCCCTCCTCGTCGCCCCGACCGCCGCGGAGGAGCGCCGATGACCCTGCTCGGGACGGCCGAGACCTTCAAGGCCGACTGGATGGACGGCCTGGTGTCGGCGTACGGCCGCACGCTGCGCCAGGTCCCGGGCGCCTTCGGCGTGGTCGGCCGGCAGGCGCCGCGGGCGGGCAAGGTCGCGGTCGTGATCGGTGGCGGGTGCGGGCACTACCCGGCGTTCGCCGGGCTGGTCGGACCGGGGCTCGCCGACGCGGCGGTCATCGGTGACGTCTTCACCAGCCCCAGCGCCGAACAGGTCTACCGGACCGCCAAGGCGGCCGACGGCGGCGCCGGGGTGCTGTTCAGCTTCGGCAACTACGCGGGCGACATCATGCACTTCGGCCTCGCCGGCCGCCGCCTCGCCGGCGAGGGGATCGACAACCGCACGGTCCTGGTGACCGACGATGTCGCCACCGGTTCGGCCGAGCGCACGGGCGACCGCCGCGGCGTGGCCGGCGGCCTCTTCGTGTTCAAGGTGGCTGGTGCCGCCGCCGAGCGGGGCGACGATCTCGCCGGGGTCGAAGCGGCCGCGCGGAAGGCCAACGCCGCCACCCGCACCTTCGGGGTCGCCTTCGCCGGGTGCACCCTGCCGGGTCAGTCCGAGCCACTGTTCACCGTGGACAGCGGCCACATGGAGCTCGGCCTCGGGATCCACGGGGAGCCCGGGGTGCGCACCGCGGAGCGGGTCGGCGCCGACGAGCTGGCCGACATCCTGGTGGACACGGTGCTTGCCGAGCTGCCCGCTGTCGGCGCCGGCCGGGTCGCCGTCCTGGTCAACGGTCTCGGGCGCACGAAGTACGAGGAGCTGTTCGTCACCTACAAGCGCATCCACCGCCGACTCAGCGCGGCCGGGCTGCGCCTGCACCGGCCCGAGGTCGGGGAGTTCGTCACCTCGCTGGACATGGCCGGCCTCTCCCTGTCGCTGATGGTCCTCGACGACGAGCTCGCGGAGCTCTACGACGCCCCGTGCGACACGCCGGCCTTCCGGTCGTTCGCGCCGGTCGCCGGCGAGGAGGACGTCGCCGGCTATGTCCGGGCTGGGGCTCCGGCCGAGGACACCGCCGAGATCCCGCCCGACGGGGGCGGGATCACCGGCGAGGTGCTGGCCGCGGCGCTGGAGGCGGTGGAGAAGGACGAGGACAACCTCGGCCGGCTGGACGCCGTCGCCGGGGACGGCGATCACGGCCTGGGCATGGTCCGCGGGCTGCGCGGCGCGCTGGCCGCGGCGCGGTCGAGCGGCGTCGACGGTGCCGACCCGGCATCGATCGGCACCGCGTTGCTGGCCGCCGGAACCGCGATGGCCGACGCCGCCGGCGGCGCGTCCGGCGCGCTCTACGGCGTGCTCTTCACCGAGATCGGTGCGGCGTTGGCGCGGTCCGGTGCGCCGGAGGTGACCCTCGCGATGCTCACCGACGCCGTCGACGCGGGGTACGACGGGATCGTCGAACTGGGCGGCGCGAAGGTCGGCGACAAGACGATGCTCGACGCGCTCGACCCGTTCCGGCGGGCGTTGCGGGACCACGCCGGCCTACCGGTCGCGCAGGCCTGGCAGATCGCCGCCCGGGCCGCGGCCGACGCGGCCGCCGGCACGGCCGGCATGACGGCGAGGACCGGGCGGGCCGCCCGGCTGGGTGACCGGGGCAGCGGCAGTCCCGATCCGGGCGCGACGTCGCTGGCGCTGATCGCCGACGCCACCGGCGCCGTGATCGCCGCGCGGTGCGGTGGGACATGACAGAGAGGGGAATACGAGTGAGCGGAATGCGGATCGCCGTCGGGGCGGACAGCGCCGGCGTGGTGCTGAAGAACCTGCTGCGCGACCAGTTGCGCGACGACCCCCGGGTCGGCGAGGTGCGCGACGTCGGCGTACCGGACGAGGCCGACTCCACCGACTACCCGCTGGTGGCGCTCGACGCCGCCCAGGCGGTGGCCGCCGGCGACGTGGACCGGGCGATCCTGATCTGCGGCACCGGGATCGGCATGTGCATCACGGCCAACAAGGTCCCGGGCGTGCGGGCGACCGTCGCGCACGACTCCTACTCCGCCGAGCGGTCCATCAAGTCCAACGACTGCCAGGTCCTGACGATGGGTGCCCGGGTGATCGGGCCGGAGCTGGCAAAGAAGATCGTGGCCGAGTGGATCGGCTATGCCTTCGACCCGGCGTCGCCGAGCGCCGAGAAGGTCGCCCACATCGTCGACTACGAAGAGAAGTCGTAGTGCGAGTACTGACCGCCGGCGATCACTTCGTCAGCAACGCCCTGCTCGCCGACGCCCTGCGCACCGAACTGGGCGAGACGAAGCTGGAGATCGCCGAGCTGACGCTGCCCTGGCCGCACGAGCCGTTCGGCCCGGTCGGCACCGTGCACGAGGCGAGCGGCACCGAGGACCAGGTGATCGCCGCGCTGGGCAACGCCGAGGCGGTGGCCACCGAGATGGCGCCGTTCACCGACCGGGTCCTCGCCGCCGACCCGGAGCTGCGCCTGGTGGCCGTGGCCCGCGGCGGGCCGGTCAATGTCGATCTCGCCGCCGCCACCCGGCGCGGGATCGCCGTCACGTTCACCCCCGGGCGCAACGCCGCCGCCGCGGCCGAATACGCCGTCGGCCTGATGCTCGCCGCCATGCGCCGGATCACCGTCTCGGACGCGGGCCTGAAAGCCGGGCGCTGGCGCGGCGACCTCTACGCCTACGAGGAGGCCGGAACCGAACTCGACGGCAGCACCGTCGGGCTGGTCGGCTACGGCGCCATCGGCCGGATCGTCGCACGGGTGCTGACCGCGTTCGGAGCGCACGTCCTGGTCGCCGACCCCTACGTCGACCCGTCCGCCATCGCCGCGGACGGCATCGAACTCGTCCCGCTCGAGGACCTGCTGCGCCGCAGCCGGGTGGTCAGCCTGCACGCCCGGCTCACCGAGTCCACCCGCAACCTCATCGACGCCGACAAGCTCGCGCTGCTGCCCGACGACGCAGTACTGGTCAACACCGCCCGCGGCGGGCTACTCGACTACGCCGCCGTCACCGCAGCGCTCCGGTCCGGTCGGCTCGGCGGACTGGCCCTCGACGTGTACGACGTCGAGCCGCCGCCCGAGGACTGGCCGCTGCGCGACCTGCCCAACGTCGTGGCCACCTCGCATCTGGCCGGCGCCACCCGGGAGACGGCGCACCGCGCGGCCCGGATCGTGGCGGCCGAGGTAGGCCGGCTGTCCCGGGGCGAGCCGTTGCTCCATCTCGCCAACCCCGACGTCGGCGCCGGCCGGGCATGATCATCGGTGTCGATGCCGGCACCTCGGTCACCAAGGCGGCCGCCTTCGACCGGGACGGCCGCGCCGTCGCCGCAGCCAGCCGGCCGACCCGGCTCCTCCGCCCGGCCGACGGTCGCGCCGAACACGACCTCGACGAGGTCGTGGACACCGTCGCGACCGTCGTCAAGGAGGTCGCCGCGGCGCTGACCGAGCCGGTCACCGCGATCGCGCTCACCGGTCAGGGCGACGGGCTGTGGCTGCGCGACGCGGACGGTCACGCCACCCGGCCGCCGATCTCGTGGCTGGACGGCCGGGCCGGCCCGCTCGTCGACCGGTGGCGGGAGGACGGGATCGTCGACGAGGTCTACCGGCGTACCGGGTCGGGGATCTTCCCGGGCTGCCACGGACCGCTGCTCGCCACCCTGGCCGCCGACGAGCCGGAGGCGCTGGACCGGGCGGTGGTCGCGGGTTATTGCACCGACGCGATCGCGCAGCGCCTCACCGGGACGGTCACCGTCGACGCCTCCGACGCCTCGCTGCCGTTCCTCGACGTCACGACCCGGCGCTACGACGCCGCCGCGATCGCCTCGTGCGGGCTGACCGACCGGACGCCCCTGCTGGCGCCGCCGGCGCCGCCGGGGACCGTGCTGAGCCTCGACCGCCGCGGCGCCGCACTGCTGGACCTGCCGGTCGGGCTTCCGGTGACCTGCGGGCCGTTCGACCTGCCGGCCTGCGCCCTGGGCAGCGGTGTCGCCGAGCCCGGCGACGGGCTGCTCACGATCGGGACGACGCTGGCCTGCCAGGTGCTCACCGACGAGGTGCACCTCGACCCCTTCGCCGAGCCGGCCGGGATGTGGCTGTGCCTTCCCGAGCCCGGCCGATGGCTGCGTGCCATGCCGGCGATGGTCGGGACGGCGAGCCTCGAATGGCTGCTGGACCTCTTCGGCCTCGGCGTCACCGATCTCGGACCGCTGCTGGCGCAGAGCCCGCCGGGTGCCCGCGGCGTCTCCGCGCTGCCGTTCCTGTCGCCGTCCGGGGAGCGCGCGCCGTTCGTCGACACCCGGGCGCGGGGGCAGGTCGCGGGAGTCTCGCTGCAGACCACCCGCGCCGACATCGTCCGCGCCGTCTGCGAGGCGGTGGCGTTCGCGGCGCGGCACTGTCTCGAGGCGGCCGGCCTCGCCGGGCGGCTGGCCGTCTGCGGCGGAGGCACCAGCTCTGTCCCCTGGACCCAGGTGTTCGCCGACGTGCTCGACCGGCCGCTGGAGGTTCCCGCCGAGCCGGAGGTCGGCGCCCGGGGAGCAGTGCTGGTCGCGTGGGCCGCACTCGGGGAGCCGGTCGACGACAAGGTGTGGCGGGCCGGAGCCCGGACCGTGACGCCACGGGCCGAGGTGCGGGAGCGGTACGACGAGGCATATGCCCGGTACCGGCGCACTGTGACTACGGTCCGTCCGCTCTGGCGGGCCTGACTCCCGACACCGGGGACATCCGGCGTGTCACTCCTCGAGCATTAATCGGGTGGATCGGCCCGATCCGTCGGACGCCTGCGCCCGAAGACCGATCCGTGCGAGGCTGGTTTTTTATCGGGGGAGTGACGCCATGTCAGATTCCGGATCGCCACCGGCCGGCGGGCAAGAGCCGACTGAATCGCCGCAACCGGAGAAGTCCGAGACCGGGCTGCCGACCGCGGAGGCACCAGAGAACACCAATCCGGAGACCGTGCCGCCGCCGGCCGGTGAGGGCGGTCCGGCGGTTCCTGCGGCCACGCAGTATCCGGCGCAGCCGCCGTACGGCGCCTATCCCGGCCCGACCGGCCCGCTGGGTGAAACCCGCAAGGTCGGCATGAGCATCCTGCTCGCGATCGTCACCCTGGGGATCTACTGCTTCTACTGGGTCTACCAGACCCAGAAAGAGGTCAAGGACCACAGCGGGATCGGCGTCGGCGGGGGACTCGGCCTGCTGATCTACTTCCTGATCGGCATCGTCACAATCTTCCTGGTCCCGGCCGAGATCAACGAGATGATGCGGCTGACCGGTCGGCAGAGCAGGGTCACGGGACTTACCGGCTTCTGGGCGCTGATCCCGATCGCCGGCGCCTTCATCTGGTTCATCAAGGTGCAGGGCCAGCTCAACGAGTACTGGGAGTCGCTCGGCGCGCCTCCGCCGTAGCCGGTGCGGATGACCGACGAACGGGTGCAGCGCACCGACCCGCCGACGCACCGATGCTGCGCCGGCGGGTCGATTCGTGCCAAGCTGAGCCGCATGGGCCTGCAGCGGGCGGCACCGCCCGGCGGGCCACCGACCGCCACGAGGAGGACATGGTGACCGGCTACGGCTCGGGCCCCCCGGACGATCCGGACAGGCAGCGGGACGACCCCTCTCAGAGCCAGGATCCGGCCGGGCAGGGGCCGCCACCGGGCCAGTACCCACCGCCGGGGCAATATCCGCCGCCGGGCCAGTACCCACCGCCCGGCGAATACCCACCGCCAGGGCAATATCCGCCCCCCGGCGAGTACCCGCAGGGCCAATACCCGCCGGGCCAGGCTCCCCCACCCGGTCAGTACCCGCAGGGGCCGTACCCGGGCTACGGTCAGCAGCCGGCCGCTCCGACCCCTTTGCCGATGCCTAAAGAGGTCAACTGGGCATCCGCACTGATGATCATCACCGCAGTGATCGGCCTGATCACGGCGATCGTGTCGCTGACCGACCGGACCGGCTTCGTCAACGCCATCCGCGACGCCAACAAGTCCTATACCGACGCACAGATCAATTCCGCCTACAACATCGCCCGGGCGATCGCGATCGTCGTCGGCATCGTCTTCACCGCGCTCTACATCCTGCTGGCGTTGCAGGTCCGCCGCGGCCGCAACTGGGCTCGCATCGTCACGACGGTGCTGCTGGTCCTCGGCATCGTCAGCGGCCTGTCCGGGCTCGCCGGCGCCGGCCTCGGGTCGACCAAGAGCCTCGGCATCATCAGCCTGCTGGTGGATATCGCGGTCGTCGTTCTGCTGTGGCTCAAGCCGTCGACGGACTTCTTCAACTCCCGACGACGACCGCGCTATTGAGCGGCCCTATGCCCTTGCTTCGCCCGGCGAAGCAAGGGCATAGGAGTGGGTGGCGCAACGGTGCGCTGACCGTCAGACCGGGTGGCTGACCGTCAGGACTTGTGCTTGACGCACTGGGTGAGCTCGCTCTGGCTCGGGGCGTGGCCGATCTTGTTCTTGCAGTCGTTGTAGAGGTGGTAGGAGAGCACCAGCAGGACGACCGACACGACGAGACCGAGCCCGCCGAGCACGATGCCCCCGATGGCGAAGCCGCGCTTATCGGCGATGCCCCGCTTGACCTGGCGCAGCGCGAGCACGCCGAAGACGACTGCGAGCAGGCCGGCGATCACGCTGATGAAGACGGAGCGGAAGAGGAACACCCCGGCGAGCGACACCAGGCCCAGCAGCAGCGCCCCGATGGGCTGGCCGTTGCGCGGCGGGGGCCGGTCGGCGGTCTGTTCCTCAGGCCAGGACGGCCGGTCGCGCTCGTCGCTCACGGATCGCTCCTCGGCACTCGCCCTCGGACTGTGGGCACGATGATAAGGCGTCGCCTCGCAAGCGGCTCGCCGGGCACGATGGCGTCATGACCTCGCCTGGCCCCCCGGCTCGCGGCGTACGGCTGCCCTGGGACCGGGTGCCGGACCCCGTCCGGCTCGCGATCGAGGGGGAGATTGGCGGTCGGGTGGTCGCGGCCGTGACCCAGCCGACCGGCTTTTCCCCGGGGCTCGCCGCCCGCCTCACGCTCGATGACGGCCGCCGGGTCTTCGTCAAGGCGGTCAGCAGCGCACAGAACCGTCACTCGCCCGATCTGCACCGCGCTGAGGCCCGGATCACCGGGGTGCTGCCTGCCGACGCACCCGTCGCCCGCCTGCTCGGGGTCCACGACGACGGGGAATGGGTCGCCCTGATCTACGAGGACGTGGACGGCGCACACCCCGCGCTGCCGTGGCGCCGGGACGAGTTGGCCCGGGTGGTCGACGCGATCGTCGACCTGCACGAGGTGCTGACGCCGCCACCACTGCCGGACGTTCGGGATGTTGCGGACGAACCAGGACTCTTCTGCGGCTGGCGATCGTTGGCGGAGCGGACGCCGGACGGCCTGGACGACTGGTCGCGGCGGCACCTCGGCCGGCTCGTGGCTCTGGAGGACCGCTGGGTCGAGGCGGCGGCCGGTGACACGTTGTTGCACCTCGACCTGCGCGCGGACAACATGCTCATCCGCGCGGACGGGTCGGTCGTCTTCCTCGACTGGCCACATGCCCGGCGAGGCGCGCCGGTGCTCGACGTCCTCGGACTTGCGCCCAGCGTCGGGATGCAGGGCGGCCCGGACGTCGACTGGCTCCTCGCCCGGCATCCACACGCGGCCCGCGCCGCCCCCGAGGTCGTCCTCGTGCTGCTCGCCGCGATCGCGGGCCTCTTCACGCACGCGTCGCTGCGACCACCACAGCCCGGCCTTCCTACCGTGCGCGAGTTCCAGGCCGGCCAGGCGCGGGTCGCGCGGCGCTGGCTCGCCACCCGCCTCGGCTGACCGCGGCACGGGCCTAGTCTGGTCGGCGATGACCCCGGCAGGAGAGGCAGCGATGACCCCGGAGCAGGGTCGGCTCACCCAGCGAGGTGTGGCGATCGTCGCGGCGCATCTGCGCGGTGACACGACGGGGCGCGACCTGCTCGTCGAGCAGTTCGTCGAGGCGGGGGCGTTCCAGCGGTTGGCGGACGCCTTCACCTACGCCGGGATCGTCGCCGTCGATCTGGCGGCCACCGCGCTCGGCCAACCGTTCGACGCGGCATTGCTCGAGGTCGCGGCACAACCGGACGTGAAGCTGGTGCCTGGTCGTCGCCCGCCCTGGGCCAAGGCGGTGCAGCTGGCCTCCGCGGCCCGCACGGACAACCGCGCCGCCGCGCGGATCGCGATGACGATGGACGTTCCGGATGCGGTCAACGCGACCTTCCAACTCGCGGTCAGCGCCTTCGTGGCCTTGCCCGACGTGCCCGGGCTCGGCGACCGCACGGCGGCGGACTGGGCGACCACCGTGGCGACCAGCGCCGCCTCCGGTGCCGGCTGATCACCGCTAACATCGACGCCGGCCTGCTCACCGTGCAGCGAAGGAGCCTGGTGTGACCAACATCGTTCTCGACCGCGAGACCGGTCTGGCCGACGAATACACGCGCAACGGCGTGGTTCAGGTGCGTTCGGTGCTGGCCGCGGACGAGCTCGCCGAGATCCGTGCGGCATTCATGGCCCAGGTCGACGCCGATCACTCGATCGGTCACGACGACCACGTCCCCGACGACGACGTGCTCGCCCGCTACCCCCGGTTCGTGCATCCGCACCGGCGCACCGACCTCCCGGTCGGGCGGCTCGCCCGGCGTTGGATGCTCGACCCGCGGCTGATCGGCCCGGTGACCGAGATGATCGGCCCGCCGCTGGCCGCGCAGTCGATGTTCTACTTCAAGCCGCCGACCGCGCGCGGTCAGGCACTGCACCAGGACAATCTCTCCCTGCGTACCCACCCGGAGACGTGCATCGCCGCCTGGATCGCCATCGACGACTGCGACGGCGACAACGGCGGGCTCACCGTCGTACCGGGATCCCATCGCTACGAGTTGGTCTGCCCGGGTGAGGCGGACATGGGCGAGTCGTTCTCGTCCGGCGAGATCGTGGTGCCGGACGAGATGGAGAAGCTGCAGACCGAGATGACGGCCGGGGACGTGCTCTTCTTCCACGGCAACATGGTGCACGGATCAGGTCCCAACCGGACGACGGACCGGTTCCGCCGGTCGCTGATCTTCCACTACGTCCCCCAGTCCAGTGTCGAGATCGCCACGTTCTACAACCCGCTGCTGACGCCCTCCGGTGACGAGGTGACCGTCACGGGGTCCGCCGACGGTGGTCCCTGCGGTGAGGGCTGGCAACCCGTCGATCCGCACTGACCCTTCGGAATGACCTTGGTCCCCGCAAAGGGGGTCTGTTAGCCCCGGGTGGCAACGCTTTCCGAATGTCAAGGTTGGACCGTCAACCGCGACACACGGAAAGGAAGAGTCATGACGCTTCATCGTTCGGGAGGCGCCGAGTCGACGCACGCGGAGATCCCTGAGGTCAAGGGATCGATGATGACCTCGACCGCCGCCAAGGCGTTGGCGGTCCTGCGGATCGCCACCGGGTTCGCATTTCTGTGGGCGTTCCTGGACAAGACCTTCGGCTGGAGCTACTCGACGCCGTCGAACCAGGCCTGGATCCACGGCGGTTCTCCCACGAAGGGGTTCCTCTCCTCCGTCGAGGTGGGCCCGTTCCAGTCGTGGTTCCACTCCATCGCGGGTGCCGGCTGGACCAACTGGCTGTTCATGCTCGCCCTGCTCGGCATCGGCGTGGCCCTGATCGCCGGCGTCGCCGTGCGATTCACCGCCGTCGCGGGGGTCCTCCTGCTCGCCCTCATGTGGTTCGCGGAGTACCCGCTGGCCCAGCACACCGCCGCGGGCACGCCGAGCGGCTCGACCAACCCGCTGGTGGACTACCACTTCATCTACGCGGTGGTCCTGGTGGTGCTGGCCGCGACGTACGCCGGGACGACCTGGGGCCTGGGCCGGGCCTGGGCCCGCCTGCCCTTCGTCCAGCGGCACCGCTGGGCTCTCTAGTACGACGCACGCAGGGTGGGCCGCGGCCGTCACGGGCCGCGGTCCACCGCTGTGAGCACGGGACGTTCGTCCCTTCCCGCCCGTGAGGGCGGATGGCAAATTCGACGTGTTCATCCACGCGGACGGGAGGACGACGACTCCGATGTCGGATCCAGCTGCGACGACCACCGGCGACGGCCCGGGCGCCTATGCCCGCCCCAGGCGCCCGGCGGCCGCGGACCGGGCGCGCTCCGGACGGAGGAGGATCGGGCCACGGCCAGGTGATCTCGATATACCTTTGAGGTTGATGGCAACGGACGGTTCGGGCGGGCACGGGCAGCAGGAACCCACTGCGCTCGAGTTCATCGACGCCCCGAGGCTCGAGCTGGACCAGCTGCTGATCCAGCTCGTCGATCGGGCCCAGGACGTCATCGCGGCCCAGGGACGCCTGCGCGGGTTGCTCACCGCGAACAAGATGATCATCGGAGACCTCACCCTGCCGGTCGTACTCCGCAGGATCGTCGAGGCCGCCTGCCAGCTCGTGCGGGCCCGCTACGGCGCGCTGGGGGTGCTGGCGCCCGGGGGCGGGTTGGAGGAGTTCGTCCACGTCGGGATCGACGACGAGACCGCGGCGCGGATCGGCCCGCTCCCGTCGGGCAAGGGCCTGCTCGGTGCGCTGATCGACGACCCACGGCCGGTCCGGCTGCGCACGATGTCGGACGACATCCGGTCCGCCGGCTTTCCGGCCCATCACCCGCCCATGTCGAGCTTCCTCGGCGTCCCGATCCGGGTCCGCGACGAGGTGTTCGGAAACCTCTACCTCACCGAGTCCGAGGCCGGAGAATTCACCGCCGAGGACGAGGAGTTGGTGACCGCGCTCGCGGCCACCGCGGGCATCGCCATCGAGAACGCCCGCCTGTTCGAGAAGGCCGAGCTGCGCCAGGACTGGTTGCAGGCCTCGACCCAGATCACCCGGCAGCTGCTCTCCGTCGAGGGCGAGGAGCCGCTGCGACTGATCGCCCGTCAGGCCCGTCAGGTCGCCGCCGCCGACATCGTGACCGTGGTCCTGCCGACCGCCGACGGGAGGCTGCGGGTCGAGGTCGCCGCCGGCGCCCGCGCCGACGAGCTGACCGGCATCGTCTACCCGGTCGAGAACACGCTGGTGGGGTTGGCGTTCGAGAGCGGGCGCCCGGTCCTGGTCGGCGACGTGACGCAGGAGCCCCGCTTCCATGTGCACCTGTCCGACGTCCTGCACGTCGGACCGGTGATCGTGTTGCCGCTCGTCGGAACGCAGCGCAACCGGGGTGCTCTGGTGGTCGGCCGGATGCACGGGCGGCATCTCTTCGACGAGGCCGACCTCGATATGGCGACGACATTCGCCAACCACGCGGCGGTTGCGCTGGAACTCGCCGACGCCCGCGCCGACCAGCAGCGGGTGGCGCTGCTCGAGGACCGTGACCGGATCGCCCGTGACCTGCACGACCACGTCATCCAGCGACTTTTCGCCGCCGGCCTGACGGTGCAGAGCGTGGCCTCCGGGCTGGGCGCCGATGCCCGGGCCGAGCGCCTCGACCGCGTCGTCACCGACATCGACGACACGATCCGGCAGATCCGGACCTCGATCTTCCAGCTGCGCGGCCCGCTCGGCCCCTCGACCGGCACGGTCCGGGCCACTCTCCTGCAGGTCGTGGCGGAGGTGGATACGATGCTCTCCTTCGAGCCGCGGGTACGGTTCAGCGGCCCCATCGACGCGGTCGTTCCCGAGGCAGTGGTCGACGATCTGGCTGCGGTGACCCGCGAGGCGCTCACCAACGTCGCCCGGCACGCCCATGCCTCCCAGGCAGAGGTGTCCCTCGCGGCGAGCGCCACGGAGGCCGTCCTCGAGGTCGTCGACGACGGTGTCGGCATCGGCGACGTCGAACGCCGCAGCGGCCTCGCCAACCTGCGCGAGCGGGCCGAACGACGCGGGGGAGACCTGCGCATCACCACCGGGACACCGCAAGACTCACCATCGGACCGAAAAGGAACCCGCCTGCAATGGACGATCCCACTGACATGAGCGGCGAAGGTGGCCCGCAGCCGATCCGGGTGTTCCTGCTCGACGACCACGAAATCGTGCGCCGGGGAATCGCCGACCTGCTCGAGGCCGAGGACGGACTCACGGTCGTCGGCGAAGCGGCCACCGCGAGCGAGGCACTCGCCCGCATACCCGCCGCGCGTCCGCACGTCGCCGTCCTGGACGCCCGGCTGCCCGACGGCAGCGGCATCGACGTGTGCCGGGACATCCGGTCCTCCATGCCCGAGGTCCGGTGCCTGATCCTCACCTCCTACGACGACAACGACGCGGTCTTCGCGGCCGTCATGGCCGGTGCCGCCGGTTACCTGCTCAAGGAGATCCGCGGGTCGAGCCTGGTCGACGCGATCCGGCAGGCGGCCGACGGCAAGTCGCTGCTCGACCCGGCCGTCACCGAGCGGTTGCTGACCCGGCTGCGGGACGGTGCCCCCAAGGACGAGCGGCTGGCGTCGTTGACCGACCGCGAGCGCGAAATACTGGAGCTCATCGCCGACGGGCTGACCAACCGCCAGATCGGCGAGCGACTCTTCCTGGCCGAGAAGACGGTGAAGAACTACGTCTCGGGACTGCTCTCCAAGCTCGGCATGGAGCGGCGTACCCAGGCCGCGGTCTACGGAGCCGAGGTACGCCGGACCTAGGACCGGTCCGGTCGGGACGTGTGGCCCTGCTCGTCCGCTACCCAGCCGAGCAGCATGGTGACTAAGGAGAGTCGACCATCGGAGTCACCGTGAGCCGTGCGCGCATCATCGTCGGGGCGGACGGCTCCGTCGGCGCTCGTACCGCCACACAGTGGGCGGTGGACGAATGCCGTCTCCGTGGCTGCACCCTGCTCATCGTCACCGTCATCCCCGCCGACCCCGGCGCCCCGGCAGCCGAATGGGACGGCGGTCGGCCCGCCCACGGTCTCGCCGACCAGCTGCTGACCGCCGCCGCGGCAGCCGCCTCCGTACGCCAGCCGGGAGTCCCGGTGACCACGCTGATCGACTACGGCCCGCCGGTGCAGGCATTGCTCGAGCTGAGCCTCGACGCGGACATGCTCGTCGTCGGAACGCGGGGTCGTAGTGATGGGCCTGCCCTGCTCGGGTCGGTGAGTCAGCGCGTCGCCGAACGCGCCCACTGCCCGGTCGCCGTGATCCCCGGGTCGTGGAAGTCCTCTGATGCCGGGAACCTGCTGCACGTGGCCGTCGGGGTGTCGAGCGGGCTCGCGCACGCGACCGCGGCTCAGTTCGCGCACGACGAGGCGAAGGCCCGCGGTGTCACACTGCAGACCCTGCCGGACGAGGATGGGCACAGCGGGGCCCTCCGTCGCGCGGCCGGACACACCCAGCTCGTCGTTCTCAGCCGTCGGCGTGACGACGACACGACCATGTTGCCCGGGGTCGTCGGGACACCGTCCCTGCCCTACTGGCCGTGCCCGGTCATCTACGTCGGCGCCGCATACCGCGAACATGCCTATGCGCCCGGCGGGGATCCGCGGCGCGAGGTTCCGCGCTGAACCGCGACCCCATCGCCGGCCGTCACGGCGCGGGGGAGCGTGAGCCGGACGCAGGCGCCGCCGTCCGGCCGATTGTCGGCCGCGGCCCGACCGCCGTGAGCGAGCGCGATGGCGCGGACGATGGCGAGACCGAGGCCGGCGCCGCCGCCCTCGCGGGAGCGGCTCGCATCAGGTCGACGGAAGCGTTCGAAAGCGTGCGGCAGGAAGTCTGTAGTGAACCCCGGTCCGTCGTCGGCCACCTCGACGACCAGATCGGTCCCGTCCGCGCGGGCCGTCAGTACGACCTCGGTTCCGGTCGGAGCGAAACGCAACGCGTTGTCGACGAGGTTGTCCACCGCCTGGCTCATCCGGCCGGGATCGATTGTCGCGACAACGCTCCCCTCGGGAACCTCCACCCGACACGTCACTCCTGCCGGTCGGGCTCGGCCGGAGGCGCGGTCGGCGCTGGCCCTGAGCAACGCCCCCAGGTCCGTCGGCTCCGGGCGCAGCGGGATCTCCCCCTGGTCGCTCCTCGAGAGCAGCAGCAGGTCGTCGGCGAGTCGGCTCAGCCGCGCCGCCTCCTCGGAGGCGTTCGTCACCGCCTCCACCAGTTCCGCACGGCTCCGGCCCGGCCGGGCCGCCAGCTCGAGCTCGGCCTGGAGCACGGCGAAGGGCGTCCTCAACTCGTGGCTGGTGTCGGCGACGAGGTTCCGCTCCCGCTGAAGGGCATGCTGAAGCTGGACCAACAGGTCGTTCATCGTCTCGGCGAGGGTCGCGATCTCGTCATGGGTGGGTGGCACGGCCACCGTCGAGGGAGCACCACGCTCGGCAATCGCCGCGACCTCGCGACGCAGGCGCTCGACCGGTCGGAGCGCCGCCGTCGCCAGCCCGTATGCCCCGAGCGCAGTGACGACCACGATCACCGAGCCGCCGATCGCGAGTTCCGTCGTCACCCTGCTGATCGTGCTGTCGGTCGATTCGAGCGACGCGCCGGCCACCGCGACCCATCCCGGACGGGAGGGCAACGGCTGGGCGAGAATCCGTTCCCGCTCGTCGTCGAGCCGCCGGGTCACCAGGACCCTGCCGCTGCGCGCGGCCCGGAGGTCCGCCGGTGAGAGGATCGGCCGCCGACCAGCTTCCTCGCTGCCCGCACGGACGCGTCCGGTCCGGTCAATGACCTGGATGGTGAACTCGGGAGGGTTGCCGGCCACGGCCGGCGCCGGCTTCGCCGATCCCGGGGACCGCAAATACTGGCCGGCCTGGGCAGCCTGAGAGGCCAGTTGCGCGTCGACCGAGGTCATCAATGACGACGACAGCGCGGTGACGAAAAGCCATCCGCCGAGCGCCAGAAGAACCGCGAAGGTGATGGCGAAGACCGCGGCCAATCGCAACCGGATCGACACGGCTCAGTCCTGGGTTTCGTTGCGCAGGCGGTAGCCCATTCCTCGTACGGTTTCGATGTCATGGCGGCCGAAGGGGCCATCGATCTTGTCGCGCAGGTATTTCACGTACTGGTCGACGACGTTGGACTTCCCCTCGTAGGCGAAGTCCCAGCCGCCGTCGATGATCTGGGACCGGGTGAGGACGGCGCCCGGATGCCGGAGGAAGAGCTCCAGAAGCGAGAACTCCTTAGGGGACAGGTGGAGCTCGGTCTTGCCCCGCCACGCTCGTTTGCTGGACGGTTCGAGGCGCAGGTCACCGACGGCGAGAGTGACGGGCCGAGGCCCGTTGTCACGTCGGGCGATCGCCCGTAGCCGCGCAGCAAGTTCGAGGAGGCTGAACGGCTTCACCAGGTAGTCATCAGCGCCCACGTCGAGGCCGCGCACCCGGTCACCGACCTCGTCCCGGGCGGTCAGCATCAGCACCGGCGTCCAGATGCCGTCCTCCCTGAGACGCCGACAGAGTTCGAAGCCGTCGAAGCCGGGCAGCATGACGTCCAGAATGATCGACTTGTAGGGGAACTCGGTCGCCATCCACAGTCCGTTGGGGCCGTCACCGGCCAGATCGACCGCATGGCCCTCCTCTTCCAACCCGCGTTTGAGCAGCCTCGCCATGCGAAGGTCGTCTTCGACAACGAGAACCCGCATGAGCCAAGGCTAAGGCCGAAAACATGTGAGTTTGATGAGAAGGCCAGGGCTGCTCAGAAGATGTGAACGCTTCACATCTTCTTCTCACCGATAGCTCATCTTCCTTCTCCACACTTCTGAGTGAGCGCGATCGCCGTCGAGCAGAAAGAGAGAAGAGATGGACGGGCAACGGGAAAGCGGGCTCCGGCGGGTGCGCAGGATCGCCAACTGGTCCCTTGCAGGGCTCGTCCTCGGCGTCGGCGCAACGGCTGGTGCACTCGCCCACTCGATGCCGCCGGCCACCACACAGACTGCCGCGCAAGGGAATCAGGCGAACTCCCAGACGGCGGTGGCGACGGCTCCGGGACATCCGGGCTCCCCATCCGCGCCGGGAAACCGCTCCGGGCCGACCGTTCATGGACCGGTGGCGACTACGAGCGGTTCAGGAGTCGCGAAGTCGGCGGGCTCGAACGCCGCCGCGGGTTCCCGTTCCGCCCACCCGGCCGGTTCCCCCACCGGCCGGGTGGCACCCGGCGGCAAGCAGACGCATGGGTCGGCGCCGAAGGTCGCCGGCCCGGTGGCGAAGACGAGCGGGTCGGGCGTGGCGAACAGGTCGGGAGCCACCCACGCCGGCTCGTCCGGTTCGAATCAGGCGGCGGCCGGTACGGCGGCCCACCGGTCGGCGCCGAAGGTCGCCGGCCCGGTCGCGAAGACGAGCGGGTCAGGCGTGGCGAACAAGTCGGGAGCCACCCATGCCGGCTCGTCCGGTTCGAATCAGGCGGCGGCCGGTACGGCGGCCCACCGGTCGGCGCCGAAGGTCGCCGGCCCGGTCGCGAAGACGAGCGGTTCGGGCGTCTCGAAACCGGCCGCCGGGGCAGCGCACGGTAGCAATGCGGCGCCGAGCGTCAAGCATCCCGTCGCGGCCTCGAGCGGTTCCGGCGTGTCCGGCAGAACAGGAAAGGACCACGAAGAGTCGGACTCTTCGGGAGAGGGTGATGGATGATGTCCGTGTCGGAGACGATTTCCGCTCCCGTGGCCGCGTGGAACCGGATCGGGTCGGCTGACGCCGGTGTGGCGGTGGCCGAGCGGTCCGCACTGGGGACGACGGCACGGGTCGTCGTCTGGCCCCCGCAGGCGCTCGCTCCCGCGCTCGGCGCAGTCGATCGCGAGCTCGCGGCCCTCGACCATCAGGCGAGCCGGTTCCGTGACGACTCGGAGGTCTCGTGGATCCACCGCTCAGCGAAGGAATCGTTCCTGGTCAGTGACGGGCTCGCCGAGGCGATGACGGTCGCGCTCGCGGCCGCGCGCTGGACCGAGGGTCTGGTGGACCCGACCGTGGGAGAAGCCCTGGTGTCACTGGGGTACGACCGTGATTTCGCGGCGGTCGAACCGGATGCCGCGGCTTCCGGTGGGATCAGTCGTCCGGCACCGGGCTGGTCGTCGGTGCGCCTGGACGGACGGCTTCTGCACCGGCCACCGGGTGTCCTGCTGGACCTCGGCGCGACGGCCAAAGGCCTCGGCTCGGACCGCGCGGCGGCAGCGGCGTTTCTGGCGATCGGGTCGGCCGGGGGGATTCTGGTCAGCCTCGGTGGGGATATCGCGATCGCCGGAATGTGCCCGCAGGGCGGCTGGCCGGTCGCGGTCGCCGAAGACCCCGACTCCCCCGACGAGACCCCCACGCAAACCGTGCGGCTGGCCTACGGGGCGATGGCCACCTCGGCGGTCGGTACCAGGCGCTGGCGGCGGGGCGGCCGCGAACTCCATCACATCGTCGACCCGCGCACCGGCGCCCCATCGACCGGTCCGTGGCGGACCGTCACCGTCGGCGCGCCGAACTGCGCCACGGCGAACGCTGCGTCCACGGCGGTCGTTGTCGGAGGCGCCGATGCGGAGAAGTGGCTGCGCCGCACTGGACTTCCCGCCCGGCTCGTACGTCGGGACGGCTCGGTGCAGCTCATCGGGTCCTGGCCGCGGACCGACGGCGCGACTCTGGAGATACCGTCCGTCGACCACCTCGGCACCGGCATCCGGGTCCGCGGGGCTACGTCGTGAGCGCTGTCGGTGCCGCCGGCAATCTTCCCTGGATGTGGCTCGTGTCACGGGGCAGCGGCCTCGTGCTGCTGGTCGTCTTCACCGCCGTCGTCGTGCTCGGTGTATTCACCCATCGCCGCTCGACCGGTCGGGCGATCCCCCGATTCGTCGTGGCTGAGCTGCACCGCACGCTGGCCCTTTTCGCCGTCGCGTTCCTGGCGCTCCACGTCGTCACCGCGATCCTCGACCCCTACGTCACCATCGGCTGGTGGGCGACGGTGCTGCCCTTCGTCTCGCACTACCGGGCGGCGGCGCTCGGGCTCGGCACCCTGGCCGTCGACCTCGGTGCCGCGGTGCTGCTGACGAGCCTGGCCCGCCGCCGGCTGGGATACCGGGTGTGGCGCGCCGTGCACTGGCTCGCGTACCTCGCGTGGCCGGTCGCCTTCATCCACTCCCTCACCGCCGGCGGCGACATGGGGATCTGGTGGGTGGCAGCCACCGTCTGGGGATGTGCCGCTGCGGTGGGCGTTGCGGTCGTCGCGCGGCTTCGGGACTCGAGGCATCCCCCCGCGCCCCGCGACGGCTCGACACGCCCTGAGGCTCCGACGATGGTGGGCGCCGCGGGAGGCCGGGTGTGACGCCGGATCTCGCCGGGCTGCACCCGTCGTCGGCGGTGGCCCCCGACGCTGTGGCTCGCCTGCTCCCGGCCGATCCGGCCGTCGGGCCACAGCTCGCCGATCACCTGGCCGTGCACGGCGCGCTCCCGCCCCGTCCCAGGTCGGCGGCGCGCCGCGAGGCCGTGGTCGACGAGATCGCCCGCGCCGGGTTGGTCGGCCACGGCGGGGCCGCGTTTCCGACCGCGAGGAAGCTGCACGCGGTCCGGTCCCAGCGGCGCCGGGCCGTGGTGATCGCCAACGGCACCGAAGGTGAGCCGGCCAGCTGGAAGGACCGGGTGCTTCTCGCCCGCGCACCCCACCTGGTCCTCGACGGCGCCTCGGTCGCGGCCGACCTCGTCGGAGCCCGGGAGGTCATCGTCGTCGTCCACGGCGACGTGCGGGAGAGCGTCGACGACGCCGCCGGCGAACGGCGGGAATCCGGGCTCGACCGGGCGCGCCTGCGGGTCGTGACGGCGTCCCACCGGTTCGTCGGCGGTGAGGCGAGTGCGGTCGTCAACTGGGTCGGCAACGGGCGGTCGGTCCCGACCGCCAAGCCGCCGCGGACCGCCGAGCGCGGCCTGCACGGCCGGCCGACGCTGGTGCAGAACGTCGAGACCCTCGCCCAACTCGCCCTGATCGTCCGGCACGGCGCGGACTGGTACCGCGCGGTCGGCACCCCGGACGAGCCCGGATCGATGCTGGTGACCCTGGGCGGGGCGCTGGCGCGACCAGGAGTCCACGAGGTGGTGATCGGCACTCCGGTCGCCGACCTGCTGGCGCTCGCGGAGGGCCCCACGGCTCCGCTGCAGGCATTTCTGATCGGTGGCTACTTCGGGACCTGGCTGCCCGCCCAACCGACACTCTCGCGCCCGTTCAGCGCCCGGGGCCTGCGCACCGGGCTGGGCGCCGGACTCGTCGTGGCCCTGCCCGAAGAGGTGTGCGCGGTGGCCGAGGTCGCCCGCCTCGCCCGCTATCTGGCGTCGCAGTCGGCCGGTCAGTGCGGGCCCTGCATGTTCGGCCTGCCGGCCATCGCCGGCGAGCTGGAGAGGCTCGTGGAGGGACGGTCGACCGGGCTGGGAAACCTCGAGCGATGGCTCGTCGACGTCGACGGCCGCGGGGCCTGCAGCCATCCCGACGGGGCGTCGCGTCAGATCGCCAGCGCCCTGACCGTTTTTGCCACCGACGTGGCCAGCCACCTCACGGGTTCCTGCACCGCCGCCGCAGCCGATGTCCTGCCGATCCCCCGGGCGGTGCTCCGGTGAGGAAGCAGCGGCGTATCGACATCGACCGCATCGCCTGCGACGGCAGAGGTCTGTGCGCGGAGCTGCTGCCCGAGCTGATCACCCTCGACGACTGGGGCTATCCGATCATCAGGAAGGGCGTCGTACCGGACCCGCTCGTCGGCATCGCCGAGGACACCGTCGACATCTGCCCGAAACTGGCGCTCCGACTCGTCCGTGCGAAGGTCAGCGGCCGGTGACGAGCCGCGAGGCGGCCGCGGTGGCGGCGGAGACGGCGACGACCGACCGCCAGGGACCGATTTTCTTCGCCAGCGGGTGGGACCCGCCCATCGCCGCCACATAAAGGGCACCCAGCCCCGTCGCGGCCATCCACCCGGAGGTGCGGCTCCACTCGCGGATGCAGCGGACACCGGCCGCGGCGAACACTGCGCCGCCCAACTCCCGGCGGTCCGAGTAGCGCGCCGCGGCGAAACCGCCGATCAGGCCGCCGGCGGCAAGGAGGGATGGGGGAAAGGCGGGAGGTCTGGACACGCCGGACACGGTATCGCCGACCCGCGATCAGCCGTCGGCCGCCACCGCGGGGACGCGGCCCACGCCCAGGAAATGCGGGCTCGCGGCGATCAAGGCACTGTCGGACTGCAGCAGCCGGGCGCAGCGGATCGCCGACTCCAACACGTCACCGGCCTGCTCCGGTGTCGCATTGTCCAGCGCCGGGGCCGTCGGTCCTTCGACGCCCAGCACCGACCGATTCTCCAGACCTGCGGCGCACAGCTCGGCGGCGAGCTCCTCCGGACGGTGGAAATAAGCGGTGGTGAACCCGTCCGGGTCGTCGTCATTCACCCCGGTCTCGAGCAGCTCGGCGAGCTCGACGACCGTCGCGTCGTCGGTGATGCGGCCCAGCCCGGCGAGTTCAAGGAGCGCCGCGTAACGGCTGATTGCCGCGGCGACGACGACGGCTCCGGGACGACCGACCCGCACCGCCTCCGTCAGCGCCTGCAGCCGATCCTCCTTGTCCACCAGGTGGTAGAGCGGGCCGAGGAGGAGGACGACGTCCGCGCTGTCGTCCTCGGCGTCCAGTGCACGCGCATCGCCGACTGCGGTGGTGAAACCGCCCTGTCGGCCGGCCTCGTCGACGTGGTCGGGAACCGGGTCGATCAGGTGGACCCGGTAGCCGTCGGCGGCGAGCCAGCGCGCGTGCGCGCCCGTCGCCCCGCCGACGTCGAGCACGTCCGCCGGCGCCGGCGGGAGATGCTCGCGGAGCAGCTCCCGGGTCCGGACGAACTCCAGTCGACCGTGCCGGGACCGGGTCAGCCGTCGGGCCTCGTCGTAACGATGGCGATAGAACGCGAGTACTGACGGGTCCAGCTCCGGTCCGGGCACTCGCCGATCGTGACAGAGAGGCCGTGGGTTCGCCGACGCAATTTCGGCCGGGACCTCCGCCTCTAGCCGGTACGACGCCCCGTGCCGAGGATGAGGTCGGCGGCCGAGAAGCGGAGACGACGGAGGAGTCGCGGCGATGAGAGTGTTGGTGAGCGCGGCGAGCAGGCACGGGGCCACGGCGGAACTGGCCGACCGGCTCGGGCAGGCCCTGGACGCCGAGTTGCGGGCCCGCCGGGTGGAGAGCGGTGTCGACGTGGTGGCGCCCGAGCAGGTGACGGGAGTCTCGGAGTACGACGCGGTGGTGATCGGCAGCGCCGTTTACATGGGGCACTGGCTCGATCCGGCCCGTCGGTTGGTCGAGACCCATGCCGCCGAGCTCGCCCGGATTCCGGTCTGGTTGTTCTCGAGCGGGCCCGTCGGTGACCCGTTGAAGCCCGCGGAGGATCCGAATGACGCCGCTCCGATGGTGGAGGCCACCGGGGCCCGGGACCACCGGCTCTTCGCCGGTCGGCTGGCCAGAAGCGGCCTCGGGTTCGGGGAGAAGGCCATGGTGCGCGCGCTGCGTGTTCCCGACGGGGATTTCCGGGACTGGGCTGCGGTCGCGGCGTGGGCGGCGGACATCGCCGGCATCCTGAGCACCCGACCCGGTGCCGCCTGACCTCCGGGCGCGCCGAACGGGTGGGAGAGTGGGCCGGTGACCACTCAGGAGACGGTCGCCCCCGCCACGGTCGACCGGACCGGCCTGACCGCGCGGCAGGCCGCCGCCCTGACCGCGGATGACGTCCTGGCCCGGATCGGCGGAAGCGCCGACGGACTCGCGGAATCTGAAGTGGCCGCCCGCCGGGCCGCCGCCGGACCGAACGCCGTGCTCAGTCACCACGCCCGTGCCCTGGCGGTGCTCGGCCGGCAACTGCGCAGCGCGCTACTCCTCCTGCTGCTCGTCACCGCCGTGATCTCGTTCTTCGTCGGGCAGCGGACCGACGCCGTCATCATCGCGGTGATCCTCGCTGCGAGCGTCGGCCTGGGCTTCGTCAACGAGTACCGCGCGGAACGGGCCGCGGAGGCGCTGCACTCGCAGGTCCGGCACACGGTCGTCGCCGTGCGGAACGGGCAACCGGTGGAGGTCGACGTCGTGGACCTCGTTCCCGGAGACGTCGTGCGGCTGCACCTGGGCGGCGTCGTACCGGCGGACGTGCGGCTGCTGGAATCGACCGGACTGGAGTGCGACGAAAGCGTCCTCACCGGCGAGTCCCTCGCCGCGGAGAAGGGCACCGCACCCGTCGCGGCCGGACGCCTCCCTGGCCGAGCTCGGCTCGTGCGCGCTGATGGGCACCATCGTGCGGGCCGGCAGCGGCGTCGGCGTGGTGGTGGCGACCGGAGCGCGTGCCGAGTTCGGCCGGATCGCCGTCGGGCTGGGGGAGCGCCAGCCGGAGACCGACTTCCAGGCCGGGCTCCGGCGGTTCTCCGTCCTGCTGCTGCAGGTCGCGGTGGTCCTGACCACGCTGATCTTCGGGATCAACCTGGTGCTGCACCGGTCGCTGCTCGAGTCGCTGCTGTTCTCCCTCGCGATCGCAGTCGGCATCACCCCGCAACTGCTCCCCGCCGTGGTGAGCACGAGCCTGGTCACCGGATCTCGTGGGCTGGCCCGCCGCAAGGTGCTGGTGAAACGGCTGGTGTGCATCGAGGACCTCGGCGACATGGACGTCCTGGTCACCGACAAGACCGGAACCCTCACCGACGGGCACGTCACCCTCGTCGACGCGCTCGACGCCGACGGCCGGCACAGCGACCGCCCGCTCGTCCTGGGCCGGCTGGCCGCCGAAATCGACGCGGACGGCTGTGGGGCGGTCGGCGGCAATCCGCTGGATGTCGCCCTCTGGGAGGGTGCGCGCGGCGTGCCTGACGGCGACGGCCACGGGCGTATTGCGCTCCTGCCCTTCGACCACGACCGGCGCATGACGTCGGCACTGGTGCAGGAGCCGGACGGATCGCGGTCGCTGATCTGCAAGGGGGCGCCCGAGTCGGTGCTCGCCCGGTGCGTGGACATCCCGCTCTCTGCGCAGGAAACGCTCCGGGGGCAGCTCGCTGCCGGCAGCCGCGTCATCGCGGTCGCCGGCCGGCGCGCACCCACCCAGACCGCGTTGATCCCTGCCGACGAACGCGGCCTGCGACTGGTGGGATTCCTCGTCTTCCTGGACCCGCCCAAGGCCGGCGCATCGGCCTCCCTGGCGCGGCTCGCCGAGCTGAAGGTCACGGTCAAGGTGGCCACCGGCGATCATCCGCTCGTCGCGGAGAAGGTCTGCGCCGATCTCGGTCTCGTCTCGGGCGGCACGCTCACCGGGAACGACGTCGAGGCCCTGACGGACGACGAGCTCGCCACGGCTGCCCAGACCGCGACGATCTTCGCCCGGGTCGCTCCGGAGCAGAAGGCCAGGATCATCCGGATGCTGCGGCGCCGGGGCCGCGACGTGGGCTTTCTCGGCGACGGCGTCAACGACGCACTCGCCCTGCACGCCGCGGACGTCGGGCTGTCCGTCGACACCGCGACCGACGTCGCGAAGGACGCCGCCGACGTACTCCTGCTGGAGAAGGACCTCGGGGTACTGGCCGACGGCGTGGCCGAGGGCAGGCGGATCTTCGCCAACACCATCAAGTACGTGATGATGGGGACGTCGAGCAACTTCGGGAACATGTTCAGCGCGGCGAGCGCGTCTGCCCTCCTCTCGTTCCTGCCGATGCTGCCGTCGCAGATTTTGCTCAACAACCTGCTCTACGACTCGAGCCAGCTCGCCATCCCGACCGACAACGTCGACGCGGAGCAGGTTCTCGCGCCGTCGCACTGGGACATCGGCTTCGTCCGCAGGTTCATGCTCTTCTTCGGGCCGATCAGCTCGATGTTCGACTTCCTCACCTTCGGCGTGATGCTCGGCGTGTTCCACGCCGGTCCGGACCTGTTCCGGTCCGGCTGGTTCATCGAGTCGTTGGCCACCCAGACGCTCGTGATCTTTGCGATCCGCACGCGGCGGGTTCCGTTCCTGCGCAGCAGGCCCAGCAGGCCGCTGCTCATCGCCGCGCTGACCGTCGTCGCCGTGGGGATCGCCCTGCCGATGTCCCCGGTGGCCCATGCTCTCGGATTCGTGACGCCCCCGATCGGCTTCTTCGGCGTTCTGGTCGCCATGGTCATCGTCTAC
The DNA here is from genome assembly GCA_963837545.1 of uncultured Actinomycetota bacterium. Lineage (GTDB taxonomy): Bacteria > Actinomycetota > Actinomycetes > Mycobacteriales > QHCD01 > DASXJE01. The sequence goes on along the minus strand of CAWINQ010000005.1, from coordinate 195,547 downwards.
CTTGTGCTCATCGACGTCGCCAAGAAGGTGTTCTTCGCCGAGCCCGAGGGCCGCCTCCCGACGATCCGCCGCCGCGGTCGCCGGCACCGGATCCAGCGCCGGGCCAGTCGGTTCAGCCATCCCGGCCGCCTCCGTGCGGCGCCGCATCCGTCCACCTGACCCCGACCGCTGGAGCAGCCTGATGCCCGACCCGGATCTGACCCTGGTGGACGAATACTGGTCCGCCGCCAACTACCTCACGGTCGCCCAGATCTATCTGCAGGACAATGCGCTGCTCCGCGAGCCGCTGCGCCGGGAACACATCAAGCCGCGGCTGCTCGGGCACTGGGGTACGTCGCCGGGACTTTCTCTTCTCTACGTGCACCTCAACCGGCTGATCCGGGAGACCGGTGCGGACGTGCTCTACGTCGCCGGCCCCGGGCACGGTGGGCCGGCCCTGGTGGCAAATGTCTACCTGGAAGGCACCTACAGCGAGATCTACCCGCGGGTGTCGGCGGACGCGGCCGGCCTGCGCCGACTGGTCCGCCAGTTCTCCACGCCGGGCGGCATCCCGAGCCACGTCAGCGTTCCCACGCCCGGCTCGATCCACGAGGGCGGCGAGCTCGGGTACGCCCTCGTGCACGCCACCGGGGCGGCGATGGACCACCCCGACCTCGTGGTCGCCTGCGTCGTCGGCGACGGCGAGGCCGAGACCGGGCCGCTGGAGGGCTCGTGGAAGGCGCCGTTCTTCCTCAACCCGGTGCGCGACGGTGCGGTGCTGCCGGTGCTGCACCTCAACGGCTACAAGATCTCCGGGCCGACCGTGCTCGGCCGGCGTACCGACGACGAGGTGCTGGCGCTGCTCGCGGCGCACGGGTGGGCGCCCGTGCTCGTCGAGGGTGATCAGCCGGAGGTGGTGCACAAGGCACTCGCCGACGCGCTGGACGCCGGCTACGGAGACATCCGCCGGATCCAGGAGCGGGCCCGGTCCGAGGGCCTGCAGGAACGGCCCCGGTGGCCGGCGATCGTGCTGCGCACCCCGAAGGGCTGGACCGGGCCGGCGACCGTCGACGGGGTGCAGGTCGAGGGGACGTTCCGCGCGCACCAGGTGCCGTTGTCGGGTGTCCGGGACAACCCCGAGCACCTCGCGATGCTGGAGAGCTGGATGCGGTCCTACCATCCCGAGCGGCTCTTCGACGAGGGCGGCGCACTGCGGGCCGACCTGGCCGCCCTCGCGCCGGAGGGGGACAAGCGCATGGGATCCTCCCCCTACGCCAACGGCGGCCGGCTGCTCGCCCCGCTCGACCTGCCTCCGCTGCAGTCCTACTCGTTGCCCATCGACCAGCCGGGGGCGCTGCAGCACGAGACCACCCGTCCGCTCGGCGAGCTGCTCCGCGACGTCTACCGGCGTACCGAGACGACCGCGAACTTCCGGTTGTTCTGCCCGGACGAGACCAACAGCAACCGGCTCGGCGCCGTCTTCGAGGCGACCGACCGCTGCTACGTCGGACCGGTCGACACCGCCGATGACCACGTCGCCCCGGACGGCCGGGTCATGGAGGTGCTCTCCGAGCACCTGTGCCAGGGCTGGCTCGAGGGCTACCTGCTGACCGGTCGCCACGGCATGTTCGCCACCTACGAAGCGTTCGCCATGGTCAGCGCGTCGATGGCGGTGCAGCACACGAAGTGGCTGCAGCACGCGCGGGATCTGCCATGGCGCGCGCCCGTCTCGTCGCTGAACGTGCTGCTGACCTCGACCTGCTGGCGCAACGACCACAACGGGTTCAGCCACCAGGGACCGGGCCTCATCGACACGATGCTGTCGCTGGCCGGCAGCGTCGTACGCATCTACCTGCCGCCGGACGCCAACACGCTGCTGTCGGTGGCCGACCACTGCCTGCGCAGCCGTGACTACGTCAACCTGATCGTGGTCGACAAGCAGCAGCACCTGCAGTATCTCGGCCTCGACGAGGCGATGAAGCACGCCGCCGCGGGAGCGTCGATCTGGGACTGGGCGGGGACCGAGAACCCGGTCGGCGTCGGGATCGAGATGGACAGCGATCCCGACGTCGTACTGGCCTGTGCCGGTGACGTCCCCACCCAGGAGACACTGGCCGCCGCGGCGCTGATGCGCGAACACGTCCCCTACCTGCGGGTCCGGGTCGTCAACGTCGTCGACCTGATGGTGCTGCCGCCGGCCGACGTCCATCCGCACGGCATGACCGACACCGCGTTCGAGCGGCTGTTCACCCGGGCGGGCGACGTGGTCGTCGCGTGGCACGGCTATGCCCGTGCCTTCCACGAATTGCTGCACGGCCGGAGCGAACCGGGTCGTTTCCACGTGCGCGGGTTCTCCGAGCAGGGAACCACGACGACGCCGTTCGACATGGTGGTGCGCAACCAGGTGAGCCGCTATCACCTGGTGCTCGCGGCATTGAACCGAGCCCGGCGTATCCCGGAGGGCGGCGACCGGCTCGCCGAATACTGCCAGCGGATGTTGGAGCGCCACCACGACTACATCCGCGAACACTTCGAGGACCTGCCCGAGGTCCGTGACTGGACGTGGCCGGCGCCGTGACCGTCGTGGGATGTCTCAACGCCGGGTCGTCGTCGGTGAAGTTCGCTCTCTACGAATGCAGTGAGGGGACCGAGTCACTCGTCGTCCGCGGTGCGGTCGAACAGATCGGTCAGCCGGACGGTCGGATGTGGGTCGCCGGGGCGGACGGCATGATCTCCCATGACCGGCCGTGCGCGCATCAGGACCACGGCGAGGCGGTGCACACCGCGCTGGCCGCCCTCGCCGCCGACGACCGTCCCACCCCCGCGGCGATCGGGCACCGGGTCGTGCACGGCGGGCCCGACCACACCGAGGCCGCACTGGTCGACGACAAACTGGTCGCCGACCTCGACGGACTCGTACCCTTCGCCCCGCTGCACCTGCCGGCCGCCCTCGCCGGGATCGACGCCGTGTCGTCCGCCCGGCCGGGGCTGGTACAGGTGGCCTGCTTCGACACCGCCTTCCACCGGCGGATGCCCGCGCTCGCCCAGCGGCTGCCCTTGCCCGACTGGGTGTGGGACGCGGGGGTACGGCGGTACGGATTCCACGGCCTGTCCTACGAATACGTGCTGACCCGGCTCCCGCCGGACGGCCGGACCGTCATCGCCCACCTGGGCAGCGGAGCCAGCATGGCCGCGATCCGCGACCGGCAACCGGTCGACACCACGATGGGCCTCACCCCGACCGGCGGCTTCCCGATGGCCACCCGCAGCGGCGACCTCGACCCGGGGGTGCTGCTGTGGCTGCTCCGGGAGGGCCGGTACGACGCGGACCGGCTTGAGCAGTTGGTCGACCGGGAGGCCGGGCTGCTCGGCCTTTCCGGCAGCACCGGCGACGTGCGGACGCTGCTCGCGGCGCGTGACCACGACGAGCGTGCGGCGTTCGCCCTCGATCTCTACTGCTACCAGCTCGCCAAGCACATCGGTGCCCTGACGGCGACGCTGGGTGGGTTGGACACTTTGGTCTTCACCGGCGGTGTGGGCGAACACGCCGCGCCCGTCCGGCGACAGGCCTGCGCGATGCTCGGGCACCTCGGGGTCGAACTCGATGACGGCGCGAACGACGCGCATGCCGATGTGATCAGCGCGCCCGGTAGCCGTTGCACGGTACGGATCGTCGCCACGGACGAGGACGTCATGATCGCCCGCCACACCCGCGACCTGCTCGGCGGCTCCTGACCGGGCCTCACGCGGGCGAGGTCGGATGCGCGGCCCGGAAGGCCTCCAGAACCTCACCCGCGGTGTCGAAATAGGCATCCTTGTCGAGGGCCGCGCTGATGCGGTACCGATCGAGCTGCTGGCGGACCGGCGGGATGACATTGGACAGGACCACCCGTGCCCCACGCGATCCCGCCTTGTCGCACATCTGCAGCAGGACGGCGGCTGCGGAGTAGTCGACATCGCCGATCGCCGCACAGTCCAGGCAGAACCAGGCCGGCCGATGATCGTCGATCAGGGTGAATGCGTCGGTGACAAGTCTCGCGGCGTTTGCGAAATAGACACTGGTGCCGAAGCGGTAGATGACCAGCCCTGGCTCCGTGCGTGCTCCCTTGGCGACCGGAACGGACTTCCAGTGCCCTGCGGGCGACTTCACCAGGACGCTGTTGTGCGGGTTGTAGCTGTGCCGCAGATGATCGACCATCGAGGCGACGATTGCGAGGATCACACCCTGCTCCACGCCGAGCAGAACGACGGCGAGAGTCGTGAGCAGCGCGACCGCGAATTCCGGACGGCGGACGGCGAGGATCCGCCGCATTCCCTTGATGTCGACCAGCTGCAGGCCGATGAGGAAGACCACCGCGGCCAGGGCGGCGGTAGGAAGAAACTCCAACGGTTTGGTGACGAGTACGAGGACGACCAGCACCACCGCGCTCGCGGTCAGCTGGGAGATCTGGCTGCGTCCGCCCGCGCCGTCCACCATCTGCGTCTTGGTCGGGCTGCCGTTGACCACGAACGTGCCGGTGAACGCGGCCGCGACGTTGGCGGCTCCGAGCCCGACCAGGTCGACGTTCTCACTGAATCTCTCCTCGTACTTCGCCGCATAGGCACGTGACGTCGCCGCGCTCTGTGCGAGAATCACCACGAACATCGATGCGGCGGCACCGAGCAGGAGCGTCACGTCGTGCCAGCCCAGTGCCGGCGCGGACAGGTGCGGCAGCCCGCGGGGGACCGAGCCCACGACGTCGATTCCCTTGCCCATGAAGTCTGCCGCCCAGCTGACGATGATGGCCGCGACCACGGCGATCAGGGCGCCCGGGATCCGTGGACTCAGCCGCCGGACGCCGACCACGACGATGATGACGCCGGCCGAGACGAGCACCGTGGTCACCCGCACATGGCCGATCTCCCCGACGGTGTGCACGAACGTGCCGACCGTGTCGTGCCCCTTCTTCCCTACGCCGAGCATGTCCGGGAGCTGGCCCAGGGCCACCTGTATTCCCACTCCGGTGAGGAACCCGACGAGAACGGTGCGGGACAGGAAGTCGGCCAGGAATCCGAGGCGCGTCGCCCGGGCGATCAGGAGCAGGGCCCCGGCGAGGAGGGCGGCGAGGCCGGCCAGCTGCACGTAACGGGGTGACCCGACGACGGCGAGCCCGCTCAGGCCGGCGGCGAGGATCGCGGCCGTCGCCGAGTCGGCGCCGACCACCAGGTGGCGGGAAGCGCCGAGCACCGCGAACACGGCCATCGGCAGCAGGATCGTGTAGAGGCCGGTGACGACCGGCATCCCGGCGATCTTCGCGTAGCCCAGGACCTCGGGGATGCTCAGTGCGGCAAGGGTGAGCCCGGCGATGACGTCGACCGGAACCCGGGACCGCTGCACCGGGCGGATTCCCTGGCACAACGGCAGGACCCGTCGCAGCTGCGCGCCCGCACGATTCACGACCCGTCACGCCACCTTCGGTCGGCGCTAGTCGGCGTCGACGATTGTGTCCTCCAGTGACCGTCGTGCGCTCGGCTTCGGGGTGAGCCAGGGGTACCCGACGCGGAGCATCAACTGAGGATACCCGCGCAGTCCCAGTCGCTCCGTCATCTCGGACCGAAGCGGGGCCGCCTCGATCGTCTGGTCGAGGAACGACGCGGCGAGCCCGGCCCGGGTGGCGTTGAGCAGCATGCGCTGCACCGCCTGCCCGGCGATCAACCAGTCGGTGCGGTCGTCACCGGGGGTGGACAGCACGAAGATTGCGGTCTGGTCCACCAGCTGAGGGATTCTGGACTCCCAGTCGTCGGCCGGTGTGAACTTCGGGTCGTAGAGACCGGGCACCGGGAAGGGCACGTCCTGCCACGCCTCGCTCCGCATGCCGTCGGTGTCGGTCTGGGTGTGCAGCCATTTCAACGCCTCGCGGGTGCGCTCGGGGTCGGCCAGCTGTCCCCGGATGGCGCGGATCAGGAGCTGCCCGAGAGCAGCACGTTCCGCCCTGCTGCTGATCTGCTTCAGCGTGGCGCCCTCGGTGGTGACGACGTAGCGCAGCAGTTGCCGGACGGCGGGCGGGACGGCTTCGGTCCCGAACCGTCCGCGTGTGGTGCGGCGTTCGGCGATCTGCTCGTAGAGTCCTCGGTCGCTCGGCGTGAGGCCAGGGCCGACCTCGCGTCGCACGGTCGCCAGGTGATCGGGATTCGGCGTCGGCCACAACGTGACCTCAGGCTCGAACCCGAGATGCCGCACGGCAAGTCGGAGGTTCAGCAGGCAGGCACCGCACGAGATGATCTGCTGCCGCCCGCCCGGGTCGATGTGAGGGAGCACCCGGGTGGGATCGGTGTACAACCGGACCTCGTGGTCGACGACGTGGAACCGCCAAGGCTGGCTGTTGTGCAGCGACGGAGCCCGGGAGGCGGCGCCGAGGAGGATCCCGACTTCTTCCGGCGTGAACGGCGAGTGGGCGCGGTCGATTTCCGCTTCAGCAGCACACATCGGGCACCTCCTCCTGAGCCCTCATATGTGAGACTAGGCGCAGAGGGGGGTCGACCGCAGGGCCGGAAGTCCCGCCGCTGAGATTTGTTTCCCGCACAGGAGAGTGGCATGGCTGACACAGCGTCGAACTTCACGTCGCCGGACCGATCGGTGTGGCGTGCGGCGGTGGAGCTCGCGGTGCGGGCCCCATCGGTCCACAACACCCAGCCGTGGCGGTGGAAGATCGGGGAGGATCGGCTCGAGCTTCACGCCGACCGCTCCCGCCAGCTCCCGGTCATCGACCCGAGCGGGCGCGCCATGCTCGTCAGCTGCGGCTCGGCTCTGGTGCAGGCGCGGATCGCGTTGCAGGCAGCGGGCTACGCGGTGAACGTCGTCCGCGAGCCCGACCCGGCCGACCGCGACCACCTGGCCACCCTGTCGGTCACCGGCCCCGCCGAAGTCACCCCCGAGATCCGGCGACTCGCGGACGCAGCCGCCCGCCGCAGGACCGACCGGCGGCCCTTCGCCGACCGGGCCCTCGACGTCGACACGTCAGAGACATTGCGTGAGGCCGCCGCGGCGGAGGGCGCGATGCTGCAGGAGGTACGCCGCCCCGACGACCGGATCGAACTGATCGTGGCGGTCGGGCGGGCCGACGAGCTCGAAGCCGCCGATCCCGCGTATCTCGAGGAGATGCGGCGGTGGACGGGGCGGTCCGGCGACTCCGCGGAGGGTGTTCCGGCGTCCGCGGTGCCGCACCTGGAGGGTCGGCGCTCCGACGTGGAGGTCCGCGACTTCGAGGTCAATGCGCCCGGCACCTTGGAGGTTCCTGACCAGAATCAGGTCGAGCGCGCGGCGATGTTCCTGCTCGCGACCGAGGGCGACGGGACGGTCGACCAGCTCCGTGCCGGGGAAGCCCTCGGACGTGTGCTGCTGACCGCGACCGAGGCGGGCCTCTCGGTGTCGCCGTACACCCAGCCCATGGAGGTCGCCGGGACGCACGCGTTGCTGCACCGGGTGCTGGGCGGCTTCGGGAGCCCGCAGATCGTCCTGCGGGTGGGGTGGCCCGGGCCCGGTTCGGAGCCGACCCTGACCCCGCGGCGGCCGGTCGACGAGGTTATCGACGAGGTGTGATCGTCAGCGGGCGATGGCGACCGGGCAGTCGGCGAGGGCGACCACGTGCTGGCTGACCGACCCGAGCAGCAGGCCGGAGAAGCCACCGCGCCCGCGTGACCCGACCACCACGAGTGAGGCGGTCCGCGAGGCATCCACGAGAACTCTCGCGGCGGGTCCGGAGATCACGTCATGGCGCACCCGGACCCCGGGGAATCGCTCCTCGAACGGCCCGACCACCTTGCGCAGCAGCGACTCGGCCGGGTGCCGGGTCGTGGCGTCGAGCTCCGACGAGGAAGGCATGCCCGGGTAGATCGGAGTCGGAGTGGTGAAGGTGTGCACGGCCACCAGATCCGCACCCCGCCGCGCCGCGGTTTCGAAGGCGAAGCCGACCGCGGCCTCGGTGCAGGCCGATCCGTCGACACCGACGACGACCGGGCCGTTCGGGTCGGCGGACACGCCGCGGGTGACGACCACGGTGCAGGGCGCGTGCCGCACCACCTGGGTGCTCACGGACCCGATGAGGATCCGATGGAACCAGTCCGCCCCGTGGCTTCCGACGACGAGAAGGGCCTGGCCCTCATGCTCGGCCATGTCCCGCAGCTCGCCGGCAGGATGCCCCAGCCGGACCATCTCGCGGATCATCACGGTGGGTTCGCTGCGCAGCGCCCAGGACGCCGCGGCGGACACGATCCGCTTCCCGCGCACCCGCAGTTCCTCGCTCATGCTGGACACGTCGGACTGGGGGGTGTGCTCCCGGCCCGGGAGTACGCAGCACAGCGTGAGTTCCCGGTCGGACTGTGCGGCGGCGTGCGCCGCCCACTCGACCGCCTTCAGACTGGCCTCCGAGCCGTCCGTCCCGACGAGTACGCCGCCGTTACGCCATTCAGACATGATGACCTCCCCCGGGGCTCGCCTACTCCCACACATTCATCGCACCGCGTGCGGGTCGCCGGCGCCATGGTCGTTGGGCTCGGATCGGCGGGACCTTCGGCGGTGCTTCCCGGCCGGCGCTAGCGGGCGACCGCGACCGGGCATTCGGCCAGCGAGACGACGTGCTGGCTGACCGACCCCATGAGCAGGCCGCGGAACCCGCCCTGCCCCCGGGCTCCCACGACGAGGAGAGAGGCGCCCGCGGAGCGTTCGACGAGCTCGTGCGCGGCCGAGCCGACCGTCAGCTCACGGCGTACGACGACGTCGGGGTACGTGGCGACGAGCGGGTTCACCAGATCGTCGAGCAGTTCGGTCGCTCCGTTGCGGCGGAAGCCCGCCACGTCCGGCAGCGGCGGCAGGTCGCCGTGGACGATGGGCCCGGGAACCGTGTAGACGTGCAGCGCGATCAGGTCGACGGTCAGGCGGGCGGCCTGGTCGAAGGCAAACTCCAGCGCGGCCTGGGCGTGGGGCGAGTCGTCGACCCCGACCACCACCGGCCCGCCGTTCGATACCGGCGTCGATCGGGTGACGACCACCGGGCGGGGGGCGTGTGCGGTGAGCTGGGTGCTGACCGACCCGATGATCGCGCGGTGGAACCAGCCCGACCCGTGCCGGCCCACGACGACCATCGCCATGTCGGTGGCGGACTGCCGTAGCTCCGCGGTGGGCTGCCCGAACGCCAGGTGTGTCTCGGCGGGTAGCGACGGCTCGGCCTCGCGGGCCCGCACCAGCGCCTTCTCGAGGATCGACTTCCCGCGCTCGGCGTACTCCTCGGTGAGGAGCGGCTCGACCGGCATCGCCGACTTCTCAACACCCGGCGAAACATGACAGATGGTCAGGTTCCTCCCGGTCTGGGCGGCACAGTGGGCGGCCCAGTCGAGGGCGACCATGCTGGCGTCGGAACCGTCGACGCCGACAAGTACTCCGGTCTGGCGGTCAGGGGCATCAGGGTCAGGGGCGGCGGTCATCACGGGCTCCTCGGTTCGCGGATCCTCGCTGTATGACTCCATGCCACCGGACAGCGGGGGACGGCGCCATAGCCTTCGGTCCCGCAGCGCGGGGACCTTGGGCTGTAGCAGTGGCACGCCGACCGGAAGCGGATCCAGCCGTTTTCGACGAGCCGCCCGAACCGCGATCAGAGTCGGTCGAGGAAGGCACGCGGGCTGTGACTGACCGCCCCCAGGGCCTCGACCCGCTCGCGGAGTTCCCGGTCCGAGGTGATCACGGTCACCGCACGCCTGCCCTCGGTCTCGGCCTCCGCGGCGACGATGGCGACGATGGCGTCGTCGCCGGAGCCCGCGGCATGCACCACCGCGACGCCGTCCCGCTCGCCGGCGGGCACTCCCTCCCGCGCCCGGCCCTCGAGCACGACGACGATCTCCTCGTCGCCGGACCGGCCGGCCGCGATGGTCTCGACGAGACGACGCGCGGCCCCTGCGCGGTCACGCCACCAGCCGTCCGGGCGGGAGCCCACCACGTTCGCGGCGTCCACGACGGTCAGCGGGGGAGGCGGCATCGGGAGAGGCTAGCCCGTCACGCGTGTCGGCGGGGCTTGGTCGCCGTGGACGACGAGCACCGGGCAGGTCGCCTGCTCGGCACAGTCGGCGCTGGTTGACCCGAGCAGACGGCTGGTCAGTCCGCCATGCCGGCCCCGCCCGCCGACCACGAGCATCGTGGTTCCCTTGCTCTGCTCGAGCAGAGCCTTCGCAGCGTTGCCCTCCCGGACGACCGCCTGAATGCCTGCCGGCCGGGCGGATCCGACGACCTCGTTGAGCACCGTCGCCAGCGCCTGCTCCGCGTCGGTTTCGGGGTTCCAGCTGTCGGGGACGTAGGTTCCCGCCGACCAGCCGACCGTCGTCGGAAACTCCCACGCCATCACCGCGACAACGGTCGCGCCGATCTGCCCGGCCAGGCTCGTCGCCCAGCGCAGGGCCTGTCTGGAGTGCTCCGACCCGTCGACCCCCACGACGATCCGCCGGTCGGCGGGTCCGTCCGCTGCGGCCATCACCGGTCGTCAGCCTGCGGTCGGCGTCAGGCCACGGCCGACCAGCCGGGTGAGATCCACCAGCCGCGCGGTATAACCCCGCTCGTTGTCATACCAACCGAAGACCTTCGCCATCCGGCCGGCGGCCTGGGTGAGGCCCGAGTCGAACAGGCAGGATGCCGGGTCGCCGACGACGTCGGTGGAGACGATCGGATCGGTCGAGTAGCGGAGCCGCCCGGCGAGCGGGCCCCGGGCGCCGGCCGCCTCGAACGCGGCGTTGATCTCCCCGGCCGTGGCGTCGCCGGTCAGCAGTACGGCGAGGTCGACGAGGGAGCCGTCGACGACGGGCACCCGCAGGGCGACCCCGTCCAGCCGTCCGGCGATGTCGGGGATGACCTCACCGACCGCCTTCGCCGCGCCCGTGGTCGTGGGAATGATGTTGACCGCGGCGGCGCGGGCCCGGCGCGGGTCCTTGTGCGGCCCGTCGAGCAGGTTCTGGTCGTTGGTGTAGGCGTGCACCGTCGTCATGAAGCCCTGTTCGATGCCGAACGAGTCGTGCAGCACCTTGACCATCGGCGCGACGCAGTTCGTCGTACAGGAGGCGTTGGAAATGACCTGATGCGCGGCCGGGTCGTAGGTCTCGTCGTTGACGCCCATGACGATGGTGGCGTCGACGCCCTTGCCCGGTGCGGAGATCAGCACCTTGGCGGCACCTGCGTCGAGGTGGCCTGCGGCCGCGTCGCGCGTGCGGAACTTGCCGCTCGCCTCGATCGCGATGTCGACGCCGTGTTCCCGCCAGGGCAGTGCGGCGGGGTCGCGTTCGGCGCTGACCCAGATCTTGCGCCCACCGACGACGAGTGCGTCGTCGAGTTCCTCGACGTCCGCCCCCAACGGCCCGAAGGTGCTGTCGTGGCGAAGCAGCCGTGCCAGGGATGCGGTGTCGGTGATGTCGTTGATCGCGACGACCTCGAGGTCCTTCGCGGTGAGCGTGGAGCGCAGGTAGTCGCGGCCGATCCGGCCGAAGCCGTTGACGGCGATTCGCAGAGTCATCCGGGTCTCCCGATCCGTGAATGAGAAACGGGTCCGAAGGGCGGACCCCCCGTCTTGCGACACCGGGTCAAGCACGGCCGTTGCGGCCGTCAGCCGTGTGCGTCCGGCCCCGGACCCCGTCATCGGGTCGCCCCGACATCCTCAGTATCTGCGGCCCGGCCGGGGCCGCTCAGGGTCGATGGTCGCAATCTCGATGGGCCTATGGGCCCGGCCGGCGGGTGCTGCACTGACATCCGGGCCGCCATGTACTACTTCTCCGTACCGGTCACCGTCGCGGCATCCCCGACACCCCGGCCGTGCTCGCGGAATGGTTGGGGGCTGAGGGCCGGTTGATCCGAAGCCTGCTGCTGCCCACCAGCGCCAAGGAGCCCGTGTCGTGACCACCCAGGCCGTACCCACCATCACGCCGCGCCTGCACCCGGACGTCTTCCGGGCCGCCCTGCGCCGGCACCCCGCCGGAGTCACGGTGATCACCCTCGACCCCGGCGGGGGACCGGTCGGATTCACGGCGACCTCGGTCGTCTCGACCTCTCTGAGCCCCCCGCTGCTCACCTTCTCCATCGCCGAGGGCGCGTCGTCCTGGCCGGCGCTCCGTGCGGCCGGAAGCCTCGTGGTCAACATCCTCGCCCACGATCAGCACCACATCGCGGCGCGGTTCGCCACGAGTGGCATCGACCGGTTCGCCCACCCCACCCGGTGGGAGCGCCTCGCGACGGGTGAGCCACTGCTCGTCGACGTACCGATCTGGATCCGGTGCCGTGTGCAGCGGCGGATCCCCATCGGCGACCACGTCCTCATCGTCGCCGAGACCGTGGAGGCCGAGGAGTCGCGGGCGGCCGCGCCGCTGGTCTATCACGACCGCAGCTACCACACGCTGGCCGAACGACCGACCTGACTATCGTCCGGCCGGCGTGGGAACGGTCTCCCAGTAGACCTCGATCCGCCAGCCGTCGGCGTCCAGGCATTTGAACGCCACGTAACCGGGCTCGTCGTCGTTCTCGACGATCGGTACGCCATCCGCGCGGAGCCGCGCGAGCACCGCCCGCACCAGGTCGGCGTCGGGGAGTGCGAAGCCGAAGTGCAGAAACTCCGACGGCAGTGCGGGCGCGTCGGCCGGGTGCAGGGCGAGGTCGAACCCGTCGGCGTTGCGCACGATGACTGTGCCGTCCGGGTAGTTCCGCGCGGTCGCGCGGTCGAAGCCGAAGTACGTCTCGTAGAAGTCCAGGCTGCGGCCGATGTCGCGGACTGGCAGGCCGAGGTGCATCAGGTGCATGCGCCATGGTTCCACGCCTGGCGGGGTGCGCAGCGTGCATCGCCAGATCCGCGCGCGCGGTCATCTTCGGACGTCGTACTCGCATTCCGGGGCCGTTCGTGCGAGTAGCAGGTCCGATGTCGGCGGCGGCTGGTCGAGGCGCGAAGCGTGACGCGGTCACCGTCTCGTCGCGGTGAGGTCGTAGACCGTGACACCGCCGACGGTCCGCGCGGTGAAGTGCGACGCTACCCAACTCTGGATGCTGCTCGCATCGTCGCTCCGCCCGGCCCCGGCCGGACCGTCCCCGCCCTGCCCGCCGGCACCGCCGAAACCGCCGCCGGCGATGAAGTAGTGCACCTCGTGGTCGCTCACCAGGCGCTGGAAGGCGGCCAGGGTCAGTGACTGATCGGTGCCGTTGAAGCCGCCGATCGCCATGATGGGCTCGCCGGCCGCCAACTGGTACGGCGCCGCGCCCGAGGCCGACGTCATGGCCGCCACCCACCGGTAGGAGCCGCTGTCGGCGCGCAGCAGCGCCACCAGCGCACTGCTGACGGTCTGTCCGCCGCCGATGCCGCCCGGAGCCGCACCGGCGGAGCGGGATGGTCCCCCCGTGCCGCCCGGGCCGCCGGCACCGCCGGGGAACCCCGGCATACCGCCGCCCGGCCCGGCCTGAGCGCCGCCCGCTCCCGGCGGCCGGCCCGTTCCCGACCCCCCGGGCAGCTGCGGGAAGCCCCCGCCACCGCCCGGCCTTCCTCCGGCGGCCGGCGCGCGTCCCCCGAAGCCGCCGACGGCGGACGGCCCGGCAGAGGGGATCGCCCCGGTGTTGGCGCGGCTCACGGTGTCGGCGGCGTAGGCGCTGGGCCCGGCAAGTCCGATCACCAAGGCCGCGACCGCCACCATGCCGGCCATCCGCCGGGAGAGCACCGGCGGCAGCAGCAGCACGACGCAGAGCAGCAGACCGCCGAACAGGATCACCCACCGCAACCAGGGCAACCAGGCAGGCGTGCGGTCGAGCAGCACGAAGGCCCACACGACTGTCACGCCGAGCATCGCCGACAGCGTGGCCCGGCAGCCCACCCGGCCGCGGGCCCGCCACAGCGGCGGTGCCATCCAGCCGACCAGAGCGCCGATCGCGGGGGCCAAGGCCACCGTGTAATAGGGGTGGATGATGCCGCCGGCGAAGCTCAGCACCCCACCGGTGACCAGCAGCCAGCCGCCCCACAGCAATAGGGAGGTGCGGACCGGGTCGGTGCGCGGTGCACGCCGACGCATCCACAGTCCGGCGACCAGAGCGATGAGCGCCGCCGGCAGCAGCCAGCTGATCTGACCGCCCATCTGCGCGCTGAACAGCCGGGTCCAACCGGTGCCGCCCCCGAAGCTGGCGCCGAAGCCCCGGGTGAAGCTGCCGCCGCCCGGCGCGACGCTGCCGGTCTCGTTGCCGGTGAGCCGGCCGAAACCGTTGTAGCCGAAGGTGAGCTGCAGCACGTTGTTGGTGGTGGAACCACCGATGTAGGGCCGGTCGGCGGCCGGGACCGCTTCGACGATCGCGACCCACCATCCGGCCGAGACGACCAGCGCAAGCCCGGCCAGCACCAGCTGGCCGATCCTGCGTCGGACCCGCCCCGGCGCGGCGATCAGGTAGACCAACGCGAATGCCGGGACGACCAGGAACGCCTGCAGCATCTTGGTGAGAAACCCCGTGCCGACGAGCATCGCCGCGAGTACCAGCCACCGGGCGTGCCCGTGTTCCACGGCACGCAGCACGGCGTACGCCGCGGCGACCAGGAGCAGGAGCAGCAAGGCGTCGGGGTTGTCATAGCGGAACATCAGTGCTGCCACCGGTGTGGTGGCGAGCACGGCTCCGGCCAGCAGACCGGCTGCGGGCGTGGAGTAGCGGCGTACGGCGGCGTACAACAGACCGACCGCCGCGACACCCTCGAGGGCCTGGGGAACGAGCAGGCTCCAGGAGTTGAGCCCGAAGACCCGCGCCGAGAGCTCCATGACCCACAGCGACGCCGGCGGCTTGTCGACCGTGATGAAGTTGGAGGAGTCGAAGGACCCGAAGAAGAACGCCTTCCAGCTCTTCGTTCCGGCCTGGACGGCGGCGGCGTAGAAGTCGTTCGCCCAGCCCGAGGTGCCGAGGTCCCACAGATAGAGCAGCGCGGTTGCCAGGAGCAGGCCCAGCAGCGACGGCCGGACCCATCGGGGATCACTCTCCCGACCCCGGATCACGCGTCGCCACCGGCCGGCCCGCGCGCGGCTTTCGGTGTCCAGCAGATCAGTGCCTCCGGGCTGTGTCGCAGTCGTGGTCATCGGTCCTCATCTCCGGTCACGGTGACGGTGCACGGGGTGGGTGTCGGGTGCGCGTTCCGCCGTCGGCGCGGGTTGAAGACCCAGGCGCGGAAGAGCACGAAACGCAGCAGGGTCGCGGCCAGGTTCGCCGCCACCAGAACGGTGGCCTCGACCGCAACCGGCGGGCGGTGGGTCAGTGCATGCAGGACCGCGAGCGCGCCGCTGGTGACCGCAAGGGACACCGCGAAGACGAGGAGACCCTCGAACTGGTCGCGGGCGGCCCCTGACCGGTCGTGCATGCCGAAGGTGAATCGGCGGTTGGCCGCGGTGTTGGCGATCGCGGTGAGCAGTAGCGCGAGCAGGTTGGCGCCCTGCGCGCCGAGTGCCGGGTGCAGGGCCGCGTAGAGAGCGAGATAGCCGATCGTGCTGGCGATCCCGATCATGCCGAAGCTCGCCAGCTGACCCACCAGACCACGGCCGGCGGATCCGGTCCGTGAATGCCGGCCGACCTGCGCCCGCAGCGCGGCGATCGGGACCGAACCGCGGACCAGACCCCGGCCGAGACGTGCGATCCCTTTGATGTCGGCGAGCGCTGTGGCGACGATGTCGACCCGGGAGTCGGGGTCGTCCCGCCAGTCGACCGGCACCTCGTGGATCCGCAGTCCGATCCGTTCGGCGATCACGAGGAGTTCGGTGTCGAAGAACCAGCCGTTGTCCTCGACGAGCGGCAGGAGCTGCCGGACCCGGTCGGTCCGGACCGCCTTGAACCCGCACTGCGCGTCGGAGAACCCGGCGCGCAGGGTGGTCCGCAGGATCAGGTTGTAGCAGCGCGAGATGACCTCTCGCTTCGGTCCGCGGACGACCCGAGCGGTGCGGCTCAGGCGGCTGCCGATCGCGACGTCGCTGTGCCCGGACAGCAGCGGCGCGACGAGCGGAAGGAACGCCTCCAGGCCGGTGGACAGGTCGACGTCCATGTAGCTCACGACGTCGGCGTCGCTGCGTGCCCACACATGGTGCAGCGCACCACCCCGGCCCTTGCGCTGCAGCCGTACGGCGTACACACCGGTCAATTCCCGGGACAGGCCCGAGGCGACTTCCCAGGTCCGGTCGGTGCTCGCGTTGTCGGCGACCGTGATGCGAAAGGGGTAGGGGAAGGAGTCCGAGAGGTAACGGTGCAGCCGGCGGACGCTGTGGGCCAGCACCTCCTGCTCGTTGTGAACCGGGACGACGACCTCGACGACGGCTCGGCGATGCAGGTCGCCGACTCCGGTCGACGATCGGGGTTGCTGGGAGGTGGTCGCGGCGCTCATGAACGGCACCGTGGCAACCGTTCCTCTGCGCAGCCTGTGGATCTGCGGTGCATCAGCTCTGCGCGACCGACTTCACAGCCTGCTCACGGCCACACTTCAGGATGCGCTCAGGAACGCCGGTGGGTCCCGGGCGCGGCGACCCAGCCGGGTACGCCGACCCCTGCCGGGCACCGCGGACCCGCCTCCGCCGTAGGCTGCCGCCGTGACCGACCGCGACCGCCTCCGCCAACTCATCGCCGACCTCGCCGTCGTCCACGGCCGGGTGGTGCTCTCCTCCGGCCAGGACGCCGACTACTACGTCGACCTGCGCCGGATCACCCTGCACCGCGAGGCGGCGCCGTTGGTCGGCAGGGTGATGACCGAACTCACCGCCGACTGGGACTACGACGCCGTCGGCGGGCTCACCCTCGGGGCGGACCCCGTCGCCGCGGCGATGCTGCATGCCGGCGGCGGCGCGTTCGACGCCTTCGTGGTGCGCAAGGAGGGCAAGGCGCACGGGCTGCAGCGGCGGATCGAGGGGCCGGACGTGGCCGGGCGGCGGGTGCTCGCGGTTGAGGACACATCAACGACCGGCGCCAGCGTCCTGTCCGCGGTCGAGGCACTCGGTGCGGCCGGCGCGCAGGTCGTCGGTGTCGCCGTGATCGTCGACCGGGGCGCCGGCGCCGCCGTTCGCGCCGCCGGGCTGGACTACCGCGCGGCGTACACGATGGCCGACGTCGGACTGGGCTGACCGGACCGGTGACCGGGCCCGACGGGCCGGCGGAGTCGGTCGGGGTCGGGCCGCACCCGCGACCCTGGCCGGATGATCCCAGGCTCGACCCCGAGCTGCTGGCCGACGGGGACCGACGCAACGTCGTCGACCGTTACCGCTACTGGCGGCTCGAGGCGATCGTGGCCGACCTCGACACCCGGCGGCACGACTTCCACGTCGGCGTCGAGAACTGGATGCACGACTTCAATATCGGCAGCGTGGTCCGGACGGCGAACGCCTTCCTCGCCCGCGAGGTACACATCGTCGGCCGGCGGCGGTGGAACCGTCGCGGCGCAATGGTGACCGATCGCTACCAGCACGTCCGGCACCACGACGACAGCGCGGCCCTCGCGGGCTGGTGCCGGTCGGAGGGCCTGCCGATCGTGGCGGTCGACAACCTGCCCGGCGCCGTACCCCTGGAGACCACGGAGCTCCCGCGCCGCTGCCTGCTGCTGTTCGGGCAGGAGGGCCCGGGACTGTCCGACCCGGCCCGGGCCGCCGCCGACGTCGTCTGCTCGATCGCCCAGTTCGGGTCGACCCGGTCGATCAATGCCGGGGTGGCGGCCGGTATCGCGATGCACGCCTGGATAAGGCAGCACGCCGCCCTCCCACCTCCACCCCCCGATTCCGCGTCAACGTGACGTTGATGCGGCTAGAGCGCTTGAACGTGACGTTCAAGCGGAATGGGGGGAGCGGCAGAGGGGCGGGGGCGCGGGGGTCAGGGTTTGATGTCGTCGATCAGGTCGGCCACCGAGTCGACGACGCGGGACGGGCGGTAGGGGAACCGCTCGATGTCGCGCTGCCGGGTCACGCCGCTGAGCACCAGCACGGTCTCCAGGCCGGCCTCGATGCCGGCGACGACGTCGGTGTCCATCCGGTCGCCGATCATGACGGTGCTCTCGCTGTGGCCCTGCACGGTGTTCAACGCCGACCGCATCATCAGCGGATTGGGTTTGCCGACGAAGTACGGTTCGACGCCGGTCGCCTTGGTGATCATCGCGGCCACCGATCCGGTGGCCGGCAGCGCACCCTCGGCCGACGGTCCGGTGGCGTCCGGATTGGTCGCGATGAACCGCGCCCCGCCGTCGATCAGCCGGATCGCCCGGGTGATCGCCTGGAAGCTGTAGGTCCGGGTCTCACCAAGTACGACGTAGTCCGGCGAGACGTCGGTCAGGACGTAGCCGATCGCGTGCAGGGCGGTCGTCAGCCCGGCCTCGCCGATCACGTGCGCCGTCCCGCCCGGACGCTGGGAGTCCAGGAACTGGGCGGTGGCCAGGGCCGAGGTCCAGATCGACCTCTCCGGAACGTCGATGCCGGCACCGCGCAGCCGGGCGTGCAGGTCGCGCGGGGTGTAGATCGAGTTGTTGGTCAGCACCAGGTAGCGCTTGCCTGACGTTTCGAGCCGGCGGATGAAGTCGACCGCACCGGGGATCGGGCGCCCCTCGTCGACCAGGACCCCGTCCATGTCGGTCAGCCAGCATTCGGCGGTCCGTCGTTCGCTCATGCACCGATCATGGCAGGGCACCGGTCGCCCTCGGCGAGCACGCCTCCTCGCGGGCGGCCGGGCGGTAGCGTCGTGATCATGGCGTCCTATCAGCCGGTCCACGCGCCCCGCGGGCCCGACCTGTCCTGCCGGAGCTGGCCCCAGGAGGCCGCCCTGCGGATGCTGATGAACAACCTCGACCCCGAGGTCGCCGAGCACCCCGAACAGCTGGTCGTCTACGGCGGGTCGGGCCGGGCGGCGCGGTCGTGGGAGGCCTACCACGCGATCCTCGCGAGCCTGCGCGACCTCGCCGACGACGAGACCCTGCTGGTGCAGTCCGGCAAGCCGGTGGGCGTCGCCAGGACGCACGAGTGGGCTCCGCGCGTCCTGATCGCCAACTCCAACCTGGTCCCCGACTGGGCCAACTGGGAGGAGTTCCGCCGGCTGGAGTCGGCGGGTCTGACCATGTACGGCCAGATGACGGCGGGTTCGTGGATCTACATCGGCACCCAGGGCATTCTGCAGGGCACCTACGAGACATTCGCCGCCGTCGCCGAGAAGCGGTTCGGCGGCTCCCTGGCCGGCACCATCACCCTCACCGCCGGGCTGGGCGGAATGGGCGGTGCCCAGCCGCTGGCGATCACGATGAACGGTGGCGTGGCGCTGTGCATCGACTGCGACCCGTCCCGGATCTCCCGCCGGATCGCGCACGGCTACCTCGACGAGGCCGCGAGCGACCTCCCCGACGCGCTGCGCCGGGCGGTGGTGGCCCGCGACGCCCGTACGGCGCGCTCGATCGGCGTCCTCGGCAACGCCGCCGACCTGGTGCCCGAGCTGCTGGAGATGGGCGCGCCGATCGATGTCGTGACCGACCAGACGTCGGCGCACGACCCGCTCACCTACCTTCCGCAGGGGCTCGCCTTCGCGGACATGCCCGCCCTGCGGGCCGAGGACCCGGCCGGATTCACCGTGCGGGCCCGGGAGTCGATGGCCCGTCACGTCGAGGCGATGGTGGGTTTCCTCGATGCCGGCGCCGAGGTGTTCGACTACGGCAACTCGATCCGCGGCGAGGCGCAGACCGCCGGCTACGGCCGGGCGTTCGACTTCCCCGGGTTCGTGCCCGCCTACATCCGGCCGTTGTTCTGCGAGGGCAGGGGCCCGTTCCGGTGGGCGGCGCTCTCCGGTGACCCGGCCGACATCATGCGCACCGACCGGGCGATCCTCGACCTCTTCCCGGCGAACGAATCGCTGGCCCGATGGATCCGGCTCGCCGAGGAGAAGGTGCACTTCCAGGGGCTTCCGGCGCGGATCTGCTGGCTCGGCTACGGCGAACGCGACCGGGCCGGGGTCCGCTTCAACGACATGGTCGCCTCGGGGGAGCTCGCCGCGCCGGTCGTCATCGGCCGCGACCACCTCGACGCCGGCTCGGTCGCCTCGCCGTACCGGGAGACCGAGTCGATGGCCGACGGGTCCGACGCGATCGCCGACTGGCCGCTGCTCAACGCGATGCTCAACACCGCCTCCGGGGCATCCTGGGTGTCGATCCACCACGGCGGCGGCGTCGGCATCGGCCGCTCGATCCACGCCGGGCAGGTCTGCGTCGCCGACGGCACCGCACTGGCCGGCGAGAAGATCGCCCGGGTGCTCTCCAACGACCCGGCGACCGGGGTGATGCGGCACGCCGATGCGGGCTACGACAGGGCGCAGGACGTGGCGCGGGCCCGCGGTGTGCACATCCCGATGGCGGACGGCCCATGAGGGGGCCCAGCGACGCCGTGGGCCGGCCGTGAGCTTCGCGGCGATGTGGGCGGAGCTGGCCCGGATCGGGCGTGACCCGACCTCCGGCGGCTACCTGCGGCTCGCCTGGACACCGGCAGAGCGGGCCTGCCGGGCCTGGTTCCGCGACCAGGCGGCCCGGCGGGACCTGGTCGTGGAGTCCGACGGCAACGGCAACGACGTCGCCTGGTGGCGGCCCGAGCCGCAGACGCGCGCCGCCGGCGTCGTCACGGGAAGCCATCTCGACTCGGTGCCGCACGGCGGCGCCTTCGACGGCCCGCTCGGGGTCGTCTCCGGGCTCGCGGCGATCGACCTGCTGCGCGACCGCGGCCGGGTGCCCGACCGGCCGATCGGGGTGGCCGTCTTCACCGACGAGGAGGGCTCCCGTTTCGGCACCGCCTGCCTCGGCTCCCGGCTCCTGACCGGCGCGCTCGGCCCGGACCGGGCGAGGGACCTGCGGGATGCCGACGGGGTGGGTCTCGGCCGACGCGATGGCGGCGACCGGTTACGACGTCGGCCTCGGCCCGTCGGGACTGCTGGACGGCATCTCCGCCTACGTCGAGCTGCACATCGAGCAGGGCCGGGGTCTGGAGGATCTCGACGCCCCGGTCGGCGTCGGTTCCGCGATCTGGCCGCACGGCCGGTGGCTCGTCGACGTCACCGGCGAGGCCAACCACGCCGGCACCACCCGGCTTGCCGACCGGCGGGATCCGATGCTGACGGCGGCGGCCATGGTCCTGTCCGCCCGCACCGCGGCCGAGCAGGCCGGTGCGGTCGCCACCGTGGGGCGGATCGTCGTCGAGCCCAACGGCACCAACGCGATCCCCTCCCGGGTGCGGGCCTGGCTCGACCTCCGCGCGCCCGACGAGCCGAGCCTGTCCCGGCTGGTCGACGAGATCACCGAGCTCACCGCGGTCCGTGCCGACCGGGACGGCACCGCCGTCCGCGTCGTCGCCGAATCGGCCAGCCCCGCGGTCTCGTTCGACGGCGCGGTGACGAAGACGGTCCGCCGGGTTCTGCCCGCCGCGCCGGTGCTGCCGACCGCCGCCGGCCACGACGCCGGAATCCTCGCCGCCGCCGGAATCCCGACCGCGATGCTCTTCGTCCGCAACCCGACCGGCATCTCGCACGCACCGGCCGAGCACGCCACCGGCGCCGACTGCCTCGCCGGAGTCGAGGCGCTCGCCGCCGTACTCGAGGAGCTGGCGGGCTCATGATCCGCCGACACGCCGAACTGGCCGTCCTCGACGGCCGGGTCGAGGCCGACGTTCTCATCGAGATCGACGACGGCGAGATCGTGAGCGCGACCGCGGGCGTCCCCCGGCCACCGGATGCCGGCCGGCTCGACGGGCTCACCCTGCCGGGCTTCGCCAACACCCACTCGCACGCCTTCCACCGCGCGCTGCGGGGCCGCACCCACGACGGGACGAGCACCTTCTGGACGTGGCGCGAGCAGATGTACGCCGTGGCCGACCGGCTCGACCCGGACTCCTACCACGCCCTCGCCCGGGCCACCTACGCCGAGATGGCCCTGGCCGGGATCAGCTGCGTCGGCGAGTTCCACTACCTGCACCACGGGCCGGACGGCACGCCCTACGCCGACCCCAACGCGATGTCCGAGGCGCTGGTGCAGGCCGCGGCGGAGGCCGGGATCCGGATCACCCTGCTCGACACCTGCTACCTCACCGGAGGCATCGGCGAGCCGCTGTCCGGGGTCCAGCGCCGGTTCGGCGACGGCGACGCCGACGGCTGGGCGCGACGTGTCGCGGCGTTCCGGCCGGATGGGCGCCACGCCTGGGTCGGGGCCGCCGTGCATTCGGTGCGCGCAGTGCCGGCCGAGCAGATCCCGGTGGTCGTCCGGTGGGCGACCGAGCAGGGCCGGTGGCTGCACCTGCACCTGTCCGAGCAGCGCGGGGAGAACGACGCCTGCGAGCAGGCCTACGGCAAGACACCCACCCGGTTGATGGCCGACGCCACCGCCCTCGGTCCGCACACCGTGGCGGTGCACGCCGTACACCTGCGGCGCGACGACGTCGAACTGCTCGGCGACAGCGGCACCGGGGTGTGCCTCTGCCCCACGACCGAGCGAGACCTGGCCGACGGGATCGCTCCGGCCCGGGCACTCGCCGACGCCGGGTGCCCGCTGTCGGTGGGCAGCGACAGCCACACCGTCGTCGACCCGCTGATCGAGGCACGGTCGGTCGAACTGGACGAGCGACTGCGGTCCGAGACGCGCGGCAACTTCAGTTCGTCGGCGCTCCTCGACGCCGCGACCGCGACCGGACACGCAGCGCTCGGCTGGCCGGGCGCCGGCCGGATCACACCCGGCGCACCGGCGGATCTGGTGACCCTGGGCCTGGACGGCGTGCGCCTCGCCGGTGCCGCGTCGGACGTCTCGACGGCCCTGCATGGCGTTCTCTACGCGGCCAGTGCGGCCGACGTACGCCAGGTCATGGTCGGCGGGCGGGTGATCGTCCGGGACGGCGTGCACCTGCTCGTCGACGACGTGGCCGGGGAACTGCGCCGGGCGATCCGGGCGGTGACCGGATGAGCTCGTTGCTCGTCAGCGGTATCGGCGAACTGGTGACCAACGATCCGGCAGTGGGAACCGGGCCGCTCGGCATCCGGCACGACGTCGCGGTGGTCGTCGAGGGCGGGACCGTCGCGTGGATCGGCCCGGGCGGCGCCGCGCCGGCCGCCGACTCCCGTCTCGACGCCGCCGGCCGGGCGGTCGTGCCCGGCTTCGTCGACTCGCATGCGCACCTGGTCTTCGCCGGCGACCGCGCCGAGGAATTCGCGGCCCGGATGGCCGGGAAACCCTATGCAGCAGGGGGAATCCGCACCACCGTGGAAGCGACCAGGGTAGCGACCGACGACGCGCTGCGCGACAACCTCGCCCGACTGGTCGCCGAGGCGCGTCGGCAGGGCACCACGACGATCGAGTGCAAGAGCGGATACGGCCTCACCGTCGAGGACGAGGCGCGTTCGTTGCGGATCGCCCGGGAGGCGACCACGGAGACGACGTTCCTCGGTGCCCATGTCACCCCGCCCGAATACCGGTCCGACCCGGACGGCTACCTCGCCCTGGTGTGCGGGCCGATGCTCGATGCGTGCGCGCCGTACGCGCGGTGGATCGACGTCTTCTGCGAGCAGGGTGCCTTCGACGCCGACGCCACCCGTGCCGTGCTCGACGCCGGAATCGCCCGGGGTCTGACGCCGAGGCTGCACGTCAACCAACTGCACCCCGGGCCGGGCGTGCGCATCGCCGTCGACTACGCCGCCGCCTCAGCGGACCACTGCAGCCACCTGACCGACGCCGACGTCGCCGCGCTGGCGACCTCCGACACCGTCGCGACACTGCTCCCGGGTGCGGAATTCTGCACCCGGGCGGACTCGCCCGACGCCCGCCGGCTCTTCGACGCCGGTGCCCGGGTCGCGATCGCCACCGACTGCAACCCCGGCTCGTCCTACACGACGAGCATGCCGTTCTGCATCGCCCTCGCCGTCCGGGAGATGGGCATGACCGCAGCCGAGGCGTTGTACGCCTCGACGGCGGGGGGCGCCGACGCGCTGCGACGCTCCGACATCGGCCGCCTCGCCGTCGGGTCCCGCGCCGACCTGGCAGTCTTGGATGCGCCGTCCTACGTGCATCTCGCCTACCGACCCGGCGTCCCGCTCGTCTCGGCGGTCGTCCAGGGCGGTGTGCTGGTGGAGGAGGGGCGATGACGACCGTGACCGTCGGGCCCGACGGAGTGACCCCCGCCGACGTGCTCGCCGTCGCCCGCGGTGACGCCGCCGTCGAACTGACGGCTGCGGCGTGGGCCGCGATCACGACGAGCCGGGCGATCGTCGACGAGATCGAGCACAGCGACCGCGCGGTCTACGGTGTGTCCACCGGCTTCGGTGCGTTGGCGAGCACCCGCATTCCGCGCGACCGGCGGACCGAGCTGCAGCACTCCCTGATCCGGTCACATGCCGCCGGCATGGGTACGCCGATGCCCCGCGAGGTCGTCCGGGCGATGATCCTGCTGCGGGTGCGGTCGTTGGCGATGGGGCGGTCCGGCGTACGTCCGCTGATCGTGCAGGGCCTGATCGACCTGCTCGGCGCGGACATCACACCGTGGGTTCCCGAGCACGGATCGCTCGGCGCCAGTGGCGATCTGGCGCCGCTCGCGCACTGCGCCCTGGTGCTGCTCGGCGAGGGGTGGGTGCTGGGAGCCGACGGCGCGCGCGTCGACGCCGGCGACGCCCTCGCGCGCGCCGGGCTGGCACCGATCACCCTGGCCAGCAAGGAGGGACTGGCGCTGATCAACGGCACCGACGGCATGCTCGGCATGCTGCTGCTCGCGATCGCCGACGTGCGACACCTCCTCACGATGGCCGATCTGACCGGGGCGCTGGCGATCGAGGCGATGCTCGGCAGCGACCGCCCCTTCGCCCGCGACCTGCACGAGATCAGGCCGCATCCGGGCCAGGCGGTGAGCGCGGCCAACATCCATCTCCTGCTCCAGGGTTCGGCGATCATGAGTTCGCATCGCGACAACATGGAGCATGCGGTGCAGGACGCCTACTCGATGCGATGCGCGCCGCAGGTCGCCGGCGCCGCCCGTGACACACTCGCGTTCGCGGAGCAGGTCGCCGCCCGGGAGCTGGCGTCCACTGTGGACAATCCGGTGGTGCTGCCGGACGGCCGGGTCGAGACGACCGGAAACTTCCACGGTGCGCCGCTGGGCTTCGCCGCCGACTTCCTGGCGATCGCCGCCGCCGAGGTCGGCTCGATCGCCGAGCGCCGCGTCGACCGGCTGCTCGACCTGGTCCGGTCGCGCGACCTGCCGGCGTTCCTCGCACCCGACCCGGGCGTCAACTCGGGGCTGATGATCGCGCAATACACCGCCGCCGCGGTCGTCGCCGACAACCGGCGGCTGGCAGCACCGGCGTCGGTCGACTCGCTCCCGACGTCGGGCATGCAGGAGGACCACGTCTCGATGGGATGGTCGGCGACCTGCAAGCTGCGGACGGTGCTCGACAATCTCGCGCACATCCTGTCCGTCGAGCTGCTCACCGCCGCCCGCGGCCTGCAGCTGCGCGCGCCGCTGACGCCCGGCCCCGCCGGGCAGGTCGTGCTGCGCCGGGTCGCGCCGATCATCGGCGAACCCGGCCCCGACCGCTACGTCACGCCGATGCTGGAGGCCGTCCGGGCCGAACTCGTCGGCCCGGCGCTGCGGGCCGAGATCGAGGACGCGGTCGGCCCGCTGGGCTGACAGTTGCTGTCCCGACTCCGATCCGCTCGGCTACTCCGAATCCACCGGAGCGGACGGCTCATCGGCGGCCCGGGCCGCGTCGCCCTTCGCCCGGCGGTTGCTGATCATCTTCGCCCCGATCGGGACGAGCGAGACGACGACGGCGCAGGCCACGCCGAGGATGAGGATGAGGTCGACGTTGTCGCGGATGATCCGGATCGTGCCGAGGTAGTACCCGGCGAGGGTGACGCCGGTCGCCCAGAGCACGGCGCCGACGACGCTGAAGAAGGCGTAGGTGGAGAAGCGCATCCGTCCGGCGCCCGCGACCACGGTCACGAAGGTGCGGACGACCGGCACGAAGCGGGCCAGGACGACCGTCGCCGGGCCGTACCTGTCGAAGAAGCGGTGCGCCCGCTCGACGTGCTCCCGTTTGAACCACCGCGAGTCCGGCCGGTCGAAGATGGCCGGCCCGGCGCGGTATCCGATCCAGTAGCCCACCAGGTTGCCGATGACCGCCGCGATCGGAGTGAGCACCAGCAGCGACCACAGCGGCACGTGGAAGATGTCGTTGGAGACGAGCAGGCCGGCGGTGAAGAGCAGGGTGTCGCCGGGCAGGAAGAACCCGACCAGCAGGCCGCACTCGGCGAACAGAATGAACAGCAGGCCGATCAGCCCGAACGTGTCGATCAGGTAGGTCGGGCTCAACGGCGAGGCGGCGAGGGTCGTCACGCCGCCCAGGCTACCTGCGATCCCTCCGGCCCGCTCCGCCCTCCCGCCTGCACCGCCGTCAGCCGCCTCCCACCCCCTTTCCATGATCGTGATCGGAAATAGCCGCGACACGCCGTACGGATCCGATCACGATCATGACTGGGGCGACGGGTGGAGCCTGGTAGGTCTGCACGATCCGGAGCCGACCGGGCCCGGAACAGCTCGGCTGGCGCTTGTTTGACAGCGCATTAGACTCCGTGCCGGTAGCCGTACTGCGGCGTGATCTGTACCGGTGAAGTCCTCTGGTAGGTCACAGCAGCGCGAAAGTTTCGGCGACGCAGAACGAGACCTTGACACCGGCCGCAGGAGGCTCCTCTATGGCACCGCAGTCCACCGGCGCTGCACTCAATCGTCGTACCTTTATCAGCCTGACCGGCGGCGCGGCGGCGGCCGGCCTGCTCGCCGCCTGCCGCTCGGGCGCCGGGGGCCGGGGGCCCTACAGTTGTGGACATGCCGTGGGCAACACCTCGTTCAACCCCACGGACAAGAAGATCGCCACCGCCTTCAAGCCCTCAAGCGGC
Source organism: uncultured Actinomycetota bacterium (assembly GCA_963837545.1). Taxonomy (GTDB): domain Bacteria; phylum Actinomycetota; class Actinomycetes; order Mycobacteriales; family QHCD01; genus DASXJE01. The sequence goes on along the minus strand of CAWINQ010000005.1, from coordinate 168,650 downwards.
GGGGCCAAGGTCACCTATCAGGTCATCCAGTGGGCCAACTTCACCCAGACGTTCTCCTCGGCGGTCGCCTCGAACACGGGCCCGGCGGTGAGCTCCGGCGGCGGCACCCAGGCGTTCCACTTCGAAGCACAGAACATGATCGCCTACGCCGATAACCTGCTCGACAGCTGGAAGAAGAACGGCCTGTACGATGACTTCCTCCCTGGCCTCATCCCCGCGATGAAGGTCAAGAAGGGCTACGCGGCCGTCCCGTACAACCTCGACATGCGCGTCCTCTGGTACAACAAGTCGCTTCTGCAGCAGGCCGGCACCAAGCCGCCGACGGACTGGCAGTCCTTCATGAACAGCTGTGCCGCGCTGAAGAAGAAGGGCATCTACGGCTACGGCACGGGCGCGGGCGCGGGCGCCTTCACCGGCAGCCACGTCCTGGTCAGCTGGATGATCAACAACGGTGGCGGACTCTTCGACGAGAACCAGCAGCCCAACTGCGTCACCAAGGAGAACATCGACGCGATCAACTTCGTGCTCGAGCTGGTGAAGAAGGGTTACGTCGACCCGCACAGCCCCACCTACACGAGCGCCAACGTGCAGAGCCAGTGGAAGGCCAAGAAGTTCGGTATGGGCTTCGACACGGGCGGTCTCGCCGACAACGTCGGTGGTGCCGTCGGTCCGGATCTGGTCGTCGGCAGTCCGCTCACCGGGCCGACCGGCAAGAAGGGTGCGCTGTACTTCCCGAACAACATCATGATGTACAAGAACACCCCGAGCCAGAAGGAATCCGAGGCGTTCCTCACCTATTACTACAAGAACATGGCGCCACTGTGGACCAAGTCCACCGGTATCGGGCTGCCCCCTCTGAAGTCGATCGCTCAGACCAAGGAGTTCAAGGCCAACCCGAACAATGTGAAGATCATCAACGAGTGGCAGCCGATCTCCCACACCTGGGCGGCTCCGGGTGGCGAGGCGCTATTCCTCAACGTCACCACGGTGGACGGCACCCCCGCAATGGACAACTTCGCCCAGTCGGTTCTGGGCGGGCGTACGACGGCCAAGTCCGCACTTCAGACGCTGCAGAGTGCGATCAAGTCCAACATGAAGTCCTAGTCACCACGTGAGTTCTCGTGAATGATCCTCAACACATCAGGGGCCGTTGATGTCGATGGGCTCCCACGCGGGTCGGTTGCAGCGTGCCCGTAGGGGCGTAGGAGTCGGCGGCCGCGGTCGGACCGGTCGGTCCGTCCCCGCGGCCCGACCGGAGAAGCCGCTTCAGCGCCAGGACGCGGACGTTGGCAGCCTTCGTTGCGCCTTCGGTGATCCTGCTCCTGCTACTGAACCTCTATCCCGTGATCTACGCGGGGATTCAGTCGGTCCGCAACGGATCCCTGATCAGCGCCGGAAGCTTCGTCGGGTTGCACAACTACACGAGCATCCTGACCGATCCGACTTTCTGGCGGGCCGCGCTCTTCACGGTCATCTTCACCCTCGACCGGCGTATTCGGCAGCTGGCTGGTCGGTCTCGGGTTGGCGATGCTGCTGCGGACGAGAATCCCGGCCGGCGGGATCTTCAAGGTGTTGCTGCTGTTGCCCTGGGTCGTGCCGGTCGTCGTCTCCGCGACGTCGTGGAACTGGCTGGTGGCCACACCGCAGAGCCCGTTCCCGCGACTGGCCGAGGCCCTGGGCCTGGGCAACGTGCTGTTCCTCGCCAGTCCCACCCTGGCCAAGATCACCGTCTGTGTCTTCAAGGTGTGGATCAGCTTCCCGTTCATGATGTTGATGATGAGTTCCGCGCTCGCCTCGGTCGACGGACAGGTCTACGAAGCGGCGAAGGTCGACGGGGCGACCAGATGGCAGACGTTCAGGCAGATCACGATGCCGCTGATCTCGCGGTCGACGTACATCAGCTGGATTTTGATGACCATCTTCTGCGTCAACGACTTTCCGACGATCTTCCTGCTGACCGGCGGCGGACCCGTCAACGCCACGACATCGCTGGTCGTTCTGGCTTATCGCACGGTCTTCCAGAATTTCCAGACCGGTCCGGGTGTCGCGACGGCGTTCGTGATGACCTTGGTCCTGGTCGTGATCTCGGCCGGGCTGTACCGCCAGATCAGAAAGGTGGACATCGAGTGAGCGCCACAATCATCGGTGGCTCCTCCGCGCCGGTCACCAACGAGCCGAAGGACGCCCGGATCCCCTCGGCGGCACGTGGTCGGTGGTGGCGATTTCTGCTGCTTGCGGTCATCACCGGGGTCGCGCTGGTTCCGATCGTCGCCGTCGTCGTGCTGTCACTGCGGCCGGCGCTCGGCAGCACCTCGACCTCGGCGCTCACCCTGGAGAATTTCAAGCACGTGTTCTCCCAGACCGGTCTCAGCACCTGGTTGGGAAACAGCCTGGCGGTCACGCTCATCACGGTGGTGGTCGCGGTCGTCGTGGCGGCGCCGGCCGGATACGTCTTGTCCCGGGCGCAGAACAGGCTCGTCTCCGGCTATTCGCTGGTTCTCTTCATCGTGCAGTCGCTGCCGGTCGTGACCGCCGTCATTCCGCTGTTCGTGCTCTTCGCCAAGATCAACCTCGTCGACAGCCTGACCGGGGTCACCATCATCTACGTCGGGTCGACTATGTCGGTCGCCACCTGGATGATGGCGGCGTACTACAACTCGATCCCGATCATGCTCGAGGAAGCCGCCTGGATGGATGGCTGCTCGGTCCTCGGAAGCTTCGTCCGGATCGTGCTGCGCAACTCTCTCCCCGGCATCCTCTCCACCGCGATCTTCTCCTTCCTGCTCGCGTGGAACGACTATCTGATCGCCGTCGTGTTCCTCCGGTCGGACCCGAGATACACGCTCCCGCTGGGCCTGCGAGACCTTCTTCCAGCAGAACGCGACCAACTGGGGTCTGGTCATGGCGGTCGCCGTGATCATGATGCTGCCGCCGGTCCTCATCTTCGCGGTGCTGAACAGGTACTTCAGCATCGGCGGCATCGGTGGCTCACTCGCCGGCCGGTGAGCCGGGAGCGGCTGGTCGTCATCGGTGCAGACGCCGCCGGCATGTCGGCGGCGTCGCAGGCGCGCCGGCTCCGCGGGCCGGGGGACCTGGAGATCGTCGCGATCGAACGGGGCTCCTTCACGTCGTACTCCGCCTGCGGCATCCCCTACTGGATCGCCGGCGACGTCTCCTCGGCCGAGGCTCTGGTGGCACGCACGCCGGAGGAGTTCCGCGAGAAGCAGGCCATCGACGTGCACCTGCACCACGAGGCCCTCGAGATCGACCTGGACCGCCGGGAGGTCGTCGCCCGCGACCACCGCGCCCGCGCCGACCGGCGGTTCGGCTTCGACCAGGTCGTCGTCGCCACGGGCGCGGTACCGGTGCGGCCGGACCTGCCGGGGATCGGCCTCGACGGCGTGTACGGGGTCCAGACACTTGACGACGGAGCGGGGGTGCACGCGGCGTTGGACAACGGTGCCCGGCGGGCGGTGGTGGTCGGGGCCGGCTACATCGGCCTGGAGATGGCCGAGGCGCTCGTACGCCGCGGGCTCGAGGTGACCGTGGTCGAGTCCGGCGGCGCGCCGATGTCGACGCTCGATCCGGACATGGGCGCCCTGATCACCGACGCGGTGCGCGGCATGGCCATCGAGGTGCGGCTCGACGACCCGGTGCGGGCGATCGAGGGCGAGCGGCGGGTCGCCGCGGTCGTCACGGACACCGCTCGGCTGCCGGCCGACATCGTCGTCCTCGGGCTGGGGGTGCGGCCCAACTCCGACCTGGCCGCCGCCGCCGGGATCGCCTGCGGACCGACCGGCGGCATCATCACCGACCCTCGCATGCACGCGCCGTCGGTGGCGGGCGTGTGGGGTGCCGGCGACTGCGTGCAGAGCCACCACCTGGTCAGCCACCGCCCGGTGCACGTCGCGCTCGGCACACATGCCAACAAGCAGGGCCGGGTCGCCGGGATCAACATCGGCGGCGGATTCGCGACGTTCCCCGGCGTCGTGGGTACGGCGGTGACCAAGATCTGCGACCTGGAGATCGCCCGCACCGGGCTGTCGAGCAGGGAGGCCGACGCGGCCGGGCTGCACGCCGTCGCGGCGACCGTCGACTCGACCACCCGGGCCGGCTACTTTCCCGGCGCCGCGTCGATCACCACCAAGCTGATCGCCGAGGTGGGCTCGGGCCGGCTACTCGGTGCGCAGATCGTCGGCCGGGAGGGGGCCGCCAAGCGGATCGACGTCCTGGCCACCGCACTGTGGAACTCGATGTCCGTGGAGCAGATGGCGGGCATGGATCTGTCCTACGCCCCGCCGTTCGCGCCGGTCTGGGACCCGGTCCTGATCGCGGCGCGCAAGGCGGCCCAGGCGGTGGCCGACGCCGCTACCACTCTAGAGTCGGCGGATGGTTGACGGCGGCGTACAGCCGGTCCCTCGTGAGCGGCCGGTCGAGGACGGTTCGGAACGCGAGACGCTCACCGGCCTGCTCGATTTCCTTCGCGCGACGGCCGTGAACAAGGTCGCCGGGCTGACCGACGAGCAGGCCCGACTCACGTCCGCTCCACCATCCACGCTGACGCCGATGGGGGTGGTCAAGCACCTCTCGGGCACCGAGCGCTTCTGGTTCAGCATCGACTTCGCCGGGGCCGATTTGTCGTGGCCCTGGCCGGAGGACGACCCGCACGGCAACTTCCCGCTCGACGAGACCGACACCCTGGCCTCCGTCGTCGCCGACTACCTCGCCGAGTGCGAGCGGTCCCGGGCCGCGATCGCGGATGCGTCCCTCGACGATCACGCCCGCGGGAAGGGGATGGCCTTCGTCCTCCGGTACGCGCTGGCCCACATGATCGAGGAGACCGCCCGCCACTGCGGGCACCTCGACCTGCTGTGTGAGCGGATCGACGGTCGCACCGGCCAGTAGCTCGACGGTCCGAACGCCGGTGCTACGCTATGCTACAGGAGCGTGCTACGCTGTGCTACATGAGGACGGTGACGCATCGCGAGATGCGCAACAGCAGCGGCGAGATCCTGCGCGCCGTCGCCGCAGGCGAGACCGTCGAGGTGACCAACAACGGGCAGGTGGCGGCGGTGATCTCGCCCCCGGACGGTGACACCCTGGCCCGGCTGGAGGCGCAGGGGCGGGCCCGGCCGGCCCGTCGGCCGATCGCCGACGTCGCGACCATCCGTCGGCGCACGGCGCCGCTGTCGAGCGAGGCGCTCATCGACGACGCCCGGGGACGCTGGTGATCTGCTACCTCGAGACCTCTGCGGCGATGAAGCTGCTGGTCGAGGAACCGGAGTCGGACGCGCTCGTCAGGCATCTGCAGTCACCGACCGGTCGGGGCGAGGAACGGGTACTGGTCGCCTCCTGGCTACTGCACACCGAACTGCACTGCGCCGCGAATCGGCACCCGGACGCCGTCGACGCCGACTCGGCCACGATCGTGCTGGACACCGTTTCCCTCATCGACCTCACCCGCGGGGATCTGCTGACGGCCGGAACGCTGCACGGGCAATTACGGTCGAACGACGCCGTACATCTCGCCGTCGCGCTCCGGATCGGGGCCGACGAGATGCTCACCTACGACGCCGAGCTCACCCGGGCCGCCGACGCCGCCGGGCTCCCGGTCGCGGGTCCGCAGTGACCTCCCGCCACCGAGCCTCGCGAAGGAGAACCCAGGTATGGCCGACTCCCGCTACGACGTGATCGTCGTCGGTGCCGGTGCCATGGGGTCGGCCGTCGCGTGGTGGCTGACCCGGCGCGGGCGCTCGGTATTGCTTCTCGACCGCTACCCCGCCGGTCACGGTCGCGGCAGCTCGCACGGGCCGTCGCGGATCTTCCGGCTCGGCTATCCGGACGCCCGCTACGCGGCGCTCGCGGTCGAGGCACGGCAGCTCTGGCGGGATCTGGAGACGGTGTCCGGCGCGCGACTCCTCGAGCCGAGCGGTTCCCTCGACCACGGGCCGGCCGAGGAGGTCGAGCCGATCGCCCGGGTCTACGACGAGCTCGGCCTGCCGCACGACGTGCTCGGCGCGGGGCAGGCCGCCGACCGCTGGCCGGGAATGAGATTCGACGGCGACGTCCTCCACCAGCCGGACGGTGCGGTGATCCGGGCCGACCGCGTCCTCGAGGTGCTCCACGAGCAGGTCCGCACGCACGGCGGAACGCTGGCGATGGACAGCGGCCGGGCGGCGGTCGAGCGGTCCGGGAACGGCGTGCTCGTCCGGGCCGGCGATCTCACCGCGACCGCTCCCGTCGCCGTGGTCGCGGCCGGTCCGTGGGCCGCCCCGACGTTGGCCGACCTGGTCGATCTCCCGGATCTCACCGTGACCCGCGAGCAGGTCCTCTACTTCAGACCGGCCAGCGACATCCGGTCCTGGCCGTGCTTCGTGGATCGCCGCGACCCGGCGCGCTTCGGGCTCGCCACGCCCGGTCGCGGGATCAAGGTCGGGGAGCACCACACCGGCGCCCCAGTGTCGGCGGACGGTCGATCGTTCGACTGCGACGACGACGGTCGGCAGCGGGTGGTGGACTACGTCCGCCGGTGGCTCCCCGGCCTGGACCCCGAGCCCACGTCGTACGAGACCTGCCTCTACACCTCCACGCCCACCGAGGATTTCGTCGTCAAACGGGACGGCGCCCTTGTCGTCGCCGCGGGATTCTCCGGGCACGGGTTCAAGTTCACGCCACTCATCGGGCGGCTGCTCGCCGATGCCGCCGAGGGGGAGGGGGCCGTCCCGATCGGCATGTGGTCCGGCCGTGCGGACCAGCGCTCCGGGGGATCGCACCTCTGACCGAACCAGTACGGCGGAGCCGAGGCGGAAGGCCGCTACGTGGTCGTCGCCGACCGGCCCGACCGGTGCCAGGCGGCGAGGATGTCCTGTTCTTTCGCCCGGTCGATCCCGGTCGACGGCCGCGCTGAGGCAACCGCCGGGTCGGGAACCGTCCGCAGCCAGGCCCAGATATCGGCCACCGACTCGGCGACCGGGCGGAATCGAAGCCCGGCCCGCTCGGCCGGCCCGGTGTCGTGGTCGAAGGCCGCCGGTGCGTCGGCTTCCGGCAGCCAGAGCGGCAGTTCCGTCCACGGCGCGACGTCGTGCTCGGCCAGGAACGCGTCGGGCACCCAGGTGAAGCGGCAGTCCGTCCCGGTCGCGGCGCGGCATGCCTTGAGGACGGCGGCGAAGCTCACCTGCCCGGCCGGCCCGGTGGCGATGAAGTCACCGCCGATGCCCTCCCGGCCGCAACGCAGCATCCATCCCGCGAGGTCGCGTACGTCGGCCAGCGCGAGCGCACGGTCCGGCCGCCCGGGGGCCAGCACCTCGCCCCCTTCTGCCGCCCGGCGCAGCCAGCACGTCAGCCGGCCGGTGTCGTCGTGCGGTCCGATGAGCAGCCCCGCCCGCACCATGGTCGACCGGTCCCCGAACTCGCGCCGGACGGCCCGTTCGCACCCGGCCTTGAGCCAGCCGTAGCGGGCCACCGGATCGTCCGGCGCATCGTCGGTTGCCGCGTCCGGCGTGCCGCCGTGGACCGCGGAATCCGACCCGACCGGCTCGTCACCCCAGCCGGGAAAGACGTTGAGCGTGGAGACGAACACGTAGTGCCCTGCCGACGGCGCGAGCAGCCGGGCGCTGTCCCGCACGATCCGCGGCTCGTACCCACTCGTGTCGATGACGACGTCGAACGGCCGGCCATCGAGGACCTCGAGGTCCGCGGCGACCGCACGGTCGCCGTAGAGCGCCTCGACGGGGTCCGGTGGCTTGCCGGAGGCGCCGCGGGTGAAGGTCGTGACCTCGTCGCCGCCGTCGAGCGCCGCCTGGACGACGGCGCGACCGAGGAATCGGGTCCCGCCGAGAACGAGTATCCGCATCACCTGAGCCTGGCAGCGACCGGCCGGGTGAGGGAAGTCGGATTCGCGACCAGCGGAACGACGAGGGGGGTGCGGGCAGATCGCAGGGTGCGGGATACTTGGGGCGAAGTCGTCCAGACACACCGGAGGAAGCCATGCCGATCGCCACCCCCGAGGTCTACGCCGAGATGCTCGATCGGGCCAAGGCGGGCGAATATGCCTACCCGGCGATCAACGTGACCTCGTCCGAGACCATCAACGCCGCATTGCGCGGGTTCGCCGACGCCGAGAGCGACGGCATCATTCAGGTCTCCACCGGTGGGGCCGAATTCGCCTCCGGGACCAAGGTGAAGGACATGGTCACGGGGGCCACCGCGCTGGCCGAGTTCGCCCACACCGTCGCGGAGAAATACTCCGTGACGGTCGCACTTCACACCGACCACTGCCCCAAGAACAAGCTCGACGGCTACATGCGCCCCCTCGTTGCGCTCTCCCAGGAGCGGGTCGCGGCCGGCAAGGAGCCGCTGTTCCAGTCGCACATGTGGGACGGCTCCGCCATCCCGATCGCGGAAAACCTGCAGATCGCCGACGATCTCCTCACCCAGTGCGCCAAGGCCAAGATCGTGATGGAGCTGGAGATCGGCGTCGTCGGTGGCGAGGAGGACGGCGTCGTCGGCGAGATGAACGAAAAGCTCTACACCACGCCCGAGGACTTCCTGCGCACCATCGACGTGCTCGGCCCCAACGGCGACCGCGGCCGCTACATCCTCGCCGCGACCTTCGGAAACGTGCACGGCGTCTACAAGCCGGGCAACGTCAAGCTCCGTCCCGAGGTGCTCAAGCAGGGCCAGGAGGTCGTCGCCGAAAAGCTCGGACTGCCGGCCGGCAGCAAGCCCTTCGACCTCGTCTTCCACGGCGGGTCCGGGTCGCTGCTGGAGGAGATCCGCGAGGCGCTGTCCTACGGCGTCGTCAAGATGAACGTCGACACGGACACGCAGTACGCCTTCACCCGGCCGATCGCCGGACACATGTTCACCAATTACGACGGGGTTCTCAAGATCGACGGTGAGGTGGGCAGCAAGAAGGCCTACGACCCGCGCAGCTACCTCAAGGCCGGGGAGATCGCCATGGCCGAGCGGGTCACCAAGGCCTGCGAGGACCTGCGTTCCGCGGGTACGACGCGCGCCGCCGGCTGATCCGGCGCTCCGGCGGCGCCGGTCGGTCAGAGATGCTCGACCCGGGGTCCGCTCACGCGGTGCCTGGTGTCCAGGACGGACCTGGCCTCGGCGACCACCATCTCGTAGTCCACGCCGTCGTGGTCGGTCAGGATGACGACGAGGTCGGCGTCTTCGACCTCGTTTCGGGACAGCGGCACGATGTGCAGGCGCGAATCGAAGTGGTCTTCGGCCACATGCGAGTCCACCGCGTGCACGTCCGCCCCGTCCGCGAGGAGTCGACCGACGACAGCCCTTGCCGGCGACTCGCGGTCGTCACCGGTGTTCGCCTTGTAGGCGAGACCCAGGACGAGTATCCGCGAGCCGTTGGTCGACTTCTGCTGCTGGTTCAGCGAGTGTGCGACCCGGCGTACGACGTACTCGGCCATGTGCGAGTTGATCTCGTTCGCCAGCTCGACGAACCGGAAGGGCTTGCCGAGTGATCGCATGACCTCCCACGAAAGGTAGCTCGGATCGATCGGCAAGCAGTGACCTCCGACGCCCGGCCCCGGTGTGAAGGCCATGAAGCCGAACGGTTTCGTCGCCGCCGCGTCTATCGCCTCCCACACGTCGATGTCCAGGTCCCAGGCGAACATCGCAAGCTCGTTGATGAGTGCGATGTTCACGTGTCGGAAGGTGTTCTCCAGCAGCTTGGTGAGCTCGGCCACCTTGGGGCTGCTCACCGGCACCGTCCTGGTGACGAGCTGCGAGTAGAAGCCGTCCACCGCGCGCAGCGAATCCTCGTCGATTCCGGAGACGATCTTGGGCACTGCCCAGAAGGGGTGGTCCTTGTTCCCGGGGTCGATGCGTTCCGGCGAATAGCCGAGGTGGAAGTCGGTGCCCGGGGCAAGCCCGGATCCCTTGTGCAGGATGGGTGCGACGACCTCCTCCGTCGTTCCCGGGTAGGTCGTCGACTCGAGTATCACGGTCGAGCCCGGCCGGAGGAACTTCGCCAGTGTCCTCGCCGCCTTCCGGACGTAGGACAGGTCCGGCGCGGCGTCCTTGAGCGGAGTGGGAACGGTGATGATGGCGACGTCGAAGTCAGAACAGTCGCCGTCGTCCATCGAGGGAAGGTAGCGATGTTGCTCGAGAGCGGAGCGCAGCTCGTCCTCGGACACGTCGTCCACGAACGTGTGGCCATGCCGAAGTTCGCCGACCCGTTCCTCGTCGACGTCGAGTCCTACGACGGAGAATCCCAACGCCGCGGCCCGCATGGCGATCGGCAAGCCCACATAGCCCTGACCGAGGACAACGAGCTTTTTCGCGGCGAGTGGCCGATCCGGCTCGAGCGAGGGCGATGCCACCTCCTGGACAAGTACGCCGTCGGTCATAAGGATCTCCTCGGTCTAGTTGGGTACCGGGGCGGGCTTCTCGTCTTCGGATGCTCTGGCCGGGACTTCGGAGCCCCAGTACTGTCCCCGTCGACTCTTGACCTGGAAGAGGGATATCGCCCGGCTGAAGACGATGACCTGTCGCATTCCCAGGTATTCGGCGAATGCGGCGACGAAGAGAAGGAACCTGTCCCGAGGCCTCTGATGGCGGACCAGCAGAAGGGTTTGGACGCTCATACCGAGTTCGGAGAACAACACCCCGAACAGGATCGACAGTGCGAAGAACAAGAGCATGAATGGCACATTGAGAATTCCGAAAGCGAGAGTGATCAGGATGACCAGGTAGCCGAGGGTTTCGACGACCGTGGCACCCGTTTCGAAGACCCAGAGGTAAGGGATGCCGACGAGCCCCACCCGGCCGTAGCGCGGGTTGAACAGCATGGACTTGTGGTGCATGAGCACCTCGAGCAGGCCGCGCTCCCACATGCACCGTTGCGCACGAAGGTCCCTGAAGCGGGAAGGAACATCGGTCCAACACACCGGATCGGGTGTGAAGGTGATCCGGTACCTCTGTCCGATGTCACGGAAGTGCCGGTGGAGCTTGATGACCATCTCCATGTCGTCGGCGACGAACCCACGGATCCACCCACCTGCCTCGATGGCCGCATCGCGGCGGAACAGGCCGAAGGCGCCCGAGATGATCATCAACGATCCGAGCCGGCTCCAGGCCGCACGTGCGATGAAAAACGCCCGGGCGTATTCGAGGACCTGCATCCGCTCGACCCAGGTCCGTGGGGCTTCGAGGTTGACGACGGCCCCGTCTTCGACGACGGCTCCGTTGAGTGGCCGCAACGACCCGCCCACGGCGATCAAGGAGTCGTCCTGCACGAAGAGCCTCGATACCCGGGCGAGTGCCTCAGGACTCAGCAGGCTGTCGGCGTCGACGACGCAGACGAGGGGATATTGGGCGAGGTTGAGAGCAGCATTGATGGCATCGGCGCGTCCTCCGTTGAGCTTCTCGGCGACCACGAGGTGGGGGCTTCTCAATGAGCGGAAGATCCTCGTGACGTGCTCCGTGTCGATCGATCGCCGGTAGATCTGCTCCTCCTCCTCGAGATCGAATCCGTCGACCAGACGCTCCAGGGTGTCGTCGGTTGCACCGTCCACCGCGACGATGACCTCGAACTGCGGGTACCGCAGGGCGAGCATCGACGCGAGGTTGTCGACGATGGTGTCCTGCTCGTTGTAGGCCGGAACCAGGATTGAGACGGGCTTGTAGTAGTCGTGGTCGACAAGATCCTTGAGAGCCAGTGGTGAAAGCTCCCTGGAGTAGACGATGATGCTGCGCAGCCCGATGATTGCTGAGAAGGCATATATGAGGACGAGCACGGCGAAATAGATCAGGATGAAGTACTCGAACCAACTCAGCAGCGTCATCCAGATGTTCATGCCGACTCCGGTACGGCGGCCAGGTCTTCGAACTCTCGGATGGTGTGATCTCGCACGACCTGGCTGGCCATATCACGGGCGAACGGGTCGGGGTGATCCGTCGAAGCGCGTACGAGCGCCCGGGGGCCCAGGTCGGGGACTATGACGAGGGTCTCCGCCGCCGCCCGCCGGACCGACCAGGACCGGTCGCCCAGCATCGGCACCAGGGCTGATACGGCGTCTTCTGCCGGGAGGAGCCGCGTGGCGCGCGCGGCCTGCACCCGCACGACGATCTCAGGATCCGAGAGACCGTCGCGCAGGCTCGTCACCACATCCGGTGGAAGGTCCGGAAGCGCCGCGAGAGCCCGGAACGCCGCACCGCGCACCTCCACCGGCTGATCGTCGGGAAGGTAGCGGTGAATGAGCGGTCCGAGCGAGTCCAGTCGCAGTCGGGCAACCGAATCGAGGCACGACGCGACCAGCGTTGGTCCTACCTGCGGGTCCGTGAGGACGGCCCGAACCACGGACTCGGCCGCAGCCCCCAGGAGCAGTACGGCTTCATCCACCGCCCCGCGGGCGAACGGAGTCCGGCGAATATGGTCGAGCAGATCCAGTGCGGCCGCGGTTCGGTGCTTGCCGGCGGGCATGACGGCGATGCTCCTGGACGCCGCCCGCAATGCCGCGACTCTGATCGCCTCTTCGTGGTGTCCGGTGAGTGCGATGAGTGTGGGAACGGCGCGGGGAAGTCGGGCCGTGGCGAGATCGTCCAGCGTGTCGAGAGCAACGCCGAGCTGACGAGACCCGCGAAGCGGCCGGAAATCCGAGGCATCTCCTCCCTCCGGGGCGATGTCCGCGAGGCGCCGCATGAGGAGCCGGTCCGTGCCGGTGGAGGAGATGGCGGCCGCCATCCGGTCGCTCTCCGGCGGATCGACGGACTCGCGGACGGCGAGCAGCGCGATGACGGCGTCGTCTGCCAGCGGACCGGGCGGACAGCGCGTGCGCCCGGCGGCGACCTCGCGCCAGGTCCGTTCCCAAGCTGCGATGGACGGAGCGTGCCGCTCCTCCCGCCTGGCCCCGGCGGCGCGGACGGCGATGACCGCCGCCGTGACGACGGCAACCAGGAGCGCCATCGCGCTCACCGCCCCGATGAGGATCTCGCGGAAGTTGAAGGACCCGGAGGAGGTCGACGATTCGTGGAACAGCAGTGCCCACACGAGCACACCGAGGACGCCGGCTTCGATGACGAAGACGACGAAGATGAGTACCGAGAAGACATGTTCCCCGTAACGCCGCCATACCGGTTTCGGGTCCCGGCCGCCACCCATCAGGCGGCGCCCGGGAGAAGGCTGTGCGGGCCGGACAGCTCCGCCGCCGCGATGATGTCCTTGATCGTGGAGTCCAGCGAATGGCGCGGTGCCCACCCGGTCAACGTGTTGATCCGGTGGATGTCGGCTTGTCGTCGCATGATCTCCTCGAATCGGTCGCCGTAGGCCGCCCGGGCCGGAACGTGTCGGATCGCGCTTGCCGAACCGGTGATCTGAAGCACCCGATGTGCGAGTTCGAGGATCGTGACCTCCTCCGATGACGCGATGTTGAAGGCAAGGCCCACCGCAGCGGGATTGTCGAGGAGCTGGGGGATCGCACGAACCGCGTCGTCGACGTGGCAGAAGCAGCGTCTCTGGGTGCCGTCGCCGTAGACGATGAGGTCGTCACCCAGTAGAGCGTGTGCGACGAATCGCGGGAGGACCATGCCGTAGGCGCCGGTCTGACGGGGGCCCACGGTGTTGAAGAAGCGGAGAACCACCGTCGGCACCTGGTGGTCCTCGAGATATCCGAACGCGAGGAACTCGTCGATGGACTTCGCCGTCGCATAGGTCCATCGCGGTATCGATGTGGACCCGAGGACACGGTCGGCCCCCTCGTCGAGGCGACCGGTGTTCTTTCCGTAGATTTCGGACGTCGAGGCGACGAGAACTTTCTTCCTGCCCCGGCGCGCAGCGTCGAGCACCGTTTCGGTGCCGTGAATCATCGTGTGCAGTGACCGCAGCGGCTCGTCGACGATCAGTTTGACGCCGACGGGCGAGGCCAGATGGATGACGGCGTCCGAGGCGTTCACGAGATCGCCGACGACACGGCGGTCGAGCACGTCGCCCACCACCAGTTCGAATTCCGCGTTGTCCATGAGGTCGGCGACGTTCGATCGCGAACCCGTGGACAGATTGTCGAGCGCGACCACCGAATCCCCGCGATCGACGAGCGCCTCGCAGAGGTGACTGCCGATGAAACCGGCACCACCCGTGACGAAAACCTTCATGGCGCACGTCCCCCCGTCTTGCGCCGTGCCCCCATCGTCACCTAGCGGGATACGCAGTGTCAGAGCCTTGTGACTCTAAGTCAGAGTGACTTTCGGCTCAGCGCCCGGGAAACGGCAGGCCCGCGCGCCGAATCCCGCGCAATTCTCACCCTTGATGCCCGACTCATGCACTTTCGCCGTATGGCTGATCGGACGGTCGAATTAGTGGAGTTATCTCGCCCTTGTCCGGACTAAGTGGTCGGCATTCTTGGTAATGGTGGGATCAATGGTGAGAGCGGTTCCTCTGGTTTGGAAGTTGTCCTTGTGAAAATTGGGAATTGCGCCTAGCGTAATCCTCCGGTTGCTTTCTGCGACCAGTCGCCGGCGGCTATGCCGATATCCCGCCCGAGCCCCGGCGACGCCCAGCGACCCGGACCGCGCAGGGCGGGAATGGGGTCCGCACCCCGGCAGAGTTCGGATCCGGTTCGGGGTGCCGCCGTCGTGCTCCCGGGCGAACACCGAGCCCGGGTGCCGGCCGGCTCACTCCACACCTACGGGGAAGGGCACGCCATGTCCACAGAGCGTCGACGAATCTGGAGTCTCCGGCGGCCGCTGGGCCTGCTCGCGGTCGGCGGCCTGCTCGCGATCGGGGGCGCCGTCGCCGTGAGCGCACCGGCGAACGCCGACCCCTCTGCCAACTCCTGGTACCAGCTGCGGATGTGCGAGTCGAGCGACAACTACTCCATCAACACCGGCAACGGCTACTACGGGGCCTACCAGTTCGACCTGCCGACCTGGCAGAGCGTCGGCGGCAGCGGATATCCGCAGCAGAACCCGCCGCCCGAGCAGGACTATCGGGCGTTGGCCCTCTATCGGATGCGCGGATGGGAGCCGTGGACCTGCGCGCAGATCCTGGGTCTGCAGGAGGACGGCGACGCGGGATCGGGAGTCTGGCCACCGCGACCGGGCAACCCGACGGCCAAGGCGCCTCCCTGGCCGGGCGTGCAGTACTTCTACGGCAACTACGGCCCACACATCAGGATGTGGCAGCTGCAGATGAAGAAGCGGGGATACCCCTTCCGCGGCACCGGCTACTTCGGCACCACGACGCTCAAGTACGTCAAGATCCTGCAGGCGCGCAACGGCCTGCACGTCGTCGGCTTCATCGGGCCGAAGACCTGGGCCGCGGCATGGACCGGACGGTAGCCCGGGACCTGCCGACGATCATGCACGACCGGCGGTGCACTCCCATTCCGCGTGAACGTCACGTTCAGGCGCTCTAGCCGCCTCGACGTCACGTTGAGGCGGAACGGTCAGGAAGAATGGGGGGATGAGCACCCACCAGAACCTGATGCCCGAACCGGGACCGACCCGGCTGCCGGTGAACGTCGAGGCCGAGGCAGCGCGCGCCTCCGCCGACGACCCGGCGCAGGTCGCGGGCCATTTCCCCACCCACAGCGCGGCGTGGGCCGATCTCGCCGACATCGCCTACGCCGACGGGCGGGTGGTCGACTCCTACGCTTACGCGCGGGTCGGGTACCACCGCGGGCTGGACGCGCTGCGTCGGTCCGGGTGGAAGGGCTTCGGACCGGTGCCGTGGAGCCACGAGCCCAACCAGGGATTCCTGCGGTGCCTGTACGACCTGGCGCGCGCGGCCGGCGCGATCGGCGAGCGGGACGAGGCCGAGCGCTGCGCGGAATTCCTGCGTGACTCCGACCCCGAGGCGGCGCGGGTGCTGGCCGCCGGCTAGGTCACGCCTGCCGGAGGCTGAGGCTGGACCAGCCGGAGTTGTGACCGTCCCGCACCTCGACGGGTGCGGCCACACTGTCCCGCTGCCCCGACGTCGTGGAGCGGAAGATCCAGGTCCCGTTGTGCGATCCTCCGTAGTCGTAGAAGGCGGTGATGTCGCCGCGGCCGTCGTGATCGGCGTCGCCGGTGAACGGCATCACCCGGCCCGCGTCCCAGCCGCTCTTCACCCACACCCGCTGCCCGCCGCTCCACGACGGTCGGCCACCGCGGGTGGCGGTCGAGCGCCACACCCACAGCCGCTCCTGCCCGGCCGCGTAGCCGACGAAGGCGGCGACGTCGTTGCGGCTGTCGCCGTCGATGTTCACGCCCATGGGCTGGACCGTGCCCGACGACCATCCCGCATTGATGCCCTGCCGGGTCATCACCGGGCCGGCCACGCCCAGGGCCGCCCCGCCCCGGACGGATCGCCAGACCCAGGCCCGGAGGAAGCCCTTGCCCCGGTCGTAGAAGAGGCCGACGTCGGCCTTGCTGTCGCTGTTCTCGTCTCCGGCGAAGGCACGGATCCGCGCGATCTCCCAGCCGACGCCGACCCACAATCGCTGCGCGTTCGCCACGGAGGGTGGGCGGCCGGGACTGCCGGTCGACCGCCAGCCCCACAGCTCGAGCCGGTCGGGCGTGGGGCCGGCGAAAACCACCACATCGGCCTTGCGGTCGCCGTTGAGGTCGCCGACGAGCAGCCTCGTCGTCCCGGTCGACCAGCCCTTGTAGTGGCCCTCCCGCAGCCTGACCGGCGCCGCCACGCGCATGACACCGGGTGACCCGGTCGACCGCCAGGCATAGATGCGCATCCAGCCGCCGCCCAGGTCGTACAGGCCGATGACATCGGCCTTGTGATCGCCGTTGAGGTCACCGGTGCCGACCCGCAGCCGCGAGACGTCCAGGCCGGTAGCCGACCACACGCGCACCTTGGTGGCGACGCTGAGCGAACCGCCCGGTCGGCTGGTCGACCGCCACATCCACAGCTCGAGCGTGTTGCGGCGCGGCGACACGAACACCGCGAGGTCGGACCGGCCGTCGCCGTCGAAGTCACCCGAGGCACGCGCCGACGTCGACGGGGCCCGGACGCGGGCCGGCGGCGGCTTCGGCTTCGGCGGCGGCGCGGCCGTGCCGCCACCCGGGCGGGTGGCGGCGTAGTAGTCGCTGTAGGAGGGGTGGTAGCCGACCGGCACGCCATCCTGCTGGGAGTCGAGAACCTTGATCCGCCCGTCGGAGTAGTGACCGGCGTAGAGGGCGACGTGGTGGATCGAGCCGGCGCTGCCGCCATAGAACAGCAGGTCACCGGTGTGCAACTGGCTCTGGCTGACCCGGTGCGCGCTGGTCACCGAGTACTGCTGCGCCGAGCTGTGCGGGAGGTTGATTCCGGCGTGCTCGTAGGCACGCATCGTCAGGCCGGAGCAGTCGTAGGCAGGCCCCGACCCACCCCATTGGTACGGCGCACCGATCCTGCCCTGTGCCCAGCTGAACGCGCTTTCCCCCGCCGTGTTGGCCAAGGCGGGCACCGCGACCGCCACCCCGACACCGAGGAGGAGGGCGAGTGCGGCGAGGGTGGCGATGATGATGCGACGTGGAGACACGCGCGGCGGAGGCACGAGAGGGGCCGCTCCTCACCCACGGCTAACACCCATGCCAGGGAGTGCATTCTGGCCGCGACGCGTGTCGTTCACCCCGAAAGTCGGGTAGTTGTTGTATACGCGCGTTTCGACCGTCTGTCACCCAGTGGATCAAAACAACTACCGCACGTAGTCAACCGGGCGAAATCCTCACCCGTCCGGGGTTCGGCTACCCTCTCACCCGGCACGTACCGCCGCCCCGACAGGAGAATCCCGCAATGCCGGCAGTCGTGATCATCGGTGCTCAGTGGGGCGACGAGGGTAAGGGCAAGGTCACCGACGCACTCGGGGGTCGCGCCGATTACGTCGTCCGCTACCAGGGCGGCAACAACGCCGGCCACACGGTGGTCACCCCCGACGGCGAGCAGTTCGCGCTCCGGCTCATCCCGTCCGGCATCCTCACCCCGGACTGCACGACGGTCATCGGCAACGGCGTCGTCGTCGACCCGGCCGCGCTGCTCTCGGAGCTGGCCGAGCTGGAGGCTCGCGACATCGACACGTCGTCGTTGGTCATCTCCGCCAACGCCCACCTGGTGATGCCGCACCACCGCGCCCTCGACCGGGTCACCGAGCGGTATCTCGGCAACGCGAAGATCGGCACGACCGGTCGAGGTATCGGCCCGGCCTATGGGGACAAGCTCGCCCGCATCGGCATCCGGATGCAGGACCTGCTCGACCCGAAGATCTTCCGCGACAAGCTCGAGGTTGCGCTGCGGGAGAAGAACCAGGTCCTGGTGAAGGTCTACAACCGCAAGGCGATCGACCTCGACGCGGTGTGCGATGAGTACCTCGGCTATGCCGAGCAGCTCGCGCCCCGGATCGTCGACACCAGCCTGCTGATCAACCGCGCCCTCGACGACGACAAGCTCGTCGTCTTCGAGGGGTCGCAGGCGACGATGCTCGATGTCGACCACGGGACGTATCCCTTCGTCACCTCGTCCAACCCCACCGCGGGCGGCGTCGGGACCGGCATCGGGATCGGCCCCAACCGGATCGACCGCATCATCGGGATTCTCAAGGCCTACACGACGAGGGTCGGCTCGGGACCGTTCCCGACCGAGCTGCACGACCAGTTCGGCGAGTTCCTCCGCAAGACCGGCGGCGAGGTCGGCGTCAACACCGGCCGGCAACGGCGCTGCGGCTGGTTCGACTCCGTGATCGCCCGCTACGCCGCCCGCGTCAACGGCATCACCGACTTCGTCCTGACCAAGCTCGACGTCCTGACCAGCCTGGAGCGGGTGCCGATCTGCGTCGCGTACGAGGTCGACGGGAAGCGGTACGACGAGATGCCGATGACCCAGACCGACTTCCACCACGCCACGCCGATCTTCGAATACCTGGACGGCTGGTGGGAGGACATCTCCACGGTCCGCACGATCGACGACCTGCCCGCCAACGCCCGGGCCTACGTGCGCCGGATCGAGGAGTGTGCCGGCGCGCGGATCAGCGCCGTCGGAGTCGGGCAGGGACGGGACGAGACCATCCGGGTGCACGACCTGATCTGATCGGCGGTCCCTGGCGATTCTGGCCGGACCGTGGGCCGGGCGGGCACACTCGGGTGTCATGAGGTGGCGCGCCTCCCACGCCCGCAGACTGCCCAGGCTCGTCGCCGTACTGGCCGCCGGTGCGGTGCTCGTCGCCTGCGGCAGCAGCGGCCCGGGCGCCGACGGGGATACGGCGGCGACCGCACCGACGGCGAGCGGTCCGGCGCCGGCCCTGCCGCGCCCGCCCGCGTCCGCCGGCGCCACCCTCCCGGACTGGCCGACCTATCACCGGGACCGGGCCCGCACCGGCGTCGACCCCATGGCGGTCCGGGCCACCGGCCGGCTCGTTCCGGCGTGGCTGGCGGACCTGGACGGCGCGGTCTACGCCGAGCCGCTCGTCGTCGGCGGCCTGGTGATCGCCGCGACCGAGGGCGGATCGCTCTACGGGCTGCGGGCCGGACGCGTCGTCTGGCGCCGGCACGTCGGGACGCCCGCGCCGTTGCGCACCCTGCCGTGCGGCAACATCGATCCCCTCGGGATCACCGGCACGCCGGTCTACGCGCCCGCCACGAGGCTGGTCTACGCCGTCGCGCGGTTGACCCGGCCCGACCGGCACGTGCTCGTCGCGGTCGACCCGAAAACCGGTGCGGAGCGGTGGCGCCGGTCGATCGACCCGCCCGGATCGCGTCCGCGCTACGAGCAGGAGCGCGGAGCGCTGACGGTGGTCGGGGGCCGGGTCTGGGTGCCCTTCGGCGGGCTGTACGGCGACTGCGGTCCCTACCACGGCTACGTCGTGGGGGCGCGGCTCGACCGGACCGGCGGGCTGGCGGTCTACCAGACCCCGTCCGCGCGGGAAGCAGGGATCTGGACGCCGCCCGGACCGACGGTCGACGGTGGCGGGCACCTCTACGTCTCGGTCGGTAACGGTGCCTCGACCGCACCGCCGTACGACGGGTCGGACTCGGTCGTCGAGCTCGACGGCGCCCGCCGGGTGTCCTTCTTCGCACCGACCGCGTGGGCGCAGGAGAACGCCGGCGACGTCGACCTCGGCTCACAGGGCCCCGCGCTGGTCGGCCGCTATGTCTTCATCGCCGGCAAGTCCGGGACCGCCTACACCCTGCGGGCGGGCGAGCTCGGGGGGATCGGCGGTCAGGTGCACGCCGCGACGATCTGCCGGTCGTTCGGCGGCACCGCGGTCTCGGCCG
This sequence comes from uncultured Actinomycetota bacterium, assembly GCA_963837545.1. Lineage (GTDB taxonomy): Bacteria > Actinomycetota > Actinomycetes > Mycobacteriales > QHCD01 > DASXJE01. Next base: position 148,445 of record CAWINQ010000005.1, on the reverse strand, counting down.
ACGTCGTCTACGTGCCGTGCACCGACGGCATCCGGGCGGTCCGCGTCTCGACCACGGGACAGATGCGGATCGCCTGGCACGCGCCGGCGTCGGTCGCCGGCTCGCCGGTGCTCGGGGGCGGCGCGGTGTGGGCGGTGGACGCCTCGGCCGGGCGGTTGCACCAGCTCGACCCCGGCACCGGGCGGGATGTGGCCTCGGTGGCGGTCGGACCGGTGAGCCGCTTCGCGACGCCGACGTTGTCGGGCCGGCTCGTCCTGGTGGGGACCCTGGCCGGTGTGCGTGCATTCCGGACGTCGTGAGCCGTTAGGTTGGCGGGGTGAAGTGGCCCCGATGAAGGTACTGGTCGTCGGCTCGGGTGCGCGCGAACACGCGCTGTGCCTGGCCCTGCGCGCCGACCCCGCCGTCGATGCGCTCTTCTGCGCTCCCGGCAACGCGGGAACCGCCGCGGTCGCCGAATCCCGGCCGCTCGACGTCGCCGATCCCGACGCGGTCGCGGCGCTCGCCGGCCAGGTCCGCGCGGACCTGGTGGTCGTGGGGCCGGAGGTGCCGCTGGTGGCCGGCGCCGCCGACGCCGTCCGGGCGGCAGGCATCGCGTGCTTCGGGCCTTCGGCGGCGGCCGCCCGGATCGAGGGGTCGAAGGGCTTCGCCAAGGAGGTCATGGCCGCCGCGGAAGTTCCGACCGCGGCCGCGCAGAGCTGCAGCACCGTCGAGGAGGCCGCCGCGGCGCTCGCGCAGTTCGGGCCGCCGTACGTCGTGAAGGAGGACGGACTCGCGGCCGGCAAGGGAGTCGTGGTCACCGACGACTACGACGCCGCTCTCGAGCACGCCGCCGGCTGCGAGCGGGTCGTGATCGAGGAGTTCCTCGACGGGCCGGAGGTCTCGCTCTTCTGTCTGTGCGACGGAAAGACCGTCCGCCCGTTGCAGCCGGCGCAGGACTCCAAGCGGCTCGGCGACGGCGACACCGGTCCCAACACCGGGGGCATGGGGGCCTACGCCCCGCTGGACTGGCTGCCACCGGGCTTCGTCGACGACGTCGTCGACCGGATCGTCACCCCCACCGTCGAGGAGCTGGCCCGGCGCGGCTGCCCGTTCCAGGGACTGCTCTACGTCGGTCTCGCGGTGACCGGCGCCGGGCCGAAGGTCGTCGAATTCAACGCCCGGTTCGGCGACCCCGAGACCCAGGTGGTGCTCGCGCTGCTGGAGACACCGCTCGGTGGCCTGCTCGGGGCGGTGGCGGCCGGCCGGCTCGCCGAGCAGCCCGCGCTGCGGTGGCGCGACGGCGCCGCCGTGACGGTCGTGCTCGCCGCCGCCGGCTATCCCGGCCGCGTGCGGGGCGGAGACCGGATCGCCGGGGCCGATCGACCAGGGGTGCTGCACGCCGGTACCCGCCGGGGCGACGACGGGACCGTGCTGACCGCAGGCGGTCGGGTGGTGTCGGTCACCGCGGCCGGGACGGATCTGGTGAGCGCCCGCGCCGCGGCGTACGAGGCGGTGGCCGGGGTGGCGTTCACCGGCGCGCAGTACCGCCGGGACATCGCCGCGGCGGCCGTGGAGCACCGGATCGTCGTCCCCCATCCGGCCCCGTACGCCTCGGACCGGGCCGCCGGCCGACCATGATCGCCAAAGCGGTGGACAGGGGTCGGTCCGCCGGGGAGAGTTACTTCCCGTAGGCGGAAGTACACCGTCGGTGACCTTCAGGGCCTCGGCTTGGGTCGGTGCCGCATCCTCCAGGGCGGCTCCATCCACCGCTGGGACGAACGGGGGGACCGACAGAGCACAGCACGTGTGGCTGCCGGTGCCGCGGAGCAGAGGGCCTCGCCGGGCCACCGGCGGTGTGCTTCGCCCCCTGAGAAGGAGCGTCACATGGTTGCTGGACCGGCACCACACACGCAGACCGAGCCGTGGCGGGCGGGCGCAGTCATCTTCGCCGGCGTCGTCATGATCATCTCCGGGGTGTTCGAGGCACTGGCCGGGATCTCGGCGATCGTCCGGCGCGCGTTCTATGTCTCCGCACCGCACAACCTGTTCCGGTTCGACGTCCTCACCTGGGGCTGGGTCCACCTGATCCTCGGAGTGGTGGTGGCGCTGGCCGGAATGTCGGTCCTCGCCGGCACCTCGTGGGGCCGGGTCGTCGGCATCATCCTCGCGGGCTTCAGTGCGATCGCGAACTTCCTCTTCATCCCGTACTACCCGCTGTGGACCATCCTCATCGTGGCGCTGGACGTCTTCGTGATCTTCGCGCTGGCGACGTACCGGGTCGATCGGACCACAGTCTGACGCCTGACGCCTGACGCCTGACGCCGGACTCGGGCACGGGGGCGGGTCGGCCCGCCCCCGGACTGACCGCTCCCTAGACTGACCGCCCATGCAGATGCGAATCCTGGGACGGACCGCCCGGCTGGTCGGCGTGGTCGGCCTGGGGGCGTGGCAGATCGGCGCCGACTGGGGGAAGGTCGACGACGCTCAGGCCATGGCCACGCTGCATGCCGCCGTCGACGCCGGAGTGACCTTCATCGACACTGCGGACGTCTACGGGGACGGCCGCAGCGAGCGGCTGGTCGGCCGGCTCCTGCAGGAGCGGCCCGACGCCGGGCTGACCGTCGCCACCAAGATGGGCCGCCGCGCCTCGCCGCTGGTGCCGGAGGCGTTCACCGCGGAGAACTTCCGGGCGTGGAACGACCGCAGCCGGGCGAACCTCGGCGTGGACACCCTCGATCTGGTCCAGCTGCACTGCCCGCCGACGCCGGTGTACTCCCGGGACGAGACCTTCGACGCGCTCGACACGCTGGTCGCCGAGGGACGCATCGCGGCCTACGGCGTGAGCGTCGAGACCTGTGCCGAGGCGCTCACCGCCATCGCCCGGCCCGGCGTGGCGACGGTGCAGATCATCCTGAACGCGTTCCGCCAGAAGCCCCTCGACCAGGTCCTTCCCGCGGCGCGTGCCGCCGGGGTCGGCGTCATCGCCCGGGTTCCTCTGGCCAGCGGCCTCCTCACGGGCAGGTACGACGAGACCACGACCTTCGCCGCCGACGACCACCGCAGCTACAACCGGCAGGGTGAGGCCTTCGACGTGGGCGAGACCTTTGCCGGCGTGCCCTACGACGTGGGCGTCGCCGCCGCGCGGGAGATCGCCGGCCTGGTGGCCCCGCCCACGACGACCGCGCAGGCCGCCCTGCGCTGGGTGATCGACCAGGACGGGGTCTCCGTCGTCATCCCCGGGGCGCGGTCCCCGGAGCAGGCGAGGGCCAACGCCGCCGCCGCCGATGTGCCCGAATTGCCGGAGTCGACGCGAACGGGTATCGCCGACGTCTACGACGAGCAGATCAGGCCGCTGGTGCACCAACGCTGGTGATGCATGAGGTTTGCGGGGCAGTTGTGTCAACCGGCCTGTGTAGGGCGGTTTGTCGGGTAGATTGAGCGGTTGTCGTTGTGTACCCGCCGCAGCCGCGCTGACGCGTACGGCGAACGGCGAACGGGGGAGGTCAGCCCATGTCCATGCCTGGACGCGGTACGACGCTTCGCGTGACCACCCTGTTCGCCGCGCTCGCCGCCGCGGCTGTGGTCGCGGCAGGATGCAGCGGACCTGCGTCGAGTTCGGCGTCCGGCCCGAACGGGGGGTCGGGTGCCAAGCCCAAGCCCTCGCCCACGGTGCCTGCGCCGGTCGTGACCACCCGGCCCGGCAACGGGGTGACCGGGGTCAACCCCCACGCCAGGGTCGGCCTGACCGTCGCGCACGGGACGCTGCGCGGCGTCCATCTCACGAACGCCTCGGGAGCGCTGGTCAAGGGAACGTCGTCCGCCGACCGTCGTTCGTGGACCGCGACCGAAGTCCTGGGCTACGGCAAGACCTACACCTGGTCGGGGAGTGTCGTCGGTGCCGGCGGCAAGGTCAGCTCAGTCTCCGGACGGTTCACCACGGTCACCCCGAAGACGATCCTGCACGCCGAGGTCAACATCGGTGACCACGAGTCGGTCGGCATCGCCGCACCGATCATCGTGACCTTCGACGGACATGTCGCCAACCGGGCCGCGGCCGAGCGTGCCCTGTCGGTGCACACCTCCGTACCGACCGAGGGCAGCTGGGCGTGGGAGCCCGACCAGGACGGCCAGTCGACCGTGCACTGGCGCCCGCACCACTACTGGAAGCCCGGCACCTTGGTCAGTCTCGCCGCGATGCTCTACGGCGTCGACTACGGAAACGGCGTCTACGGCAAGGCCGACATCACCTCGAAGTTCACCATCGGCCGCTCGCAGATCACCAAGGCCGACGTCAACAGCCACGAACTCGTCGTGCTGCGCAACGGCAAGCAGCTGTTCAAGTTCCCGGCGAGCTACGGGCTGGGCTCGGACCCCAACCGCAATACCCGCAACGGCGTGCACATCGTGATGGAGAAGTACCGCGTCAAGTACATGTCCAACCCGGCCTACGGCTACGTCGATGTGCCGGAGAACTGGGCGGTGCGGATCTCCAACAACGGCGAGTTCATCCACGAGAACCCCTACACGGTCGACATCCAGGGCTCGGCCAACGTCACCCACGGCTGCGTCAACCTCTCCGAGGAGAGCGCCCACGCCTACTACGACTCGGTGCTCTACGGCGACCCGGTCGAGGTCACCAACAGCCCGATCGAGCTGTCGTCGGCCGACGGTGACAACTACGACTGGACCGTGCCGTGGTCGAAGTGGCAGTCGATGAGCGCCCTGAAGTGACGCACTGAGAGAATGCAGGCACGTTCCCGGCGCCCGAGCGAGGTCATGTCGCAGTCTCCGCTGATCCCCGATGTCCTGGCGGCGCGCTACGCGTCACCCGAGCTGGTCGCCCTGTGGTCGGCGGAGTCGAAGGTCGTGCTCGAACGCCGGCTCTGGCTCGCCGTCCTGCGCGCCCAGCGCGACCTGGGGGTCGACGTACCGCAGGCGGTTCTCGACGACTACGAACGGGTCGTCGACAAGGTCGACCTCGCGTCGATCGCCGCCCGTGAGCGGGTGACCAGGCACGACGTCAAGGCCCGCATCGAGGAGTTCGACGAGCTCGCCGGGCACCAGCACGCGCACAAGGGCATGACCAGCCGCGACCTGACCGAGAACGTCGAGCAGCTGCAGATCCGCCGGTCGCTCGAGCACGTGCGGGACCGCTCGGTCGCCGTGCTCGCCCGCCTGGCCCGGTTGGCCGGCGACCACGCCACGCTCGTGCTGGCCGGCCGGTCGCACAACGTCGCCGCGCAGGCGACGACGTTGGGCAAGCGGTTCGCCAGCGCCGCCGACGAGCTGCTGGCCGCCTACGGCCGCACCGAGGCACTGCTCGCCCGCTATCCGCTGCGCGGCATCAAGGGTCCGGTGGGCACCGCGCAGGACATGCTCGACCTGCTGGGCGGGGACGCGGACCGGCTCGCCCAGCTCGAGGACCGGGTGGCGGCGCACCTAGGCTTCGACGCCGCCCTGACCAGCGTCGGGCAGATCTACCCGCGGTCACTGGACTACGACGTGCTCAGCGCCCTGGTGCAGCTGGCCGCCGCGCCGTCGTCGCTCGCGACCACGATCCGGCTGATGGCCGGCAACGAGCTGGTCACCGAAGGCTTCCAGGAGGGGCAGGTCGGTTCGTCGGCCATGCCGCACAAGATGAACACGCGTTCCTGCGAGCGGGTCAACGGCCTCGCCGTCGTCCTGCGCGGCTACGCCGGGATGGTGGCGGAGCTGGCCGGTGGGCAGTGGAACGAGGGCGACGTCTCCGACTCGGTGGTGCGCCGGGTCGCCCTGCCCGACGCGTTCTTCGCCCTCGACGGCCTGCTCGAGACGTTCCTGACCGTGCTCGACGAATTCGGGGTGTTCCCCGCGGTGGTCGCCCGCGAGCTCGACCGCTACCTGCCGTTCCTGGCCACCACCAAGGTCCTGATGGCGGCGGTCCGGGCGGGCGTGGGGCGGGAGACGGCGCACGAGATCATCGGTGGGCACGCGGTCGCCGTGGCGCTGGCGATGCGCGAGAGCGGTGCGGCCGGCAACGACCTGCTCGACCGGCTCGCCGCCGACCCGGCACTGCCGCTGGACCGGCCGGCACTGGACGCGCTGCTGGTCGAGCCGCTGTCCTTCACCGGCGCGGCCCAGGCGCAGGTGGCAACGGTCATCGGTGCGGTGGCGGCGGTGGCCGGCGCCCGGCCCGAGGCTGCGGCGTACCGGCCCGGACCGATCCTCTGAGCGCGCTGCGTCACTGCGGGCGTGACATCCACCGCCGACCCCGTCTACTGTCCCTGACCGGCCCGGACTCGTGATCTGACCTGGAGGCATGGATGCGACTCGCATTCAGCACGTTGGCATTTCCGTCCCACCCGCTCGACGAGGTCGCGCGCGCCGGCCGGGACTGGGGGTACGAGGGGATCGAGCTGCGGCTGATCGATGGCGAGCTGATCGATCCGGGCACGGTGGACCGGGACCGGGTGCGCCGTACGATCAAGGACTCCGGTCTGGCGGTGACCGCGCTGGACAGCTCGATCCAGCTCACCCAGGACGGCGCGGAGAAGACGCTGCGGGACTTCCTGGAGCTGGCGAACGCCTGGGAGGCGCCTTCGGTGCGGGTCTTCGGCGGTCCGGTCGCCGACGATGCCGCCGGTCGCCGGGAGAGCCTGGGTGCCGCGGCGCGGACGCTGGAGGCGATGGCCCCGGTCGCGGAGCGGCTCGGCGTGCGGATCGGGCTGGAGACCCACGACGCCTTCTCGGCGTCGGCGCTGGTCGCCGAGGTGCTGGCCATGGTGCCGGCGCCGGCGGTCGGCGCGGTCTGGGACAGCCACCACCCGTACCGGATGGACGAGCAGGCGGCCCAGACCTTCGCCAACCTCGGCGACCGGCTCGTGCTGGCGCAGGTGAAGGACGCCCGGCGCAGCGATGAGCAGCCCAGCGGCTGGCAGCTCGTGCTGCTCGGCGACGGCGAGGTCCCGGTCCGGGACATGCTGCGGTTGCTCGCGGCGAGCGACTACGACGACTGGGTGTCGGTGGAGTGGGAGAAGAAGTGGCACCCGGAGATCGAGGAGCCGGAGATCGCCCTGCCCCAGCACCTCGACCTGCTCCGCCAGTGGCTCAAGGAGGACCAGGCCGGGTAGGGCCTGCGCCGACGGCCCTCATTCGACCTCTTTCAGCAGCCGTTCGATCGAGCCGAGCCGGTCGCGGATCTCCGTCGACTCGGTGGCGAGCTCGTGCAGCCGGCTACTGATCTCGGCCTGTCCCTCGGTTGCCCGCTCGACGACCTTGCGGAGCTTGTTGCTGTCCTGTCGGGCCACCGGCCACGGGGGGCGGCTGGGAGTGACGCGGGTAACCAGCGTGATGAGGACGATGAAGCCGAGGATCCCGAAGATCCAGATCTGGGTGCTGCTCACCGTGTGCCGCCTTTCTTCGTGGGCGTGTCGTTGCTGAGGGTGGCCGCCGCCGAGGTGATGGTGCCGGGCGTCAGGTGCAGGCTGAAGGGCGTCAGGTCGTAGAAGTTCATGGCCTTGCCGCCATCGGACAGCTCGAGGCGCGCGGAGACGAGCCCGGCCGCCTCGAGCTTGCGGAGGTGCATTTGCAGGAGCGGTCGGCTGATGCCCAGCTCCCGGGCCATCTCGCTGACGTACTTGCGTCCCGACGCGAGTGCCGCGATCACCCGGAGCCGGTGCGGGTTGGCGAGGGTGCCGAGTGCCTGCACCAGCTCGTCACCCGCCAGATCAGCTTCCCGCACGCTCAACCTTGCACATGCCAGAGAATGTTGGCAGGTCGTCGGGCGCGGGTCAAGCCCGGTCGGTGCAGCTCACGTCTCGTCGGCGAGGGGGAGCTCGTAGTGGACCAGGAGCTCGTCGTCGGCCGCCCGCTGTTCGCGGCCGGTCAGGGCCCAGCCGAGCCGGTCGTAGAGGGCGCGGGCCTGCCGGTTGGTCGCGGGCGTCCACAGCTGGGCGCGCTGGTATCCATGGCCGCGGGCCCGGTCCAGGGCCTGCCGCAGGACGAGTTCGCCGTAGCGCCGGCCCCACAGATCGGGGCGGACCGCGACCATCGTCACGTGGGCGAGGCCGGGCACCGGCTCCGGCGACGTGCCCTCGGCGGCCCGGCCCTCGACGACGACCGTCATCGCGGCGGCCTCGTCCTTCAGGCGCGCGATGAGGGCGATCGTGCCGGCGTGGGCGATCAGGGCGTTGAGCCGGTCTCGGATCGAACGCAGATCCTGGCCCCTGGGCGGGGTCCCCTTGGGCGGGGTCCCTTTGCGCGGGGCCGCCTTGGGCGGGGTGGACGACGGGGCCGGGGGCTCCGACTCCCGCCGGGTCTGCTCCGCGTCGACCCAGAGCTGGGCGAGGTCCTCGACGCTGGCCGGTCCCGCCAGGCGGATCTGCAGGTCAGCCCGGCTCCCCGCGACCGGGCGGGGATCGGCCGGGTTCAGATCGGAGACCATGTCGGCAGTGTGCTCGCCGAGGGCGCCGGTGGCCAGCATGTCAGACTTGGTAGGTGACCGGTCCCCGCGGAACGCTTACGCACATCGCCGCCGGCAAGGTGCGCGACATCTACGCCGTCGACGACGAACATCTGCTGCTGGTGGCCAGCGACCGCATGTCGGCGTACGACTGGGTGCTGCCGACGCCGATCCCGGACAAGGGCCGGATCCTCACCGCGCTGTCCGCCTGGTGGTTCGACGAGCTCGCCGACATCGTGCCGCACCATCTCGTCTCGGTCGACGACCCGCGGATCCCCGCGGAGGCCCGGGGTCGGGCAATGCTCGTCCGCCGGCTGGAGATGGTGCCGGTCGAGTGCGTCGCCCGGGGCTACCTGACCGGCACCGGGCTCACCGACTATGCCGCGACCGGCGAGGTCTGCGGCATCGCCCTGCCGTCCGGCCTCGTCGACGGCTCGCGGCTGCCCGAGCCGATCTTCACGCCGACCACCAAGGCACCGCTGGGCGAGCACGACACCGCGATGACCTACGACGCGGTCGTCGCGACCGTCGGCGGCCCGACCGCGGCGGCGCTGCGCGACCTGACGCTGGCCGTCTACGCCCGCGGCGAGCAGATCGCCCGGGACCGGGGGATCATCCTGGCCGACACCAAGCTGGAGTTCGGCCAGGACGCGGCCGGCGGCCTGGTGCTTGCCGACGAGGTGCTCACCCCCGACTCGTCCCGCTTCTGGCCGGCGCAGACCTGGCGGCCCGGCCGGGCGCAGCCGTCGTACGACAAGCAGTTCGTCCGGGACTGGCTCGTCTCCCCGGAGTCCGGCTGGGATCGGGCCTCGGGCGAGCCGCCCCCGCCGCTGCCGGCTGACATTGTCGAGGCGACCCGGGACCGCTACGTCGAGGCCTACCAGCAGCTGACCGGCCGCACCTGGCGCTGAGCTGAGGCCCGCCGTCCCGCCTCGACTGGGCTCGCTCGACAAAACGCACTAGTAGTGGGTTTTGGTCACGTCGTACGGCGTGTCCCTGATCAAAACGCACTAGTAGTGGGTTTTGGCGGCGGGGAACGGCGGTGCTTCGCCCGTCCATGATCGAGAGGGGATCTGATCGCGAAACGCCGTACGGATCCCCTCTCGATCATGGGCCAGGGGACCGGGTCGCGACGGGCGCTATGGCGTGGACGGTTGCCGGAGCCCGAAGCGCACACCTTGATCGTCGACGCACTCGACCCAGCGGCCGAATCCGGGTTCGTCATGCACCTCGCTGGTGGCCCGGCCGCCGAGTTCGGTCAACTGTCCGATCGATCGCTCGAGGTCGTCGACGGCGAAGAAGACCTCGAAGCTCGCCGCGGGGTCACCGTCGTGGATCCCGATGTCCAGGGTGGCCGTGTCGACCTGTCCCGGTCCATGTGCCCCGGCCGGCGTCCAGCCGAGTAGCGCCCCGTAGAACGTCCGCGCCGCGTCGGCGTCGCGGACGCCGAGTTCGATGTACGTCGGTTCTCCACTCATGTCTGCTCCTTGACTGTCGGACTCTGGAAACTCCAGTGGTGTCCCGCATGGTCGCGGGCGCCGTACTCGCGCACCCCGTAGCTCGTGTCCAGTGGGCCGTAGGTGATCTGCGCTCCGTGTGCGCCGGCGTGAGCGCTGTGCGACCCGACATCCGCGACCGCGGCGACGACGATCGCGGAAGCCGGCCCCTCTGGTCCGGGCGGCTTGACATCGTCGGTCGGCGGATGAAGGTGGACGAAGCCGGTGCCCGCGAGCACGACCGCATGGGCGATCGAGCCGTCCCTGTTCCGGGCGATCGGCCCGGCTTCGAACCCGAACATCTCGACGAGCCGGCGTTGCGCGTCCAGCACGTCGTCATAGGGCAGGAGCGCGAGCGCGCGCTGTACGGCGAAGGGTGTGCCAGGTAGTGCCCGCATGGCCAGGATGAGGTCGGCGGGGTGCTCCGCCGCGGCGGAGAGCATCGCGTCGATGCGCTGCCGGAGTGCGCCGAGCGCGGACTGTTCGGAGTCGAGTTCGGCGCATTGGATCCGGGCGATGGACGGCAGGTCCCACGAGACCTCGCCAAGGTGGTCAGCAATCTGGCCGGTCGCCATGCCCATGCGGCGCAGCACGACGACCGCGTAGAGCCGGTCCACATCGACATCGGAGTAGACGCGGTGACCGCCGTCGGTACGGGCGGACGGTGTCACCAGTCCGATGGCGTCGTAGTGATGCAGGGTGCGCACGGTGAGCCCGGTCTCCCGGGCGAGTGCGCCGATCCGCCACGTCTGAGCCATGCGCCTGACCGTAGAACATGACGTTACGTCAGGTTCAAGTCCGCCGGCCAGGGTGCATGGTCCGGCCGTGTGTCGGCGGGCTTCGGCGGGCTGTCGGCGAGGGTACGGCGGTGCCCCGCAGTCCATGATCAGGAGGGGATTTGAGGGCGAAACGCCGTACGGATCCGCTCTTGATCATGCGCCAGGGGACCGGGTCTCGACGGGAGTAGTGCGCTTTTTCCGGGGGGATTTCGGGCCGGTACGCTGAGCACGCCGATGCCGGACAGCCGCAGGGAGAACGACGTGCGCGTCGTCGTCGACGTCATGCTCAAGCCGGAGATCCTGGATCCGCAGGGCCAGGCGATCGCAGCCGCCCTGCCGCGCATGGGCTTCTCCGGTGTCGACGGCGTCCGTGCCGGCAAGCATTTCGTCCTCGAGGTGGACCCGGACGTGTCCGAGGAGACCATCCACCAGATCGCCGACACGCTGCTGGCCAACCCGGTGATCGAGGACTTCACGATCATCCCCGAGCGGGAATCCCGGCCGGCATGACCGCGCATATCGGGGTCGTCACGTTCCCCGGCTCGCTCGACGACCGGGACGCCGCCCGCGCGGTGCGCCTGGCCGGCGCCGACCCGGTCCCGCTCTGGCACGCGGATCCTGTCCTGCCCGAGGTGGACGCGGTCGTGCTACCCGGCGGCTTCTCCTACGGCGACTACCTGCGGGCCGGCGCGATCGCCCGGTTCGCGCCGGTGATGGAGCGGGTCGTCGCGGCGGCCCGCGACGGCCTGCCCGTGCTCGGCATCTGCAACGGCTTCCAGGTGCTGTGCGAGGCGCACCTGCTGCCCGGTGCGCTGCTCCGCAACGCCGGTATGCGGTTCGTCTGTCGCGATCAGCGGCTCCGGGTCGACAACGCGACGACGGCATGGACCTCGGCCTACGACGACGGGGCCGAGATCGTCGTCCCGATCAAGAACGGCGAGGGCGGCTACGTCGCCGACGCCCGCACCGTCGACGCGCTCGAGACCGAGGGCCGGGTCGTCGTGCGTTACGTCGGCGGCAACCCCAACGGTTCGGCCCGTGACATCGCCGGTGTCTGCAACGAGGCCGGCACGGTCGTCGGGCTGATGCCGCACCCGGAGCACGCGGCCGAGGCGCTCACCGGCCCGGGCGCCGACGGGCTCGGTTTCTTCACCTCCGTCCTGCATCGGCTGGTGGGGGCGTGATCGACTCGGTCGCCCGCGCGGCACAGACCCCCGACGACCCGCAGCCCTACGCCGAGCTCGGCCTGGCGGCCGACGAATACGCCCGCATCCGCGACATCCTCGGCCGCCGTCCGACCAGCTCCGAGTTGGCGATGTATTCGGTGATGTGGAGCGAGCACTGCTCCTACAAGTCCAGCAAGGTCCACCTGCGGCAGTTCGCCGACAAGGTCCCGCAGGGCGACCGGATGCTCGTCGGCATGGGGGAGAACGCCGGCGTCGTCGAGGTCGGCGACGGGCTGGCGGTCACGTTCAAGATCGAGTCGCACAACCACCCCTCCTACGTCGAGCCCTACCAGGGCGCGGCGACCGGGGTCGGCGGCATCGTGCGGGACATCCTCACCATGGGCGCGCGCCCGATCGCGGTGATGGATCCGCTGCGGTTCGGCCCGGCCGACGCACCCGACACGGCCCGGGTGCTGCCCGGCGTGGTCGCCGGGGTCGGCGGCTACGGCAACTGTCTCGGCCTGCCCAACGTCGGCGGCGAGCTCGTGTTCGACCCGACGTACGCCGGAAACCCGCTGGTCAACGTGCTCTGCGTCGGAGTGCTGCCCCGCGACGGGGTGAAGTATGCGCGCGCCACCGGCGTCGGCAACAAGGTCCTGCTGCTCGGCGCGCGCACCGGCGGCGACGGGATCGGTGGCGCGTCCGTGCTCGCCAGCGCGACCTTCGACGACGAGGGCAAGCCGGCGAAGCGGCCGAGCGTGCAGGTCGGCGACCCGTTCACCGAGAAGCTGCTGATCGAGTGCTGCCTGGAGATCTTCGCCGACGACCTGGTCGTCGGCATCCAGGACCTCGGGGCGGCCGGGCTGTCCTGTGCCACCACCGAACTGGCCAGCGCCGGCGACGGCGGCATGCGGGTCACCCTCGACGAGGTGCCGCTGCGCGACACCACACTCGCCCCCGAGGAGATCCTCATGAGCGAGTCGCAGGAGCGGATGTGCGCCGTCGTCGAGCCGGCCAAGCTCGACCGGGTGCTCGCGATCTGCGCGAAGTGGGGCGTCAACGCCACCGCCATCGGCGAGGTGACCGGCACGGGACGGCTCGAGATCAGCTGGCGCGGCGAGCAGATCGTCGACGTACCCCCGCGCACCGTGGCTCACGAAGGTCCGGTCTACGACCGCCCGATGGCGCGCCCCGCCGACCTCGACGCGCTGCAGGCGGATCTGCCGGCCCGGCTGCCTCGTCCCTCGACCGGGGACGGCCTGCGGGAGACCCTGCTGCGGATGGTGTCCTCGCCCAACCTCGCGGACAAACGGTGGGTCACCGACCAGTACGACCGCTACGTGCAGGGCAACACCGTGCTCGCCCAGCCGCAGGACGCCGGCGTCATCCGGCTGGACGAGCGCAGCCGGCTCGGGATCGCGCTCGCCACCGACGGCAACGGCCGCTACGCCCGCCTCGATCCCTACGCCGGCGCCCAACTCGCCCTTGCCGAGGCCTACCGCAACGTCGCGGCCACCGGTGCGACGCCGGTCGCGGTCACCAACTGCCTCAACTTCGGCAGCCCGGAGGATCCCGGGGTGATGTGGCAGTTCGCCGAGGCGGTCCGTGGCCTCGCCGACGGCTGCCTGACCCTCGGCACCCCGGTGACCGGCGGCAACGTCAGCTTCTACAACTCCACCGGAGCCGCCCCGATCCACCCCACCCCGGTGATCGGGGTGCTCGGGATCCTCGACGACGTCTCCCGCCGTACGCCGATCGACTTCGGGGCCGACGGCGACGCCCTCCTGCTCCTCGGCGACACCCGTGACGAGTTCGGCGGCTCGGAGTGGGCCTGGGTCGAGCACCGGCACCTCGGCGGCCGGCCGCCGGCTGTCGACCTCGACCGGGAGCGGGTGCTCGCGGAGCTCCTCGTCGCGGCCGGACGGGACGGACTGCTGCGGGCCGCGCACGACCTGTCCGACGGCGGGCTCGCCCAGGCCCTCGTCGAGTCGTGCCTGACCGGTCGGGCCGGTGCCCGCGTCGAGCTCCCGGCCGGCGCCGATCCGTTCGTGACACTGTTCTCGGAGTCCGCCGGGCGGGCCGTGGTGGCCGTCGCGCCGGCCGATCGGGCGCGCCTCGCCGAGCGCTGCCGGGAGCAGGGCCTGCCGTGCGTGCCGATCGGGGTCGTCGGAGGCGACACCCTCGACGTGGCCGGCGCCTTCACCGTGCCGCTGGACGAGCTCCGGGCCGCCCACGAGCGGCCGGTGCCCGCGCTCTTCGACTGACGGGGACGATTCCCGCCAAACCTCGTGGCGATAACGTCTGGACCATGCCGCCGCGCCGCCACGACGTCCGCCAGCTGAGTGCCGCCGTCCAGACCCAGGCGAAGGCCATCGGCGACTACCTCGCCCACCTCGAGGAGCCGGCGTGGAAGCGGTCCACGGCCCTGCCCGGCTGGTCGGTCCCCGAGCTCGTGGTGCACCTCGCGCAGACGCTGGCACTGATCGCCGACATCGTCCCGCGGCCAACCGCAGAGCCCCCGATGGCCGTCGCCGACTATGTCCTAGCGCTGCCCGGCGCCGCGGAGGAGATCCGCGAGCGCGTCATCGGGGCGGTGGCCGGCCGGCCACCGGATGAGCTCGTCGTCGACTACCGCGAGCAGTGCGACCGGGTGGCGGCGGTGCTCGCGCACGTGCCGGACACCGTAGTGGTGACCGCGCCGCGCGGGCCGCTGCGGATCGGAGACTTCCTCGCCACCCGCGCCCTCGAACTGGTCGTGCACGGCGACGACCTGGCCGGCGTGCAGTCCGACCGGCCGGGTCCGACCCTGACCCGGGACGCGTCGGCGGCCGCCGTCCGACTCCTCGCCGGGGTGCTGGCCGCCCGGGCGCCGGGCCATGCCGTGGAGCTGCGGATCCCGCCGTACGCCGCCGTGCAGTGCATCCCCGGCCCGCGGCACACCCGAGGCACCCCGCCGACGGTCATCGAGACCGATCCGGTCAGCTGGCTGCGGCTCGGGACCGGCCGGCTCGGCTGGGCCGAGGCGGTCGCCCGCGGCGACGTGAGCGCGAGCGGCGAGCGCAGCGACCTGTCGGCGTACCTCCCCCTGCTCAGCTGACCCCTCCGACCATGATCAAGAGGGGATGCACGTGCGAAACGCCGAGCGGATCCCCTCTTGATCATGGAACGGGGCCGGAAGGGCCGGTGCCGGGGAGGGGTGGGAGGGTCCCGGGACGTCCGCCGGGTCGTGGCTACACTCGGGAACGCCCCCTTCACCTCGCCGAGGAGACGCTGGTGCGCTCGACGCCCGGACCTACTGGCGATCAGTCCGACGACGACGTTCCCCGCGACGAGTGCGGCGTATTCGGCGTATGGGCGCCCGGCGACGAGGTCGCCAAACTCGCCTATTTCGGCCTCTACGCGCTGCAGCACCGCGGCCAGGAGGCAGCCGGCATGGCCGTCAGCGACGGCAGCGCGCTCCTGGTCTACAAGGACCTCGGGCTCGTGGCCCAGGTCTTCGACGAGGCCATCCTGGAGAGCCTGCGCGGCCACATCGCGGTCGGCCACACCCGGTACTCCACGACCGGGGCCGGCACCTGGGAGAACGCCCAGCCGACGTTCCGCACCACGAAGGCCGGCACCGGCCTCGCCCTCGCCCACAACGGCAACCTCGTCAACACCGCGGAGCTCGCCCGGCAGGTCGACGCGGAGATCACGCCCGGCCTGACCGGATCGACCACCGACTCCGACGTGATGACGAAACTGCTCGCCGCCCGCCCGGACCAGTCGCTCGAGTCGGCGGCGATGGAGATCCTGCCGATGCTCAAGGGCGCATTCACCGTGGTCTTCTGCGATGAGCACACGCTCTACGCCGCCCGCGACCCGCACGGCGTCCGCCCGCTGGTGCTGGGCCGGCTGGAGCGTGGCTGGGTGGTGGCCAGCGAGACCGCCGCGCTGGACATCGTCGGCGCCTCGGTCGTCCGCGAGATCGATCCGGGCGAGCTGATCGCGGTCGACGAGGACGGCCTGCGGTCGCACCGCTTCGCCGAGCCGAGCCCCGCCGGCTGCCTGTTCGAATACGTCTACCTGGCCCGCCCCGACACCACGATCGGTGGCCGGGGCCTGCACGCGACCCGGGTCGAGGTCGGCCGCCGGCTGGCCCGCGAGCATCCCGTCCCGGCCGATCTGGTCATCCCCGTCCCGGAGTCCGGTACGCCGGCCGCGATCGGCTACGCCGAGGAGTCCGGGATCCCCTACGGCCAGGGCCTGGTCAAGAACTCCTACGTCGGTCGGACCTTCATCCAGCCGTCGCAGACCATCCGCCAACTCGGGATCCGGCTCAAGCTCAACCCGCTGCGCGACGTGATCCGCGGCAAGCGGCTGGTGGTGGTCGACGACTCGATCGTGCGCGGCAACACCCAGCGCGCGCTCGTGCGGATGCTCCGGGAGGCCGGCGCCGCCGAGGTGCACGTGCGGATCTCCAGCCCGCCGGTGCGCTGGCCGTGCTTCTACGGGATCGACTTCGCCACCCCGGCCGAACTGGTCGCCAACGGCCTGGACGTCGAGGGAGTGCGGGCGTCGATCGGCGCAGACTCCCTCGGTTACGTGTCGCTCGACGGACTGATCGACGCCACCGAACAGCCCAAGCGCCGGCTGTGCCGGGCCTGTTTCGACGGTGACTACCCGATCCCACTGGCCTCGACGGAGATGATGGGCAAGCACGTGCTCGAAGGCATCGCGCGCGGCGTCGCCGTCCAGCCGGCCGGACTCGGCGCGAGCGACGCCCTGCAGCGCCCGTGACCAGGAAGCAGATGAACGGCGCCGACGGTCCGGAGCGCGGGGCGACCTACGCCGCGGCCGGGGTAGACATCGAGGCGGGCGAGCGCGCCGTCGAGCTGATCCGGTCGCATGCCCGGACGGCCAGCCGGCCCGAGGTCGTCGGCGGCATCGGGGGCTTCGCCGGGCTGTTCGCCTTCGACACCAGCCGGTGGAAGCGCCCGTTCCTGGCCTCCTCGACCGACGGCGTCGGCACCAAGCTCGCCATCGCGCATGCCCTGGACATCCACGACACGGTCGGACTCGACCTGGTCGGGATGGTCGCCGACGACGTCGTCGTCTGCGGGGCCGAGCCGCTGTTCCTGCAGGACTACGTCGCCTGCGGCCAGGTGGTCCCGGAGCGGATGGCCGACATCGTCGGCGGGATCGCCGAGGGGTGCCGGCTGGCCGGGTGCGCCCTCATCGGGGGGGAGACGGCCGAACACCCGGGGATGCTCGAGCGGGACGAGTACGACATCGCCGGTACGGCGGTCGGCGTCGTGGAGGCCGACGCCGTCCTGGGTCCGGACAAGGTCCGGACCGGCGACGTCGTCCTGGCCCTCGGGTCCTCGGGCCTGCACTCCAACGGGTACTCGCTCGTCCGGCACGTGCTCCTCGGGGTCGGCCGGATGCCGCTCGACGCCGTGGTCGACGAGCTGGGCCGCGGGCGCACGCTCGGCGAGGAGTTGCTCACGCCGACCCGCATCTACAGCCAGGACTGCCTGGCGCTGGCCGCCGAGGCCGACGTGCATGCCTTCGCCCATGTCACCGGCGGCGGGCTGGCCGGCAATGTGGCCCGGGTCATGCCGGCCGGCGTCGACGCCGTCCTGGACCGCGGGACCTGGCGCCCGCAGCCGGTCTTCGACCTGGTCGCGACGCGGGGACGGGTCGACGAGGCCGAGATGGAGCGCACCTTCAACATGGGTGTCGGGATGGTCGCGGTCCTCGCCCCCGACGACGTCGACCGGGCGCTGGCGCTGCTGATCGGTCGGCACCTGCCGGCCTGGGTGGCCGGCGAAATCGTCGACGGGTCCGGCACCGCGCGGCTCACCGGCCGTTACCGCGACTGACCTGTCCACCTACGCGTCAACGGAAGACCGGCGCCGCCTGCACGGCGGCCACCGTCGTAGTCATCCCACGGCCGTCAACCGGTCGGTGGGCGGCCCGGGCTCATACCCGGGCGTGGTGCCGCCGCCGGTCGGGGCGCGCGACCGGATGCGGACCCTGCCGGTCAGCCGGACGAGGACTCCCAGCGGGCGTAGTCGTCGTCCGCGTCGTCGCGTTCGTCACTCGACGAGCGCGACGACGACGTCGTCGACGGTCCCGAGAGCTCCTGCTGGAGCCGGTCGAGATCCGGCGCCTGGCTGGAGTACTTCAGCTCACGCGCGACTTTGGTCTGCTTGGCCTTCGCCCGGCCGCGGCCCATGGCTTGACCCCCTCGCACAGAACACGGGGCGCCGTGGTGCGGCAACCCCGATCTATGGCATCCGTTAGTAGCGCCCACGATACCGTGCCCGCTCCCGACTGGCACGTCCGCCAGGGCGGTTGACCGCCGGGAGGCCGGAGCAGGCTCAGCCCGGCGGCAGGATGGTGCGCAGCCGGCCCACCTCGGCCATCCGGCGCTCGGCCAGCCGGTCGGCGGCGACGGCCGGCGGCACCCCGTCCTCGGCGGCGAGAGCGAAGATCCGCCGGGTCGTGTCGAAGATCTCGGCTGCCTTCGCCTTGGCCCGCTCGAAGCTGAAGCCCTCGATCTCGTCGGCCACCTGGATGACGCCGCCGGAGTTCACGACGTAGTCCGGCGCGTAGAGGATGCCGCGGTCGGCGAGAACCTTCTCCACGCCCGGGTGGGCCAGCTGGTTGTTGGCCGCCCCGCAGACGACCGCGGCGGTGAGCGCGGGCACGGTCTCGTCGTCCAGGGCCCCGCCGAGCGCGCACGGGGCGTAGACGTCCAGGTCGGCGCGGATCAGCGCCGTGACGTCGGCCACCACCTCCGTGTGCGGGTCGACGTGGTGGATCCGGTCGATGGCCCGCTCACTGACGTCGGTGACCACGACCGAGGCGCCGTCGCCCCGCAGGTGCTCGACGAGGTGGCGGCCGACCTTGCCCACTCCGGCGATACCGACCCGGCGCCCGCGCAGGCTCGGGGTGCCCCACACCCGCTCGGCGCAGGCCCGCATGCCCTGGAAGACGCCGTACGCCGTGAGGATCGACGAGTCTCCGGCGCCGCCGTGCTCGGCCGAGCGGCCGGTCACCCAGCGTGTCTCGCGGGCGATGACGTCCATGTCCTGGACATAGGTGCCGACGTCACAGGCGGTGACATAGCGCCCCCCGAGGGAGTCGATGAAGCGGCCGTAGGCGCGCAGCAGCGCCTCGGACTTGTCCCTGCCCGGCTCGCCCCAGATGACCGCCTTGCCGCCGCCGTGGTCCAGACCGGCCAGGGCGTTCTTGTAGGCCATGCTCCGGGAGAGGTTCAGGACGTCGGCGACGGCCTCGTCCTCGGTGGCGTACGGATAGAAACGGGTGCCGCCCAGCGCTGGGCCGAGTGCGGTGGAGTAGATCGCGATGATCGCCTTGAGCCCGCTGGCGGGGTCCTGGCAGAACACGACCTGTTCATGGCCGGTGGGCGCATCGGCCCTGGCAAACACGCTCACGGGTGTCTCCCTGCGAGTCGAGATGGTCGGCCGAGCAGGCCGGGACGCGCCGCGCCGCCGGGTCGACGTCGGTCGCGCAGCGTCCACTTTCACCTTAGTGCCGCCACGCTGAGCTAAAGATGCGGCGTACGATTGGGTTAAAGGATGCAGGGCCGGACCGACGGCACAGAAGCCCCCGAATCCCCCACTACGGGGCGGCTAGGGAGACCTGGTATGGACACCATGAAGTTGCTCTGCTCGGGCTATTCGAGCGATGCGGAGAAATGGTGCAATGGGGGTGAGGGTCGATCGTGCGTACAACGGCGTCGCGCCGACTCGCCTGGCAGAAGGGATCAGCCATGACCACCCGAACAACAACGGACGCTGAGCCGCTGCTCACGCCAGCTGAGGTCGCCACCATGTTCCGGGTCGACCCCAAGACCGTTACCCGGTGGGCCAAGGCGGGCAAGCTGACGTCCATCCGGACTCTGGGCGGCCACCGCCGCTACAAGGAGTCCGAGGTGCGGGCGCTGCTGGCCGGCGGATCCAACGATCACGCGGCGGGCGACGGCGCCTGACCCGGCCGGCGGCGCACCCCGCGTCGACTACCCGGCGTTACGCCGGATCGGTGGCGGCCCGGCCCGACAGCTGCCTGCCTCGTGGCTGTTAGCGTGACACGGTGACTCCGGCTGAGCCTCTTCCCGACCCGCTCGTCGCCCGGATGCGCCCGTTCGAGACGACCATCTTCGCCGAGATGACCGCGCTCGCCACGCGCACCGGAGCGATCAATCTCGGCCAGGGCTTCCCGGACACCGACGGGCCGCCGGCGATGCTCGACGCCGCGGTCGACGCCATCCGTGCCGGGGTCAACCAGTACCCGCCCGGCCCGGGAATGCCGCCGCTGCGCGAGGCCGTCGCCCGGCACCGGCAGGAGCAGTACGCGCTCGGCTACGACCCGGACCGCGAGGTCTATGTCACGGTCGGAGCCACCGAAGCCGTCGCCGTCGCGATCCAGGCGCTGTGCGAGCCCGGCGACGAGGTCGTCGTCTTCGAGCCCTACTACGACTCCTACGCCGCGGTGATCGCGCTGGCCGGCGCGGTACGCCGCACGGTCACCCTGCGGCCGGACCGCCCGGGCGGACGCTTCACCTTCGACCCTGCAGAGCTGCGGGCCGCGGTCGGCCCCCGTACCCGGCTGATCCTGGTCAACAGCCCGCACAACCCCACCGGCACCGTCTTCACCCGCGACGAGCTCGCGGCGATCGCCGCGGTCTGCGTCGAGCACGACCTGCTCGCCGTGACCGACGAGGTCTACGAGCACCTGACGTTCGACGGCACGGCACACATCCCGCTGGCGTCCTTCGACGGCATGCGTGAGCGGACCGTCTCGATCTCCTCGGCCGGCAAGAGCTTCTCGGTCACCGGCTGGAAGGTCGGCTGGGTGTGCGCCGCGCCGGCCCTGATCCGTGCGGTGCAGACGGTCAAGCAGTTCACGACGTTCACCGTCGGGGGCCCGTTCCAGCTGGCCGTCGCGCACGCCCTCGACCACGAGCTCGACTGGGTGACCAAGCAGCGCGCGTCCCTGCAGGACAAACGTGACCGGCTGTCGGCCGGGCTGGCCGCCGCCGGATTCGTCGTCTCCGAGACGGCCGGCACCTACTTCGTGCAGGCCGACGTACGTCCGCTCGGGTTCGAGGACGGGATGACGTTCGCCAAGGCGCTCCCCGAGAAGGCCGGCGTGGTCGCGATCCCCAGCGAGGTCTTCTACGACGACGTCGAGGCCGGCCGGCACTACGTGCGGTTCGCCTTCTGCAAGCAGGACGAGGTCATCGACGAGGCGGTACGCCGTCTCTCGGCCCTCTAGCCAGCTGAGCGGAGCGGGCTCGACGGTCGCGACGGTCGGGCTGGCGGGTGGGTCGCGCCGACTCGTGACTCCGACGTCGTCACCGGACCGACATCGTGCGCCGTACTCGCATCCAGGTGGCGGATCGGCGGGTAGGACGCACGATGTCGGCCGGCACCCGCGGCGCGCGCCGCGTCCGCCCATCCGGTCCCGGTCCGAACCTCCGCCCCGACACCGCTCTCCGTTCCCGCGGTCCATTCATTCCGCGTCAACGTGACGTTGATGCGGCTAGAGCGCGTGAACGTCACGTTCACGCGGAATGGCATGGAACGGGACGGAGGGCGCCGCGGTCGTCAGCGCAGGTGGCCGCCGACCCGGGTGTAGCCGCGGAGCAGGTCGCGGCTGATGATCAGCCGCTGCATCTCGTCGGTGCCCTCGAAGATCCGCCACAACCGCATGTCGCGGTAGAACTGCTCGATCGGCATCTCGCGGGTGTAACCCATGCCACCGTGGATCTGCATGACCCGGTCGACGACCCGGTTGGCCATGGTGGTGCCGGACAGTTTCGCGATCGCGCAGTCGTGTCGCGAGTCGCGGCCCTGGTCGACCGTCCAGGCGGCCTTGAGGACCAGCCAGCGGGCCGCCTCCAACTCCACCTCGGAGTCGGCGATCATCCAGCCGATGGCCTGGTTGTCGGCGATCGGGCGGCCGAACGTCGTGCGGTCCGTGGCATGGCCGATCGCCATCGACAGCAGGCGTTCGCCCGCGCCGATCGCCTGGGACGGGATGAGGAACCGGCCCCGTCCGATCCATTCCATCGCCAGCCGGAAGCCGTCACCGAGCTCGCCGAGCACGTTGCGGTCGGGCACCCGTACGCCGGCGAAGGACAGGGTGGCCGGACGGGCCAGGCCCATGGTCGAGATCGGTGCGGAGGTCCAGCCCATCGCACGGTCGACCAGGAACGCCGTGAAGCCGCCGCGCGAGCGCTTGTCCGGGTCGGTGACCGCGATGACGATCGCGAAGTCGGCGTCGTTGCCGCCGGTGATGAAAGTCTTCTCGCCGTCGATCACCCAGTCGCAGCCGTCCCGCCGCGCGGTGGTCCGGATCGCGGCGGCGTCCGACCCGGCGCCGGGCTCGGTGATCGCGAAGCACGAGGTCCGGGTGCCCTCGATCGTCGGCCGCAGGTATTCCTCGGCCTGCCGCTCGTCGGCGTAGTAGAGGATGTTGTCGGCCTCGCCGCCGAAGCGGAAGGGGAGGAATGTCCGGCCGAGCTCGGTCGCGATCAGCGACTGGGTGACGGCGTCCAGGGCGCTCCCGCCGTACTCCTCCGGCGTCGAGACCCCCCACAGGCCGTGTTGCCGGGCCTTCTCCTGCAGGGTCCTGACCTCCTGATGACCGAACGACGCCGCGACCCCGGCCCGGACGAAGTCGGCCTCCTGCGGCATCAGCTCCGCGTCGACGAAGGAGCGGACCGTGTCGCGGATGGCCCGCTGCTCCTCGGTGATGTCGAAGTCGACCATGTCAGCGCTGGCCGCCGTTGACGTGCACCGTCTGGCCGTTGACGTATCCGGCGTCCTCGCTCGCGAGGAAGGTCACGACCGCGGCGACGTCCTCGGGCTTGCCGACCCGGCGCGCGGGGATCTGCTCGGCGGCCGCGGCCGCGAACTCCTCCGGGTCGGCGCCCATCCGGCGGGCCGTCGCCCGGGTCATCTCGGTGTCGATGTAGCCCGGTGCGACGGCGTTGACGGTGATCCCGAAGGGTCCGAGCTCGATGGCCAGGGTGGCGGTGAGCCCGATCACGCCGGCCTTCGCGGCCGAGTAGTTGGCCTGGCCGCGGTTGCCCAGCGCGGACCGGCTGGACAGGCTGACGATCCGTCCGTAGCGGCGCTCGACCATGTGCTTCTGCACGGCCCGGCTCATCAGGAAGTTGCCGCGCAGGTGCACGCCGAGGACGGTGTCCCAGTCGGTCGCGCTCATCTTGAACAGCAGGTTGTCGCGCGTCACGCCGGCGTTGTTGACGAGGATGTCGATCCGCCCGAACTCCTCGGCGACCCGCGTGACCGCCGCGTCGACGGCGTCCTCGTCGGCGACGTCGAGGCCGACGGCGAGGGCGCGACCGCCCGCCGCGGTGATGGCCTGGCTGGTGGCTGCGGCGGTCTCCGGGTCGAGGTCGAGGACGGCGACCGTCGCCCCTCCGGCGGCGAACCGGCCGGCGATGGCCGCGCCGATCCCACGCCCGGCGCCGGTGACGACGGCGACCCGATCGGTGAACGACTCCATGCGGCTTCTCCCACCCTGCTCGCGGGCTGGTCAGTGCCGGCCAGTGTATGTACGGGGGAGGACGGGGCCGGCGTCAGCCTGCGGACGCGATGGCGGGACGCTCAGCGGAAGGCGTCGAGTCCGGTCAGCGCCTTGCCGAGCACCAGCGTGTGCACCTCGCTGCTGCCCTCGTAGGTGACCACGCTCTCCAGGTTGTTGGCGTGCCGCAGCACGGGGTACTCCAGCGAGATGCCGTTGGCCCCGAGGATGGTCCGGCACTCGCGGGCGATGGTGAGTGCCTCCCGGGCGTTGTTCAGCTTGCCGGCGCTGACCATCTCCGAGGTCAGCCGACCGGAGTCCTTCAACCCGGCCAGATGCAGCGCGAGCAGGTAGCCCTTGTCCAGCTCGAGGGTGAGGTCGGCGAGCTTGCGCTGAGTGAGTTGATATCCGGCGATCGGCCGGTCGAACTGCACCCTGCTGCAGGCGTAGTCGATCGTGGACTCCAGGCAGTCACGGGCCGCGCCGAGGGCGCCGAAGACGATCCCGAAGCGTGCCTCGTCCAGGCAGGACAGCGGACCGCGCATGCTGGTCGCCTCCGGCAGCATCGCCGAGGAGGGAAGCCGTACGCCGTCGAGGACGAGCTCGCTGGTCACCGACGCGCGCAGCGACAGCTTGTGCTTGATCTCCCGCGCGGAGAAGCCAGGGGTGTCGGTGGGTACGGCGAAGCCACGGATCCCCTCGTCGGTGCGCGCCCACACGATCGCGACGTCGGCGACCGAGCCGTTGGTGATCCAGGCCTTGGTGCCCTCCAGCACCCAGTCGCCGCCGTCCTGACGCGCCCGGGTGCGCATGCCGGCCGGGTTGGAGCCGAAGTCCGGCTCGGTGAGGCCGAAGCAGCCGATCGCCTCGCCGGTGACCATGGCGGGCAGCCACCGTTCCTTCTGTTCGTCACTGCCCCAGCGCCACAGGGCGAACATCGCCAGCGAGCCCTGGACGGACACGAACGAGCGGATCCCCGAGTCGGCCGACTCCAGCTCCATGCAGGCCAGGCCGTAGGAGAGCGAGTCGAGGCCGGCGCAGCCGTACCCGGTGAGGTGCATCCCGAACAGGCCGAGCGACCCGAACGCCTTGGCGAGCTCCCGGATCGGCAGCTCTCCCCGCTCGAACCACGTGGCGATGTTCGGCCGGACGACGTCACCGACCAGGGCGCGGACTCCGTCGCGGACCGCGCGTTGCTCGTCGCCGAGCCGGTCTTCGAGCGCGAGCAGCTGGAGCGGGCCGGTACGTCGCTGTGGGTCGGTCACCAGGCGATCATCCCGCGTTGCGGCAAGGGGCGGGGTGATTGCGCCCGGACCCGGCCCGACATCGTGCGTGCTACTCGCAGAAATGGCCCGGATCGGGGGGTACGGCGCACGATGTCGGCGCCGGCGCCGGTTCCGTGCCGGCCGGTCCCGTGCCGGCCGGTGCCACGCCGGTCAGCCGCGAGTTCCGGCCGACCGGGCGCCGCCGGACCGTGGGTGCCCGGAGCGGGGCCGCCGGCGACCGCGCGCGCCGCCCTGGCGCGGGTCGCGCTGCGCCGGCCGGTGGTCACCGGTGGAGCCCTGCCGGCGCCCGCGCGGGGACGCCGGCCGTCGTTCACGCCGTTCGGCGGCGGACGGACTCGTGCGGTCCCCGGGAGCCGAGGTACCTGCTACCGAGATGCCGGCCCGCCTGAGCATGGCGTCGACGTCGCGGCGCTCGTCGGGCAGCGCCAGCGTGATGACCGCCCCGCTCGCCCCGGCCCGCCCGGTGCGGCCCGAGCGGTGGACGAACGCCTTCGGGTCCGACGGCGGGTCGACGTGGACGACGACGTCGACGTTGGAGATGTCCAGCCCGCGGGCGGCGACGTCGGTGGCGACCAGGACCCGGGTCTTTCCGGCACCGAACGCGGCCAGGGCCCGGGTCCGGGCCGACTGGGTGAGCCCGCCGTGCAACGGCTTCACCGGCAGCGTCGGGGTGCTCAGCTGCCGGGCGAGGCGGTCCGCCCCGCGCTTGGTGCGGACGAACAGCAGCGTCCGGTCGGCGGTGGCGGCCAGTTCGGCGACCGCGGCCGTCTTCGCGGCCCGGTCGGCCAGCGTCAGCACGCGGTGGGTGACCGCTGCCCCGTCGGTCGGCGGCATCACCTCGACCAGCACCGGGTCGACGAGGAACTCCCGGGTGAGCACGTCCACGTCGCCGTCCAGGGTCGCCGAGAACAGGAGCCGCTGGCCCCCGGTCGGGACCAGGGCGAGCAGCCGGCGGACCACCGGCAGGAAACCGAGATCACAGAGGTGGTCGGCCTCGTCGAGGACGGTGACCTCGACCGAGTCGAGGAAGATCGCCTTCCGTTCGAGCAGGTCGACGAGCCGCCCGGGCGTCGCGACGACCAGGTCGACTCCGCGGTCGAGGGCGTTGATCTGGCGGCCCATCGAGGTGCCGCCGTAGATCGCCTGCACGCGGACCCCGATCGCCTGGCCGAGCGGCGCGAGGACGTCGGTGACCTGCTGGGCGAGTTCGCGGGTCGGCGCAAGCACCAGGCCCCTGGGTCGGCGCCGGACGCGCTCCCCGGCCGCGCCGAGGTGCGCCAGGAGCGGCAGGCCGAAGCCCAGGGTCTTGCCGGACCCGGTCACGGCCCGGCCGAGCAGGTCGGCACCGGTCAGGGCGTCCGGCAGCGTCGCGGCCTGGACCGGGAACGGCTCCCGGATGCCGCGCCGCTCCAGTGCGGTGACCAGTCGTTGCGGAAGCCCGGCCGCGGCGAAGGAGGTGATCGGGG
Organism: uncultured Actinomycetota bacterium; assembly: GCA_963837545.1. Classification (GTDB taxonomy): domain Bacteria; phylum Actinomycetota; class Actinomycetes; order Mycobacteriales; family QHCD01; genus DASXJE01. Next base: position 122,268 of record CAWINQ010000005.1, on the reverse strand, counting down.
GCGCAGGCGGGCGGGTCTGCACCGGGGGAAGGGCGTGCGGGCGTGCGGACGCGGCGCGTCGGGGCACAGGGGTCCTCTCGGATCGTCTCGGGTCAGGCCGCGTGGAGAGCTGCGCGCGCGGGACATACCCGGACGAAGAGCGAGGATCAGGCGACCTCATGGCGGCGGCGCCGCATCATGTGTGCCGGCCACGGAGGCCGACACGCACACCCTACCCGGTTCGATGCCCGGTTCCGCGCCGGCGTGGGCCAGGTCTCAGTGGTCACGTCCGCGCCGTCCACGACATAGGGGACAGTGGACACATGCGCAAGTACGTGATCATCGGGGCACAGGGCAGCGGCAAGGGCACCCAGGCCAAGCGCCTCGCCGACGACTACGAGCTCGAGCACATCAGCGTCGGCGACATCTTCCGGTGGAACATCCAGCATCACACCAAGCTGGGTGCCGGGGTCCGCCGTACCGTCGCCTCGGGCGCGCTGGTCTCCGACGATCTGGTGGGGGACATCGTGCGCACGCGGCTGGACCAGCACGACTGGAACTTCGGGTTCATCATCGACGGGTTCCCGCGCAATGCGCCGCAGGCGGAGTTCTTCCTCGAGACCTACGACATCGACAGCGTGATCCACATCCATGTCCCCGACGCCATCGTGCAGGAGCGGGTGCTCAGCCGGCGGCTGTGCTCCCAGTGCGGGCTGGACTACAACCTGATCTACTCCCGCCCGGCCAAACCGGACACATGCGACGTATGTGGCGGGTCCTTGGTACGCCGGGACGACGACACGCCCGAGGCGCTGCGGGCGCGGCTGCGGGACTACCACGAGAAGACGACGCCGGTCGTCGAGCTCTTCGAGCGCAAGGAGGTCGTCGTCGCGGTCGACGGCACCCGCTCCCCGGACGACGTACAGCACGAGATCCGGGACCGGCTGGCGCTTCCCCCGGTCGACCGCGCGGCGGAACGGGTGGCCGGGTCGGCGTAGCCGGGTATGCTCTACCCAGAGTTACTGATCGGTCGCTTTGTGTTTATAGCGGCCGTGGTGCGGTAGCTCGGTGATGAGGGCGCCCGCGCTCTCGGCGTGCAGACGGATGCCGGGCGGGCGCCCCATGGGGGTGCACATGTGGCGTCGGATCGTGGTCCTCGCGAGCGCTCTGGCGCTCGTTCTCGGCGGGGCGGTCGTCCTGGCGCAGTTCACCTCCAGCGCGTCGGCGACCAACCCGCGCTACCAGTCGATCCGCTGGTCCACGCCGACCTATGACACGAAGTACTCGCAGTCGATCACCTCCGAGCAGTTCAGCACGCCGGCCGTGGCGCACATGGGGTCCGGCCACATTCCCGAGGTGGTGGCCGGATTCCCGAACGGTCACGTCTACGTCTGGGGCGCCCGCTCGGGACACCGCTGGCTGGACCGGTACATCGGACCGGGCGCCATCCTGGCCTCACCGACCCTCGTCGACCTCAACCACGACGGCCAGGTCGACATCGTCGTCACCGATACCTCCGGGGACATCGTCGGATTCACGTTCGGCAACAAGACCATCTTCCGCGCCCACACCGGAGTCGGCCCGCATCAGTTCGGCAATTTCGCGACCACCGCAGTGGCCGACGTCAACGGCGACGGCCACCTCGACATCGTGCAGGCCGGCTGGGACCACTACGTCCACGTATGGGACGGCCGGTATCTCAATCGCACGAAGAGCACCCGGCAGTTGCCCGGCTATCCGGCCTTCCTCAAGGACACGATCTGGTCGTCGCCGGTCGTCGCCGACCTCAACCACGACGGGATCAAGGACATCATCGTCGGCTACGACTGCGACGGCGTACAGGGCCAGCCCTGCTACAAGATCCGTAACCACTACCAGCGCGGGGGTTACGTCACGGCCCTCAACGGACGGGGCCCGAACGCCGGCAAGCCGCTGCCCGGCTGGCCGCGGTTCGTCAACGGGCAGACGGTCTGGTCCAGCCCCGCGGTCACGGACCTGAACGGCGACGGCAAGCTCGACGTGGTGGTCGGCACGGGCAACATGCTCAACGGCGGCCACGAGGTCCTGGCCTACGACCGCACCGGCAAGTTCCTCCCCGGGTGGCCGGTCAAGGTCTCCGGACGGACGACCGGCTCGCCGGCCGTCGGCGACCTCGACCACAACGGTCGCAAGGAGGTCGCCGCGACCGACGACAACGGCTACCTCTACGTCATCAACGCCGACGGGCACATCCGCTACAAGAGGTGCATCTCCAACCGGATGAACGACTGCGGCCCGAACGGCCCGCGACTGCACAACAGCCCGAGCATCGCGAACTTCACCGGTGTGGCAGGCGGCCGTCAGGAGGTGCTGGTCGGCGGGGAGCAGCACCTGTACGCCTTCAGCAACACCGGTGCGTTGGACTACTCGGGCATCCTCTGGTGGACCGATCGCAGGGTGCGCAGCCTTCCCTACATGTGCGCCCCGACCTACGCCGAGATCAACGGCAAGGCGACCGTCCTCGTCGCCGCCGGCGACTTCACCTTCGGGGAGATCTTCGGCTGGACGCTGGGCAAGAACTACGTCCACGCCGACTGGCCGACGTTCCACCACGACATCGGGCGCAGCGGGATCCTGTGACGGTCGGTCACTCCCGGACGGGGAGCCGAGACCCATGATCGAGAGGGGATTTCCGCGCGAAACGCCGTGCGTTTCCCCTCGTGATCATGGGGCGCGTGCGCGGAGCACGTCCGCCAGCCGGGCCCGCACGTCGGCCTCGGTCTCCGAGCCGTCGACGCCGACCGCGGCGGGGGGCTCAGCGGAGCTCCGGCGCGCCGGGTGTGTTGCAATCAGTGGTGTGACCGAACCCGGTGGCCAGGAGCTGTCCGTCGATGATGCCGTCGGCGTACTGACCGCTGCGTTGTCGCAGCCCGGCGGCGCGCAGACGGTACTGGGCAGTCTCGGCGAGGTGTCGGGGCTGGACTACCGGCCCGCCACGTCCGGTCGGCTGTTCCGCGCCGGTACGCCGGCCGCACTGACTGTCGGCGACTGGGCGTTCGTCGCGGCCGAACCGAACGGCGTGCGGGTGCAGGTCCGCCATGTCGTGCGCGGCGTGCCCCTGCAGACCGCGTCGGTCGGGCCCGCGGAGGCGGGGAAGAAGCTGGCGGCCGAGGTGTTCCGGGCCGCGGCGGAGCAGGGCGCGCAGGCCTCGCTCGAGTTGCAGTCCGCGCTCTACGGCATCGCGGTGGTCGTCGGGCTCGCCTGACCGGGTCCTGGCTTCGGCCGGAGCCGGTTCCGGCTCGGCCTACCCGCCGGAGGACGGTCGCGAGCCGCCCCGGTCGAGGCCGGCCAGCCAGCTGTTGTAGGCCGCGAGCTGCTCGTCGTCGTTGTCGAGGTCGGTGCGCGACGGACCGCTCGACGGCGACGGGGCGGGACCGGCCGAGGCGAACCGATCCTGGAACGTCGAGGCCCGCACCTGCTCGAGCCAGCCGCGCCGGGCCACTCTGCCGCTGTCCCGCGACGCCCACACCGCGAAGACGAACAGCATCGCCGCGAACATGATGAAGTCACCGGCGATCCACATCACCGCGCCGCCGTCGTGGATGTCTGTCGCCGTCATGCTCATGCCGAACAGCGGAGGGTCGGTCTGGATGAGGGTGAGGCCGGTGAAGGTGTCGACCGGCATGGCCGCGACCAGCATGATGATCTTCATCGGGTAGGACAGCCGCCACCGGATGGGCTCGTCCCCGAAGATCGGCAGGAAGTAGAGGTAGCCCACCACGAGGAAGACCAGCTCCTCCATGCCGTGGGCCACCGGGCTGGCCATCACGGTGACCAAGACATGGGTCAGGTGGGTGAGGACGACGACCGCGGTGTAGAGAATCACGCACAGCGCCGGGTTGGTCAGGGCCGCCACCGGCCGCGAGCGCAGGATCCGCTTGACCCGCCGGTGCACCGGCGGGGACGCGGTGTGCAGGGTGAGGATCAGCGGCCGGCCGGCGACCAGGAGTGCCGGCGCGACCATGATCAGCAGCAGGTGCTGGACCATGTGCACCCAGAAGAGGCTGTGCTCGTAGACCCCGAAGCAGCCCTGGGTGGCGACGACGATCACGACGAGGCCGCCGGCGAAGGACAGCGACCGGATCCAGGGCCAGTCCCGGCCGGGACGCCGGAACGACCGCCACACCCCCCATCCGTAGAGCGCGGCGAGCACCAGCACCGCCGCCGTGGCGATCGGCACGAAGGTCCACTCGGTGAAGGCGCTACCCCAGGTCAGCCGCGGAAGCACGTCGCCCATACCCGGCATCACCCACGCGTCCTTCCCGGCCTCCCTGCGGCCGGATCCAGCGTCGCACACGGGTTTTCGCGGGTACCGCCGGGCCGGTCGTCACCCGCCCCGCCGCCCGGCGTCGCCCTCCGGCGCCGATGCCGCCTGAGCTGGCCTGCCCCGCATCATCGTGCGCTGTACTCGCACAACGGACTGAGATATGCGAGTAGCACGCACGATGTGGCCAGCCATCGCTCGCCCGGCCGTCGCCGACGTCGTGGCCGCTAGTCGCGGGAGGACCGCCGGCTGGTCCGGCTGTGCAGGACGGCACCGACGATCACACCGATCACCAACATCGCGGTCAACGCCGCCCACAGCGGCATGGTCACGACGGGCACGATGACCCGGATCTTCACCTCGCGGGTGTTCTCGGCGATGAAGACGATCGCCAGCGCGAGGAGCACGATTGCGACGATCGAACGCGGAGACAGGCGCGAGCGCTTCTTGGCGGTCGCGACCGGTGGGGTGGGGGTCGTTGCGGTCATCGTCGAAGCTCCTTCGGTGGAGCCGGCTGCTGGCGGTGGGCCGGCCACACCACCCATGATCGCCACAATCTGGCGCTCGCGGGTCACCCTTCGGGAATGACTTCTGCCCGGTCCCGACGCGGAGCGGGGTCACTCCGGTCGGGTGATGCCGCAGTGGCCCGGCCCGACGACAGTCTGGGGCGGGGGGTGAGCGCGATGGGACCGACGTACGAGATCCGGATCCGTGGGCGGGTCGGTGAGGTCGTCGCGTCCGCTTTCGTCGGATTCGATGTCTCGACGCGCAATGTCGAGACCGTCCTGTCCGGGCCGGTGGCCGACCAGGCCGACCTCTTCACCGTGCTGGCCCGACTGCAGTCGTTCGGCTTCGAACTGGTCGACGTCCGCCAACTCGCGACCCCGTCGTCCGGGCACCCCGCACCGGAAGATCCGCCACCGGAGGACCCGCCACCGGAGGACTCGCCACCGGAGAACCTGGCGCGGGAGACCCCACCGCCAGCGGGCTAGAGCAGTTGCAGGGCGCGCGCCCGGGCCACCGCCTCGCTGACGCTCCGGACCTCGAGCTTGCGGTAGATCGCCTTCTTGTGTGTCTTCACGGTGTTCACGGTGATGAACAGGCCGCGGGCGATCTCCTCGTTCGGCAGCCGGCCGACGAGGCGACGCAGCACCTCGGTTTCCCGGTCGGTGAGCGCCGCCCACGACGGGCGGACCATCCGGTCGGCGCGCCGGGTGAGGTCCAGCAGCCGGGCGACGAAGTCGGGGAACGCCGTCCCCGTGTCCACCTGTGCCGCGAGCAGCGGCGTCAGACGGTCGGCCATGGCCAGGAATGGTGCGCGCACCTGTTCGGGGGCGGCGACGGCCAGCGCCCGCTCGAGCAACTGCCCCGCGCGCGGCGCCTCGCCGCAGTCGTCGGCGGCGGTCGCGGCGAGCAGCAGGGCTGCCACCGTGTCATGGAGATGCCCGGCAGGCACCGTCCCCTCGAGGCAGCCGGTGAGCTCGGCGATCGCGGCACCGGCCTGCCCGGCGTTGAGCAGGGCCTGCGCCCGGGCCAGGTGGGCGGCGTACGGACAGGCGGTGAGGGCGTCGTCGTCGAGGATCGGCGCGACCGCACCCGTGCCGTCCAGCTCCAGCAGGTGCTGGGTCTCCAGCAGGCACTGCGCCCCGCAGAGCAGGACGGTACGCAGGATGTGCCGCGCCCCGCCCCGCCGCAGGTGCGCCCGCAGACCCGCGACGATCGCGAATGCCGTGGTCGGGTCTCCGCTGGTCGCCTGCACCCAGGCCCGGAGCAGCCCGATGTCCAGCGGCAGCTGGGGATTGATGGCGAAGCCGGCGGACAGTTCCGCGTGATCGAGTGCTCGATCGGCCTCGACCACCTCGCCCCGCAGGCAGTGGACGGCGGCGTCGACGACGTAAGCGACGGCCACCAGCTCCATCTGGTCCCATTCGCGGGCCTGCGCCTCCTCGACGGCCTGGTCGGCGAGTGCCGCGGCCTCGGTGAGCCTGCCCTCGACCAGGGCGAGTGCGGACAGGTACGCCACACACCCCACCGCGAGGTAGTCGTGACCAGCGGCGCGCGCGGCCGCGATCCCGAGCCGCAGGTGGAGGCGGCCCGCCTCGATATCGCCGGTGTCGCACTGCGCGGCGCCCAGCAGGTAGAGGCCGAAGGCCCGGGCCGGGGACTCGTCGACCAGGTCCACGGAGCCGGCCTCCGCGACCTCGCCGCCGGCCGCCGGTTCATCACCCGGCCCGAAGAGGGCGGCCGACCGGGCGAGCAGGTCGCCGTAGTCGCCGGTGACCCGGCCCTGGTAGAGCCGGACCGCCGCGAGCGTCGTTTGGGCCCGATGGTCGCCCGACGCCTGCAGGGCCGGCCGATCCAGCAGCCGGAGCAGGTCCTCGGCAGCACCGGTGTCCCCCATCGCCAGCCGGAGCGCCGCGGTGGCACAGCAGATCTCCGGATCGGCGAGCCGCACCGTCGTCGGCAGGCCGCCGAGCAGGCGACGTACGGCGGCCACGTCGCCCCGGATGAACAGGTCGAGCCAGTGATCGGCCAGGATCCGGGTCGCCGTACCGCTGTCCGGAGTCAGCTCGGCGTGCGCCACGGCGTCGGCCGGCAGGTGATTCGCGGCGAACCAGGTGGCGGCCCGAGCGTGCAGATCCGCGACCACGTCGGTGTCCAGGAGAGCGAGTTGAGCGCGCAGCACGCCGACCAGCAGCGGGTGGTAGCGGCACCACGAACCGCCAGTGCCCAACGGGGTGACGAACACCTGCGATGCCGCAAGTCCGGACAGCATCGCCGCGGCGTCGTGGCGGCCGGTGAGCGCGGTGGCGAGTCCCGGGCACACCCGGTCGACGATGCAGGTGCGGATCAGGAACTCATGCAGCTCGGGTGACTGCTGGTCGAGCACCTCGGTGACGAGGTAGTCGGCCACCGCGCGGTCGTCGCCGGAGAACCGGCGTACCCCCTCGGCGACGTCGTCGCAGCCGGACAGATTCATCGCCGCCAACCGGACACCGGCCGGCCATCCCTCGGTGCGCTCGTGGACGATCCGTGCGTCGGCGAGGCTCGTCTCGACCCCTGCCTGGGCCAGCGCGAGCCGCGTCTCGGCGGCGGTGAAGGCCAGGTCGGCCACCCGGATGTCGCTGATCTGCCCGTCGACCCGCAGGCGCCCGAGCGGCATCGGCGGGAGGAACCGCCCGGATAGGACGATGGCGACCTGCGGCGGCGCGTAACTCTGCAGCCGGGAGAGGCTGGCGAGCAGGACGGGGTCGGTCAGCACGTGGACGTCGTCGATGATCAGCACCGGGGGTACGGCGAGGTCGTGCAGCGCGTTGACCAGGGCGGCCAGGAACCGGTCCAGCGCGGTCGGTGTTCGGGGCGGCCGCAGCCCGGTCAGGGGCAGCCGATCCGCATCGGAGACCGACTCCCGGATCGCGGTCAGCAGGTAGGACCAGAAGCGTGCCGGGTCGTCGTCGGCGCTGTCGAGCGACAGCCAGGCGACCGGTTGGACGGCGCGGGTCCGGCCCGCCCAAGCGGCGAGCAGAGTCGTCTTGCCCCACCCGGCCGGCGCGCTGAGCAGGGTGCACCGGCGCCGGGTCGCGGCGTCGAGCAGCTCGGTGAGCCGGGGCCGCGTGATGGATCGCGCCGATGCCGGCGGCACCGTCAGCTTGGCGCGGAGCAGTGACGCTCCGGCCGGCTGGACCGGTGTGGCCGTCGAACGCCGGGTGGTTGGCACCGCGTCCCCCGTCCGTCGGCGGCGCACCTCAGACCAGTGTGCACCGGCGGGACTCGTGACGTCACCCGATTCGGGTGAGGCGGGTGGGGCGCAGCGCACGGGCGAGCACTACCGACCCTGATGACGGTGTGTCACCTGCGCTGTCCGGACGCGCGGAGAACGGACCGTTCAGCGGTGACATGTCCCGATTTCCAGGTGGGACAATAAGTAATCAGGGGGAGTTCGTGTGCCGCACCTCGGGGAACCGGACAGCCGGACGGGGTTCGACGCTGCCCGGGACAGTGGCCGGCTCGCCGGCACGGGGGCCGCTATGGCGTCGGCCAAGCTCGCCCTGCCGCACGTCCCGGAGCCGTTCGTCCCCCGCCCGCGGCTGCTGACCCTGCTCGACGAGGCCACCCGACGTCCGGTGACGGTTGTCAGCGCCGGCCCCGGATCGGGAAAGACCGTGCTGCTCGCCTCGTGGCGGCTGGAGGGCCGGCCCCCGGGCCCGGTGGCCTGGCTCTCCCTCGACCGGGCTGACAACGACCCGATGCGCTTCTGGGGATATGTCCTCGAGGCACTCGCAGCCAGTGGCGCCCTCGCCGCGGACAGCCCGCTCACGGCGCTGCGGGTCCCCACCTCGGTCGACGCGCGGTTCCTCGACCGGATCACGACCGGACTGGCCGGCCTCGACGGTCCCGTCGTCCTGGTGCTCGACGACCTCCATGAGATCACCGACACCGCGGTGCTGGACGGGCTCGGGGAGCTGGTGCGGCACCTTCCGGCCGCGCTGCGGCTTGTCCTCGCCACCCGGGCCGACCCGCCGCTGCCGCTGCATCGCCTGCGGCTCGCCGGTGAGCTCACCGAGGTCCGGGCCGCGGACCTGGCGTTCGGTGCCGAGGAGGCGTCGCAGCTGTTCGCCGGGCACGGCCTCCCACTGGACCAGGATCAGGTCGAGACCCTGCTGAGCCGGACCGAGGGCTGGGCGGCGGGGTTGCGGCTCGCCGCCATGTCGCTGGTCGGGTGCGACGACGTCGATCGGGGCGTCGCCCGGTACGCCGGTGACGACCGGACGGTCGCCGAGTACCTCATCGCGGAGGTCCTCTGCCGGCTCGACCGCCCGGTCCAGCGCTTTCTACTGCGCACCTGCCTGTCCGACCGGTTGTGCGGCGACCTGGCCGATGCGATGACCGGGGGCCACGATGGGGCCCAGGTGCTCGAGCGGCTCGTGCACGACAACGCCTTCGTCGCCGGGCTCGGCGATCGGCAGGCCTGGTACCGCTACCACCCGATGTTCGTCGAGGTGCTGCGCCACCGGCTGTCCGTCGAGTCACCCGGCGAGGTGCCCACCCTGCACTCCGCGGCCGCCGAGTGGTTCGCCGAGCACGGCGAGCCGGTCGAAGCGGTCCGGCATGCCATGGCTGCCGAGGACTGGCGCCTCGCCGGCACGATCATCGGACGGGTCGGCGTTCCCCTGCTGCTGTCCACCAACCGGCAGACCCTCGCGCGCATGCTCGAACAACTCCCCGCCCACACCGCGTCCGAGAAGGTCACCCGGATCGACGACGGTGAACCCGAAACCGACCTGCTGGCCGTCCAGATCGGTCTGGCCGGGCGGCTGATCGACGACCTGCCGGCGGCCGAGCGTGAGCCGTTGGTCGCCGCCCGCCGGCTGCTCGCACTGGGCGTGGCCCGGCTGCGGGGCGACATCGGCGGGATGACGGCCGCGGCCGACGACGTGCTCCGCCTCGTCGATGCCGACCGCGACCTCGAACCGCGGCTGGTCGAGCAATACCGCGCGATAGCGCTGACCAACATGGGCGTGGCGCAGACGTGGATCGGCCACAGCGCGCGGGCCGAGGCGACGCTGCACGCCGCGCTCACCGCGGCGCACCTGGCCGGCCTGGAACTCGTCGAGCTCAATTCCTCGAGCTACCTGGCCCTCGTCCACGCGATCGCCGGCCGGCTGGACTCCGCCTCGGCGCTGGCGCGGCACGCGCTGCACTTCGCCGACGCGCGGGGGTGGCGCTCGGAGATGCAGATCGGTGCGGCGTACCTCGCGGCCGTCATCGTCCATCTCGAGCGGCTCGAGATCGACGACGCGCGCCGGCTCCTCGAGGGCGAACTCGTCGCGATCGAACCGGTCATCGAACCGGCGCTGGCTCATGGCACGGGCCTGGTCCGGAGCAGGATGCTGGCCCTGACCGGGGACTTCGACCGTGCCCGGGCGGAGCTCCAGCGGGTCCGCCAGCAGTACGCCGGGGCGGCCGCACCGGGGATGCTGCGCCGCTGGGGGCGGATCGTCGATGCCGAGATCGACCTCGCCGCGGGCGACCCGGCGGCCGCGCTCACCGGTCTCGAGAAGCACCCCGAGTCGATGCCGCCGATCCACCGCGAGCGCGTCCTGACCGCGCGGGCCCACCTTGCTCTCGGGTCGCCGCGGGAGGCCGAGGAGGCGCTGCTCCCGGTGCGGGACGCCCCCTACGCCGACGCCGTGGTCCTCATCCACACCTGGCTGACCGAAGCGCTCATCGCGGACCGGCTCCGGGAGGACAGCCGCGCGCTCGACGCTCTCTCCCGTGCTCTCGCCCTGGCCGACGAGGAGCGGATCCAGCTGCCGTTCCAGATCCTGGGGGCGCGGCTGCGCCCGCTGTTGTCCCGGCACGTCCAACTCGGCGGGGGACACGACGCCTTCGTCGCCGGCCTCATCAGCACGCGGACCGCACCGGGCGGCGGGATCGCCAGACGGCCATCGCGGTGGCCCGATCCGCTGACCGACCGCGAACTCACGATGCTGCGGTTCCTCCCGACGATGCGCAGCAACAGCGAGATCGCGCAGGAGCTGTGCGTCTCGCCGAACACGGTCAAGGCACACCTGAAGACGCTGTACCGCAAGCTTGCGGTCGGCAATCGGCGCGACGCCGTACGGCGCGCCCGCGAGTTGGGTCTGCTTCCCGAGGTCGGCGCATCCGGCGCCGTACCGCCCGTCCGGGACGACCGGCTAGTTCTCGACCCGGTGAGCGTGGGTCGGGGTGCGGTCGGCCCGGTCGTCGGCCACCTCGGTCCGGCGGCGGATCTCGACGAGTTCGAGGCCGAGGGCCTGCACACGCGCCAGTAGTCCGTGCAGAGCGGCCTGGTCGGCCACCGGGCCGACCAGGACCGTCTCTACCGGCGTGGCGGTGGCGGTCAACGGAGTGAACGCGTCGGCCAGAGCCGGACCGAGGCGACCGCGGACACGGATCTCGTATTCATAGCCCACGGTCGGCTCGGGTCCGACTCAGCCGTCGCGGCCGCCGTGCGCGGCCAGCCCGTAGATCACCAGTGCGTCCGCCACCAGCACGATGAATCCCCACAGCGGGTAGACGCCGATGGAGAGCATCCAGGCCAGAGCGCTGATGGAGGCCAGCGCGATGCCGAGCCAGCGGCCGAAGGCGACGCCGCCGAAGATCAGCATCGCGGCCAGCAGCTGGAGTGCGCCGATCCCGATCCAGCTCCAGGCCGCCGCCGTGAAGTTGTGGTAGTAGAGGCCACCGCTGTTGAAGAAAGCGCGGTTCACCAGTGCGGCGATGCCTGCCGAGAGACTGAACAGGCTGGCCAGGCCGAGGAACGTCCCGGCGAAGACCACCCAACCCGACATCACGCCCTGTTCGCTCGTGTCGACGTAGCCGCCGGCCGTGCGCTCAGTGGGAGTGCCTGAGGCATGCTCCCCAACCGTTCCGTGTGACATTCCCGATTCCTCCCCGAATGATCATCGAGCCCAATCGCCCGACACTCTCAGCGTGCGCCCGGAACGGGGTCCGGCGCCTCACCCGGGGCGGGTAACCGTGACGCCGTCGGACCGGACGGCCCGCGCGTGCTCGTCGTGACGATTCCGGCGCCTGTGCCGGGTTCACCCCATCCGGGTGAGTCACCGCATGGTCGGCCTCCCCAGACTGGGGTCATGGCCGCGGATGCTGGGGCGAAGAAGCGGATCGGCCACCGGTTGCCGAAGACGTCGTCGGCCGCGCGGAACAGCACCTCGCGGGCACTCGGCCGCAGCCTCCTCCTCCTCATCCTGGCGCTCGTCCTCTACGGCACGACGCCGCTGCCGGGCGACATACCCGGACCGGTCGGGCTCACGGTCTTCGCCGTCGTCGGGTCGTGGTTCCTGGTGGTGCTCGTCCGCCAGATCCGCGTCTTCATCCAGACCCACGGCCAACGCCAGGTGCGGTTCGAGGCGCTCGCGACCTCGCTCTACCTCGTCGTCATCACCTTCGCCCTGATCTACGACGTGATGGCGAAGACCCCCGGTCAGTTCGCCGAGCTGACCAACCGGGTCGACGGCCTCTACATGACCGTGGCGACATTGACGACGGTCGGGTTCGGCGACGTCCATGCGACCGGTGAGAACGCGCGGATCGTGGTCACCCTGCAGATGGGGTTCGACCTCTTCTACATCGCGACCTTCGCCGGGCTGGTGAGCGGGATCGTCGCGAAGCGCCGCGCCGCCGTCACCGGGACGGGGACCGGGATCGACATGTCCACCGCGCCCAACGGGGAGGCCGACGGATCCGCCGCGTCGACCCCGGCTGCCGATGACGGCTAGCCCCGGAGCCCGTCCGGGACGGGGAGATAGTCGGACAGTCCCGACCAGCCGGTCTCGGTGTCCTTGCTGCGCACATGGTCGTGCCGGAACCAGCTGACGTATTCACAGATCTCCTCGAGGGCCCACCGGGTCCGATAGAGGGCGAGGGCCGTCGTGGACAGGGGTACGTCGCCCGCGGTCGCGGCGTAGGCGTCCCAGTCCCGTGCGTCGTCGTCGGTGAGCATCCACAGATCACGTTCCCGCGGGCCGATGGCGGTGGTGTCCCAGTCGATCAGCAGGCGGGCGCCCTCCCGGTCGGTGAGGACGTTCGCGGCGTGCGGTTCGCCGTGGGTGATCACCCACGACGCGGACGTCGTCGCGACCTCGGCGGCCATTGCGTCGTAGCGGCGCAGCAGATCCTGCAGTCCGGCCGTATTCGATCGCAGCAGCTCACGCGTCGGCTCGGCGAACGGTCCGGCGCGCCACGGCTCGCCGGTCCGCGCCATCGCGGCGAGCAGATGCGGGCGGCCGGGCAGGTCGAAGTCTTCGCGGCGGGGCAGGTCCGGCCGGACCCGGCGGGTCGCCGAGTGCAGGCGCCCGACCAGCCCGAGGACCGCGCGTCGGTCGTCGGCCGAGGCGAACTCGCCGAAGTCGGCGCTGGTGGCGTCGAGGAACGGGAAGACGGCCACGGAATGGTCCCGGTCCAGCCGACGGACGACCGCTCCGGTGCCGTCCGGCGTCGGTGCGAGGACGAATTCCAGGCCCGCCTCGCGCCGTAGCGCCGCCGCGGTCTCGAATGCCCGCCGCAGCTGGTCGTAGGCCGCCGCCGTCCAGCGGGCGCTACGGAGGTCGTCGACGGTGACGAACCACCGCCGCGATTGCTCATCGGCCGCGACCCAGTGGTGGCTGCCGAACCCGACCGGCAGGTGATCCAGGACGGTGACCGGCAGCGACCAGTGGCGGCGTAGCAGGGCGGCCAGGGCCGTGCGGTCGACGTCGGTGGGCTCGGTCAGCACCGGGGCAGTATGGCGTCCGGCCGGGGCCGTCGCATCGCCGTTTCCGGGCGCCGGTCGAGTCGCCGTTTCCGGCCCCCCGCGTGGACGCGGCGGCGGCGACCGGGTATGTGTACCGCCATGGACACAGCACAGGAGATCGAGTCGACCCCGATCGCGGTGGACCTCTGGCCGGACGCCCGGCGCCCGACCAGGGTCGGCCTGGTCTCCGGCGGGCTGGGCGCCTACTGGCCCCAGTTCCCCGACCTGCTCCCGACCCTGAAGGCGTCGGCGGCGACGGTGGCCCGCCGCCTGCAGGCCTCGGGCTGCGACGTGGTCGACGTCGGCTTCATCTCCGACCCGCACGACGGCTCCCGCGCCGCGGAGGAGTTGCGGGTCGCCGACTGTGACCTGATCGTCGGGTTCCTGACGACCTACCTGACCGCCTCGATGCTTCTGCCCGTCGCGCAGCGGTCCGGCGCACCCGTGCTGCTGATCAACCTGCAGCCGACCGAGGCGATGGACCACGCGACGTTCGACACCGGGCAGTGGCTGGCCTACTGCGGTGCCTGCCCGCTCCCGGAGATCGCCAACACCTTCGAGCGGGCCGGGATCCCCTTCCGCTCGGTGTCCGGCTACCTCGCGGACGAGCGCGCCTGGGCCCGGATCGACCGGTGGGTGACCGCGGCCGGCGTACGCGGAGAGCTCCGCAAGACCCGGCACGGGCTGCTCGGGCATCTCTACCCGGGGATGCTCGACGTCTCGACCGACCTCACGATGGTCTCGGCGCAGCTCGGCGGGCACGTCGAGGTCCTGGAATTCGACGACCTGCGGGTGCGCACGGAACAGGTCACCGACCCCCAGACCGAGGACCGGGTGCAGGTCGCCCGTAGCCTCTTCGACCTCGACGAGTCGGTCGCCGAGGACGACCTGCGGTGGGCCGCGCGGGTGTCGGTGGGACTCGACCGGCTGGTCGAGGACTTCTCGCTGGACAGCCTGGCCTACTACCACCGCGGTCTCGACGGCGAGATCCACGAACGGCTCGGCGCCGGCATGATCCTGGGCGCCTCGCTGCTGACCGCGCGCGGGATTCCGGCGGCGGGGGAGTACGAACTGCGTACGTCGCTGGCCATGCTGGTGATGGACCGGCTCGGCGGCGGCGGGTCCTTCACCGAGTTGCAGGCGTTGAACTTCCGCGACGACGTCGTCGAGATGGGGCACGACGGACCGGCCCACCTGGCGATCAGTGCCCGTCGACCGCTGCTGCGCGGCCTCGGGGTCTACCACGGCAAGCGCGGCTGGGGCGTGTCGGTCGAGTTCGACGTCCGGCCCGGTCCGGTGACGGCGTTCGGGATCGGGCAGACCCGCGACGGGCGGCTGCGGTTCATCGCCTCGCAGGGTGAGGTCGTACCCGGCCCGGTGCTCCAGATCGGGAACACCACCTCGCGGGTCGACTTCGGTCGTGACCCGGCGTTGTGGACGGATGAGTGGAGCGCGTCCGGCGTCGGGCACCACTGGGCACTCGGCACCGGGCACCGCATCGCCGACCTGCGGGCGGTGGCCGAACTCCTCGACCTGGAGTTCGTCGACGTCTGAGTCGGCGACACCCGCGGGGCCTCTCTGTTAGCCGGGTACGGCGTCGTCGCGCCACGACGACGGAATCAATGAAGCGCCTGTGGTGTCGTGCAATCCGAGCGCCGCGATGCCCTTGAGCAGGGCGGTGAACGCCACCGGGATGGCGACTGCGGCCGCCGCCTCCCAGCTCGCGTGGACCACGCTGTGCGTCGCCGTGCCGGCGACGAGCGTGGCGACCATCGACGAGAGAAAGGTGCGCACGACCCGGATCACGAGGTCCCACACCGGCGCCAGCGGCGGCACCTTGAACGTCGCCACACTCAGGATGAGACTGATGATTGCGGCGAACCCCGCGGTGTCGGCGGCCCCGGCCCAGTTCTGCGTGACCAGCAGGCCGCCCGCTCCGACCGCGAGGAGGAAGTTGACGAACTGCTGGACGAAGGTCGTTCCGGCTCTTTCGAGCGGGTCGAACACGAAGGTCGCCCAGACCGATCGCGACGTCGAGGTGACCATGACAGCCTCGATTCAGGCGACACGCTCGGCGATCGGATGGCGTGCCGAGAGTCTGCTCGACTGCGGCGAGGACTGTCAACGACGAGGACTGTCAACGACGAGGACTGTCAACACGGCGCCGGCGGCGGCCCGGCGCCCCCTCACCGGATGTGGAATTCGGTGGCCATGCCGGCCAGTGCCAGGAGGCGGCGTACCACCCGCGACGGGTGCATGAGCACGAGCCGGCCGGCTTCGTCGCGCAGTTCGCCGTGCTGGCGGATCAGGACCCCCAGCCCGGCACAGTCGATGAAGGTCACCTGGCGCAGGTCGAGGACCACGGTCGCCCCGAAACCGTCATGCCGGAGCCGGCCGATCGCCTCGTCGAGCATCGGGGCCGTGCACATGTCCAGCTCGCCGGACATCTCGATCCAGCCGTGGCTGCTGTCGTGGCTGGTCGTGAGCCTGAGCGTCTGCCGCCCCGGGAACGTCGCGACCGGGTCCGGGGTCGAACTCTCGAGATCACGCACGGCCGCTCCTCGGACCGGGTGCGGCGCGACCGGAGCAGCATGATCCGGTCGGCAGCACCTGTGCGATTGATGCAGGAGGCTGACGGCCCAACCACCGTCCAGGCTAGTCGTGTTGTCGACGATCAGGCCACCATCTGCGCGAAGGTCTTCGGTTCGTGATCGGCCCGATCAGGCCCGGACCTCGCTCCGGTCGTCGGACCAGAGGGTGTGGAACGCGCCTTCGTCGTCGGTCCGCCGGTAGGTGTGCGCACCGAAGAAGTCGCGCAGGCCCTGGATCAGGGCGGCCGAGGAACGGTCCCGGCGCAGCTGGTCGTAGTAGGCGAGGCTCGAGGAGAAGGCCGGGGCGGGGACACCGGCTTCGGCCGAGGTGGCGACGACCCGCCGCCACGCGTCCTGCGCCTGCCCGACGGCATCGGCGAAGTAGTCGGCGAAGAGCAGGTTGCGCAGGTCGGGCTGGTCGTCGTAGGCCTGCTTGATCCGGTCGAGGAAGCGCGCGCGGATGATGCAGCCGCCGCGCCAGATCGTCGCCATGGCGCCCAGGTCGACGCCCCAGTCGTACTCGTCGCTGCCCGCGGCGATCTGGGCGAACCCCTGGGCGTAGGAGACGACCTTGCTGGCATAGAGCGCTTGGCGGACGTCGTCGACCAGCCGATCGTCGGCGCGCGGGGACGGCCGCGGGCCGGTCAGCCGGTCCCGGGCGATCCGTCGTTCGTCACTGAGCGAGGACACCACCCGGGCGAAGACGGCCTCGCCGATCCCGGTCACCGGCACGCCCAGGTCCAGCGCGATCTGCACGGTCCAGCGGCCGGTGCCCTTCTGCTCCGCCTCGTCGAGGACGACGTCGACGAACGGCCGGCCGGTGCGGGCGTCCACCTGCCCGAGGACGGTCGCGGTGGTCTCGATCAGGAAGGACTCGAGGTCGCCGGTGTTCCAGTCGTCGAAGACGGCCGCCAGATCGGCGGCCCCCAGTCCGCCGACGTTGCGCAGCAGGTCGTAGGCCTCGGCGATCAGCTGCATGTCGGCGTACTCGATGCCGTTGTGCACCATCTTGACGAAATGGCCGGCGCCGTCCGGGCCCACGAGCGTGCAGCAGGGGGTGCCGTCGACCTGGGCGGCGATCTTCTCGAGCACCGGAGCGAGCGCGTCATAGGCCTGGGTGCTGCCCCCCGGCATGATGCTCGGTCCGAGCAGCGCCCCCTCCTCGCCGCCGGACACCCCGGAGCCGACGAAGTGCACGCCGGTGGCGTTGATCGCCTCGGTCCGGCGACGAGTATCGGCGAAGTGCGCGTTGCCTCCGTCGACGACGACGTCACCGGGGTCGAGGAGCGGCACCAGTTCGTCGAGCACGGCGTCGGTGCCAGGTCCGGCCTTGACCATGATCATGATGCGCCGGGGCCGCTCCAGTGCGGCCACGAAGTCCTTCAGCGACTCGGCAGGGACGAACTCGCCCTCGCTGCCGTGCTGCTCGATCAGGGCCTGGGTGCGGCTGGCGGTGCGGTTGTGCACCGCCACCGGGAATCCGTGCCGGGCGACGTTGCGCGCGAGGTTCTGGCCCATGACGGCGAGGCCGGTGACACCGAACTGGGCAGCCATGTGATCTCCCGAGGGTCGAGGCGGGTCCTTCTTGACCCTAACCAGGTGACCTGGGCCGGCCGAGACGGCACCGGTGGATCGGTGCCGCGGGGTGTGCCACGATCCTGCCGACCCGACACGTGGGGAGACCCCGATGCATCCGACCCCAGAGAGCCCGGCCGTCGCCGAACGGATCGAGAGCGCCCTCGGCAGGCTGGATCTCGGGCAGAAGGTCCGGTTGCTGACTGGCTCGGGGTTTTGGGGCACCTATCCCGAGCCGCTCGTCGGCCTGCGCGCCATGGTGCTCTCCGACGGGCCGGCCGGAGTCCGCGGCGTGACCTGGGACGAGCGGGAGACCTCGGTCAACGTCCCGTCCCCGACCGCGCTCGCCGCCACCTGGGACGAGCCGCTGGTGGAGCGGATCGGGGCCCTGCTCGCGGGGGAGGCGCGGCGCAAGGGTGTCGACGTCCTGCTCGCCCCGACGGTCAACCTGCACCGGACCCCGCTCGGGGGCCGTCACTTCGAGTGCTACTCGGAGGATCCGCTGCTGACGGCGCGCATCGGGACGGCGTACGTGCGCGGTGTGCAGTCCGGCGGCGTGGCGGCGACGGTGAAGCACTACGTCGCGAACGACTCCGAGACCGAGCGGATGACCGTCGACGTGCAGGTCGACGAGCGGACGCTGCGGGAGCTCTACCTGGCTCCGTTCGAGGAGATCATCCGCGACGCCCGGCCGTGGCTGGTGATGGCGGCGTACAACGGGGTGAACGGCGCGACCATGACCGAGAACCGGCTGCTCGCCGATCCGCTCAAGTCGGTGTGGGGCTTCGACGGCGTGGTCGTGTCCGACTGGCTGGCGACCACCAGCACCGAGGAGTCGGCCCGGGCGGCGCTCGATCTGGTGATGCCGGGGCCGACCGGACCCTGGGGCGAGCGACTGGTCGCTGCGGTCGGGGCCGGTGCGGTCAGCGAGACCGACATCGACGAGAAGCTGCGCCGGCTCCTGCTGCTCGCCGCCCGCGTCGGCGCACTCGACGGGATCCCGCCCGCGGTGCCCCTGGCGGCGGCCCCGGGGGCGGAGCGGGCGGATCTGCTGCGCGAGACCGCGGCCCGGGCGATGGTGCTGGTCCGCAACGAGGAGGCCGCCCTCCCGCTCGATCGCGCCACCGTACGCCGGGTCGCGGTGCTCGGGCCGAACGCCGAGACGGCCCGCACCCAGGGCGGCGGCAGCGCGTGGGTGAGCCCCGAGCGGCTCGTGTCCCCGCTGGACGGTCTCCGCGCGGGGCTGGGTTCCGATGTCGAGGTGTCCTACGCCGCCGGGGCGCGTACGTCCCGCGCCCTGCAGGCGGTGCCGATCGCGGCCACCCGCGATCCGGTGTCGGGGGAGCCCGGGCTGCGGGTGCACCTGGTCGACGCGGCCGGCGAGGTCCTCGTCGACGAGCGGCGGCTGTCCGGGACGTTGCGCTGGATCGGTGACGAGGACCTCGCCCGGGCCGCGGCGGTCGAGATCGAGACGGTGTTCCGCGCCGACGTCGCCGGCCCGTACCGCTTCGGCGTGCGCGGGGTCGGCCGCTTCCGGCTCGAGGTGGACGGGCGGGAGCTCCTCGACGAGGACATCACCGTCGATGCGAGTGAGGCGTTCGCGGCGTTCCTCGACCCGCCCGAGCGTTCTGCAGTCGTCGACCTCGCCGCGGCTCAGGAGGTGCGGCTGCGGGCGCGGCACGAGCGGGCCGGTGAGATCCCCGTGATGAGCATCGTTCTCGGGGCCGAGCCTCCGATGCCCACCGACGAGGAGGCCCTGGAGCGGGCCGTCGCGCTGGCCGGCGACGCCGATGCGGCGATCGTCGTGGTCGGCACCACCGACGAGATCGAGAGCGAGGGCTTCGACCGCACCACCCTGGCGTTGCCGGGGCGGCAGGACGAGCTGGTACGGCGGGTCGCGGCGGCCAACCCGCGGACGATCGTCGTGGTCAACTCCGGGGCGCCGGTGCTGATGCCGTGGCGCGCGCAGGTGGCGGCGGTGATCCTGTCGTGGTTCCCGGGGCAGGAGTTCGGGGATGCCCTGGCCGACGTGGTCGTCGGCCGCGCCGAGCCCGGCGGCCGGCTGCCCACGACGTGGCCGGCCGAGGAGACCGACTCGCCGGTGCTTTCCGCCGTACCGCAGGGCGGGCGGCTGGACTACACCGAGGGGATCCGCATCGGGTACCGGGCATGGCTCGAGTCCGGCCGCACGCCGGCGTACCCGTTCGGCCACGGGCTGGGCTACACGACATGGGACTACGTCGGTGTCGATATCGCCTCCGGCACCGACCCGGTCGCCTCGGTGCGGGTGCGCAACACCGGCGTACGGCCCGGTCGCGACGTCGTGCAGGTCTACCTGTCCCGGCCGCAGTCCCAGGTCAGCCGACCGCCGATGTGGCTGGCCGGCTACGCCGTGGTCGACGCCGAGGCCGGTGCGGAGGCCCGCGTCGACGTGCGGATCGACCGGCGTGCCTTCGCGCATTGGGTGCCCGGGTCGGGTTGGGAAGTCGAGCCCGGAATCTACGACGTACGGATCGGCCGGTCCGCCGCCGACCTGCGGCTATCGGCCACCGTCGACCTCTGACCGTCCGCCGAGCCGCCGCCGCCCCTCCCATTCCGCGTGAACGTCACGTTCAAGCGCTCTAGCCGTATCAACGTCACGTTGACGCGGAATGGAGGGGCGGAATGGGGAGCCGGCCGGCGGGGGCGACGTTGGACCCGCTACTCGCATTTCCCGGCCGGTTTTGCGAATACGGCGTCCGATGTTGCCGCCGACGGGTCGGGCGGCCGCAGTCCGGCGACATCGTGCGTGCTACTCGCATTTCCCGGCCGATTGTGCGAGTAGGGCGCACGATGATGCGGGTGCCGGCCGGCGGGGGCGACGTTGGACCCGCTACCCGCATTTCCCGGCCGGTTTTGCGAGTACGGCGTCCGATGTTGCCGCCGACGGCGGTGCGGGAAGCGATGACGCCACGCGACGAGGTGGTCCGGGATCAGCGGGCGAGGGCGGAGACCAGCGCGGCGACCGGGCGGTGCCGCATCACCCGCGGGAGGGTGGTCTCCCCGCGGGTCAACCGCATGAACGTCCGCCACGTCGGCCCGCCGGCCGCGATCGCGGCATGGAACGCGCGGGGCCGCCGGGAGAACGCCGCCATGATCGCGCGCCCGGCCCGCATCTCGGCGCCCAGGCTCCCGTCGATCTCGGCGGCGTACGTCGTACCCAGCTCGGCCACCCGCTCGTCCCCGGCTCGGGCGATGCGCGCGGCTGCGGCCCCCGCGATCCGCCCGGACCGGAGCGCGAAAGAGATGCCCTCCCGGGTCCACGGCTCGAGCAGTCCGGCCGCATCGCCGGCGACCAGCACCCGGCCCCGTGCGAGCGGCGAGCGGTCGTCGCGGCACCGGGTCAGGTGCCCCGATGAACGGATCACCCGGTGGTCCGCGAGCCCGAGCTGGCCCACGAACCGGTGCAGGTAGTCGCGGACCGCGTCGCCATCGCCGCGGGTCGAGATCACCCCGACCGTCAGCGCATCGCCCTTGGGGAAGACCCACCCGTAGGAGCCCGGCAGCGGCCCCAGTCGAGCTGGATCCGCCCGGCCCAGGCCGCGGCGGTCGCGGGGTCGGCCGCGACCTCGACCTCGAGCCCCAGATCGACCTGTCCGCAGGTCACCCCGACGTGGCGACCCGTCCGCCCCGAGGTCCCGTCTGCACCACCACGGCTCGCGCGGTGACCGCGCCGGCCGATGTGGTCAGCATGACGTGGTCGTCCGCGGTCTCGATCTGGCGCAGCACGGTGCCCGGGAGCAGCGTGACTCCCTGCGAGACCGCGCTGCTGGTGAGTGCCGCGTCGAACTCGTCGCGGTTGATCATCTCGACCATCTGAGCCGGATCCTGATGGGTACGCCGCAAGCCTCCGCCGAGGCTGAAGGTGACCGCGGCGATCCGCTCGCGGGTAGGCGGCCGGACGCCGGGAGGCAGAGCCGCGAGGCTGGCCCCGACCAGGCCGCCGCCGCAGGTCTTGTAGCGCGGCAGGTGAGCTCGTTCGATCAGCAGCGTCCGGGCGCCGGCCTCGGCCGCCGACCGCGCCGCGCAGGCGCCCGCCGGACCCGCGCCGACGACCACGACGTCCCACTCGCCGCCGTTCGCTCCCGGACCCATGGCCACAGGCTAGGGGCGGGTCCGCCCCGCCGACCGGTGGCTTCGCGCGACGCCGGACCCTGTGCCAGGCTTGCCGGGCCCGTCCATCACCAGAGGCTGGAGGCAGGAATGTCCATGACCGGTGAGCCGACCTTCGAGATTCTCGACGACCGGTTCAGCACCTGCATCAAGACCAGCGCGCGGATCGAGAAGCTGTACGACGGATGCCGCTGGGCCGAAGGTCCCGCCTACTTCCCCGCCGGCCGTTACCTCGTATGGAGCGACATCCCCAACGACCGGATCATGCGCTGGGACGAGACGAACGGCGAGGTGGGTGTCTTCCGGACACCGGCCGGCTACACCAACGGGCACACCATCGACGCCGTCGGCCGGTTGATCAGCTGCGAACACGGCAACCGGCGGGTGACCCGGACCGAATTCGACGGCTCGGTGACCGTGATCGCCGACCGGTACGACGGCAAGCGGTTCAACAGTCCGAACGATGCCGTCGTCCATTCCGACGGCTCGATCTGGTTCACTGACCCGGCGTACGGCATCGACAGCGACTACGAGGGGTGGCAGGCGGAGAGCGAGATCGGAGCCTGTCATGTGTACCGCGTCGACGCCGACACCGGCGCGTGCCGCATCGTCGCGGACGACTTCGTGCGCCCCAACGGCCTGGCCTTCTCCCTCGACGAGAGTCAGCTCTACATCTCCGACACCGGAGCCACCCACCAGGCCGACGGCCCGCACCACATGCGCCTGTTCGACGTGCATGCCGACGGCACGTTGTCCGGCGGCAAGGTCTTCGCCACCTGCACCAACGGTCTCTTCGACGGGTTCCGGCTGGACGACGAAGGTCGGATCTGGACCAGCGCCGAGGACGGTGTGCACTGCTACGACCCGGACGGGTCGCTGATCGGCAAGATCCGGATCCCCGAGACGGTCGCCAACGTCGTCTTCGGGGGGCCCAAGCGCAACCGGCTGTTCATCTGTGCGACGACCTCGGTCTACGCCGTCCTCCTGCCGGTACGCGGCGCTGCGCTGCCGCTCGACCGCCGGTAGGCCATGCCGCCACGCGAGCCACGACCGCCGGAGCGCGGCCCCGGCCGGATGATCTTCCTCAACGGCGCCTCCAGTTCGGGGAAGTCGACCCTGGCCACCGCCTTGCAGCGCGCGTTGCCCGAACCGTTCCTGCACGTCTCGTCCGACCACCTGGTCGACAGCGGCATGCTGCCGGAACGGCGGAACGACGGCGGACCGTTCGACTGGTGGGAGCGGGTCCGCCCGCGATTCTTCGAGGGATTCCACCGGTGCCTGCCGGCTCTCGCACAGGCGCGCAACGACCTGATCGTCGAACACATCATCGAGTTCCCGGCCTGGCGGGATCACCTCGCCGAGTTGCTCGCCGGCCTGGACGTCTTCCTCGTCGGCGTGCACTGTGACCTGGACGAGATCGACCGTCGGGAGAAGGCGCGGCGCGACCGGGCCATCGGCGAGGGCCGGACGCACGTGGAGACCGATCTGATCCACACCTTCGGCCCGTACGACCTCGACGTCGACACCACCGCGGGTGTGTCACCGGCCGTGGTGACGTCGGTCCTGGATGCGTGGAACGCGCGCGGAGACGACCGGGCCTTTCAGCGCAACGCCGCGGAGGGAGAGACGACATGACTGCTGAACATGCCGGCCGGTCGATGGCGTACGACGGGGACCGCCGGGCGGCGCTCGCGATGCCGCTCGGCGGCATCGGCACGGGGCAGCTCGCGATCTGCGGAGACGGCAGCCTCCGGCAGTGGCAGCTGCACAACATCGGCAACCACCTCGGCTATCTGCCGGGCAGCTTCTTCGCGCTGCGGGTGTCCCGCCCGGAGCCGCCGCTCGACGAGCTGCGCCTCCTGCAGTCCGCACCGGTCGATCCGGTGCCCGGTCCCGCGCCGCTGGTGTCCGACCACGTCGTGCCGGCCGAGCTCACGAAGCTGACGCAGATCCTGCGGCCGGTCGACCGGACCACGTTCCGCGGCCTGTATCCCTTCGGCGAGGTCGACTTCCACGACGACGACCTGCCGGTGAGCGTGACCATGGAGGCGTTCACGCCGCTCGTCCCGCTCGATGTCGCGGCCAGTGCGTTGCCCGCGGCGCTGTTCACCTTCACGCTGCGCAACGACGATGCCCACGAGCTGCACGGGTCGCTCGGCGCGACGCTGCAGAACGCCGTCGGCTGGGACGGGATCACGCCGATCGTCGACAACCGGTGCGCGTCGTACGGCGGGAACGTCAACCGCGCGCGCCGTCGCGGCGGGTGGACGTCGCTGCTCATGGATAACCCGTCGTTGGCCGACGACGACCCGGGGTTCGGCCAGATGGTGCTGTCCGCCGACACCACCGACGCGGATGTGTATCCGCAGTGGTCGACGGCGGCCGACTTCGCCACCTTCCTGCGGGGCGGTTCGGTCCGCAGCGGCCCGCGCCCCGCGGTCGGGCCGAGCGCGCCCGGCGCCACCTGGAACGGCGGCCTGCGGATCCCCTTCCGTCTCGGCCCGGGGGAGACGGTCGCCATACGTGTCGTGCTCTCCTGGTACTTCCCCAACCGCTACGTCAACTTCGATCAGTTCGGGCCGGCGCAGGCCGATTCCCGGAGCAGGTTGTGGCTCGGCAACGACTACGCGACCCACTTCGCCGACGCCGAGGACGTCGCGGAGACGGTGCGCACGGATTGGCATCGGCTGCGTGACCGCTCCCGCGATTGGATGGGCGTCCTGTCGGCAAGTTCGCTGCCGGACGATGTCGTCGAGCGGATGGCGGCACAGTTGTCCCTGCTCCGCAGCCCTACCTGCTTCCACACCGCGGACGGGCGTTTCTTCGGCTTCGAGGGCACCCTCGGCGCGTCGACGGCGATGTGGAACGGCGACTACGGCGGCTCCTGCCCCCTCAACTGCACGCACGTCTGGAACTACGCCCAGGCGGTCTCGCGGCTCTTCCCCGAGCTGGAACGCAGCATGCGGGAGACCGAGCTGGAGATCATGCAGGCGCCGGAGGGCTACATCCCGCACCGGGCGGTGGCGCCGGTCTACCTCCGGCAGATGTGGGACGTGCCGATCGGCGGCCCCACCGGACCCGCGCTGGACGGGATGCTCGGCACCGTCCTCAAGACCTACCGCGAGGTGCGGGCCGGAGCGGGTCTGCCGTGGCTGGAGCGGATGTGGCCGCGGATCATGCGGCTGCTCGACCACATCGGCGGCACATGGGATCCCGATCGGACCGGCGTGCTGCGCGGCATCCAGCCGAGTACGCACGACATCGACCTGTGCGGCGTCAACACCTTCATGGGCAGCTACTGGCTCGCCGCACTGCGGGCGGCCGAGGAGATGGCCCGGCTGCTCGGCGACGACGAGGCCGCGGCCGGCTACCACTCGCTCTTCCGGGCCGGCAGCACGGCGTACGACGAGCTGACCTGGACCGGTGAGTACTACCGGCAACTGCTCGACCCCGCCGAACCCACGGCGTACCAGTGGGGCGAGGGATGTCTGTCCGACCAGCTCGTGGGGCAGTGGTGGGCCCATCAGCTCGAGCTCGGCTACATCCTGCCGGTCGACCACGTGCGGACGGCGTTGCGGTCCATCGTTCGGCACAACCTGCGCGAGGGGTTCCGCGGCTTCGACCACCCCTACCGGGTCTACGCCGACGGCGACGACCGCGGGCTGCTGATCTGTTCCTGGCCGACCGGCGGGCGCCCGGACATCCCGACGCGTTACGCCGACGAGGTGTGGAGCGGTGTCGAATATCAGGTCGCGGCGCACTGCCTGGACGAAGGCCTGCAAGACGAGGGCATGCGGATCCTGCGCGGGCTGTGGGCCCGCCACGACGGCACCCGGCGCAACCCCTACAACGAGATCGAGTGCGGCGACCACTACGTCCGGGCGATGGCCGGGTGGTCCGTGCTCGAGTCGCTGACCGGCCTGCGGTGGAACGCCGTGGCGCGCAGCCTGCGGCTGCACCCGATCGGCGCCGAGGCCGACTGGCGGGTGCCGGTCCTCACCGACACCGGGTGGGGGACGGCGTCCGCGGACGCGCACGGCCTGACGCTGACCTGCCTGCACGGCACCGTCGGAGTGCGGGAACTGCGGGTCGCCGGCGACTGGACGTCGTCGTCGGTCACGGTCGGCACGGAGAAGGTCGACCACCGCCGCGGCATGGACGGCGACGAGACACGGTTGTTCTTCGAGCCCGACCTCGTCGTCGCGCCCGGGGCCCCGCTGGTGGTCGGCCGGGACTGACCGATCGGGTGGGCGCCGCTAAGGTCGCACCGTGAGCGATCGATACAACGTCGTCCTCGTCGTCTTCGACACGCTGCGCAAGGACGCCCTCGGCTGTTACGGGCTCACTCCGCCGTGGGGAGAGGACTTCCCGCCGATCGCGACGCCGAATCTCGACGCCTTCGCCGCCGAGTCGGTGCGCTACACCCGGGCCTACCCGGAGTCGCTACCGACCCTGCCTGCCCGGCGCGCCCTCTACACCGGGCAGCGCACCTATCCGTTCCACAACGGTGACTTCAAGCTCAAGGGCGACTTCATCCCCGCGCCGGGCTGGGGGCCCATCCCCGAGGAGCAGCACACCCTCGCCGAGATCCTCGGCGACGCCGACTTCCGCACCGGCCTGGTCTCCGACCTCTACCACCAGTTCAAGCCGAGCAAGAACTTCTGGCGCGGTTTCGACGAGTGGGACTTCATCCGGGGCCAGGAGACCGACCCGGCCCGATCCGGTCCGGCGCCCACCGAGGAGGAGATCGCCCACTGGATCCCGGAGGAGCTGCGGGAGCTTCGCCGCCGTGACCCGGCCGGGTCCGGCCGGCGGGCCAAGGACGGCGCGGACTGGTTCTCCAGCCGGATCCTGGCCAACATGCGCGACCGGGTGGCCGAGGACCAGTGGTTCAACGCCCGGGTGATGACGACCGCCGCCCGGTGGCTCGAGCAGAACCTCGACGTACGCCGGACCGGCGAACGGATGTTCCTCACCGTCGAGTCCTTCGACCCGCACGAGCCGTGGTTCGTCCCGGAGCACTACCGGCGTCGCTACGACCGCTCCGACGGGCGGGAGCAGGTCATCTCGCCGTACGCCGAGGTTCCCGACCTGCCGGCCGATCTGCTCCGCCGGACCAGGGCCAACTACGCGGGGCTCGTCACCATGGCCGACCGCTGGTTCGGTCACCTGATGTCCGCGCTGGCCGCGCAGGGCTGGCTGGAGGACACCGTGGTCGTCGTCGCCTCCGACCACGGGCACAGCCTCGCCGAACGCAGGCACTACGTCGGCAAGCGGGGCTACCCGTCCGAACCGGAAGTGCTCGAGGTACCGCTGCTGATCCGCCATCCGGCCGGGCTCGGCGCCGGGCACACCGTCGACGACTGGGTGCAGCACCACGACCTGGCCGCAACCATCCTCGACGCGGCCCAGGTGCCGGCCCCGGACCCGATCGACGGTCTCTCGTGCTGGCCGTCGACCTTCGGCGACGCCCGGCCGGCCCGGGATCACGTGGTCGTCGGGTGGGGTTCGGCGTTCACGGTGATCACCGACGACTGGTGGTTCACCAGCAAGGTGAACGGCAGGGGTGCGTTCCTGCACGCCCTCCGCGGGGGGAACGACGGGAGCGTGGGCGACCCGTGGTCGGTCAATCTGGCCGAGAAGGAGCCCGCGGTCGTGGCGAAGCTGTACGACAAGGGGGTGGCGGCGGCCGCCGGAGGGTTCCCGCGCTTCCTGCTCGACGCGGCGGAGAGCACGGAGGACGCGCCGGGCTGTTCGCCGCTGGCGGCGTCGCCACTCGCCCGCTGATCGACCGACCGGAGATCAGCGACGAGACTTCGCGGCCCGCAGCCGTGCGGTGAGCTTCGCCGGGGTGCTGAATTCACACGGCCCGGCATGCCGGGCGCCGTGCAGACAGATCCGGCCGGTCGGCAGGTGCAGGCTTCCGCACAGCCCGGCCCTGGCAGCGTCTTCGCTGAAACCGGCGTTGTGAATCTCCAGCCGGTCAGCCAGCGACGTATCCATCGTCGGAATCACCGCACCTCTCCCCGTCCCGGTGATCGAGTCATGCCATGGCGCCGACAGCCCCGATACCCGGATCGGCACCGCCCTGCCGAGATGCCCACACTGAGATGCGCACTGAGATGCGTCGTTGCACTAGGAGCATGGTGAGCCTCGGGTGCCCCCACGGGCAAGGGGTATCGCGGGATCCACGCAAATAGAGATCGCGGGATCGACGCAGATAGATATCGCGTGATCCACGGAGATTGGTCGGCGGTGCCGCCGGGGCGGCCGGGGCGCGACGGGCCGGATGGGGAGGAGCACGGCTCCCGGGATTTTTGCGGTGCGGGTCACTTCGTGTGAAAGCTGAGATACGCTGCGCGGTGACTGGCTTGGGTCGAGTAGAGCGACAACCCGCAGGGGCGGGCCGCTGGGGGGCTTCGGCCGGTTCGGTAGGGACGCACGGTGGCTTCGGCGTGCCGTGCGTTCGTCGACTCCACCGCTTTCCGCGCGAGGGGAGGCCTGGTCTCGGTCCGAACAGCCGTCACCCGCGTCGGGAAGTCCATGGCAGCAAGCAGATCGCCTCTTCCGCCCGGATCCTGGGCCCAGCAGCGCGGGCTGTCCTCCGTGCTCGTGGGCGCGGTGCTGGCATGTTCCGTCGATGACGGCGTGACCGGCGCCGGGCGCTGCGCTGTCCAGAACAACTCGGGGGATGACGAATGACCGACACCGTGCATCAGGCACCGGATGAAGCCCGGGTCGCCGGGCGGACCGGGACGGCCCGCCGTGGCACCAACGGGTCGGCCCACCTGATCGGGCAGCTGCCCGACACCGTCGTCGAGGCCCTGACGGCCTGGCAGGGCCGGCCGCTCGACGCCGTCTGGCCAGTGGTGTTCGTCAACGAGGTGTCGGTCCGGATCGGCCATCCGAGCGCTCGCACCCGCCCGATCTACGTCGTCGGCGGGGTGGACTGTGCCGGCGTCGAGCAGGTGCTCGGCCTGTGGCCCGCCCCTGACCCGGGGGAGTCCTCGACGTTCTGGCTCGACCTGTTCGAACGGGTGACTGCTCGCGGGATGTCCGACGTGTGCCTGGTCAGCTGCGACTGGGTCGGCGGTGACGGTGTCGCCGGTGACGGTGTCAGCGGTGAGGGGGTGCCCGGGCTGCCGGACGCGATCGGGGTGACCTGGCCGCGGGCGATCCGCCAGACCCGGGTGCTCGGCCTGATCCGGGCGTCGCGGCAGTACGGGCCCCGCCGGAGTTGGGCGGCGGTCAGCGCGGCGCTCCTCCCCGTCTACACCGCGCCGGACGAGATGTCCGCCGCCGCGGCGCTCGACGACTTCGCCGCGAGGTTCGGCCAGCGCTACCCCGCACTCGTCCGGCTCTGGCGGGTGAACTGGGCCGCGCTCGCGCCGTTCCTCGCCCTCCCGATCGGGGTCCGGCAGATCGTCTTCACCACTCCGCTGCTCGACGTCGTGGATGCCCGGCTGCGCGGCGTCGTCCGCGACCACGGACCGTTCCCGTCCACCCAGGCCGCCGTGGAGGCGATGTACCTCGCGGTTCGCGACGTCGAGGACGCCGGCCGCAACCGGACCGTGGTGGATCTGGAACAGCGACGCGCCCTGCGGGCCGTCGGGACCTATTTCGACGGACGGATCCCGACCAGGTAAGGACGGACCTGAGAGAGTGGTCCGGTGCAGGTGGCCATTCTGGGTCCGCTCGAGCTGACCGAGGACAGCCGGCCGGTCCAGGTCGGCGGCGTCCGGCTGCGCGCGCTGCTGATCCGGCTGGCGCTGGACGCGGGCGGCGTCGTCGGCACCCGGTCCCTGGTCGACGCGCTGTGGGGTGAGATCCCGCCGGCGGACGAGGCGAACGCCCTGCAGTCGCTGGTCTCCCGGCTGCGCCGGATCCTCCCCGACAAGTCCGCGATCGCCTCGACGGGCCGCGGGTACCGGCTCGACGTCGCGGCCGACGACGTCGACGCGATCCGGTTCGAACGCCTGGCCCGTCGAGGCCGGCAGCAGCTCGACGCAGGCGAGCTGCCCGCCGCGAGCGAGACCCTGCATGCCGCGCTGCGGCTGTGGCGTGGTCTGCCGCTGACCGACGCGGGTGACGCGCCGTTCGCCGCCCCCGCGGCCGCGCGGCTGGAGGAGCTCCGGCTGGCGGCGCGGGAGGACCGGATCGACGCCGACCTCGCGCTCGGTCGGCACGCCGCCGTCGTCGGTGAGCTCGAGACGCTGGCCGCCGAATACCCGCTGCGGGAGCGGCTGCGGGCCGCGCTCGTCACCGCGCTGTACGCCGTCGGACGGCAGGCCGACGCGCTCACGACGTACGAGCAGACCCGCCGCCTGCTCGCCGACGAACTCGGAGTCGACCCCGGGCCGCAGCTGCAGGCTGCGCACCTGGCCGTGCTGCGGGGCGAACCGGCCGCACGACCCGCAGAACCTGCCGCGCCCGCGTCGCCGAGGAGCAATCTGCGCTCGCAGCTGACGAGCTTCGTCGGACGCGACGAGGAGCTCGCGCGAATCGGGAAGCAGCTCGAGGAGAGCCGGCTGATCACCCTGGTCGGACCTGGCGGCGGCGGCAAAACCCGGCTCGCTGCGGAGACCGGGGCGCGGGTGACGGAGTCGGTGCGCCACGGCGTCTGGCTGGCCGAGCTCGCGTCGGTCACCGACCCGGACGACCTGCCGCAGGCGGTCCTCGGCGCGTTCGGTCCCCGCGAGGCGACACTGCTCGACATCCGCCGGCAGAGCGCGCCGCTGGACACGATGGGCACGCTGCTCGACACCCTGGTCGACAAACAGGCACTGCTCATCCTCGACAACTGCGAGCACCTGATCGACGCCGCAGCCGGGCTGGCCGACCAGCTGCTCGCCCGCTGCCCCGACCTGCGCATCCTTGCCACGAGCCGGGAGCCGCTCGGCATCCTCGGGGAGACCCTGCTCCCCGTCCCGCCGCTCGGCCGGCCGCCTGCCGACGGGTCGGTGACCGACGCCGCGGCGAGTCCCGCGGTGCGGCTGTTCTCGGACCGGGCCGCGGCCGTCGCTCCTGGGTTCGCGGTGGACTTGGGCAACGTCGAGGCGGTAATCCAGATCTGCCGTCGGCTCGACGGGCTCCCGCTCGCGATCGAGCTTGCCGCGGCGCGGCTGCGGTCGATGTCGGTCCAGCAGGTCGCGGACCGCCTCGACGACCGCTTCCGGCTGCTCACCGGCGGGAGCCGCACGGCGGTGCCCCGGCACCGCACGCTGCGGGCGGTCGTCGAGTGGAGCTGGGAGCTGCTGAGCGATCAGGAGCGGGCGTTGGCCGGCCGGCTCGCGGTCTTCCCGGCCGGCGCCACCGTCGAGAGCGCCGAGGCGGTCGGCGCCGGCGCCGTTCCGGCCGGGCAGGTCCCCGACCTGCTGGCGGCGCTGGTCGACAAGTCGTTGCTGCTCCTCGCCGATGGAGACCCGCCGCGCTACCGCATGCTCGAGACGATCCGGGAGTACGGCGCCGAGCGTCTCGCCGACGAGGGGGCGATCGCCGCCGTGCAGGCCAGCCACGCCGCCTACTTCTGCGGCCTGGCCGAGACCGCCGACCCCTACCTGCGTACCGCGGAGCAGCTGCCGTGGCTATCCCGGCTCAATGTCGAGCGGGAGAACCTGCTGGCGGCGTTGCGCTACGCCGTCGACGCGCAGGACGCGGCGACCGCGGTCCGGACCGGCGCGGCGCTCAGCTGGTTCTGGACGCTGCGCGGAAGTAGTGCCGAGGCGGCCAGCTGGCTGGAGCTGGCCCTCGCGGTGCCCGGAGAGGCGCCGGCCGAGCCGCGGGCGATCGCCACGACGGTGCAGGCGATGAGCGCGATGTCCATCGGGGAGTATCGCCGGGGCCGGGAGACCGCGCTCGGGATGCTGGAGACGTTCGGCGGTCTCGACCCGCGGGGACGGCACCCGGTGCTCAGTCTGGTCGAGCCGGGAATGGCGATGCTCGCCGAGGACATCCCCCGCGCCTACGCCGCGATCGAGCGTGGGCTGTCCAGCCCGGACAGGTGGACCCGGGCCACGCTCCGCATGCTGCGGGGACTCATCGCCGAGAACGAGGGCGATGCCGCGAGCATGCGCGGCGACCTGGCCGAGGCGCTGCGGGCTTTCGACGAGCTCGGGGAGCGATGGGGTCTGGCCAACACGCTGTCCGCCCTCGGCGCGCTGCACATGACCGTCGGTGAGCTCGACACGGCGCTGGCGGAGTTCGAGCGGTCACTGCAGTTGATGAAAGCCCTCCACGCTCCCGACGACATGCACTTCGTGCAGATCCGGATGGCGATGGTGCGGGCCCGGCGCGGCGAGACCGACCGGGCGCAGACCGATCTCCGGCAGGTCGTGGATGCAGCCACGGAGTCCGGCAGCGCGATCTTCGGCGCCCTCGCCCTGCACGGTCTCGCCGAGATCGAGCGACTGCGTGGCGACACCGCGACCGGCCGACGGCTGACCGAAGAGGCGTTGACCCGGTTCGAGCGCTTCGGTGGCGGGCCGCCGCAGGCCAAGGCAGTCATGCTTGCCGGGCTCGCCTGCCTCGACCTGGCCGACGGCGAGCTCGTGTCGGCCGGAGACCGATTGCAGGTGGCGATCGAGATGGCGACGCTCACCCATGACATGCCCGTCATGGCGGTCGCGGCGATCGCCACGGCCGAGTGGACGCTGCTCGCCGACGGCGACGCCGTCCGTGCGGCCGAGCAGCTAGGGGCGGCCACGGCCCTGCGCGGCATGGAGGATGTCGGCAACCCGGATGTGGCGCGGGTGTCGCAGCGGCTACGCGCCCTCCTCGGTGCCGACGGCTACGACGAGGCGTACCAGCGGGGCACCCGGCTGCAACGCGGCGACGCGCTCGCCCTCCTCCGGCCGGGCGGAGTGGGCGAGCGCGTCGACTGCTGAGTCGGCCTGCCGGGTCAGGCTTTCCGGCGGTACGCCCGCACCGCGAGCGGCGCGAAGACGGCGAGGATGCCGATCCCCCACGCCAGCGCCTCGAGCACCGGGACCGCCACCGCTCCGCCGAGCATCAGGTGCCGTGCAGCGTCGACGAGGTGCGTGATCGGGTTGATCTTCACCCACTCCTGCAGCCAGCCCGGCATGCTGGAGGCCTGCACGAACATGTTGCTGCCGAAGGTGAGCGGGAACATCACCAGGAATCCCACGCCCTGCACCGCGCCGGGCTGGCGGAAGACCATTCCCAGGTAGACCGAGATCCAGCACAGGCAGAGCGCGAAGAAGATGACCAGCAGGCAGGCGGCCAGCGCCGACAGCGGGTCAGTCGCCACGCGGAAGCCGAGCAGTGAGCCGAAACCCATCAGGACGACGACCGACACGGCGTACCGGACCATGTCGCCGAGCACTGCCCCGACCAGGGGGGCCGATCGCGGGATGGGCAGGCTGCGGAACCGGTCGAAGACGCCCTTGTCGACGTCGGTGTTGAGGTTCACGCCGATGCTCACCGAGGAGAAGACGACGGTCTGCACCATGATCGCCGGCAGGACGTACTGCAGGTAGTCGTGGGTCGATCCGGCGACGGCGCCGCCGAAGATGTAGACGAAGAGCAGCACGAAGATGATGGGCTGCAGGGTCACGTCCATCAGCTGCTCGGGCGTTCGCTTGATCTTGATGATGCTGCGCTGGGCGAGGCTGAGGCTGTGGCGCACCAGAGCCATCGGGCGCGCGGGGGTCTGGGTCGGCGTGGTCGGCGGCCGCTCGGTGACCGTCGGCGCGGTCAGGACACTCATGCTGCGTTCTCCTTGTCGTCTTCGGTG
Source organism: uncultured Actinomycetota bacterium (assembly GCA_963837545.1). GTDB lineage: Bacteria > Actinomycetota > Actinomycetes > Mycobacteriales > QHCD01 > DASXJE01. The sequence goes on along the minus strand of CAWINQ010000005.1, from coordinate 88,621 downwards.
GTACGGCGTCCGGTGAGGGCGAAGAAGACCTCATCGAGGCTGGGCAGTCCCAGCGCCAGTTCGGTGACCGCGATTCCGGACTCGTGCAGGTGCCGGACGACGGTGGTCAGTGCGGCATCCCCGTCGACCGCGACACTGAGCACCCCCCGGCTCGGTGTCTCCACCTCGTGGTCGGTGACCGCGAGCAGGATCGCCGCCACCTCGTCCAGCCGGGTCGCGTCGACCGGCCGGACCTGGAGGGTCTGCCCTCCGACGATCTGCTTCAGCTCGTGCGGCGTGCCCTGGGCGATGACGCTGCCGTGGTCGATCACCGAGATCTCGTCGGCGAGCGCGTCCGCCTCGTCGAGGTACTGGGTGGTGAGCAGCACCGTCACGCCGTCGTCGGCGAGGTCGCGGACGATGCGCCAGACGTCGTCCCGCTTGCCCGGGTCGAGGCCTGTCGTCGGCTCGTCGAGGTAGATCACCGAGGGCCGGCCGACCAGGCTGGCGGCGAGATCCAGGCGCCGGCGCATGCCGCCGGAGTAGGTCTTCACCGGGCGGTCCGCGGCGTCGGTGAGCCCGAAGTCGGCGAGCAGCTGCCGCCCCCGGGCCCGGGCGTCGGACCGGGTCAGGTCGAGCAGCCGACCGATCAGGACGAGGTTCTCCCGACCGGTGAGATCCTCGTCGACCGAGGCGTACTGCCCGGTCAGGCCGATCTCCCGCCGTACCTTCTCGGCGTCGCGGACGACGTCGAGCCCGCTCACCGCGGCGTGGCCCGCATCGGGCTGGAGCAGGGTGGCGAGGATGCGGACCGCCGTGGTCTTGCCCGCCCCGTTCGGCCCGAGGACGCCCATCACGGCGCCCTGCGGGACGGCGAGGTCGACCCCGGCCAGCGCCACCGTCTCGCCGAAGCGCTTCACGAGTCCTTCCGCCCTGATGGCGTACGTCATGTCGTCCCTCCTGGGTCCTTGGTCATGACCACACCGTGACAAGTCCGCCTGTCAGGGCCCGCACATTCGGCTGGCAGCCGCTGACAGCCCGCTGGCCGAGGATGTGTGCGCAGCACCCCGGCGGCGGGCCGGCGTCGTACGCTCGGATCTGGCCGCCACCGCGGGAGACGGTCCGACGAGGGGATGCCGTATGCGGATCGGGGATATCGCCGGAGCCATGGGACGAGGACTGGTTGCCGGCCTCGTCGGTACGGCGGCCATGACGGTCTCGTCGACGCTGGAGGCCCGGGTACGTGGCCGGCAGCCGAGCACCGCACCGGCCGACGCGGCCGCCAAAGTGCTCGGCGTGGAGCCCGTGGAAGGCGACGGCATGCGGTTCAACAATGCGGTGCACTGGGGCTACGGCACCGGGTGGGGTGCGGTACGCGGCGCCATTGCCGGCCTGGGAGCGTCCGGCCCGGTCGCGACGCTGGTGCACTTCGCCGCCGTCTGGGGCTCCGAGCAGGTGGTCCTGCCCAGCCTGAAGGTGGGCCGGCCGATCTGGCGCTACGGGGCCACTGAGGCCGCCATCGACGGTGGCCACCACGCGGTCTACGCCCTGGCGACCGGCCTCACCTACCGCCTGCTCTCCCGGGACTGACCCCGCTCAGAAGACCGTGAACGGGGCCGGCTGCCGGTAACAGTCGACATCGTGCGCTCTACTCGCACGATCGGCCCGGTTATGCGAGTACGGCGCACGATGATGCCCGCGGTTCCGGTCCGGGCGTCCGGGCGTCCGGGCGTCCGGGCCGGGCTGCCGGGCCGGTCGGGGGGGTCCCGCGTTCGTGATGCGGCCGGCCGAGAGCGCCGCACGCCGGATCACGGTGGGTTCCCGGGATGTGACGCGCGGCCCCGATATGTGCCCGGACCGCAGGAACGCAGGCCCGACCCGGCACGATGGATCGGTGAGCAGGATCAAACCGCCGGTCTGGCTGACCCGTGGCGCGGGGTTGGTGATCTTCGCTCTCGTCGTGGAGTACCTGGTCCTGCCGCAGCTCGCCGGTGTCCGCAAGGCGCTGCATCTGCTCGTTCGGGTCCATCCCCTCTACGTCGTCGTCGCCGTCGTCCTCGAGGTGCTGTCCCTGTGTGCCTACGCGGCACTGACCAGGGTCGTGCTTCCCCGGGCCGGCCGGCCCTCGTGGTGGACGCTGCTGCGGATCGACGTGACCTCGCTGGGGGTCAGCCACGTCGTCCCGGGCGGTGCCGCGACGGCGGCCGCGCTGCGGCTCCGGTTGCTCATCAGCGCCGGGGTCCGGGGGCCCGACGCGCTGATCGGCATCACCGTCCAGGGGATCGGTTCGGCGGTCGTGCTCAACGTCATGCTCCTCATCGGGCTGCTCGTGACAGTGGCCATTCGGGGCGCCAACCCCCTCTACGCGCTGGGCGCCCTGCTCGGCGTCCTGCTCCTCCTGGCGGCGGCCGGCGCCGTCTTCGCGCTCACCCTCGGGCGGGAGGGATCAGTGCGCGCCGTGCGTGCCGTCGCCCAGCATCTTCCGTTCGTCACCCCGGACATGGCGGAGCGGGCGCTGCGCCGGGTCGCCGAGCAACTACGGATCCTGGGCAGCGACCGCGACCGGCTCGCCGCCGCGATCGGCTGGGCCGCGGTCAACTGGCTCCTCGATGCGGCGTCGCTGTGGGTCTTCGTGCTGGCCTTCGGCCACCGGGCCGGGCCGGGCGGGCTGCTGGTGGCGTTCGGCCTGGCCAACGTCGTCGCCGTACTCCCCATCACTCCCGGCGGTCTCGGCATCGTCGAGGGGGTGCTCGTCCCGACCCTGGTCGGGTTCGGTACGCCGCGCGGCATCGCGATCCTCGGCGTGGTGAGCTATCGGCTGGTGAACTTCTGGCTGCCGATCCCGGCCTCCGCGCTCGCCTACCTGTCGTTGCGCACCGGCCCGCTGCGGCACGAGCATCAGGCGAACCGACCATGGCGGCTGCCGCACGTGCGCGCCGCCTCCCGGCGTACGCGCCGCCGGAGCGACGAGCACGCGAAGGAGCAGGACGAGCACGCGAAGGAGTAACCCGTCGTGGCCGACCTGCCACCGTCGGAAACGCCGCCCGCGTGTCCCCAAGAATCGGTCGGCGTGTTCTCAAGAACCGATTGACAGCCGGGTACGTCCACGCCACTGTGCCTGAGGCATAGGCGGTTCGTCGTTCGAAAGGCCTGCGGCCCAGGGGGGATGTCATGAATCGACGTGTCATGGTGGGGCTCGGTGCGGTGGCTCTCGGAGTCGGCGCGATCGCCGCTCCCGCGTCCGCGGCGACGTCTTCAACGGCTGCGCACTCGACTGCGGCGGCGCCCGGCCCGTGGTCGTGGTGAGCGGGCTGAACAACCCGCGGCAGCTGGGCTGGAGCCCCTGGGGTCTGCTGGTCGCCGAGGCCGGGCGGGGCTCCCTGCACCCCGGCTCGGGCAACTGCTTCGGCGGCCCGGAGGGTCAGACCTGCGTCGGGGCGACCGGGTCGATCAGCCTCATCCGGCATCCGGTGCGCACGCATGACGCACGACCGCACCGGATCGTGACCGGTCTGCTGTCGGGTGCGGCGCCCGACGGCGGGTCGGCCACCGGCCCGGACGGCGTGTCCGCGCAGCACGAAAGAGTCCTGATCCAGGAGACCTACGCGCCGATCACCCTGCCGCGCGGCCTGCCGGCCTGGCAGAACGGCAAGTTGCTCAGCCTCCGGCACGGTCGGCTCAGTTCCGTCGCCGACATCAGCAAGGTCGAGCGGACCCGCAACCCGGACGGTCTGCAGATCGACTCCGACCCGTACGCCGTACTCAGCCTCGGCTCGCACCGCTCCGTCAGCGCGGACGCGGCGGGCAACGACCTGGTCCTCGTCGACCGCGGCAGGGTGCGGCCGTTCACCGTGTTCCCGCTGCACGGCTGCGGCGGGAACCGCACGGAGAACTGCGACCAGGAGTCGGTCCCCACGTCGCTGGCCTGGGGTCCGCACCGAGCGCTCTACGTCGGCGAGCTCGCCCACTTCGAGCCCGGCGAGGCGCGGGTGTGGAAGGTGTCGGCGAGCACCGGCCGGATCCTCGGCTACTACGGCAAGGGCGGCACGATCTGCCCCGGTGACCAGGCCGGCTTCACGACCGTCACCGGCGTGCGGTTCGGTCCCGACGGCAGCCTCTACGTCAGCGAGCTCCTGGGTGGGGCGAACGGTCAGGGCGACATCGTCAAGATTGCTCCGGACTGCACCCGCAGCACGATGGCGGCGCCGCTCCCGGCGGGGCTCGCGGTCGACCGGCAGGGCGACCTCTTCGTCTCGGTGTTCAGTCTCTCCGACGCCGACGGTGCGGTGCCGCAGCCGGGAGCGCCCGCGCTGCCGCCCGGTCAGGTGTGGCGGGTGCGGTTCTGACCCGGGCCGGTCGTCCCGTCAGCGCGGCTGACTTCCAGGCGCTGTACGACGACCTGCGCAGCCGCAACCCGTGGGGCGCCGATGACCGCCGTGGGGCGCTGAACCACCTCACGCCGGAACGGGTGCTCGCGGCGGTCGGCTGCGTCACCTCGGGCCGCACCGTCGGCATGAGCGCACGCGTCGGCACCCGCCCCGCTGCGGACGATCCCGACCACGCGGTCCACACCATGACCGGCACCGGGGACGTGGCCGGCGATCCGCAGGGACTGCACTTCGCCACCGACCACATCGAGATGAACGTGCACGGCAACGCGCACAGTCACCTCGACGCCCTGTGTCACGTCATCTACCAGCAGCACCTCTACAACGATGTACCCGCCGCGGAGGTCACCGCCGCCGGCGCGGGTGCGCTCGCCGTCGGCGAGGACCGGAACGGGATCGTCGGCCGGGGAGTGCTGCTGGACATTCCACGGCTGCACGGCGAGCCGTGGCTCGAGCCCGGCGACCACGTGTACGCCGACGACCTCGTCGCGGCCGAGCGGGCGCAGCACGTCGCCGTGAGCGCCGGAGATCTCCTCTTCGTCCGGCTCGGCCACCGCCGCCGCCGGGAGGAGCTCGGTTCGTGGGACGTCGCCGGAACCCGGGCCGGCCTGCACCCCAGCGCGATGCCGCTGCTGGCCGAGCGGCAGATCGCGCTGATGGGCAGCGACACCAACAGCGACGCCGCGCCGAGCTGCACGCCCGGGGTCGACTTCCCGATCCATGTGCTGGCGATCAATGCGCTCGGAATCCAGCTGCTGGACTACCTGCAGCTCGACTCGCTCGCGCAGGCATGTGAGGAGCGTGCGGACTGGTCGTTCCTCTGCGTGGTCGCGCCGCTCCAGCTTCCGGACGCGACCGGATCGCCGGTCAACCCGATCGCGATCCTCTGATCGCCGCCCGGCGCCGCGTCAGCGCAGCCCGGCCAGCAGGTCGTCCTCCGGGGTGCGCGCGCCGGTCTTGTCCCGGACGCGGACGAACGTCTCGATGCCCATCATCTCGGTGAACCTCTCCTTGCCCATCCGCAGGAAGAAGATGTTGTCGCCCTGACTGGCGTGGGCGGCCAGCGCGTCGAACTTCTGCGCCCCGAACGCGGTGGTGTCCACCCAGGTCGTGATCTCCTCGTCGGGGAGCCCGATCTCCATCTGCGGTTGCTCGGCCGCCGGGTCCGGCTCGTCCCAGTCCAGGCCGAATTCGCGCATGACGTCGCCGAACTCCTTCATCTTCGACCGGGGCGCCGTCGTCCAGTAGACCTTGGCGGCGACGTCCGTCGCGGCCACCGCGGCCATGGTCACGCGGTGGGCCTGGATGTGATCGGGGTGGCCGTAGAACCCGTTCTCGTCGTAGGTCACCACGACATCGGGCTGGTAGCGCCGCATCAGCTCGGCGAGCCGGGCCGCCGCCTCGTCGACCGGCGTCGTCCAGAAGGAGCCGGGTGCGTCGTTGGTGTCCCACCCCATCATCCCGGAGTCGGCGTACCCGAGCAGCTCGACGTCGCCGATCTGGAGGACCCCGGCGCTCGCCTCGAGCTCGCGCAGCCGCAGGGCGGCGACCTCGTCCCGGTCGTGTCCTGACTCTCCCGGCTTTATCCCGGCGGGCCCGTCACCGCAGGCGCCGTCGGTGCAGACGACGAGCACCGTGCGGATCCCCTCCGCGGCGTAGCGCGCCAGGATCCCGCCGGTCCCGGTCGCCTCGTCGTCAGGGTGAGCGTGGACAGCCATCAGGGTCAGCGGACGGTCGGTCATGTCCTCAGCCTAGAGAACGGACCACCGGGTCGGGGAATCCTCCGGGTGGAGCCTCGCCGACGGCTGCCCATCCGCCACGCGGGCGAAACGTCGTAAGTTGGAGGCATGGCAGTCGTCGTGGGACGCGGCAGCGTGGCCGGGGAAGTCGGTAGGTGATGGCCCGCGACGTGTCTGCGATCGGCCGGATCGGTGTCCTCACCGCCCCCACGCGTGGCGACACGGGTCCCGGCGAGGTGTTGATCAAGATCCGCGGAGGCTCCGAAACCTACCTGGCCTGGTCCGACGAACCGCTGCCGAAGGGGGCGAACGTCCTGGTCGTGGAAACCCGCGGTGCGCGCGCCGTCGACGTCACCCCATGGTTCGACGTCCCCGGACTGTCGATCGACGTTCCCGATTAGGAGACCCAATGTTCGGCTACCACGTTCCGGCGCCTGACCAGGCGATGCTGATCTCCGGTGGGCAACATCCCGAGGGCGGTACGCCGTTCCGCGTCGTCACCGGCCACGGCACCTTCGTGCTGCCCTTCTTCCGCAAGGTCCGCTTCCTGACGCTCGCGATGTGCGAGGCCGAGGTCGCCGAGGCCTGCGTCACCAAGCAGGGGATCGCGCTCAACGTGCGTGCGGTCATCGCCTTCAAGGTCGGCAACGACGACGAGAGCATCGTCAACGCCGGGCAGCGTTTCCTCTCCGACCAGAACCAGATGTCGGTGCTCACCGGACGGATCTTCTCCGGTCACCTGCGGTCGATCGTCGGGTCGATGACCGTGGAGGAGATCGTCACCGAGCGGCAGAAGCTGGCCACCGAGGTCCTGGACGGCTCGAAGGCGGAGATGGCCAAGATCGGGCTCAGCGTCGACGCGCTGCAGATCCAGTCGATCGACGACATGAAGCTCGGCTACATCGCGGCGATGGCCGCGCCGCACAACGCCGCGATCCAGCGGCAGGCGCAGATCGCCCAGGCACAGGCGAATCAGGCCGCCGCGGAGGCAGAGCAGCAGTCGCAGCGGGCACAGGCCGAATACGCCCGGAAGACCGCGATCGTGCAGGCACAGTACAAGGCCGAGGTCGACCGCGCACAGGCCGAGGCGGCACAGGCGGGGCCGCTCACCCAGGCCCAGACGCAGCGGGAAGTCATCGCGGCGCAGACCGAATTGGCGCAGCGGGAGGCCGAACTCCGCCAGCAGGAACTGGTCGCCGAGGTGGTCAAGCCCGCACTCGCGGAGGCCGAGCGGGTCCGGGTGCTCGCCAAGGCCGACGCGGAGAAGATGCGAATCCAGGCCGAGGCCGCGGCGTCCAACAACCGGGTCGCGCTCGACCGGATGCTGATCGACCAACTGCCGCAGATCGTCAAGGAGGCGGCGCACGGGCTCAGCGGCGCCAACGTCAACATCCTCAACGGCGCCGACGGGCTCGGCGAGATCGCCTCCGGGCTGGTCGGCCAGGGCATGTCCATCCTCGACTCGATAAAGAAGGGGATGGCCGAGCCGCCGGCCGATCCCGATGTCGGTCAGGCCCAGCATGAACTCAAGTCCTCACCGCAACGCCGTGCCGACGAGTCCGACGTGGCCTGATCGTCCGAGCCAGCCTGCTGCTCCGCCCAGAGAGAACACGTCAGAACCCTCGAGCGTCCCCGGCGTAGGGTCGCCGAATGGACACCGGTGTGGGTTTCTTCGCAACGCATGACGCCGTCGACCCGGGCTCGTTGGCCCGATTGGTCGAGCAGCGCGGGCACGAGTCGCTGTTCTTCGCCGAGCACACCCACATCCCCGCCAGCCGGGAGACGCCGCACGAGTCCGGCGCCGAGCTGCCCCGCAGGTACGCGCACACCTACGACCTCTTCGTGACCCTGACCGCGGCTGCGGTCGCCACGACGAAACTGCGGGTCGGGAGCGGCGTCTGCCTCGTGGTCGAGCGCGACCCGATCATCACCGCGAAGGAGGTCGCGAGCGTCGACCAGCTCTCCGGCGGCCGCCTGGAGTTCGGTGTCGGCGCCGGCTGGAACCGCGAGGAGATGGCCAACCACGGCACCGACCCGCGTACCCGGATGGCGCTTCTGGACGAGCGCATCCGCGCCATGAAGGAGATCTGGCGCGACGACGAGGCGAGCTTCAGCGGCAGGTACGTCGAGTTCGACCGGATCTGGTCGTGGCCCAAGCCGGCGCAGCGCCCGCATCCCCCGATCCTGGTGGGGGGCAGCGGACCCACGGTGGGCGACCGGGTGCTGGCCTTCGGCGACGCCTGGTTCCCCAACCACGCCCCGGAGGTCATCGCGCGCGGCACCGAACTGCGCGCCCGGGCCGACCGGCCCATCGACCTGATGGTGATGGGTATTCCCGCAGACGCCAAGGCCATCGAACGTTACGAGTCGGCGGGATTCCGCCGGGTCGTGCACTGGCTGCCCTCCGCCGGGCTCGGACCGGTCGAGCGCGCGCTGGACTACTACGAGTCGGCGGTCGCCGAGGTCTACGGCGAGTGACCCGTCCCGTCTGAGCCGAGTCGCCCGCGCGCCAGCGGGTAGCACAGGAGACCGAGCAGCACCGCACTGAGATGGCCGATGTCGGTCACCGTTCCGTGCACGATCACCGGCACGGTCACCAGGACGAGACCGGCGCCGAGGTAGATCCATCGCCAGGGACGGGCGATCCGGTAGGTGAGGACTCCGCACAGCGCGGCGAAGGCGTAGCTGACACCGACGTCGATGTCGTCGGCGATCGCCGGGTTGGCGGCGTGGGCACTGAGGTCCGCTGCGAAGTCGCCCACGCTGATCAGCGTCGCGCCGATATGACCGATGAGGGCGATCACCAGCCAGCGGCCCGTACCGAGCCAGTGCTCGGCCGGAGCGAGGAAGACCGTGAACAGCAGGACATAGACGCCGAGTGACGCGGTGTCGGTCCACAGGGCACTCGCGAGCAGCACCTGCAAGGGATCCCGGGTGAGGTTGTGCAGGTTCGTGCTCCACGCGACGAGCAGATGGTGCTGCGTCCGGGGCCGCAGCTGGAGCAGGACCGTCGTCGTCACCGAGAGGAGCATCAGCCAGACGTAGGTGGCGGGGGCGGTGCGCACCCAGTCGGCGACCACCAGCGGCCAGGGCCGGCGTACCGCCGTCTGCTCGGCCATCTCACCCGGTCGCCGGCGGAGGGGGCACGATTTCACTCCCATCCGGCGGCTACCGCTGTGACTCCACGGTAGCTCGTGCGCTCACCGGTCGATCCACAGTAGGCGGCGCATCACCCGGGGGTCGGGGTGCGGGATCTCGCTCCGCCCGGTGATCGGAAACCCGGCCTCGGTGAGCACCCGCTCGGCGGACCGTTCGGCGCTCTCCTCGGTGAAGACGCCGATCACGAGCCGGCGGCCGACCACCGCGTCGAGCAGGTGGGCGACGAGGTCGAGGTGCCGCCGCCGGGGAACATATTCCAGCCCGGTGCGCACGACGTCGAACCGCCGGTCACCCGGTGCGCGCCAGTGCAGGGCATTGCCGACCCAGATGCGGTCCGACCACTCGGGAAGCCGCGACCGGGCGAGCTCGGCGAGCTCGGGGGCGATGTCCAGGCCGTAGGGCTCGACGGTCAGGCCCTGCTCGTGGCCCCACCGCCGTACGGACTCCATCAGGTAGCCGCTCGCGCAGCCGACGTCGAGGAAGCTTCCGTCGGCGTCGACGGCATCCATCACGAGCCGCCGGCCACGCTCCCAGTCCTCGGCCGTGCCGCTCTTGCCGGACTGACCCCACGGTGTGTCGGCGGCAAGGTACGCCGGGACCACCAGCGCCCGCATCGCGGCATGCCAGCCCGCCTCGTCGATCTCACCGCGGTCCAGCGCCGCATCGACGGCGGCGATCTGCCGCCACCCGCCGTCTTTGACCGCCTCTATCGGTTCGGGTTCCACGCCGGGAAGTAGATCACCTCCGAGACCGCGGCATCATCGTGCGTCGTACTCGCATATCCGGGTCGATCGTGCGAGTGGGGCGCACGATGTCGACCCTTCGCCGAACGGCGCCGGAGCAGCCGCGGCCAGACTACGAGCCGGTCGCCGCTGGTCGGGCGCTCCCGGTGGCGAAATACGCCCGGCACACGTTGTCCGCGCCGTAGTCGGTGGCGATCTCCAGCACGCTTCCGCCGAGCGGCACCAGGGTCGAGCTGTAGTTGGGGCAGACGTCGTTACGGGCGTCCGGCACGGACACCGGAGCGGCCCGGGCCGACCAGCCCACGCGCCCGCCAGGGCCGGTCTCGAAGACGGTTCCGCCGTTCCCGGGCGCGATGCTGCCGTCGGCGTTGTTCAAGATCTGTCCGACCAGGATTACGCGGCCGCCGGGAGCGATGCTGATGGTCGGGGTGTGGGTGAAGTACTGCCCGCTGCGGGTGTGGATCATCGGTCCGATGTCGCGGGGGTCGCCCCACTTCCACCCGTCCCGTGAGGTGCGGTAGTGCACGGCGCAGTCGTACTGGTCGCCGGTGCCGCAGACCTCGTAGGTCATGAGGTAGCTTCCGCCGGGCAGCCGTCGGACGTTGGCCATCCCCGGGCGCTGGTGCGGATCCGTGCCGGCCACCGTGAACCGCTCGTCGCTCCAGTGCACGCCGTCGGTGGAGACGGTACGGGCGAGCAGCTGGCTGTAGGTCGGTTGGTGGGTCTCGTCGGAGAAGTGACAGACCAGCCGGCCGTAGGCGTCGACGGACAGTTCCGGCTCCCACAGCCCGCCGTCGTTGGACGCCTGGGCGCAGGTCGAGAGGGCGGACCAGTGTCGGCCCAGATCGTTGCTGCGCCAGATCCGCAGCGACATCCGTCGGTCGGTCGGTACCGCCTGGCCGATGGTGCCTGCCCAGAGCAGGGTGCCGGCCGGCATCGCGCCGATCCGGCGCGGCAGCTCGAACAGCGTCGTGCAACACAGCCCGCCGGCGGCGAGCGGATCGGCGACCGCACCCACCTGGCGGAAGGAGCCGCCGTTGTCGGTGCTCTCGAAGATCGCGCCGACCGGGCCCTGCGCGGGGAACGACGTGGCGTCGGCGATGATGCGGCCGTCGGCCTCGCCGGAGTGGCTCAGCCGGATCGCCCGCGGGTACATCGCGACGTTCGGGCTCAGCAGCTGACCGGTCGCCGCGTGAGCGGTGCCCGGCGCCAGCACGAGCCCGAGGGAGACGGCCAGCACGGCCAGGACCACGGCGATGACGGGGCGTCGGGACGGGAGTGGCATCGGGCGGGCTCCTCGGTTCGGGGTACCCGGCAGACTGCAGTGGTCGATGACGCGGTGCAAGAGGACATCTGGCCCAGCGATAATTTTTTCGACCTGGGCGCGATTAATGTTGACCGTCGCCATAAATAGCCATACGCTCCCGCCGTCCGGTCTGCCGCGTCGCGCGTGCGACCCCAACGAGCGAGGGACGCCATGAGGATTCGATCGCGAAGCATCCGCCTCGCCGCCGTGGTCGCGGCCGGGTTGATAGCTGCGTCCGGCTGCACCATCTCGTCGAACGGCTCGGGGTCGGGATCCGCCGCAGGCAAGACCAACCTCACCTTTTGGGAGTACTACTCCGGCACCCAGCTGACATGGCTGAAGGGTCAGGTGGCGAGGTTCGAGAAGGCGAACCCCAATGTCTCCGTCCAGTTGGTGCAGGTCGTCGGCAGTCAGCAGGACCAGAAGCTGCTGGCGTCGGTGGCGACCGGGAGCACGCCTGATCTCTTCATCAACAACATCGTGGTCGACAACCCGACGCTCGTCGCCGGGGGAGTGATGAAGGACCTCACGCCGTACTGGGACAAGTTTGCGGACAAGGGTCAGTTCCCGAGTTCCGCCGTGTGGAAGACCAACGGCAAGGTCTACAACCTGATGTCCTATACCAACCTGCTCGGCATGTTCTACAACAAGGACATCCTCAACCAGTACGGCATCACCGCTGCGCCCCGCACCCTCGACGAACTCCAGGCCGACCTCGCGAAGGTCAAGGCCGGCGGCAAGTACAAGGGTCTGGCCCTCTCCGGCGCCCCCACCGTCGAGGGTGCCTGGCTGTTCGCTCCGCAACTGCTCGGCGTGGACGTCAACTACTGCAACTTCGGCGGGCCCAAGGTGGCCGCGGCCTTCCAGCGGGAGGCCAGCTGGTCGAAGGCGGGCTACATCCCGGGCGCCGCGGCCACCTGGGACCAGACGGCGGCGTGGCAGCAGTTCATGACCGGAAAGTTCGCCTTCGGCCTGAACGGCAACTGGCAGTTGGGCAACGTCAAGTCGGCGACCTTCAAGTACGGCACGTCGCTGTATCCGGCGCCGACGGGAGGCAAGAGTGTCGTCTTCCCCGGGGGTGAGGGCTTCGCGATCGGCTCCAAGTCCAAGCACCCGGATCTGGCGTGGAAGTTCCTGCAGCAGATGGTGCTGTCCAAGCAGGGCGGCCTGAGCGTCTTCCAGGACGCCGGGTCCATTCCGGACCGCGCCGACGTCGCCGACGTCCCCCAGATCAAGAACGACCGGTACGTGCAGCCGTTCGTCACGGCGGCTCACAACGCGGGGACCTGGCCGAACAACACCAACACCGCCCAGATGCAGACGGCGCTCGGCAAGGCGGTGAGTGCCGTGATCTCCGGCCAGCAGACGGCTGAGCAGGGGGCGCAATCTGCGATGCACGACATCGCGGCGGCCGCCGCGAAGGGCCATCCGGCCGGCGGCTCGACGTGCCAATGACGGCGTCCCGAACCCAGGAAACACCGGTCGGGCAGCTCCGGCACGAGCGCCAGTCGGGCGGCCGCGGGCACTTCTCCCGTAGGGCACCGGTGCCGTTCGTCCTCCCGGCGGTCGTTCTCCTGGTCGCCTTCGCCGCGTATCCGCTCGTCGTGCTCATCAGGATGTCCCTGAGTGACGTGGGCCCGACCAACATCATCGGCACTTGGCACTTCGTCGGTCTTGCCAACTACACCGGCATCCTGGGGTCGTCGGCGGTGTGGAAGTCGATGCTGCGGACGGTGGAGGTCGCCGTCGTCCTTCTGGCATCCAACTTGGTGTTGGGGTTCATCGCGGCCTCGATCCTCTCGTTCAAAGGCCGCATGACGAGTGCCGTGCTCAGCATCATGGTGTTCGTCTGGGCGCTCCCACCACTCGTCAGCGGCAGCGTGTGGAAGTTCCTCCTCGACGACTCCGGCGCCGTCAACGGCATACTTGGTCTGGTGGGCATCGGCCCGATCTCCTGGCTCAGCTCTCCGGGCCTGGCTCTGTGGAGCGTCGCCGGGGTGATCGCGTGGGCAGCACTGCCCTTCTCGGCGCTCATCCTCCGTGGCGGCCTGCTCGCGGTCTCACCGGAGATTGTCGAGGCAGCGGCCATCGACGGTGCCGGCTACTGGCGCACCCAGCTGCAGATCGTGCTGCCGCTCCTGCGGCCGACCATGTGGATCCTTGGCATCCTCACGGTCCTCTACGCGTTCAAGAGCTTCGACTTCTTCTACGTCCTCACCCAGGGTGGGCCGGGCACCGCGACCAACACGCTCCCGGTCCAGTCCTACTACGCCGCCTTCTCGAACTTCGAGATGAGCAGCGGCGCCACCGTTGCCGTGATTTCGATGTTCATCGTGGCACTGGTCGCCGTTCCCTACGTGCGGAGCATCCGGGTGGAGGTGGCGGAGTGATCAACGCACCGACTCGCGCGCTGTTCATGGCTGCACGCGGCCTGCTCGCCCTGGTGTATCTGCTGCCGCTGGTCTGGATCGTCCTCACGTCGCTGAAGAGCAGTGCGGAGGTGCTGCGGAACCCCAACGGCGTGGTGTTCACCCCCACCATCGCCACCTACCGGGCCGTCATCGGCTCGGGCATCGGTGCGATCGTCACCTCTCTCGAGATCGGTGTGTTCGTCACGGCAATTGTGCTCGCCATCGGCGTACCGGCCGCATTTGCACTCGCGCGCCGGATCACGCCCGTGTGGGGCAGGGTGATCGCGGTGGTCCTGGCCGCACTGCTCGTCCTGCAGATGGTGCCGCAGCCGATGACGGTCATTCCGCTCTACAGCGTCCTGGCGAAGTGGCACCTTCTCGGCACCCTGCCGGGCCTGATCCTGGCCGACATCGCCCTCCTGCTTCCGTTCGGGATCATGCTGCTCCGTCCGTTCGCCCTGTCGATCTCGCCGGCGCTCTACGAGGCGGCGGAGATCGACGGCGCCAGCACGTTTCAGGCGTTCCGATCGATCACCGTGCCGATGCTGAGCAATGGGATCTTCACCGTCATGAGCGTGGTGTTCATCTCGGCCTGGGGTGAGTTCGTCTACGCGATCAACTTCCTGCCCGCGGGGACGGTGCTGCCGGTCAGCGGGCTGCTCGCACAGCAGAACACGACGTACGCGGCGAACTGGAACGGACTGATGGCGCTGGCGGTGCTCACGTCGCTCCCACTCCTGGTGGTGTTTGTGATCTCCCAGAAGCGGCTTATCAACGGGCTCTCGCTCGGTGCGGTCAAGTAACCGGATGCGCGACATGGGAGGCACGAGTCCGGGCAGCGTCGTCCTTGTAGGGGCGTTGGACACGAAGGGGCCTGAATACGGCTTCGTCCGGGACCGCCTCGCATCGTCGGGTGTCCCCGCGATCCTCGTCGACACCGGCGTCCTGGGGTCGCCGTCCATCGCGGCCGACATCGACCGCGCCACCGTGGCCCGGGCGGGTGGCGCGGACATCGCGTCGCTCGCCGCGGCGCAGGACCGCAACGACGCAATGGCGGCGATGGCCCGCGGCGCGGCATCCGTCGTTCGCGCTCTCTATGACCAGGGCCGAATGTCGGCGGTCATGATCCTGGGCGGCTCGAACGCCGGCTTCGTGATGAGCCAGGTCGCCGCTGCACTCCCTATCGGGTGCCCGAAGGTTCTGGTATCCACGATCGTCGCGGGTGATACCCGGCCTTACGTCGGCACGAGCGACCTGATGATGATGTATCCGGTCGTGGACATCGCGGGCCTCAACTCGATCAGCACCGCCGTCCTGACCCGCGCCGCGGATGCCTGTGCCGGCATGGTGCGGGCTCCGACAACGCGCGTCGAGCCGCCCGCCGGAGGATCCGTCGCTTGCTCGATGTTCGGCGTCACGACGACGTGCGTGACCGCCGTGCGCGACCGGCTCGCGGCAGGTGGCAGTGAGGTGCAGGTGTTCCACGCCAACGGCATCGGTGGGCACACCCTGGAGGCGACGATCCGGTCCGGATTCTTCGCGGCCGTCGCGGACATCACCACGACCGAGCTTGCCGACGAACTCCTCGGCGGCGTCTGCTCGGCCGGGCCAGACCGGCTCGAGGCGGCCGCCATCTGCGGAGTGCCGCAGGTGGTGAGTGTGGGTGCGCTCGACATGGTGAACTTCGGGGCGCCGGGCACCGTCCCGGAACGATTTGCCGGACGCACATTCCACGCGCACAACCCGAACGTCACCCTGATGCGGACGGCCGAGCCCGAGTGCGCCGAACTCGGGTCGATCATCGCCGGAAAGCTCAACAGGTCAGTGGCCTTCGTCGAGGTGCACGTGCCGGCCCGGGGATTCTCCCAGATCTCCGTCCCCGGGGCCCCGTTCCACGATCCGGCCGCAGACGCGGCGCTCATCGAGGCTCTCCGAGCGGGTCTCGACCCCAGGATTCCACTGCACGTGCACGACATGGCCATCAACGACCCCGACTTCGCCGTGGAAGTCACCCACGCGCTGGCCCGAGGGCTCAGCATCGCGGAAGGTAGCAGAGCATGAACAGCCGAACCGAGATCGTCCAGCGCCTCCGTGACAAGGTGGCGGCAGGCCATCCGATCATCGGTGGGGGTGCCGGAACCGGACTCTCCGCCAAGTGCTCGGAGGTGGCCGGCCTCGACTTCATCGTCGTCTACAACTCCGGCCGCTACCGCATGGCCGGCCGCAGCTCGATGGCCGGTCTCATGCCGTACGGCGACGCGAACGCCATCGTGATGGAGATGGGGGAGGAGATCATTCCCGTCGTGGAGCACACGCCCGTCGTCGCTGGGGTGTGCGGGACGGACCCGTTCCGGTCGATGCCACGGTTTCTCCGCAAGGTCCGCGAGGCCGGCTTCTCCGGGGTCCAGAACTACCCGACCATCTGCCTTTTCGATGGGATCATCCGCGCCAATCTCGAGGAGACCGGGCTCGGCTTCTACCGCGAGGCCGAGATGATCGGGGAGGCGCACGACCTCGACCTGTTCACGTGCACCTACGTCGCCAGCCCGGAGGAGGCCGCCGCGATGGCGAAGGCGGGAGCGGATGTCGTCGTCCCCCACATGGGGCTGACGACGTCGGGCATGATCGGTGCCCAGACCGCGATGACGATCGAGGGGGCGAAGACCAAGGTGGCGGAGCTGGCCAGGGCCGCGCGGGCGGTCAACCCCGACGTGCTCATCGTGTGCCATGGCGGTCCCATCCACAGTCCCGAGCAGGCCGCCGAGGTGATCGCGGACGTGCCCGGGGTGGACGGATTTCTCGGGGCCTCCAGTATGGAGCGCCTTCCCACCGAGGTCGCCATGGTCGACCACATGTCGTCCTACACGCGGATCATTCTGCCGCCGCGTATGCAGCAGGAGGCTTGACGGATGTACCGGATGACCATCCTCTACGGCATGCCCAAGGACCCGGACCACTTCCGGCGCTATTACCTCGAGACCCATATTCCGATCGCTCGGAAGATGAACGGACTGACCGGCTGGAACCTCTCCTGGATCGACCAGGACGGCGATCTCCCCGGCCCTTACCTGCTGGTCGCCGAGCTTTATGCCGACTCGGCGGAGGCGATGGCGTCGATCATGGCCTCCCCGGAGGGTGTCGCGGCGCGCGACGACCTGGCCAACTTCGTCACGGGAACGGTGGAGTTCCTGACCGGTGACGAAGAGCAGGTGTCGCTCGCATGAGTGAGTCGGGTCTGACGATCGCGGTCGTCGGCCTGGGCTTCGGCGCGGATTTCGTGCCCATCTACCTGAGCCATCCCGACATCTCGTCCGTAGTCCTCGTCGATCCGGATGACGTCCGGCGGCGGGAGATCGGCGCCCGGTTCGGGATCGGAGAGGGCCACGCCGACCTCGCTCACGCCTTGACCGAGCCCGGTATAGACGCCGTGCACATCCTCGCGCCCGTCCATCTGCACGCGGACATGGTCGTCGCGACGCTTGAGGCAGGCAAACACTGCGCCTGCGCCGTCCCGATGGCGACGACGCTCGACGACCTCGACCGCATCATCGCCGCACAGGAGGCGAGCGGCGCGAACTACATGATGATGGAGACCACGGTCTACGGACGCGAATACCTGACGATCGACGAGATGTACCGCCGCGGCGAGTTCGGCGACCTGACCCTCTACCGCGGCTTCCACATCCAGAATCTCGACGGCTTTCCGCAGTACTGGCAGGGCTATCCGCCGATGCACTACGTGACCCATGCGCTGTCGCCGCTGCTGTCCCTGCTCGAGGCCAGGGTGAAAAGTGTCCAGTGCCGGGGTGCCGGACGGCTGACCGCCGCCCGGTCCACCGGTGGCTTCGACAACCCGTTCCCCACCGAGGTCGGCCTGTTCACACTCGACGGTAGCGAGGTGCTCGCCGATATCACCATGTCCTTCTTCCAGACGGCACGCAGTTACATCGAGGGGTTCTCCCTCTACGGCGAGCACCGAGGTGTCGAGTGGCCGCCCGACAACGACGGTGATCTGGCACTGTTCGAGATGTCTCCGCCGGCGGCACGTGATCGTGGGAATGTCGTCAGGACCACGAATCTGACCCCAAGGGACCGTTCTGAGTTGCTGCCTGCGCAGCTCGGCCAGTTCACCCGGGAGTCCGATGTGCTGCTGCCCGGGATGACGGACAAGGTCAGGGTCGGCGCGCATCACGGGGGATCGCACCCCTTCCTCGTCCACGAGTTCGTCCGCAGCATCGTCGAACGGCGCACGCCACGCATCGATGCCCGCCGCGCGGCGGCGTGGACCGCGCCGGGAATCTGCGCACACCGTTCAGCTCTCGCCGGCGGGGTAGAGACCGTCGTGCCCGACTACGCGGTGCCCAGCGCCGTCAGTACAGGCTGACACCGGCGGCTCGCCAAGCGCTGAGATCGCTCGGGTCGTTGCCGTCACCTGCGGATCGGCGTTCGTCCGCCTCGGCCGGGGTGGGGCGCATCCCGATCCAGGCCTCCGACCACGACAGGGTGAGGATCGTTCGGTCCACAGCCGCGGGCTCGAGCAACTCGTCGACGACCAGCATCGATGCGCCTCGGACACCGGCGAGGTCGCCGAGAGCGGCACTCGCGAGGTTCAGTTGCTTGCTCGCGCCCGGCAACGCCTTCTGATAGAGCCCTTCACGGATGCCTGCGAACAACGGCGCCTGGGCCTCGGTCAGGTATCCCCAGGTCACGATCACCGCAGGGTTCAGCAAGTTGACGACCGATGCGAGCGCGTCGCCGATCATCTTGCCTGCATCGCGCACGCACCGGACAGCGCTGGGATGCCCGTGCCGCGCAAGGGCGACCACATCCGAGACGTCGGTCACCGCGACGCCCTCCTCGGTGAGCTGCCTGACGAGAGCGCTCCCACTGGCCACCGCGTCGAGGCACCCGAAGCTGCCACAGCTGCAGGGCGCCGTCGATCCGGCGATCTTGATGTGGCCGAGCTCGCCGGCCAGATTGCTCGCGCCGCGGACAGGTGTGTCGTTGACGACGATCGCCGCGTCGATGAGGGTTCCCAGCTTGACGCAGACGAAGACCTCGGCGTCGGGCCACGACTTTCGACGTTCGGCCAGCGCTAGCAGGTTGACGTCCAGGTCGAGGAAGACTGGCGCGTCGTAGTGCTCCCAGAGCTTGCGGCGAAACCAGTCGCCGTCCCATCCGGCACCCGACAGCCCCAGCGACCGCGAGTAATTCTGCAGTTCGACCGTGCTCGGCATTCCCACGCCGATGCCCGCTACGGCCGAGGACTCCGTTCCGAGTTCAGTCACCATGGCGTCGAACGTGTTTTGCAGCTCGCCGAGCAGCGCCGCCGGACCGGCGGAGATGTCGGTGCTGACGAATCGCGCGGCCAGGACCTCGCCGGTCAGGTCGGTCGCGGCGAGCCGGCATCCGGACAGGCCGACCTGACCGGCCAGCACGATGCCGGCCTGCGGATTGAACGTGATCGTCGCCGGCGGTCGTCCCCGAGATCCGGTTGACGCGGTCTGGAAGGCTATGAGCTTGTCCTGCTGGAGGAATTCGAGCCGCTGGATCACGGTCGATCGCGACCAGCCCATCCGTGCGGCCAGCTCCGCTATGGTGCTGCCTGGCGCGTGACGCACGAGCTGCAGCAGACTCCCGGAGCCTTCGACCGTCGCGGCCGAGCGGGGCTGCTCATCCCGAGTCGGGTGGCCTCCGCTCACCGCAACTCCTTCGCTCATGACGGCGCGCCCTTCACGGCAGTCTAGACGAGGTGACTGGTCGCCGCCCGCGAGCGCGACGGCATCATCACCCGTGCGGTAGCTGCGAATCCGCGGTGCCATCCCCGCATCATCATCGTGCGCCCTACTCGCAGGATCGGCCCGGATAGGCGAGTACGACGCACGATGATGCCCGCCACCGGCCGCCGCGAAAGCCCGGGTTGGTGGAGGTCTTCTTGACAGGCAAGTGGCTACTTGCCTATGGTGTCGGCAGTGGGTGACCTGTTCAAAGCGCTGTCCGACCCGACCCGGCGGGCGATCCTGGACGAGCTGACCGATCGCGACGGTCAGACCCTGTTCGAGATCTGTGGGCGTCTCATCTCCCGCCACGGCGTAAGCGCCACGAGGCAGGCCATCTCCCAGCACCTTGACGTGCTCGAGTCGGCCGGGCTCGTCCGGACCGAGCGCTCGGGTCGATACAAGTTTCATCACCTCGACACCTCGCCCCTGCGTGAGATCGCGGAGCGATGGCCGACGAAGGAGCCGGACAGATGAGGATCACCATCACCAGCGTCCTGGTCGACGACCAGGACAAGGCTCTCGCGTTCTACACCGACGTGCTCGGCTTCGTGCAGAAGAACGACGTGCCTATGGGCGAAGCGCGGTGGCTGACCGTCGTCTCGCCCGAGGATCCCGACGGTGTCGAGCTGTTGCTCGAGCCCGGCTGCCCACCCGGCCGTCGGCCCGTTCAAGGAGGCGCTCGTCGACGACGGAATCCCGTTCACCTCGTTCTCCGTCAAGGACGTTCAGGCCGAGTACGAGCGACTTCACGGTCTCGGTGTGACCTTCACCCAGCCTCCCACGCAGATGGGTCCCGTCACGACGGCCGTGTTCGACGACACCTGCGGCAACCTCATCCAGATCGCGGCCATGTAGCGTCGGGCCACCGGGGTCATGCCCGGCTCGGCTGGATCTCCCGCCTCCCGGAACGCCGGGCCGTGATCAGTGCCGCGGCGAGGTAGAACAGCCCGGCGACGGCCATGATCGAGAAGCTCGGCGGGATGCTCGAGGCGAGGTAGGAGACGACCAGTCCGATCCACATCGCGGCGACGCCGAACGACGCCGACAGGCCGAGTGCGCGGTAGGGACGGGCACTGATCCGGCTGGCGGCTCCGGCCGGCGCGGCGAGGAGCCCCAGCACCAGCAACGCGCCCACCGCCTGGGTCGCCTCGGCGGCCACCACCGCGACCAGCATCAACAGTGCGAGGCCGAGCGTCCGGACCGGGACGCCTCGGCTGGCGGCGACCGCGGCATCGATCGAGGCGAACAGCAACGGACGGGCGACGAGGAGCACCACCAGGCAGACCGCCGTGGCGATCACGGCGGCGAGGCGTGCCCCCCCTGCGGAGAGACCGAAGATCGAACCGAACAGGAAGTTGACGCTGGCCGCGCCGTTTCCGGCGCTGCGGTGGGTCGTGTATACGGTGAGGAAGAAGACCCCGAGGCCGAGCACCCACGCGAAGAGGCAGCCGATGATGACGTCGTCGGCACCGGCCCGCCGCCCCAGGCGGCCGAGCAGCAGGCCGGCGGCGATGGTCGCGGCGAAGAGGCCCAGCCGCGGATCGATCCCGAACGCGAGCGCCGCCAGCGCGCCGGTGTAGGCGACGTGCCCGAGCGCGTCGCCGGTGAAGACCTGGCCGCGGAGGACGAGGAAGTAGCCGACCAGCCCGGCCGCGGCGGCGATCGGAGTCCCCGCCAGCAGGGCGTCGCGGATGAACGGGTGGGTGAAGAGGTCGGTGAGCCCCCCGGAACCGCTCATGCGACCGCTGCCCGGGCGTGCTGTCGCCGCACCTTCTTGCCACCCAGGGCGGTGGCGACGAGATAGATCCCGAACGCGACCGTCGTGGTGTAGAAGCCCACCGGGTAGGGCGTGAAGTAGGCCAGTGTCAGGCCGGCCCAGGTCGCCGCCATCCCGATCACGGCGGTCAGCGCCAGGCTGAGCACCGGGCGCGGCGTGAGTCGCTGCGCCGCCGCCGCCGGCATCACGAGCAGGGCGAAGACCAGGAGCGAGCCGGTGATCTGGCTGGCTTCGGCCGCCGCGACCCCCAACAGGACCAGGAACGCCGCGCCCAGGCCGCGCACCGGAAGCCCGCGGGCCGCGGCGACGTCCGGGTCGACGGAGGCGAAGAGCAAGGGGCGGCCGATGGCCGCGAGGACGGCCAGCGCCAGTCCGCCGGCGGCTGCCAGGGTGAGTATCTGGTCGGTGGTGATACCCAGGAAACTGCCGAACAGCAGGGAGTTCAGGCCGGTGAGAAAGCCCTTGTAGAGCGCCACGAAGAGAAATCCGCAGGCGAGCGCGCAGGCCTGCACGGTGCCGATGACCGCCGACTCCTCGCTGTATCGACCGGTGCTTCTGGCGGCACCGCCCGGGGCGGCGGCGATCACCAGCGCCGCCGCGACCGCGAACGCGAAGAACCCGACGGTCGCGCTCAATCCGAGGAGTACGGCGGCCGACGCCCCGGGAAACGCAACGAGGGACAGCGTGTGCCCCGCGAAGGACTGTCGGCGCAACACCATGAACCACCCGATCAGACCGGCCACCAGGGCCACGATCGTCCCGGCCCGGAACGCGTTGACCATGAACGGGTACGTCCACATCTGCTGGACGTCGGCGATGAGGTTCCAGGAGAAGGGAGCCGCACCCGCGGCCGGCGAGGTCATGGCAGCAACTCCTCGCTGTGCCGACCGTGCACGGCAGGAGCCTCCGGGCTACCGACCACCACGAGCCGGCCGTCACCGGTGTGCAGCACCTCGATCGGTACCGAGTAGAGACCGGTGAGCACCTCGGAGGTGATCACCTCCTCCGGCGGCCCGGACACGGCACCGCCTGCGGCGAGATAGATGACCCGGTCGAGGTAGGACAGGATCGGGTTGACGTCGTGCGCGACGATGACCACGCTCACCTGCTGCGCCCGGCAGACGCTCTGCAGCAGCGCGGCGACCGACGCCTGGTTGGGCAGGTCCAGCGAGTCCAGCGGCTCGTCGAGCAGCAGCAACCGCGGCCGGTTGACCAGAGCCTGCGCGATCAGCAGCCGCTGCTGCTCACCGCCCGAGACCTGGCCGATGGGACGGTCGGCGAGATGGCCGGCGCCGACCAGGTCCAGCACCTCGTCGACCCGGGCCCGGGCCGCCCTGGCCGCACGTCCGCCCGGGAGGCGCACGGGCAGGCCGAACCGGTGGCCGTCGAGGCCCATGCGGACGAGGTCGCGCCCCCGGATGCGCACCCCCACGTCGAAGCTGCGGCGCTGCGGCAGGTAGCCGATCCCCGCGGCGGCCTGTCCCGCCGGCCGGTCGAGTACGTCGATGACGCCCTCGGTGAGCGGCTGCAGGCCGAGCATCGCCCTGACGAACGTGGACTTCCCGACGCCGTTGGGGCCGAGTACCGCGACGAATTCGCCCGCGCCGATGGTCAGTGTCACGTGTTGCCAGAGCATCCGGCTGCCGACCCGTACGGCCGCGTCCCGGCAGGACACCACCGGCTCTGGGCTCATCGCCGGCTACCCTTCGCCAGTGCGGCCTCGAGCTGCTCGAACTCGCGGACCTGCCAGGCCTGGAAGCTCGCCCCGGCCGGCGTGAGGGTCTCGGTCACGCTCGTCACCGGGATCCCGGCGGCCCGCGCGGCGGCGATCTGGCTGCGGACGTCGGGGGTGGCGTTCTGCGAGTTGTAGACGTAGACCTTGATCTCGTGGTCGGTGATCTGCCGGTCGATCGTCGACTTGTCGCCGGCCGTCGGATCGGTTCCCTCGCTGATCGCCCGGAGGAAGGCCGGTGGGGTGAGCAGCCGCAGACCGAGGGCCTTGGCCAGCGGCGCGACGATGCTCTCCGAGGCGCCGATCCGGGTGCCGCCGTACCTTGCCCTGATGGCCGAGACCAGGTGGTGGTACCGGGCGAGTGCGCTGCCGTCGAAGGCCTGCCGGCGCGCGTCGAAGTAGGCCGCGTGGGCCGGGTCGATCCGCTTGTAGTCGGCGGTGATCGCATCGACGACCGCGGCGACGTCCGGCGGTGAATACCAACGGTGCGGATTTCCGCCGTCCGGTACGTCGACGAGCGTGCCTACCGTGAGCACCCTCTGGTCGCGGGACGGGTTGGCCTGGACGAGCCTCGTGGCCCACGGGTCGTAGCCGATTCCGTTGACGATGACGAGCGCCGCGGTAGCGACCGTGCGCGCATCGACGGCGGTCGGTTCGTAGTCGTGCGGATCGGTGTCGGGGTTGTCGATGATGCTGGTGACCGCCACCTGCTCTGCCTCCCAGTTGGCCGGCGATGCTGCCCCAGAAGTTCTCCGCGGCCACCACCTGGATCGGTCCGGGACCTGCGCCCCGGGCAACCGGGGACCCGGTGCTGCAGCCGGACACCGTGATCGCGGCCGCCACCAGCGCGACACCCGACGCTCGGAGAAATCGTGCTCGCCGCACCACGTCCCGCGTCCTTAATTGGTATGGATACCGTTACGGACAAGAGGCTATACTGCAACGGTTACCAGTTCAAGCAGGGGTCGTACACCGGTCGCGCCGATGCGCCGTCGCAGCCGGCCCGGCCCCGAGTCGGCAGGTGCTAACGTGTCTGAGATGCCACGCCGGGCGACCGCGTCAGCGACACCCGCTGCCGCGCCGGGAGGTGCGGGCGAGCGGTCCACCCGGCAGAAGCGGGCGCTCGCGGCGTTGCTCGCCGACGTCGACGGATTCCGTAGCGCCCAGGACCTGCATGCCCTGCTGCGCACCCGGGGCGAGCGGGTGGGTCTCACGACCGTCTACAACCAACTCCGGCTGCTCGCCGACTCCGGCGAGGTCGACGTCCTGCGCGCCGAGGACGGCGAGACGCTCTACCGGCGGTGCAGCACCGACGTGCACCACCACCACCTGCTGTGCCGCAGCTGCGGCCGGACGGTCGAGATCGACGGCCCGGACATCGAGGGGTGGGCGGACCGGCTGGCCGCGCAGGAGGGCTTCACCGACGTCAGCCACACCCTGGAGATCGTCGGCATCTGCCCGACCTGCCGTCGCCGGGGCCGCACCCGCCGCTGAGCACGGTGCGCCCGGGCGGGCGGGGACCTATCCGGGCAGCACCCGGAACCGGCGGTGGGTCAGGCTCGGCAGCTTGGCGCGCACCGTGTCGAGGCGCTCGGCGCTCAACCGGGCCGTGACCACACCGGGCTCCTCACCGGCGTTGGCGAGCGGCACGCCCATCGGGTCGACGATCATGCTGTGCCCGGTGCACCGCGGCGCCGTCTGGCCGGCGCCGAGGACGTAGACCGTGTTTTCGATCGCCCGAGCCCGCAGCAACGTCGTCCAGTGGTCCTCCTTCGCCGGGCCGGTGGCCCATGCGGCGGGCACCAGGAGCGCCTGGGCGCCGGCATCGACGAGATAGCGGGCCTGCTCGGGAAAGCGCAGGTCGTAACAGGTCATGACGCCGAACCGGAGCTCTCCTACGGTGACGAGGAGGGGGTCGGCGTGGTCGGCATGGCGGACCCGCAGGGACTCCTGGTATCCGAACGCGTCGTAGAGGTGCAGCTTGCGGTAGACGCCGATCCGCTGCCCGGTCCCGTTGACCGCGATGACCGTGTTGGACACCCGGTCTTCCTCCGCCAGCCGTTCGGTCATCCCGGCGACGATGCACAGACCGGTCTCGGCGGCCAGGGCGGCGACCTCGGTCGCGAACGCACCGTCGAGGGGCTCGGCGTCGCGGGAGAGGTCCGCCGCCGGGTCCGGTGAGGTGAACATCGAGTCCTCGGGGGCGACCATCAGGGCCGCACCGTGCTCGACGGCGGCCA
Source organism: uncultured Actinomycetota bacterium (assembly GCA_963837545.1). GTDB lineage: Bacteria > Actinomycetota > Actinomycetes > Mycobacteriales > QHCD01 > DASXJE01. Next base: position 63,367 of record CAWINQ010000005.1, on the reverse strand, counting down.
GGGCCAGGTCGCGCATCCGCTTCAGGTTGGCATCCTTGTCGGTGCCCGCGGAGAACTGCGCGGCGGCGACGGTGACGGGCATGCGCGGACCCTCCCGGAAGGTGCCGGTGGCTGAGGGTCCCATGGTATCGCCGGAGGAGGCCGGTCAGGGTCACGTGTCGTCGGTGGCGGCCCTCCCGGCGCTCGGTGGGACGCCGTCGATGTCGCAGGTCTCCAGGAACCCGGCAAGCTCGATGATCCGCCGGACCTGGCCGGTCGCCCCGGCGAGGGTGAGGTCGCCGCCTTCCCGCCCCAGGGCGAGGCGGGCGCCGATCAGGGCGCTCAGCCCGGCACAGTCGCAGAAGGCGAGCCGGGAGAGGTCGACGGTGATGTCACGGCAGCCGCTGTCGAGCAGTGCGGTGAGGTTCTCCTCCAGCAACCCGGCGCTGCACAGGTCGAGGTCACCGGCCAACCGCACGACGCATCGATCGACGTCGGCCGACACCGTGAGATCAAGAAGTGTCGTCTCGGTCGGCTTGCGGGCCGCGATATCGGGAGATCCCACCGGGGTAGCTCCTTCCGATGACTGACCGGACACGCCCGACTGAGGTGAGACACGACGCGGGCCCGAGTCAGCCTCGGCCCGTGGCCCGAGTGGCTGACTGTCCAACCGGATTGAAACGTTAGTGCCACTGGCCCGTAAGGCAAAGGGGCCAGATAGGTGACGGCCGGTAGGTCCTGGGTTCGAACGGTATTCACGTCAACGTGCTCTAGCGCCCGTTCGGGCACGGACGTACAGTTCCCCCAGGTTGGGCAGTCAGCCGCACAGGCCACCTTCGGTAGCGCTACGCGGCCACCCGCCTCGGGGGAGATTCTCGGTCGCGTCGTCGCCCACCGTCTCGCTCCTGGGGGACCACGGCATGGCTTCGCACGGGTCGCACACGTTCCGCCTGCCGAGCCGTCCCGAGCCCGGCCCGCTGCTGTCCTGGTCGGTCACGACGTCCGGCGCCCGGGCGTGGCTCGCGGTGTCCGGCGAGCTGACCCCCGTCGCGGCCGATCGGTTGCACGAAGCGTTGGACTGGCTCCGGTGTGCGGGGCACTGCCAGATCACCGTCGACCTGGGCGGGGTGAGTGCGTGCAACGCCGCCGGTCTGGACGCGCTGCTCTCCGTCCTGCGCCGCGCCGTGGGCACCGCCGATGGCGAGGTCGTGCTCACGAATCCCAGCCGATCCCTCCGCCGGCTGCTCGGTCTCGGCGACGACACCGTCATGCAGGGCGGGGCGGGAAAGTCTCCTTATCCGGGTCGAGCCCACGCCTTTCCGTCCAAACTGGCATAGACGAGCCGATCCGAGAATGTTGTCCTGGGGCCTGGAGCCGCCGTACCCGCCGGCGGCGCGATTCGACCGTGCGCCTGTGGGTACGGGGAGGTGGAGCATTCCGGGTGCGGAAATTCCCAGTGTCGAAATCCCCGGTGTCGAAATCCCCAGTGAGGAAACGAGGTGCGCACGGGTGAGTACCAGTCCGTTGCGCGAGGTCGTCGGTGCCGACGACGTGGTGGACGCGGAGGCGATCGCCGCCGGCTCGATCGAGCATGCCGAATGGAACCGCGAACATCGCGGCGAGAGCGACGTCCAGCGCGTCGACCGCAACTTCATCGAGTTGCTCCAAGAGGTCCGGGTCGCCCAGACCGGCGTGCAGATCCTCTTCGCCTTCCTGCTCGGCTTCGTCTTCACCCCTCGGTTCGCCGACCTCAACGCCGCTCAGCACGCGGTCTATCTCGTCACGTTGACCAGCGCTGCCCTCGCCGCTGGGTTTCTCATCGCGCCGGTCAGCTACCACCGCATCGTCTTCCGGCGCAGGTTGAAGTCCCATCTCGTGGAGACCGGACACCGGTCGGTCTCCATCGGACTGGCCTTCCTGCTGCTCACCCTCATCGGTGGCGTCGATCTCGCCGCGACCTTCGTGGTCGACGGCTGGGGCAACGTGCTCGCCGGCGCTCTGGCGATCGGAATCGCCTGGCTGTGGTGGGTTCAGCCAGTGCTGCACCGGCGGCGGCATCTGCCGTCGGACTAGGCCCCCTGCAAGGGGTTCAGCCGCCCGCCACCAGATCGAGCCAGCGCGGATCCGTCGTGACGGTGACCAGTCGCTGGGTCGCGCGGGTGAGTGCGACGTAACGCAGGTGGTCCCCGTGCTCGGCCGGCCCGCCGAGTCGTGGTGGCTCGACCAGCACCACCCCGTCGAACTCCAGCCCCTTGGCCTCCAGCCCGTCGATGACCTGGACGCGGCTCCCGAACGCGGCCCCGATCCATGCCAGCGTGTCGGCCCGGAGCGACATCGGGGTGATGACGCCGACATCGCCCTCCACCTGCTCGAGGGTGCGGGCCACCGCTGCCCGGACCTCGTCGCCCAGCGAGGCCGCACTGGCCAGCACGTGCTGCGGCTGATGGCCCGTAGAGCGCACGGCCCTCGGCAGCCTCGCACCGGGCGCACCGGCCCGGGCGATGCGCGCGGCCAGCGCGAAGATCTCCTCGGGGTTGCGGTAGTTGACGTCGAGGTGGAAATCACGCCGCGGGGCGTGTCCGGTCGCGTCGTCCATCGCCGTCCTGGCGTCGAGGTCGTCGTCCGGACGGGAGGACTGCAGGGGGTCTCCGACTATCGTCCAGCTGGCGCGCCGGCCGCGCCGGCCGAGTGCCCGCCACTGCATCGGGGACAGGTCCTGCGCCTCGTCGACGACGATGTGCGCGTACTCGGTCTCGTATTCCTCCTCCGGGTCCTCCACCCCCGGCGCCGCCGACGGGTCCGGCGCAGGGACGGGTCGGCCCAGCAGATCATCGAGCTCGTCCATCAACGCGACGTCGGCGACGGACGGGACGCCGCCTCTTGCCACCCGTTCGAGGGAGGCGGCGACGGCGCGGACGTCGTCGGCCGGCAGCATTCGGCCGGCCGACCCGGCAAGCCGGTCCGGGTCGGCGAGCCAGGTGAGCGCGGTGGCCGCGTCGACGATGGGCCACCAGCTGTCGACGAATTCCCGCACCACTCCGCGGTCGGCGAGATCGTCGGAGAACTCCTCCTCGGTCAGGTCGGCCGGGCCCAGGTCGTTTGCGGTAAGCCGGTCCCACAGCGCTCCGGTGAGCAATGCGGCCGCGCGCGTCCGCGCGACGTTGGGCCGTCGCTCCCGGGCGAGTGTCCTGCGGCGCACCGTGGCGAGGGCGGCTGCATCGAGCTGGAGGACGGTGCCCCGATAGGGGAATCGGAGTCGATCCGGCACGCCGGGCGGGGTGAGCGCGACCGATCTGCGCAGCACCTGCGCCATCAGCGACGAGCCCTTCACGGTCCCGACGCCCGCCTCGTCGTGACCCGATCCGGTGGTCCCGTCGACGAGTTCCCCGACCGATCGCAGCGTCGCCGCGGATTCGCCGAGTGACGGCAGGACGCGCTCGATGAACCGGATGAACGCCGGCGACGGCCCCACGATCAACACCCCGCCGCGCTCGAAGCGCCGCCGATCCTGGTAGAGCAGATAGGCCGCACGGTGCAGCGCGACGGCGGTCTTGCCGGTGCCCGGACCGCCGGTGATCAGGGTCGCGCCGTCGGCCGGCGCACGGATGATCTCGTCCTGCTCGGCCTGGATCGTCGCGATGATGTCGCGCATCCCGCCACTGCGCGCACGGGACAGGGAAGCGAGCAGCGCGCCGTCCCCGATGACCCGCATCCCGCGGGGCGCGAGCTCGGCGGCGAGCAGGTCGTCGTCGATCCCCACGACCCTCTCCCGGCGGCAGTTGATGACCCGGCGCCGTACGACGCCGTGCCGGTCCTTCGCCGTGGCCCGGTAGAACGGCGCGGCCGCAGGCGCCCGCCAGTCGATCACCATCGTGTCGTAGTCCTCGTCGCGCAGGCCCAGTCGCCCGATGTAGCGGACCTCCGCGCTGTCCATGTCGAGGCGGCCGAAGACCAGGCCCTCGTGCGCCACATCGAGTTCGCGAACCCGGCGACTGGCCTGGTAGACCATCGCGTCGCGCTCGAAGAGCGCCGAGTAGATGAACTTTCCCAGCTGGGCACGACGATGGCCCTCCGCCTCGAGTGCCCGTGCCTCCTCCCGCACCTGCGCTACGCGGGCGTACACCCGGTCGACGTGCTCCTGCTCGAGCCTGATTTCGGCATGCAGCTGCCCTTCCCCCGGCTGATCCGTCACGCACCCGTCCTCTCGAATCCCGAGCCAATTGTGCGGCTTGTCCGGACGCAGAAACAGTCTTGATCTCAGACCGCGCGGCTGCGCATAGTGGAAGGGAGGCCAGAGAAGGGGCGCCGGAGCCGTGGCCGCGCGGGTCGAGCCCTAGGCTCGTCGGCGTGAGCGCCTCGAGCCCTGTGCAACTGATCCGGACCGCCGAACTTGCCGACCGTGCCCCGTATGCGTATGCCGCCGTCGCGCACGGTGTCACCCGGCTGGTGTTCACGGCGGGCGCCTGTCCGCTCGACACCGCCGGGGACACCGTCGCTGTCGGCGACGTCGCCGGGCAGGCCGAGCAGGTGATGGCCAACCTGCATACCGCCTTGGCCGCTGCCGGCGCCGGGCTGACGGACGTGGTGAAGACCACGGTCTACGTCGCCAGCTCGAGCCAGGACGATCTGGTCGCCGCCTGGGACGTCGTCGCCCGGCACTTCGGCGGTCACGACGTCCCGAGCACGTTGCTCGGGGTCGCGGCCCTGGGGTACCGGGACCAACTCGTCGAGGTCGAGGCTGTCGCCGCGCTCCGGTGAGGGCCCATCATGGACCGATGCCCCTCCGGGAGGACCGTCGACCGTTCCCGGCGCCGCAGGCGAGCATCCCGCGGCTTCCCCTGGCGCCGGGCGTCTACCGCTTCCGCGACGGGCGCGGCGATGTCCTCTACGTCGGGCGCGCCACGAACCTCAGGCGGCGGGTGGCCTCCTACTGGGGCGACCTGCGCGACCGGGGACACCTGTCCCGGATGGTGTCCCGGATCGCCCGGCTGGAGGCGATCGAATGCGCGTCTGAACACGAGGCGGCCTGGCTCGAGCGCAACCTGCTCGAACGGCGGCTGTCACCGTGGAACCGCACCGCCGGTGGTGCCGAGGTGCCGGTCTTCATCCGGCTCGACGGCGGGCCGCGGTCCCCGGGACTGACCGTGGTCCACGAGTCGCGACCGGAGACCGGGACGTGGGTCTTCGGGCCCTACCTCGGGGGGCAGAAGGCGCGGCTGGCCGTGTCCGCGGTCGAGCGGGTGCACCCGCTGGGGTACGCCGGCGCGGACGTGCGCGGGTCCGGTCGCGACCTGGCCCGGATCCGGGGCGTCGACGCCGGGTGCCGGCAGACCCTCGTCCGGCGGGCCGCGGCGGTATTCGACCGGGACGGCGAGGCCGTGGCCGGCCTGCTGGCCGAGCTCGGACGACGGCGGGACGCCGCCGCCGGGGCGCTCTCCTTCGAGCTCGCGGCCCGGCTGCAGGCCGAGATCGAGGCGGTCGGCTGGATCTCGGGCGTCCAGCGAGCGACGACGGCCGAAACGGAGGACGCCGACCTCTACGGCTGGGCCGACGGGGTGCTGCTGCACTGTGAGGTCCGGGCCGGGCGACTCTGCGTCTGGCGGCAGGCGGCGTGCTCCGAACGCGCCGCGCGCCGGAGGCTGGCCACGACGCCGGCCGCCTGGACGGCGTTCGCACAGCGCAACGCCGAGCTGGCCGCCCTGCTGAGCTGGTGATCTCGGTGTGGGCCGGCTGATCTCAGGTGTGGGACGGACCGGGTGCCGCCCCTTCCCGGGTGAACATCAGGTCGTCGGCATAGCAGTAGTACCACTCCTCCTGCGGCTCGAAGGACTGGATCAGCGGGTGGTCCTCGGCGCGGACGTGCGCGGTGGCGTGCCGGTTCGGGGAGCTGTCGCAGCAGCCGATGTGACCGCAGTCGACGCACCGACGCAGATGGACCCACCGGCCGCCGGTCGCCAGGCATTCGACGCAGCCGTTGCCGCTCGGCGCGACGTTGTCCACGGGAGGCAGGTGCGTGCAGATCTCGGGCATGACGGTCCTCTAGGGGGTGTCGGTCGGAACGGTGACGGTGAGCAGCCGGGTCCCGGTCAGGTCGAGCCGGATCGTGCCGTCGGTACTGGCGTAACGGAGTACGACGCCAGAGCAGTGCGGGCAGCGTACGACGAGTGCCGGAGCGTCGGCGTAGAGGTCGTGGGCGGCCAGCGGGCCGCTGCTGCCACAGCTGGCGCAGGTCGCGACCGCGACCGTCAGATCCACCGTGAACAGCTCGGCGAGCGGCCCGGCCGCCGCGTTGGCGTCCAGTCTCCGGTCGTCCGGTCCGTCGGGGTCGGTCATCACGGTCCTCCCGTCGCTCCGAAGCGTTCGGTCTTGATCCGGCCGGGATCGTGGCCGAGCTCGACGAGCCCGCGGGCCACGCTCTCGACGAAGCCGGTCGGGCCGCACACCAACACCTGCGGTCGCTGCGCCGCCGTGACGGTGCGTTCGGCCAGGAGCCCCGCGTCGACCCGCCCGGTCGGCCCGGTCCAGCCGTCGGGAGCGTCGCGGGTCAGCGTCACGCTCACTTCGGCGGCGCCTCCCGGGTCCTCGAGCTCCGCGCGACCGATGATGTCGTCGTCGGTGCGCGCCGAGTAGAGCAGGCGCACCGGCACCGTGCTCGCCGACGCGCGATGGTGGCCGAGCATCGCGAGGAAGGGCACCACACCGGAGCCGCCGGCGATCAGCTGCACCGGGCCGTCGGGGTCGGCCGGCCAGACGAAGAAGCCGCCGATCGGTCCCCGGAGCTCGAGGAGGTCGCCGTCGCGCAGCTCGTCGGTGAGGTACGGCGACACCTCGCCGTCGTCCAGTCGTTCGACGACCAGGTCGATCCCGGACGCCTCCGGCGGGGAGGCGATGGAGTAGCTGCGCTGTGCCGTGTATCCGTCGGGGGCGGTCAGGCGTACGTCGACGTGCTGGCCGGGCCGGTGCCCGTGCCAGTCCGGGGGTCGCAGGCTGAGCCGGCAGGCGCGCGGGGTCTCGCGTCGTACGCCGAGCACCTCGGCGCGCTGCCAGCTCAGTCGCCGGCGTACCGCTGTTCCTGCCACGGGTCACCGTAGTTGTGGTAGCCGAAGGTCTCCCAGAAGCCCGGCTCGTCGGTCAGCGTGAGGGCGAGGCCGCGTATCCACTTGGCGGACTTCCAGAAATAGAGGTGTGGCACGAGGAGCCGGGCCGGCCCGCCGTGCTCGGGCGGCAGCGGCGCACCGTCGTAGGTGTCGACCACCCATGCCTGGCCGTCGGTCAGGTCGGCGAGCGGCAGGTTGGTCGTGTAGCCGCCATCGCTGAAGGCGGTGACGAATTCGGCGGCCGTCTCCACGTCGCCGAGCAGGGCGTCGACCGACACCCCTTCCCAGCGGGTGCCGAACTTCGACCAGCTCGTCACGCAGTGGATGTCGACCGTCATCGACTCCCGCGGCAGCGCACGGAACTCGTCCCAACTCCATCGGCGTACGTCGTCGATCTGGCCCTGCACGCGCAAATCCCAGCGGTCCGTCGACGTGTGCGGGGTCGGGCCGGCGGACAGCACGGGGAAACCGTCGCCCACGTCGTACTGCCCTGGCGGTAACCTACCGGGCGGGCCTTCTCCCGCGCGTCGACGCCCGGTGAAACCACGAGACACGAATGACACGTCGGCAACCCCCTCCCGCCAACCGGCTGCTCCTGTGCAGGCTATCGGTCGACGCGCCCGGATAGGCTGATTCCCATGGGCGGCTATCCGCAGGTCATCGTCCCGGTCAACCACGTCGAGCCGGTCCCGCGCCGGATCCGGGCGTTCCTGTCCGGCCGGAAAGTTCTGGATACGACCCGTGCCCGCTACGTCTGGGAATCGCAGGCTTATCCGCAGTACTACGTTCCTGTCGACGACGTGCGCACCGACCTGCTCGTCGCCCGGCAGCGAACACAGCAGACCCGACGCGGTCCGGTGCAACTGCACGATCTCCGGGTAGGCGACACACTGCGCCCGGACGCCGCGAGACTCCTCGTCGACTCCGACATCGACGGGCTGACGGGCACGGTGCGGTTCGAATGGCGAGCGCTGGACAGCTGGTACGAGGAGGACGAACAGGTCTTCGTGCACCCGCGTAACCCCTACACCCGGGTCGACGCCCTGCGGTCGACCAGATCCGTCCGGATCGAACTGGAAGGCACCGTGCTGGCCGAGTCGAACTCGCCGGTCATGGTGTTCGAGACGGGGTTGCCGACCCGCCACTACGTCGACCGGACCGACATCGACTTCGGGGTCCTCGTCGCGACCGACACGGTCACCGAGTGCCCGTACAAGGGAACGACGAGCGACTACTGGTCGGTCCGGGTCGGTGACACCGTCCATCCGGACCTGGCGTGGTCCTACGCCTTCCCGACCCGTCAGCTGCTGCCCATCGCGGGCCTTGTCGCGTTCTACGACGAGAAGGTCGACACCATCGTGGACGGCGTGCCGCGCTAGCGGCCGGTCACCCACTTCTCGAGTTGACGGGCATACTGTTTCCCACCTAACCGACTGGGGTTGCACGCCATGACGGCCACCGACGAACTGCTCTCGAACAACGGCGAATTCGCCAAGACGTTCTCCGGCTCGCTTCCGTCGCCGCCGGCGAAGAAGGTCGCGGTCGTCGCCTGCATGGACGCCCGCCTGGACGTCTACCGGATCCTCGGTCTGCGCGAGGGCGAGGCGCACGTCATCCGCAACGCCGGCGGTGTCGTGACCGGTGACACGATCCGCTCCCTCACGATCAGCCAGCGTCTGCTCGGGACGGAGGAGATCATCCTCATCCATCACACGGAATGCGGGATGCTCACCTTCCGCGACGACGAGTTCAAGCAGTCGATCCAGGACGACGTCGGGATCAAGCCGGACTGGGCGGCCGAGGCGTTCGCGGACGGCCCCGGCGACGTCCGCCAGTCCATCGCGCGGATCATGGCCAGCCCGTTCCTGCCGAAGAAGGACTCCGTCCGCGGCTTCGTCTTCGACGTCGCCACCGGCAGGCTGGACGAGATCGGCTGAGCCGGGCGGACACGGGGGATCCACCCGCGGGATCACCCTGATCGGGTGACGCAGCGGGCCGGCGGGACTGCGACGGTGGCCGCTGGGGTGTGCGGATGGAACAGGGCCTGGACACCGAGCTCCTCCTGATCCTGTCGGCCTGCCTGGTCGTGTGGGGACTGCTGTCTGCGCGGCTGGAACGGCTCGACATCAGCGCGCCGATCGCGTTCGTCGCGCTCGGGGTGATCTTCGAGAACGAGCCTGTCGCACTTCTCCACGTCACCATCCGCAACGTGGATCTGCGCAGCCTGGCCGAGATCACCCTCGCCCTGCTGCTCTTCTCCGGCGCAGCCCTGGTGAACCTGCGCGAGCTGAAGCGGGACGCCGGTGTGCCCCTCAGGCTCCTGTTCGTCGGCCTGCCGCTGTCCGTCGCGCTCGGCGCGGGTCTGGCGATCCTCCTCTTCCCGGGCCTCAACCCCTGGGCGGCCGCGGTCATCGCCGCGGCGGTGGCGCCGACGGATGCGGCGCTCGGCGAAGCGGTGACCAACGACCGGGCGGTGCCGCCCCGCATCCGCCGCATCCTCACCGTCGAGAGCGGGCTCAACGACGGAATCGCGACGCCGTTCGTCACCTTCTTCATCGCCGCCGCAGCCGGTGAGAGCGTGTTCGGAACCGAGGCCGGACCCGGCGCCGCCGTCCTGGACATGGTGATCGGAGCCGGCATCGGTGTCGGAATCGGCCTCCTCGGGGGATTCCTGCTCGCGCTCGGCGGCCGGCGCGGCTGGGCCGCGCCGGCCTACCGGGCGATCGCCGTACTCGGTCTGGCTCTGGTCACCTATGCCGCCGCCGTCGAGCTCGGCGGCAACGGATTCATCTCGGCCTTCGTCGGCGGACTCGCCTTCGGCGCGGTGGTGCACCGTCCGGCCCGCAAGGCCAGCGTGCAATTCGACACCCGGACCGGCGATTTGCTCTCCCTTCTCGTGTGGTTCTTCTTCGGAACCATCCTCGTCAAAGCCCTGGAGAGCGCGACCTGGCAGACGGTCGTGTTCGCCATACTCGCCCTGACGGTGATGCGCATGGTGCCGGTCGCGGTCGGACTGCTCGGGACGCGCCTCGGCCGTCCGAGTGTGCTGTTCATCGGCTGGTTCGGCCCGCGTGGCCTCGCCTCGGTCGTCTTCGGCCTGATCGCCTTCGACGCCTTCACCGGCTCGACGTCCGACACGGTGATCGACGCCGTTACCCTCACGATCCTGCTGAGCGTCATCGCCCATGGCCTGACCGCCCGACCGGGAATCCGGCTCTACACCCGCCGTCTCAGGCGGCGGCCGCCACCCGCGGCGACGCCCCCGTGACCGGAGCGTCCCAGTCGATGCGGTAGTCGTACTGCCAGGCCAGTCGCTCCGGTTTGGCGACCACCTTCAGCGCAATCGGCATCACCAGGTCACGGAAGATGCGGGCGAGCGGTCCGGCCGCCTTGTTGCTGTTGGTCCGGGCAGCCATGGCGATCACCTTCTCGACGCGGGCCCGGCGCATGTCCTCGTACGCCGTGAAGGCCTGTGTGTGCGGGAGATCACGCAGGCAGCGAGCCAGCTGAACCGCGCTCTCGGCCGCCAGCGACGCGCCCTGCCCGGAGCTCGGCGAGGTCGCGTGCGCGGCATCGCCGATGAGCACCAACCGGCCGTTGCTCCAGGTCGGCACGGTGGGGATGTCCTCCATCGGGCCGATGACCAGGAGCTCGTCGGCAGGGGTACGCCGGATCAGATCGATCGCCGGGCAGCGGTCGTCGCTGAAGGCGTCGCAGAGCAGCTGCCGCCATTGCTCGAGGCCGATTTCCTGGGCCTCGGCGCGGGTCATCGCCACCTCGCGCGGGAGGTTGACGAACCATCCGCCACTCCCGTCGTCGAGTATCTGGTAGCCGAAGAACGCCCGCTTGCCGAAGACCATGTGCATCCGGCCGTCGGTCGAGGCCAGACCCGTGTCGTCGATCCGCCCGGCGAAGTTGAGCAGCCCGGCGTACCGGGGTTGCGGGGCCGACGGGTCGATCAGCGACCGGATCGTCGAGCGGATGCCGTCCGCCCCGATCAGGATGTCGGCGCCGGCCTCCGTGCCGTCCGCGAAGTGCGCGGTCACTCCCTCGCGGGTGTCGGTGACGTCGACCAGCCGCTTGCCGTGCTCGGTGCGGATCCCGCGGCCGGCCGCCTCGTCGTAGAGCGCCCGGTAGAGGTCCGCGCGGTAGACGAACTGTTGCGCCGGCAGGCCTGGCGCTCCGCGGAACTCGCCGAGCCGCTTGCCGGTCCAGCTTTCGATGACCATCGTCGTGATCGGCTCGCCGATCCGTCGGATGGCGTCGTCGACCCCGACGACTCCGAGTGCGTTCAGGCCGTTGGGTGCGACGCTCAGGCCGCCGCCGATGCCGCCGGCGGTGTCGCCGTAGGCCTCGAAGACCCTGGCCTCGATTCCCGCCTTCTGTAACGCCATCGCGGCGACCGGTCCGGCGATGCCACCGCCGATGATCAGGGCGGTGCGTGTGTCGGTCATGACGCTGCCTTTCGTTTCCGTGTGAGGTGGACGGTGGGGCGGTGGTCAGGTGGCGCGGGTCGGGTCGTCGACGGTGGGTACGCCGCCCTCCCGGTGCGCACGCCGCAGGTCGGCGACATAGTCGCGGGAGCACATGGCCGACAGCACGGCGATGCCCCGCTTGACCCGGACCTCAGCGCTGCGGACCTGGCCGGTGAGCACGATGCGGCGGCCTGCGGCGGCCGTCGAGCCGGTCGCGTCCTTGACCCGCCCGCGGCCGAGGCGGTGCAGGGCCCAGCCGTCGACGACCGCGTCGTCCGCGACGAGCAGCGTGAGTACGCCGTGATCGAGGTCGACCTCGATGTGGATCTCGCCGGCCGGGATCCGGACCGGTGCATCGACGTCGGATGTCGTCTCCATCGCTGTTCCTTCCTCGGAGGAGAGCAGTTCTCGATGTCCGCACTATAGTCAGAATCGACTAATCAACGTCAACTACTTACAGATGGCGACGCACCGCTACGGTGTTTTGTGGTCTTGTTCCGTATTTGTCGCCTGCCGGGCGGCGGCCCGGGGGAGGGCGGCCGCGACATCGTGCGCGCTACTCGCACATTCGGTCGGGAGATGCGGGTACGGCGCACGACGATGCCGGGAGGGTTCGGCGCGGCGACATTGGACGCGCTACTCGCATTTCTTGGTCCTATTTGCGAGTACGGCGTCCAATGATGGCGACGGGCCCGCTAGGGAAAGGAGCGCGGTCGGCGAGCCGGGTGATCCGGGCGCCGGTCAGCGCGCCAGGACGCCGTCCGGTACCGGGATCCCGAAGCCGGCGGTCGTGGGCACGCTCAGCCGTCCCGCGTCGAGCCGGTAGCCGGTGGTGTCGACGCCCACGATCGTCCCGGGCACGCCCTCGACCGTGCGGACGTTGCCCAGCCCGGCCCCGATCTGCGCCGCGTAGAGCGTCTTGAGCGGGTCGCCCCACGCGTGCGGCGACGCCGCGACTCCGGCCCGGCGGACCTCGGGCATCACCTTCCGCCACGCGGTCAGCCCGTACGTGACGACATCCATCAGCAGCACGTCGACAAGCCCGTCGGCAGCCAGGGAGAGCAGCGACGGGACGTCCGGCCGGAACTCGCCGTCGGCGACCAATGTCGGCGACGCCGTGTCGCGCAGATACCGGCGGAGCCGGGTCAGGTCGTCGCGATCATCGGCGAAGGGCTCCTCGAGCCAGAACAATCCGCAGTCCTGGACCGCGTCGAGATAGTGCAGCGCGTCGGCGACGGTGAACCCGTCGTTGGCATCGACGAGGATGTCGGCGTCCGGGTAGTGCTTGCGCACCGCCCGGGTCACCTCGATGTCGCGGGCCAGTCCTTCGGCCGCAGCCATCCACCGGTGGCCGCGACCGATCTTCAGCTTGAAGGCACGGAATCCGGCGGCGTGGTCCGTCGCGCAGTTCGTCAGGACCGTGTCGATGGCCCGGTCGGGAGACACGTCGAGGTCGTCGAGGTAGATCGCCCCGTCGTAGCAGTCGAGGGTCTGCTCGCCGGCTCCGCCCAGCAGTTCGTGCACGGGCCGGCCGAGGACGACGCCGAGGAGGTCGTGCAGCGCATAGTCCAACGGCAGGGCAGCCGGCTCGACGACGCCGATCGACGGGTCGATCAGCTCGGTGACCGGTCTGCCGACGAGTGACCGGGTCGGCTCGACCGGGCCGGTCGCGAGGCCCCATCCCACCGCGCCGGCTGCGGTCGTCACGGACACCGCTGTGCTCGTCGGGCCGTCGCCGTGCGCTCCGAGACGCGCGTTGCGCCCGACCGTCCGCGGGTAACGGCTGACGATCTCGAAGGCATGGACCGACGCCAGCCGGTGTCCCTCGATCGAGCTCACCGATCCCTCCTCGTCGCGTGGTCGAACACTCAGGTGCGGCGTCCTGATGATGCCGGAGTCGGCCGCCAGGTGCCCGGGTGGGTCGACATCGTGTCGTGTACTCGCATGATCGGCCCGGATGTGCGAGTAGGGCGCACGATGATGCCGGGGTGCGGACCGCGGCCGCCCGCCGGACGTCCGACCGGTCGGCCGAAACCTCGTGAACGACGGCCCCCGGGTTGCGATCATTGGCTTCGTGCCGTGAGCCGGGGATGATCAGCGGTAGACCGAGGCGTGGTGGTCAAGGATGAGCCCACTGAGTGCAGCCGATCGGCGAACGGCCGGCCGGGCGATCCGGGCCGACGTACCGCGCTCGTCGCACGGAGACTGGACGCCGGCCGGCTCGCGGCCCGACCCGGTCGCGGTCCTCCGTGGGTCCGAGTCGGAGCGGCTCGCCGAACTCATGGGGCTCAAGCACACCCGGATGGCGGCGTCGCCGTTCGGGTTTCTGCGGGGGTCGGCTGGAGTGATGGCCTCCGACCTGGCGACGACACCGACGTCGGGTCTTCGTGTCCAGGCCTGCGGCGACGCGCACATCGGCAACTTCCGGCTCCTGGGCACCCCCGAGCGCAAGCTGAACTTCGATCTGAACGACTTCGACGAGACGTTGCCGGCGCCGTTCGAGTGGGACCTCAAACGGCTCGTGGCGAGCACGGTGGTGGTGGCCCGGCAGAACGGGTTCTCCACCGCGGCGTACCGACGGGTCGCGGGAAACATCACCCGGGAGTACGCGAGCCGGATGGCCACATATGCGCGGGAACCGTGGCTGGACGTCTGGTATTCGCACCTGGACAGCGTCGAGTTGGGCGGGATCCTCAAGCGGGCGCACATCGACGCGGAGCACTACCGCCGGGCCATGCGGCTGATCCGCAAGGCACGCAAGAAGGACCATCTTCGTGCCGTCCGCCGGCTGACGACAAGGGTCGACGGGGTCCCCCGCCTGATGGACGACCCACCGGAGCTCTTCCACACCGACCTCGACGACAAGCTCGTGCTGAGGGCGGCGAAGGCCTACCGCAGCACCCTGCCGCCGCACATGCAGGTGCTCTTCGACCGCTACGAGTTGGTCGACTTTGCGATCAAGGTGGTGGGTGTCGGCAGCGTCGGCACCCGATGCTGGGTGGCGCTCTTCGACGGCGGCGATGACAACCTGCTCTTCCTGCAGGTGAAGCAGGCCGGCACCTCGGTGCTCGAGCCCTACGCCGGGGCGAGTCGCTATCGCCATCACGGCCAGCGGGTCGTCCAGGGGCAACGGACCATCCAGGCGGCGGGGGACATCTTCCTCGGCTGGACCCGAGGGCAGGTCGACGGCGTGGACTACTACGTGCGGCAGCTGTGGGACATGAAGGGCAAGCTCGACACCGACGGCATCGACGAGAACGCCCTGACGCTGCTGGGTGACCTGTGCGGGTGGACACTTGCGCGGGCCCACGCCCGCAGCGGCGACCCCGCCGCGATCCACGGCTACGTCGGATCCGGCGAGGTCTTCGTCCGCGCGATCACCGACTTCGCGGTCGCCTACGCCGATCAGACCGAACGTGATCACCAACGCCTGTGCGCCGCCATCCGGGACGGCGAGATTCCCGGGGAGCTCTGAGGGCCGCGTCGCACGGGCCGCCGCCGTGACCGAGATCGACCTCGAGCGGTTGCGCCGCAGGGGATTCCTGCTTCTGGGCACCACCATGGTCTGGACCGTCGGGGTGGCTTCGGTGGCCCTCACCGCCGGCATCATCGCCTCCTCGATCGCGCTGGTCGGGCTGGGTCTGGACTCGGTGATCGAGCTCTTCACCGCGGCGGTCGTCATCTGGCAACTCCAGGGCAGGGACGAGGACCGCGAGACGCGGGCCATCCACCTGATCGGCATCGCGCTGTTCGCCAGCGCCCTCTACCTCTTCATCGAGAGCACCCACGAACTCGTCACCGACGAGCACCCCGAGCACTCCGTCCCGGGCCTTGCGGTGGCCGCCACCGCTCTTCTGGTCATGCCGGTGCTCTCGCTGTGGAAGCGCCGTACCGGACACTCGCTGGGCAGCCGCACCCTCGTCGCGGAGGCCGTCGAGACCCTCATGTGTGCCTACGCCGCGGCCATCGCCCTTCTCGGTGGGGCGCTCGACACCTGGCTCGGCTGGTGGTGGGCGGTGCCGGTCGCCGGTCTCGTCATGGGCGGGCTCGCCATCATCGAGGGGATCCAGGTCTGGAGAGCGTCACCGACCTGACCGTGCGCGGAGGACCGGGGGGGCCGCCGCGACGATGCCGAGCCTTGGCGCCGACGAGCCGGCTCCGGCCGTGCGGGCCGCCCTGCCACGCCGGCCGGCGGGCACCACGCCGCTACGCTCTCGGTCACATCGAGGAGGGGACCGTGAGCACACGCCTGGGTGTCGACGTCGGGGGCACGTTCACCGACCTCGCCGCCGTCGTCGACGGTCACCTCGTGCTTGCCAAGGTTCCGTCGGTTCCGGTCGACCAGGCCCGCGGCGTGCTGGCGGTCGTCGAGCGTTCCGGGATCGATCCGCGCACGGTCGACTGGTTGGCGCACGGATCCACCGTCGCGACCAATGCGCTGCTCGAACGACGGGGGACCCGCACGGCCCTGGTCACGACGGAGGGTTTCCGGGACATCCTGGAGATCGGCCGGCAGGACCGGCCGGCGCTCTACGACCTCACCCGCGACCGGCCGGCGGCGCTGGTGCCCCGCTCGCTGCGTTTCGTCGTGCGGGAGCGGTGCGGGCCCGAGGGTGTGCTGACTCCGCTGGACGAGGAATCGGTGCGCGACGCCGCCTCCCGGATGCGCGCGGCGGGGGTCGAGTCGGTGGCGGTCTGCCTGCTGTTCTCCTTCCTGCACCCGGCCCATGAGCGGCGGGTGGGGGAGATCCTCGCGGACCTGTTGCCGGAGATCCCGATCACCCTCTCCAGCGAGGTGCTGCCGGAGTCCCGCGAGTACGAGCGGACCTCCACCACTGTGGCCGACGCCTACCTCACCCCGCGGCTGTCGTCCTACCTGCACTCGCTTGCCGCGGGCGCCCGACGTGTCGGCCTGGCGCCGCCGTTGGTCATGCAATCCTCCGGCGGGGTCGTCGAGCTCGAGGTGGCGGCCGCGCACGCCGCAGCCTGCGTGCTGTCCGGCCCGGCCGGTGGGGTGGTGGGGGGTGCCTACGTCGCCGGCCTGTCCGGCGTGCACGACCTGCTGACCTTCGACATGGGCGGCACCTCGACGGATGTGGCGACCGTGCTGGACGGACGCGTGCAGACCACGACCGAGGCGGTGATCGCCGGTGTCCCGCTGCAGCTGCCGATGGTCGACGTCCACACGGTGAGCGCCGGCGGCGGCTCCATCGCCTGGGCCGACGAGGGGGGAGCCCTGCGGGTCGGTCCGGAATCGGCCGGCGCGGAGCCCGGGCCCGCCGCATACCAGCGCGGCGGGGAGCTGCCGACCGTGACCGACGCCAACCTGCACCTGGGCTATCTGCCCGACGGCGCACGGCTCGGCGGCGACGTCACCCTGGCCGCGACCGCCGCCCGCGACGCTCTGGAACGCCTGGGCGACGCCGTCGGTCTCCCGGTCGACGAGGTGGCCGCCGGGGTGGTCGCCGTCGCCGACGCCGAGATGGTGCGCGCACTGCGGGTGATCACCGTCGAACGCGGCCTCGACCCGCGCGACCTCTCCTTGGTGGCCTTCGGTGGGGCGGGCGGCATGCACGCCTGCTCGCTGGCGGAGGAGATGGGGATGACCCGGGTGCTGGTGCCCTACGCGAGCGGCGTGCTCTCCGCACTCGGCCTGGCGGTGGGCGACCTGCGGCGGGACTATTCGCACGCCCGGCTCGGCGTCCTCGCCGACCTCACCGCCGCGGAGGTGGAGGCGGAATTCGCGGAGCTGGCCGCCGCCGCCGACCGCGACCTGCCCGGGGCGACCCTCGCCCGCGCCGCCGACTGTCGCTACGCCGGGCAGTCCTTCGAGCTCACCGTCGCGGTGGATGACTCCCCGGACGGGGACGGGCTCCTCCCCGGCATCGTCCGTGCCTTCGGCGCTGCGCACGAGCAACGGCACGGCTACCGGATGGATGACGAGCCGGTGGAACTGGTGGCCGTACGGCTGACCGCCACGATCGCGGGAGAGCGGCCGAAGATCACGGCGCCGCCGGCCGATCCCGAGGCGCGGGCGGGTCGCCGCACGGCACGCATCGACGGCGCCTGGGTCGAGGTCGATGTGCTGCCCCGGGCCGCGCTCGGTCCGGGGGACGAGGTGGTCGGCCCTGCGATCGTCGAGTTCGGCGAGGCGACCTGCGTCGTCCGGCCCGGGTGGGCCGGCCGGGTCGACGACGTCGGCACGCTGGTGCTGGCCCGCTCCGCGACGGGAGGCGAATGATGAGCGGCCCGACCCGGTCCGGCGCCGACGGGCTCGATCCGGTCACCCTCTCGGTGCTCGTCAACGCACTGGAGGGCATCGCCGAGGAGATGGGCACCACCCTGGTGCGCGGGGCCTATTCGTCCAACATCAAAGAACGGCGGGACTGCTCGGCCGCACTGTTCGACGCCGAGGGCCGGCTGGTGGCACAGGCGGCCCACGTCCCGGTGCATCTCGGGGCGATGCCGGAGTCGGTCCGGGTGGTGATCGCGGCCGGCCCGGCGCCGGGCGACGTCTGGGCCCTCAACGACCCCTTCCAAGGCGGCAACCACCTGCCGGACGTCACGCTGGTCTCCCCGCTCACCGCGGGGGGCGACGAGATCGTCGGCTACGCCGCGACCCGGGCCCATCATTCCGACATGGGTGGCATGCGACCCGGATCGATGCCCGCGGACTCGCGGGAGATCTACCAGGAGGGCCTGATCATCCCGCCGGTGCGGCTGATGCGTGCGGGCCGATTCGTCGAGGACGTGCTGGCGCTGGTCCTGGCCAACTCGCGGACCCCGGCGTTGCGTCGTGGCGACTTCCGTGCCCAGGTGGCGGCGAACCGGGTCGCCGAGCCGCGGTTGCGCGAGTTGATGGACCGACGCGGGCGCGACGTCGTGCTCACCGCATTCGCCGAGGTGCGCCGCTACGCCGAGCGACGCGCGCGTCAGGTCCTGGCCGGACTTCCCGACGGGCGGTACGAAGCGGCCGGTGAGCTGGAGGGTGACGGCACCACCGACGACGACGTACCGCTGCGGGTGGCGGTCACGATCGACGGCGACCGGATGGAGGTCGACTTCACCGGCACCGCCGATGCCGTGCCGGGCAACGTCAACTGCCCGCCGGCGGTTACCCGGTCGGCCTGCTGCTTCGCCTTGCGGGTGCTGCTGCCCGACGACGTGCCGGCCAACGCCGGCACCTACGCGCCGCTGTCGGTGGTGGCGCCGGAGGGGACGCTGGTCAACGCCCGCCGCCCGTCCGCGGTGGTGGCCGGAAACGTCGAGACCTCCCAGCGCATCGCCGACACGGTGCTGCTGGCCCTCGCGGCCGCGACCGATCTGCCCGCCCAGGGACAGGGCACGATGAACAACCTCGTCATCGGCGGCCGGGGCTGGACCTACTACGAGACGCTCGCCGGCGGCCAGGGCGCGTCGTCGGCCGGGCCAGGTCCGTCCGCGGTGCAGGTCGGCATGACCAACACCCGCAACACCCCGGTCGAGGCGCTGGAGTTGGAGTACCCGATGCGGGTACGGCGCTACGAGATCGCCGACGGCAGCGGCGGCGCCGGCCGCCATCGGGGCGGCGACGGGCTGGTCCGCGAGATCGAGGTACTCGAACCCGCGTCGTTGTCGCTGCTCACCGACCGGCGCCGGCACCGTCCCGCCGGCGCCGCGGGCGGCGAACCCGGCCGGGTGGGTCGCAACCTTCTCGACGGAGAGCCGCTGCCGGCGAAGGCGAGCCGCGAGATCGCCGCGGGTGCCGTGGTGACGGTCGAGACACCCGGCGGCGGAGGTTGGGGAGCGGCCGGGTAACGAGGCCGGCGACGCACCGCCCGGCCCGGGTCGATGTCGCCCGGCCGCCGTCATGGTTAGCGGTTCACTCGACGCCGGTCGGCCGTGAGCAGGGCGCGGACCGCGGCTCGGGGAACGGACGGCGCGGCCTGGTCGAGCCAGTCGAGCGGTGTGCGGCCCTGGCTGTCGCGGGCGTGCGGATCTGCTCCGTGCTCGAGAAGTACGTCGATGGTCCCCAGGAATCCCGCCTTGGCGGCGTAGTGCAGCGCGGTCGCGTCGAGAGCCTCGACACCGCTCGTCCGCCCTGGATCACCGCTCCGACGGTCGTCCGCGCGGGCACCGTGGCCCAGCAGGGCGCGGACGTAGTCCGGATCGTCCTTGCGGCCCTGGTTTCCGGTGCAGCTCGCGCCGATCCACGAACCGGACGAGTCGATCGACGCGCCCCGGCCGGCGAGCAGTGGAGCGAGCTCGGGATGCAGGACCCAGCGTCCGACGCCGACCCGCGTCGCGTCCGCCCCACGCGCGAGCAGTAGTTCGACCATCGCCACGCTGCCCTTTTCGGCGGCCCCCCGCAACGCCCGGGCAGCACCCTGAAGCGGTGCGGTCACGTGGTCGAGGATGATCCGCAGCGCGTCGACCTGCCCGCCGGCGACCGAGTGCTCGACCGGGGTGATGTCGAGGACGTCGACCGCCGGGTCGGGCGTCTGCGCAAGGCCGGGATCGGCCGCGAGCATCCGGGCGAGCCCGGTGAGGTCGCCGAGGAACGACGCGGTGAAGACGTCGTCGTGGGCACCGGCCGCTAGGAGCAGCGACTCGACCGCGGCACGACGCTTCATCCGCGCCGCACACAGCGGCGTCACGTACACCACCCGCTCGAACGCGAGCCCGGTGGCGCCCACCGGGAGAAAGAAGGGATGGTCGGCACCGACGCCGTGGTCCAGAAGCATCTGCACGACCTCGGTGCGACCGGCGAGCGCGGCCGTCTGCATGATCGCCGCGGCGTACGTCGGACGCCGGAGATCCGGCGCCCCGGCCACCGCCGACTCCACCCCGGTGACATCGCCGCGACGGGCGAGGTCGGTCGCCCGTTTGACGGTGCGGGCGCCGATCCCGCACCAGGCCACTTCCTGACGATCCTTCGATGCGCTGCCTGCCCGGCCGCGCTTGGACCTCCGCCCGGCGGGCCGTGCGGGAGCCATCTGGTCGTTGACGAGGACCATGGCTAGGGAACGGACCTGAGCAGAGATCGTCCTGCGATCGCTCTCCGAGGCGATGGTCGCCTCCATCGCGCGGCGGAGATGCTCGAGCCACCGCCCGGCCAGGTCCGGTGTGATGGGAAGTCCGTCGTGCCGGTGTCGGAGACCCGCATGGGCCTGCTCGCTGTAACGACGGGGACCGCCCAACCACTCGCCGAAGAACAGCTTCTGCATCGCCCGGGTCCCGGCGAGGTCGCGGGGGAACAGGGGGCGCAGCTCCTTGTCGTCCGCGAGGTCGTCATAGAGGTGGTCGACGAGTGCGTCGATGGTCGGCTGACCGCCGATCCGGTCGAACAGATCGGTGCCCCGGAAGGGCCGGAAGCCCGGCGGATGGTGCAGCAGGCTGCGGTGGGCGAGAGATGCGGGAGGCGGAGATGTCCCGGAGATGCCCTCGTCCGAGAGGGCGGCGGACGCCTGCTGCCTGCGCAGGGCGGCCGTGTACTTCTCGCCCGCGCGAGAGGCGGCGCGCGCCTTCTTTCCTGCGGTGGTCTGCTTCTTCGGCACGGCTTCGTCCATCTCCGGCGAGACCCCACGCATCCCACCGACGGAGGGCATGCCTGCCGGACAGGGGTATCGCGGGCCCCGGGAGACCTTGACCGGCGATGCCACCATGCGGCGTAGGCGCGGGGTGACGGCGGCGGACGGCGTACGGATCATGCCGTGGCGGGATGGTAGCAACACCGGTGATGGCCCGGAATTCCCCGAGATCCCGGCCGGACCAGGTGGCGGCCCCGGCGACTTCTCGTCGCTACGCTACGTGGCGACGAGAGGCGGTGCCGATGAGCGGCAACTCGGTGTGGGGCGATGACTGGGACGACGTCCGGCGCCTGTGGCTCCTGGACCCGGACGTGGCGCACTGCAACCACGGTTCTTTCGGCGCCGTACCCGGGCCGGTGCTGGAGGCGCAGGATGGCTTCCGGCGGCGGATGGCAGCCAACCCCATGCGCTGGTTCCACCGGGAGATGCCGGGCCTGGTCACCGAGGCGCGGGCCGAGGTGGCGCAATTTCTCGGTGCCGACTCCGCGGGCCTGGCCTTCGTCAGCAATGTCAGCGCCGGCGTCTCCGTCGTCGCGCAGTCACTGGCCCTGCGGCCCGGGGATGAGGTGCTGTGCACCAATCACATTTACGGCTTCGTCTCCCTGGCCCTGGATCGGCTGTGTGCACGCACCGGAGCCGTCCGCGTGGTCGCCGACGTTCCGGTGGACAGCACCGACGAGAAGATCGCGGCCATCATCGAGATGCACTGTTCGGACCGCACCGGTCTCGTCGTCATCGACCAGGTGACATCGGCCACCGCGCGGCGGTTCCCGATCGAGGCGGTGGCCCGCATCGCCCACCGGGCTGGGGCACCGGTCCTGGTGGACGGCGCCCATGCACCAGGCATGCTGCCCGTCGACGTTCCCGCTATTGGCGCCGATTTCTGGGTCGGGAACCTGCACAAATGGCCGTGCGCCCCGGCCGGAACGGGAGTGCTCTGGGTGGCTCCGCAATGGCGCGGGATGATGCGCCCGCTGGTGGTATCGGCCAATGAACTCGACGGTTTCCCCGCCGCGTTCGATCGGGTCGGTACCAACGACCTGTCGGCCTGGCTGGCCGCACCGACCGCGCTACGGCTGCTCGGCTCGCTCGGCTGGGAGCGGGTACGCACGCACAACGAGACACTTGTGCAATGGGCACAGCGAAGGGTGGCCGAGATCCTCGACGTCCCGGCCGAGGAACTCAGCCACGACGCCGGGCTCAGCCTCGCGACGGTGCCGCTGCCGGTCGGCCTCGCCGACACCCGGGAGAAGTCGCAGGCACTTCAAGATCATCTGGTGACACGCGGCATCGAGACGTCGATGCCGCAGTGGAACGGCCGCGGCACGATCCGTCTCTCCGCGCATGTCTACAACCGGCCGGCGGACTACGAGCGGATGGCCCTCGCCATCCGGGAGTTCGCGTCCCGCTAGACCTGCGCCTCACTTGGTTACGACTGCGCATCGGTCGTTGACAGCGTCCGCCGGCCGGACGTAGCGTGTCGCCACCCAGAGAATGAGGCACACAGGGAATGAGTGACCCACTGCCGACCGGTCAGCTACGTGCTGTCCGCCGCACCCGCCTCACCGACCAGACGGCCAACGCCCTCCGGAAGTACATCCTCGACGCCCGACTGGCGCCGGGGACGCGTCTGCCCGCGGAGCCGAGCCTCGCCGAGTCGCTCGGAGTGAGCCGCAATGTCCTGCGCCAGGCCGTCGCGTCTCTCGAGGGCTTGGGGATGCTGCGGGTGACGCAGGGCAGCGGCACCTATGTGGCTGACCTCGCCGACACCGACGTCTTCCGGCAGATCGCGGCCTGGATGGGATCGGACACACTGAGCGAGCCCGATTATCTGGAGGTCCGGGCCATCTGGGATCGCGGGATCTATCGACTGGTGATGGAGCGGGCGGAGCCGGCCGACCTCGACCGGTTGGACGAATTGGCCGATGCGATCCTCGACAAAGATGACCCCGATGAGGCCGCCGACACGCACGAAAAATTTCACGAGACCTTATTGCAGCTCACCGGAAACCAATTCCTTGTGACGATAGGCACAATTCTGCATCGTTTCTTCTGGGAATTCGGCTACCGGGACGCGGTGGTACGGAAGCCGCCGCCAAAGCGGTTGCTCGAGAGCCACCGTTCGATCGTCGGCATGCTTCGCTCGGGTGACCCGGCAGACGTCGAGCGGATGATCGAGCTGCACCTGTCACCGCGTCTGCGTAACGAGGATGAAACGCCTGAAGGATAGCGTAGTTGCGCCTGCCGTCTAAGAGCCGGCGCCGACCGGAAACCGAGGTACAGACATGGAATCCCCCACCAACGACACACTCGGTCGCCTACCCAACCTGACCCGCCGCGGGTTCATCGTCGCCAGTGGCGTCGGTGCGCTGGCGTTCGCCACCGGCTGCAGCGGTGCGAACAAGACCCAGAGCGGTGCCGGGACCAAGAATGCCCTCGGTCTGAAGTTGCAGTCCGGGGCGGCGGCCGCAAAGGATCAGTACTACGTGCAGCCGTTCGACTCCACGGGCGCCAGCTACAAGGCGCTGGACTTCTATGAGACCGTCTATTCGCGGGCCCCGCTTGCCGATGAATTCAACATCCCGCTCGTACGGTTGAGTCGGGACTACAGCATCGTTCCCGGGGCGGCGACCAGTTGGGAACAGTCCGCCGACAAGCTCAGCTGGACCTTCCACATCAAGCCCGGAATCATGTGGTCGGACGGCAAGGAGCTGACCGCCGCCGACTACGTCGAGACGCTGCGGTATTCGGCCGATCCCAAGCATGCGTGGGACTTCAGCTGGTTCTGGTCCGGCGTCATCAAGAACTACACCGAGGCGGTGGCGGGCAAGGTCCCGACCAGCTCGATCGGCGTGAAGCAGGGCAGCGACAAGCACACGCTGGTCATCACCACCGAGGGACCGATCGCCTTCATCCCGTCCGCCTGTCTCTACACCACACCACTTTCGGCGGCGGCCCTCAACAAGCACGGGTCGGGGACCTACAACATCAACCCGGACACGTGCGTCACCTGCGGGCCGTACACGCTCAGCAAGTTCGATCCGACCGCCACCGTCGTGCTCGGCCCCAACAAGAAATACACCGGCCCCTACAAGCCGTCGATCGACGCCCTGGTCGCCAAGATCTACGCCGGCGGCGACATGCTGCCGCGCTTCCAGACCGGGGAGATCGACACGATAAGTGTCACACCGCTCGACCTCAAGATCGCAGCGAAGAATTCCCGCACCAAGGGCCTGCATCTCTACAAGAACCCCAACGACTTCGAGATCTGGTACTCGTTCTTCGACACGAAGAAGCCGCCGTTCAACAACCTCAAGGTCCGGCAGGCGCTGGCCCACTGCGTCGACCGGGACAGTCTGGTCAAGAGCCTGCTGGCGCCCCTGGCCACCCCCGCATACGGATATCTCACACCCGGATATCCCTTCGCCGTGGAGGAGCCACTCAAGCCGCTCACCAACTACGACCCTGCCAAGGCGAAGTCGCTGCTCGCCGACGCCGGATATCCGGGCGGCAAGGGATTCCCGAAGGTCACGTTCAGCTGGTGGGCGAACGCCGTCTCCAACACCGAGTCCGTCGTACAGGCGCTCACGCAGAACTGGAACAAGACGCTGGGGATCAACATCCAGCTCCAGGAGCTGGACAAGACGACGTTCTACGACCGGATGAACAAGGTGCCCACCCAGCTCCAGATGGGCTTCGTCTCCTACGGGATGGACTACTTCGACGCGTCGAACATGCTCAGCGTCTACAAGAGCGGCGGTCGGCACAACTGGGACAACGCCCAGTACGATCACCTCCTCGCCAAGGGTGCGGCCGAGAGCCAGACCGCGAAGCGTCAGGAGATCTACACCCAGGCACAGATGCTGCTGACCCAGCAGGCGCCCGCGGTATTCATCTTCCACCTGCTGTACGGGTACTACTACGCGCCCTACATGAGCGGCGACGCCCTGAAGAAGAACAAGGACGGTTACGACGGAATCCAGTGGCCCGGTTTCTACGCGACCAGCAATTCTTTGGAAAACCTCTATGTATCCGACAACGGCGGCAACTGGCCGCGCCAGCAGCAGACCGGCATTCTTTAACGGCGGCGGCGTCGGGAGAATGTGGTAGCGATGATTGCGTATCTGGTCCAGCGGTTCCTGACACTGTTGCTGGTCATGCTGGTCGTCACCATGCTGATCTTCGGGCTGATGCACGCCGTGCCCGGCGGTCCGTTCGACCAGACCCAGCAGCCGTTGCCCGCCCCGGCGATGGCCAACGTCCTGCACAAGTACGGACTCGACCAGCCGATCTGGCGGCAGTATCTCAACTGGCTGTGGGCCCTGCTGCACGGCGATCTCGGCATCCCCTTCGAGCAGCCCACGATGTCGGTGACCGGGCTCATCGCCAAGGCGTGGCCGATCACCCTGATCATCGGTGGCATCACGATCGCCGTTTCCTACGTCGGCGGTCTGATCATGGGGTGCATCGCTGCGCTGAAGCACAACACCTGGCTCGACTGGCTGCTCACCTCTGCGGTGTCGACCGCGGGCGTCGCGCTCCCCAACTACGTCCTGGGCTTCGTGCTGATCTCGGTCTTCTCGGTCAAGCTCGGATGGCTGCCGACCGGCGGCTGGGGTCAGCCGCAGGACCTGATCCTCCCGGTCATCGCCTTTTCCCTCTACCCGATGGCGTTGATGGCCCGGTACACCAGGGCGAGCACCCTCGAGGTGACCTACGCCGACTATGTGCGTATGGGCCGGGCCCGCGGCCTGTCGGAGCGTCGGATCACCATGCGCTATATCCTGCGCACCGCACTGATCCCCCTCATCACGGTGATGGGGCCGAACATCCCGAATATCCTCACCGGCTCCATCTTCATCGAGGCCACCTTCGCCCTTCCCGGGCTGGGCAGTTATTTCACCACGGCCAGCCTGCACCGGGACTATCCGTTGATCCTGGCCCTGGTCCTCATCGTGGCCGTGTTGTGGGGAACCTGCTACATCCTCAGTGATGTCGCTTACACCCTCGTCGATCCACGGGTGAGGCTTGAAGGGTTGTCCCGATGAGCCTGGCGATTGAGGGTCCGGCCGCCGTACGCCGGTCCAGTTCCAGCTTCTGGCACGCCGCATGGTACCGGTATCGGCGCAACCGGCTCGCCCTGATAAGTGGCGTTGTGGCGATCCTCATTCTGCTGGTGGCGGCACTCGCGCCCCTTATCGCCCCGTACAGCTACGCCGCCCAGGATCTCGGCAACTCACTCGCCGGGCCGAGCCTGCAGCACCTGCTGGGTACCGACCAACTCGGCCGGGATCTGCTGAGCAGGGCCATCTACGGTGCCCGGACGACGATGCTCATCGCCATCGGTGCGACCCTCATCGGAGCCGTCATCGGGATTCCGATCGGGGTCGTGAGCGGCTGGTTCGGCGGTGTGATCGATTTCTTCGTCCTCCGGGCCTTCGAGGTCTTCACGATGGTGCCCCAGATCCTGATGGCGCTGCTGCTGATCGCCCTCTTCGGCGGCGGGGTGCTGAAACTGACGCTCTTCCTGGGGGTGACAGCCTGGGTCGGGTTCGGCCGGCTCGCCCGCGCGCAATACATCGCGCTGCGCGACCGTGACTATGTGCACGCCGCACGGGCGATGGGGGTGCCGACCTCCCGCATCATCTTCATCCACATCCTGCCCAACGCGATGGGGCCGATCCTCGTCTTCTTCGTCCAGCAGATCCCGGCCACGATCTTCGCCGCGGCCGGATTCAGCTTCCTCGGCCTCGGCGTGCAGGACCCGCTCGCCGACTGGGGAAAGATGGTCAACGACGGCCAGCAGTATCTCTCGATCACCCCGATGGTCGCGCTTCTTCCCATCCTCTGCATCGCACTGGCCACCCTGAGCTTCAGCTTCGCCGGAGACGGCCTGCGCGATGCGCTCGATCCGACGTCGAGGTAGTCTGGCATGAATCAGTCGTCTCCGAACGCCACCGCTCCGCTGCTCGCGGTCCGGGATCTGCGTGTGTCGTTCGAGCTGGAACACAGCACCGTCTACGCGGTCCAGGGACTCAACCTGCACGTCGCCGCGGGCGAGCGACTCGGTGTGGTCGGCGAAAGCGGCTCGGGGAAGAGCATCTCGGCGCTCTCGGTGATGCAGATGGTGCCCCCGCCGGGCAAGATCACCGGCGGCGAGATTCTCTTCGCGGGCCAGGACATCCGTGGCCTGCCTCCGGCGCAGCTGCGCAAGATCCGCGGCGGTCAGATCGGCATGATTCCGCAGAATCCGTTGACGTCGCTCAACCCGGTGCTCACTGTTCAATCTCACTTCCAAGAGGTCCTGTCCCTGCACCTGGGCCTGTCCGGACAGGACTGCGATGACCGGACCGTCGAGCTGCTGCGGGCCGTGGGCATTCCGGATCCTGCGACACGCATGCGCGAATACCCGCACCGCCTCAGCGGCGGGCAGCGTCAACGGGTGATGATTGCTCTGGCCATGGCGTGTGAGCCACGGCTCCTCATCGCCGATGAGCCGACGACCGCACTCGATGTCACCATCCAAGCCCAGATCCTGGAGCTGTTCGACGACCTCGTCGACCGCTCCGGCCTGGGAGCCATCCTGATCACTCACAACCTGGGGATCGTGGCGGGACATTGCGATCGGGTCGTCGTCATGTATGCCGGCCGGGTGATGGAATCCGCCACCGTACTCGACCTGTTCGCCCGGCCGGCGCATCCCTACACCCTGGGGCTGCTGCGTTGCGTACCACGACTGACCGCCAAGAGGTCGCGGGTGTTCCATGCCATTCCCGGCACTCCACCACAGGTGACACAGCTCGCCGAGGGCTGCCCGTTCGCCCCCCGCTGTGAGCGGGCCACCGATCAGTGCCTCGTGGAAACCCCGCCGCTGCAGGAGATCGAGCACGGGCACGCTCTGGCCTGCTGGCATCCGGTGACCGAGGCCGTGGAGGTGGCGGCGGTATGACAGATCAGACGACGGAGCCGCTGCTGGAGGTCGACGACCTGGTCGTGCACTACCAGGTCCGCGGGGCGGGCAAGGTGGTCCGGCGGCGCGAGACGGTCCATGCCGTCGACGGCGTGAGCTTTGCCCTCGGCGCGCACGAAACACTCGGCCTGGTCGGGGAGAGCGGCTGCGGGAAGAGCACCACCGGACGGTCCATCCTGCTCCTGGAGCGTCCGACCGAGGGCCGGATCCGGTTTGCCGGAAGAGACCTCGGCGCCTTGTCGCAGCGCGAGCTGACCGGGCTTCGGCGGCAGATGCAGATCGTCTTCCAGGACCCCATCGGTTCGCTGAACCCGCGGCACACCATCGGTCAGATCATCCGCGAGCCCCTGCATGTCCACGACTTGCTGCCGAGAAAGCAACAGAACGAACGGGTCGAGGAACTGCTCGATCTGGTGGGTCTGCCTGCCGACGCGGTGTCCCGCTTTCCGCACGAATTCAGCGGTGGGCAATGCCAGCGGATCGGGATCGCACGATCCCTGGCTGCAGAGCCGACCTTTCTCGTGCTCGACGAGCCGGTGTCCGCCCTTGACGTGTCCATTCAGGCACAGATTCTGCAGCTCCTGACCGACCTGCAGTCCCATCTTGGTCTCTCGTATCTGTTCATCGCCCACGACCTGGCGGTGGTCGGGCAGATGAGCGACCGCGTCGCGGTGATGTACCTGGGCAAGATCGTCGAGATCGCGGACCGCGATTCGCTCTACGCGCAGCCGCACCATCCGTATACGCAGGCGTTGTTCTCCGCCGTGCCGGTTCCCGACCCCACCGTGCACCAAGACCGTGCCGTGGTATCCGGTGAGGTGCCGAGTTCGCTGGCGCCGCCGTCCGGCTGCCGCTTCCACACCCGCTGTCCGCTCGCGCGGGAACGCTGCCGGGTCGAGGAACCGAAGCTGGAGAATGCCGGCGACCACCATGCGGTCGCGTGCCATTTCGCCGACGAGGCCGTTCAGCTCAATCCGTTCGGCTCGACCGTGCCCGCCGAGGCATGACCCAACCCTTACACCGGCGTCCGCCGGCACCTCGCCCAGATATGGCGCGGGGTGCCGGCGGCTCACCGTGCGATCAGGTGAGGTCGAACCGGTCGAGGTTCATGACCTTGTCCCAGGCGGCCACGAAGTCACGTACGAACTTCTCCTGCGCGTCGGCGGCCCCGTAGACCTCCGCGATGCCCCGCAGCTGGGAGTTCGCACCGAAGACCAGGTCGACGGCGCTGGCGGTCCACTTGACCTCGCCGGTGGCCCGGTCGCGGCCGTCGTACTCGTTCTCGGTCGACGCGGACGCCTTCCACTCCGTACCCATGTCGAGCAGGTTGACGAAGAAGTCGGTGGTCAGCGTCTCGGGCCGGTCGGTGAAGACGCCGGTCTTGGACCGTCCGACGTTGGCGTCCAGGGCCCGCATGCCGCCGATCAGCACGGTCATCTCGGGAGCGGTGAGCGTCAGCAGGTTGGCGCGGTCGAGCAGCAGCGTCTCCGGTGACATCTTCTCGCCGGGACGCAGGTAGTTGCGGAATCCGTCCGCCCGCGGTTCGAGGACGGCGAACGACTCGACGTCGGTCTGCTCCTGCGTAGCGTCGGTGCGTCCCGGCGTGAACGGGACGGTGACGTCGTGGCCGGCGTTCTTCGCCGCCTGCTCCACAGCCGCGCAGCCGCCCAGCACGATCATGTCGGCGAGCGAAACCTTCTTCCCCCCGGTCTGGGCGGCGTTGAAGTCCTGCTGGATCTGCTCGAGGGTCGGCAACACGAACGAGATCTCGGCGGGCTCGTTGACGTCCCAGCTCCGTTGCGGCTCCAGGCGGATCCGTGCCCCGTTCGCGCCGCCGCGCTTGTCGGTGCCCCGGAAGCTTGCGGCCGCCGCCCACGCGGTGGCGACCAACTGGGCGACCGACAGGCCCGATTGGAGGACCTTGGCCTTCAGCGCGGCGACGTCCTCGCTGCCGATGAGCTCGTGATCGACGGCGGGGACCGGGTCCTGCCACAGCTGTGGCTCCGGGACCCACGGGCCGAGGTAGCGGGTGACCGGGCCCATGTCGCGGTGCAGCAGCTTGTACCACGCCTTGGCGAAGGCCTCCGCGAATTCCTCGGGGTGCGCCAGGAAGCGGCGTGCGATCGGCTCGTAGATCGGATCCACCCGCAGCGCGAGGTCGGTGGTCAGCATCGTCGGCGCCCGGGTGTCCGACGGGTCCTGCGGCCCGGGGATCGTGCCGGCGCCGGCACCGTCCTTCGCCTGCCACTGCCATGCGCCCGCGGGGCTCTTGGTCAGCTCCCACTCGTACTTGAACAGGGTCTCCAGGAAGGTGTTGTCCCACTTGGTGGGAGTGGGCGTCCAGACCACCTCGAGTCCGCTGGTGACGGCATCGGCACCCTTGCCGGTGCCGTAGGTGTTCTTCCAGCCGAGGCCCTGCTGCTCGATCGGGGCAGCCTCAGGTTCCGGGCCGATGTACTCGGCGGGCGCTGCGCCATGGGTCTTGCCGAACGTGTGGCCGCCGGCGATCAGGGCGAACGTCTCTTCGTCGTTCATGGCCATGCGACGGAACGTCTCGCGGATGTCCTTGGCGGCAGCAACCGGATCGGGGTTGCTGTTGGGCCCTTCGGGGTTCACGTAGATCAGGCCCATCTGCACGGCGCCCAACGGCTCGGACAGGTTCCGCTCGCCGCTGTAGCGCTCGTCGCCGAGCCAGGTGTCCTCCGGACCCCAGAAGATCTCGTCGGGCTCCCAGATGTCCTCCCGGCCGAAGCCGAAGCCGAAGGTCTTGAACCCCATCGACTCCAGCGCACAGTTACCCGCGAAGATGATCAGGTCGGCCCAGGAGATCTTGCTGCCGTACTTCTGCTTGACCGGCCACAGGAGCCGGCGCGCCTTGTCCAGGCTCACGTTGTCCGGCCAGCTGTTCAGCGGGGCGAACCGCTGCGCGCCCTGGCCCCCGCCACCTCGACCGTCGGTGATGCGGTAGGTGCCGGCGGAGTGCCAGCTCATCCGGATGAACAGCGGTCCGTAGTGGCCGTAGTCGGCCGGCCACCAGTCCTGCGAGGTCGTCATCACCTCGAAGACGTCCCGCTTCAGCGCGTCGACGTCGAGGCCGTTGAACCTCTCGGCATAGTTGAAGTCCGCGCCCATCGGATTGGACCGGGACGAGTGCTGGTTCAGGACGTTCAGGTTCAGCTGGTTCGGCCACCAGTCGCGGTTGGACCGGGGGCGGTTCGCCTTGGCCTCCGGGGAGGGGATTACTGGGTTCTCGCTCTCAGACACGCCGGTCGTCTCCTTAACTCGCTCTTCCAGATGGTTCGTTGACGTCAGCCCGCGGCTGCCGCGTCGCACCCGGGACATCGGCCCCAGTAGACGACCTCGGCTTCGTCGATCGCGAAGCCCTGGTCGTCGGATGCCGTCAGGCAGGGTGTGTCGCCGACGGCGCAGTCGACGTCTGCGATGTCGCCACAGGAGCGGCAGACGACGTGGTGATGGTTGTCGCCGACGCGCGCCTCGTAGCGCGCCACCGAGCCGGCCGGCTCGATACGCCGCACCAGGCCCGCGGCGGTCAGGGCGTGTAGTACGTCGTAGACGGCCTGCCGGGACACGGCGCCGAGGTCGGTCCGCACGGCAGTGATGACCGCGTCCGTGTCGGCGTGCGGATGATCATGCACCGCGGCCAGCACCGAAAGCCGAGGACGTGTCACGCGCAGTCCAGCACGGCGCAACGTGCCCTCAACGTCCGAACCCCCCGGCATGCCGTCCAGTCTGGTCGGTTTCCTGGACTCAGTCAAGACCAGGTGTCAGGGGTGCGACTGGTCCTGACCGGCCGCAGCCTCACGGTTCGAGTCGTTCGCCATTGCCGGTCGCGAGCTGGTCCAGAACGTCGAGCACCGCCGGCGCCAATGGCGAGGACGGCGGAGTGGAGCCGGTCCGCGTCGCCCAGTCGGCAACCAGATCGCGGTACAGGCGCGCCGTTTCCTGCAGCGACCGCGCCAACTCGGCCCGGTGCATCGAGGTCGGCAACGCGTCGTCGAGCCGCGTGATCAAGCCCGCGTCCGCATCGACGCTTCCCACCGCATAGCCGGGGCGATTGGTGACCGGAAGGACCCGACGGCCGATCAGGTCTGTGACGCCCCAACGCACCAGCCACACCCGACCGTGCAGGAGCGCGCCGGCGAGCCAGGACAGGATCCCCCAGGTTTCGTTGTCCTGCCCGGAGACGTCGTAGCCGGGCGGTTCGAGGTTGGCGAGCCAGTCGAGTCGTTGTCGGCGCAACTCACGTCGATCGAC
The DNA here is from genome assembly GCA_963837545.1 of uncultured Actinomycetota bacterium. GTDB lineage: Bacteria > Actinomycetota > Actinomycetes > Mycobacteriales > QHCD01 > DASXJE01. The sequence continues at coordinate 31,002 of CAWINQ010000005.1, read as the reverse complement.
GAGGAACTCCACGTCACCGGCCAGACCTGGCCACAGGTCGATCTCGCCCTCGTCGAGCGCCAGATCGAGCATTCGCAGGTCAGCCGTCCGAGCCTGCCACCTGAACGGCCTCTGGTGCGGTACCTCGTGTGCCTCGACGACCTCGGCCCCCAGCAGGATCCGGCTGATCTGGTCCCGCTCGGCCCAGATCTCCTTCCGCCGCCCGGTCTGGGCCACCACGATCAGGTCGACGTCGGAGAGCGGTGTGACGTCACCGCGTGCGGCGGACCCGTGGACGAACGCACCGAGCACCCGCTCGTCCCGGTGCACCCATTCCCTGGCCCGTTCGACGATCTCCATGGCACGGTCCACGGCCTGACCCTAGAGGGAGAAGCTTCCCGGTCGGCGGACCGGGCTCCCGACGAAATCGGTTGAGCGCGACAGCTCCGCTGTGCGACTGTGCGGCGACGGACGCCACCGGGACAAATGGGCTGGGCTGTGACGATCTTCGTGGGTGGGACCGGCCGCTCAGGTCTCTCTCGACGGTGACGGGAATCCGCTACAAGGACGATCCGACCATCGCCATGGTCGAGCTCTACGGCGAGATCGACGCTCCGAACTTCGGTGTCCCGACCGCCGGCACGACCGCGGAGATGACGGCGTTCTTCCACCGGACGCTGACCGAGTGGCACGCGCTGGCGCCACACATCCTCGCCAGCACCGGTCGGGGGTCGCATCGACCTCGACGCCGCAGACGTCATCAGCGGGATCCGAGACGCAGTTCCCGCTGACCTTCCGGGTCGTGCAGCGCGCCGGAGGGTGAGCCCGCCTTGGCCGGCGACAGACCCGGTCGATGTCATCGGGGGTGTTGTGGACGTGGGAGGACGGGCGGATCTTGCCCATGCGCTTGTCCAACCCCATCCGCATGCCCGGGAGCTGTGGCTCACCCGCCTAGTCGGGGTCGAGGATGTCGAGCCACTCGACGACCGCCGCCACGATCGCCGGCATTGCCGGCGGATCGCCCTTGCGTACCGCCATCCCATGCTCGGCACCAGGTACGACGTGGATCTGAACCTGCGCCGGCAGCCCGGCGGCACGGAGCTCGTCCGGCGACCCGAACGGGTCCCGCTCGCCCTGTACCACCAGGACGGGCACCTCGACGCCCTGGAGCTCTGCGGCCCGCGACCGATCGGGCCGGCCGGGCGGATGCAGCGGGAACGCGAGTGCCAGCACGCCGACCGCTCCGACCGTCGCCGCACTGCGGCAGCCGACCCTGGCGCCACTGGACCGGCCACCGACCACGAGCGGCAGCTTGGCCAGTGCGCGGCGCCTGCGTAGCGCCCGCACGACCTCGGCAAGCACGGCGTCGAGCACCGGTGCGGGTGCCGGCGGCCTGCGGCCCGCCATCCGGTAGGGCTGGGTCAGCCGGGCAACGGCATATCCGGCGGCGGTCGCGCCGTCGCGTACGGCCCGCAGGTCGCGGGCGTCAATTCCTCCACCGGCACCGTGGCCGAGCAGCAGTAGCGCGCGCGGAGTGCGCGGGACGTCCAGCGTCACCCGCGCAGGCCCCGCCGTCGTGTCGATCTCGATCTCGGTCGTCATGTCGGATCTGCCGTGCAGCCTAGCTACTCCGCAGTGGGACGCGACCTCGTACGAGCCGTGCGGTGCCCTCCGTTTGGCTTGAACGTCACGTTCAAGCCTTCTAGCGGCATGAACGTGACGTTCAAGCCAATCGGGCGGGGCCGTCATTCCGCCTCAACGTGACGTTGACGGGGCTAGAGCGCTTGAACGTGACGTTCAAGCGGAATGGGTGGCACAGCACCGGCTGGCGACACGGGAAGTCGCGCACGTGGGCGCGCAGGAGCACGATCATCCGGCTGAACTGCGCCGAGTCGAACCCCGTCCCGCAGACGAGGTCGTGTTCGGCCTCGCGGTCGTCAACCCATCCGGTCATGAGCGTTGCCCAGACCCGGTGGGGCCACACACCATCCGGGCCGGGCCGCCAGAAGCCCGGCACATCGATCCGGTTCAGCCGAGCCAGGACCTCCCCGGCCCGCACCAGCACCAGGCGCCGCTGCGCGGGAGTGAGGTCGGCCCGGTCGGCCAGGGCTTGTCCGTGTGCCACCGACTGCACCATGAATGGAAGTCGCGGGCGCCGTCGGTGAGCCGGTCGGTGAGGAGCACTTCTGGAACGGGCAGCCCGGCCAGCCTGGCCTGCTCCATCGCCCACGCCTCGCCGGCAAAGGTGTCGTCCTCGCCGAACCTTTTGATCCGGACGATGACATGTACGCCGTCCTCGGTCGCCGCCCGGTAGACCTCGTTGTCGTACCCCGCACGATCCGGCTCAACGTCGCGGCAGACGAGTTCGTCGCTCTCCCGACCGCGTGAAGATCCCGGCGGAACCGGTCGCTACTCGCTTCGCCACTCGACACTCACCCACCCTCCCGGTACGAGCGTTGATGCCTCGCCTCCGCCGGTGAACCACCTCCGCGGTCTGCCCGGTCGGATCTAGTCGCTGGTTGCGAGTGCTTCCGGACGCGGCAGGCTGCAGTCAGTGGTCGCGTGGCGGAGTGATCGGGTGGCGAGGCCGGCGAGTGAGGCGATGGTCATGACAGTGCCGGCGGTGACGAAGAGCCCGAGCGGGCCGACCCGGTCGGCGACGACGCCACTCGCGGCCTGGGACAGGGGGACGAGTGCGAAGGAGAAGAGTCCGACGAGGCTCACGACCCGGCCCATGAGCGCTTCGGGGACGTTGCGTTGGATGAGGGAGAGGTAGACGACGACGGCGATTCCGCTCAACGCGCCGAGGACCGCGAGTGCCACAATGGCGACCGCGAGCGGGGTGGTAGCGGCGGTGACAAGCAGCAGGCCTTGGGGGACATTCAGCAGACAGAACTGGCGCCCGGGCCGGTTCGAGTCCCGGCGGGTGCCGACATGGATCATCCCGGCCAGGGAACCGGTGTCGAAGCCCAACAGGAGCAGACCCAGGCCGGATGCTCCCAGCTGCGGGTCCTGCCGCGCGAGGAGCGGTAACCCGATCGCGAGCGGGCCGATCGCGGCCAGGCCGAGGAAAGCGTCGACACGCGGACCGAGTCCGTCCGACCCGGAGCACGATCGCGGCGGAGGCGGCGAACGACGCGGCGTTGACCAGCACGGCGGGAACCGCGCGACGGTCTCGCATGTCGGGGCCGGTTGTGCGAGCAGAGCGCACAATCTGACCTGCCGGGCAGGTGGCTCGGTCGGCCCGTCGAACGGCGGTGGGTGCCGTTCGACAGACGGCGCGATGACCGTCCTCCGGGGCGCGTCCGGGGCGACGTCGTGCGGCGTACTCGCATGTCGGGGCCGGTTGTGCGGGTAGGGCGCACGATGTCGACCGGCTACCAGGATTGGTGGGATCTTGTTGCGTGGCAGGGGTTTCCGGCACCAAGAATTGTCGGTGGCTCCCGTTAACTTGGGGGCATGGAAGACCGCGGGCACCCGGTGCGGGCGGCGATCACCGCGCTGAGGTCCGGGGTTGACGGGCTGGCCGCCGCGGACCTGTGGCAGGTCGACGACGACGACCTGCTCGAGGCGATGCGGGTCGTGGAGGTCCAGGCGCGGCGGTTGTACGCGGCGTCGCTGCGGCTGGTCGCCGAGGTCGACGACCGGGCGATCTCCGGCGGCCGGGGCGCGTCCTGCACCGCGGCGCTGGTCCGGCAGGTGACGCGGATCGGGCCGGGGGAGGCCGCCGCCCGGGTCGCCGCCGCCGACGCCGTGATCGACCGGGTGGGCACATCCGGCCAGCCGGTGCCGGCGCCACTGCCGGCTACCGCGGCGGCGACCCGCGCGGGCGACATCAATGCTGCACAGCTCAGGGTGATCCTTGGCGTGTTGCGCCGGCTGCCGGCCACCGTCGATGCCGGTACCCGGGCCCAGGTCGAGGGGTTCCTGGCCGAGCAGGCGGTCGAGTTCGACGCAACCACCCTGGGCCGGATCGGCCGGAGGCTCGTCGCGACGCTGGACCCGGACGGTGCGCTGGCCGACGACGAGGCCGCGGTCGCCGCGCGGGAGCTCACTTTCCACCGGGACGCCGACGGCATGATCGTCCTGCGCGGCCGGCTGGACCCCGAGGGCAGTGCCCTGCTGCGGACCGCTCTCGACCCGTTCGCCGCGCCCCGCCCGGCCGCGGACGACGAGCCCGACCTGCGTTCGCCGGCCCGGCGCTCCGCCGACGCGCTGATCGAGCTGGCCCGGCGTGCCCTGACCGCCGGCAAGCTCCCGGCCAACGGCGGCGTACGCCCGCATCTCATGGTCACCATCGACCTGCCCACCCTGCAGCAGGAGCTGGAAAGGGCGAGGCCAGGCCTCCTCGACTGGGGCGGCCCGGTCACCGCGGAGAGCGTTCGCCGGATCGCCTGTGACGCGCAGATCATCCCGGTCGTCCTCTCTGGCGCCGGCGTTCCGCTCGACGTCGGCCGGGCCAGCTACACCGTGTCTACCGGCATCCGCCGCGCCCTACTCGCCCGCGACCGCGGCTGCGCCTTTCCGGGCTGCGACCGCCCACCCACCTGGTGCGACGCCCACCACATCACCCACTGGGCCGACCACGGCCCGACGTCACTGGCCAATCTGGTGTTGCTGTGCGGGCACCATCACCGAACCATCCACCACCACGGCTGGCAGGTCCGCCTCGCCGAGGGCCACCCCGAGTTCATCCCGCCGCCCTGGGTCGACCCCACGCAGACTCCACGCCGAAACCGGCTCCACCACCTCCCGGAGTTCCCGCGCGCGGGCTGACTGAGACCCCGACCGGGCGGTGGGTCAGCGACCCTGGTTCCTGACCGCCTCGGTCGCGTCATCGTCGAGATCGACTGACTCCAGCGCCCACGGAACGATCCCGCATCGGTCCCCGCCATGTCGGCCAGCAGACCCTGGTGATCTCCCCGGGGCTGCGCCACCAGCGGGTGACCGACCTGCACCTGCACGGCGTGCCCGCCGCACGGCGGTGGCCATTGTCGCCAACACCGCGGCGTTCGATCTCGAGCAGTGCGTCCTCGTCCGACGCACGGCCAGACTTGGTCCCGCCATCGCCGTCCACGGCTTGGCCAACCTGGCCATGGCCGGACTCGCCATCGCGAGCGGCAGCCTCGTACTGGAACTCCCCAGGTGGTGACCGCGGAGACTGGCGTGGGTGGCCTATCCGGCGTTGGGGAGCATGATCTCGACCTGATCGCCCACGATCCGTGTCGTGAACGCCGGTTGGGGACCGGTCGCCGGGCCGTGCACGACAGCCCCGTCATCGAGCCGGAAGGTGCTGTGGTGCCAGGGGCACACCAGGCACCGTACGCCGTCGACGTCGCGGAGCTCGCCATCGGACAACGGTCCGGACAGGTGGCTGCACTGGTCGGCCAGGACACGGACGGACTGGCCGCTGCGTACGACGACGAGGGGGACGTCGTCGATGGCGCTGCGGATCGGAGTGTCCGCCGGGAAGTCCGAGAGTGGCCCGAGCGGGTGCCACCCGGGCTCGACGAGATGCGGGATTGCCTCGGTGTGGTTGACGGCGGCGGCCTGCCGGTACGCGAGGTGTCCGCCGATGATCCCGCTGCCGGAAACGGTGGCGAGCCCGGCGAATCCCAGCGCCTTGCCGAGCCCCGTACGGCCCCGCCCTCGGGCGATCAGCGATCCGGCGTACAGCCAGAGTGCTGCGGCGTTGCCGACCCAGTGCACCAGACCGACGCGCATCTGCTGCTCGTGTTGCTCGGACCAGTCGGCGGCTCCCGCCACGGCGGCCGGCACGGCCCCGGCGATCCCGACACGGATCAGCACGCGGGCCTGGCGTTCACTTCCCGTTGCGTCGAGCACCCCGGCCGAGAGGAATGCGCCGATCGGAAGCTGGACCAGTGCCGGGTGGAGCGCGTGACCCAGCCACACGCCGTGTAGGCCGTCGCGGATGCGGCCGGGGCGAAGGACCGTGCGTACAGCCCCTTGCACGACCCCCACGACCCGGTCGAGAGCCCCGAGATTCTCGATCCGTTCCAGCAGTGCGGTTGGTCCGATCGGCATGTGGTGCCTCCTTGTCGTCCACGATCGAGAGGGGATCAGCTCGGCGTTTCGCACGCAGATCCACTCTTGGTCATGGAATGCGGGTACGTCGAGGCCGCGGGTCGATTCGGTTACGAGTCTGTGTCGTCGTGGGGGAGCATCTCCTGCACCTTGGTCTTCACGCCCTCCTTGATCACTCCCCACCGGTTCTCGTCGCCGCCGATCAGCGCGGCGGCGGTGTCCTTCATCTGCTCGAACGTGGCGTGCGGCGGGATCGGCGGGACGTCGGGATCGCACCGCACGTCGAGCACGGTCGGCCGGTTCGCCGACAGCGCCTGCTCCCACGCTGGCCCGATCTGATCGGGCTTGTCGACGTAGATGCCGTTCAATCCAATGCCCGAGGCGAAGTTCGCGTAGGAGATGTCCGGCAGCGTCTGGGATTCGGCGAACTTCGGGGCGCCACCCATGGCCCGCATCTCCCAGGTCACCTGGTTGAGGTCGTCGTTGTGCAGTACGGCGACCACGAGCCGGGGATCCTCCCACTGCTGCCAGTAGCGCCGGATCGTGATCAGCTCCGCGAGCCCGTTCATCTGCATCGCCCCGTCGCCGGCGAACACGACCACCGGTCGGCCCGGGTGGCCGAACTTGGCCCCGATGCCATAGGGCACGCCCGGTCCCATCGTGGCCAGGGTGCCGGACAGGGAGCCCCGGACATCACCGGTGAAGCGCAGGCAACGCGCGTACCAGTTGGCCGCCGACCCGGAGTCAGCGGTCACGATGGCGTTGTCCGGGAGCTGCTCGGACAGCTCCCAGAACAGTCGCATGGGGTTGATCGGATCGGCGTCGACCATCACCTCGGCGGCGACGGTCTTCCACCAGTCGGCGACCGAGGATTCGATCTGCTCGCGCCAGGAGCGGTCCTCCTGCCGGTCGAGATGGGGGAGCAGCGCGCGAAGGGTCGCCGCGGCGTCCCCGACGAGGTTCAGTTCATAGGGGTAGCGCATCCCGATGTACCTGCCGTCGAGGTCGATCTGGATGGCGCGCGCCTGCCCGAACTCCGGCATGAACTGGGTGTAGGGGAAGTTCGAGCCGACGGTGAGCAAGGTGTCGCAGCCCTGCATCAAGTCATAACTCGGCCGCGTGCCGAGCAGGCCGATGGAACCCGTGACGAAGGGCAGGTCGTCGGGCAGAACATCCTTGCCCAGCAGCGGCTTCGCGACGCCGGCGCCGAGCAGCTCGGCGACCTCTTCGACCTCCCGGCGGGCACCACGGGCGCCTTGGCCGGCGAGGATCGCGACCTTCTTGCCGGCGTTGAGGATCTCCGCGGCCTGCTGGATCGCGACGTCGTTGGGAGCGACCGTGGGCCACTGCACGCCGGTGCTCGAGGGCACCATCTTGAAGGCGTGCGAGGGCGCCGAGTACTCCAGCTCCTGGACGTCGGAGGGGATGATGATCGCGGTCGGCGCCCGCTCTGCCTGCGCCACCCGGATGGCGCGGTCCAGGACGTTGGGCAGCTGCTCGGGCACCGTCACCATCTGCACGTAGTCGCTGGCGACGTCCTTGAAGAGGCTGAGCAGGTCGACTTCCTGCTGGTAGGACCCGCCCATGGCGCTGCGACTGGTCTGGCCGACGATCGCGACGACCGGGACATGGTCGAGCTTGGCGTCGTAGAGGCCGTTGAGCAAGTGGATCGCACCAGGACCGGAGGTCGCCGCGCAGACGCCGACCTGCCCGGTGAACTTGGCATAGCCGACGGCTTCAAAGGCGCTCATCTCCTCGTGCCGGGACTGAATGAAGGCGGGCCGGTTGTCGGCCTTCCCCCATGCCGCGAGCAGCCCGTTGATCCCGTCGCCGGGGTATCCGAAGACCTGCTCGACGCCCCACTCGCGAAGCCGTCCGAGCAGGAAATCAGCAACTGTGGTCGAGGCCATGAAGGGACTCCTCATCTTGGCGGCGGTGCGGACCGCCGGTGATCAGATGGTCGGCGGTACGGGCTGCCACGGCCATGATCGTCAGGGCCGGGTTGGCGCTGCCCTGTGTCGGCAGCACGCTCCCGTCGGTGATGTAGAGATTGGGTACGGCGAAGGTGCGGCAGTCGCGGTCGACCACCCCGTGTCGGTCGTCGGCCGCCATCCGGGCCCCGCCGACGAGGTGCGCATACCGCTCGATGGTGATGACCTCGTCGGCGCCGGCGGCGCTCAGGATGTCCTCCATCACGCCGCGCGCGGCCGCGACCAGCTGCCGGTCGTTGTCGCACTGGGAGTAGGCGAAACTCGCGACCGGCAATCCGTGGCGATCCTTCTCCTCCGCGAGGGTGACGCGGTTGTCCGCGAGCGGGAGGAACTCGCAGAGAGCACCGAGGCAGGCCCAGTGCACGTAGTCGCGCAGATACTCGCGCAACGACGATCCCCAATGGCCCTGTGCGGCGACGTGTTCGGCCCAGGTGATCGGCAGCGGGGAGACCGTCTGGATCGAGAAACCGCGTCGGTACGGCTTGGTGGGGTCGGTCTCGTAGAACTGCTCGCTGCTCACCTCCGGCGGCGGCGCCTTGTACATGCGGATCTCGCCGTCGAATCGTCCGGCGGTTTGTGGCGCGCCCTGCACCATCAGGTATCGACCGACCTGGTCGAAGTCGTTGCACAGTCCGTCCGGGAAGCGCGCGGACGGCGAGTTGAGCAGCAGGCGCGGCGTCTCGATCGAGTAGCCGGCCACCGCGACCATTCGGGCTCGCTGGAATCGGCTCCGGCCGCCGCGGACGTAGTGCACGCCGGTGGCGAGGCCGGTCCGGTCGTCGGTCTCGATGCGGGTCACCATCGAGTCGGCGCGCACCTCGGCGCCGTGGGCGAGCGCGTCGGGAACGTGCGTGATCAGCGGCGACGCCTTGGCGTTGACCTTGCATCCCTGCAGGCAGAAGCCGCGGTAGATGCAATGCGGCCGGTTGCCGAACCGCCCGTTGGGGATTGCGACCGGGCCGACCTTCGCGGTGATGCCGAGTGCCCGTGCGCCGCGCAGAAACACCTCCCCGTTGCCGCCGACCGGGTGCGGCCGGTGCGGATAGTGGTGCGGATCTCCCCAGGGCCAGTGCTCGCCGGCGACGGGAAGTTCCTCCTCCATCGCCTCGTAGTACGGCTTCAGGTCCTGGTAGCACAGGGGCCAGTCGGCCCCCACACCGTCGTCCTTGGCGGTGCTGAAGTCACTCGGGTGGAATCGCGGCGTGTATCCGGCGTAGTGCACCATCGAGCCGCCGACGCCGCGACCGGAGTTGTTGGATCCCAGTGGGACCGGGTCCGCTCCCGTGATCACCCGAGGCTCGGTCCAGTAGAGGTGGTGCGAGCCGGCCTCATCGCTGACCCAGTCGGAGTCGGGGTCCCAGAACGGCCCGGCGTCCATCCCGACGACCCGCCAGCCGGCATGGGCCAGCCGTTGCAGCAGGGTGCCGCCTCCCGCACCGCATCCGACGATGACCATGTCGACCTCGTCGTCGTCGGCGAAGCGGCGCATGTCCCGCCGGAGGCCGTGGTCGGTGCGGGTGCCGTCGTTGGGCAGCAGCCACGCCGAGCCGTTGCGTTCGCGTACGCCGCGCGTCACCGGTTCTCCCGCACCGGATCGACGGCGTGCTGGTCCCGGACCTCGAACGGCTCCCGGCGGTCGACTCCGAGGTTCTTGTAGCCCCGGGGGTAAGCCGGTCCACCGAAGCCGATCTCGTTCCACACCCGGGGGTCGGCGTAGAAGGCGGTGCAGGCGTAACGGGTCCACAGGCTCCACACCCGGGTCGCGGGAAGACCGTGCCAGTCCTGGCCGGCCAGGTCCTGCACCGCTTGTACGACGGCCGTCTGGTCCAGCCAGCGGCAGGACGGGAAGGTCTCGCCGTAGCGTCGGAACGCGTCCCGGTCGAGGTGGGCGAGGGTCTGCCGCCACGCCTCCGGATCCTCCGGCATGTCGCCGTAGTGCCAGCCGTCCGTCTGCATCTCGGCAAGACGCGCGTCGACGAGTGCCGTCACGGGTATCCGCGGATCATCCCGCTGGTCGAGTAGCTGGTCGAACAATGCGGTCGCGGTGGCCTCTTCCTGCGGGGTGAAGAACCGGGGCCGCGGGGGCGGCGCGAGTCGGTTCAGCACCACCCCGGCGGTGACCGGATCCCAGTGCCGCGCCTGCTCCCGGACGTCGTACCCGTCGAACCGATCGCTCACTTTTCGCGCCGCAGGATGGACGCGAGCAAGCCCATGCCGCCGACCATCGTCACCAGCAGGGGAGCCAAGAGCGGCGGTCCCATCTCGATGTTGTACCTCGCGTTGTGCCAGCCTCCGGGTTTCTGGGCGATGCCCCGCGCATGCAGGTAGGTGCCCTGCAGCCCGTTGGCCACGATCGCCGCGGACGCCACCGGCAGGGCGGTCTTGGCCAGCCGGCGGCTCACCACGCCGGCGATTCCGGCAGCCGTACCGACGGGGCCGAGTGCGACCGGCAGCCACATCATCCGGTTGCCGAAGCTCGCGCTGTCATGCTCGAAGTAGATCTCCGCGGCGGTCACCAGCGAGCCGATCGCGGTCAGACCGGCGAGGCTGCGCTCGAACCTGCCCGTCTCGATGTTGCGGACCATCCGGTCGATACCGTGGGTCACGTCGTCCGCCGCACTGTCGATTCGATTCCGTCGCCACCACACGTACTAGAGCATTTCCCTCGATTCGCGATACAAACCACTGCAGTCTCAACCGGGAGAATTCCGATCATGATCCTCCCGAAGGTCCGGGACCCTCGCTTCGTGACGATCCGCCGCGGCGGGACCCTCACGGACTCTGATCACCATCTCCTCGCTCTGTGGGCAGCATCGTGTGCGGAGCACGTTCTCAGCCATTTCGAGTCGGCTCAGCCGAAGGACCCACGACCGCGTCAGGCGATAGAGCACGCGCGCGCCTGGGCGCACGGCGAGAGCACCATGACCCAGGCTCGCGCGGCGGGCGGTCATGCAATGGGCGCGGCCCGCGACCTGCGTGGAGCGGCGCGGCATGCCGCCTACGCTGCGGGTCAGGCCGGCGCCGTCGCGCACGTCGCCGCGCACGAGCTTGGCGCTGCCGCCTACGCGATCAAGGCCGCACGTGCTGCCGCGCCGAAAGGCGAGGGAGAGGCCGCAGGACGATCCGAGTGCCGGTGGCAGCGCGATCAGCTTCCGGAGCCGATCCGCGAACTCGTCCTTGACGACCAGCGGTTGCGGAACGGGATCTGCTGGTCAGTCTTTGACTGCTGAGCGCTTGCGGGCCCGACTATGGCGCCTCTGGCGTTGTGTGGTCGAGGCGATGTCGGCGTAGGCGGAGTGTTCTGTCCAGGCCGGTCATGGCCGCCAGTCGTAGCACCGACGGCGAGGGACGGTCGATGAGGAGCAGGCGGCCGGCTTCGGCGAGTGCACGATGGTGAATGGTGAGCACGCGCATCCCGGTGCAATCACATGGGCGGTGGACATGGTGTCAGTCCTCAATTGCGTGGGTGATGACACTGCGTGGGAGGCCACAGCCTCTTCGGGTGATGCAGGACGGGGGTGGTTCGGTCCCGGCCCCCCGGATGGGCCGGGATCGACTCGTGCCCCGGTGGTTCCCTGGTCAGGCGTTGATGACCTTGTGGTTCTCGTTGCTGGTGGCGATCGTGATCCTGCGGGGCTTCGCCTTTTCGGCGATGGGGATCCGCAGAGTGAGGACGCCCGCTTCGTAGCTGGCGGCGACGTTGTCGACGTCGAGATTGTCGCCGAGGATCAGCTGGCGGCTGAACACACCACGGGGCCGTTCGGCGGCGACCATCTCCTGGTCACCGGCAAGCATGGGCCGTTCGGCGTGGACCGTGACCACATTGCGTTCGACATCGAGGTCGACCGAGCCCGGGTCCACACCGGGAAGGTCGAACTGCACCACGAATTCATCCCCTGATCGCCACGCGTCCATCGGCATCGCCGTCGGACGGGTTGCCGTGCCAAGGTTTCCGAATACCTGCTGAGAGAGCCGGTCGAACTCCCGGAACGGATCGGTACGGACCAGCATCGTTCCCACCTCCACAGACAGTCAGTTGTCGATGCACCATCCGCAGATCAACCAGGAGGCTCACATGTGTACTGGCTGATCTAGATTTCTTATAGCACCTGTGAGACGCTGCCGCAACAAGAGGTCCAGAGAGGTGGCCGAGGTGACACGTCCGCAAGATGATCCGTCGCGCGGTGTCTACGGCATCTCGGTGGCGGCCGACCTGGTCGGCGCGGGGTGCAGAACCTGCGGGCCTACGAGCGCCACGGTCTGCTCGAGCCTGATCGCACCGCGGGCGGGACCCGTCGCTACAGTCCCGATGACCTCGATCGGCTCCGGCGCATCGGCGACCTCCTCGCCGGCGGGCTGAATCTCGCCGGCATCGCACTGGTCCTCGACCTCGAGGCCGACAACGCCAAGCTTCGTTCTGAGCTCGGCGCCGCCGAGTAGCCTGTGGCGGCGTCGATAGGCGGAGGACGCAGCCGATCCCCGGCGACTACGCGGATCCGCCGTCTGGGACGACGAACCACACCGCTTTGCCGACTACGCGGGTCTGTACGCCCCACGCGGATGCGAGGGCGTCGACGACGAGCAGTCCCCGCCCACCGGGTGCATCGGGGGAGGGACTCTGAAGAGTCGGCCGGCCAGGATGATCGTCCGCGACGGACACCCGGACGTCGGACTGGTCCCGTTCGATCATGATCACGATGGGGGGTCGCCCATGGAGTACGGCGTTGGTGACCAACTCGGACACCATCAGCACCGCCGCGTCGCGGGCGGACTTCGTGCGGATGGCCGCGCTGTCCTGGACGAATTCGCGGGCGTTGCCGGGTGCCTGCCGATTGGACGGCACGGCCAGCACGGTGGGTGATAGGGCTAGGAGCCTAGCCATGAAATCGCCTCCTGGGCCTGTTGCCTAAGCCCGGTTCGGTGTTTGTACCCGAGGACCGTCCGCCGAACCCGGCAGACGAGCGACCTTTTCCCCGCCACGCGTGATCAGGAGGGGATTTCCGTGCGACACGCCGTGCGGATCCCCTCCTGATCACGGGAGAAATGGCGTGATCATGGGCGGACCTACACGGCTCGCACCCAATCGCCCTCCTCGCCACCGCCATCCCGCTAACGACACATTTGTTGCACTGCCCGATCGAGCGACCGGAGGGATCCTCGTGTCCGAGGTTGTCGCGGCGGCCCGGCTGATGACGTGGAGGCACGTCGCCACCACGTGCAGCGGACCGACCGGCTGCAGAGCGTCGCGACCATGGCGACGTGGCGGGTCTCGCGACCGAACCGGAACTCGACGGGCCGGCACCGGTCGTGGTGATGGGCGATCTCAACGCACCGCCGGACAGTCCCCTTCTTCGGCCTCTGTCGGAGGATCTCACAGATGCCTGGACGGCCGGCGGCGATTCCGCCGCGCTCAGAGCTTGGGGAACGGCTCCTTCGGCGCCGGCATGGGTGCCGGATCCCTCGGGTTGGGCGGATCCGGTGCTGCAGGTGGGCGTTCGGGGTGCGGATCCGGGTCGGTTTCGGGGGCCGGCGCGGGATGCGGCACCGGAGTCGCTGGCCTTTCCGGTTCATTGGTGGGCACGCCAACCCGATACCCGGACCGCACCGTCGATCAAACATCATGAGGATCGTCGAGCCGACGAGGCGTGAAGGATGTCCCGCTGTCCAGGCTTTTGGCGCCTCCCGCGCAGTGAGGGGGTCGCAGCACGATGCGGATGGCGAGGCGTACCAACGCCCTTACAGGATGGGCTTGCCACCGGTGACGGCGACGCGGGCACCGGAGACGTAGCTTGCTTCGTCGGAGGCGAGCAGTACGTAGACGGGAGCAACTTCCGCTGGCTGTCCGGGCCGTTGCATGGGGACCTGCTGACCGAAGCTCTCCACCTTCTCCTCGGGCATGGTGGCCGGGATCAGCGGTGTCCAGATCGGGCCGGGTGCGACGCTGTTCGCGCGGATTCCCTTGTCCGCGAGCAGCTGGGCAAGGCTTCCGACCATGTTGGCGATACCCGCTTTGGTGACGGCGTAAGGAACCAGCTGCGGGCTGGGCGTGTCGGAGTTGACCGAGGAGCTGCCGATGATCGAGGAACCAGGGCGCATGTGCGGGACCGCGGCCTTGCACAGGTGGAACATGGCGCTGAGGTTGATCGCCATGGTGCGGTCCCATTCCTCGTCGGGGATCTCCTCGAGGGTGTCGTGGTTCATCTGGAACGCCGCGTTGTTGACCAGAACGTCGACCCGCCCGAGCTCGCTTACCGCCGTGGCGATGATCCGTCGACAGTACCCAGGATCGGCGAGATCACCGGGGGCGAGCACCGCCTTGCGGCCGGCGTCCTCGACCCACTTCTTCGTGTCTTCGGCATCGTCGTGCTCGTCGAGGTACGAGATGAGCACGTCGGCGCCCTCGCGCGCGAACGCGATCGCCACCGCCTTACCGATGCCGCTGTCCGCGCCGGTGATCACCGCTGCTTTCCCGGCCAGCCGACCCGATCCTCGGTAGCTCGCCTCGCCGTGGTCGGCGGCCGGCCGCAGTTCCGATTCGCTGCCCGGCGGGTTCTGCTGCTGCTTCGGCTGCGACATGTGCGTCTCCCTCAAATTGTTCGCTCAGTCCGCTGTGGCATCGGCGAGCGCCGCAGTCACCCGCCGCACCGGTCGATCGTCGAACGCGCCGGGAAAAGACGTCGTCGGCACCGGCACCCTTGACAAGGCTGGCAATAGCCTGCTGCGTTCGGTGTCCAAGCCGATCCCCCGGCCGGTCATGAATGTGAACCTGGCCGTACACCCTCTCGACAACTGCTGTCTGCCCGGGCAAGACGGGTCTAAACGGGTGGTGTCCGTCGGCCGGGCGGAGGGCCGACCTCACCGCAAGGTCAGCCGGCTCCGTCACCGGTCACTGAGCGACCACGTCCTCGCCACTGGCGGCGGTGAGCCGGTTACCGCCGGGGGCAGCAGACGGCGAAGCGCCGGTGGAGTGCTCGGGTGTGTCGATCGCACTGTGGCCGGGTAGGTGATGATCAAGGCGACTTGACGGACGGGAGAGCCGAATGCCCAGAGCGCAGATCAAGGACGAAGAGCAGTACCAGGCGCTGCGTCGCCAGGGGGAAAGCAAGGAGAAGTCCGCGCGTATCGCTAACTCCTCGGCCGGCCGGTCGCGATCGTCCACCGGCCGCCGTGGCGGGCACAGCCCGGCCTACCAGGAGTGGAGCAAGGACGAGCTGCTGAAGCGGGCGAGGGAGATCGGTATCGAGGGCCGGTCGAAGATGAGCAAGTCGGAACTGGTCGAGGCGTTGCGGTCGCACTGACGAAAGCAGCGAGAGCGGGCGCGCCGGCCGCGTCGTCGCGGGGCGACAATTCCGTCTTGCCGGGATGGGTACGCCGGACGGATCGGGGTAGGTCTTGGGTGCGGCCGTGACGTGAGCCGGTCGGCGACATCACGTGGGAGGGATGCAGCGATGGCGGACGGACGGGACACGCAGCGGGTAAGCCTGGGCGACGAGCCGATCGAGCGCGGCGCCGGGGGCGAGACCCATCAGGTGGCCGGTGGCGACCGGCCGGCGTTGACCACCCGGCAGGGAGTGGTCGTCGGCGACGACCAGAACACTCTGCGCGCCGGGGAGCGCGGACCGGCCCTTCTGGAGGACTTCCATTTCCGGGAGAAGATCTTCCACTTCGATCACGAACGCATCCCCGAGCGGGTCGTTCATGCGCGCGGCTATGGCGTACACGGATTCTTCGAGAACTACGAGCCGCTTCCGGAACTGACGAAGGCCGACCTCTTCCAACGCCGCGGCGAGCGCACGCCGGCGTTCGTGCGGTTCTCCACGGTCGCGGGCAACAAGGGGTCCGGCGACCTTGCCCGGGATGTGCGCGGCTTCGCGGTGAAGCTCTACACCCGGGAAGGCAACTGGGATCTCGTCGGAAACAACATTCCCGTCTTCTTCATCCAGGACGCCCTCAAGTTCCCCGACATCATCCATGCCGCGAAGCAGGAACCGGACCGGGGATTCCCGCAGGCCCAGACCGCCCACGACAACTTCTGGGACTTCGTCTCCCTGACACCTGAGTCGACCCACATGCTGATGTGGATCATGTCCGACCGCGCGATCCCGCGGTCGTTCCGGTTCATGGAAGGTTTCGGTGTCCACACCTTCCGGCTGATCAATGCCGACGGGCGCTCGACCTTCGTAAAGTTCCACTGGAAGCCGAAGCAGGGCACCCAGTCGGTGATGTGGAACGAGGCGGTCAAGATCAACGGCGCCGATCCGGACTTCCATCGCCGCGACATGTGGGATGCGATTCAGCAGGGAGATTTTCCGGAGTGGGAACTCGGGCTGCAGATCTTCGACGACGCATTCGCCGACCGGTTCGACTTCGACGTGCTCGATCCCACCAAGATCATTCCGGAGGAAGAAGTCCCGGTTCGCCGTGTCGGTCGGCTAGTCCTCGACAGACTGCCGGAGAACTTCTTCGCCGAGACCGAACAGGTCGCGTTCTGCACTCAGAACATCGTCCCCGGCATCGACTTCACCAACGATCCCCTTCTGCAGGGCCGGAACTTCTCTTACCTCGACACTCAGCTCAAGCGCCTGGGCAGTCCCAACTTCACCCAGCTGCCGATCAACGCGCCGAAGTGCCCCGTAGCCACGCTGCAGCAGGACGGGCATATGGCGATGAGCAACCCCACGACGCGGGCGAACTACGAGCCCAACTCGTGGAGCGGCGCAGAAGGCGGGCCGCGTGAGGACCCGAGCCGCGGCTTCACGACCTTTGCCGCGGAGGAGCAGGGCAGCAAGCGTCGGCTGCGGCCGGAGAGCTTCGCCGACCACTACAGCCAGGCTCGGCAGTTCTACGTCAGCCAGACCGACGTGGAGCAGCGGCATATCGCCGACGCCTTCACCTTCGAGTTGAGCAAATGTGAGCGGGAGGACATCAGGCTGAGGGTTCTCGCCGGGCTGCGCAATGTCGACGAAGGGCTGGCCCGGGCGGTTGCCGACGGACTGGGTGTCGGAGGTCTGCCCGACGCCGCGACGCCCGCACGCGAGCCCATCACCAGGCTGCCAGCGTCGCCGGCGTTGTCCATCCTCGCGAACCCGCCGGCGAACTTCGCCGGTCGCAAGCTCGGGGTCCTGGTCACCGACGGATGTGACGCCGCGCTCCTGGCCGACCTCCGCCAACGCGCCGAAGCCGCTGAGGTCACGGTCGAGCTGGTGGCGCCGACCGTCGGCGGCGTGACCGACAGCAACGGCGCTCCGGTGGTCGCGGATGAGAAGCTAGACGGCGGACCTTCGGTGCTCTACGACGCCGTCGCGCTGTTGCCCGCCGCCGACGCGGTCGCGAAGCTGGCGACGATGCCGGCGGCACGGGACTTCGTCAGTGACGC
Source organism: uncultured Actinomycetota bacterium (assembly GCA_963837545.1). GTDB lineage: Bacteria > Actinomycetota > Actinomycetes > Mycobacteriales > QHCD01 > DASXJE01. Next base: position 13,611 of record CAWINQ010000005.1, on the reverse strand, counting down.
CTTCGCTCACTGCAAGTTCATCGGATACGTCGGTGCGGCGACCTCACTGTTCGACGCGATCGGAATCGCCGACAAGGTCGACGAGGGGTTCGTCGTATTGGACGACAAAGAGGCGATCGGCGCACTGATGGACAAGTGTGCTCAGCTGCGGTTCTGGCAGCGTGAGGCGACCTTCGGCTAGGTGCTGTCCCTGTAGCGGGGGACGGCGGTCCCCCCGGACCGCCCGACCCTGTCCTCTTCGGGCGTCGACGTGTATGGCATCAACGTGACGTTGATGCCGCTAGAAGGCTTGAACGTGACGTTCAAGCCAAATGGAGTGCGGACGCGCGGGAGTGGCCGCGCGCCCTCGTCGACGTCTGGGGAGCGCGACCTACAACTGCTGCAGGAGGCGATGGACGGCGACATCGCCCGCATCTACGCCGAGGCACGGATCAAGGACCTGAAGCCCAACCACGTGATGGAGCTCCTCCGGCTGCACGCCGACGGACCTATGACGATCACCGAGTTGGCGACGTCGGTGGGACGGACCCACTCGGCGATGAGTCAGAAGGTCGCCGCGATGCGGGCGGCGGGATTCGTCCGAACCGTGCCTGGCGCCGATGCTCGGAGCAAGCGGATCACCCTGACGGCCAAGGCGAAACGCGTCGTCGAGCGGCTCGCCGCCGAGTGGCGGGCTACTGAGGCCGCCATCGCCGAGATCGAGACCGAGATCCCCTATCCGTTGACGGCCGTGGTGACCGGCATCCAGGGGGCGTTGGCACGGAAGAGTTTCCACGACCGCATCGCCGAGAAGCTCGCCGGTGACTGGGCGTGGTGCTGAGTCGGGCCTTCATCGATCTCGGCTGAGATCCGCCGCCCCAGCCGGCACACCGGATGAGTTGCGCGGCCGGGTCGTCGCCGCCGAACTCGTCGTGGGGCGGGCCGGTCCCGACGTCGGCAACCTGCGCGCGGGTGTGCTGGCCAGCGCCACAACGGGGACGGTCTCCCTCGTCAGCGGTGGCCTCCTGTGCGTCGTCGCGGTCGCCGCCGTCGCGGCCGCAACCCCCGGGTTGCGGCAGCACATGAGCGGACCTCGCGAGCCGGCCGCGGAGATTGCCGGGCTGTGAGGCTGCGCCACCATCCAGCCGGCTGACTGCGCGTTGGTTGACGGAGTGTTCACCTCCGGTTGGGGGTGCCCGGTGAAAGGCACGACCCGTTGGCCCGCAGCGACCAATCCCGATCAGGATGTGCCCGGCAGTCGAGACCTGCTTGCGCAAATGGACGCTGCGGAGACCAGCCGCGAGCATCTGAAGATCCTGCTCACCTCGGGGATGGGGTGCGGAACGCCGCCCAACCCGCTGACGGACCTCGCACCAGATCCCGGCCCGGTCGTCGGGGTCACCATCCCAGACGGCTGATCGCGGGATCGGGAATTGCTTCGCCGGCGGCCGAGGCGAACGCCGAGAGCGCCTCGAGCAGTTCGCTCCGGCGTTCGTTGGGCATTGCCTTGACGATCCGAGCGATCTGCTTTCGGCGGCGGGCGGTGACGGTGCGCACGATGCGTCGACCGTCGGGAGTGAGTCCCAGGAGCACCTCGCGGCGGTCGGCCGGGTTCTCCTGGCGGGTTACCAGACCGGCGGCCAGAAGGCGGTCGATCATCCGGACGGCGGTCGACGTCGCGACCTCGAGTCGCTCGGCGAGGCTGTTGAGGTTGACCCCGTCGCGGTGGCCGTCGAGGACGACGAGCGTGCGGAACTGCGTCACGGTGACCGTGCCCTCGATCTCGCTGAGCGACCGCGCGGCGACCCCGACCAGGACCCGCGAGACTGTCAGCAGGGCGGTGACGAAGTCGTCGATGTCTTGGGGCACTTCACTCTCCGGGTCCGCCTTGGCACGCGACCTTCCGGGCGTTGCGGTCACCGCTGACCACCCCTCTCGTTGTGAGCCAGGCTAATGGTTGCATAATGCAGCTGTGAACATGTCGGCGGGCGCGAGAAGCGGGGACCCGGCCCGGTGGTGGCCGGGTCGCTCGGGCGGTGTGCCGCTGCAGGCAGGCCGGGCGCGGGTGACGACCGCGCTCCGGGCGTCGAACACCGGCCTGCTGGTGCTGGCGGTTCTCGTGGGCGCCGGGGCGGGTGGCGGCGCGGTGGTGTTCCGGTGGTTGATCAAGGAATTCACCCTGGCGCTGTCCGGACATCCGGACTACTCGGCCGCCGGCCACGCGGCCAACCCCCACGTCCCCGGACTGGGCCGCTGGTTCGTCGTGCTCGCGCCGATCATCGCGGGGCTGCTGTACGGCCCGCTGGTGCATTTCTTCGCACGTGAGGCTCGTGGCCACGGGGTGCCGGAGGTGATGTACGCCGTTGCCCGTCGGGGAGGGCGGATCGCTCCGCAGGTGGCCGCGGTCAAGGCGCTGGCCTCGGCGCTGTGCATCGGCGGAGGCGGATCGGTTGGCCGGGAGGGCCCGATCGTGCAGATCGGCTCCGCGCTGGGCTCGACGCTCGGGTCGCTGCTGCGGGTCGCGGAGTCGCGGATGCGGGTGCTGGTGGCCTGCGGTGCCGCCGGCGGGATCGCCGCCACCTTCAATGCCCCGTTGGCCGGGGTGTTCTTCGCGATGGAACTCATCCTGCGCGACTTCACCGCGCAGTCCTTCGGCATGGTGGTATTGGCATCGGTCACCGCCAGCGTGATCGGCCGCGCAGCTCTTGGCAGCGGGGCGTTCCTGCAGTTGCCGTCCTTCACGGTGCACCACCTCGCCGAGTACGCGCTCTTCGCGGCACTCGGGTTGTTCGCCGGGGCCATCGGGGTGGCTTTCACCCGGGTGCTGTACCTGATCGAGGATGTGTGCGACCGGGTCTGGCGCGGTCCGGAGTGGCTCCGTCCGGCCGTCGGCGGGGTGGTTCTCGGCGGGTTGCTCCTTCTGCTACCCGAGATGTACGGCGTCGGCTATCCGGTGCTCGGCCGCGGGGTGGCCGGGAAATACGCCATCGGCTTCCTGCTCGTTCTCCTGGCCGGCAAGGTGATCGCGACCAGTCTCACGATCGGCATCGGCGGATCGGGTGGGGTGTTCGCGCCCAGCCTGTTCGTCGGCGCCATGCTCGGCTCCGCCTATGGGCAGATCCTGCACGACCTTGCTCCGGGTATCACCGGGCCGATCGGTGCGTACGGGCTGATCGGGATGGGGGCCGTATTCGCCGGGGCCGCACGCGCCCCGATCACCGCCGTGATCATCATGTTCGAGCTCACCGGCGAGTACGGGATCATCCTGCCGCTGATGGCCGCCATCGCCTTGGCGACCGGGGTGAGCCATCTGCTGACGAGCGACACCATTTACACCCTCAAGCTGCGGCGTCGCGGTGTGGATCTCGACGCGCCGGTCCGGTCGACGGCGCTCGCCACGATGACCGCCGGGCAGGTGATGCGTAAGGTCGGGCCGGCTCTCACCGAGGACACGACCCTGCTCGACGCTGCGGACATGCTGGCCCGCACCCGCTACGGCCAGCTGCCCGTCACCGACTCCGCCGGTCGTTACCGCGGCATCGTCACCGCCCGCGCGGTCGCCGATTCCCTCGCCGACGGCGACCATGATGCGGCCGCCGTGGGCAGCGTGGTGGAGTTCCCTGAGACAGTGACGGACACCTCGACGCTCGATACGACCCTGAACGTCCTCGACGCATCGACCACGGCAGCGATCCCGGTGCTCGACCGTGACCACAACAGTCTGGTGGGTTGGCTCACCCACCAGCGGGTGCTCTCCGCGCTGCACCAGGTCCCCGCCGATTCCCGCGCCGCCGTTGGCTCTGGCGGGGCCACGGGGGCCAGACCCGGACCGCAATGAGAACGAGACCGAAAGGGCAGGTCCGGCGCGCCATGATCGCCGCGTTGGCGGTGGCGGCGATGAGCGGCTGTGCCGCGCAGCCGGGCACCCGATCCGGCGGATCGGCACCGGGCCGACCCGCGAGCAGCGACGTCGGCCGGACGCTCGGCGCCGGTCCCACGGCAAGCGCGCTGACGGCGCGGGTGCCCGGCTGCACCGCTACCGCCGTCCGCACCCGCGCGGCGTTGGCCTCCACCGCGCCCCGCCTGGCGCGTCACCCCCAGGTGTTCGCGGCCGCCTCGTCGGCGGCGGCCTGTACCCTGCGAGGCCGCACCGTGGTCCTGCTCGCCTTCACCAGCCGCAGCCACCTCTCGGAAGCTGAGGCTGTGCTGCACAGGATCGATGCCTTCTACGCCGTTGGCGCGGACTGGGTCGCGGCCCCCACCAGGGTGACCGCCTCCGCCATCGAGGAGTCGATGAGCCAGGAATACGCCTTCGCCCTGCACGGCCGGATGGCGGTGGGGGCGGTCAGCTGATGCGACGCCCGGTGAGCCATGCGAGGGCGTGCAACTCCTGGGGAAGGGTCCACGCCGCCGGGTCGGGGTTGGTGACGTTCCGGTGGCCGGTCGCGTCCAGGAAGCGGTCGAGGGTTCGGGGCAGCTTCGTGCCCGTGGCCAGGTGTGGGGCCCCTTCGAGTAGCAGCCGTTCATGGCCGCGCCGGTCGAGGAAGAACAATTCGTCGGAGTGCGTGATGTCGTAGGTCAGTGGTTTGCCGGTGAGCCAGTCCCGTGGAGCCGGCGGCGTATCCGGCACTTTCTTGATGTAGACGCCCAGTTGCTTCCACAGTGCGGCGAGTTGTGCGGGTGTTCCGGTGAGCGTCATCCAATCCGCCGGCACGGGCGCGAAAAGGCGGCGGTATGCCGCCAGCCGCGTCGCGGTGTCGCGTTTCGGGTCGACCGTGATGCTGAGGAATTCGACCCTGTTACCTAGGCCGGCGCGCTCGACGGCGCGGGCGGCGGCGGCGACGTTGGCGGTGTCCAGCGGGCAGGTCTCCTGGCAGAGCGTCATCATGTCCGAAATGACGACGACCTTGCCCGAGAACAGCCTCAGGTCGACGTGCTTGCCGGTGTCCGCGACCAGGGTCTGATCCAACAGGGCCGTGGGCAGCGGTGCATCAAGTCGCTGGCCGACCGACGGAGCGGGTGGGGGCGGTGCTGCCGCCCGGGCTGGCCCGCTGCAGCCGCACAATGCCGCCGCGATGGCCTGGGCTGCGACGACGAGCACCCACCAGCCGCGTCGCCTCCGGCCACGGACGATCTGCACAGGACACCTCTCGCGCACGAACTACCGGGCAGCATCACCCAAAGGTCCGCTTGCGCCACCGTCGGTCCAGCGTAGAAGGGAGCACCCGGGTAGCTTCAGCCGCCCCGGGCGGTGCTTTCCCTGCTCCCGGTCATCGGTTCCTGCCACGGGTGAACCAGCCTCGCCGGATCTTGGGTGGGCACGTGCACCGCTCGTGGGCGGGCACGCCCGCGAGGACCTGCTCGACGTGGCGGCCGCAGCCTAGCCAGGTGGTCTTGCCGCACTGGCGGCACCGGACTGCAGAACACATGTCACTACCTCTCGTGGAATCCCGTGGCTCAAAACATGTGTGAACCAGCGGTGTCGACTATACCTCCCCGGGTATGTAGGCTGACTTCGCCGCAACACCCCACGGGGTATTGCGATCGCGGATGGCTAGCGGTGCTGTTCGCCGCCAAGTCGCCATCGACGCCCAGAGGAGATCGTTCGTGAGCATCGCGCCCAACTCGACCCGTCCGGATTCGACCCAGGCAGCCGCCATGGCGGACCGACAGCCGCGGGGGATGGCGCGGCTCGGGGCTTGGTGCGCGACCCACGTGCGGACGGTCTCGATCGGCTGGCTTCTGGTGCTGATCGGGTTGGGGGTGTTCGCGCCGAAGGTCGAATCGGCGCTGGCCGGTGCGGGGTGGCAGGACAGCGGTAGCCAGTCGATAGCGGCCCGCCACATCATTCAACGTGATTTCGCCGGGCTCGGCTCCACCGCGATCCAGGCCGTGGTCGTCGACCACGACGGCCCGATCGCCAGCGACCCCGCAGCGCGGAGGGCGGTCGCCGGGGTGAGCGCTCTGCTGAGATCCGACCCGCGGATCAGCACGGTTGTCGCACCGCAGCCGGGCGTGAGCCTGTCCAGGGACGGCCGCACCGGGATCATCCAGGCCGGGGCCGCGGCCGACTCCAACGCAATGGTTCGCGTCGTCGATGGTCTGCAAAGCAGATTGCAGGACCTCTCGAGCGGGCCGGTGTCGGTGCAGGTGACCGGTTCCAGTGCCTTATGGTCGGACTTCAACAAGGTCAACCACTCGGCGATGATGCGCTCGGAGATGCTGTCCTGGCCGGTGACTCTCGCCGTGCTGGCGCTCGCATTCGGCAGCCTGGTTGCGGCCGGTCTGCCGTTGATGCTGACCCTTGTCGGGCTGCTCTCCGCCGCCGGGGCGTTGGTTATCGCTACGCACGTCGCGCCGGTCAGCATCTGGGCGCTGAACTTCGCGATGATGTTCGCCCTCGCCCTGGGTATTGACTATGCCCTGTTCCTCGTCGTCCGCTTCCGGGCCGCCCTGGCGCGGCGCGCTGATACGACCGATCGACGAGACGCCGTCGTGGGGGCCGTGGCCGAGACGATGGGCACCGCCGGCAAGGCGGTCGCGTTCAGCGGAGGGACGGTGCTGGTGTCGCTGTCGACGGTGCTGTTGGTGCCGAGCCCGGCGTTTCGGAGCATGGCGCTGGGCATCATTCTTGCCGTTGTCTTCGTGCTTGCCGCCACGCTTACTCTGCTGCCGTCCGTGCTCGGCACGCTCGGCTCCCGGATCGACGCCGGGCGCCTGCGTCTGCCGGGCGCGTTGGACCGCGCTGAACGGCGTGCGGCCCGGCGTGCACAACGCCCGCTGTCGGGCTCGACACCCGGCACCCGCACTCCCCCGACCGACGCAGCGGAGTCAGCCGGGTCGGCCGAGCCGCCGCTGTCGGCGCGGGTGCGTGGGCTGGAACGTGGTCTGCACCGCTGGGGTGGTCTACTGCACTCTCGGCCCTGGATCGCCGCAGCCGCTGTGCTGGTCGTGCTGGGCGCGCTGGCCTGGCCGGTCGGCTCGCTGCGGACGGGCATGCCGAGCATCGCGATCATTCCTGCCGATCAGAGCGCCCGCGCCGGCTACACCGAGGTCGTGCACGCGTTCGGTCCTGGAGCACCCGGCATGCTCTCGGTGCTGACCCCGACCGCGGAGACTGCCCGGGCGAGGCAGGCCTTGGCCCACGACGTCGGCATCGCCGCCGTGATACCGGCTACCCAGACCAGCCACGGCTGGAGCCTGCTGCACGCCTCACCCACCAGCGACGCCTCCGCTCCGGCCACTGGCGCCACGATCGACCGGCTGCGCGGCGAGCTGCCCGCGGAATCGTTGGTCGGCGGTGCCGCCGCGGAGAACCATGATCTGGAGACGGCACTGTCGGCCCGGACCCCGCTCGTGTTTGGCCTGCTACTCGCCCTGGGATTCCTGCTACTGCTTGTTGCGCTCGGCTCGCCGCTGGTCGCGTTTACCGGGGTGATCACCAACCTGGCCTCCATCGCGGCCGCATTCGGCGTCGCCAAATGGATCTTCCAGGACGGGCACCTGTCCGGGCTGCTGAACTTCGAACCGCAGGGCTTCGTCGATGCCTGGGCGCCGCTGTTCTTCGGCGCCATGCTCACCGGCGTCGCCATGGACTACACCCTGTTCCTGCTCTCCGCCGCCCGCGAGCACTACGATCGCACCGGCAACCCGCAGCAGGCGATGAGGATGGCGCTGCGGACGTCGGGCCGGGTCGTGGTCGCCGCCGCCGGCGTCATGGTTGCGGTGTTCCTCACCTTCGCCCTGTCGGGCCCGCTCGCGCCGAAGGAGATGGGCATCATCCTGGCCGTCGCGGTATTCCTCGACGCGTTGTGCATCCGCCTGATCCTGCTGCCGGTGGTGCTGCGCCTGACCGGTCATGCCGCCTGGCGCCGACCCCGCTGGCTGGCTCGCCTGCTCCCCGACGTCAGGTTCACCCACTGACCCCGCCCACCCGGCCGCCGTCGAACCGCGCTACCGAATCAAGTGAGGAATTCACCCGCAATGAGCTCAGCGCAGCGTCGAGTTGCCGTGCATATTCCGCACGCAGACCACCTCGCCGCCATCCTCCGAAATGTCTCAAACCTCCGAGCCGCCCTCGACCCCGACGACAAGATCGACGTCGTCACCCACGGACCGGGACTCGACCTGCTCCTAGAGACGACCGAGCACGCGGCGACCGTGACTGACCTGATCCGACAAGGAGTTCAGTTCAGCGCGTGCCGCAACACCCTCGCCAGCCGTGCACTCACGGCGGCAGACCTGGTGCCCGGTGCCACGCTCATCGACTCAGCCGTCGGTCACCTGGCTCAACGCCAATGGGACGGCTACGCCTATCTGCGCCCCTGACCTCGAAGGCTGCGTCGACGGCACGGAACGCCGTGTAACTGGTGCTCCCGTTGACGTCGAATACCGCGACGCTCGGGCGGGTCATCGGTTACTCCCAGGGTTGTTAGTCGACGCCACCGCTACCGCTGGCGCTCGCGGCGCCGGAGACGACGCTCGGCGAGGCGGCGTTGGAACCGGCGTTCCCGGGCGGAGGGCCGTCGCGCATAAGACGCCGGCCTGTCTTTTTCCCCCGCGGCTATCGGCTCGATGAATGCCGGGGTGAGGTCAATTGTCCCGGTCACGACTGTCCTCCCACTTCCGTGCGTACGTCTGTCCCGGTATCGACGACCAGTCCGGCGCTGATACCGCCCCCTGGTCGACAACTATTCCGTCAGGATGTGTCGAACCGCCCCTTGCTTCCGTGACAGTTGTATGACAGGGCGGCGATCTGGGGCAGCTGGCCCTATCGGGGTGCCAATGCGCGATAGTCGGCGCGGGATCGGGGAGTCACGGACAACGAGCCGCTGCCGTCGGGGACTTCCACCCGCCGGCCGTTGATCGCGAAGGTCACGGCGTTGATGTAGCGGGACGCCGTGACGGTGTAGACGATCTGGGCAACCGCCAGCACCTGGTCACTGCCGCCGATCGTGCCGAACTCCTTGCTCAGATCGACCGTCGCGACTGTTCCCGTGACGTCGAGAGATACCAGTCTCGTCCGGGCCGGGACGTCGCTGGTGAGTCCGTCATCGGCCTCCGGTGTGGTGGGCCCGGCGAGGATCATTCGCACGGATGCGGCCGGAACGTTCGACCCCGAGATGTGCCGGGTTACCGGCGTGAGCCGCTCCTTGCGGACGTAGTAGACCAGGGTGGCGGGTCCCAGGCTGGGCGGCTGCGCGCCCACCTGCTCGGTTCCCAGAAGGTTGAATGGCACGCTCGCTGCGGCGATCGGCTTGGGCACGCCGGACGTCGGAATCCCGCAGCCACCGCAGGCGACGGCGACCGTCAGGACGGCGAGCAGCCGACGCTTCACGGGGTCATCACCGGCAACTCCACTACGAATCGTGAGCCGCCTCCGGGGCGGTCGGTGACCCAGACACGGCCACCGTGCGCTCGGACATGCTCGCGCACGAGCGCGAGCCCGAGTCCGGTGCCGGTGCGGGATCCGCGGCGCTGGGCATTGCGCCCACGGGCGAACCGTTCGAATATGCGCTCCCGGTCCTCGGGCGGGACTCCCGGCCCGGCGTCATCGACGATGACGGAGACGCTCCCGCCGTCGCTCGCGAGCCGCAGTCCGGTCACGCCGCCGGCGTAGGTGGCCGCATTCTCCAGAAGGTTGCGCACCGCCTGTTCGAGTCGCCGCTTGTCGCCCCGTACGAGTGCGTCGACGGCGTTCGCATCCAGATCCACCGGCACGTCGGCATACCCGGGCGCGTGCTGGACAACGTTGAGGACGAGCTGGCAGATGAATACCGGCTCGCCGTCGGTCGCCTGGACGTGGCTATCGTTGCGGGAGATCTCCAGCAGGTCGTCCACCAGTTGTTCGAAGCGGCGGAGTTCCAGTGCCAGCAGGTCCAGGGCGTCGCGGCCGCGGGGGGACAGTTCGGCTCGGCGGCCGTGCAGAACGCTGAGCGAGGTGGACAGCGTCGTCAGCGGTGACCGCAGCTCATGACTGACGTCGGCAGCGAACCGGGCGTCTCGCTCGATCCGGCTCCGGACTGTGTCGACCATGGTGTTGAAGCTGTCCACCAGTCCGGCGAGGTCGGCGTCCCGTTCGGAAGCCAGCCGAACCTGCAGGTTTCCTGCGGCGATGCGTGCTGCGGCCGTGGTAACGGTTCGGAGCGGCAGTGTCAGCCGATGGCTCGCCCAGGTTCCCACTGCGGCACCTGCGGCGGTGGTCGCCGCGGTGGCGGTCAGCAACACCGTGCGCAGGGCCGAGAGGGTTCGGTCAAGTGGTGTTTCGTCAAAGGCTTGGAAGTATGCTCCCCGCGAAGCGGGTAGTGGCACTCCGACGACGAGTACTGGCGCCGTGCCGATCCGGGTCCACACCCGCTCCACGGTGCCGTGCAGAACTGTGGAGCGCAGTTCGGGCGGCAGTGCGTTGCGGGAGACCGTCAGCGAGGATGAGTACCACCTGCCGGCCCGGTAGATGACACTGTTGGCGGCTGAGCCGGTGGTGAGTGAGTCGAGGATCGCCGGAACGTCCACAGCGCGTCCGCGCAGGCGGTCTCGAACGATTGCGGCATTGACGTATGTCTGGCGGAGCGACGTGTGTTCCTGTTCATGAAGGAGAAAGCGATGGGTGAACAGGTAGGTGCTGAGGGCCACCGTCCCAGACACGGCCAATGCACCGACTCCGAATGTGAGCGTCATGCGCCGCGAGAGTCGGGGTCTGATCCGAGGCAGTTTCACCGGTCGAGCTTGTAACCGAACCCACGGACGGTCATCAGCCGGTGGGGATTGGCGGGATCATCCTCGATCTTGCTGCGCAATCGGCGGACGTGCACGTCAACCAGTCGCTCGTCGCCGAGGTAGCCGTAGTCCCACACCCGTTCGAGAAGTAACCCGCGGCTGAATACCCGGCCGGGATGGGACGCGAATTCGAAGAGCAGCCGGAATTCGGTCTTCGTCAGATGTACCGGTCGGCCCGCGACGTGTGCCTCGCCCCGGTCGGGTACGACGACGACGTCTCCGGCGACGATCTCGCCCGCCGCCGGGCGCGAGCCATCGACCCGACGGCGCAGAGCACGCAGCCGAGCGGTGAGCTCCGGCACGTCGAACGGCTTGCGGATGTAGTCGTCGGCCCCGGCCTCCAGCCCGCCGACGACGTCGTGGCTGTCCCCGCGCGCGCTCACGATCAGAATCGGGACGTTGTTGGTACGGCGTACCTGCCGGCACACCTCGAAGCCGTCGACCCCCGGCAGCATCAGATCGAGGAGTACGACGTCGGGCGTGGACCTGGCCAGCTGATCGAGGGCTGTCTCACCATCCGGTGCCTCACCCACGTCATAGCCCTCGTCCTCCAAGGCGAACCGCAGCGATGTGCGGATGCCATCGTCGTCGTCGACGATCAGAACTGACCTGGCCACCGGGCTATCTTCGCATCGCCGACCCCGGCTGTCCTGCTGGGATCACGCGTGTTCCATTGACTCCAGCATCGCGCGCCGGCCGGCGTCGGTGGCCACGGTGATCACGACCCCGTCGGGCAGGTGGCGGCGCAGGGCCAGACAGTCTGTGATCGCGGCAGCACCGCCGGGGGTGAACCCCGTGACCTGTCGTAGATCCACCTGCAGCCGCCTCGGACCTTCCACCCTGGCCCGGTCGCACAACCTTCCGATGATCACCGCGGCGTCACCGTCAAGATCGCCGGCTACGACCAGGACACCGGTGCCTCGACCGACCCGGTAGTCGACGCCCATATGCACCCCTTCCTGTCGAGAAGCCTGTCGTACCAGGCTGGCCTGACGCCGCTGAGCTTGCCTGGCAGGTCGATCTGATGACAAAGGGTGATAAGCACGAACCACCTCTTCGGAGGTCATGCGGGCGACTAATAGGGGAGTAGGCAGAGCCCCTTGTGGCCGTAAGCTCTCTTGCCTGCGGATGTCTTGCCGCAGGCGCTGGTGTTGGCCTGGTTGTCGCTGGCGATCCACAGCCCGGCGCTGGTGAGGAGCATGTCGTCGGCGCCGAGGCCCCGTCCCCGGGTGGGGTTGTAGGTCAGCTTCCCGGTCGACGGGCTCAAACCCTCCATGCCGGGGGCGACGATGCCGCCAGTTCCGAGATGGTCGCAGCCGTTCGGGTTGCTCGACCACCGTTCGTGCCCGGCGAAGTACGCCGTCGAGCCATCGGCCTCGGCGCTGTAGAGCGAGTCGCAGCCGGTGTAGTTGATCCACAGTGCGTTCTGTGGGGTGGGCGCGGTGTCGAAGGCCAAAGCCGCGTCGCACGGCCCGGTCTGCGGGATCGTGACGCCGGTCGCCGGGTGATATCCGGTGGTGGGGAAGTAGACCTTGCTGTCGTCCGGTGACCAGGCGGCATCCTGGACGTAGAACGGCTCGCTCTTGTAGCAGTCTGTGTCGAAGTTGGTGGCCCTCCAGGTGGATACCGACGGGCTCGCGCCGAGGTTGAGAATGAACGCCTGCCGCAGCGAGTGCCCGCCCACGGTGAGGAAATCACCCTCCACCATGTCCCGGGTGCCGTCGTGGGACAGCTGCTGGTTGTAGATCCGGGTACGGTTCCCGTTGCCGGGCAACGTGCCAGAGATGTGCAAATCGGGCAGGTAGTGGTCGTTGCGCCCGGTCACCGGGCTCAGGCTCGCCATGTACCCCTGCTGCGACCCGTTGATGCCGGTGAAGTAGCCACCGACGAGGAGGTGTCCGTTGACGGTGAGGAGGGTTTCCACCTGGCCGCCGGCGCTGTGCGCGAACGTCGAGAGCACCTTTCCGGTGCCGGTGGAGATGGCGGCGATGTTCCTCACCGCGGTGCCGCCGACGGATCTGAATGTCCCGCCGAGATAGGCGGTCGAGCAGTCGGGCGAGAGAGCGATAGCGTTGACCTGACCGCTGACGTCCGGGTTCCAAGACGTGATCGCGCCGCTCGTGGCGTTGAAGGAGAACGCGTTGTCACGCGTGAGGACGGTCTTGTACCTCTTCACCTTCGTGAACCGGCCTACGGCGTACATCGTGTTGCCGCACTGGGTCAGGTGCCGGATCTGCTCGATCGAGCCGTCCGTCCCGCTGGTCGCCAGCTGGGGCGTCCACGACGCCGGTGTCGTTCGCGGCGGCCCGGCCGGCGCTGCGCCGGCGGGGCCGGCGAGCCCGGCACCGACAATCGACACCGACGCGGCCATCACGGCGAGGTGCCTTGCTCTCACTCGACCTGCCCCCTTGTCGCCGCCATGGTCCGGTCGGCGGATGAGCTGCGATGACTCACTGTTCCAGCCAGATATGTCGAAGCCCAAGGGATTCCGTGACAGTTGTGTGACATCGCGGTAGCCCTGGCAGGCTGACCGGCCCAGCTGATCTGTCGGGTCGGTCGGTCATGTAGAACGGAGCGCGTGGACAGTGCTGACGTGACGACCTCTGTAATCCCCATCCTCATGGTGGCCGCGATCGCGCTCTACTGGGGCCGGCGCCACCGCTAGACGGACGGCGACCGCAGCCGGATTCTTTGCCGGCCCTTCGATCGTTTCGGGCATGTCTGGGCAAAGGCCGGAGGCCGGGGGGGGAACTCAACATGCGTGCCATGACCGTTGTTGTGGCGACGGGCAACGACGAACCGGGCGAGGGAACTACCTCGGTTTCCGAAGACCCTGTCCGGCTCCGGTGACGCGGA
>CAWINQ010000004.1:0-165894 GCA_963837545.1 uncultured Actinomycetota bacterium | reverse complement strand
CGACATCGTGCGCCCTACCCGCACAACCCGACCCCCGATGCGAGTACGACGCACGATGATGCCCAACCCCGCACTCGCAGGCGGCCGACGCGTCGGGCACCGGCCGAACATTGGACGCGCTACCCGCATCCGCGGCCCCGACATGCGAGTACGACGTCCAATGATGAGTACGCAGCCAGCCGACAGCGCGATGCACTGGCGAGTGTTCAGGGGGTGTGGCGTGACACGGGCCAGCAGACCTCGGTCTCGTGGTTGAGCAGGTCGTCCTCGTCGCCGAGCGGCAGGTAGCGCTCGCGAATCGGCCCGGTGGCGCCGACCGCGCGTTCCGCGACCCAGGTGCCGAGGGCGCCGTAGGTCTGGTCGAGGTCGCTGAACGGCCCGTGATGCGAGGTGACCGCGAGATCCGCGGCCGGGACGTCGTACCCGACGACCCGTCCTCCCGCGGGCGGCGTGCCCGCGGCCGGGACGAAGGCGACGAGCTCGCCCTCCTCCTGTTCGAAGAAGTCGTCCGGGAAGAGCGCGCCGTCGGGTCCGGTCCGGGTCGCGGCCGAGGATCGCAGCGCCTTGTGCAACTCGCCGAACGCCGTCATCCACCAGGCCACGGCGTCGGCGGCCCGAACCCGCTCGATGATGGCGAACGACGGGGTGAGCGGGTCCGACCGGTTGGTGACCTCGACCGGCGCCCGTCCTCCCTCGAGCAGGCCCCGCAGGGAGGCGACCGTCTCCTGGGTCTGCGCCAACTGACGCTCCATTCGCTCGAGGTGGGCCACGATCGCCTGGTTGCGGGTGTCGAGGTCCGGCGCCTGTAGGACCGACCGCACGTCGTCGAGCGGCATTCCGAGGTCGCGGAACCTGCGGATGACCTGCGCCGTGGCGACCTGGCTCGGCCGGTAGAAGCGGTAGCCGGTCGACGGATTGATGCTGGCCGGTTCGAGCAGGTCAACGTCGTGGTAGTGCCGCAACGCCTTGACGCTGAGGTAGGTCATCCGCGAGAAGTCGCCGATGCTGAGCAGGACGTCCATGCCCGCAGCCTCCACCCTCCCCCTACCGGAGAGTCAAGCCGGATGGCGGCGGCGGAAAAAGTTCCGGAACGCCGTTGACTCTCCTGTTACAGGAGGCCGGACAACTGTGGCATGAGCGAACTCGTCAAGGACACCACACCGCATCCCGTCGCGGCGCCAACCGAGGCGCGTGGACCGCTCGCCCGACTGCGGGCGAGCCACTGGTCGGCACTTCCCGTCCTGCTGGCCGGAACCTTTCTGATCGTCCTCGACTTCTTCATCGTGAACGTGGCGCTGCCGGCGATGCAGAGCGAACTGCATGCCACCAGCACGGCGATCGAATGGGTGGTGGCCGGATACGGCCTCACCTTCGCCGTGCTGTTGACCGCGGCCGGTCGCTTCGGCGACCGGTGGGGCCGCCGGCGGCTGTTCGCGATCGGCGTCGGAACCTTCACCCTCGCCTCCGCGGTCTGCGGCGCGGCACCGACCGCGACGACCCTGGTGATCGCTCGACTCGCCCAGGGTGCCGCCGCGGCGCTGATCAGCCCCACGGTGCTCGCGATCATCGGCGTCGTCTACACCGGCAAGGACCGCGCCCGTGCCATCGGCCTGTACGCCACCGTGATGGGCCTCGCCGCGGTCGGCGGCCAGTTGATCGGCGGGCTGCTGCTCAGCGCGGACGTCGCCGGACTCGGCTGGCGGACGGTCTTCCTCATCAACGTGCCGGTCGGCATCGCGGCGCTCGTGGCCACTCCGACGTTCGTGCCGGAGTCCCGGGAGGCGCGTCCGGCCCGCACCGACATCGTCGGTCTGGTCCTCGCCACCGCCGGGATCACCGCCCTCGTGCTCCCGTTGCTCGAGGGGCGCCAGGAGGGGTGGCCGGTGTGGACGTGGGTGACCCTTGCAGCCGCGCCTCTGCTCCTGGTGGAGTTCGCGCTGCGTCAGCGGGCGCTGGTCCGTCGATCCGAAGCCCCGCTGCTCGACCCGCGGCTGTTCCGGTCACGCAGCTTCACCGCCGGGCTGGTGGCGCAGTTCGCCCTGTGGATCGGGCAGGCGTCGTACTTCCTGATCCTTGCGCTCTTTCTGCAGCAGGGCCGCGGGTTGAGCGCCCTTCAGGCGGGACTGGTCTTCACGATCGTCGCCGCTGCCTACCTGGTCGCGTCCGCGAAGGCACCGGGGCTGGTGGAGCGCCACGGCCGGAGGGTGGTCACGGCGGGCGCGCTGGTGTTCGCACTCGGGCACGTCGCACTCATCGTGGCCACTGAATCGGTCGGTGTCGGCGGCTCGGTCTTCACCCTCGCCCCGGGCCTGCTGCTCGCCGGCACCGGGATGGGTCTGTGCATCACCGCATTGACCACGACGGTGCTCAGCGGTGCCGATCCGCAACAGGCCGGCGCGATCTCCGGTGCGCTGTCCAGCGTGCAGCAGGTCGGTAACGCCGTGGGGGTCGCGGTCATCGGGCTGCTCTTCTTCGGAGGACTCACCCACGGCTACGCCCACGCGTTCGAGGTGAGCCTCGCCGCCCTGGCCGGGCTGCTCTGCGTGCTCGCCGTACTCACGGTGTTCCTCCCGCGTCAGGAAACCACCGCGGTCGAGAGCGGAGGTGTCGCCTGAGCAGTCCGGAGTGTCGGGTGCCGCCGGCGGTTGGGAGATCTGTCCCTGCCGGCGGCACCACGCGTTGTGGGGTCCTCCACCACGGGCTCTCCCTCGGCACTACGGTCGGTTGAGCCGACGTGTCCGGGAACGGGCGAGAGGAGGGCCACCGAGATGGCCGACCAGGACGACACAGGGCAGGCCGCGGGCTCGGATCGCCGCCGCCAGCTCGAGGAGGAGCTCGCCCGGCTCCGTACCCAACGACAGGAGCTGGCCGGCACGCTGGGCACCGGCGACCCGCGCGGCGACAACGCCGACCAGGCCGACACCGTCGAACGGGCCTCCGAGCTGACCTGGATCGACGACCGCATCACCGAACTCACCGACATCCTCGAGCACGGCACGGGTGACCGGCCCCCGGCGGGCACGGCCGGTCAGGTCGAGGTCGGTTCCCAGGTGGTCCTGGAATTCTCCGACGGGACGCGGGAGAGCTTGCTCATCGGCGACATTGCCCTCGATACGGGACAGGCGACGGTACTCACCCCCGACAGTCCGCTCGGTAAGTCGGTGCTCGGACACCGGGTCGGCGACTCCGTGGCCTATCCGGCGCCCTCCGGGCCCGAGCAGGTCACCGTCGTGGAGATCAGCCCGAACTGACAGGCATAATCCCGCAGCCGAGGCGGTCCGTGACCGGATGCGCGATAGCCCTGCGGTTGTGCCTGCGCCGAGGTTTCCTGAAGACGTGGAGCTCAGCTGGCTCGATCCGCGGTGTCCGGACGGCCGTGACCTCGCAGGCGCGACGGCGCTGCTGGAGGCCGCCCGGGTCGTCGACTGTCCGCACGAGCCGGTGCCGACCGTCACCTCGCTGGTCGCGCACCTCCGGCACGGGTACGACGGGGACCTCCCGCTCATCGCGCTCGCCCACGGCGCGGCCGGACGCGTCGACGGGATTCTCGAGGTCTGCCTTCCGCACCGCGACAACCGGCATCTCGGATGTGTGCGCGTGACCGTCGACCCGCTCAACCGCCGGACCGGCCTCGGTCGGCATCTCTTCGCCGCCGGAGTGGAGCGGGTCCGGGCCGAGCGGCGCGGCCTGATCCTGGCCGACTGTTACGACGGAACGGCCGGCATGCCATTCCTCAAGGCCATGGGGATGGACCGGGCCTCCGAGCAGGTCCAGCGCAGGCAGGACCTGCGGGATGCCGACTGGGCGACCCTGGACCGGGCATACGAGGCAGCGCAGCCCTACGCGGTCGACTACGAGTTCCTGCGCATGACGGGGGCGACCCGCGACGACATGGTGGCCGACCTGGCCCGGATCGCCGTGGCCATCAACGACGCACCGACCGACGACCTCGACGTCGAGGACCTGGCTTTCTCACCCGGCCGCATCCGGGCGTTCGAACGGGCCCAGGCGGCGCACGATCGACGCCTCTACCGGCTGATCGCCCGGCAGCGACACAGCGGCGAACTCGCCGGACACACGGCCGTCGGAGTCGACGCGCAACGACCCGGCTTCGGCTGGCAGTACAAGACGAGCGTCCCGCGCGCCCACCGAGGTCACCGCCTCGGACTGGTGCTGAAGGTCGGGATGCTGCGCTGGCTCGCCGAGGTCGAGCCGCAGCTGCGCACCCTCGACACGTGGAACGCCGCGACCAACGTCCACATGATTCGCGTCAACCAAGTACTCAACTACCGCGTCGTCGGCAGCCTCATCGGCTGGCAGCGCCACATTTAGGGCGGACGCCCTCCGATGCGCTTCGGTGGCAGATATTCGGTCGCGGTCACCGGGCCGGCAGCGTTTCCTGAAACTGTGGAGCTCACCTGGCTCGACCCCCGGCAGCTCGACGCCCGCGATCTCGCGGGCGTTGCGGCGCTGCTCGAGGCGGCGCGGGTGGTCGACTGTCCGCATGAGCACGGGGAGACCGTGTCGTCGATCGCGGCGCGGCTGCGGCACGGATACGACGGCGATCCCCCCGAGATGGCCGTCGTCCGCGGCAAGGGCGGCCGGGTCGTCGGGGTCCTCGAGGTCTTCCTCCCGCACCGGGACAACCGGCACCTCGGAGGAGTCGAGGTAACGGTCGATCCGCTCAGTCGTCGCCAGGGCCTCGGCCGGAAGCTCTTCGACGCCGGCGTGGACCGCGCCTACGCCGACGGGCGCCGGGTGATCATCGCCAACTCGTTCGAGGACAGCGCGGGTGGGGCGTTCCTCGTGTCGATGGGATTCGACCGGGTTTCCGAAGAGGTGGAACGTCGGCAGGACATCCTCGACCTCGACTGGAGGCGCCTCGACCGGGAGTACGCAGCCGCGGAGCGCCACTCCGCCGACTACGAGCTGCTGCGCATGCCCGCGCTCACGCCCGACGGGATGTTGGCCGAGGTCGCCCGGATGACTGCCGCCATCAACGACGCGCCCGTCGAGGGTATGGACTTCGAGGACGAGGTCTTCACGCCCGACCGGATCCGCGCGCTCGAGGATGCGCAGCGGGCGCATGATCGGCGGCTCCTGCGGCTGATCGCCCGGCACCGTCGTACGGGAGCACTCGTCGGTCAGACCGTCGTCGCGGTCGACAGCGAGCAGCCCTGGTTCGGCTGGCAGCTGGACACCAGCGTGGTCCGCGCCCACCGCGGCCACCGGCTGGGACTGACCTTGAAGATCGCGATGTTGCGCTGGCTCGGCGAGGAGGAGCCGCAACTGCGCACCATCGACACCTGGAACGCGGCGTCCAACGGGCACATGATCGGGGTTAACGAGGCCCTCGGCTACCGGGTCGTCGCCAGCATCATCGGCTGGCAACGACGCCGGTAGCCGACCCCGTGGCTACCTGACCTGGGTGAGCACCGTGTTGGACTTACCCGGGTTGGCCGTGTTCGTCGCGTAGTAGCGGTAGTCGGTGTTGGCGACGTAACTCGTCATCCATCGCCCACCGGCGGTGGCGGTCAGCGTCCGGCGGACCGTGTAGCCGGGCACGTTCTTCTTCTTGAACCACACGTGGATCTTCATGTTCGGCCTGGTCGTTCCGACGATCGTGACGATCGAGCCCTTGTTGACCAGGGACGGTCCGACCGTGAACGGCTTGATCTGGGTCAGGCCGTGGGTCGACGTACGACCGCCCGAGGTGGCGTAGTAGCGGTAGTCGTTGTTGGCGTTGTAGGTGGTCGCCCACTTGCCGCTGCTGTTGGCGTGCAGCCGGCGGCGGTTGGTGTAGTCGTCGGTGTAGAACCTGTGGAACCACACGTTGACGATGGCGTTGGGCCCTGCCGTGCCGGTCAGCTTCACCGACGTGTTGAGCTGGGCGAAAGCCGGTCCGCTGATGGTGACCGTCGGCCCCAACGGCGTGACGGTGTTCGACGCCGCCGAGGGTGCCGACGGGCCCTTCGAGTTGGTCGCGGTGACCGTGAACGAGTACTTGTCGCCGTTGGTCAGGCCGGTCACGGTGATGGGGCTGCCGGACCCGGTCGCGGTCTGTCCACCCCGGCCGGGGTCGGTGTGGTCGGTGGCCTTGACGGTGTACCCGGTGATCGCGGCGCCGCCGTCGTTCACCGGCGGGGTGAAGGTGACGGTGGCCTTGCCGTTGCCGGCGCTCGCACCGACGGCGGTCGGCGGGTCGGGCACCGTGACCGGTCCCATCGGCGTCACCGCGTTGGACGCCTCCGACGGGTCGGACGTGCCCACCTTGTTGGTGGCGGTGACCGTGAACGTGTACGTCGTGCCGTTGGTCAGCCCGTGCACCACGATCGGGCTCCCCGGGCCGGTGGTCGTCTGGCCGTCCGCTGCTCGGACCCGGCACCGACAGGGGGGAACCGGCTCGGCGGTCACGGTGTAGTGGGTGATCGTCGCGCCGCCGTCGTTCACGGGCGGCGTGAAGCTGACCGTCGCCTCCATGTGGCCCGCGACCGCGGTCGCTCCGGTCGGTGGGTCGGGCACGGTGGCCGGGGTGACCTGGTTGGACGGCGCGGACGGTAGTGAATTGCCGAAGACGTTCTTCGCGGTGACCGTGAACGTGTAGGCGGTGCCGTTGGTGAGGCCCGGAACGGTGATCGGGCTGGTGAGACCGCTCGCGTTCTGCCCGCCGGGTGACGCCGTCACGGTGTAGCTGGTGATCGGGGAGCCACCGGTGTGCAGCGGCGGCAGGAAGCTCACCACGGCATTCGTGTTGCCTTCGGTGGCGTGGGCGTGCCTCGGCGGATTCGGCACGGTGCCCGGCGTGACCGCGTTGGACGGCGCCGACGGAACGGAGTCACCGAAGGAGTTCATCGCCTGCACGGTGAAGGTGTAGCTGTCGCCGTTGTGCAGGCCGGTCACCGTGATCGGGCTGCCCGACCCGGTGGCGGTCTGGCCGCCGCGGCTGCTGTCGGTGTGGTCGGTGGCGAGCACCGTGTAGCTCGTGATCGGCGGGCCGCCGTCGTTCACCGGTGGGGTGAAGGTCACCGCGGCGGAGTGGTTGCCGGCGGTCGCGCTCACGTTGGTCGGGGGGTCGGGGACGGTGCCCGGGATGACGGCGTTGGACGGCGCGGACGGCTTGGACTTGCCGTAGAAGTTCCGCGCCGTGACGGTGAACGTGTAGACGTCGTTGTTGGTCAGGCCGTGCACCGTGATGGGGCTCGACGTGCGGGTGACGGTCTGGCCGCCGCGGCTGCTGTCGGTGTGGTCGGTCGCGGTGACGGTGTAGTCGCGGATGTGGACGCCGCCGTTGCTGCCGGGCGGGCTGAAGGTGACGACGGCGTCGGTGTTGCCGGCTTTGGCGCGGACGTTGACCGGCGGGCTCGGCACCGTACCGGGAATCACGGCGTTGGACGGCAGGGAGGGAACCCCCGTACCGAAGAAGTTGTGCGCGGTGACCGTGAAGGTGTAGAGGTCGCCGTTGTGCAGGTTGCGCACGGTCAGCGGGCTGTTCGGCCCGACGGCAGTCTGCCCGCCCCGTGACGGGTGACTGATGTCGTGCGCGGTGACGTTGTAGCGGGTGATCCTCGCCGCGCCACGGCTCGTCGGGGGACTGAACGTCACGGTCGCCCGGGTGTCTCCGGAGACGGCGACGACATTCCTCGGCGGGCCGGGCCGGAAGAGCGCGTTCGGCCCGGCGGGGGCCGCGGCGGCCGTTCCTGGGGCGAACGTCTGCAGTGATGCAGCGGCCAGGACGGCGACTGCCGCCGCCTGGATACCTCGGATGCGTGCCACAGTCCGAACCCCCGCTCTCGAACCTACACTCAGTGGTCAAAGTATCACACACAGTGTCAACCCCTCCATCCAGCAGCATCCGCACCACCCGTCTCAGCCGCCGCACATTCCCCGAGAAGGTCACCTCCGTGCCGAACGGCGGACCTATGCTGGCGGCACATCCCGACTACGTGCCGCCAGGTGGGGCAGCTATGGCTGTGAAGGCGCCGAGCCTGGGCCGTCAGCGTTCGTCCGGGGCGGCCGAGCCCCGGTGGCCGATGGCGCTGGCCATCCTGTTGTGCGGATTGCTGCGGCTGGCCTTGCCGACCGAACTGCGCGCCGGAGAAGCCTCCTGGCTGATGCTGCTCGTCGTCGCCGTCCTGCTCGGCATCCTCATCATCGGTGACCCCGGGCGGATCGACCGGGACTCGACCTGGCTGCGGATCATGACCGGATCGTTGATCGGCCTCATCACGCTCGCCAACTCGATCGCCGCGGTGCGACTGGTGGCGAGCATCATCACCACCGCGCCGTTCACCTCTGACGCCAATGTCCTGCTCGAAAGCGGCGGGGCCGTCTGGGCCACGAATCTGATCGTCTTCGGACTGTGGTTCTGGGACCTCGACCGCGGCGGAGCGGCCGCCCGCGCCCGCCGGACCTCGAAGCGACCCGCATTCCTCTTTCCCGAGATGACCAATCCGGATTTCGTCCGGCCGAACTGGTATCCGAAATTCGTCGACTATCTGCACCTGTCGTTCTCGACGGCGACGGCATTCAGTCCGACGGACGTGTCACCGATCAAGGCATGGGCGAAGCTGATGATGCTCGTCGAGGACGCGATCTCGCTGGTCGTCGCCCTGCTGGTCGTCGCCCGCGCGGTGAACATCCTGAAGTAGCTACAGCTGGCCGAGGTAGAAGCGGGTGCCCTGGTCGTCGGTGCAGTCGCATGTGATGCCGTAGGGCTGGCGCTGCGGATCGGTCGCGGTGCCGCCCGCCCGGCGGACCCGCGCGACCGCGGCGTCGATGTCGTCCACCCGCCACATCGGAATGCTGTTCGCGGCGCCGTTGCCACCGCTCATCCCGGTCATCGGGACGATGCCCTCGACGCCCCATCCGTCCTCGACCCGTCCCGGGCTGAACCGCCAGCCGAGCACCGCGCCGTAGAAGTCCCGGGCCCGCGTGGAGTCGACGACTTCCAGGGTGACGTAGGCGACGTCACCCGCGCGGGCGCCGTTCGCCGGCGGGCGTTCCCCGGGGGCGTCCGCCGGCGGTTGGTAGACCGCGAACGCGGTGCCCTGGTCGTCGGTGCACTCCGCGGTGAGTCCGTACGGCTCCGGGGTGGGCTCGTCCGCCCGCCCGCCGGCGGCACGGACCCGCGCCACCGCGGCGTGCGCGTCGTCGACGGCGTAGCAGCAGAAGAGCGTGCCGCGCTCCTGCCCGCCGAAGATGCCCACGGACACCGCGGTACCCACGACCCGCCGGCTCTGCGGGCGGTGCTGGGGCGCGTAGGTCCAGCCGAGTACCGATGCGTAGAAGGCCGCCGCGCGGTCCGCGTCGGGCACCCACACCGAGACGTAGCCGATGTCGCCGTGCCGGGGGGACGGCGCCGCGGCAGGCAGCGGCGTCTGCAGCATCCAGCGGTGCCCCCACGGGTCGACGACCGTGGCGTTGCGGTGACCGTAGCCTTCGTACGGCTCACGGGTGAGCTGCCCTCCGGTGCGCACCGCTGCGGCAATGGTGGCGTCGACGTCGGGAACCGTCAGCACCAGGGTCACCGACGCCGCGCCCGGCTGCGGGCCGACCACGCCGATCTCCGGGTGTTCGTCGGAGAGGAAGAGCCTGCCGCCGGCGAGCTCGAGCTCGGCGTGGCCGACCCGCCCGTCCGGCATGACGATCGGGTCGCCGGCCGCTCGGGCGCCGAGAACGTCGACGTACCAGTCGATCGCGCGTCGCGCATCGCTGACGGCGAGATAGGGGATCGCGGCGCCGGCCGCGGTCACCGCACCGGCCGTGTCCGTCGCGGGGGCGGGCGTGGTGGTGGTCATGGCGACTCCTCGGGGCAGGGCGAGCGCGCGTTCGACTCGGGCGCGCAGGCGGGTGGCGAACGTCGGGTCGGGGTCGGCCGGCATGACCGGCATCCGCAGTGCGTCGAGCGGGTCAGTCATCGCCGTCCTCCTCTCCGGGGTGATCAGTGGGATACGCGCGTCGGAAGGCGACGCGGGCCCTGACCAGCAGTGCCTCGGTCGCGTGCACCGTGCGGTCGAGCACCGCGGCGACCTCCGCGACGGGCAGGTCGTCGAGATAGCGCAGGGTGAGCGCCGCCCGATGATGCGGGGCGAGTCGCTCGAGGGTGTCGTGCGCCTG
This sequence comes from uncultured Actinomycetota bacterium, assembly GCA_963837545.1. Taxonomy (GTDB): domain Bacteria; phylum Actinomycetota; class Actinomycetes; order Mycobacteriales; family QHCD01; genus DASXJE01. The sequence goes on along the minus strand of CAWINQ010000004.1, from coordinate 155,778 downwards.
CATGACGTCGAGCCGGACGTCCCACGGGTCGTCGGTCTCGCGCCCGGCGGCCGGGTCCGTGGCGACCGCACGCAGGTTGCGCTCCTCCCGCGCCTGGCCGCGCCAGTGGTCGGCGAGCTTGTGTCGGGCGACGCCGACGAGCCAGGCCGTCGTGACCGGCGGTGGATGCTCCCGGCGTACGGCGTCGACCGCCGCGAGGAACGTCTCCGCGGTGAGATCCTCGGCGAGCGCGGTACGACCGCACCGCGACAGCAGGTAGCCGTAGACCTGCGGCAGCGCCGCGTCGTACGTCGCGAGCAGGCCGGCCCGCGGATCACGCGGGGCCGCCGGTTGCTCGCTCACGCCTGCATCGTCGTCCCGCAGGCCGCACTTCCGACGGGGTCGGGCCGAAATTCTTCCCGCCAACCGATCCGGCGAGCCGGCCGAGCCGCCCCGTCAGCCGAGCCAGCCGGGGCGGACCAGCCCGGTCTCGTAGGCGATGACCACGAGCTGGGCGCGGTCGCGGGCGCCGAGTTTCACCATCGCCCGGCTCACATGGGTCTTCGCCGTCGCCGGGCTCACCACCAGCCGCGCCGCGATGTCGTCGTTGGACAGTCCGCCGGCGACGAGCGCCATGATCTCGCGTTCCCGTTCGGTGAGGCTGTCGAGCTCCCGGGTCGGGCGCGGCTCCTTGGCGCGGGTGGCGAACTCGGCGATGAGCCGCCGGGTGACGCCGGGGGAGAGCAGCGCGTCGCCGCCGGCGACGGCGCGTACGCCGCGGAGCAGGTCGGCCGGCTCCGTGTCCTTGACGAGGAACCCGCTCGCGCCCAGCCGCAGCGCCTCGAAGACGTATTCGTCCAATTCGAACGTCGTGAGGATCACGATCCGCACCGTGTCCAGCCGGGGATCCGCGGTGATGCGGGCGGTGGCCGCGAGGCCGTCGACGGCGGGCATCCGGATGTCCATCAGCACCACGTCGGGCAGCAACGTCGCGGCGAGCCGCACGGCCTCCTCGCCGTCACCGGCCTCGCCCACCACCTCGATGTCCGGCTGGGCGTCGAGCAGGGCCCGGAACCCCGCCCGGACGAGGGCCTGGTCGTCGGCGAGCAGGATCGAGATCATCGGGAACCTCCGAGGGGCAGCCTGGCCCGGACCCGGAATCCGCCGTCCGGCCGCGGCCCGGCTTCGAGGTCGCCGCCGAGCGCGACGGCCCGCTCCCGCATTCCCGGGATGCCGTTGCCGCCGGAGGGCGGTGCGGTGGCCGGCGTACCGCCGTCGTCGTCGACCTCGACGGTGAGGTCGTCCGCGCCGTAGACGACCCGGACGAGGGCCGTCGCCGGCCCGGCGTGGCGGGTCACGTTGGTCAACGCCTCCTGCACGATCCGGTACGCCGCGAGGTCCACACCGGTCGGCAGCGGCCGCGGGTCGCCGTCGACCTCGGTCCGCACCGACATGCCCGCCGCCGCGGCCCGGGTGGTCAGTTCGTCCAGCCGGACCAGGCTGGGGGCCGGCGAGCGTGGCGCGTCCTCGTCGACCTGCCGGAGCACCCCGAGCACCGACCGCAGTTCCTGCAGCGCCTCCTTGCTCTCCTGTTTGATCGCCAGCAGCGCTTCGCGTCCCTGTTCGGGCTGCTCGTCGAGCAGGTGCAGCGCCACACCCGCCTGCACGTTGATCAGCGAGATGTTGTGGGCGAGGACATCGTGCAGTTCGCGGGCGATCCGCAGCCGCTCCTCGCTCGCCCGCCGGCGGCTCTGTTCCTCGCGGGCCCGGCGCCGCTCGATCCCCTGGTTGCGCTGGGTGCGCACGACCTCGGCGATGGTGGCCAGTAGGAGCAGCCAGGCGGCGATCCCCACCGCGAAGCCGAGCGACGGTGCCGACCCGTGGCCGACCAGCGGAGGGAGCCAGAGATAGCCGACGTACGCCGCGGCGAGCGTGCCCCGGGCGAGCCACCGCCGGCCGGCGGCGACCGCCGAGAAGTAGGCGATCGCCGGCGCCAGGTAGACCGGCCCGGCCGGGTAGCCGAGCATGCGGTAGACGAAGGTGACGGCGAAGACGGTGAGCAGGACCTCGGCCGGCCGGCGGCGGCGTACGAGCAGGGCCGCCGGACCGGTGAGGAGCAGCAGGTAGCCCCCGGCGTCGAGCGGGGTCGCGTGCGGGTGGCCGTGAGCGGCGAAGTGGCTTCCCGCGAGCTGGACGATCGCGACGACGACCGCGAGGCGCAGATCCGACAGCCGGCACCACTGCCGGGTCCGCTCGTCCGCAAAGGTCACCACAGTCGCACGGTAGGCCACCGCTGGGCGCCGGTCATCGGTCGAGGACGGGCTCCGGGACTACCACCGGGGGAGTACGCGGACCGGCTCATTCCCGCGGCCGTGCCGTGGTGGTGGCCGGCGGGTGCGCCACCTCGCCCGGGGGTGGGTAGTGCCGCGGCCGCATGCGCAGCCGCCAGGTGAGCAGCGCGCCGGTGAGCAGCGCCGCCCCGTAGAGCACACAGTGCACCACCGGCCACAGCACGGTACCGCCGGTCTCGGCGTGATCGGCCAGCTGACGCGGCCCCCAGAAAGGCAGGAGCATCCCCAGCGCGGACGTCCGGCTGAGCGAGAGCTGGACCCCGACGACGGCGATGATCGTGAGGATCCCCTCCATCTCGTTGGGGATCGTCGTACCGACCGTGAGACCGAGGGCGATCGCCACCGCGGCGGTGAGCATCACGGCGAGCAGCAGCTCGGGGCTGGAGTTCGCGGGGTGGGAGCCGAGGATCATGATCACGGAGAAGACGCCCGCGATCGCCGCGGCGATCCCGTTGAGCAGGAGCAGGCGGCCGGCGACGAGCAGCCCCGGCGGGAAGCCGCACAGCACCAGCCGGATGTCGACGTCCCGCGAGCCCGCCGTCGAGAAGTACGCGATGCCGCTGGTCGCGAACGCCATGCCGACCGTGCCGTTCTCCAGCGGCACCGCCTTCAGGCCGTTGGCGCGGGCGGAGAAGTAGAAGACCAGCGGCAGCACCAGGAGAAGGAGCAGGGTGACGTGGCGCCGCAGCAGGTCGCGGCCGTCCATCTCGGCGCCCACGAGGATCCGGGCGGTCGCCCGCCGGAGCCGGGTGCGGAGGCTCACGCGACCTCGTCCTTCGGCATCGGCTCGTTCGGCATGGGTTTGTCCGGCATCGGGCCCTGCTCCGGGACGCGGAGCTCGACCACGCGGTCGACCCGGTCGAGCTCGGCGAGCAGGTGCGTCACGACGACGATGCCCTTGCCCTGCTCGCGCCAGAGGTCGACGTGGTGCCAGAACGAGACGAACGTGCCGTGGTCGAAGCCCTGGTAGGGCTCGTCCAGGAGCAGCACCGGGGGATCGCCGAGCAGCGCCAGGGCGAGGTTGAGCTTCTGCCGGCTGCCGCCGGAGAGGTGTTTGGACACGGTGGTGTCGCCGATCGGGAAGCTCAGGTCGTGCAGCAGGGCCCGGCCGTGGGTGAGGGCGGCCTGCCGGCCCAGTCCGACGGCCTGACCGAAGAGGATCAGGTGCTCGTCGGCGGTGAGCAGGTCGAGCACCCCGGGGTCCTGCGGGCAGTAACCCACCCGGCCGCGCTCCTCGACCGTTCCGCCGTCCGGCCGGACGAGGCCGGCGCAGATCTTCAGCAGCGTCGACTTGCCCGCGCCGTTCTCACCGACGATCGCCACCGCTTCGCCGGGCTCGATGACCAGGGACACGTCGTCGAGGACCAGACGCTGGCGGAAGCGTTTGCAGATGTTCGTCGCGTGCAGCAGCGGGAGACCTGCGTACGCCGCGCCCACGTTCCGATGCTGTCACGGATCGTCGCCCGGCGCCCGTCCGTCCGGGCGGGCGCGGGTCAGTCGGTCGCCGGGGCCGGGGCGCGGGTCAGTGGTCGTCGTGCGGGCGGTCGTCGCCGTCCTGCAGTCGCGCGAGGACCTCGTCGTGCAGCAGGCCGTTGGTGGCCACGGCACTGCCGCCCGCCGGCCCCGGCCGGCCGTCCAGGCTGGTGAAGCGCCCGCCGGCCTCCTCGACGATCAGCGCGAGCGGGGCGAGGTCCCAGAGCGAGACCTCCGGCTCGCAGGCGATGTCGACCGCACCGTCGGCGACGAGCGTGTGGGACCAGAAGTCGCCGTACGCGCGGGTGCGCCAGACCCCATCGGCGAGCCCGAGGAACCGGCCGAGCCGGCCCTGCCGCTCCCAGCCGTCGAGGCCGGAGTAGGACAGGCTGGCGTCGGCGAGGTCGGAGACCTGGGACACCCGGCAGGGCGACGCCGCGGACATGCTGCGCCCGGTGAACGCCCCGGCGCCCCGCGCGGCCCACCAGCGCCGGTTGAGGGCGGGGGCGCTCACGACACCGGCCACCACGTCGTCGCCGTCCATCAGCGCGATCAGCGTCGCCCAGACCGGGACTCCCCGGACGAAGTTCTTCGTCCCGTCGATGGGGTCGATCACCCAGCAGCGGGAGCCCGCCCCCGACCGCCCCATCTCCTCGCCGAGGACGGCGTCCCGGCGCCGGGCGCGGTGCAGGGTGGAGCGCATGGCCTCCTCGACCGCCTTGTCGGCGTCGGTGACCGGGGTCATGTCGGGCTTGGTCTCCACCTTCAGGTCAAGTGCCCGGAAGCGCGACATCGACGTTGCGTCGGCGTCGTCGGCCAGCACGTGGGCCAGGGCCAGGTCGTCGGAGTAACCACGCGATGCCGCCATGGCTGGGCACGTTACCGCCGGCGGGCGTGCCGACCACACAGCGACGCACTCGACCGCCCGATCACCCCCCTCTGAACAAACGCACTAGTAGTGCGTTACGGAGGTCTGGCACGGCGTGTCGCCGACCCAAACGCACTAGTAGTGCGTTTGTTGCGGCGGCGCGGCGGCGGCGCGGCGCACCTGGTCGGCGAGCGCGGCGACGTCGACCGCGGCCGTGGTGTCGATCTCGAACACCTGCCAGCCGCCGGCGACCGGGTCGGCGATCTCGTCGTTCCACAGTTCGTCCGGGCGCCGGACCGTGTCGAAGTGGCCCACGGCCCGCGGCCGGTCCCGGCTCCGTTCGGCGTAGCGCGCGCGGAGTACCTCGCGGTCGCAGCGGCAGAACACCTCGACGACCGGGCCGCCGAGAGCCGCCAACCGCGGCCGGGCCCGGCTGCGGTAGAACGGCGCCTCCAGGACGGCACCGGAGAGCTCCGCGGCCAGCGCGTACATCACGTCGACCGCGGCGCCGCCCAGCCGCCGGGACGCGTCGAGGTCGGGCGCGCCCAGGGCCGACATCAGCGCGTCCTTGATCGTGTCCTTGGCGAGCAGCGGCAGGTCGAGCGCCGTCGCCAGGGCCGGTGCAAGGGTGGACTTGCCGCTGGCCGGTGGTCCCGAGACGGCGACGAAGAAGCGGTCGCGCGCTCTGCTCACCAGTGGCCCTCGCCCGACCGGGCTTCGAGCAGCCGGCGGAACGACGCCAGCCGCCGCGGCTCGGCGTTACCCGCGGCGACCCAGCCGTCCAGGGAGCACCGGTCGGCCGTGGCGGTGTGGTCGCACCCGGGTGGGCAGGTCTCCGCGCCGGCGGCCATGTCCGGGAAGGCGGCGAGGACGTCCGCCGGTCGCACGTGCGCCAGCCCGAACGACCGGATCCCCGGCGTGTCGACGACCCATCCGCCGCCCGGCAGCGGCAGCGCCACCGCCGAGGACGACACGTGCCGGCCCTTCCCGACCGCGCTCACCGCCCCGACGGCCCGGTCGGCGTCGGGCACGAGCGTGTTGACGAGGGTCGACTTGCCGACCCCGGAATGCCCGATGAAGACGCTGGTCCGGTCCGCCAGCCGGGCCCGCAGCGCGGCCGGTTCCTGGTCGCGGCGGGTGGTCACGGCCGGCAGCCCCAGGTCGGCGTACGCCGCCAGCAGCGGTGCGGCGGGACTGAGGTCGGCCTTGGTCAGGCACAGCAGCGGATCCAGCCCGCCGGCGTAGGCGGCGACCAGGCAGCGGTCGATGAACCCCATACTCGGAGCCGGGTCGGCCAAAGACGTCACCACGACGAGCTGGTCGGCGTTGGCGACGATGGCCCGCTCGATGGGGTCGGTGTCGTCGGCGGTACGCCGCAGCACGCTGGTCCGGGGATCGATCCGGACGATCCGCGCCAGCGAGCCCGGCCCGCCGGACAGGTCGCCCACGAGGGCGACGCGGTCGCCGACCACGACCGATCCGCGGCCGAGTTCGCGGGCCCGCATCGCGGTGACGGCCGCGCCGTCGACCAGACAGGTGTAGCGGCCGCGGTCGACGGCGGTGACGATCCCCGCGACGGCGCTGCCGTGCCGAGGGCGCTGCTTGGTCCGCGGCCGCGAGCCGCGGCGGCCCGGACGGACCCGCACATCGTCCTCGTCGACCGGGCGCCGACTCAGCGGAGGGCTCAGCGTGCCTCCCCGAGCGTGTCGCCGAGGGTGTCCCCGAGATTGTTCCCGAGCATGGCGTCCCACATCCCGACGAAATCCGGCAGGGTCTTGCCGGTCGTCGCGACGTCCTCGACCGCCACCCCGTCGACGCACAGGCCGAGCAGCGCGCCCGCCTGCGCCATCCGGTGGTCGTCGTACGTCGCGACCACGCCGCCGTGCAGGGGCTTCGGCCGGATCTCCAGGGTGTCGTCGGTCTCGCTCACCTCCGACCCGAGCGCGGCCAGCTCGCGCGCCAGCGCCGCGAGCCGATCCGTCTCGTGTCCGCGCAGGTGCGCCACACCGGCCAGCCGGGACGGGCCGTCGGCGAGGGCGCAGGCCGCGGCGAGCACCGGGGTGAGTTCGCCGACCTCGTGCAGGTCGGCGTCGAGGCCGGCGACCCGCCCGGTGCCGCGCAGGGTCAGGCCCGACTCGTCGACGGTCGCCGTGGCGCCCATCGCCCCCAGCAGGCCCGGCAGCGCCGCACCGGCCTGGGTGGTCGTGGCCGGCCAGTCCGGGACACGCACCTGCCCGCCGGTGACCAGCGCCGCGGCCAGGAACGGCGCGGCATTGGACAGGTCGGGCTCCACGACCACGTCCCGGGCCCGGATCCGCCCCGGCGCGATCCGCCACCGGTCGGGCGTGTCGTCGTCGACCTCGACGCCGGCCGACCGGAGCATGTCGACCGACATGGCGACGTGCGGGAGGGAGGGCAGGGGCGGCCCCTCGTGGCGCAGGTCGAGACCGTCGGCGTAGCGCGCACCGGTCAGCAACAGTGCGCTCACGAACTGTGACGACGCGGAGGCGTCGATCGTCACCTCGCCCCCCGGCACGGCTCCGGTGCCCTGAATGGTCAGGGGCACGGCCCCGCGGCCGCCGTCGTCGATCTGCACCCCGAGCGTGCGCAGGGCCGTCAGCAGGGGCCCGAGGGGGCGTTCCCGGGCGCGGGGATCGCCGTCGAAGCGCACCGGACCCCGGGCGAGGGCCGCGACCGCCGGGACGAAGCGCAGGACGGTGCCGGCCAGCCCGACGTCGACGTCGGCCGGTCCACGCAGCGGAGCCGGGGTCACCGCCCAGTCGCCGACCCGATCAGGCGTACCGGAGGGCCGGTCGGCGATCCCCGCGCCGAGGGCGCTCAGCGCACGCATCATCAGCGTGGTATCCCGGGCCCGAAGCGGCCGCACCACCCTTGCCGGCCCGTCCGCCAGCGCGGCCAGCAGCAGCGCCCGGTTGGTCATCGACTTCGAGCCGGGCAGCACGACGGTGGCGTCGATCGGCTCGATCGCGCGCGGGGCCGGCCACGGTGGCTGCACCTGTCCATTCTGCCCGATCCGCGGACGCAGCCCGCAGCAGCCTCCCATGATCAAGAGGGGATCCGCTCGGCGTTTCGCACTGAAATCCCCTCTCGATCACGGGTGAGCGGGGTGAGCGCGGCGCGCGGCGGGAATCGGCGGCGGTGTCCGTGGCGTTGCCAGAACACATGGCCGTCAGCGAACAGCCGTCATCGCCTCGAAGGGGAGGAGCGACGAGCGTGCAGGACACCCGCGAACGGCGGACGTCGGACCCGCGGCAGTGGCCGGTCTGGAGCCCTCCGGCCCCCGATGGCCCGTCCGTGGGGGATGCCCGGCCGGCGGATGAGACCGGTCCGATCCCCCGCGTGACATCCCGCGTATCCTCGGCGCACAACGAGCCGACGGGAGAGCGTGTGGTGGCCGAGGAGACCGTGGAGCAGCGGCGCGAGCGCTTCGAGCGTGATGCACTGCCCTTCCTCGACCAGTTGTACGCCGCCGCGATGCGGATGACCCGCAACCCGGCCGACGCCGAGGATCTGGTCCAGGAGACCTTCGTGAAGGCCTACGCCGCCTTCCACCAGTTCACCGAGGGCACCAACCTCAAGGCCTGGCTCTACCGCATCCTCACCAACACGTTCATCAACACCTACCGCAAGCGCCAGCGTCAGCCGCAGCAGTCCGCCGGCGAACAGGTCGAGGACTGGCAGCTGGCGGCGGCCGAGTCGCACACGTCGAGCGGGTTGAAGTCGGCCGAGGTCGAGGCGCTCGACCACCTCCCCGATTCCGACGTCAAGAACGCGCTGCAGGAACTGCCGGAGGACTTCCGGCTGGCGGTCTATCTCGCCGACGTCGAGGGCTTCTCTTACAAGGAGATTGCGGAGATCATGGACACGCCGATCGGCACCGTGATGTCGCGTCTGCACCGTGGCCGCCGTGGTCTGCAGCGCCTGCTCGAGGACTATGCGAGGGAGCGCGGGATCACCCCGGCGACGGTCGGCGAGGGGAGTTCGTCATGAGTTGCGGGAAGCCCCACGAGGTCGATTGCCGGGACGTCCTCGCCGAGGTCTATGTCTTCCTGGACAACGAATGTGACGGCGGGCAGCGCACCAAGATCGAGAATCATCTCGACGAGTGCGGGCCGTGCCTGCAGAAGTTCGGCATCGAGAAGGAGGTCAAGGCGCTGCTCGCGCGCAAGTGTGGCGGCGACCACGCGCCGTCCTCGCTCCGCGAAACCGTGCGGATCCGGTTGAGCCAGGTCATCGTCGAGACCTCCGACTGAGCGCTTCTGCACTCCCCGTCGGACGACGCCGGCCGACGACCCGGCCCGGACTGTCAGCTGTTCGGGCGCTTGCCGTGGTTGGCTGAGTGCTTCTTCCGTGCCTTGCGCTTGCGGCTCCGCTTGGCCATCGTGACCTCCTCTCCTCACCGGTCGCCCGAGCTTCGCACAGCCGTAGGACTGCCATCGCGCCGACCCGGGCGGCGTACGCCGCTAAGGTCATTCGAGGCATGACCGGGTTCGAGGCATAGCAGGGGCAGCGCATCGACGGGCAGTGCATCGACGGGCATGCTCACGGTAGGGAGGGGCGGCGGTGTTCGAGACCGTTCTCGTGGCGAACCGTGGCGGGGTCGCGGCGCGGATCATCGACACCTGCCGGCGGATGGGCATCAAGTCCGTGGCCGTCTATTCCGACGTCGACGCCGACGCCGTCCATGTGCACCGGGCCGACGAGTCCGTCCTGCTCGGTCCGGCACCGCTGGAGGAGTCCTACCTCGACCCCGCGCGGCTCGTCGAGGCGGCCCGGGTGACCGGCGCGCAGGCCGTCCACCCCGGTGCCGGCGTGCTCGCCGTCGACGTACCGACGGCCGCCCGAGTTCGCGATGCCGGCCTCGCCTGGATCGGACCGACCTCCGAGGCTCTCACCGTCCTGATCGACACCGACGTCGTCCGGGACGCCGCCGCCGCCGTCGGCGTACCGGTCGCGTCCGGCGGGGCCGACGGATCCGCCGAGATCCCGGGCCACCTGCGTCGGATCGACGTCGCCGTTCTCGGGCTGGCCGACAACCGGATCATTGCGGTCGGCGAGCGCGACAGCTCGCTGCGATCGCGCCTGAGAAACCTCGTCGACGATTCCCCGGCGCCCGGCACCAGCGCCGACCTGCGACGCAGGATGCGTCGCGCCGCCGCCCAGGTCGCCGAGGCCGTGGACTACCGCGGTCTGGGCACGGTCGAGTTCCTGCTCGACCGGGACAGCGGTGAGTTCGCCTTCCGCGGTCTCGTGCCGCGGCTGCAGGTCGGGCATCCGGTGACCGAGCTCGTCAGCGGGATCGACCTGATCGAGCAGCAGCTGCTCATCGCGGCCGGTGCGGCGCCGTCGTTCGACGCCGACGAGCCGATCCAGCCCAACGGACATGCCATCGGGGTCCGGGTCTACGCCGAGGACCTCGACCGGGTCGGGCCCGGATCGGGCCGGATCACCGCGTGGCAGATGCCCCGGGGCGACGGGATCCGGGTCGACTCCGGATACCGCGCGGGCGACACCGTGACCCGGCACTACGACCCGTTGCTCGCCGTGCTGGCCGCCTGGGGGGCCGACCGGACCGCCGCGCTCGACCGGCTGCGTACGGCGCTGGCCGAGATCCGGGTCGCCGGGCCGGCCACGGACCTGCCGTTCCTCGTCGACCTGCTCCGGGACGAACGTTTCGCCACCGGCGACTACGCCGCCGACCTGGTGCCATCACTGCGGGCCTGACTCCGATGCTCACGGGGACCGGCGACGTACCAGCTCGTAGGCGACGACAGCCGCGGCACTGGCGACGTTGAGTGACTCGACGCCGCCGAAGAGCGGGATGGACAGCCACTGCTCGACCTGGCGACGGACCTCCGGCGTGATGCCACGGGTCTCGTTGCCGAGGACGAACGCGGCCTTCGGCGCGATCTCGGCCTGGTAGAGCGCAGCAGCACCGTCCCCGGCGAGACCGTAGATGACGTACCCGGCCTGGCGCAGCAGATGGGCCGCCTGTGCCGCGCTGCTGCACCGCAGGATCGGGGCCCGGAACGCGACGCCGGCCGACGCCTTGATCACGAGGGGGCCGACGTCGGGGGTCCCGGCCCGGGGGAGGACGACCCCGTCGAGGCCGGCCGCCGTCGCGGTGCGCAGAATCATGCCGACGTTTGCCGGGTTGGTCACCGCGTCGAGCACGAGGACCGCCCGGCGCTGACCGGATCCGGCGCGTCGTCGGGCCCGCCGCAGGAAGTCCTCCAGCGGCCGCATCCGGGGCGCGACGACGTCGGCGGCCACCCCCTGGTCGTGCCGTCCGTTGCCCGCGAGCAGCTTGACGCGCTGCGCGGAGGTCCGCTCCACGTCGAGGCCCGCCTCGGTCGCGGCGTGCAGGATCGCGTCGAGGGTGTCGCCGCGGGCGTTGACGGCGACGTGCACCTTGGCGACCGTGAGCGCCGGGTCGGCGAGGGCCTCGAGGACCGGCTTGCGCCCGTAGACCGTGATGAAGACGTCCCGCGGCGACGGCCCGCCTCGTGGCTCCGTACCGCTATCCACGTCCGCACCTCCTCGTCGTCGCCGATCCGGCTGACACGATCGCACGACGGGTGTGCTGCGTGATTGGATGCTCCGGGAAAGACGCCGTTCCAGGAGGTGCTGTGGCCGAGGAGATCCGCGCGGAGATGGTCGCCAACGTCTGGAAGGTCGTGGTCGCCGAGGGCGACCAGGTGGCGGACGGCGACACGCTGGTGATCCTCGAGTCCATGAAGATGGAGATCCCGGTGCTCACCGAGACGGCCGGGCGGGTGACCGAGCTCGCGGTCGCAGAGGGCGACGTCATCCAGGAAGGCGATCTGATCGCCATCGTCGACTGAGCCCGGCCCGGTTCGGCCTCCGCCCGGGGGTGTAGGTCGGCCGGCGGCCAGGGGTGCAGGTCAGCCGGCGACCAGGCCGTGCTCGACACAGCGCGCCGTCCAGGCATCAGGGGTGATCTGCACGACCATCCGGCGGCGGCACCGCGGGCACCACCGGGCCGGCTCGAGTCGGCGCGCCTGCACGCACCGGGCGTGGTCGGCGCCGTCGAGCGCCTCGCCGCACCGATCGCAGTAGCGGGGTCCCGCCTCGGCGGCGGTGAGGTCGAGGGCGTAGGTGAGCAGCGCGATCCCGGGCGCCGGTGACCAGTCCCGGTCCGGCGTACGGCCGAAGCCGAAGCGGGCGTAGAGGCGGTGCGCGGCGACCATCTCGTGCTGGGTGGACAGCCGTAGCGTCGCGCACCCTGCGCCGCGAGCCCGGCGTACACACTCCGCGACCAGGGCGGTGCCGATCCCGTGCCCGCGAGCGTCGGTGTCGACGACGAGCATGCGGAACTCCGCCTCGCCGGGACCGGTCACCTCGGCCCAGGGACTGCCGTGGGTGCAGTAGGTCACCGACCCGACCACGCCGGTGCCGGCGGTCTCGGCGACGAGGAGGTCGGCCTCAGCCCCGCGGCGCTCGGCGTCGCGCAGATCGCTCAGGTAGAAGGAGTCCGACGGCAGGAATCCGGCGTCGACGTAGACCCGCGCGGTCAGGGCGCCGACTGCGGCGTACTCCTCCGGTCGGGCGGCGCGGACGACGGTCGACATGCATCACTCATACCCCATCCCCGCGCTTCCCGCCGCCCCACCCCGTCCGCGCCCGCGCCCCGCGCCCGCGCAACAAACGCACTAGTAGTGCGTTTGGGTCGGCGACACGCCGTGCCGGGCCTCCATAACGCACTACTAGTGCGTTTTTTTCACGGATGCGACCTGCGGCGATGGCGTCGCGGCGCGAGATTTCACGCGGCGGGACGGAACTTGCCGAGCGCAGCCGCCACGGTCTGTACGACGTAGTCGGGTCGCATCGTCGCGTCGTACCAGGTGAAGCGGAGCACGTGCCAGCCGGCGAGTTCGACGACGTTGGCACGTTGTCGGTCACGATAGAGCGCGGGGACCTGGTCGTGGGTCTCCCGACCGTCGGCTTCAATCGCGATGCGCCATTCGGGGTACGCGAAGTCGAGCCGGGCGAGCACTCGTCCGCGGGCATCGGTGACCACGTGCTGGAGCTCCGGCAGGGGCAGGCGGCCGTCGACCAGAACGAGCCGGATCACCGTCTCCAGTGGCGATTCGCTGCGCGGGTCGACGAGCGACAGCCGTCTCCGGATCGGGCGTGCGAAAGGCTCGAAGCCGACACCGTCGGCGATTGCGCGTAGCTCGGCCGTCGTGATGAGCTGCTTACGTACGGCGTCCTCGCACGCCCAGACCGCGGTGAGCCGGTCGCTCCAGCGCAGCAGGTCGAGCAAGGTACGGCGGACGGTTGTCACCTGAATTCCGGCGAGGGCCATGACGTCCGATTCGGCGAGGGGACAGCAGTGCAGGCGCAGCTGCGGCCGGCTGCGTCTGTGGTCCCGGACGCAGGCGTGCTCATACGGCGGCTTGCGGGCGATGTCGATCCCGTGCAGAAGCGCTGCGGTATCCCGGCTGACCACTGCGCCCGCCGGGGCGCTGAGCGCGACAGCAGTCGCGCTCACCAGTGGCGTGACGTCGAGCGTCGCGTCGGCGTATACGCCGCGCTGGATGCGCCGCCAGTCGCCGCGCTTCATGAGGTGGGCGATATCGACCCCGCTCATGCCGATGTCGCGCGCCTGCGCCGCGGTCACCAGTCCGTGCTGACGGTCGGCATGACGGGAGAGCAAGGGGTCCATGGGCGCAGCGTCGTCGACGGCGGCGTCGGCCACTACTGCTGTCCCTCACCGGTGGACGGGCTCGCCCGCCTGTGGACGAGGGAGTTGACACGGACGCCGTTGTGGGTGGATGCCGGAGCAATGATCTTCACCCATTTCCGAGAAGGTGGGATGCTCAGCTTCGTGCGCCTACCGCGGACGCTGTCGAGGTCCTCGTGACACGGCCGAGAGTGCCTCCGGTGCTCGTCACCGGAGCGACCGGCCGGGTCGGACGGGTCGTCGTCGACGTGCTCCTGGACGCGGGCGTTCCGGTCCGCGCCCTTACGCGCAGCGCCGAGGCGGCGGCGACGTTGCCATCGAATGTCGACGTCGTCACCGGCGACCTCACCGTGCCCGAATCGCTCGACGCGGGGCTGCGCGGCGTGGGCGTCGTTCTCCTCGTCTGGACAGCCGCACCGACGACTGCGCCCGCGGTCGTCGAGCGACTGGCAACCCATGCACGGCGGGTCGTCTTTCTGTCCTCACCACACCGGACGCCGCACCCCTTCTTCCAGCAACCGAATCCGATCGCGGTGCTCCACGCCAATATCGAGCGGCTCATCGCCGCCTCCGGGATCGAGTCGACGATCATCCGCCCGGGGGTCTTCGCGTCGAATTCATCGTTCTGGTGGGCGGGTACGATTCGCGCCGACGGTGTCGTCCGGTGGCCTTACGGCGCTGCGGAGACGGCACCCGTCGATGACCGCGACGTGGCCGCCGTCGTGGCGCGGACCCTCTTCGAGGACGGCCATGCGGGCGGCGACTACGTCCTCACCGGCCCCGAGTCACTGAGCCAGGCAGAACAGGTGCGCATCATCGGTGACGTCATCGGTCGTCGGATCACCTTCCAGGAGCTGTCGCCGGAGGAGTTTCGCCGCGAGACGGAGGGGAGCTGGCCGCACTCGGTCGTGGACATGCTGCTCGCCGCGTGGGGCGGAACGATCGGCAGGTCGGCGTTCATCAATTCTACGGTGGCCGACATCCTCGGATCGGCGCCGCGATCGTTCCGTCAGTGGGCCGCCGACCACGCCGCTGCGTTCCTGGAAGGCCCGCCCCCGTCGTAATTGACATGGCCACGCGCCCAACAAACGCACTACTAGTGCGAAACGGGGGACTGGCACGGCGTGTCGCCGACCCAAACGCACTAGTAGTGCGTTTGTTTCGCACCCCAGCCGGCCGATGCCGGCTAGGTCAGGTCGGCGAGCTCCGGCTCCACGCGCGGGTCACCGGCGTCGGCGTGGTAGTCGGCGGGTGCGGTCTGGTCCTGCCCGGAGGGCACCTTCAGGGCCCGGAAGACCACGGTGAGCACGACGGCGATCACGACGTTCATCACGAACGCGGTCAGGGCGATGTAGCCGGTTCGCCCGCCGAGCAAGGGGATGTCCGCGACCGAGCCACCGAAATGCTTGCCCGTGGCGGGATTCAGGACGTTGTACGCCGCCACCGTGCCGTAGACCATCGCCGCCGCCCAGCCGATGAGCAGGGCGTACCGGTGCAGCCAGCGGGTGTAGAGGCCGAACACAATTGCCGGGAAGGTCTGCAGGATCCAGATCCCGCCGAGCAGCTGGAAGTTCAGCGCCAGCGTCTTGTCGAGGAAGAGGACGAAGACAAGGGCGCCGAGCTTCACCACCAGCGACACCAGCTTCGACACCGCGGCCTCGTGCGCCGGGGTTGCCCGACGCCGGAAGAACTCGCGGTAGACGTTGCGGGTGAACAGGTTCGCGGCGGCGATCGACATGATCGCGGCCGGCACCAGTGCACCGATCGCGACCGCGGCGAACGCGATGCCGGCGAACCAGCTCGGGAACATCTGCCGGAACAGCGACGGCACCACCAGCTGCGGGTTGGGCTTCCCGTCCAGCCCGATCACACTCGTCTTGGCCGCGATGGCCATGAAGCCCAGCAATGCCAGCAGCCCGAGCATCAGCGAGTACGCCGGGAGGATCGCTGCGTTGCGCCGGACGATGCCGCGGTTCTTGGTGGACAGCACCGCGGTCACCGAGTGCGGATACATGAACAGCGCCATCGCCGACCCGAGGGCGAGCGTCGCGTAGGCCCACAACGCCTTGTCCGGCGGGATCACCGAGCTGCCCTTCAACGCCTTCGGCGAGCTCATCTTCGCCTGCGCCGCATCGAAGATCTTGCCGAAACCGCCTAGTTTGTAAGGGATGTAGATGATCGCGACGATGACGACCAGGTAGATCAGGAAGTCCTTGACGAACGCGATCAGCGCCGGGGCGCGCAGCCCGCTGGAATAGGTGTACGCCGCGAGGACGGCGAAGGCGATGAACAGCGGCAGGTCCTTGGCGAAGGCGTTGCCGCCGCCGCCGATCCCGATGACCTCGAGCACAGCCTGGATTCCCACCAGCTGCAGGGCGATGTAGGGCATCGTCGCGAGGATCCCGGTCAGGGCCACCGCCAGCGACAGCGACCGGGAGTCGAAGCGCCCCCGGACGAAGTCGGCGGGGGTCACGTAGCCGTGCCGGTGCGCCACCGACCACAGCCGGGGCATGAAGATGAAGATGAGCGGATAGACGATGATCGTGTAGGGCACGGCGAAGAAGCCGCTCACCGCACCGCTGGCGTAGAGCGCCGCGGGGACCGCGACGAACGTGTAGGCGGTGTAGAGGTCGCCGCCGAGCAGGAACCACGTGACGAAGGTGCCGAAGCCGCGGCCGCCGAGCCCCCACTCGTCGAGGCTCGACATGGCGTGGGACCGCCGCCAGCGCGCGGCGCCGAAGCCCACCACGGTGACGAACAGGAACAGGACGATGACGATGGTCAGCGCCACGGCGTCGATACCGTTGCCGGCCGCACCGGCCGCCAGCACGCTCACCGGTCGTCCTCGTCGGTGTCGATCTCGGCGTCCTTACCGGTCCGGGTGATCAGCAGGTAGGCGACCGTCGTCGCGGCGGCGGCGATGATCACCCAGAGCAGCTGGTACCAGTAGAAGAACGGGAAACCCCACAGCCGCGGGGTCGCGGAGTTGTAGGTGCCGACGGACAGCAGGGCCACGAACGGCGCGGCCAGCAGCACGGCGACAACGGCGAGAACCGCAGGGGAGTGCTTGCGGCGGCGTACTCGGGAATGGTGCGGCTCACCCACGACGACCTCCGGCGACGTACTCACCCCCGTGCGGGCCAGCACCCTACCCCGAGATCACCCGCCCGTCTGCCCCTGACAGAGCCCCGGATACCGCCCGCGGGGCGGCAAACCGGTCACAGCGCCTGGGACAGCGCCTTGATCGGCATCCGCAGGTCGGCCAGCATCTGCAGGTCCTCGGTCGCCGGCCGGCCCAGGGTGGTCAGGTAGTTGCCGACGATCACGGCGTTGACGCCGCCGAGAATCCCCTTGCCCGCCAGGTCGCCCAGGGTGAGCTCGCGGCCACCGGCATAGCGGATGATCGTGCGCGGGAGCGCCAGCCGGAAGGCCGCGACCGTCTTCAGCGCGGTCACGGCGTCGAGCACAGGCAGGTCGGCGAAGGGCGTGCCCGGACGCGGATTGAGGAAGTTCAGCGGCACCTCGTCCGGGTCCAGCGTCGCGAGCTGGGCGGCGAACTCCGCCCGCTGCTCGACCGACTCGCCCATCCCGACGATGCCGCCGCAGCACACCTCCATGCCGGCGTCGCGCACCATCGTCAGCGTCGACCAGCGCTCCTGCCAGCTGTGCGTGGTGACGACCTGCGGGAAGTAGGAGCGGGCCGTCTCCAGGTTGTGGTTGTAGCGGTGTACGCCGATCCCGGCGAGCTCGTCGACCTGGTCCTGGGTCAGCATCCCCAGTGAGCAGGCGACGTTGATCTCCACCTCGGCCCGGATCGCCGCGACCGAGTCGCGCACCTGGTCCATCAGTCGCTCGTTCGGCCCCCGGACGGCGGCGACGATGCAGAACTCGGTGGCCCCGGTCGCCGCGGTCTCCCGCGCGGCCCGCACCAGAGACGGCACGTCGAGCCAGGCCGAGCGCACCGGCGACTCGAAGAGGCCGGACTGCGAGCAGAAGTGGCAGTCCTCCGGGCAGCCTCCGGTCTTCGCGCTGACGATGCCCTCGACCTCGACCTCCGGCCCGCACCAGCGCATCCGGACCTCGTGGGCCAGCTCCAGCAGGTCGTCGAGCCGGCCGTCGTCCAGCTGCAGGCAGGCCAGTGTCTGGGCCTCGTCGAGGCCGCGGCCGCCGTCGAGAACCCGCTCGCGGGCGGTCGTCAGGATGTCGGGCACTCAGGTGCTCCCGTTCTCGGTGCTGCGGTGCATCTCGGTTCCGAAGTCTGCCGCATCGAACCGGCCGCCGTACGCCGGGGAGAGCCCGGCCCGGGCGGTGCCGGGGAAGTCCCGCGCCCGGGCGGCCCCCTCGGCGAGCGCACCGGCCAGCGGCCGGCCGGCCAGCGCGGCCAGGTCGCCGACGTTGGTGCGGGCGGCGAGGTCGGGGCGCCGCGGCCACGACCCGATCACCACCCCGGAGAGCCCGATCCCGCGGCCGGCCATGACCTCGAGGGTGAGGGCGGTGTGGTTGAGGGTGCCGAGCCCGGCGGTGACGACCAGCAGCGTCGGGGCGCCGAGCAGCCGGGCGAGATCGGCGAGGGTCCACCCGTCCGGGCCGAACCGGACCAGCAGGCCGCCGGCGCCCTCGACGAGGACCAGGTCCCGGTCCTCGGCGAGCGCGCCGATCCGGCGGGCGACGTCGTCGACCGTCGGTGCGGGCAGCCCGCTGCGCCGGGCGGCGGCCTCCGGCGACAGCGGATCGGGGTACCGCGCGTACTCGTGCAGGTCGGTCACGGTGGACAGGCGTCGTACCTCGGCCAGGTCACCGGGTTCGTCCGGTGCCACCCCGGTCTGGGCCGGCTTCACCACCGCGACCGTCGTCCCCCGGCCGGCCGCCAGCGCCGCAAGGGCCGCCGTCACCACGGTCTTCCCGACGTCCGTACCGGTGCCGGTGATCACCAGAATGCTCATCACCGGGAGCCTACGGTTCGCCGTTTCCGACGGCTGCGGGAGAATGCCGGCATGACGGTCGACGACGCGCCGCCCGGCGCGCAGATGGGTGCGGACATCCTCGAGCAGCCCGGTGTCCTCGGCACCCTGCTCGCCGACGGAGCCGACCCGATCGCCGGGGTGGCAGCCGCGGTCGCCGCGCGGCGACCGCGGTTCGTGCTGCTGGTCGCCCGCGGTACGTCCGACCACGCGGCGCTCTACGCGAAGTACCTGGTCGAGATCCGGCTCGGCCTGCCGGCCGGCCTCGCCTCGCCGTCGACGCTCACCGTCTACGGCGCGAAGCCGGACCTGCGCGACGTGCTGGTGGTCGCGGTGAGCCAGAGCGGAGGGTCGCCCGACCTCGTCGGCTCGGTGGAGGCCGCCCGGTCGTGCGGCGGACTGACCGTGGCGGTGACCAACAACGCCGAGTCGGCCCTCGCCGCCGCCGCGGAACTGCACATCGACGTCCGCGCCGGGCACGAGCGCGCGGTCGCGGCCACCAAGACCTACACCGCGGAGCTGCTCGCCCTCTACCTGCTCGTGGAGTCGGTCCGGCTCGGGTCGGTCGGCAACGCCGTCGCCGAGGCCGCGGCGCTGCCGGACCTCGCCGGGCAGTTGATCGGCGAGTCCGTCGAGCGGGTCACGAAACTGGTCCCCCGCTACCGCTTCGCCGAGCGGATGGTCACCACCGCCCGCGGATACGCCTACCCGACAGCGCGGGAGGCAGCCCTCAAGCTGATGGAGACCTGCTACCTGCCGACCCAGGCCTTCTCCGGCGCCGACCTGCTGCACGGCCCGCTGGCCATGGTCGACCGGGAGATGCCGGTGCTCGCGGTGGCTCCGCACGGGCAGGGCGGGCAGGCGCTGCGCCCGGTTCTCGAGCGGCTGGCCGAGGGCGGGGCGGATCTGCTCGTCATCGGCGATCCCGCCGCGGTGCCGCACGCCGCGCACCTCCCGCTCCCGTCCGTCGCGGAGGAGCTGTCGCCGATGCTGGAGATCCTCCCGCTGCAATTGCTCTCCCGTGACCTCGCCGTGGCGCGCGGGGGCAACCCCGACGCCCCCCGCGGCCTGTCCAAGATCACCGAGACCTGGTGACCGGATCGGTGGGAGTCGACGTCCCGGCCGGGGAGACGGATGCGGCACTCGGCCGGTTGACCACCGAGGGCCGCCGGCCGGACCTCGCCGATCTCGACCTGCGGTCCACGGCCGACCTCGTCGCGCTGCTGGCCGCCGAGGACGCGACGGTGCCGGTCGCCGTGCGTGCGGCCGGTGTCGAGATCGCCGCCGTCGTCGACGCCGTCGCCGGGCGGATGCGCGGCGGCGGGCGGTTGATCTACGTCGGCGCCGGCAGCGCCGGACGGATCGGGCAGATGGACGCGGCCGAGATCGTGCCGACCTTCGGGGTCGACCAGGGCCGGGTCATCGGGTTGCTCGCCGGTGGCCCGGGCGCCGCCACGACCGCCCAGGAAAACGTCGAGGACGACGAGGCCGCCGGTGCGGCGGCGGTCGACGGACTGCGTCCGACCCCGGCCGACAGCGTGATCGGGATCGCGGCGAGCGGCCGGACGCCCTACACGATCAGCGCCGTCCGCGCCGCGCGGCGGGCGGGTGCCTTCACCGCCGCGCTGGCCTGCAACGCCGGGTCGCCGTTGGCTGCCGCCGCGGACGTCGGCATCGAGGTGGTGGTCGGCGCGGAGGTGATCGCCGGATCCACCCGGCTGAAGGCCGGCACTGCGCAGAAGCTGGTCCTCAACACGATCTCGACCCTCGTCATGGTGCGGCTCGGCAAGACCTTCGGCGACCTGATGGTCGACGTCCGGCCGACCAACGAGAAGCTGCGCGCGCGGGCGCGGCGGATCGTCGCCCAGGCGGCCGGCTGCGACGAGGCGACGGCGGCGGTGGCGCTGGACGCCGCCGGCGGGCGGACCCGGGTGGCGATCGTGCACCTGCTCACCGGCGTCGGGGTCCGGCAGGCGGAGGAGTTGGTGCGGTCCCACGACAGCCTGCGGGGTGCCGTCGACGCGGGACGCGACTGAGGCCCGCCGCCGAGGGCCGCAACTGGGCGCCGCTGCTGCGGGCCCGTCCTACCGGACGACCTCGCGCACCGACCGGTCGACGGTCGCGGCCAGGTCGACCAGGTCGTCCTCGCCGATCCCGAGCGGCGGCATCAGGACGACGACGTCGCCGAGCGGGCGCACGATCACCCCGAGCTCGCGGGCGCGCCGGCACACCGCGGCTCCGGTGCGCTCGCCGATGCTGCGCACCTCGACGCCGGACATCGTGCCGATCCGGCGGATCTCGCTGACCCCGTCGTACGCCGCGAGCGGCTCCAGCAGCGCGCCCAGCCGGCGGCCGACCGAGTCGGCCCGGGCCACCGTGTCGCGCTCGCGCATCAGCCGGAGGTTGGCGATCCCTGCGGCGGCGCACAGCGGGTTGGCGGTGTAGGTGTGCCCGTGGAAGAAGGTCCGGCCGGGGGAACCGAGGAACGCCTCGTACACCGACTCGGTCGCCAGCACCGCCGACAGCGGCAGATAGCCGCCGGTGACGCGCTTCCCGCAGGTGAGCAGGTCCGGGCTCACCCCGGCGTGCTCCACCCCCCACCACCGCCCGGTTGCGCCCACGCCCGTGGCGACCTCATCGGCGACCATCGCGGCGCCGTGCCGGTCGCAGAGCCGCCGTACGCCGCGCAGGAACTCCGCGTCGTGGGTGAGCATGCCCCCGGCCGCCTGCACCATGGGCTCGACGACGACCGCGCAGACCCGGTCGCCGTCGCGGGCGAGCAGGGCGGCGAGCTCGTCGACCACCTCGGCGGCCCGGTCGGCGGGGGACTGGTCGGGCTTGCGGACGCCGGGCGAGGAGATCATGCGGGTCTCGAGCATGATCGGCCGGTAGGCCTCGTGGAAGGTGGCGATCCCGCCGACGCTGACCGCGCCGAGGGTGTCGCCGTGGTAGCCCTCGGCGACGTGCACGAAGAGGGGGCGCTGCTCACCGCGCTGGTCGGCCGCCTGGAACGCCATCTTGATCGCGGCCTCGACCGCCGACGCCCCGTCACCGGCGAAGAACACCCGGGACAGCCCGGCCGGGGCGACCGCCAGCAACTCCTCGGCCAGCTCGATGCCGGGCCGGTGGGTCAGCCCGAGGAAGGTCGAATGGTCCAGCCGGTCGAGCTGGGCCCGGATCGCTGCGTCGATGACCGGTTCGCGGTGGCCGTGCACGGTGACCCACAGCGAACTGACCCCATCGAGGTAGCGGCGTCCCCGCTCGTCGACGAGGTGTACGCCGGAGGCGGACTCGATCACCAGCGGGTCGTCGTCGGGCCACAGGCTGTGCTGGGTGAAGGGGTGCCAGACCGCGCGCAGGTCACGGCTCACCCAGTCGGCGGTGGTCATGGTTCGCAGTCTGGCACGCTGGCCCTGTGTCGATCCTGACCGACCTGCTCGCGGAGAACACCACGCTGGAGTCGGGCGCGGTCGACCACCTGCAGTGGTTGGTGGCCGAGTGGCAGTTGCTGGCCGACCTGTCCTTCGCCGACCTGCTGCTCTGGGTGCCGACCACCCGGGGCGACCTGCTGTGCGTCGCGCAGGTCCGTCCGACCACCGGTCCGACGACCTACCAGGACGATCAGGTCGGCCGGCGGCAGCCGGTGGAGGCGGCGTTCCAGCTCGCCCTGGCGCTGCGCGAGCGGCGGATCTGCCGCGAGGCGGACCCGGAGTGGGACGGCGATCTCCCGGTACGCCGTGAAGCGATCCCGGTGCGGACGGGCGACACGGTCATCGCGGTCCTGTCCCGCGACACCAACCTGGCTGCCGCGCGCTCACCCAGCGCCCTCGAGCTCGCCTATCTGCAGGCGGCCGGCGAGCTGTGCCAGATGGTCGCCGAAGGGACCTTCCCCGCGGGGGCCGAGGATCCGGAAGCTCATGTCGGGCCCCGGGCCGGCGACGGCCTCGTGCGCCTGGACGCCATCGGCGTGGTCGTCTACGCCAGCCCCAACGCCATGTCGGCCTACCGGCGGCTCGGGGTCGCCGGGGACGTGCGCGGCACCGAGCTCGGCCCGCTGACCCGATCGCTCGCGACCGACCCGTTCGACGGCGAGGAGCTCGCCACCCGCATCCGGTTGGCGGTGGCCGGCCAGCGTACGGAGCGGATGGAGGTCGACGCCGGCGGCGCGACGGTTCTGGTCCGGGCACTGCCGCTCCGGCCGGGCGGCGAGTCCCGGGGCGCCCTGGTGCTGATCCGCGACGTCACCGAGGTCCGGCGCCGGGACCGGCAGCTGATGAGCAAGGACGCGACGATCCGGGAGATCCATCACCGGGTCAAGAACAACCTGCAGACCGTCGCCGCCCTGCTCCGGCTCCAGGCGCGGCGGGTCGACGTCCCGCAGGCACGACTGGCGCTGCAGGAGTCGGTGCGCCGGGTGAGCTCGATCGCCCTGGTGCACGAGACGCTGGCGCTGTCGCTGGACGAGCGGGTGGACTTCGACGGGGTCGTCGACCGCCTGCTGGGCATGGTGGCCGAGGTGGCCGCGCCGGAGTCACGGGTGAAGCTGCGGCGCGAGGGGGACTTCGGCGAGCTGCTGGCCGAGGTCGCGACCCCGCTGGTGATGGTGCTCACCGAACTGATGCAGAACGCCGTCGAGCACGCCTTCGTGGGAGCTCCGGAGGGGGAGGTGGTGGTGCGGGTGCAGCGGTCGGGTCAGGAGTTGGCCATCGCCGTCTGTGACGACGGCTCCGGGCTGCCTGCGGGCTTCCGCCTCGAGGACAGCGACCGGCTGGGCCTGCGGATCGCCCGCACGCTGGTCGGTTCCGAGCTCCGCGGGTCGATCGAGGTCCGGCCACGCGCGCCGCGCGGCACCGAGGCGCGGCTGCGGGTGCCGCACCGGGGCTGACCCGGACGACTGTGGTGGGGACGGCACTGTGGTGGGGACGGCACTGTGGTCCGGACACAGCAGTGGCCCGACACCCTTCGGGTGACGGGCCACCGTGACGGCATAGCCATGCCCTGCCCCGTGCCGGAGCACGGATCGGGGCGTCAGGCCATGCGGGCGCGGGCACGAGCCCGCCTGCGCTTGAGCGCGCGACGTTCGTCTTCACTCATTGCGCCCCATACGCCGGCGTCCTGGCCGCTCTCCAGCGCCCAGGACAGGCACTCGTCGGTCACGGGGCAGCGACGACACACGGCCTTGGCTTCTTCCACCTGCAGCAACGCCGGGCCGGTGTTGCCGATGGGGAAGAACAGCTCAGGGTCCTCGTCACGACACAGCGCGCGATGGCGCCAATCCATGCTCGCCTCCTAGTCAGGTCACTCAAGCTCAATGGTGGGTGTGTGCAAGTTCGTGAGGTTTCTGCGGGGGCTTGCGGCCCTCGCTTGTGAATACTTTCACGAGCAACGCCTATGTCAAGGGTTGGGCCGGCCTAATCTGAATCGTGTAAGCCGGGTCACCCTCACACGGTGACGCTCTGAGGCCCACCTTTACAGCAGTTAGTGCAGCCCGCAACTGATGGGGCGTCAGCTCACCACACGCAGGGCGTCGGCGACGGCGGTGAAGCGGACCGAACGCCGCTGGCCGACGAAATCGCCGTCCACCTGGAGCCCGGCCGGGCGGGCCGCGGTGATCGTCATGTCGGGCGTGTCGTGCAGGTGCAGCGTGGACCGCCCGCGCACCCGGGGGCGACGGCGGAGGGCCTGGCCGGCCGCGCGCAACACCCGCAATGTCCGCATGGAGCGCATCGAGAAGACGTCGAGTCCGCCGTCGAAGGACGCCCCCGGCGTGGGGTTGACCGGCCGGTCGCCGAGATAGGTCCACGGTGAGGTGTTGGAGATGATGGCGAAGAAGAGCCTGTCGATCGGGTCCACGCCCGGCCGGTGCAGGGTCAGGAGCGGATGGCGCCGGTCGGCACCGAAGAACTCGGCGACGGCGGCCCGCACGTACAGCCCCGGGGAAGCCCCGCGTCCGTCGCGCCGGTGCGCCTCCACCCGGCGGACCACCTCGGCGTCGAACCCGAGTCCCGCGTTGAAGGTGAACCACCGGTCGTCGGCCCGCCCGAGCCCCACCGACCGGGATCGCCCGGCCCGGAGCGCGTCGAGGATCGCGCTGGTCGCCTCGATCGGGTCCCGCGGGGCACCCAGGGCCCGGGAGAAGACGTTGGCCGACCCTCCCGGCACGACCGCGAACGCCGGTACGCCGGCGGCGACGCCGTTTGCGAGCAGGCCGTTGATCACCTCGTTGACCGTGCCGTCCCCGCCGAGGGCCACGACCAGATCCAGCTTGTCCGCCGTCGCCTGACGGCCCAGCGCGATCGCATGTCCCCGGCCGAGGGTCTGGGCGACCTCGACACGGACCTCGGAGCCCAGCGCGCGGGCCAGGATGTCGCGTCCCCTCCGCGTCGTCGCCGTGGCCTGCGGGTTCACGACGAGCAGCGCACGCATGGGTCGGAGCGTACCGGCCGGTAGCATCGCTCCCGTGGCAGAGCCCGGGACCGACGCCGACCTGTCGGTGCCCCGCGTCGTGACCGGGGCGGCTGCCCTCGCCGTCGTCCAGGGCCTGGCTCTGGTCGCGATCGCGATCTTCCTGATCGTCGACACCATCGTCGGGCGGCCGCACAGCCTCTTCGGCGGTCTCGGGGGCGCCGCCCTCGCCCTCATCGGGGCCGCGGTGTTGATCACCCTCGCGCGTCCGCTCTCCCGGCTGCGCCGGTGGGCGCGGTCGCCGATCGTGGTGCTGCAGGTGTTGTGGCTGCCGGTCGGGTTCAGCCTGGCGTTCCAGGCCGGCCGGCCGCAGTACGGCGTCCCGATCCTCGTCCTGGCGATCGGCGTTCTCGCCCTGCTGGCCACCCCCGAGGCGCGGGCGGCGTTCGACCGGGAGTAACAGCGCGGCCGGGCTACTCCTCGCGCAGCAGCGATTCGCGCAGCGTGGCGAGGGTGCGGGAGAGCAGCCGGGACACGTGCATCTGCGAGATGCCGAGCTCGGCGGCGATCTGCGACTGGGTCATGTTCTGGAAGAAGCGCAGTGCGAGCAGCCGCTTCTCCCGCTCCGGCAGGGTGTCGAGCAACGGTTTGAGCGATTCCCGATTCTCCACGCCGGTGAGCGCCTCGTCCTCGGCGCCGAGGGTGTCGGCGACGCTCGGGACGTCCTCGCTGGACGAGGTGTCCAGCGACATGGCGGCATAGGCGTTGGCCGACTCCAGGCCGTCGAGCACCTCCTCCTCGTCGACCCGGAGCCGCTCCGCCAGCTCGCGCACCGTCGGCGACCGGCCGAGGTCCTGGGTGAGGTCGGCGGTGGCCGAGGAGATCGCCGCGCGCAGCTCCTGCAGGCGGCGGGGCACCCGGATGGTCCAGCCCTTGTCGCGGAAGTGCCGCTTGATCTCGCCGACGACGGTCGGGGTGGCGTAGGTCGAGAACTCCACCTCCCGGTCGAGGTCGAACCGGTCCACGGCCTTGATCAACCCGAGGGTGCCGACCTGCACCAGGTCGTCGAGCGGCTCGCCGCGTCCGGCGAACCGGCGGGCGAGGTACTCGACCAGCGGCAGGTGCATCTCGACCAGCTCGTCGCGGATCGCCCGCCGGTCCGCCGACCCGTCGGGGGTCGTCGGCAGCTCGGCGAACAGGTCACGGGCGTGGTCGCGGTCATAACCCGAT
Source organism: uncultured Actinomycetota bacterium (assembly GCA_963837545.1). GTDB lineage: Bacteria > Actinomycetota > Actinomycetes > Mycobacteriales > QHCD01 > DASXJE01. Next base: position 129,783 of record CAWINQ010000004.1, on the reverse strand, counting down.
CCGGGCTCCTGCGCTCCGTTGAGGGAGGACGTCACGGCCGTGCGCTGCGTTGCTTGCGAAGAGCGATCGTGACGCGGTCGTTGTCGTCGGTGGCCACCTCGACGTCGCCGCCGAGCGCGGAGAGCACGGTCCACGCGAACGACGAGCGGCCGGGAGTCTGTCCGGAGTGGGTCCGGGCGCTCACGGCGACCTGCAGGGCGGCGTCGCGCAGGGTGTAGCGGCAGATGAGCTCGCTGCCGGGGACGGTGTCCGGCAGGATCAGCGCGCATGCCTCGTCCACGGCGATGCGCAGGTCGTCGATCTCGTCGAGGGTGAAGTCGAGCCGGGCGGCCAGGCCCGCCGTCGCGGTACGGAGCACGGACAGATACGCGGAATCCGCCGGCATCCTGATTTCGACGACGTCCGCATCGCCCACCTCTTCGGCCTGCTCCGGTTTTTCGGTCACCAACGGGTCCTCCCCACTCGACGTGCCCTCATTCCTACAGTGTCCACCGGCCCGGGCGGTCACCGAGGGCGTTCACCCTTCGGCGAGCTCGGCCAGTGGGTCACCGGCGAGCCGCCACACGGTCCACTCGTCCATCGGCTCGGCCGAGAGCGACCGGTAGAAGCCGTGTGCGTCGACGTTCCAGTCGAGCACCCCCCAGTCGAGCCGGGCGTAGCCGGCGGAACGGCAGACCCGGGCCAGCTCGCGGAGCAATGCGCGGCCGAGCCCGCTGCGACGGTGTTCCGGGCGGACGAAGAGATCCTCGAGGTAGATGCCGTGCTCGCCGGTCCAGGTCGAGAAGTTCAGGAACCACAGGGCGAACCCGACCACCTCGCCGTCGACCTCACCGACGTGGCCGAACAGCGCCGGCCGGTCGCCGAACAGCGAACCGGTGAGCTGCTCATCGGTGAGCCGGCACTGTTCGGCGGCCCGTTCGTAGGTGGCCAGGTCGTGCACCAGCCCGACCACGGTGGGCACGTCACCGGGCCGGACCGGTCGTACCGTCGCGCTCACGGCGCCTCCTCGGGCAACGGGGGGATGTTCCAGCTGTTGACGGTCGGGGCGTCGTGTTCGCTGCCGAGTGCGCACAGCGTGGCGGGCTCGAGGAGGAAATGGGCGCCCGCGGCCACCGGTAGCTCGAGGTATCGCGCGGTGAGTACGCGGCCGAAGTGTCCGTGTCCGACGACCGCGACGTCGCCGTCCGGGAGCGCTTCCCGGATCACGGCGAGCAGCCGGTCGGCCCGGGCGCCGACCTGCGCAGCGGTCTCGCCGCCCGGAGGATCCCCGGTCCAGATGGTCCAGCCGGGACGGTCCCGGCGGATCTCCCGGGTGGTGCGGCCCTCGTAGGCGCCGTAGGACCACTCGGCGGCGTCCGGGTCCACGACCGGGTCGGGGAGTCCGGCCAACGTGGCGGTGTCGCGTGCCCTCCGGCGGGGGCTGACGATGACCCGCACGATCCGCCGCCGCGCGAGTCGCCCGGCGAGGCCCCGCGCCTGCCGTTCACCGCGGGCGGTCAGCGGCAGATCGGTGGTGCTGGTGTGCTGACCCGACGCGCTCCACGCGGTTTCGCCGTGCCGGATGACCAACAGCTCCCCGGGAGACGAGCCGGCCGGCACCGGGTCTTGCACGGTGCCGGCCGGGTTCTGCTCGTCGGGGTGGGACGCGTGGGTCACGCGGCCTTCTTGGTCTCCCAGAAGATCTCGGCGATCCGGTCGATCAGGTCGAGCAGCTTCTGCCCGTCCTTCGGGTCGACCGATCCCTTGCCGCCGGACGCGCCGGCCTGCTTGGTCGCCTCGTTGAACAGCTGGTGCAGCTCGGGGTGCGCGCTGAAGTGATTGGGCTTGAAGTAGTCGGTCCACAGCACCCACAGGTGATGCTTGACCAGCTCCGCCCGCTGCTCCTTGATCATCAGCGCCCGGGTCCGGAAGGCGGGGTCGTCGTTGCCCTGGTACTTCTCCTGGATCGCCTTGACCGACTCGGCCTCGATCCGGGCCTGCGCCGGGTCGTATACCCCGCACGGCAGGTCACAGTGCGCATAGGCGACGGTCTTGGGGGTGAGCAGGTGGAACAGCCGCATGGATGACCTCCTGTTTGGCTTGCGATGATCTCTCTCTCTTCGGACCCTACCCTCGGGCGGGATCGGTATGCAGGTGGGAGGCTCGCAGTGCGCTGGCCGCTGATGACGGTGCTGGTCGCGGGTCCGTCGATGGTCCCGACGCTGCGGCACGGCGACGCGGTGCTGGTCCGCCGCGGCGATGTCGTCCGGCCCGGTGACGTGGTGCTGGCCCGCTTCGCCCAGCGTCCCGATCGGCTCGTGGTCAAGCGCGCCGTACGCCGGTTCGGGGACGGGTGGTGGCTCGAAGGGGACAACGCGTGGGGGAGCGACGACAGCCGCTCCCTCGGCACCGGTGACGTCCTGGGCCGGGTGGTGCTGCGCTACGGCCCGCTGCGGCGCGGACCCTCCCGTGCCGGATTGCGCCGGAGCGTGTCGTAGAACGCCACGCAGTCCTCGTACCGGGGGAGTATCCCGGCGTCCCGTGCCTCGGCCAGCGTGGGTGCGGTGCGGTCCCGTTCGGAGATCACCAGGTCGAGGTCCGGCGGGATACGCAGACCGAGCGCCGGGTCGAGCGGGTTGACCCCGTGTTCGCGGTCCGGCGCGTATCCGGTCGAGCACAGGTAGCTGACCACCGTGTCGTCCTCGAGGGCGACGACCGCGTGCCCGAGCCCTTCCGCGACGTAGACCGCCCGGTGCTCGACGGTGTCCAGCAGGACGGTGTCGTGCCGGCCGAAGGTCGGCGAGCCGACCCGGATGTCGACGACGACGTCCAGCGCGGCACCGCGGGGGCAGGAGACGTATTTCGCCTGGCCCGGCGGCACCGCCGCGTAGTGGACGCCGCGCAGGGTGCCCCGGCGCGAGACGCTGTGGTTGGTCTGGGCGAGCGTGAGGGGGTGGCCGACGACCTGCGTCATCTCGTCGGCGAGGTACGGGTTGAGGAAGACCCCGCGGTCGTCGGGGTGCAGGTCGGGCGTGAACTCCCACGCCCCCTCGATCCGCAGCGGTCGGGTCTGCACAGCCGGCAGGCTACCGTGGCGCCCCGGGTGATGGCGGACGGCGTCGGGTGCGGACGGTGACCGGTGCGGACGGTGACCGGAATTTGGCGCGGCGTTGGACAAGATGCGTGCGAACACGTCCCGACTTCGGCACTCTGATCGCGTGGGGATACCGATCTACGACCGCAACCCGACCCGTCGGGTCCCGATCGTCACCTGGGCGCTGATCGCGGCCAACATCGTCGTGTTCGCGCTTTCCCCCCTGGCGCGGGCGCCGTTCACCACCGAGACCACCAGAGCGCTGTGCGGCCAGGAGGCCTTCTTCTACCACTGGGGCGCGGTACCCCGGGAGCTCACCCACAACAGCGCGTTGCCCTACACGGTCGGTCCTCCGGCCGGCCCCAATGCCTGTCTGACCGTCCGCACGACCTATCACAAGTACCCGGCGGTCTCGGCGTTGACCGGAATCTTCATCCACGCCGGTTGGCTGCATCTGCTCGGCAGCATGCTCTTCCTGTTCATTTTCGGCAGAGACGTCGAAGACCGGTTCGGCCGGCTGCGATATCTGCTCTTCTATCTGGTCATCGGGTTCATCTCGACCTACGCCTTCGCCTTCACCCAGGCCGGATCGACGGCTCCGCTGGTCGGCGCGTCGGGGGCGATCTCGGGCGTGCTGGGCGCCTACCTCGTGATGTTCCCGCGGGGGAAGGCCGCGGGCTTGATGGGCTTCCTGTACTTCCTGCCGAGCTGGATCCCCGCCTGGATCGTGCTGGGCCTGTGGTTCGGGCTGCAGGCCGTCTACGCGCAGGGATGGGGCATGACCGGCGGTCTCGGGATCGCGGTCCTCGTGTCCGTCATCGGATTCGTGCTCGGCATGATCGGTGCGGCGCTGTTCGCGCCCCGCAAGGAGTACGCCGGCTACCGGCGGCGCCAGGTCTGGTGACACTCTCTCGGTGACGTCGCGCCGATTCAGTCGTCCTCGTCGTCACGGGCGAGGAAGGTGGCCAGCCGGTCCACCGGGGTCTCGAATTCCGGGTTGAGATCGACGAAGGTTCGCAGCTGCTCGGCCAGCCACTCCAGGCTCACCGTCTCCTCGCCCCGGCGACTGCTGAGCTCCTCGATACCCCGATCGGTGAAGTACATCGCGGTCAGCTGGTGAACGCCTGGACGGTCAGCGCCCGCTGCTCCTGCTCGGCCACCTTGCTCGAGCCGGCGGCGGGACTGGCCGAGGCGCGGCGGGAGACCAGGCGCAGCGGCAGGTCGCCGGGCAGGTGGGCCGGCAGGTTGAGCGCCATGAACGGCCACGGGCCCTGGTTGGCAGGCTCCTCCTGCACCCAGGTGAAGGTCGCGGCCCTGGGGTAGGAGGCCAGGGCGGCGCGCAGCGATTCGACCGGCAGCGGGTAGAGCTGCTCGAGCCGGATGATCGCCGTGTCGGTGACGCCGTTCTCCTCGCGGTGGGCGGCGAGGTCGTAATACACCTTGCCGGAGCACAGCAACACCCTGGTGACCTTGTCCGGGTCCGGCGGCTGGTCGCCGACGCCCGGGTCGGTCAGCACCGGCGAGAAGGCGCCGGTGGTGAAGTCGTCCAGGTCGGACGTCGCCGCCTTGCGGCGGAGCAGCGACTTGGGCGTGAAGGCGATGAGGGGGCGGTAGTTGTAGCGGAGAGCCTGCCGGCGCAGCAGGTGGAAGTAGTTGGCCGGCGTCGTGCAGTTGGCCACCGTCATGTTGTCCTCGGCGCACAACGTGAGGAACCGCTCGATGCGTGCGCTGGAGTGGTCCGGGCCCTGGCCCTCGTAGCCGTGCGGCAGCAGCAGGACGACGCCGGACTGCTGGCCCCACTTCGCCTCGCCGGCGGACACGAACTCGTCGACGATCGACTGGGCGCCGCCGGCGAAGTCGCCGAACTGTGCCTCCCAGCACACCAATGCCCGGCGGTTGGCCACCGAGTAGCCGTATTCGAAGCCCATCGCGGCGAACTCGCTCAGCAGCGAGTCGTAGATCCAGAACCGGGACTGGTCGGGGTCGAGGTTCTTCAGCGGGGTGTACTCCGCGCCGGTCTTGCGGTCCACGAGGACGGCGTGCCGCTGCACGAACGTGCCGCGCCGGCTGTCCTGACCGGCCAGCCGCACCGGAACACCCTGCAACAGCAGCGAGCCGAAAGCGAGCAGTTCGCCCATGGCCCAGTCGATTCCGCCCTCACTGGCCATCGCCGCCCGCCGGTCGAACAGCCGCTTGAGCCGGGGATGGACGGTGAAGTCCTCGGGGAGGCTGACGAACGAGTCACCGATTCGCTTGATGACCTCGTGCGTCACGCCGGTCGGCACCCCCTCGAACGGGGTACCGGCCATCACCGGCTCGGGGGTCGACTGGCCGGAGGCGTCGCGCGTCTCGACGAAGACCTTCTCGAGCTGGTCGTGGTAGTCCTTGAGAGCCTCCTCGGCCTCGGCGATCGTGATGTCGCCGCGGCCGATCAGCGCCTCGGTGTAGAGCTTCCGGACCGACCGCTTGGCGTCGATGATGTCGTACATCAGCGGTTGGGTCATCGACGGGTCGTCGCCCTCGTTGTGGCCGCGCCGCCGGTAGCAGACCATGTCGATGACGACGTCCTTCTTGAACGTCTGCCGGAAGTCGAAGGCCAGCTTGGCGACGCGGACGCAGGCTTCCGGGTCGTCGCCGTTAACGTGGAAGATCGGGGCCTGGATCATGCGGGCCACGTCGGTGCTGTAGAGGCTCGACCGGGCCGCCGCCGGGCTGGTGGTGAAGCCGACCTGGTTGTTGATCACCAGGTGCACGGTGCCGCCGGTGCGGTAGCCGCGCAGCTCGGAGAGGTTGAGCGTCTCGGCCACGACGCCCTGCCCGGCGAACGCGGCGTCGCCGTGGACCAGCAGCGGCAGCACGGTGAAGCCGCCCTCGCCCTTGTCGAGCGCGTCCTGCTTGGCCCGCACGATGCCTTCCAGCACCGGGTCGACGGCCTCGAGATGGCTCGGGTTTGAGGTGAGGGTGACCGGGATCTGCTCGCCCTCGGGGCCGGTGAAGACGCCGTCGGCGCCGAGGTGGTATTTCACGTCGCCCGACCCGTGCGTGCTGCCCGGGTCGATGTTGCCCTCGAACTCGCGGAAGATCTGTTGGTAGCTCTTGCCGATGATGTTGGCGAGGACGTTGAGCCGGCCCCGGTGGGCCATGCCGATCACGGTCTCGTCGAGCCCCGCCCGTGCCGCCTTGGTCAGGACGGCGTCCAGGCCGGCGATCATGGACTCGGCGCCCTCGAGGGAGAACCGACGCTGCCCGACGTATTTGGTCTGCAGGAAGGTCTCGAACGCCTCGGCGACGTTGAGCCGGCCAAGGATGTGCTTCTGCTCCTGCCGGTCGACCGGCTCGTGGGTGACCTCGATGCGCTTCTGCAGCCAGGCACGCTCCTCGGGGTCGGTGATGTGCATGTACTCGATGCCGACCCGGCGGCAGTAGGAGTCGCGCAGCACCCCGAGGACGTCGCGCAGCTTCATCACCCGCTCGCCGGCGAAACCGCCGACCGGGAAGGTGCGGTCGAGATCCCAGAGCGTCAGGCCGTGCTTGAGCACGTCGAGGTCGGGGTGGGTGCGGAGGGTGAACTCGAGCGGATCGGTGTCGGCCATCAGGTGGCCGCTGGTGCGGTAGGCGTTGATCAGCTCGATGACCCGGGCGGACTTGTCGATCTGCCCTTCGTGGCTGGTGGTGATGTCCTGCACCCAGCGCACCGGCTCGTAGGGGATGTGCAGCGACCGGAAGATGTCGTCGTAGAACCCGTCCGCCCCGAGCAGCAGCTCGTGCATCCGGCGGAGGAATTCGCCGGACTGCGCGCCCTGGATGATCCGGTGGTCGTAGGTCGAGGTGAGCGTGATGACCTTGCTGATCGCCATCTCGGCCAGGGCCTCTTCGCTCATGCCCTGGAACTCGGCGGGATACTCCATCGCACCGACGCCGATGATCGCGCCCATCCCGGCCATCAGCCGGGGCATGGAGTGCACGGTGCCGATCCCGCCGGGGTTGGTCAGGCTGATCGTGACGCCGGTGAAGTCGTCGATGGTGAGCTTGTTCTGCCGGGCCCGGCGGATGATCTCCTCGTAGGAGGCCCAGAACTGCGAGAAGTCCATCCGCTCGCAGTTCTTGATCGCCGCGACGACCAACGAGCGGCTGCCGTCGCTCTTCGGCAGGTCGATGGCCAGCCCCAGGTTGATGTGCTCGGGCTCGGTCACGCCTGGCTTGCCGTCGATCTCGGTGAACGAGGTGTTCATCGCCGGGACGTCGGCGAGCGCCTTGATCAGTGCGTAGCCGATCAGGTGGGTGAACGAGACCTTCCCGCCGCGGCTCCGGCGCAGGTGGTTGGTGATCACGATCCGGTTGTCGGCGAGCAGCTTCGCCGGGACGGCGCGCACGCTCGTCGCGGTGGGAACGTGCAGCGAGGCGTCCATGTTGGACACGACCCGTGCAGCGGCCCCGCGGAGCATCCGGGCGTGGGGGTCGGGCCGGGCCGCCCGCGCCGTACCGTTCGCGCCGGCCGACGCCGGGGCGGAGGACGACTGCCCGCCGGTCGTCGGGCGGTCGGTCGTGGGGGAGGCCGGCGTCGACTCCTTCTTCGCACCGGGGGGCGTCTGCTCCGACCCGGGCACCTGCGCCCCGGTCTTCGCGGCCGTCTTCGTGCCGGTCTTCGTGGCGGGCTGCGACGTGGATCCCGGCGCCGGCGAACGCTCGGCCGCGGTCACCGGGCTCGATATCGGCACCCGACGCCGGGCAGCCTGCCCGTTGCCGCTCGGGGTGTAGTCACGGAAGAAGTCGTGCCACGCCGTCCCGACGCTTCCCGGATCGGCGAGGTAGCGCTCGTACATCTCTTCGACGAGCCATTCGTTGGTGCCGAACTCGGGCCCGAAGCCCGGCTTGTGCGCCTGATCCGACACGATCGCGGGTCGCCTCACTTCGCGGTCACCGATGACTTCTGCAACTGTCGAGGTTACGCGTTCCATCCTTACGCCGTCACCAGCCTCCGGCCTCCGGTGGGAAGTCGTGTCGCGGTCCGGTCACGACCCGGCGGTGCCTCGGCCGATCAGGTGACGTCGCGACGCACCGTGATCAGAGCGCCCGCGATCGCGAAGAGCAGGCCGTAGGCGACCAGGACCCCCGCTGCGGGCGCCCGGGTCAGGTGGTCGGCGAGGGAGTTGTTGTTGCCCAGATTGCCGCCGGTGAGCGCGCTCGCCGCGGCGCCGGGAAGGTAGCGGTAGACGCCCTTGAGCGCCGAGACGGTGCCGAGGATGGGCTCGGCGATGAAGAGGTAGACGACCAGGCCCACGATGGCGCCGATCTGGTTGCGCAACAGCGCACCGAGGCCGACCCCGATGATGCCGAAGATCGCGACGACGACCAGCGCCCCGACCAGGCTCGGGATGACACCGGGCGCGCCGAGGGACACGTCGGTGAAGCCCCGGCTGGAGAGCCAGGGCACCGCGATCGCCATGGTGATGATGACGTTGAGGATCCCGAGGACGGCGCCCCACACGAGGTAGGTGAAGAGCTTGGCGGCCACCACGACGCCGCGGACCGGCACGGCCAGGAACGTCGGTGTCACGGTCTGGTGCCGATACTCCCCGGTGAGCCCGATGACGCCGAGTACGGCGGAGAAGACATAGCCGAAGCCGGCCGCGATCGACGCGATGCCCTTGAGCGCTCCCGGGCCGGTCGAGTCGGTGAGTTTGAGGTTGGCGCAGACCAGGACCGTGATCAGCGCCGCCAGCAGCGCCGACAGCACGGTCAGCCAGAGGCACGTGCGGGTGGTGAACAGTTTGCGGAATTCGGCCGCGAGCGCGCGCATCAGCCGTTGCCTCCTTGCTGGGGCGGCTGGCCGTAGCTGGACGCCGGGACCGTGGGGTCGCCGGCGGGTGGGCCGCCCGGCGGGCCGTCGGGCGGCGAACCGCTGCCGGTCAGCTGGAAGAAGATCTGCTCGAGGTCGGAACGCTGGGTGTGCAACTCGTGCAGTTCCACTCCTGCGGTGAAGGCGTGGTGTCCGATGGCGGCGGAGTCGAGCCCGCTCACCCGGATCACCCCCGGCTCGACGCTCGCGACGCGCGCGGTGTCGGGGAGCACCTTGGCCAACACCTCGACCTGAGGGCTGCGGACCAGCACCGACTCGCCGGCACCGGCGGACAGTTCGGTGATCGTGCCCTGCTTGACGAGCTGGCCGCGGGACAGGATGACGACCCGGTCGACGGTCTGCTCGACCTCGGAGAGCAGGTGACTCGAGACCAGGACGGTGCGGCCCTGCGACGCGAGGTGCCGGAGGAACCGGCGCAGCCAGGTGATGCCCTCCGGGTCGAGCCCGTTGGCCGGCTCGTCCAGGATGAGGACGCCGGGGTCGCCGATCATGGCGAAGGCGAGGCCGAGGCGCTGTCGCATGCCCAGCGAGTAGCCCTTCACCCGCCGGCGGGCGGAGTCGGAGAGGCCGACCAGGTCGAGCGTCTCGTCGGCCCGGGACGAGGGCAGCCCGGCGGCCGTGCAGTAGACCCGCAGATGGTCGCGCGCCGTGCGGCCGGGGTGGAAGCTGGCCGCCTCGAGCACGGCGCCCACGGTCCGGAGCGGGTCGCGGAGCTCGACGTAGCGCTGCCCGCCGATGGTTGCGGTGCCGTCGGTCGGGGTCACCAGACCGAGGAGCGTCCGCAACGTGGTCGTCTTGCCTGCGCCGTTCGGTCCGAGGAACCCGGTGACCGACCCCGCTTCGACGGTGAAGCTGAGGTTGTCCACGGCGCGGATCTGGCCGAATGTCTTCGTCAGCCCGGATACCACGATCCGACCGGCGTCCCCGTCCACCCCGTGTTCCCCTCCCTGACGACACGTTGGGGGCCATCTTGTCAGAAACCCGGCCCCGGCAGGTCACAGGGGAGCATCGACCTCAACGGACCGCCGCCACGCCCAGGTCGGCGAGCATCCGCTGCGCCGCGTTGTGGCCCGCGCAGCCGATCACCGAACCGGCCGGGTGGCACCCGGCGGCCCCGGCGTAGACGCCGGGCACCCCCGCGTCGTAGGGCATCCGGTCCACGAAGGAGATCGCGTTGTCGACATGGTCGATGTTGCCGCCGGTGATGCCGAACCGCGCGGCGATCTCCGGCGGCGTGAGGGCGTCGACGTCGACCACGCCCGAGCGCGTCCCCGGCGCGTATGCCTCGACCACGTCGAGCAGCCGGTCGACGTATGCCGCCTTCACCGCGGGCCACGACGAGCCGGCGGGGTCGTGCGGCACCCCCTGGACGAACAGCGCGCTGGAGTGCCGGCCCTCGTCGTCGCGCAGCGACGGATCGAGGGTGGAGTGCAGGTACCACTCGATCGGCGGCGTGGCGGGCAGCCGTCCCGCGGTGCCGTCGGCGAAGGCGGCGCGGACGGCGTCGAGCATGTCGCCGTCCGCCACCGGAGGGAGAAGGTGCACGGTGGTGCCGTGCTGGCCGCGGTCCTCGGGCAGCGAGGCGAACCGCGGCAGACCCGCCAACGCGAGGTTGACCTTCATCGTCTGGCCGGGCGAGCGCTCCGCCCAGTCGGCGACCCGCCGGGACAGCGCCGCCGGAGTGTGGTCGCCGAGCAGGCCGGGCAGCCGGAAGGGATCGGTCGCGACCAGCACCGCGCGGGCCCGCACCTCGGTTCCGTCGACGAGCAGGACGCCCGAGGCGGTGCCCTGGTCGACGAGGATCCGGTCGACCGCCGCCCCGGTCCTGATCCGGGCGCCCGCCGCCGTCGCGCGCCCGGCGATCGTCCGGGTGACGGTCCCCATCCCGCCGCGCACCACCATCCAGGTCCCGCCGGCGCCCGGCAGCCGGCACATGTTGTGCACGAGCAGGTTGTGGCCGGACCCCGGCGACCACGGCGAGCCGGTCAGTCCCGGCATGCCGTCGGTGACGGCGTACATCGCCAGCACGGTCTGGGAGGCGAAGCCGAAGCGGGAGAGGTAGTCGATGGCGCTGCCGCGGACGAGCGAGACGAAGGTGTCCCGCAGCGCGGGGCGGACGTGTCGCTCGGCGGTCTCCTCGACCGTCATCGGTTCGGCGAGCCAGGCCGGGGCGACGTCCTCGGCCAGCGCGCTGATCTCGGCGGCCAGTGCATCGTCGGCGCGGGCGTCGGCCTCGGTGAAGAAGTCGGTGAACTGCCGGCGGCCCGCCGCCCGGTCCGCGCCGAGCAACAGGGCCCGGCCGTCCAGCGTCGGCATGAAGTAGTGCGGGTCGCGTCGGACGAGGGGCAGATCCAGATCCAGCAGCTTGAGCAGCTCAGGAGGCATCAGCCCGAGCAGGTAGGCGCCGGTCGACGCCGCCAGCCCCGGCGCCCGGGCGAACGGGTGTTCGGTCCGGCAGGCCCCGCCGATGGTGTCGGACCGTTCGAGCACCTCGACGGTGAGCCCGGCGCGGGCCAGCAGAGTTGCGGCGACGAGGCCGTTGTGACCGGCGCCGACGACCACAACGTCGACCCCGGTGGGGTGCTCGGGCATGTGCTTTGCCTATCACGTCGCCGAGTCCTCCGATGGTTCTGCGCAGAGCTGTCCCGCCTCTTGACATGCCCCGGGAGCTCTGCTCAGCTGGGCAATCGAAACATCGGGTGTCTGATCGACAAGCGAGCCGAGGAGAGCGGGCCGTCATGGGCGTGTACAGGCAGGAGCAGCCGGACTGGAGCCGTTTCGCGCGACCTGTGCCGGACTGGTTCCGCGACGCCAAGCTGGGCATCTTCATCCACTGGGGCCTCTACTCGGTGCCGGCGTGGGCCGAACCGACCGGGGAGCTCGGGGCGGTGGACGAGGGGACCTGGTTCCGGCACAACCCCTACGCCGAGTGGTACTGGAACACGATCCGGTTCCCCGACAGCCCGGCCCGGGCCCACCACCGGGCGACGTACGGCGATGCGCCCTACGACGACTTCCTCGACGCGTGGCGGGCGGAGGACTTCGACCCGAAGGAGTGGGCGGCGCTCTTCGCCCGCACCGGGGCGCGCTACGTCGTCCCCACGACCAAGCACCACGACGGCGTCACGCTGTGGGACGCTCCCGGCACCGGCGGGCGCAACACCGTGCGGCGCGGGCCGCGCCGCGACCTCGTCGCCGACCTCGAGTCCGCGGTGCGCGGCGCGGGGATGCGGTTCGGCGTCTACTACTCCGGCGGCCTGGACTGGCACGTCACCGATCTGCCCCCGCTGGACAGCTTTGCCGCGGTCAGTGACACCGGGCGGCCCAAGGATGCGGCGTACGCCGCCTACGCGGCGCTGCACGTGCGCGACCTCGTCGACCGCTACCGGCCGGACGTGCTGTGGAACGACATCGAGTGGCCGGACGCCGGAAAGCATGCGGGTTCGCTGGGATTGGCCGAGGTGTTCGAGCACTACTACGGGGTGGTTCCCCAGGGTGTCGTGAACGACCGCTGGGGCCACACGCACTGGGACTACCGCACGACCGAATACCAGCAAGGCGTGGAAAACGAGTCGACCCAGGCGTGGCAGAGCTGCCGGGGGATCGGGCTGTCGTTCGGCTACAACCAGGTCGAGGACGAGTCGCACTACCTCGACGGCCGGGCCGTCGTGCGCCATCTCGTCGATGTCGTGTCCCGCGACGGCAACCTGCTGCTCGACGTCGGTCCCACCGCCGAGGGTCGGATCCCCGATCTGCAGCGCCGGTCGCTCGAGGCGCTGGCCGACTGGATGGCGGTCAACGCCGGCGCCATCCACGCCACCCGACCGCTCGACGCCGCCGTCGGTGCGCCGACGGACCGGCCGTGGGTCCGATGGACGCAGCGCGACGGGGCGGCGTACGCGATCGTCGACGCCGCCGGACAGGTCGCGCTCGACGCCTCGCCCGAGCGGCTGGACACCGAGTCCGCGGCGGTCCTCGGCGGCGGTCCGGTGACCGTCAAGGCACAGGACCGGTCGGTCGTCGTCGAGCTGCCGGATTCGGCCACCGAGGCGCCGGTCGTCGTGCGCTTCGCGCTGCGCTGACCCGTCGGGTCGCCGCGCTCAGGCCGTCTCGCCGGACCAGTGGACGGTGGCGCCCAGGGTGCTCCCGGCGCCCTCGGCGAGGACGCGCTCGAAGAACTTCGGTGCCTCGGAGGCATCCAGGCGGTCGGTGATGGTCTCGCTCCAGCGCAGCCGGCCCTGAGCCATCGCGGTCATGACGGCCCGCCGGAACGGCCGGTAGCCGTCGTCGCAGGGGAAGACCATGCGCAGCCGCCGGCTGTGTGCGGCCAGGAATTCGAAGGAGACCGGGCCGTCGCCGTAGTTCCCCTGCCAGACGAAACAGCCGAGCTGGCGGCAGAGGCGGATGCCCAGGTCGACCGACGAGCCGCGGCCGGTGGACTCGAAGACGAAGTCCGCACCGGCGCCGTTCGTGCGGCGGCGCACCTCGGCCTCGACGTCGACCTGGTCGGCGTTGAGCACCGTGTGCGCGCCGAGTCGCCGGGCCACGTCAAGCGGTTCGGGCCGGACGTCGATCGCGGTCACCTGTGCGCCGCGGGCCGCACAGGCGGCGACGACCGCGAGCCCGACCATGCCGACGCCGAGGACGACGACCGACGCGCCGACATGGACGCCGGCCATGTCGGTGCCCTTCAGACCGACCGCCGGGACGACGAACATGCTGGCCAGATCGTCGGGAACGCCGTCGGGCACGATCTCGGCGCCGTGGTCGCCGCCCGGATCGAGCACCGCGACCGAGGCGTGCACCCCTGCGGCGCAGGTGAGCGGCTGCCCGCTCTCCTTCAGGAGCAGCCCGGCGTTGCGCCGGTAGTACACGCGGTCGCCCACCGTGAAGCCGGTGACGTCGGCCCCGACCGCCGTGACCCGGCCGGCTCCCATGTAGCCGGTGACGAGCGGAAAGCTGCCCCAGTCGAGTTTTCCCGACAGGACCGCGAATTCGGTTCCGATGCTGATTCCGGACCACGTGGTGCGCACCCCGATGGTCGACGGCCCGACCGGGGCGGTGAGCACCTCCTCGAGGTCGAACCCGCCGCCGGCTCGCGCGACGAGTGCCTGCCCGGCGATTCTCGATCCGTGCGGCTCGGCTGCCATGTCGCTGTCCCTTCGAGCTCAAGTGAATGTGACGACGGCCTTGACGACGTCGCCGCGGGCGATCTCGGAGAACGCCGTGGCGATCTCTTTCAGCGGATAGCGGTGGCTGAGGAACGCCTCCCGGTCGAGCACTCCTCCCTCGACCATGCGTACGACGCCCGGCAGCACCGCCGCCTCGTCGGTGCTCGCCACGGTGACGGTGGCGTCGCGCGGGCCGGCCATCAGGTCGAGCGCCGCGAGATCCTCCGGGGCGCTGTAGACGACCTCGCGGCCGCCCGGGCGCAGCCATCCGTAGGCCCGGCCAACCATCGCCGCCGCACCGGACGCCTCGAAGACGATGTCGAGCCCGCCGAGATCCGCGGCGACCGCCTCCGGCTCCTCCCCCGACTCCAGGGCGGTGATGTCGGCGCCGAGCCGTTCGGCCAGGTCGAGTCGCCCAGGTCGACGGCCGACGGCGAGGACGGTGGTCGCTCCGAGGAGCTTCGCGTAGGCGACGAAGGACAGGCCAGCGATCCCGGTGCCGACGACGCCGACCTTCCGGCCGAGCACGGGCACCGGGCAGATGACGCTGAACGTCTCGCTGAAGCTGATCGCCACCGCGACATTCTCCGGGTCGGCGGTCGAAGGGAAGAAGACCTGCGAGAAGCTCGGCGTCCCGGCATGCGACGGCTCGTCCTCCTGCAGCGCGCGCCAATCGGTGACGACACCCAGCTCGGCGAAGCCGCCCCAATGCATCTGCATGCCCGCCGGCGCATTCCCCGGCCGGTAGGCGCTTGCCCGGGTCACCAGCGTGCCGGCCGAGATGTGGCGGACCCGCGACCCGACCTCGACGACCCGGCCGACCGACTCGTGGCCCAGGATGCTGGGATAGCCGACGCCGCCGCGGAAGGTCCCGAGCCGCAGCATCTTGTCGGTACTGGAGCAGATGCCGCACGCCACCATCTCGACGAGCGCGTCGTACTGGCCGATCCGGGGGTCGGGCACCTCCTGTACCGATCCCCGGTCGGGTCCGTCCATCACGTACGCGAGCATGTCGAGATCGTCCTCTCCCCGGTCCGCCGGTTTCGCCGAGGGCCTGTGGAAGGCTCTCCGTCGTGGCCGTACGGAGTCGGACGAGCGAGCGGGGCGACCCGCCGCGGGCGGCGCGGTTCGCCGTCTCCTACGTGTTCGCCGCGCACGGACTGCTCTTCGGTTCCTGGGCGCCGCGCATTCCTCAGGTGAAGACCGAGCTCGGTCTCTCCCCCGGGCTGCTCGGAATAGCCCTGCTCGCCCCGGCCGCCGGATCGTTGCTGGCGATGCCTCTCGCCGGCGCGGCGGCCGCGCGGGTAGGGAGTGCGCGGGCGACGCAGGTCGTCTTCGCGGCGTACTGCCTGGTCCCGTGGATCCTCGGGCTGGTGGGCAACCTCGGCACGCTCTGGCTGGTGCTCTTCGGATGGGGCGCGGCGCTGGGGTCGCTCGACGTCGTGATGAACGCCCAGGGCGTTACCGTGGAAAAGGCTTACCGGCGCCCGGTGCTCTCCAGCTTCCATGCGGCCTGGAGCATCGGTGCTCTGATCGGGACCGGAGCCGGCAGCCTGGCCGCCGGGGCCGGCGTCTCGCTGACGGTCCAGCTCGCGGTCGGTGGCGGCGTCCTGCTGGCGGTGGGACTGCCGGTGACCGCCGCCTTCCTGCCGGATCCCTCGGATGGCGGGGAACGCCCGCCGGCTTTCGCGCGGCCCACCGGCCGGCTGCTCGCGTTGGGAGCGGCCGCCTTCGCCTGCCTGGTCTGCGAGGGCGCGGCCGCGGACTGGAGCGCGGTGCAGCTGCGGGAGTCGCTCGGCGCCTCGGTGGCCCTGGCCGGTGCGGGGTATGCGGCCTTCACCGCGGCGATGACGGTGGGGCGGCTGCTCGGCGACCGGACCGTGGCCCGGTTCGGCCGGGCCGCGACGGTGCGCGCGCTCGGCTGTCTCGGGACGGTGGGCGTGGCCGGCGGGCTGCTGAGCGGGACCGTCGCCGGCTGGATCGCCGGGATGGCCGTGCTCGGCCTGGGGCTGTCGGCGATGGTTCCGACGTTGTTCGGCTCCGCGGGGGCCGGCACGGGACATGCCGGCCCGGCGATCGCGGCGGTCTCGACGTGCGGCTACTTGGGCATGCTGCTCGGTCCGTCGATCATCGGCGGCCTCGCGCAGGGCGTCGGACTGACCGGCGCGCTGTGGGTGGTGCCGCTACTCACCGCGACGGCGGCGCTGCTCGGCCGGGCAGCCGACGTACCGGCCGAGGACCGCGCGATCCCGGAGGGCTGAAAGGCGGTCCGGACCGTCCGGGCGTCGTACGCTTCGGCGGGGGAGATCGGATGCGCCGACGTCGAGGGCTCGTCGTGCTTGCCGCGCTGGCACTGGCGGGGTCGGCCTGCGGAACGCGCTTGCCCGCGGGGGCCTTCGCCACCGCGGGAAGCCCGGGACCTGCCCGGTCGGCCGGGTCCTCCGATGCAGCCGACAACACCGCCTCCGACGTCGGCGTCACCCCGACGGCCGTCCGCGTCGGCCTGCTGGTGAGCGAGACCAGCCCGTTGGGGGCGGAGGCGTTCACCCCGCCGATGTACGGCGCCCAGGCCTATTTCGATGCGCTGAACGCCCGGGGCGGTGTACACGGGCGACGGGTGCAGGTCAGTGTCTGCGACGACGGGTCGAGCGGCTCGGGGGACCAGTCCTGCGTGCATCACCTCATCGACGACACCAAGGTGTTCGCGCTCACCGCGACGACGGTGCTGGACTACACGGGGGCGTCGTACGTCGACGCCAAGGGCGTGCCGGACGTCGGCGGCCAGCCGGTGGGAAACGCCTACGACCAGTACCGGCACCTCTTCTCGATCTACGGCAGCAACGAGCCGCGGGACGGGACCGTCGGCTTCGGCGGTGTTCTCTACGGCGGCACCGAGGTCTACCGCTACTTCAAGGCGAAGCTCGGGGCGCGCCGGGCGGGCGTCGTGTACTACAACCAGGCCGACTCGCAGCGCTTCGCGAGCCTGACCACGAAAAGCCTTGTGCGCGAGGGCTACACGGTGGTGCCTGAGCAGGTCGACTTCTCGCTTCCCAACTTCGACGCCGCGGCCTTGGACATGAAGTCCCGCGGCGTCGACATCGTCTTCGATGCGCTGGACTCGAGCGGCAACGTCAATCTGTGCCGGGCGATGGACAACGAATCACTGAAGGTCAAAGCCAAGGTGACCACGGTGCAGAACTGGAACTCCTCGGTCCGTGGCGACTACAGCGCATCGCCGGTCTGCCGCAACACGCTCTACTCCACCGGGACCGACCGCAACTACGGGGACCAGAAGTACCCGAACGTCAAGGCGTTCCGGGAGGCGATGCGCCGCTTCCTTCCCGGCCGGGACGGCAGGCTGTCGATGTGGGAGTTGGAAGGGTGGGCGGCTGCGCAGTGGCTGACCGATGCGATGACGTCGTGCGGTGCGCACCTGACCCGCGACTGCGTCGAGCGCTACATGAACCGGTCGCGGAGTTACGACGGGCACGGTCTGCTCACCCCACGCAACTTCGTGGTGAGCCCGCATCCGGCCCGGCCGAGCCGCAACTGCCTGAACGTCGCGCGCTGGCAGGACTCGGCTGACGGCGGACACGGCGGGTGGGTGACCCAGGTCCGGGACATGAACACGAACTGTTTCGTCGTACCGAACGTGCCCTACCGCCCCTGACCGCCCCGGTCCCCTATTCCGCTTGAACGTCACGTTCAAGCGCTCTAGCCGCATCAACGTCACGTTGACGCGGAATGGGGCGGCGGGTTTCCGGCGAGCTTCCGCGCGCCATTCCGCTTGAACGGCACGTTCAAGCGCTCTAGCCGCATCAACGTCACGTTGACGCGGAATGGAGAGGGCGTCCGGTGCCGGACGGCGAGGGCATTCACTCCGGACGGCGGGGGCGGCGGCCGAGGAGTTCGTCTCCGCGGGCACCGGTCAGCTCGCCCGGCTCACCCGCGAACGCGATCTCACCCCGGCGCAGCACGTAGGCGATGTCGGCGAGCCGGAGCGCCTGGCCGACGTACTGCTCGACGAGCAGCACCGAGCGGTCCGGCTGCCGGCCCAGGTCGGCCACCACGTCGTAGAGCCGGGCGACCACCTGCGGCGCGAGGCCCCGGCTCAGTTCGTCCAGGAGCAGGATCTGGGCCGGGTGCAGCAGTGCCCGGGACAACGAGAGCATCTGCCGCTCGCCGCCGGACAGGTTGCCGGCCCGCTGACCGAGGCGGTCGCGGAGCACCGGGAACGCCGCCAGTGCCGGCTCCGGGTCGGCGCCGTCGCCGAACATCGTCAGGTTGTCCCGCACCGACAACGTGGCGAACACGCCGTGCTCGTCGGGCAGCAGAGCGAGTCCGCGCCGGGCCCGGTCGAAGGTCGGCAGGTCGCTCACGTCGGTGCCGTCCCAGCGCACGGATCCGGCCGAGAGCGGGAGGAGCCCGGCCAGCACCCGCAGTGCCGTCGTCTTCCCGGCGCCGTTGTGGCCGAGCAGCGCCGTCACGCCACGCGCCGGTACGGCCAGATCGACGCCGTGCAGCACTTCGACCGGCCCGTACCCGGCCCGGACCCCCTCCAGCGAGAGCAGGGTGCTCATGGCCCGGTCGGATCGAGGTAGACGCGACGGGCCGCGGTGTCAGCGACGACGACGTCCGGGGGGCCGGATGCCACAACCCGGCCGCCGGCCATCACATAGACCCGGTCGGCGACGTCGAAGACGAGTTCGACGTCGTGCTCGACCAGCACGATGGTCAAGCCGCCGTCGGCGAGCCCCCGGAGTACGGCGCGCAGGCCCCCGATCTCAGCGTCGTCGAGCCCGCTGGCCGGCTCGTCGAGCAGCAGCGCGGTCGGGTCCGACGCGAGGGCCCGGCCCAGTTCGACCATCCGTAGGGTGCCGGTCGGCAGCGCGCCGGCCGGGATGTCGCGGACCGCATCGAGGTCGAGCAGCGTCAGCACGCGATCCACCGTGGCGTCCACCCTCCGGCGGGCGGGGTCGGGCAGCCCGAGCAGCCCGGCGAGCACCCCGCCGTGCCGGCGGTTCTCGGCGCCGACCCGGATGTTGTCGGCCACGGTGAGGCTGGCGAAGACGGCCAGTTCCTGGAAGGTCCGGGCCAGGCCCAGCCGGGCCCGGGCATCGGATCGCGCTCCGGTGATGTCCCGCCCGCCGAGCAGGACATTCCCCCGGTCCGGCCGTTCGACCCCGGAGATGCAGGCGAACAACGTCGTCTTGCCCGCGCCGTTCGGCCCGATCAACGCCGTGACGCTCCCGGGCGCGGCATCCAGGTCGACGCCGTCCACGGCCCGGACCCCGCCGTAGCTCCGGGCGATCCCGCGCGCCTGCAACGGCGCGCCGCGCCCGGTCACCGGCGGGCCCGCGCGACGAGGGCCCGGCCGACCGGCGACAGCCGCACGGCCGGTGGCGGGACGACCTCCGGGGGCGCCCGCCACCACCGGTCCAGCGCGCTGAGCACACCCCCGGGCATCCGGCCGAGCAACACGGCCAGCCCGCCGACGGCCACGGCCGACGCTCCCGCGCCGAAGGCACTGTCCACCCCGATGACCAGGGCCGCGGCGATGACGGCGCCCACCGCGCTGTCGGCGCCGAAGACCACCACCGCGGCGAACCAGAGCAACGCCTGGACCGGGTCGAAGGCAGCCGGGTCGAACGACCGGGTGCTCATTGCCAGCAGCGCCCCCCCGAGTGCGGCCAGCCCGGCGCTGACGGCGAAGACGAAGACTTTCGTCCGGCCGACGTCCACGCCGCACACCCGCGCGCCTTTCTCGTCGTCGCGGATCGCGAGCAGTCCGCGGCCGAGCCGTCCGAGATGCAGGTTGCGGACGACCAGCAGCGCGAGGACCAGTACGCCGACCTCCAGGGCGTAGAAGGCGCGGTCGTCGGAGAAGCCGGCCGGGCGGACGACGGACAGGCCGGTGGTGAAGAGCGGCTGCTCGAGGACGAACCGGCTGATCACCATGCCCACGGCCAATGTGGTCAGGGCGAGGAAGAGGCCGCGCCGCCGGATCGCCGGCCACCCGGTGAGCAGTCCGACCGGGGTGACGAGCAGCGCCCCGAGGAAGAGGGCGAGCAGACCGGGCAACGCCGGCAGGCCGAAGAGGGTCCCGTCGCTCAGCCGGGCGACCAGCAGTGCCCCGAGCCCGGCGTAGCCGGCCTGGCCGAGGGAGATCTGACCGCTGTACCCGGTCACGGCGACCAGGGAGACGAAGACGATCGCGAGCGCCGGAATGGTCAGCGCGGGCCGCAGCGCCGAATCGGAGAAGAGCAGCGGCAGGGCCAGCAACGCGGCGCCGGCCAACCAGGCGGGGCGGAGCGGGGCGGCGGGGCGCCGCTGGGCCAGGGCGGCCGCGACTCCGGCGTCGCCCCCCACCTCCCGGAGCTTGGGGAGCAGCAGGATGGCGGCGAGCAGGGCGACGACGAACAGGTTGGCCTGCAGCGACTCGACGAGCTGCTGTGCCTGACCCCCCAGGTGTACGGAGGTGAGTTCGCTCTGCCCGATGCCGACGGCCAGGGCCGCGACGATCGCCACGGTGATCGACGCGAGCCGGGCGACGACCACCACGCCCACCGTCTCCAGGACGAGGAGGGTCAGCCCATAGGGGTCCAATCGCAGCCGTGGGGCGAGCAGGACTCCGACCAGCCCGGCGAGAAAGGCGCCGAACGCCCAGCCCACCGCCGACACCCGGTCGGCGTCCACGCCGGACAGCTCCGCGAGCTCGCGGCGGTCGACGACCGCCCGCACGGCCACGCCGAACTTCGTCGCGTGCGTGACGCCGGCCAGCAGGGCGGTGATGGCGGCGGCGATGGCGAGCTCGACCACCGTGTCCAGCCGGACGGTGGCGCCGCCGGGCAGGGAAAGTGCCCGGCCGGGCAGGAGAGAGGGAGCGTCGACCCGGGACTGTCCGCCCCAGAGCAGGAACGCGAGGCCGACGAGCAGGACGAATACGCCGATCGAGGCGACGAGCTTCTCCGCCGGTGCGGCCCCGCGCCGCTCGAGCCGGCGGAACACCGCCCGGTCGAGGAGCACCCCCAGCCCCGGGCCGACGAGGAGCAGGTCGACCGGTGCGGCGACGGCCACCGGCCAGCCCCAGACCTGGACCATCTGCCAGAGCAGGTAGGCGACGACCATCGCGATCGCACCGAAGGCGATGTTGAACACCCCGGTGGCGCGGTAGGTGGCCAGCAGGCCGAGTCCGGCCAGTGCGGCGATGCTTCCGATGGCGACGCCGGCGATCGCGAGGTCGACGGCGAGCATCGTTCAGTGCTCCGGCGCGGGTTCACACAGCGGACAGTCCCGGAGCCCGAGCGCGGTGACGTCCTCGGGACTGACCGGGCGGGCCTCCTTTCCCGCGAGCAGCGGGCAGCCCGGCCGGTGGACCCGGCTCCCTCCGGTCACGGCCAGCAGGCTTCCCGGCCCGGGTGGGCCGCTCGCCTGCGGGGTCTCTCCGGCGGGCTCGACCAGGAGCTCGTGCAACTCGCCGACCCGGCGCTCGAGGGCGGCCGTCCGTCGGGCGCTCCGCTCGGTGGCCACCAGGACCGCTCCGCCCACCAGGAGAGCGGCGCCGGGCACGGTGGCCGATGCCAGATAGGGCAGCTGCTTGGCGACGAGGGCCTCGCCGGAGGCGCCGTACCAGCCGAGCACCAGGAGCACGACGCCGATGCCCCCCACGGCCCAGCCGAGGTGCGGCGGCATCGCGCGTCCGCCCGGGCGCCGGGACATACCGGCCATGTCTCACCACCTGAGTGACCCGTTGTGATCAACGGTAGCCCGTGCGCCCCGGTGATTCGGCTGATGCGCGTGGGGGAGGTGAGGGACTATTGGGGGGAGCCGGGGATCGCAGGGATCGATCGCCGGTCTGCCCCGGGGGCGGTGATTCGGATGCTGGGTGGTCAGCTTCGGACGGTGCGGCAGGCGCTGGCGGCCGTGGGGTTCGGTGCCGCCGTACTGGTGCTGGTGGCCGCCTGCGGTAGTTCCTCATCGAGCGGGAGCACCTCGGCGTCGTCGTCGGCCAGCGCGAGCAGCTCAACGTCGCCGAGTGCGTCGGCCAGCCCGTCGTCGTCCACGTCGGCCTCCCAACCGGCCGACCCGGCGGCGGCGAAGACGCAGATCACCAAGAACTGGGAGACGTTCTTCGACCCGAAGACCTCCACCTCCCAGCGGGTCGCGTTGCTGCAGAACGGGCAGGTTCTGAGGCCGGCGATCACGGCGCTGAGCGGCACCTCGCAGGGCCGGGCGGTCAGCTCCAAGGTCACGTCGGTCACGTTCACCAGCGCGACGGCGGCCGCGGTCGGCTACCAGATCCTGCTGAGCGGCCGGGTGGTGCTGCCCAACGGCACCGGCGAGTCGGTGCTGGACAACGGCACCTGGAAGGTCGGGACCAAGAGCCTGTGCGGCCTGCTCGCCCTGGTCCACTCCGGCAAGGCGATCCCGGGCTGCTGACCGCGTGGCAGGAGCAATATTGCGGCTATCGCCGTGCCCGCTCGACTAGCCGGCGGTCGGTCGAGCAGACTGCGGGTATGGGATTCGACCTGAACGGCCTCCTCGACGCGCGCCGGGGGGAGGGGTACGAGCTGCACGGCCGGCACATCAACCACCAGGTGCCGCGGATGCTGCATGCCATCGGCTTCGACAAGGAGTACGACCGGGCCGAGGGCGCCTACCTCTATGACCGGGCCGGGACCCGCTACCTGGACTTCCTGGCCGGCTTCGGGGTCTTCGGCGTCGGTCGCAACCACCCGGTGGTCCGCGACGCCCTCCGGACGGTCATCGACGGCGAGCTCGCCGACATGGTCCAGTTCGACTGCCCGCTGCTGGCCGGCCTCTTCGCCGAGCAGCTCCTCGCGAAGGCGCCGGGTCTCGAGCGGGCGTTCTTCTGCAACAGCGGGTCGGAGGCGGTCGAGGCGGCGCTGAAGTTCGCGCGGTGCGCTACCGGTCGTGGCCGGATCCTCTACGCCGAGCACGCCTACCACGGCCTGACCGCGGGGTCCCTGTCGGTCAACGGCGCCGAGGAGTTCCGCGCCGGGTTCGCTCCGCTGCTGCCGGACACCCGGATCCCGTTCGGCGACCTCGAGGCACTGGAGCGCGAGCTCCGCAAGGGTGACGTCGCGGCGTTCCTCGTCGAGCCGATCCAGGGCAAGGGCGTCTACATCTCGCCGCCCGGGTTCCTCGGCGCCGCCCAGCGACTGCTGCACGAATACGGCGCAGTGCTCATCTGCGACGAGGTGCAGACCGGCATCGGCCGGACCGGCCGGTTCTTCGCCCACCAGTACGAGGACGACGTCGAGCCCGACATCGTGACCGTGGCGAAGGCGCTTTCCGGCGGATTCGTCCCGATCGGCGCGACGCTGACCAAGAAGTGGATTTTCGAGCGGGTCTACTCCTCGCTGGACCGCGTGTTCGTCCACGCCTCGACCTTCGCCGGGAACGCCCTGGCGATGGCCGCCGGCCTGGCGACTCTCGCGGTGATCGAGGACGAGGGTCTGGTCGCCAACGCCGAGCGCACCGGCCAGGAGCTGCGCGCCGGGCTGCAGGCGATGAGTGAGCGCTACGAGCTGATCTCCGAGATCCGCGGCCGGGGTCTGATGATCGGCATCGAATTCGGCAAGCCGCGCGGGCTGAAGCTCCGCGGCGGCTGGAACATGCTGCAGGCCGCCCGGCAGGGGCTGTTCGCGCAGATGGTCGTCGTACCGCTGTTTCAGCGGCATCACATCCTGACCCAGGTCGCCGGCGACCACATCGACGTGATCAAACTGCTGCCGCCGTTGACCATCGGTGCGGCCGAGGTGTCCACCTTCCTCGAGGCCTTCGGCGACGTGATGGAGGACGCGCACCGGGGCGGCGGGCTGGTCTGGGACTTCGGCCGCACGCTCGTCAAGCAGGCGCTGATCCGCTGAGCCAGGGCACCCGCATCGTGAGGTAGGCTAACGATGCTGGTTCGGCGCAGCGCGGCGACCGCTCGGCATCAGTGTCCTCGATCCGTCCGGAGCCGCCTTGTTATTCGGTCGCGCGATCACCCCGCGGGTGGCCGTCAGCGTCGTCTTCGTCGCCTCGATGTTCGTCAACATCATGGACACGACGATCGTCAACGTCGCCCTGCCGACGATCAGCCGCGACTTCCACATGCCGGCCGCGTCCAGCGGCGCGGTGGCCGTCGGCTACCTGGTCAGCCTGGCGATCTTCATCCCGGCGTCGGGGTGGGTCGGCGACCGGTTCGGCACGAAGCGGGTGGTGCTCATCGCGCTGGCGATCTTCACCGGCGCCTCCGCACTGTGCGGGCTGGCGCAGAGCCTGCCCCAACTCATCGGCTTCCGAGTGCTCCAGGGTGCGGGCGGCGGCATGCTCCTCCCGGTCGGGATGGCGATGCTCTACCGGGCCTTTCCGCCGGCCGAGCGCATCCGGGCCTCGCGCATCCTCACCATCCCGACCGCTACCGCGCCGGCTCTGGGCCCCGTGGTCGGCGGTCTGCTCGTCGACCAGTTGTCCTGGCGCTGGGTCTTCTACGTGAACGTGCCGATCGGGATCGCGGCGTTCTTCTTCGGGCTTGCCTACCTCACCGAGCACCGGGAGAAGGTCCCCGGCCGGTTCGACCTGCCGGGTTTCCTGCTGTCCGGCGTCGGATTCGCGCTGGTGATGTACGCGCTCACCCAGGGCGCCACCCAGGGATGGGGGTCGGCGGAGATCCTGACGACCGGGCTGGTCGGGCTCCTCCTCATCGCCGTGCTCGTGCCGGTCGAGTTGCGGGTCGATCAGCCGATGCTCAACCTCCGGCTCTACCGGGACCGGCTGTTCCGCAACACCAACCTGCTCACCATCTGCTCGGCGGCGGGCTTCCTGGGCTGTCTCTACGCCTTCCCGCTGCTGCTCCAGGACGGGCTGGGCATGTCGGCGCTGGCGTCGGGGCTCAACACCTTTCCCGAGGCGATCGGGGTGATGACCGCATCCCAGATCGTCACCCGCATCTACCCCCGGATCGGCCCGCGCAGGCTGGTGACGACGGGCTTCCTGACCGTTCCCCTCCTGCTGATATCGCTCGGCTTCGTCGACGCCACGACCAACCTCTGGCTGGTCCGGATCATCATGTTCGCGGCGGGCCTGATGATGGGCTCGATCTTCATCCCGACCCAGGCGGCGTCGTTGGCCACCGTCGCCTCCGCAGACACCGGGCGGGCGTCGACGCTGTTCAGCGCGGTGCGGCAACTCGGCGCCGCGGTGGGCGTCGCCGTGCTGGGTACGGTGATCATCTCGGTCGGCCCGACGACCGTGGCCGGTGGGGTCTCCGTCCCGAACCTCACCGCTTACCACGCGGCGTTCTTCGCCGCTGCGGCACTGGTCCTGACCGGCCTGGTGTTCGGCCGTGCGCTGCGTGATCGGGACGCCGCGGGCACGATGGCCCCGCGGGGCGGCGAGCCGGCCCGGGCACGGGGCGACGAGGGCGAACCGCTCGACGCCCGGCCGGTCGGCGTCCCGGCCGAATGACCGGTCGCGGCCCCGGCCCGATCGCGCCGGACGGCTGCGCGGTGGAGCTGTACTCCCTGCTTCCGCCGATGGGCGAGCCGGAGATCATCCACGGCGCGATCCGGCCCGGTGGCTCATTGCTCGATCTCGGGTGCGGCGTCGGCCGGCTCGCACGACCGCTCGCCGCACTCGGGCACCCGGTCGTCGCGGTGGACGAGTCGCCGGAGATGTTGGCACGGGTCCGGGACGCACGGACCGTTCTCGCCGGGATCGCCGACCTCCACCTCGGTCGCCGCTTCGACGCCGTACTCGTGGCGAGTCAGCTGATCAACACCCCCGACGGCGGCCACCGGATCGCGATGCTGGCGACGGCCGCCGCCCACCTCGCCGCCGACGGCGTCCTGGTCGCGCAGTGGCACCCGCCGGAGTGGTTCGACACCGTGCGTGCCGGGACGGGCGGGTCGGTGGGACCCGTGCGGACCGGACTGTCCGGCGTTCGGCGGCAGGGCGATCTGCTGCAGGCCACCGCGGTCTACGAGGCCGGCGACCGGCGCTGGGAGCACGACTTCGTCGCACGCCGGCTCACCCCGGGCGATCTCGACCGCGATCTCGCCCGGGTCGGCCTGCGATTTGACGCCTGGTGCACGTCTGATCGCTCCTGGCTGACCGCCGTTCCCGCCTGACCCGCCCGCCGACAAAACCCACTAGTAGTGCGTTTTGGTCGAGGACACGCCGTTCCGGACGACCACAACCCACTAGTAGTGCGTTTTGTCGGTGGGGGTGGCGAGACTCGGATCACACGAAAACACGTTGCCGGGAGTGATGCACAGGTGGATGCTGGACGCGAGCAAGTAGTTGCGTGAGTCAGGTAAGGAGTCACGGCGGGACCATGACGATCTCTGAGCAGCTCCGGGATTTCACCGGGAGCATCGACCGCGAACACTCCGACGGCCCGTGCGGTGGGCAGGTCGGCCGGTCGCTGTCCCGGTTGTTCCGGGTGGCCGGCAAGGCCAAGGGCCACATGTTCGGGGGAGGACAGCTCGAGGGAGTGGACTGGTCGGCGTTCGCCGTCCTCGTTCCGCTGGTCGAGTCCGGTCCGCAGCGGTCCAGTGCGCTCGCCGATGCGGCCTACGTCGATCCGTCGCGCGTGAGCCGACTGGTCGGCCACCTCGTCGAGATCGGTCTCGTCGAACGGCGGGCCGACCCGGCCGACGGGCGCGCCTGCATCCTGGCGGCCACCGACGAGGGCGTCCGCACCTGCGAGCGGCTCCGCGACATCCGGGACGGGTTCCTCACCGAACTGGTCGCCGACTGGTCCCCGGATGACCGGACACAGCTCGCCGTGCTCCTCGACCGGCTCGCCGGCGAGCTGGAATCCGCCGTCCACGCCGCCGACAAGAAGTCGCCGCTTCGTGACGCGACGACCTCCCCAGCACCACGACCCCAGATGGAGACCAGATGAGTGGGACCACCGCCGGAGCGCCGGCGGGTCCGGTGTCCGCGGCCCAGAACGGCCAGGCACCGACGACCGGAGGCTTCACCCACCGCCAGATCCTGACGATCCTCGGCGGACTGATGATGGGCATGTTCCTCGCCGCCCTCGACCAGACGATCGTCGCGTCGGCGATCCGGACGATCGGCGACGACCTGCACGGGCTGAGCATCCAGGCCTGGGTGACGACCGCCTACCTCATCACCGCCACCATCTCGACGCCGCTCTACGGCAAGCTGTCCGACATCTACGGCCGCAAGCCGCTCTTCCTGATCGCCATCACGCTGTTCCTCATCGGCTCGGCCGCCTCGGCGTTCTCGACGTCGATGTACATGCTGGCCGCGTTCCGTGCGTTCCAGGGACTCGGTGCCGGTGGCCTGTTCTCGATGGCGCTGGCGATCCTCGGTGATATCGTCGCCCCCCGCGAGCGCGCCCGCTACCAGGGCTATTTCCTCGCGGTCTTCGGTACGTCGAGCGTCATCGGCCCGGTGATCGGCGGCTTCTTCGCCGGCGCCGCGTCGATCCTCACGATCTCCGGCTGGCGCTGGGTGTTCCTGGTCAACGTGCCGATCGGGATGGTCGCCCTCTTCGTGGTCTGGCACACCCTCAACATCCCGCACATCCGGCGGGAGCACCGGATCGACTGGTACGGCGCCGCATCCATCAGCATCGCGCTGGTCCCGCTCCTGATCGTCGCCGAGCAGGGCCGCACCTGGGGATGGGGATCGGCCGGCGCGCTGATCTGCTACGCGATCGGTGTCGTCGGGCTGGGACTTTTCGTGCTGGCGGAGAGCCGGATCGGGGACGACGCGCTGATACCGCTGCGGTTCTTCCGCAACGGCGTCTTCAGCATCACGTCCGGGGCAGGACTGCTCGTCGGTATGGGAATGTTCGGCGGCATCGCGCTGCTGCCGCTCTACTTCCAGATCGTCAAGGGCATGTCACCGACCCAGTCCGGGTTGCTGCTGCTCCCGTTGACGGCCGGGATCATGGCCTCCTCGGTGTTCTCCGGCCAGCTGATCTCCCGCACCGGCCGGTACAAGATCTTCCCGGTCGTCGGCGCCGCCCTGATGGTCGTCGGCATGGGGCTGATGCACTTCATCGGGGCGGACACCCCGATCTGGCAGGCCGGCATCTACACCGCGGTCTTCGGCCTCGGCCTGGGCAACGTGATGCAGCCGATCACCCTCGCGGTGCAGAACGCGATGCCGCCGCAGGACATCGGCGTGGCCACCTCGTCGGCGACGTTCTTTCGCCAGATGGGCGGTGCGCTGGGTACGGCGGTCTTCCTCTCGGTGCTGTTCAGCACCGTCGGGGGCAAGATCAAGAACGCGTTCGTCTCCGCCGGCCACACCGCATCCTTCCAGTCGGCGGTGCACGACCCGTCCGTCGTCGCCAACCCGGGGAACAAACCGATACTCGGCATCCTGCACGGCGGAGGCGGTGTCGGCAGTTCGGCACTCAACGACACCGCGTTCCTCAAGCACGCCGACCACCGGCTGGCCGAGCCGTTCTT
This sequence comes from uncultured Actinomycetota bacterium, assembly GCA_963837545.1. Taxonomy (GTDB): domain Bacteria; phylum Actinomycetota; class Actinomycetes; order Mycobacteriales; family QHCD01; genus DASXJE01. Next base: position 101,217 of record CAWINQ010000004.1, on the reverse strand, counting down.
CGTGGGCTTCTCCCAGTCGATGGACATCGTCTTCATCATCGGCGCGGCCGTCATCTTCGTCGCCTTCATCCTCCTGGCCTTCATGAAGGAGGTACCGCTGCGCACGCAGTCGGCCATCCAGGCCCGGCAGGAGGCGGCACAGCAGGGTCCGTCGGGGGCGACGCCGGTGACCGAGCCGCAGGCCGTCGTCGCGGACGACGGCGGTGCCGACGACGAAGGCAGCAGGCTCGCCATCTCCGGCGACGGTCCGCCGTCGGAACCGGCCGTCCGGGACGACGACCGCCCGATCCCGGTCGGGGGCAACGGCTCGACCGCCGCCCGGCGCAGTGCGCTGGCCACCTCGATCGCCACCGGCCCGATCGAGGAGGAGGCGCTCGAGCGGCTGACCGCCGTGCTCATGCCCGATCCCGACGAGGCCGTCACCGCCGTGATGACCGCCGACCGGGCGCGAGCCGAGATGCAGCGACTGCAGTCCCAGCTCGACGGCCGGCGGCGGGAGTACGACGGCGCACTGCGGCGGCTGCGGGAGCTCGGCCTGTCCGACCAGCAGATCAGCCGGATCCTCGGCGAGCCGGTGCCGCACGCGGGCCGGCACCACCAGGAAGGCGACACCACGTCCTGAGGGCGCGCATGCTGGACGGGACCTAGGGGGCGGTGCTGTGCTGGCTTGGGTGGTGGACCGACCGGGCCCGGTCTCGACCGGGCCGCTGCGCCGCGCCGACCGGCCGGTCCCCGAGCCGGGACCGGGCGAGGTCCGGGTGCAGGTCCTCGCCTGCGGGGTCTGCCGGACCGACCTGCACCTGGCTGAGGGTGACCTGCCGGTGCACCGGCCGCAGACGACCCCGGGCCACGAGGTCGTCGGCCGGGTCGACGCGCTCGGCCCGGGAACCTCCCGGTTCGCCGTTGGCGACCGGATCGGGATCGCCTGGCTGCGGGGGACCTGCGGCCGGTGCCGGTTCTGCCGCAGCGGGAGGGAGAACCTCTGCCCCGCTGCGACCTTCACCGGCTGGGACGCCGACGGCGGCTACGCCGACTACGCCACGGTCGCGGAGGGGTTCGCCTACCGGCTGCCCGGCCGGTTCTCCGACGCCGAGGCGGCGCCGTTGCTGTGCGCCGGCATCGTCGGCTACCGCTCGCTGCTGCGGGCGCAGCTCCCCGCGGGGGGCCGGCTGGGCATCTACGGGTTCGGTGCGTCTGCCCACATCGCGGCCCAGGTCGCGATCGCGCAAGGGGCACGCGTGCACGTGCTCACCCGGGGCGAGCACGCCCGGGAGCTGGCGACGTCGCTCGGCGCGGCGTCGGTCGGTGAGGCCTACGACGCGCCGCCGGAGCCGCTCGACGCGGCGGTCCTCTTCGCCCCGGTCGGCGACCTGGTGCCGGTCGCGCTCGCGGCACTGGACCGCGGCGGCACGCTCTCGATCGCCGGCATCCACCTCACCGACATTCCTCCGTTGAACTACGAACAGCACCTCTTCTACGAGCGCACCGTGCAGAGCGTCACGGCCAACACCAGGGCCGACGGCGAGGAGTTTCTGCGCCTCGCCGACCGGCTCGGGGTCACCGTCTCCGTGACCAGGTTCCCGCTCACCGAGGCCGATGCGGCGCTGCGGACGCTGGCCGACGGTGGCATGCGCGGCGCGGGCGTGCTGCTCCCGGCTTGATCGACCCTTCTCCTTGATCGACAGGGTCGACTCCGCCGTTGCCTATTGCCGTGGCGGGTGCCGGTGTATCAGGCTGTAACGGGTCGACCTCATATGAGTGAGTCGGTCCGTCGCCGGCCTGGGCCGGCGGCCGTCACTTCGGGGGAGACGCCATGCCTGATGTCCACCTTGTCCCGCTGCCGAACAGTTCACGAGCCCCGGTCGCGGGTGCTCGCCGGGTCGGCGACGCGGATCCGGCCGAGGAACTGCTGGTCAGCGTGGTGCTCCGGCCCCGCACCGCTGATGCCGCCGCAGCCGCCACTCCGCCGTCGGAGAACGGCGCGAACGACCCGGTGCGGCGTCGGCGGGAGCGCCGGGCCCAGCTGGCCACGTCGACGGGCGCCGATCCCGCCGACCTGAGAGCGGTCGCCGACTTCGCCGCCGCTCACCACCTGCGGGTCGAGACGAGCGACGCCGCGCGCCGGACGGTGACGCTGGGCGGCACCGTCGCCGCGCTCGGGGCGGCGTTCGGGGTGAACCTCGGGCGGTACCAGGCGGGGAACCTGACCTACCGTGGGCGCGAGGGCCATGTCCACGTGCCGCCCGAGCTGGCCGACGTGGTCGTCGCGGTACTCGGTCTCGACGACCGCCCGCAGGCCCACTCCCGCGCCAAGCGTGGAAAGGTCCTGTCCGAAGATGACCTCCCGGCGCCCGACCACGACGCGTTCGCCCTTCTCGGCCGCGCCGAGGACCGCTCCCGGCGGACCAGCCGGGCGGCCAAGCCGGTGCCGCTGTGGGCGACGCAGGTGGCCCAGCTCTACGGCTTCCCGACCGACGTGGACGGCACCCACGAGACGATCGGGATCATCGAACTCGGCGGTGGCTTCCGCCAGGCCGAGCTGACCAAGTACTTCGCCAAGGCCGGCGTCGCTGCGCCGACCGTGGTCGCGGTCGGCGTCGACAAGGGCAAGAACTCCCCGGGCGGCGACGCCGACGGCGAGGTCCTCCTCGACATCGAGGTCGCGGGCACCGTCGCTCCGGGGGCCGACATCGTCGTCTATTTCGCCGATCCGAGCGACCGCGGGTTCCTGGACGCCATCACCACCGCCGTCCACGACCAGACCCACGCGCCGTCGGTGATCTCGATCAGCTGGGGTGCGCCCGAGGCCGGCTGGACCGCCCAGGGCATGAAGGTCTTCGACCAGGCGTTCGCCGACGCCGCGACCCTCGGGGTGACCGTGCTCGCCGCGTCGGGCGACCACGGTGCCGGCGATGCGGCCAGGGACGGCAAGGTGCACGCCGACTTCCCCGCGTCCAGTCCGCACGTGGTCGGCTGCGGGGGCACGACGCTGGTGGGCACCGACGGTCAGGTCGTCAGCGAGGTCGTCTGGAACGACGAGGACGGCTGGGCCGGCGGCGGGGGTATCAGCGACGCCTTCCCGGTGCCGTCCTACCAGCACGGGATGACCATGCCGGCGTCGCTCAACGGCGACGGCCGGGTCGGCCGCGGCGTACCCGACGTCGCCGGCAACGCCGACATCACCAGCGGCTACCTCGTCCTCGCCGACGGCCAGTGGGGCCCGGTCGGCGGCACCAGCGCGGTCGCGCCGCTCTACGCCGGCCTCGTCGCCCTGCTCAACGAGGCCATGGGCTCCCCGGTCGGCGAGTTGCTGCCCCAGCTGTACGCCGTACCCGCGGCACACCGGAGCACCGTGTTCCGCAACGTCACCAGCGGCAACAACTCCACGCCGGAGAGTGCCGACTTCGGACCGGCCACCCCCGGCTACAAGGCGACTCGCGGTCGCTGGGACGCCTGCACCGGGCTGGGCAGCCTGCACGGGGCGGGACTGCTCGACGCGCTGCGGAGCGCAGGGTTGGCCGCCGTGAAGGCCTGACCGCCTGATTTTCCCCAGGCGCACGGTCAGGTGGCCCGTGATGTTGGACATCCGCTGACACGGGCGGCCGCAAGCTGTCACGATCGCGAGAGGGTGACAGCGGTGGGCGGCCCGCGTCGGTGGGCGGGCCGCTGTGTCGCCGCCGGGGGGACGTGGTCATGGGGACGTGGTCATGCTGACGAAGCGCCGTGGGCTCGCCGCGTTGGCCGGGCTGGTCGGGTTGATCATGGTTGCCGGGTGTGCGTCCACGGTCGGCGGGCAGGCGGAGCCGGCTGCGACCAGCAAGTCCAGCCCGTCCGCGTCGCCCTCCCCGAGCCCGTCGCCGACCCGGTCTCCCACGCCGTCGCCGACGCCGCCGCCGACCACGGCGAGCGAGGTGCCGACGACGGTCGCGCCGCAATCGTCAGCGGCTGCGCCGCCGAACGCCGCCCCGCCATCGGTATGTCCGGGAGGCACCTGCGCCGAGCTGTCCCATTCCCTGGTCAAGGACGGCTACCAGATCGTGCTGCGGCAGGGGACCGGAGCCTCGGTCAACAGCAGTGCGGTCGTCGAGCTGCTCTCGGGCGGATCGGCCGTGCAGTGGGCGGTCCAGCCGTTCGCCTACCAACCGCACATGGAATGTTCGACCCAGACCGAGCACCTGCACTGCGTCGTGCTCGCCGGCACCGGTGCGCACGGCTCGGAGGCGCAGCTCTATCTGGTCGTCAACGGCGCCTTCCTCGAACCGCCGATCGTCACCAGCGACACGACGGAGATCAAGGCGACCGACCTCGACGGCGACGGCGATCTCGATCTGCAGGTGCCGGTGAACAACTACCAGCCCGACTACGCCGACGGCGGGACCTACTGGGAGACGTTGCTGCTGCAGAACAAGCAGTACGTGCGGACCGGCTGCACGACCGCGGTCTACGGGCGGTACGTGCCGCCGCCGACATCGCCGGTCTACGGCACCTGCCCGCAATGAGGTGCGGCAGCATCGGGACATGATCGATGCGGTGATCTTCGACCTCGACGGCGTACTGATCGACTCGGAACAGGTGTGGGACCAGGCTCGACGGGAGATCGTCGAGCGCACCGGCGGCCGATGGCGCCCGGACGCCACCGAGTCCATGCTGGGGATGAGCTCGACCGAGTGGTCGGCCTATCTGCACCACCAGCTCGGCGTACCGCTCCCGCCCCGGGAGATCAGCAGCGACGTCGCAGGGCGCCTGCTGGTGCACTACCGGGCGCACCTGCCGCTCCTGCCCGGTGCCGTCGAGGCGGTCACGAGGATGGCCCGGCGGTGGCCGTTGGGGCTGGCCACGTCGTCCAACCGTCCGGTCATCGACGAAGTCCTTGCGCTGGCTCACGTGGACGACCTGTTCGAGGTGACCGTGTCCTCCGAGGAGGTCGCCCGGGGTAAGCCGGCTCCTGACGTCTACCTCGAAGCCGCCCGGCGAATGAGCACCGACCCCTCCCGGTGTGCCGTGATCGAAGACTCCGCCAGCGGAATCCGGTCGGGAGCCCTCGCCGGGATGACCGTCGTCGCCATCCCCAACCCGCATTTCCCGCCGCCGCCCGAGGTGCGGCAGCTGGCGACCTTCGAACTGGCCACCATCGGTGACCTCACGCCGGAGATCCTCGCGTGAGGTGCAGCGGCCTGTAGGCCGATATGCGGCCGAAGCCGGGCGAAACCGTTGATACCTGACCAGGGACTCTGCGGTTGAGGACCTTGTTCACTACCGGCCGCCCGTGCGGGATCCGCATCATCGAAGCATCGGCCGGCACGGGCGGGCCGCTGACGGCTGTACGGGCGGAGTTCGGATGACCTGGTCGGATCCCTCGAGGCCCGAGAGCCCACCGACGCGGCGTCATACGGCGGCCGCCCGTACCATCCCGCTGGGTCGCTGGGCCGGTGTCACGGTGTCGGCGCACTGGTCGGTTCTCGTCGTGCTGGTGTTGTTCGGCGAGATGCTGGCGACGGCGGCGTTTCCGGCTGCGCGGCCGGGTCACTCCCTGGCCGCCTACTGGCTCGCCGGCCTGCTCACCGCTGTGGTCTTTCTCGTTTCCCTGCTTGCGCACGAACTTGCCCACGCGGTCGTCGCCCGCCACTACCGCATCCGTGTCCGGCGGGTCACGCTCTGGGTGATGGGCGGACTCACCGAGCTCGACGGTGATCCGTCGACTCCGCGGGCCGACGCGCTCATCGCGTTCGCCGGCCCGGCGGCCAGCCTCGGCTTCGGAGCGGCGAGTGCGGGAATCGCCTGGTGGATAGGCGGTTCCGGGCTCCCCGGCGCCGCATTGAGCTGGCTGGCCTGGGTCAGCGTGCTGCTCGGTGCATTCAATCTGCTCCCCGGCGCTCCGCTGGACGGCGGACATCTGCTGCGGGCGTTGTTGTGGTGGCGCTACCAGGACCGGGTCCGCGCTGCCGCCGGGGCCGCCAGCGCCGGGCGCGTGCTTGGTGTCGTCCTCGTCGGTCTCGGCGGCCTGCAGTTGCTCGTCGGCGCATTCACCGGCCTGTGGCTCATCCTCGTCGGCTGGTTCATCATCATCAGCGCGTCCGGCGAGCGGTTCGCCACGCGCGCCGAGCACCTTCGCGGCCTTCGGGCCGGGGAGGTCATGACCCCGTCGCCGGTCGTCGCGGCCGAGTGGTGGACGGTGCACCACTTCCTCGCCCGGCTCACGCCCGAAGAACTCACCCAGCAGGTGTTTCCGCTGGCAGACTTCGGCGGCCGCGCTGTGGGCGCGCTCAGCATGCGCGACCTCGAACGCGTGCCGACCGGCCAGCGCGAGGACACCCGCCTCCGCGACCTCGCCGCCGCCCGGCGTTCGAAGCCACTCGTCGTCAGACCCGACGCGGAATTGCCGGACATCGTCGTTCCCCTGCGCCTGCACGGCGGTGTCGCCGTCGTCGAGGACGACGGGCGCCCGATCGGTGTACTCACCGACGCCGACATCACCGCTGCGGCCCAGGACCGCAGCCGCGCACGGGACAAGGCCGCCGCCCGATCCGCGTAGCCCGCCGCCACCGCCCGACCGCCACACCGCCTCCCATTCCGCGTGAACGTGACGTTCAAGCGCTCTAGCCGCATCAACGTCACGTTGACGCGGAATAAGGGACGGGGCCAGGGATCAGTGCAGCAGGCGGCGCGCGGCCTTCTCGATCGTCGCGTCGTCGAGCAGTACGTGCTGCGCGGCGTCGCCGAGGGGGACGAAGCTGTCCCTGCTGGTGACGCGGGCCAGCCGGCCGTCGAACTCGGCGTCGACGAGAGCGGCGAGCACGCCCTCGGACACCCCCCCGGACTGCCGCGTCTCGTCCACGACGAGCACCCGGCCGGTGGCGCGCGCCTCGCGCAGGATGTCGTCGACGGGAAGCGGGGCGAGCCAGCGCAGGTCGAGCACCCGTACGCCGATCCCCGACTCGACGAGCCGTCGGGCCACCCGGAGCGACAGGAAGAGCCCGTTGCCGAAGGTCACGAGGGTGAGGTCGCCGCCCTCGCCGTAGACCCGGCCGCTGCCGACCGGGACGTGGGCCGCCTCCCACCGATCCGGCGGCAGGTAGGGCGCCAGCCAGCCGTGATCGCCGGTCTCGTGCAGGTCCCGGAGGTGGTAGAGCGCGATCGGCTCCAGGAAGGCGCACACGGCGCCGTCGGTCTCGGCCGCGGCCAGACACGTGCGCAACATCGCGGCGGCGTCGTCCGGCCGGGCGGGTACGGCGATGACCAGCCCCGGGATGTCACGCAGCACGGCGACCGCGTTGTCATTGTGGAAATGACCACCGAAGCCCTTCTGGTAGGCGAGTCCGGGCACCCGCACGACCATCGGGTTGCGGTACTGGCCGGTGGAGAAGTACTGCAGGCTGGCCGCCTCGCCGCGGATCTGGTCCTCGGCGTTGTGCAGGTAGGCGAGGTACTGGATCTCGGGTACGGGGAGCAGCCCGGAGACCCCGGCGCCCAGCGCGAGTCCCAGGATCGATTGCTCGTCGAGCAGCGTGTCGAAGACCCGGCCCACCCCGAAGGCCCCCGCCAGCCGGCGGGTCACGCCGTAGACCCCGCCCTTGCGCCCCACGTCCTCGCCGAACACCAGCATGGCGGGCCGAGCGGCGAGCGCGTCGGCGAGACCACGGTTGATCGCGTCGGCGAGGGTGAGCGGGCCCTGGGACTCGGGCAGCTTCCCGTCGAAGACCCGGGCGCGGGAAGCCTCGTCCGCTGCGCGGCCGGCCGCCGCGGCCACGCGGTCCGGATGCTGCGGGGCCAGCGGCGCCATCACCTGTTCGGCGCTGCGCAACCTCGGGTGGGTGATCGCATCCTCCGCCAGTGCGGCCACCGCCTCCCGGGCGCGCTCGTAGCGGGCGAGCACGTCATCGGGCGTCAGCAGGCCGGCCGCGACGAGCAGTCCCGCGGTGACGAGCAGGGGGTCGCGGGTGAGGTCGGCGGCGAGTTCGGCCGGGGTCCGGTAGCCGACCTCCGCGTCGCTCCCGGCGTGGGCCATGAACCGCACCATCCGCAGGTGCAGGAACGCCGGGGCCCGCCGCTGCCGGACGTGCGCGACGGCGGCCAGGGCGGCGTCGTAGGTGGCGGCGACGTCGCAGCCGTCGGCCGAGAGATACCGCAGGGCGGGTCGGTCGCCGTACGCCGTCTCGATCCAGTCCGGCGGCGTGCGCACGCTGATCCCCAGGCCGTTGTCCTCGCAGACGAGCAGCAGCGGGACCGGCAGCCGCTGGTGAGCACTGTGGCCGGCGGCGTTGATCGCTCCGGTGGCCGTCGAGTGGTTGGCCGACGCGTCGCCGAAGCTGCACACCGCGATCGCGTCCGTCGCCCAGGCACAGGGCACCCGCAGCTTCGCCGCCCGGTCGATGGCGAAGGCGACGCCGAGCGCCCGGGGGAGATGGGACGCGACGGTCGAGGTCTGCGGGATGACGGCGAGCGCGTGGTTGCCGAAGACCTTGTGCCGCCCGCCGGCGATCGGTTCGTCGGCGGCGCCGACCAGTCCGAGCAGGACGTCGCGCAGGGGCTCGCTGCCGCCGACCTGCGCCGCCCGGGCGAGATAGAAGGCACCCGAGCGGTAGTGCAGCAGTGCGGGATCGGTGGGTCGCAGTGCCTCGGCGACGGCGGCGTTGCCCTCGTGACCTGCCGACCCGATCGTGTAGAAGCTCTTGCCTTCCCCGCGAAGGCGCCGCGCGGCGAGGTCGAGATGCCGGCTGCCCAGTTGCGCCTCGAACAGCGCCATGGTCTGAATGCCGGACAGCTCCGTGGCGTCCCGGACCGGTCCGCGCGGGTCCCGCGGCCGGCCGGCACGCAGGTCCGCCGCTGCCTCGAGGAAATGCCGGTCGACCGGTTCGCCCGAGGGCTCACGGTGTGCTTCCGCCATCAACCGTCCAGCCGGAAGCCCGCGTCACCGGTGAGTTCGGCGACATCCATCTGCGCCTTCTGCAGTCGGCCGGAGTAGTCCCAGTTCATCGCCTGCCAGCGGGTGAACTGGTCGAGCACCCAGATGCCGGACTGCCGGCTGCCGTTGCCCGACTTGCCGTTGCCGCCGAACGGCAGGTGGGCCTCCGCACCCGAGGTGGAGTTGTTGACGCTGACCATGCCCGCCGAGATCCCGCGGCGGAACCGGAAGGCCTCGGCCGGGTCGGTGGTGTAGATCGAGGAGGACAGGCCGTAGCCGGGCGCGTTCGCCAGCGCGATCGCCTCGTCCAGCGTCGAATAGGTCGTCACGCCGACGAGGGGACCGAAGGTCTCGGTACGGAAGAGGTCGTCGTCGGGGCGGACGCCGTCGACGATCATCGGGTGGTAGTAGATGCCGGCCGACGGGTCACCGACGAAGCCGGCCCTGGGGTTCTGCGCGGTGATCCGCCCCGTGCCCGAGGAGCCCAGGACCTTGTGGTGCGGGGCGATCCAGCCCAGATAGTCCTCGAACCGGTCGGCGAACTTCTGGTCGAGCATCGGTCCGCAGACCACGTCCTGGAACGGGTCGCCGATCCGGGCCTCCCGGGTCGCGGTGGCGAACCGGGTGACGAATTCATCGTGCACGGACTCGTGCACGATCACCGTCCCCAGCGAGGTGCACCGCTGGCCGGCGGTGCCGAATCCGGAGAAGAGTGCCCCCTCGACGGCGAGGTCGAGCGGGGCGCTCGGCGTGATCACCATGGGGTTCTTGCCGCCGAGTTCCAGGCAGGCCGACTGCAGGTGCCGCCCGGCCAGCGCGCCGATCTCCGCGCCCACCGCGGACGACCCGGTGAAGCCGACCTTGTCGACCAGGCCGGCCTCCAGCGCCTGTTCCAGCCCGGCGAAGGTGTGCGTCCCGTCGGCCAGTACGAGGTTGAGTACGCCGTCCGGCAGCCCCCCGCCGTGCACGAACAGGTCGTAGAGCGCCTCGCCGCAGGCCGGTGAGTAGTCGGCCGGCTTCCAGACCACGGAGTTGCCGCACAGCAGTGCGGGCACGAGGTACCACGACGGCACCGCGACCGGGAAGTTCCCCGCCGTGATCACCGAGACGACTCCGACCGGGTTGCGGAAGGTGAACAGCGCCTTGTCCGGCATCTCGCTCGGGACGGTCTGGCCGTAGAGCCGGCGGCCCTCGCCGAGGAAGAAGTCGCAGGTGTCGACGATCTCCCGGACCTCGCCGAGCGCCTCCTGGTAGGGCTTGCCGATCTCGCGGGTGACGAGCCGGGCCAGGGATTCGGCGTTGTCCTCGACCAGTCGGCCGATCTGGGCGATGGCGCGGCCGCGCACCGGTGCGGGTACGTCGGCCCACGCCCGCTGTGCCTCCCGCGCCGCCCGGCAGGCGTCGACGAACGTGCCGGCCGTCCCGAGCGCCACCGTGGCGACGACGTCGTCGGTGTCGGCCGGATTTCGGGAGTCGAGACGGGTGTCGGCCCGGTCGGCGACGGACCGTCCGGAGATCACGGACGAGATGTGGCGTGCCATGGAGGTCACCATCCGAGTGGGAGGGCGAGGACCCGATCGAGTGCGGCGAGCCCGATGTCGAGCTCGTCTTCGGTGATCTGCAGGGGTGGCCGGAACCGTATCGACCGGCCGCCGCAGGGCAGGACGAGGACGTGCTCCTGGTGGAGCCGGGCGATCGCCGCGTCCCGGGTCGGCGTGTCCGGCAGGTCGAACGCGCACATCAGCCCACGACCACGGACGTTGGACACGGTCTCCGGGTGCCGGTCGCCGAGATTCTGCAGCTGGGCGAGGAACCACTTCCCCACCCGCGAGGCGTGGTCGAAGAGTCCGTCGCGCTCGATGATCTCCAGGATCCGGCGGGAGCGGACCATGTCGACCAGCCCGCCGCCCCAGGTCGAACCGATGCGGCTGGGGACTTCGAACACGTTGTCGGGCACCTGGTCGACCCGGCGCCCGGCCATGATGCCGCCGACCTGGACCTTCTTGGCGAAGGCGACCACGTCCGGCTCCAGCCCCAGCTGCTGGTAGGCCCACGGGGTGCCGGTCACCCCGACCCCGGTCTGGACCTCGTCGAGGACGAACAGCGCGTCGTTGTCGAGGCACAGCTGCTGCATGGCCTGGAGGAACTGCGGCCGCATGTGGTTGTCGCCGCCCTCGCCCTGGATCGGCTCGGCGAGGAAGCAGGCGATGTCGTGGGGGTGGGCCGCGAACGCCGCGCGGGCCTGCGCCAGCGCGTGCTCCTCGGCGGCCTCCACGTCCGCGAGGTGGGCCTCGATCGGGAAGTGCATCATCGGGACGTCGAGACGCGGCCAGGAGAACCGCGGATAGCGGTCGATCTTCACCGGATCGGTATTGGTGAGCGACAGCGTGTAGCCGCTGCGTCCGTGGAACGCCTTGGTCAGATGCATGACCTGGGTGCCCAGGTCACGCGAGCGACCTGCCGCCTCGTTGCGCCGGCTCTTCCAGTCGAACGCCGTCTTGAGGGCGTTCTCGACGGCCAGCGCGCCGCCCTCGACGAAGAACAGGTGGGGCAGGGCGGGGTCGCCGAGGACCCGGAAGAACGTCTCGCTGAACTCGGCGAGCTGGCTCGAGTAGATGTCGGAGTTCGCGGGCTTGTTCGCGGCGATCTCGGCGAGGGTCGCCATGAACTGCGGATCGTCGACGACGCCGGGCGGGTTGGCGCCCAGTGGGGCGGAGGCGAAGAAGGTGTAGAAGTCCAGGTACCGATCGCCGGTGATCGCGTCCACCAGCCACGCGCCCCGGCTGCGCGCGGGATCCAGGACCAATCGGAACGCCTCGACCAGAAGGTGCCGGCCGAGGACCTCGCGGACCTCCGCGGCCGGCACGTCGACGCTCCGGTACCCGCTCATGCCGGGGTGACTTTCATACCTCGACACTACGCAGCGGATGTGCCTCTCCGGGGCGGTATGTCAGCGATCGGACAGCGATTCAGCGGCCGCCACCGCGGATCCACGGGCGCCCGCCATGTCCAGATCCGGGACCAGGGCGAAGGTCGCGACGCGCTCCTGCTCCTCCCGCAGGGCGCTGTGCTCGCGCACCTTGGCGAGGAACCACTCCCGGAACGCCGGTGTGGTCTCGACCACGCCTCCGCCGAGGAAGTAGGCGTGCGGGTCGCTGTAGTTCGCGGCGATGCTGAAGAGCCGTCCGAGCGCCATGGCCTGCTGCTCGAAGATCCGCAGCGCCAGCGGGTCGCCCCGCTCGCCCAGGGTCCGGACGAGCCGTGCGGCCTTCGCCGTGGAGGCCACGCCGCCGAGCTCGTGGCCCTCGAAGCGGGTCAGCCAGTAGGGCAGCAGGTTGTTCTCGATCCCGCACAGCGAGGCGATGCTCTCGACGTCGCCGACGCTGCCGCAGTTGCACGCCGGAATCGGCTGCCCCTCCTCGAGGAGGCCGGGCATGGGGATATGCACGTGGCCGAGCTCCCCGGCCATGCCGGCGGCCCCGCGGACGACCTGCCCGGACTCGATCACCCCGCCACCCAGGCCGGTGCCGACGATCGCGGAGATCGACGAGCGGGCCGCCGATTGTGCCCCGAAATGCGCGTGATGGGCGTAAAGTGCCGCGGCGTTGCCGTCGTTGTTGTAGATGACCGGCACCCCGACCCGTTCCTGCAGCGCACCGCGGATGTCGAACCCGCGCCAGGCCGGCTGGGAGAAGTTCGTGGCTCCCTTCGAGGAGATCACGCCGTCGGCGCTGGCCGGTCCCGGAGTATCCAGGCCGATCGCCCGGAGCGCGGACTGGGGGACCGCGGTGATCTTGAGGACGTTCTCCAGGGCCTGGACCAGAGCCTCCACCGCGACCCCGGGGCCCTCCTGCACGAAGCTTGGTGTCTCGACGAGCTGGTCGACGAGGAATCGGCCCGAGGAGTCGAGTGCGGTGGCGTTGTTCGCCGTCCCGCCGTTGTCGAGGCCGACCACGACCCAGCGCTCTGCGGTGCTCATCTTCGGAAATGTAGCCGCAGGGACAAGTCCGCTCACAGGCCGAGGCGCCGAACCGGTTACCGGTAGGGTGCCGGGCGCGGGCACGAGCCCGCCGTCGGAGCAGGAGGAGTCATGGCGAGGGTCCGTGGACACGCGGAGACAGACCGGTCCGGGTCCGATCTTCTCGGCGTCTATCTCAACGACCATCTGGCCGGGGCGACCGGCGGTGTCCAGCTCGCCCGCCGGCTCGCGGCGGCCCACCGCGGCTCGCCGATGGGGGGCACCCTCGCCCGTCACGCGAGCGAGATCGCTGAGGACCGCGGTGCACTACTGGACATGATGGCCAAACTCGGCGTCCCGACCCGCCACTACAAGATCTGGGGCGCGTGGGTCGCCGAACGGCTCGCTCGTCTCAAACTCAACGGCCACCTGCGCGGCCGGTCCCCGCTCAGCAGCCTGATCGAACTGGAGACGCTGCGCCTGGGCGTCGAGGGCAAGGCCGCGGGATGGCGCACGCTGCGCGATCTGGGCGAGCGGGACGGCCGCTTCGACGTCCAGCGTCTGGACCTGCTGCTTGACCGGGCGCACGAGCAGATCGAGACGCTGGAGGACCTGCGCGTGCAGACCGCCGGCGGGGTCTTCGACTAGACGGCGTCGATGCGACGACGGCCGCCCAGGACCGACCGGGACGTCCTCGTGTCCCCTGTGGTCCGCCAGAAGGCGCTGCACCTCGGCGGAGCGGGGGAGGCGTGGCTGGCCGGGCTGGCCACGCGGCTCACCGACCTCGAGCGGCGCTGGTCGATCGAGATCGGGGAGCCGTTGACCGGTGGTTTCACCGGTTACGTCGCCAGGGCGCGGACCGCGCAGGGAACCGATGCGGTCGTCAAGGTCTGCCTGCCCGACCCCCTTTTCGCCCGCGAGGTGCGGACCATAGCGGCTGCCGGCGGTCGGGGTTACGTCGAGTTGTACGCCCACGACGACGACCGGCACGCGATGCTGCTGGAGAGTCTCGGCCCATCGCTGAACCGGGTCGGGCGGACGCCCGAGCGCCAGATCGAAACGCTCTGCGGCCTGCTGCGCCTGGCGTGGGCGGTCCCGCGCGACCCGGGACCGCCGGCCGACCCGGCGCTGAACAAGGCGAGCGGGCTCGCTGAGCTGGTCGCCGGGCTGTGGGAGGAGCTCGGCCGGCCCTGCCCGGAGCAGGTGGTCGCCCGGGCTCTGGAGTTCGCCGAACGACGCGCTGCCGCGTTCGACGACGACCGCTGCGTCGTCGTGCACGGTGACGCGGCGCCGGCCAACGCTCTGCGTGCTCCGGTGGCCCGGCCCGGAGCCGAGTCCGGGTTCGTCTTCGTCGATCCGGACGGGTTCGTCGGCGATCCGGCCTACGACCTCGGCGTCGTGCTGCGCGACTGGTGTCCGGAGCTGCTGGCCGCGCCCGAACCACGGCTGCTGGCCCGTCGCTACTGCCGGCTGCTCGCGACCCGCAGCGGGATGGACGAGGCGGCGATCTGGGAGTGGGGCTTCCTGGAGCGCGTCTCGACCGGCCTGTACGCCCTCCAGGTCGGAGGCGAGGAACTGGGGCGGCCGCATCTGACCACGGCCGAGTTGATCGGCTGACCGACTTTCGGCAGGACGCGCCGGGGACCTATGACCCTGTGAGCCACGAGCGGTCCACCGAAGACTGAGGAGCATGACGAAGCAGGTCGTGATCCTCGGTGGGGGCACCGGAGGCACCATCGCGGCGAACCGACTGCGGCGTGCCCAGGCCGAGGAGGTCGAGATCACGGTCGTGGACCGGGACGACGCCCACATCTACCAGCCGGGGCTGCTGTTCCTGCCGTTCGGGCTGGCGGACCCCGAGGACCTCGTCCGGTCCCGGCCCCGGCAGCTCCACGCCGGCATCGGGTACCGCAAGTCGACCGTCCACGACGTCGACATCGAAAACGATCAGGTCCACCTGGGTGACGGGAGTGTGCTGGCCTACGACGTGCTGGTCATCGCCTCGGGTGCGCGGCTGCTCACCGACGAGACCGAGGGTCTCACCGGCCCGGGCTGGCTGACCAAGGTCTTCACCTTCTACGACCTGGCCGGCGCCGCGGCATTGGAGACGGCGCTGCGGGACTTCCGCGGCGGCCGCGTCGTGGTGAACGTCGTCGACCTGCCGATCAAGTGCCCGGTGGCGCCGCTGGAGTTCTGCTTCCTGGCCGACTGGTACTTCCGTGAGCGCGGAATCCGGGACTCCGTCGAGCTGACCTATGTCACGCCGCTGGACGGGGCGTTCACCAAGCCGGTCGCGTCGCACGCTCTCGCCGGCCTGCTCGAGGAGAAGGGCATCGAGCTGGTCACCGAGTTCAACACCGGGGAGGTCGACGGTGACGCCGGCCGGTTGATCTCCTTCGACGACCGTCGTGTCGACTTCGACCTGGCCGTCGTCGTCCCGCTGCACGGTGGCGCCGCCTATGTCGGGCGCTCCACCGGGCTCGGCGACGAGTTCGACTTCGTCCCCGTCGACGAGCACACGCTGCAATCGAAGGCGCGCCCCAACATTTTCGTCCTCGGCGACGCCGCCGCCGTCCCGACGTCGAAGGCGGGGTCGGTGACCCACTTCGAGGGCGAGGTCCTGGCCCGCAACGTCGGCCGGTTCCTGGCCGGCCAGGAACCCGACGCCAGCTTCGACGGCCACACGAACTGCTTCATCGAAAGCGGTTTCCACAAGGCGCTGCTCATCGACTTCAATTACGACACCGAGCCGCTGCCGGGCCATTACCCCGGCGCAGTCGGACTGCCGCTGCTCAAGGACTCCAGGCTCAACCATCTCGGCAAGCTCATGTTCGCCTGGCTGTACTGGCACAGCCTGCTTCCGGCCCGGGACATCCCCGGGGTGTCCAGCACGATGCCGCGCGCCGGCAAGGAATTCCCCGTCGGCGCGGACCACTGAGGAGATGCCATGCCCACCGCCACGTACGCCGGCACCGAGGTCACGCTGGACGACGAAGGATTCTTCACCGAGCCGCAGCAGTGGCGCGAGGAGATGGTGCCGGACATCGCGCACCAGACCGGTGTCGACGACCTGACCGACCGGCATTGGCAGGTCATCAAGTTCATGCGCCACGAGTACGACGAGAAGGGCACCGGACCGACCGTCCGGTCGCTCGGCAAGACCTCCGGGGTGAGCGTCAAGGAGCTCTATCAGCTGTTCCCCAAGGGACCGGCGAAGCTCGCGGCGAAGATCGCCGGGATCCCCAAGCCCCGCGGCTGCATCTGAGTGCACGAAGGAGTGCTTATCGTGACCGACACCATCGAAAAGGTATCGATCGTCGTCTCCAAGGGGTCCCTCGAGGGGATCTACCCAGCGTTGATCATGGCGAACGGCGCCCGGGCGGAGGGCATCGAGGCCAACCTGTTCTTCACCTTCTTCGGGCTGGACGCCGTGCACAAGTCGCGGTACGAACACATCAAGCTTGCGACCGTCGGTAACCCGGGGCTGCACCTCGCCACCTGGGCCGGTGGCCTGCCCGGTGCCTCCGCGGCGATGACACGCTACCTGGCCGGCAAGATGGAATCCCAGGACATCCCGCCGATCCCCGAATTCATCGAGATGATCGCCGACACCGGCGCAGGCCTGTACGCCTGCAAGGCCTCGGTCGATCTCTTCGGGTTCACCGCGGACGACTTCATCGGGCAGGTCAAGGACATCATCACGGTCGGAGAGTTCTACGACATGGCGGCCGGTGGCCAGATCATCTTCACTTGAGCGCCGGCTCGGCCCGGCGGGTCTGTGCGTCGTAAAACTCCTGGAATGCCGCGAAGGCTCGGGGTCCGTAGACCGTGCCCGGGCCGCCGTTCATCAGGATCGCCACCCCGATCGTCTCCGCCGCCTCCTCCGGGGTCGCGCCCTTGCCCGCCGCACCCCTCGCATGCGCGGCGATGCACCCGTCGCACTCCTTGCTGACGGCGATCGCCAGCGCGATGAGCTCCTTGGTCTTGGCGTCCACGGAACCCGGTGCGAGAGCCGCATCGTGCAGGTGGGCAAATCCCTGATAGACGGTCGGGATCGACCGGCGGAGATCCCGGGTAGGGCCATGCAACTCGTCCTGGACAGTCGTTCCGTACCTCATGGTCGACCCCTCCCCGTGAGCGCTGTGTCCAGTGTGCGCCCGTCGTCCCGCCCGTGGTGGGGCCATTGGTCCTCATTCGGACGGTCGCGTGACACACTGCCGCTGTGCCGAGAGAACGCCTCCCGACCGGCGCCCCGGCGGCTCTGCTGCGGTCCGCAGAGGCGTCGGACAGCCGGTCGCTCGCGCAGTTCCACACCGAATGCTGGCGGGAGGCCTATCGGGGGCTCGTCCCGCAGGAATACCTCGACCGGGTCGATGTCGACGACCGGGCGCAGCGTTGGCGCGACCGGCTCGTCAGCGGGGCCCGACGGGCCGTTCTCGCCGTGGTCGGCGAGCGGATGGTCGGCGTCGCCAGCTGGGCGGACGGCAACGACGAGTGGCCGGCACCCCGCCTGGAACTGAAGAGCCTCTACGTCGCGGCGGACTACCGCGGTTCGGGGATTGCGGCGGTATTGCTGGAGCAGGCGATCGGCTCCTCGCCCGCGCGGCTGTGGGTCTTCGAGGACAACCCGAGAGCGCACCGGTTCTACCGCAGGCACGGATTCGAGCCGGACGGTCAGCGGCAGGTCGACGACGACACCGGGCTCTGGGAACTGCGGATGGTCCGCGGGCGACGGGGCCGGTGAGTACAGCCCGCCGCCCCTGCCCGATGCGCGACACGGTGATTACCGCGGGGTCCAGCGGGTAGGTGATGCTCCGCGCCGGTTCGGGGTCCGGCACATGTTGCCCGCCTTCGAGACTCTGGATCCAGGAGGAAGCCGTGAGCAGTACCGGTGTTGTGCTGATCGTCGTTCTCGTGGTGCTGATCGTGCTGGCCGTGGTGCTCGTCGCCGCCCGGAAGAGTGCGCAGACCAAGCGGGACAACCGGAGCCGCCGGGAAGCCGAGGAGATGCGCAGCCGCGCAGCCTCCGACGAGCGAGCGGCGCGCCGGCACGAGGCCGAGGCGGCCGAGAAGGAGGCGCTTGCGCGTCAGGCCCGCGCGGAGTCCGACCGCCAGGCCGCCGCCGCGGAGAAGCTCCAGCTGCAGGCGGAGGAGCGCGGGGAGCACGCTTCCCGCCGGATGGCCGAACAACACGAGCGGCTGCGCGCCGCGGACGACGTGGACCCCGATGTTCCCGCCGAGGGGCGACGGGACGCGGACGTCGACCGAGACGGCGCAGAGGTCGACGGACGAAACTCCGTCGACGGCCCGACCTTGGTCCAGGATCGCCCGCTGGACGAGGGCCGCACGGTGCCCGAGGGCCGCGACGGGCTGGACCGCGACTCTGCCGGTGCGCCGCTGGATGACCGCGATTCCGCCGACGCGCGGCTGGATGACCGCGATCCCGCCGGTGCGCGGCTGGATGACCGTGATTCCGCCGACGCGCGGCGGGACGATGCCGGCAGCCACCGGGCCTGAGGAGGCGGGCCGGCGCCGGGTGAACTCTCGGTGCCCCCGGCAGGATTCGAACCTGCGCACCCGCCTCCGGAGGGCGGTGCTCTATCCCCTGAGCTACGGGGGCCCGGGTGGTCGAGAGGTTATCAGCCTGGTCGGCGGCACCGCCCGCGGCGGTGCGCACTCCGGGTCGGGACCGGAAGGAACGCGCTGCAGCCTTACCCTGTCTCCCCGGTAGCCTTGCAGGAGTGACCCCCGCCGACCTTGCCGATGCCATCCGCGACGCCGTCCAGCGCGCCGTCGAGGATGGCTCCCTGCGCGTGCCGGTGCCGGGCGACGTCGTGGTCGAGCGACCCCGTAACCGCGATCACGGTGACTACGCGACCAATGTCGCGATGCGGCTGGCCAAGCCGGCCGGTCGGCCGCCGCGGGAGGTCGCGGAGCTGCTCGCGGCCCGGCTCCGGGAGCACGACGGCGTCGCAGCGGTCGATGTGGCCGGGCCCGGATTCCTCAATATCACCCTCGCTCAGGCGGCGCTCGGCGAGCTGGCCCGGACCGTGGTGTCGGCCGGGACGGCGTATGGCCGCACCGATCAGCTGGCGGGGCTGAAGATCAACCTCGAGTTCGTGTCCGCCAACCCGGTGGGGCCGGTGCACATCGGGGCGGTGCGGTGGGCGGCCGTGGGCGATGCGCTGGCCCGGCTCCTGCAGGCCGGCGGCGCGGCGGTCACCCGGGAGTACTACTTCAACGATGCCGGCGGGCAGATCGACCGGTTCGCCGCGTCGCTCTACGCCGTCGCGGCGGGCCGGCCGGTCCCGGAGAAGGGTTACCAGGGCGATTACATCGCCGACATCGCGGCGCGGGTCGTCGAGGCCAACCCCGGCGTGCTGGGCGCCGCTGAGGACAAGACCGCTGAGGACAAGACCGCTGAAGACAAGGCGATCGACGTGTTCCGCCGCGACGGCGTCCAGATGATGTTCACCGAGATCAAGCAGTCGCTGGCCGACTTCGGGGTCGTCTTCGACGTCTACTTCAACGAGCACAACCTCTACACCTCCGGCGCGGTGGATGCGGTCGTCCAGCGGCTTCGTGACGCCGGGCACGTCTACGAAGCCGACGGTGCGGTCTGGTTGCGCACCACCGACTTCGGCGACGACAAGGACCGGGTCATCGTGCGCCGCACGGGCCGTCCCACCTACTTCTGCGCCGATCTGGCCTACTACGTCGACAAGCGGGAGCGCGGCTTCGACCGGGTGGCGATCATCCTCGGCGCCGACCATCACGGCTACGTCGCGCGGATGCGGGCCCTCGTCGCCGGACTCGGCGAGGACCCGGACCGGACGCTGGAGATTCTCATCGGCCAGTTCGTCACCCTGCACGGCGGCAAGATGTCCAAGCGGGCCGGGAATTTGCTCACCCTCGACGAGTTGGTCGCGGCGATCGGGGCCGACGCGGCCCGCTATGCATTGGTGCGCTGGTCGATGGACTCGACGATCGACCTCGACCTCGACCTGTGGGCGAGTGCCACCAGCGACAATCCGGTGTTCTACGTGCAGTACGCGCACGCCCGGCTCGCGTCGTTGCAACGCAACGCGGCCGAGCTGGGCATCGGGCGGGGCACCGACTTCGACCCGGCGCTGCTCGGCCATCCGCGCGAGACCGACCTGCTCGCCGCACTCGGCGAATTCCCCCGTGTCGTCACCGCGGCCGCAGAACTGCGCGAACCGCACCGGGTCGCCCGCTACCTCGAAGCGCTCGCCGGCACCTACCACCGCTTCTACGACGCCTGTCGGGTGCTGCCCCAGGGAGACGACGAGGCGACCGCATTGACGACGGCCCGGCTGTGGCTGTGCGAGGCGACCCGGGTGGTGCTCGCCAACGGGCTCGAGCTGCTGGGTGTGAGCGCGCCCGAGCGGATGTGAACGACGCCGTGCGGAGGGTTCTGCACCGGCGGGGGTGCGAGGGAGACGAGGGGCGGCGCACGCCGTGAGGACGCATGAAGCCGGAGCGCTGCACGCCGACGTGACCCAGGCGCCGGCCGGTATGCCGCCGCCGCCGGACGACCTGTCGGCGCTCGCGCCGACGGTGTGGCCCCGTGGGTTGGGTCGCGGTGCCGACGGGGCACTTCTCGCGGCCGGCGTCGACATCCGTGATCTCGCTGCGCAGTTCGGTACGCCGTCCTACGTCGTCGACGAAGCGGATTTCCGTTTCCGTTGTACCGACTTCCTCGACGCGTTCCGCGGCGCCGACGTGCACTACGCGGCCAAGGCGTTCTGCTGCCTCGAGGTGTTGCGCTGGGTCGCCGACGAGGGGCTCGGTCTCGACGTCTGCACCGGCGGCGAACTCACCGCCGCCCTGCGCGCGGGCTTTCCCGTCGAGCGGATCGCCGTACACGGCAACAACAAGTCGATCTCCGAGCTGGAGCGTGCCGTCGACGCAGGTGTGGGGCGGATCGTCGTCGACTCCTTCGTCGAGATCGCCCGGCTTGCGGCGATCGCCGAGCACCGGGGCGTCCGGCAGCCCGTGCTGGTCCGGGCGACGGTCGGCGTCGAGGCGCACACCCACGAGTTCATCGCCACCGCGCACGAGGACCAGAAGTTCGGCTTCTCGCTGGCCTCCGGGGCCGCGCTGGAGGCGGTACGCCGGGTCGGCGGTCACCGGTCGCTGGAGCTGGCCGGCATCCACAGCCACATCGGGTCGCAGATCTTCGACACCGCGGCCTTCGAGGTCTCCGCGCACCGCGCGGTGGAACTCCTGGCGCAGATGCGCGATGAGCTCGGGGTCACCGTGCCGCTGCTCGATCTGGGCGGCGGGCTCGGCATCGCCTACACGCCCGCCGACGACCCCGTCCCGATCGGCACCGTCGCCGCCCAGCTGATAGGAATCGTGCGCCGCGAGTGCGCGGCGATCGGATACCCGCTCCCGAAGCTTGCGGTGGAGCCCGGCCGGGCCATCGCCGGGCCGGGGACGATCACGCTGTATGAAGTCGGCACGGTCAAGAACGTCGACGACCTGCGCACCTATGTCGCGGTCGACGGCGGGATGAGCGACAACATCCGCACCGCACTCTACGACGCCACCTACACCTGCACGCTCGCCTCGCGCGTCTCCTCGGCACCACCGATGCTCGCCCGGGTGGCCGGAAAGCACTGCGAGAGCGGGGATATCGTCGTCCGCGACGCCTGGCTTCCGGCCGATGTCGTGCCCGGTGACCTGCTCGCCGTCGCGGCCACCGGCGCCTACTGCCGCAGCATGGCGAGTAACTACAACCACGTGCCCCGACCGGCGGTGGTGGCGGTGCGCGACGGTGCCGCGCGGCTGATCGTGCGGCGCGAGACCGAGGACGACCTGCTCCGGCTGGACGTCGTGACGCAGGAGGCACGATGACCGCGCCGATCCGCGTCGCGCTGCTCGGGTGCGGCGTGGTGGGGAGCCAGGTCGCCCGGCTGATCGAGCACCAGGCCGACGATCTCGCCGCCCGGGTCGGTGCGCCGGTGCAGCTGGCCGGCATCGCCGTACGCCGCCCCCGGCGGCACCACGACGTGCCGGACGACCTGCTCACCGCGGACGCGAACGAGTTGGTGACCAGGCCCGACGTCGACGTCGTGGTGGAGGTGATCGGCGGTATCGAACCGGCCCGTTCCCTGCTGCTGGCGGCGATGAAGTCGGGGAAGTCGGTGGTGACCGCCAACAAGGCACTGCTCGCCGAGGACGGCGCCGCGCTGCACGCCGCCGCCCGCGCGACCGATGTCGATCTCTACTTCGAGGCGTCGGTCGGGGGCGCGATCCCGCTGCTGCGGCCGCTGCGCGAATCACTTGCCGGAGACCGGATCACCCGGGTGATGGGCATCGTCAACGGCACCACCAACTTCGTGCTGTCCCGGATGGACGAGACCGGCACCGGGTTCGGGGAGGCGTTGGAGGAGGCGACAGCGCTGGGTTACGCCGAGGCCGACCCGACCTCGGACATCGACGGGTTCGACGCGGCGGCGAAAGCCGCGATCCTCGCCGAGTTGGCGTTCCACACCCGGGTCACTGCGGCCGACGTCCACCGCGAGGGCATCTCCGATGTGAGTGCGGCCGACGTCGTGAGCGCCAAGAGCATGGGGTGCACGATCAAGGCGTTGGCGATCTGCGAGCGGCTGGCAGGCCCGGGTGGCGAGTCGGTCGGTGTGCGGGTGCACCCGGCCATGATCCCCCGTACCCATCCGCTGGCCGGCGTCGGCGACGCGTTCAATGCGGTCTTCGTCGAGGGCGACGCGGCGGGTCAGCTCATGTTCTATGGTCGCGGCGCCGGGGGACCGCCGACCGCGAGCGCGGTGCTGGGGGACCTGGTGGCGGTGGCCCGCAACCGGGTGGCCGGCCGGCGCGGGGCGGGGGAATCGGCCTACGCCGACCTGCCGGTGCGCCCGATCGGCGAGGCGATGACCCGCTACCACGTCAGCCTCGACGTCCGGGACCGCGCGGGCGTGCTGGCCGCGGTCGCACACGCGTTCGCCGTTCACGACGTCAGCATCTCGACGGTGCGCCAGGAAGGGCGCGGCGATGACGCGACCCTGGTACTGGTGAGTCACCTCGCGCCCGATGCGGCGTTGTCCCGGACGGTGCAGGATCTGCGCGGACTCGACGTCGTCCGGGAGGTCACCAGCGTGATGCGGGTGGAAGGGGAGGCCGTCACATGAGCTGGCACGGAGTCATCGCCGAATACGCCGACCGGCTGCCGGTCTCGCGGGACGACCGCGTGGTGACCCTTTTCGAGGGCGCGACGCCGTTGCTCGCCGCGCCAGAGCTGTCCCGGCGTACGGGCTGCGAGGTGCTGCTCAAGGTCGAGGGTGCCAACCCGACCGGGTCGTTCAAGGACCGGGGCATGACGGTGGCGATCACCCGAGCCCTCGCGGCCGGGAGCCAGGCGGTGATCTGTGCGAGTACCGGCAACACCAGTGCGAGCGCGGCCGCCTACGCCGTCCGGGGCGGGCTGACCTGCGCGGTCCTCGTCCCGCAGGGCAAGATCGCGCTGGGCAAGCTGGCACAGGCACTCGTGCACGGTGCCCAGCTGTTGCAGGTGGACGGGTCGTTCGACGACTGCCTGACGCTGGCCCGGGACCTCGCGGAGCACTACCCGGTGACGCTGGTCAACTCGGTCAACCCGGACCGCATCGAAGGCCAGAAGACCGCGGCGTTCGAGATCTGCGACGTCCTCGGCGCCGCGCCCGACGTGCACTGCCTCCCGGTCGGGAATGCGGGCAACATCACCGCGTACTGGCGCGGCTATGGCGAGTATCACCGTGACGGGATCGTGCCCGATCGCCCCAGGATGTTCGGTTTCCAGGCCTCCGGCGCGGCTCCCATCGTCACCGGTGCCCCGGTCGACCGGCCGATCACGATCGCCACCGCGATCCGGATCGGCAAGCCGGCCTCGTGGGGGTCTGCGGTCGCGGCGCGGGACGAGTCCAAGGGCCTGATCGACGCGGTGACCGATCGGCAGATCCTCGAGGCCTACCGGCTGCTGGCCCGCAGTGAAGGCGTGTTCGTCGAACCGGCCTCGGCGGCGAGCGTCGCGGGACTCCTCGCCACCGCGGCCGACGGCCGGCTGCCGGCCGGCAGCCGCGTGGTCTGCACGGTGACCGGCAACGGGCTGAAGGACCCGGACTGGGCGATCTCCGGAGCGCCGACGCCGGTGACCGTGCCGATCGACGCCGCGGCCGCCGCCGACGCGCTCGGCCTGGTGTGAGCGGGTTGACCGCAGGTCGGGTGCGGATCAGGGTCCCGGCGACCAGCGCGAACCTGGGCCCGGGCTTCGACGCCCTCGGCCTCGCCCTGGGGCTCTACGACGAGATCGAGGCCGCCACCGCAGGGGACGGCGTCGACGTGATCATCGAGGGCGAGGGTGCCGACGAGTTGCCCCGTGACGAGCATCACCTGGTGGCGACCGCCGCGCGGACCACCGCCGGGGTCCTGGGGGCCGACCTGCCCGGACTGCGGCTCCGCTGCGTCAACCGGATCCCGCAGGCGCGGGGGCTGGGTTCGTCGGCGGCCGCCATCGTGGCAGGGGTTCTGGCCGCCCGCGGGCTGGTCGCGGACGGCGCGAAACAGCTCGACGACCTCCAGACGCTCGCCCTGGCCGCCCGCCTCGACGGGCACCCGGACAACGTGGCGGCGTGCCTGTTGGGGGGCCTGACCCTGGCGTGGCGGGAGGGTGCGGACGACCGCGCGGTGCGGCTCGAGCCGCACCGCGACCTCGTCCCCGTCGCCTTCGTGCCGCCGACCACATCGTCGACCGCGCAGGCCCGGGGGATGCTTCCGGCGGCCGTGCCGCACGGGGACGCCGCGCACAACGCCGGCCGGTCCGCCCTGCTCGTCCACGCCCTGACCCGCGATCCCGCGCTGCTGATGGCGGCGACCGAGGACCGGCTCCACCAGCCGTTCCGCGCGCCGGCGATTCCGGCGTCGGCGGCGCTCGTCGCCCGGCTGCGGGCGGCCGGACTGCCGGCGGTGATCTCGGGCGCCGGACCGAGCGTGCTCGTGTTCCTCGCCGGGCAGACCGCCGCCGGCGACCCGATCGAGCGCTGGGCACCCACTGGCTGGACGGTGACCCGGCTGCCCGTCGACCAGGCGGGCGCGTGGGTGGGGCAGGGTACCTGACGCGGGCTCGGGGAATGTGGGATCGCGAGTCAGTGTTGCCCAGGGTGAGCGGACCGACTACTGTTGCGGCATCAGCCGCCCGTGGGCGTGCTCGAGGCGGAATTGCCGAAGTCGTTCTTTCCGGCGTACGTCGACAACCCGCATTCTCCGAGATTTCGGTCAGATGGCTCAGGGATCCTGCAGCGCATCATGACCGAGTCCGGATGCGCCCTGGCTGCCCTGATCGTCGTTCACCACACGGTGGGCGACCCACCCGGCCTCGCCGGTCGCTCCGCACCGGCCCCACATTCCGATGGGACCGTCGTAGGGAAGGACCCCTCACTTGAGCGACATCACAGACGTTCGCACCGACGTGCCTGACTCCCAGGCACAGGGCGACGTTTCCCCACCGACCACATCCTCCGGTCGGTCATCTCAGTCGGCGCGCGACTCTTCTGCCACGCCAACCACGGACGGGACCGCTCGCCCCCGTCGTCGTGCCGGATTGTCCGGAATGGTGCTCGCCGAGCTCCAGGAGCTCGCCCGCAGCATCGGCGTCGCGGACACCGGCCGCATGCGCAAGAGCGACCTCATCGCCGCGATCAAGGAGAAGCAGGGCGGCTCCTCCGATCGCCCGGCGGCCGCGGCGTCCCCGTCGCCGGCGACCGAGCAGGCGCCTCCCGCCCGCGGTCGCCGCGCCGCCCGCCGTCCCGCCGGATCGCCCTCCGGTGACGAGAGCTCCGAGCGGCCTGCGGCCAGCGCCGCCGACGGTTCCGCCGGCGGCTCTCCCGACCAGTCGGCCGTCGTCGCGGCGTCCGGCGATCAGCCGGGCCGGTCGGCCGACGACAAGCCCCGCGAGGGCCAGCGGTCGGACAACCAGCGCTCGGAGAACCAGCGCTCGGAGAACCAGCGCTCGGACAACCGCTCCGACAACCGGCAGGACAACAACCAGCGCTCGGACCGCCCGGACAACCAGCGCCGCCAGGACAACCGTCAGCGCTCGGACAACCGGCAGGACAACCAGCGCTCGGATAACCGGCAGGACAGCCAGCGCTCGGACAACCGGCAGGACAACCAGCGCTCGGACAACCGGCAGGACAACCAACGCTCCTCGCAGCGCGACGACGACTACGACGGCGGAGGCGGCGGGCGCCGTCGGCGTGGCCGGTTCCGTGACCGCCAGCGGCGTAGCGGCGGCAGCGGCGGCCGGGACCGCTTCGGCGGCGAGCCGGAGCCGGTGATCGCCGAGGACGACGTCCTGCTGCCGGTCGCCGGGATCCTCGACATCCTCGACAACTACGCGTTCATCCGGACCCAGGGCTACCTGACCGGGCCGAACGACGTCTACGTCTCGCTCTCCCAGGTCCGCAAGAACGGTCTGCGGCGCGGCGATGCGGTGACCGGTGCCGTGCGCCAGCCGCGCGACGGCGAGCGGCGGGACAAGTACAACGCCCTGGTCCGGCTCGACACCGTCAACGGCCTGGAGCCGGACGAGGCGCGCAAGCGTCCCGAGTTCCACAAGCTGACGCCGCTCTACCCGCAGGATCGATTGCGGCTCGAGACCGAACCGCACGTGCTCACCACTCGGGTGATCGACCTGGTGATGCCGATCGGCAAGGGCCAGCGTGCCTTGATCGTCAGCCCGCCCAAGGCGGGCAAGACCATGGTGCTGCAGGCGATCGCCAACGCCATCACCACCAACAACCCCGAGTGTCACCTCATGGTCGTCCTCGTCGACGAGCGGCCTGAGGAGGTCACCGACATGCAGCGGTCGGTGAAGGGCGAGGTCATCGCCTCGACCTTCGACCGTCCGCCGTCGGACCACACCACGGTCTCGGAGTTGGCGATCGAGCGGGCCAAGCGGCTGGTCGAGAGCGGCCACGACGTCGTCGTCCTGCTCGACTCCATCACCCGGCTCGGGCGCGCCTACAACAACGCGTCGCCGGCCAGCGGCCGCATCCTCTCCGGTGGTATCGACTCGACCGCCCTCTACCCGCCGAAGCGGTTCCTCGGCGCCGCCCGCAACATCGAGAACGGCGGCTCGCTCACGATCATCGCCACGGCCCTGGTCCAGACCGGGTCGACCGGTGACACCGTGATCTACGAGGAGTACAAGGGCACCGGCAACGCCGAGCTCTACCTCGACCGCCGGCTGGCCGACAAGCGGGTGTTCCCGGCGATCGACATCGACCCGTCCGGCACCCGGAAGGAGGAGATCCTCCTCCCGCCGGACGAGCTGGCGATCGTGATCAAGCTCCGCCGGGTGCTGCACGCCCTGGAGTCCCAGCAGGCGCTTGAGCTGGTCCTGGACCGGTTGCGGAAGTCGGCGACCAACGTCGAATTCCTGATGCAGGTCCAGAAGACGACCAATATGGCGCCCCAGGACTAATCCGCGACGCCACGGCGTTCATTGGCCAGTGGCCGGCCCGTCCACCGAAATGGGCGGGTCTGGCACACTGGTGACGGAGACGGTTCCGGTTCACGTCCGATTCGGGCGACCCGGCGACCATGACGAGAGGACATCCGTTGAAGGCTGGAATTCACCCGCAGTACGTGACGACACAGGTCACCTGCTCGTGCGGCAACACGTTCACCACCCGGAGTACCGCGAAGTCCGGGTCGATGCACGCCGAGATGTGCTCGGCCTGCCACCCCTTCTATACCGGCAAGCAGAAGATTCTCGACACCGGCGGCCGGGTGGCTCGCTTCGAGAAGCGGTTCGGCAAGCGCGCCCGCAACGACTCCAAATAGCGATCACACGACGCCCGACCCGATCTGGGTCGGGCGTCGTGCGCTGTCTGCACAGATTCCCCGGGTGGACTCCGCTCGAGAGTGAGGTGAGCGATGAGCGATACGACTCCCGAAGCGCTGCCCGGCCTGCTCGCCGAGCACGCCGAGCTCGAGCGCATCCTCGCCGATCCGGCGGTGCACGCCGACCAGGCCCGGGCCCGTACGCTCGGCCGACGCTACGCCGAGCTCGGCCCCGTCGTGGAGACCGCCCGGGCGCTCGAGACCGCCCGTAACGACCGGGACGCCGCCCGGGAGCTCGCCCACGAGGACTCGTCCTTCGCCCGCGAGGCCGCCGACCTCGACGTACGGATCGACGAGCTGCAGGCGAAGTTGCGCGAGCAGCTG
This sequence comes from uncultured Actinomycetota bacterium, assembly GCA_963837545.1. Taxonomy (GTDB): domain Bacteria; phylum Actinomycetota; class Actinomycetes; order Mycobacteriales; family QHCD01; genus DASXJE01. The sequence continues at coordinate 73,108 of CAWINQ010000004.1, read as the reverse complement.
CTGCCCAAGGACCCCAACGACACCAAGGACGTGATCCTGCAGATCAAGGCGGGCGAGGGCGGCGAGGAGTCGGCGTTGTTCGCCGGCGATCTGCTGCGCATGTATCTGCGTTATGCCGAACGCCGCGGCTGGCAGACCGAGGTGCTCGACGCCGAACCGACCGAGCTCGGCGGCTACCGCGACGTCAGCGTCGGAGTGAAGGCGCGCGGCGGGGGAGGCGTCTGGAACCGGCTGAAGTTCGAAGGCGGCGTGCACCGCGTCCAGCGGGTCCCGGTGACCGAGTCGCAGGGCCGCATCCATACCTCGGCGGCCGGGGTCGTGGTGCTGCCCGAGGCCGAGGACGTCGAGATCGCGATCGAGCCCGGCGACCTGCGGGTGGACGTGTTCCGCTCGTCGGGGCCGGGCGGGCAGAGCGTCAACACCACCGACTCGGCCGTCCGGCTGACCCACGTGCCGACCGGCACGGTCGTCTCGATGCAGAACGAGAAGAGCCAGCTGCAGAACCGCGAGGCGGCGCTGCGGGTGATGCGGGCCCGCCTGCTCGCGATGGCACAGGAGCAGGCCGACCAGGAGGCCTCCGACGCGCGCCGGAGCCAGGTGCGGACGGTCGACCGCAGCGAGCGGGTCCGTACGTACAACTTTCCGGAGAGCCGCATCTCCGACCACCGGGTCGGCTACAAGGCATACAACCTCGAGCAGGTCCTCGACGGCGACCTCGACGCCGTGATCGACGCCCTGACCCGCGCCGATGCCGAGGCGATGCTCGCCGACACCGAACCCTCCTCCCGCACCCGCTGACCGCCCGATTCGTCCCATGCCCCGCGACCCCGGCGACCTCGGCAACAAACGCACTACTAGTGCGTTTGGGTCCGCGACGCGCCGTACGGAGCCTCCACAACGCACTGGTAGTGCGTTTGTTCGCGCGGGGGTGGAGGGGTTGGTGCGGCAGGGGGGCGAGCGGCTGCGGGAGGCCGGGGTGGCCAGCCCCGAACATGACGCCCGGCTGCTGCTCGCCCACGCCCTGAGGATCGCCCCGGGCCTCCTGATCACGGTCGGCGAGGTCCCGGCCGAGGCACGCGTCGCCTACCTCGCGCTCATCGAGCAGCGGGCCGACCGGGTCCCGCTCCAGCACCTGACCGGCACCGCCGGCTTCCGGCGGTTGGAGCTCGCCGTGGGGCCGGGGGTGTTCGTCCCACGGCCGGAGACCGAGGTCCTGGTCGAGTGGGGACTGGCCCGGCTGGCCGGGCTGCCCGCGCCGGTGGTCGTCGACCTGTGCTCGGGCAGCGGGGCCATTGCGCTGAGCGTCGCCGACGAGGCGCCGCAGGCCGAGGTCCACGCGGTCGAGCGGGAGCGCTTCGCGGTGGCGTGGGCCGAGCGCAACAACGCCGACCGGCGGGTCGAGATGCACTGCACCGACGCGGACGGTGCCCTGCCCGAGCACACCGGCCGGGTCGATCTGGTGCTGGCCAACCCGCCCTACATCCCGGACGGTTCGACCGTGGAGCCCGAGGTCGCCCGGCACGACCCGGCGGCCGCCCTGTGGGGCGGCCCGGACGGGCTCGACGTCGTCCGGGTCGTCGCGGCCACCGCCGCGCGGCTGCTGCGCCCGGGTGGGTTCTTCGGTGTCGAGCACGCGGACCGGCAAGGGGAGTGCGTGCCGGCGCTCCTGTCGGCAATGGGAGGCTGGGAGCAGGTGACCGACCACCGCGATCTCGCCGGGAGGCCGAGGTTCGCCACGGCCGTGCGGGCACCGGACGTAGCGCACGACGCAGGAAGGAACGGTGCCCGGTGAGCCTGCTCTACGACTGCTCCGACCCGCAGGACCGGGCGGACGGGATCGTCGCGGCCGAGGCGGCGGTGAAGCGGGACGAGCTTGTCGTACTCCCCACCGACACCGTCTACGGCGTGGGCGCGGAGGCGTTCAGCCCGACGGCGGTCGACGCCCTACTCACGGCCAAGGGCCGCGGCCGCGACATGCCCACCCCGGTGCTGGTCGGCTCCTGGTCCGGGCTGGACGGCCTCGTCGTCGCCGTCCACCCCGACGCCCGGGAGCTGGTCGAGGCGTTCTGGCCGGGCGGGTTGACCATCATCGTCGAGCACGCCTCCTCGCTGGCCTGGGATCTGGGCGACACCCGGGGCACCGTGGCGGTGCGGATGCCCGCTCATCCGGTGGCGCTCGACCTGCTGACCCGGACCGGCCCGATGGCCGTCTCCAGCGCCAATCGCACCGGGTCGCCGCCGGCACTCACGATGGCCGACGCCCGGGACCAGCTGGGTGAATCGGTCACCGTCTACCTCGACGGCGGTACGTGCGCAGATCCGGTTCCGTCCAGCATCGTCGATCTGACCGGTTCCGACCCGGTCCTGCGGCGGGCCGGGGCGGTCTCCGCGGAAGCGATCCGCGAGATCATCCCCGACCTCGTCGTACCGGACGACACCCCGGGGCGCTAGCGTCACAACCCGCATCATGTGACGCGGGGATCGCCGTAGAGTTGGAAAGCACCCACGGTCGAGGAGCATCGCGATGAGCACACCGTTCTGGGGTCCGGATTTCGACGCGCTCGCCGCGGAGGATCCGGAGATCGCCGGGGTCGTGCTCGGCGAGCTGGAGCGCCTGCGCGGCGGCCTGCAGCTGATCGCGAGTGAGAACCTCACCAGCCCTGCGGTCCTCGCGGCGCTCGGCAGCACCCTGTCGAACAAGTACGCCGAGGGCTACCCCGGTCGCCGCTACTACGGCGGCTGCGCCGAGGTCGACAAGGCCGAGGAGATCGGCATCGCCCGAGCCAAGGAGCTCTTCCGCGCCGAGCACGCCAACCTGCAGCCGCACTCCGGGGCGAGCGCCAACCTCGCCGCCTACGCGGCGATCCTGCAACCCGGCGACACGGTGCTGGCCATGTCGCTTCCGCACGGAGGCCACCTCACCCACGGCAGCCCGGTCAACTTCTCCGGCAAGTGGTTCCACACGATCGGCTACTCGGTGAAGCGCGACACCGAACTCATCGACTACGACGAGGTGCTCGACCTGGCCCGCGAGCACCGGCCGAAGATGATCATCTGCGGCGCGACGGCGTATCCGCGGCTGATCGACTTCGCGACGTTCCGGGCCATCGCCGACGAGGTCGGTGCCACCCTGATGGTCGATGCCGCGCACTTCATCGGCCTGGTCGCGGGCGGGGCGATCCCGAGCCCGGTGCCCTACGCCGACATCGTCACCCTCACCACCCACAAGGTCCTGCGCGGCCCCCGCGGCGGGATGATTCTGTGCACCGACGACATGGCCAAGCGGATCGACAAGGCGGTGTTCCCGTTCGGTCAGGGTGGCCCGCTGATGCATGCGGTGGCGGCCAAGGCCGTCGCGCTCAAGGAAGCGCAGCAGCCGGCCTTCCAGGACTACGCCCGCCAGGTCGTCGCCAACGCCCAGGCGCTGGCGGACGGGCTGGCGGCCGAGGGGATGCGCCCGGTCTCGGGTGGCACCGACACCCATCTGGCGCTCATCGACCTGCAGGAGCTCGGGGTCACCGGCCGCGACGCGGAGGCCCGCTGCGACGCGGCCCGGATCACGCTGAACAAGAACGCCATCCCCTACGACCCGGCCAAGCCGATGATCGCCTCCGGGATCCGGGTCGGGACCCCGTCCGTCACCACCCAGGGCATGGGGGAGAGCGACATGAAGGAGGTCGCGTCGCTCATCGGCCGCGCCGTGCGGTCCGATCCGCAGACCGACGCCGGCCGGGCGGCCCTCGCGGAGGTGTCCTCGACCGTCGAGGCCCTGGTCGCCCGCTACCCGGCCTATCCCCGGCCGGAACAGACGGCGGCGGTCGGGGGCTGACCCGGGCCGATGCGTGAATATGCCCTCGTCCTCTGCGTCGCCGCGGCGGTCACGTTTCTGCTGACCCCGCTCATGCGGGTGGTGGCGGTGAAGTGGGGGGCGATGGCGCAGCCGCGCGACCGGGACGTGCACACGATCCCGACCCCGAAGCTCGGCGGCGTCGCGATGTACGGCGGGGTCGCAGCGGCGTTGTTGGTCGCCCACCACATGCCGACCCTGCAACGGACCTTCGCCAACTCCTCGGAAACCTCGGCCATCCTCATCGCCGGCGGGCTGATCTGCGCCGTCGGCGTGATCGACGACCGGTGGGAGCTCGACGCCCTGACCAAGCTGGCGGGCCAGATCGTCGCCGCCGGGGTCATGGTGCTGCTGGGCGTGCAGCTGCTGCTCTTCTATCTGCCCTTCGGGGTGGGCACGGTACTGCTCGGCCGCGACGAGGCGGTCCCGTTGACGGTGCTGCTGTGCGTGCTCATCGTCAATGCACTGAACTTCATCGACGGGCTCGACGGGCTCGCCGCCGGCGTGGCGGCGATCGCCGGCTTGGCGTTCTTCCTCTACGCCTACCACCTCGGAAAGGTCGGCTACGGCGACGTGGCCTACACGCCGACGCTCATCAGCGCCGTGCTGGCCGGGGCCTGCGTCGGTTTCCTGCCGCACAACTTCCAACCGGCCCGCACCTTCATGGGCGACTCCGGGGCGATGCTCGTCGGCCTGCTTCTCGCCTCGGCCGCCACCACTGCGACGACGGCCGACCCGCAGTCCTTCGGCAGCCTGGCCGGCGCCCTGCCCCTGCTGCTGCCGCTGCTGATCCCGCTCATCGTGCTGGCGGTGCCCTTCGTGGACCTGATCCTCGCCGTCGTCCGGCGGGTCAAGGCGGGACGCTCGCCGTTCAGCGCGGACAAGCTGCACCTGCACCATCGGCTGCTCGAGATCGGCCACTCCCAGCGCCGTGCGGTGCTCCTGATCTACTTCTGGGCCGCCCTGCTCGCCTTCGGCGGGGTGTCGATATCGATCACCTCCAGCCCCGCCCTCGTGCTCTCGATGGTCGGTGCTCTCGCCGTGGTCGCGCTGGTCCTGTCGAGCATCCCGCGGCTGCGGGCACTGCGTCGGCCCACCCGCTGAGCACCCCCGGAATCGCCCTTCGGCAGGGGAGACCGGCGTCCCACCCCGACGGGCAAAGGACTCATGACCATGTGATAGCGTCGCCGACGTCCCGACCAAGTGCGGGATCGACCGGTTCTGGCATCGCGCATGCGGTGGCTGGCCGGTCGATGTGGTCACTGGGAGCGATATGCGAAAGCCCTTGCCGCGGTAGTAGGCGAGTCACATGGACCAACGCACACCGAGCGCGTGGGACCTGATCACCCTGGGGTCGCTGATCGTCGGCTGTGTCGTGGGCGGTCTGGTCATCGGGCTCGTGATCGACGCCGAGTTCCACACCACCCCGCTGTATGCGGTGGTCGGAACGGGGGTCGGTATCGTTGGAGCCTGCCTGACCACGTATCTACGGATCCGAACATTTCTCAAAGGCTGAGAGCGAGGACAACCGCGGTGAACGAGGGCCCGGCTATCTCCGCCCAACCGGGGCATGCCGTCGCGAACCTACGGCGGTCGATACTGCTGGCCGTACCGGTCGCAGTGGCGGCCGTGGTGGTCTCGGCAGTGCTCGGCCATGCCTGGGTGGGGGTCTTCGTCGTCGTCGGCCTGGCCATGGGGGCAGGCAACACGGCCCTGGTGCAGCGCTCGGTGGCCCGCTTCGCGGCGGAGAACCGCCCCAACCGCAAGCAGCGCTTCGTCGGCGGTGTGTTCGGCCGGCTCCTCGCCATCACCGTTGTGGCGCTGGTCATTCTTCTGCTGGTGCACCCGGACGGCATCGGTGTGCTCGCCGGCCTGGCGATCTTCCAGCTGTTGATGGTGGGCAACGCGTCCGTTCCGGTGATCAAGGAGTTGCGGAAAGCATGATGAACTCCGCCGCCGACATCCAGGTCGGCAATCACCTCACCGTCGCCGGCTTCAACCTGGACACGATCTGGGCCACTGTCGTGGCCGGGCTCGTGGTCATCGTCTTCGGACTGATGGTGGCCCGAAAGGCAACGAGCGGTGTGCCCAGCGGTCCGCAACTGCTCTGGGAGACCGTCGTCGGGCAGATCCAAGGGCAGGTCGAGGCGGCGCTGGGCGTGGAGGTCGCGCCGTTCGCCGTACCACTCGGCGTGACGCTCTTCGTCTTCATCCTGGTGTGCAACCTGTTGGAGATCATCCCCTCCCACGGTGCCCTGCCCGCCCCCACCGGGGACATCAACCTCGTCTTCGCCATGGCGATCTTCGTCATCGTGTGGGTACATATCTGGGGCACCCGGGTGAGCGGCGCGAGGAAGTACTGGGGCCACTTCTTCAACCCGCCGGACCGGCCGCTCCTGCTCCGCCCCCTCAACGTCGTCGAGGAGATCACCAAGCCGATCACCCTGACGCTGCGGCTCTTCGGCAATATCTTCGCCAGCGCGATCATGATCGAGCTGATCGGGCTCTTCCCGGCCTTCATCTCGTGGGCGCCGAACGTCATCTGGAAACTGTTCGCGATATTCGTCGCTCTGATCCAGGCGTTCATCTTCGCGCTGCTGACGATTCTCTACTTCAGCTTCGCGAACATGTCCGAGGAGGGTGGCCACTGACGCCCGTTTCTCGACGCCTCGAATCGCTCGTCACAACGTAAGAAATCAACCAAGGAGAGTCATGGCAGTTTCCAATCACGCTGTGCAGCTTGCGGGCGCGTTCATCGGTGGTGGCCTCGCACTCGGCGGCGGCGCGGTCGGTGCGGCGATCGGTGACGGTTTGGCCGGTAGCTCGGTCATCTCCGGCGTCGCCCGCCAGCCCGAGGCTCAGGGTCGCCTGTTCTCGATCTTCTTCATCACGGTCGGTCTGGTCGAGGCGGCGTACTTCATCAACCTGGCCTTCATGGCCTTGTTCGTATTCGTCCTGGCGAAGTAGTCGAGGCTCCAATGCGTACCGATGCAGCGAGCATCTTCCTCATCCCCAACGCGACGTTCATCGCGGAGCTGGTCGCGTTCCTCGTCATCCTGTTCGTCATCTGGCGCTACGCCGTCCCGCCGATCCAGAAGGCGATGCGCGAGCGGCAGGAGATCATCAGGACCCAGCTCGAGGAGAGTCGGGAGGCGAAGGAGAAGCTCGAGGCCGCCCGCTCCGAGTACGAGGAGTCGCTGCACGAGGCGCGCGCCAAGGCGGCGGAGATCCGGGAGGGCGCGCGGGCCGAGGCGCAGAGCATCGTCGAGGAGATGCGCACGCAGGCCCAGGCGGAGGCCGACCGGATCAGGGTCCGCGGCGAGGAGCAGCTCGCCGCCCAGCGGCGGCAGGTTGTCGCCGAGCTGCGGACCGAGATCGGGCAGATGTCGGTTCAGCTGGCGAGCCGCATCGTCGGCGAGTCCCTCGATGACGACGCCCGCCGGCACGGCACGGTCGACCGGTTCATCGGCGAGCTCGACGAGCTGTCCGCCGGCGGCGACAGCCCGGACGTCTCGGTGCCCCGCTGATGCACGGCGTGAGCAGGGAGTCGCAGTCCCGCCTCGACGAGCGGCTGGACGGCGCGCTACGTGACGTCGATGGCGCCGGCGCCCTGCAGGTCGGCGACGAGCTGTACGCCGTGCTTGGCGTGCTCGACGACGAGCCGGTGCTGCGCCGGATGCTGGCCGACGCGTCGACGCCCGAGCAGGCCCGCGTCGGGCTGCTGGAGTCCCTCTTCTCCGAGCGGGTCGGGGAGGTCACCCTCGAGGTCCTCCGCGACGCCGTCCGGGCGCACTGGTCCCAGCCGGCCGACCTCGTCGACGTGATCGAGCTCCTCGCCCGGCAGGCCACCTTCACCGGCGCGGATCGCGACGGGGCGCTCGACGAGGTCGAGGACGAGCTGTTCCGCTTCGGTCGGATCCTGGACGCCGAGCCCGAGCTGCAGACCGCTCTGGGCGACCGGGCCGTCTCGCCCGAGCGCCGCCAGGAGCTGCTGGACTCCCTGATCGCCGACCGGGTGCGCCCGGCCACCCGACGGCTGCTCGACCGGGCCGTCGCCGTACCGCGGGGACGCAGCCTCGAGCGGACGATCGAGGACCTCTGCGACCAGGCCGCGGCCCGCCGGGACCGCTCGGTCGCCCGGGTACGGACCGCCGTTCCGCTCACCGACGACGAGCAGGAAAGGCTCATCGCGGTCCTCGGGCGGATCTACCGTCGAGATGTGGTCCTGCAGATCGATGTCGACCCGACGGTGCTCGGCGGGGTGCTCGTGCGGGTCGGCGACGACGTGATCGACGGGACCATCCTGCACCGGATCGACGAGGTACGCCGTGACCTCGCCGGCTGACCGGCGACGGTCCCGACCACAGTATTGACATCCAGGGCCTGATGACGATTACCGCACCCACCACGAGAGCAGAGACGAGACCCCCATGGCGGAGCTGACGATCTCCTCCGAAGAGATTCGGAGCGCGATCGAGAACTACGTGTCCTCCTACTCGCCGGAGATCTCCCGCGAAGAGGTCGGGACGGTGACCGACACCGGCGACGGGATCGCGCACGTCGAGGGCCTGCCCTCGGCGATGGCCAACGAGCTGCTGGAGTTCGAGGGCGGCGTCCTCGGGCTCGCGCTCAACCTCGACGTCCGCGACATCGGCGTGATCCTCCTGGGTGACGGCAGCAAGATCGAGGAGGGGCAGCCGGTCAAGCGGACCGGCGAGGTGCTCTCGGTGCCGGTCGGCGACGCCTACCTCGGCCGGGTCGTCGACCCGCTGGGCCACCCGCTCGACGGGCAGGGGGAGCTCAAGACCACCGAACGCCGCCCGCTGGAGACGCAGGCACCCTCGGTCGTCGAGCGGCAGCCGGTGAAGGAGCCGATGCAGACCGGCCTGAAGGCCATCGACGCGATGACCCCCATCGGGCGCGGCCAGCGGCAGCTGATCATCGGCGACCGGCAGACCGGGAAGACGGCGATCGCGGTCGACACGATCATCAACCAGCGTGAGAACTGGGAGTCCGGCGACCCCGCGCGGCAGGTCAAGTGCATCTACGTCGCCATCGGGCAGAAGGCCTCGACCATCGCCACGGTCCGGTCCGCGCTCGAGGAGCACGGCGCGATGGACTACACGACCATCGTGGCGGCGCCGGCCTCCGACCCGCCGGGCTTCAAGTACATGGCGCCCTACACCGGCTCGGCGCTCGGCCAGCACTGGATGTACCAGGGCCAGCACGCTCTGATCATCTTCGACGACCTGACCAAGCAGGCCGAGGCCTACCGCGCCGTGTCCCTGCTGCTGCGCCGCCCGCCGGGCCGCGAGGCCTACCCCGGTGACGTCTTCTACCTGCACTCCCGGCTGCTCGAGCGCTGCGCGAAGCTCTCCGACGAGCTCGGCAGCGGCTCGCTCACCGGCCTGCCGATCATCGAGACCAAGGCCAACGACATCTCGGCCTACATCCCGACCAACGTCATCTCGATCACCGACGGCCAGATCTACTTCGACCCCGACCTGTTCAACTCCGGGCAACGACCGGCGATCGACGTCGGAAACTCGGTCTCCCGGGTCGGCGGAAGCGCGCAGATCCGGGCGATGAAGAGCATCTCCGGAACAATGCGGATCGACCTCGCGCAGTACGGCGACCTGGAGGCCTTCGCGTCCTTCGGCTCCGACCTGGACGCCGCATCCAAGGCCCAGCTCGCCCGTGGTGAGCGGATCTACGAACTGCTCAAGCAGCCGCAGTTCTCCCCGATGCCGGTCGAGCGGCAGGTCGTGGCGATCTGGGCGGGGACCACCGGGCAGCTCGACGACGTGCCGGTCGCCGACGTCCGGAAGTTCGAGGACGAGTTCCTCGACTACGTCGGGCGCCAGCACGAGGACGTCTACCGCTCGATCAGGGACACCGGCAAGCTCGACGAGGAGAACGAGACCCTCCTCAAGGAGGCGATCACGAACTTCCGGGACGGGTTCGAGACCTCCGACGGCTCGGTCCTCGGGCACGAGGAGGCCGAGGCCATGGACGAGTCCGAGGTCGGCCAGGAGAAGGTCACCCGCTACCGGCAGCCGAAGCCCGAGAAGAAGGACTGACCGATGGCGACCAGCCTTCGCGTCTACCGGCAGCAGATCCGGTCGATCCAGTCGACCAAGAAGATCACCAAGGCGATGGAGCTCATCGCGGCGTCGCGGATCGCCAAGGCGCGGGCCCGGGTCGAGGACAGCCGGCCCTACGCCGACGAGATCACCCGGGCGCTCACCGCCCTGGCCAGCAACGCGTCGGTGGACCATCCGCTGCTGGTGGAGCGGCCCGAGCCCAAACGCGCGGCCGTGCTGCTGGTCACCAGCGATCGCGGCCTGGCCGGTGGCTACAGCGCCAACGCGATCCGGCAGGCGGAGGAGTTGCAGGCCCTGCTCAGGGACGAGGGCAAGGAGTCCCGGCTCTACGTGATCGGCCGCAAGGGCGTCGGCTACTACCGGTTCCGGGACCGTCCGATCGTGGCGGAGTGGACCGGATTCTCCGAGCAGCCGCGCTACACCGACGCCCGCGAGGCGAGCCAGACCTTGATCAGGGCGTTCGAGGCCGGCGCGGACGACACCGCCGAGGGCCCTGGCGGCGACGAGATCGAGGGCGTGGACGAGATCCACATCGTCTACACCGAGTTCCGTTCGATGGTGACCCAGGAGCCGGTGGCCACGCGGATCGCGCCGATGGTGGTGGAGGAGTCCGAGGAGGCCCCGCCGGAGGGAGCCTTGCCGCAGTACGAGTTCGAGCCGGAGCCCGAGGCGCTCCTCGACGCGATGCTGCCGAAATACGTCACCACCCGGCTCTACTCTGCGCTGCTGGAGGCCGCGGCGTCGGAGTCGGCCGCCCGGCAGCGGGCGATGAAGTCGGCGAGCGACAACGCCGACGAGCTGGTCGAGACGCTGACCCGTGAGGCCAACCAGGCTCGCCAGGCCCAGATCACCCAGGAGATCAGCGAGATCGTGGGCGGCGCCGACGCGCTCGCCGCGTCCGCCTGACGCGTCACCGATAACCGGCCCACCGGCCGAGGGAGAGAGAGCAGCATGACGGCAACCGCCGAGCACGCCGAGACCACGAAGGACGCCGCGACCGGTCGGGCGGTCCGGGTGACCGGCCCGGTCGTCGACGTGGAGTTCCCCCGCGACTCGATGCCGATGCTCAACAACGAGCTGCTGGTCGATCTTCAGCTGGGTGGGGAGACCCACACGCTCAACCTCGAGGTCGCGCAGCACATCGGCGACAACATGGTCCGGGCGATCTCGATGCAGCCCACCGACGGCCTGGTCCGCGGCGCCGCCGTCACCGACACCGGCGGCCCGATCTCGGTGCCGGTCGGCGACCAGGTGAAGGGCCACGTCTTCAACGCACTGGGCCGCTGCCTGGACGAGCCCGACCTGAAGCTGGAGGGCGAGCGCTGGGGCATCCACCGCCCGCCGCCCCCGTTCGACCAGATCGAGGGCAAGACCGAGATGTTGGAGACCGGCATCAAGGTCATCGACCTGCTCACCCCCTACGTGCAGGGCGGGAAGATCGGCCTGTTCGGTGGCGCCGGCGTGGGCAAGACCGTGCTGATCAAGGAGATGATCACCCGGGTCGCGCGTAACTTCGGTGGCACCTCGGTCTTCGGCGGCGTCGGTGAGCGCACCCGGGAGGGCAACGACCTCTTCCTGGAGATGTCCGAAGACGGCGTGATCAACGACGCCGCGCTCGTCTTCGGGCAGATGGACGAGCCGCCGGGCACCCGGCTGCGGGTCGGCCTGTCGGCGCTGACGATGGCCGAGTACTTCCGCGACGTCCAGAACCAGGACGTGCTGCTGTTCATCGACAACATCTTCCGGTTCACCCAGGCCGGGTCGGAGGTCTCGACGCTGCTCGGCCGGATGCCGTCTGCGGTGGGGTACCAGCCGACCCTGGCCGACGAGATGGGACAGCTGCAGGAGCGGATCACGTCGACCCGCGGCCACTCGATCACCTCGATGCAGGCGGTGTTCGTTCCCGCCGACGACTACACCGACCCGGCGCCGGCGACGACCTTCGCCCACCTCGACGCGACGACGACGCTGTCCCGGCAGATCTTCCAGCTGGGCATCTTCCCGGCCGTGGACCCGCTGACCTCGAGCTCCCGGATCCTCGACGCGCAGTACGTCGGCCAGGAGCACTACGACGTCGCGCAGCGGGTGAAGCAGATCCTGCAGCGCAACCAGGAGCTGCAGCAGATCATCGCCATCCTGGGCATCGACGAGCTGTCCGAGGAGGACAAGATCGTCGTCGGCCGGGCCCGGCGTATCCAGCGTTACCTCTCCCAGCCGTTCTACGTCGCCGAGCAGTTCACCGGCATCCCCGGCGTGTTCACCTCGCGCGAGGAGACGGTCTCGTCGTTCAAGGCACTCTGCGACGGCGAGTACGACGACCTGCCCGAGCAGGCCTTCCTCAACTGCGGCGGCATCGACGACGTCAAGGCCAACGCCGAGAAGCTGCGCCGATAGCGCCCAGAGGGTCCCAGAGAGGGCGTTGACAGGACGCTCCGGCTGGGGTGGAATCCTTTCCGATCTTCGGCTCGGAACGGTTATTTCGCCACACTCGGCCTCTGGGAGTTCGCGTGACCGCTCGTCGCCTGACCGGATCCGCCCTGCTCGCCACCACCGCCGCCGCGGCCTGTGTCGCGGCGGCGGTCGTCCCTGCGGACGCGGCGCCGGCCGCCGGTGCGACGAGACCCGGACTGGACGCCCGGGTCCGGGCGGTGATGAGCCGCATGACCTTGCCGGAGAAGGTCGGCCAGATGTTCGTCAGCTACGCCTACGGCGACACCGCGACCACCGAGGCACCGTCCTACGTCGCGGCCAACCATGCCCTCTACGGCGACGACGTCGACAACGGCGCGCAACTGGTCGCCAGGTACCACCTCGGCGGGGTGATCTATTTCGCCTGGACGGACAGCCTGAAGAGCCCACAGCAGACCGCGGCCCTCTCCAACGGCCTGCAGAGCGCGGCGCTGTCCGGGTCGCCGGCGGTGCCGCTGCAGATCAGTACCGACCAGGAGGGCGGCATCGTCACCCGCATCGGCTCGCCCGGGGCGGTGTCGCCCGGCAACATGGCGATCGGGGCGACCGGCGATCCGGGCAACGCCGGAGCCGCCGCGTCGGTCACCGGTGCCGAACTGCGGGCCCAGGGGATCTCGGTCGACGACGCCCCGGTGGTCGACGTCAACACCAACCCGAAGAACGCCGCCGACGGCCCGCGCTCGTTCGGCGATGACCCGACGACGGTGTCCCGCTTCGCCGCCGCCGCGGTCGCCGGTTACCAGCGGTCCGGCGTCGCTGCGCAGGCCAAACACTTCCCCGGGCTCGGGGACACCACCGTCAACACCGACAACGGTGTGGCGATCACCCACGAGACGCGGGCCCAGATCATGGCGACCGACATCCCGCCGTTCCGCGCGGCGATCAGGGCCGGGGTGAAGTCGATCATGGCAGCACACATCGTGGCCCCCGCGCTCGACCCGTCCGGGACGCCGGCCAGCCTGTCCAAGCCGATCGTCACCGGGCTGCTCCGCCACACCCTCGACTACAACGGCGTGGTGGTCACCGACTCACTCGGTGCCGGTGCGCTCGCCGGCATTCCGCCGGACCAGGTGGCACTCGACGCGGTGAACGCCGGCGACGACGAGCTGCTCATGCCGCCGAAGCTGCCCAGCGCGGTGCAGGCGGTGATCGGCGCCGTGCAGGACGGGACCATCAGCACCGCCCGGATCGACCGGTCGGTCTTCCGGATCCTGCGGATGAAGTTCCAGCTCGGCCTCTTCGACAACCCCTACACCACCTCGGCGGCGGTCGACGCCACGGTCGGGACGCCGGCACACCTCGCGACGATGGCGCGGATCTCCCGGCGTTCGGTGACGCTGGTCAAGAACGCCGCGGGCACCCTCCCGATCGCGCCGGCGCCCGGGAAGCACGTGCTGGTCACCGGCTGGGGGGCGACGTCGACCGGGACGGTCGCCGCCGACCTGAACGCCAAGGGGCTGACCGCGCAGGCCTACTACAACTCGGCGTACCTCGGGGCGAACCCGAGCCGGTCGGCGATCGACGCGGCGGTCGCGGCCGCCAAGCAGAACGACGTCGTGGTGGTCACCACCTACAACGGGTGGGGTGACGTCGGCCAGCAGCGGCTGGTCGCCGCGCTGCTCGGCTCCGGCACGCCGGTCGTGGTCGCCGCCCTGGGCGGGCCGTACGACATCGCCTACGTCCCGGACACCCCGACCTACCTCGCCGCCTACGGCTACCAGCGGCCCTCGCTGACCGCCCTGGTCGACACCCTCGTGGGGGCCAACCCGACCGGCCGGCTGCCTGTCACGGTGCCGCGCGCCGACGGGAGCGGCCCGCTGTACCCGCGCGGCTTCGGGATCGGCTACCGGCGGCACTGACCGCCGCACGGGCGTCGTACCCTCGGACGCGTGCCGATCGATCCGCAGCGTCCCGGCCAGGGACGGCAGGGCTGGATGGTGCTGGTCGGCTTCGCCGGGACCGTCCTCGTGATCGTCGTCGTGGCGATCTGGGCCGCCCACCACGGCTAGCCCCCGGGTCGCCGAGGCCGTATGAAGGACGCGCGACCCGATCGATACACTGCGGAAACCACTTGCACGTCGAAGGAGCGTTGGTGGCCACACTGCACGTCGAGCTCGTCGCCGTCGAGCGCCCGATCTGGTCGGGTGACGCGACGATGGTGCTGGCCCGCACCACCGAGGGCGAACTCGGGGTGCTTCCCGGCCACATTCCGCTGCTCGGTGAGCTCGCCCCCGGAGGCGTGGTGCGCATCCGGCAGGACAACGACGAGGAACTGGTCGTCGCGGCGCACGGCGGATTCCTCTCGGTGACGTCCGACGGCGTGTCCATCCTGGCCGAGATGGCGGAGCTCTCCGACGAGATCGACGTATCGCGGGCCGAGGCGGCGCTCGAGCGCGCCCGGTCCGGCGGTGACGACCCCGACGCGAAAGACGCCGAGGCCCGCGCGTTGTCCCGGCTGCGCGCCGCGGGACAGGCCGTCTAAGACGCGCTCCGCAGTGAGGGACGGAGGGGCGAGAGCGGCGTGGAGCTGATCGAGATCGTCGCCCTCGTGCTCGCTCTCGCCGCCGGCACGCTCGGCGCCTTCGTCCTGCGCCGCCGCTTCCTGCTGCGCGGCGGCGGCGCGGTCGACATGAGCCTGCGGACCCGGACCGGAACGGTCGGGCGTGGCTGGGCCCTCGGCGTGGGCCGCTACGCCGGCGACGAGCTGCAGTGGTTCCGGGTCTTCACCTTCTCGCCCCGCCCCGCCCGGGTGCTGTCCCGCCCGGCCCTGCAGGTGTCCCGCCAACGCATCCCGTCCGGCGCCGAATCCTGGGCGGTGCAGTCCGGCGCTGTCATCATCGAGTGTCGCAGCGGGCCCGACGCGGTCCAGCTGGCGATGAGCGAGGACGCGGTGACCGGCTTCCTCTCCTGGCTGGAGTCCTCCCCGCCGGGCTTCACGATGCCCGGATTCGCCCTCGGCTGAGGCCCGGCGTCAGCCTCAGTGGTCGCCACCGGGCTGCCACAGGACGTCACCGTCGGGGTTGGCGGCCCGCGCCAGCACGAACAGCAGGTCGGAGAGCCGGTTGAGGTAGCGCCCGGTGAGGGCGTTGGTGCGCTCCGGGTCGGCCTCCACCAGGGCCCACGCGCTGCGCTCGGCCCGCCGGGCGACGGTCCGCGCGACATGCAGGAGCGCCGCTCCGGGGGTGCCGCCGGGAAGGATGAAGCTGTCCAGCGCCGCCAACCGGTCGTTGAACTCGTCGCACGCCGCCTCGAGGCGGTCGACGTAGCCGGACGTGATCCGCAGGCGGGACTGGGTCGATTCCGCGTCCAGCGGGGCGCACAGGTCGGCCCCGACGTCGAACAGGTCGTTCTGCACCCGCTGCAGCTCGGCGCGCACGTCCTCGGGCAGCGCGCCGAGCGCGACCGCGGCACCCACCGCGGCGTTGGTCTCGTCGACGTCGGCGTAGGCGACGAGCCGGGGATCGGTCTTGCGGACCCGGCTGAAGTCGCCGAGTGCCGTCGTCCCGTCGTCGCCGGTCTTGGTATAGATGCGGGTCAAGTGGACGGCCATGGCGCCACCCTACGGCGCCCCGACCGGGTGCTCCCGGCGTGGCCGTGCGGAGCGCGTCCGGACAGTCCGTACGATGTCTCGGTGCCCCAGTTCCGAGTGTCCGGTGGAGCCCGGCTGGCCGGCGAGGTGCCGGTGACCGGTGCGAAGAACAGCGTGCTCAAGCTGATGGCCGCCGCGCTGCTCGCCGAGGGCACCACCACCCTGACCGCCGTGCCCGACATCGTCGACGTGGCGATCATGACGGAGGTGCTGCGGCGGCTGGGCTGCGACGTCGACTCCACGGCGGACCGGCTCTCGATCAGCGTTCCGGCCCGGCCGAACAGCGAGGCCGACTACGACCTGGTCCGCCGGCTGCGGGCCTCGATCTGCGTGCTCGGGCCGCTGGTCGCCCGGTGCGGTGAGGCCAAGGTCGCCCTGCCCGGCGGTGACAACATCGGCTCCCGCGGGCTCGACATGCACATCGCCGGGCTCGAGCGGCTCGGCGCCGTGGTCACGAACGAGCACGGATTCCTGGTCGCCTCGGCCGGCCAACTGACCGGTGCCACCATCTGGCTGGACTTCCCGAGCGTCGGCGCCACCGAGAACCTGCTGATGGCCGCCGTACTGGCCAAGGGCACGACCGTGATCGACAACGCCGCGCGAGAGCCGGAAATCGTCGACATCGCCGCCATGCTGCAGGCGATGGGCGCCCAGATCTCCGGCGCCGGCACCTCGACGCTGGTCGTCGACGGGGTCGATGCGCTGGCTCCCGTCGTCCATCACACCGTGCCCGACCGCATCGTCGCCGGCACCTGGGCGATCGCCGCCACGATGACCCAGGGTGATGTCGTCGTGCGCCATTCGGTGGCCGAGCACCTGGAGATCACGCTCGACAAGCTGACGACCGCGGGTGCCTCCGTCGAGGTCGTGCCGGACGGGTTCCGGGTGCGGATGGACCGCCGGCCCACGGCGATCGACGTCGTCACCCTGCCCTACCCGGGCTTCCCGACCGACCTGCAGCCGGCCGTCATCGCACTGGCGGCCGTGTCCGAGGGCGCCGCGATGGTCACCGAGAACATCTTCGAGGGCCGGTTCATGTTCATCGACGAGCTGTCCCGGCTCGGTGCGGACGTCCGCACCGACGGACACCACGCCGTGATCCGCGGCCGGCCGCGCCTGTCCGGGGCGCCCGTCCGCGCGACCGACATCCGGGCCGGTGCCGCTCTGGTGCTGGCCGGACTCGTCGCCGACGGCGTGACGACGGTGGCGGAGATCAAGCACATCGACCGGGGCTACGCGGGCTTCGCCGGGCATCTGCGCGCTCTCGGCGCCGACGTCGAGCGGATCGACCTGCGCGACGACCAACTCTAGAGCGTCGGGGGTACCACGCCCTGGGCGCGGTCGGCGTCCTCGGCGAAGACGAGCAGCCGGATCCGGCCGTCGGGGCCGGTGTCGAGGGTCGACCGGACGTTGGCGTCGGAGAGCAGGGCGCGCAGGGCGTTGGCCTGCGCTCTCGTCTCGACCACCGCCACCGGCCGCAGCAGACCGGTGTCGCCCGACCTGCCCGATCGGATCAACCCCGTCCGTCGGGAACCGAAGGTCCAGCGCAGCACGATGGCGAGCAGCCCGACGACGACCAGCGCGATCACCGGATCGAGGGCGGCCGGGGTATCGGTCGCCGCTATCGCCACGGGTGGAGTGTCGCACCGGTGGCGATTTTGCGCACGAGGCAACGTATCAGGCACCTCATACGTCTCTCCTAGAAGAGGAGCACCGCGGGGGCCGAGTGAAGCGGGAGTTCGATGCATGCCACGACCGTGTGTCCGGGCCAGCTGGTGGAGCTGGCGGGCAGGTTGGATGTGACCGGGTCCGCGACGGCGCGGGATGCCTTGCACCGTGCCGTCGCCGACGGTGAAGGCGCGCTCGTCGTGGACATGGGTGACCTCGAGTTGATCGACGCGACCGGTCTCGGAGTGCTCGTGGGCACCCACCGGCGCGCCGGTCTGGTCGGTCGCCGGCTGGTGCTCCGCGATCCGCCGCCACGGGTCGTCCGCATCCTGTTGCTCACCCGCCTCGACCGGATTCTCACGGTCGAGCGAACCGCCGTCTCGGCGTTGTCATGGTCTGGTGCACGATGACTCTGCCGACGGGGTGACCCCTGCTGCGTTGCGGCTCGCGGGTGGTGCACTGTTGCTATCGTCATCACCGTGTCGCCGCCGACACCCGCGAGCAGGAGGACAGAACCGTGCCGAGTTCGACGGTCCGCTCCTCCCTCGAGCCAGGCATCGACCTGGAGACGATCGCCCGGCTGAGGCTGGCGATCAACCGGATCGGTCGCCGGATGCGGGTCCACGGCGGGGTGGGACCGACCTCGAGTCAGGTGTCCGCGCTCGCGACGGTCGAGAAGTTCGGCCCGCTGCGCATCGGTGACCTCGCCTGCCGCGAGGGTGTGGCCGCTCCGACGATGACCCGGGTGGTCGCGGCCCTCGACCAGCTCGGGTACCTCGAGCGCAAGCCGGATCCCGACGACCGGCGATCCTCCCGGGTGGGCATCAGTGCGGCCGGCCACGACCTGCTCGAGTCGTTGCGCCGCGACCGGACCGCCTACCTCGCCAACCGGGTCGCCGGCCTGACCGACAGCCAGCGCGCGCAGCTCGTCACCGCACTCCCGGTCCTCGAGGCACTTGCCGCGGAGGAGATCAACAACTAGGAGGTCGCCGCGGCACCCCGGTAGGCGACTTCGAGTTGCCACTCGCCGCGGGGTTGGGTGTGCAGGCGCCAGTAGTGCTCGGCGATGTCGCCCGGGTCGAAGCCGGTGCCGGCAGCGATGGCCCCGTAGACGGTCACCGTCGCGACGTGGACGCCGGCAGGTCCGTACTGCTGATGCAGCACGGCCGTCAGGGCCCGGACCCCGGCCTTGCCGAGCGAGAGGCTGGTGTAGCGCGCGTCGACCTGCGGCATTCCCCCGGTGATGAGGATGCTCCCGCCGCCGTTGTCGGCCATCGCCGGCGCGAGGTGCGTGGCGGCCGTCAGGGCACCCAGGACGTTCACCGTCCACGCGTGCCGGTGTTCGTCCGGGGAGAGCTCTCCGGGAGCGTCCGACCTGATGAGGCCCGTGTTGTAGATGAGGGCGGACGGACTACCGAACGTGCCGGTGGCCGCGTCGAGCGCGGACCGCAGGCCCACCTCGTCCGCGACGTCCGCGGTCAGCGGCAGGACGGGCGCCCCCGACCCGCCGAGGGTCCGCGCCACCGCGTCGACGGTCGCCGAACGCCGCGCGACGAGCGAGACCGGCATTCCCTCCCGCGCGAAGCGGTGGGCGATGGACCCGCCGAGTCCCGGTCCCGCGCCGATGATCAGAGCTCCCGCCACGATGCCTCCTCCTGCCCGTCTCAGCCGAACTGCCGCTGGGGCTATTCCAGCGCGCAGATCTGCGGTGACCAAGGGCCAGCTCGCGCCTAGAGTGATCACGAGTCCTGATCGGTGGAGGCGCTCGTGGAGCTTCGCCAGCTGCACTATTTCCTTGCCGTCGCCGACGAGCTGCACTTCGGTCGGGCGGCCGAGCGGTTGCACATCGTGCAGTCGGCGGTCAGTCAGCAGGTCCGGCGGCTGGAGCGGGAACTCGGGGTCGACCTCTTCGACCGGGGGACCCGGACGGTCACCCTGACCCACGCCGGCCGGGAGTTCCTGCCCCGTGCCGTCGCCGTCGTCGATGCCGAACGGGAGGCACTCGACGGCATGGCCGCGCTGTGCAAGGCCGCCGTGCTGCGCATCGGGACGTCGGTCGGCCTCGGTACCCGGCTGCAGCGGGTGCTCGCGGTCTTCGCCGTCGAGGCGCCGGAGGTGATCCTCGACCTGGTGAGTGCTCCGCGGGCGGTGCGGCTCCGCCGGGTCCGCGACGGTGAGCTCGACGGGGCCTTCGTCCGGGACGGACCGACGACCGAAGGTGTCCGGCTCGTCCCGCTGTGGCAGGACCGGCTGGTCGCGGCGCTGCCGGCCCATCATCGGCTGGCCGCGGAGCCGGTCGTCCGGCTCGCCGACCTCGCCCCCCTGGGATTGCGCATCGCGCCGCACGACGCCAATCCGCAGCTGGTCGACCTGGTGACCGGTGCCTGCCGGGACGAGGGCTTCGAACCGCTACTGGGACCGACGTTCACCACCGACCAGGACACCCTCGCCGCCATCGCCACCGGACCGCCGACGTGGACGGTGTTCTACGCCTCGCAGGCCGAGATCACCCCGGCACCGGGGATCGCCTACGTCCCGTTCGCGGGGGCCGAGCTGGGCGTCCGGACGCTGTTCGCCGTACCGCTGGGCAGGACGTCCCCGCACCTGCCCGCCCTGGTCGAGGCCTGCCGGACGGAGGCCGGCCGATGAGTGGTGAGCCGGCGGGCCCGTCGGCGTACGGTGCGGTCATGGGGAGCTATCCGCACGTGCTGGTCGAGCGCGAGGGCGAGTTCACCACCGTGACCATGAACCGCCCCGACCGGCGCAACGCGCTGTCCTTCGACCACCTGCGCGAACTGCGGGCCGCGTTCGCCGAGGTCGGGGAGACCGACGCGCGCGGCGTGATCCTCGCCGGCGCCGGGCGGGTCTTCTCGGCCGGGCACGACTTCGCCGACGTCGCCGAGGCCGACCTGGCGGGCGTGCGGCGGTTGCTCGCCCTGTGCACCGACCTGATGCAGACCATGCAGAACATCCCCCAGGTCGTCGTGGCCCGGGTGCATGCGCTGGCCACGGCGGCCGGCTGCCAGCTGGTGGCCTCGTGCGACCTGGCGGTGGCCGGTGAGTCCGCCGGCTTCGCCGCACCAGGGGGCAGGGGCGGGTGGTTCTGCCACACCCCGATGGTCCCGATCGCCCGAAACGTCGGCCGCAAACGCGCGTTCGAGATGGCGCTCACCGGGGACGTGATCGACGCCCGCACGGCCTGCGCGTGGGGCCTGGTCAACCGGGTGGTGCCGGACGCCGACCTGGAGAAGGCGGCCCTCGACCTGCTCGACCGGGCGACGCGGGGGAGCGCCCGGTCCAAGGGCGTGGGGAAGCAGGCGCTCTACGCACAGCTGGACCGGCCCGAGCGGGACGCCTACACCTTCGCGGTCGAGGTGATGGCGGCCGCCAGCCAGACACCCGAGGCCCGGGAGGGCATGGCGGCATTCCTCGCCAAGCGCCCACCCGCCTGGCCCGCCTGACCCGCCTGACCCGCCTGACCCCGAGGACGGGCCCGCGACCCGATCTCCACTCCGACAAAACCCACTAGTAGTGGCTTTTGGTCGGCGACACGCCGTTCGAGATGTCCAAAACCCACTAGTAGTGGCTTTTGGACATGGGGGGAGGTGGGGGTGAGGTGGGGTGTGGGGTGGGCTGCGGGGCGATCCAGTAGCCTCCGCCGGGTGCGGCTCGTCATTGCGCGGTGTTCGGTCGACTACGTCGGGCGGCTAAGCGCCCACCTGCCCATGGCGTCCCGATTGATCCTGATCAAGGCCGACGGGTCGGTCGCCGTGCACGCCGACGACCGGGCCTACAAGCCGCTGAACTGGATGAGCCCGCCCTGCACCCTGCGGGAAGCCGACGGCGTGTGGACGGTGGCCAACCGGTCCGGCGACCAGCTGGTCATCACCGTCGCCGAGGTGCTGCACGACTCCAGCCACGAGCTCGGGGTCGACCCCGGCCTGGTCAAGGACGGCGTCGAGGCCCATCTGCAGGAGCTGCTCGCCGAGCACATCGAGACCCTCGGGCCCGGCTACCGGCTCGTCCGCCGGGAGTACCCGACGGCGATCGGCCCGGTCGACATCCTGGCGCGCGACCCGGACGGCGGCGCCGTGGCGATCGAGATCAAGCGCCGGGGCGAGATCGACGGCGTCGAGCAGCTCACCCGCTACCTGCAGTTACTCAATCGTGACCCCCTCCTCGCCCCGGTCCGGGGAGTGCTCGCGGCGCAGGAGATCAAGCCGCAGGCGCGGGTGCTGGCCGCCGACCGCTCCATCGGCTGTCTGACGCTCGACTACGACGCGCTGCGCGGCATCGACGACCCGTCTCAGCGCTTGTTCTGATTCAACTGACCGTGACGTGGGGAGTTCTCGAGGGGCTGACGGTTCGCTGCAGGGAGCCCGCGATGGGTCACATGTGCCGCCTTGACATGCCCGGCTCGCGATGCGAGGGTTTTCGGCAAGCGTTTTCCAGCCACCCTCCTGCGGGTATCAACGGCACCCGGACAGGTGGGCGCCCGAGGTAGGCGCCAGGGGTAGGCACAGAAGGGATGAATCGACGTGAACAATGGGGCAGGGCTTTCCCGACGGAAATTCTTGTACGGCTCGGCCGTCGTGGCCGGCTCGTCCATGCTGGCCGCGTGCACAAGCAGTTCCGGCTCCTCCGGTGGCGGTGGCGGAGGTGCCGCAGAAAGCACCGCCAAGGGCTCGGCGAAGAAGCCGCTGCCTGTTCCGAAGAGTTTCAACGAGTCACCGACCCTGGCCAGCCAGGTGAAGTCCGGCAAGATGGCGGCTGTCGCCAAGCGGCTCCCGGACCGCCCCCTCGTCGTACCCCACAAGTGGGTGCAGCAAGGCAAGTACGGCGGCACCCTGAACATGATGGTGTTCTCCAGCCAGGGCACCGCGAAGGCGGACTCCAACCGCGAATTCTTCTACGGCCACTCCCCGCTGCGATGGGTCAACGACGGACTCGACATCGCACCGGGTCTCGTCCACGCCTGGTCCTCGAACGCCGACGCCTCGGTGTGGACCCTGCATTTCCGGCCCGGCCTGAAGTGGTCGGACGGCACGGCGTTCACCGTCGATGACGTCCTCTTCTGGTGGGAGGACATCATCCTCCCCGGCCACTTCGCGCAGACGCCTCCGGACGCCTGCCGATCGGCCAACGGCACCCTGTGCAAGATGTCGAAGGTCGACGACCTGACGCTGAAGCTGACCTACGACGCGCCCCAGCCGATCGTCGACGGCCACCTCGCGTCCTACGCCAAGGGCGCGATCGGAAACAACGGCGCCATCTGGGTGATCCCGAAGCACTACGCCAAGCAGTTCCACCCGAAGTACAACAAGAGCGTCCCGAAGAACTGGGACTCGGTCGGCGGCCTGTGGGAGCAGAAGACCGACTGGATGCGCAACCCGGACTGCCCGACCATGATCGGCTACAAGTGCAAGTCGTTCGACAACAACAAGGGCGTGGTCCTCGAGCGCAACCCCTACTACTGGGTGGTCAGCAAGGAGGGCGATCAGCTGCCCTACATCGACGAGATCGTCATCAACAACGTGCAGGACGCGCAGGTCGGCAAGCTTCAGGTGCAGCAGGGCAAGATCGACTACTGCCACGGCCCGTTCAACCAGATCGGCCTCGCAGACGTGTCCGCGCTGAGCCAGAACAAGGCCCGGGCCGGCATCGAGATCAACCTGTGGGACAGCGGATCCGGCACCGGGTCGATGTTCTTCCTCAACTACGACTATCCCGATCCCAAGCTGCGCAAGCTCTTCCGCGACCCGCGATTCCGGCAGGCGCTCTCCTACGCCTTCGATCGCGACTGGGCGCGCAAGACGCTCTACTTCCAGCAGGGGCAGAAGACGACCGGCACGCTCGGGGTGAAGTCGCTGGAATTCCAGGGCTCCGACGGCCATAGCGTCTACAACACCTGGAAGAACTCCTACATCAAGCGTGACGTCAGCAAGGCGAAGAAGCTGCTCGCCGACCTCGGTCTGAAGGACACCAACAACGACGGCTACCTCGAGTTCCCGGACGGCAGCAAGCTGAGCGTCGACATCGACTACTCGGCCGACATCGCCCAGACCGAAGGGGCGAAGGACGACCAGCTGGTGCAGAACGCCAAGGACATCGGGCTCAAGATGGTGCGGCGCCCGATACCGCCGGAGTCCTTCGGCGACCAGTGGTCGGCGGGACAGCTTATGTCGCACACCAACTGGGAGGTCAGCAACGGTGCGACCTGCCTGATCTCGCCGATGTGGCTGGTGCCGATCGAGAACTCCCGGTGGGCACCGCTGGAGGGCTCCTACTACGCGGTGAAGGGAACGCCGGAGGAGCACACCGAGAAGAGTGTCGACCCGTGGAAGCGCCATCCGCCGCGACTCGAGCCCGAGGCCGGCGGCCCCATCGCCAAACTGTGGAACCTCTACGCGAAGACCAAGCGCGAGCCCGACGTCCTCAAACGCACCCAACTGGTGTGGGAGATGATGAAGATCCACGTCAAGGACGGTCCGTTCTTCATGGGGTGCGTCGCCGACTTCCCCAACGTCGTGATCGCGAAGACCGCGCTCCGCAACGTTCCCAGCCACGAGAACCTCGCCACCGGCGGCATCACCAATCCGTGGCAGGTCCCGTGCCCCGCGATCTACGACCCGGAGACCTTCTACTGGGACAGGCCGGACCAGCACAGCGCCTGACCATCCGGTCAGTACCGTTGGAGCCATGACCGACAGTGTCGGCGGTGGTGCCCCCGCGGTGACGTTCGCCTCGCATGATCCGGCCACCGGCGACACGCTCGGATCCTTCCCGGTCTACGACGCTGCCGCGGTCGACGCCGCCGTCGAGCGGGCCCGCGACGCGGCGGGGTGGTGGGCCGGCATCGGCTACTCGGGGCGGGGCGAGCGGCTGCGCGCCTACGCCGCCGTCCTGGCCCGCCGGATGCGTGAGCTCGCCGAGCTGATCCACCGCGAGAACGGCAAGCCGGTCGACGACGCGCTGCTCGAACTCGTCCTCACCATCGACCACCTGCGGTGGGCAGCCGGACACGCCGAGCGGGTTCTGCGCCGGCGCCAGGTCCCGCCGGGGCTGTTGATGCCCAACGTGGCGGCCTCGGTCGACTACGTGCCCTACGGCGTGGTCGGTGTGATCGGCCCGTGGAACTATCCGGTCTTCACCCCCATGGGCTCGATCGGCTATGCGCTGGCGGCCGGCAACGCGGTGGTGTTCAAGCCGAGCGAGCACACCCCGCTGGTGGGTCGGTGGCTCGCCGAGGCGTTCGCGGAGGTGGTCCCGGAACGGCCGGTCTTCCAGGTCGTCACCGGACTGGGTGAGACCGGCGCCGCGTTGAGCGCCGCGCGGGTCGACAAGCTGGCCTTCACCGGATCGACCCGGACGGGTAAGCGGGTGATGGCCACCGCGGCCGAGTCGCTGACCCCGGTGGTCATCGAATGCGGCGGGAAGGACCCGCTGATCGTCGCCGCAGACGCCGACCTTGCCGCCGCCGTCGACGGGGCCCTGTGGGGCGGCTTCACCAACGGCGGGCAGACCTGTGTCGGAGTCGAACGGGTCTACGTCGTCGATCCCGTCTACGACGACTTCGTGGCGCGGCTCACCAGCAGAGCGCTGGCCCTGCGCCCCGGCGACGACCGCTGGGCCAGCTACGGGCCGATCACCGTTCCGGAGCAGATCGACGTCATCCGCCGGCACATCGACGACGCGCTCGCCCGCGGGGCCCGCGCCGTCGTCGGCGGTCCGGAGTCGGTGCGCCCTCCCTACGTGGATCCGGTCGTCCTGGTCGACGTCCCGGCCGACGCCGCGGCCGAGCAGGAGGAGACGTTCGGCCCGGTGCTCACCGTGAGCCGGGTGGGCACCGTCGACGCGGCGGTGACCCGGGCAAACGGCACGGGCTACGGGCTCGGCGCGACGGTCTACTCCCGTGAACGCGGCGATGAGCTGGCCCACCGGCTGCGGACCGGCATGGTGTCGGTCAATTCGGTGGTCACGTTCGCCGCGGTGCCGGCGCTGCCGTTCGGCGGGGTGGGCAGGTCGGGGTTCGGGCGGATCCACGGTGCGGACGGGCTCCGGGAGTTCAGCCGGGTCCGTTCGGTGGCCCGGGCGCGGTTCCCCTCCCCATTAGCGGTGATGACCTTCCGCCGCAGCGAGCGGGCCGTGTCGCGCCTGGTCAACACCGTGCAGCGGATCTACGGCCGCTGACCGCCCGCGGGTCCCCAGTCGTAGACGACCGAGCTACGCACGATGATGTCCGCCACCGACCGGTTCCTCGAGTTGACCGCGCACCACAGCACGCCGATCGGGAAGACGACGCAGAGCACAGCCCGCACCAGCGCGCCGGCCCATCGCATCCGGTGCCCGCGGAAGCTGACGACCCGCAATCCGAGGACGTGGTCGCCATAGGTGCGCTCGACGGTGCCCCAGCACGCGGTCAGGTAGATGACGGACAGTCCGGCGCCGACGGCGAGCACCACGCCCCAGGACACGCTGGGGAAGTGGAACGACGTCGGGTTGACGAGGAAGAGGATCGCCGCGACCACCAGGTAGATGCCCCCGAGCGTCGCGACCAGAACGAGGAAGTCGACGGTGTTGGCCAGCACCCGGCTCACGACGCCGGCGCGCAGGCCCTGGTAGGGCCGCGCGGCGGACGGAAGCACCGACACCGGCTTGACGACCCGGCGGCGAGCGCTACCGGTCGTCATCGTCGCCGTCCGGCCCAGGAATCGTGAAGCCCGCGACGTCGGTGCTGCGGGCCTTGCGGCGCAGCAGCAGCCGGTCGACGGCACGGCCCACGAGCTCGTCGGCCTGGATGCCCTGCATCCGCATCTCGCGCACCGCGTCGGAGGTCATCAGTCCGGTGGACTGCCGGATGATCTCCGGCAGGTCGAGCGCATCCACGATGTAGCGGGCGATACCGATCAGATCGATCCGGTCGATGACCGCGTCGATGTCGAGCCGCGTGGCGACCTCGTTGACGTCCACCCGGTCGACGATGGCGTCGATGTCGATCGTCGCGGCGATGGCGTCGATGTCCACCCGGGCGACGATGGCGTCGATGTCGATCGTCGCGGCGATGGCGTCGATGTCCACCCGGGCGACGATGGCGTCGACGTCGATCGACGCGGCGATGGCGTCGACGTCGATCCGCCGGATGATGCGGGCGATGTCGATCCGGTCGACGATGGCGTCGATGTCGACCCGGTCGACGATGGCGTCGATGTCGGCCCGGTCGACGATGGCGTCGATGTCGACCCGGTCGACGATGGCGTCGATGTCGACCCGGCCGATCGCTTCGTCCAGGTCCACCGCCGCGACCACGCCGTCCAGGTCGACGTAGTCGAGGACGATCGCGGTCAGGTCGAGCCGGTCGAGCACCGCCGCCACAATCCGGGGGATGAGCGTCCCGGCCAGGTCGGAGAGATCGTGCTCACCGCCGACCCGTGCGCGGCGGCCGCGCTCGGCCGCCCGCTGCAGCCGGTCCCGGGGCCAGCTCGGCACGGCCGGCAGCGGTGGTCGCGGCAGCAGCGCCGTCACCGGTCGGGCGGTCCGGCCGAAGACGCCGAGGCCGCGCCAGGCGAGCTGGCTCGCCTCGACGCCGATGCCGATGACCGCGTCGGTGGCGAGGCCGGCCAGCTCGGCCAGCGAGCGGGGCGTCGCGTACGCCGGCGTCGGGTCTGGATCCATGAGCGGCTCCTCGTACCGGCCGATCTCCATCATGAACGGTCGAGGGGCGCGATGCCACGATTTCGGTCCGCCGGGCGGGTTCCGCGCGTCTGAGCCGCCGCCCGGGCGCCGCAGTCGCTGACTACAGTGACAGGCGTGAGGAGACGCCGATCGCCACGTCCGGACCGGCCTCGGCCCGTGCTCGGCGCCGACCGGCAGGAGACGTGGCGCGGTGAGGACTACGTCGTCCGCCCGCTGACCGGGAGCTCGAGCACCCGGCACTACCGCTGTCCGGGCTGTGATCACGAGATCCGACCGGCCACCCCGCATGTGGTGGTGTGGGCCGTCACCGACGGCGACGCCGATTTCCGGCGGCACTGGCACACCGCCTGCTGGCGGGCCCGGGAGCGGCGTCTCGCCCCAGCCCGCCGGCGCGCGTGAGCGCCATGCCCGATATCCGCGGCAACACCGTACTGCCGGCCGAGCGTCGGGCAGTGACGCTGCACACCTCCGACGGACTCGAGCTGGTGGGGGAGCTGGCGCTTCCCGAGGATCGCTCGCCGGTCGCCACCCTGGTCTGCCTGCACCCGCTGCCCACGCACGGCGGGATGATGGACAGCCACCTGCTTCGCAAGGCGGCCTACCGGCTCCCGGCGCTGGCCGGTCTGGCGGTGCTGCGCTTCAACACCCGGGGTACGGCGAGCGACCACGGCCGCAGCGGGGGCGAATTCGGCGGTGGGGACAGCGAGCGGTACGACGTCGCCGCAGCACTGGACCTGGTCGACTACCACGACCTGCCCGAGCCCTGGCTGGTCGGCTGGTCCTTCGGGACCGAACTCGCGCTCCGGCACGGGTGCGACGCCGACGTGGTCGGTGCGGTGCTCATCTCGCCGCCGCTGCGGACGGCGACCGACGCCGACCTCGACGCCTGGGCGGAGTCGAAGAAGCCGCTCGTGTGCATCGTTCCGGAGTTCGACGACTATCTGCGCCCGGACGAGGCCCGCGCCCGGTTCGCGAGGGTCCCGCAGGCCGAGGTGGTGGCCGTTCCCGGAGCCAAGCACCTGCTGGTCGGCCACACCGAGACGGTGCTCGACGAGATCGTCCGCCGGGTGCTGCCGGACGCGTTCCCGCTGCCCCGGACCTGGCCGAGGACCACCGATGCCGCAGTTTGACCTGGCCGGCAAGACCGCCCTGGTCACCGGCGCCTCGCGGGGCATCGGCCGGGGGATCGCCCTCGCCTTCGCCGACCAGGGCGCCGACCTCGCCCTGGTCAGCCGCAACCCGGAGACCCTCGCCGAGGTCGCCGCCGAGGTGGAGTCCCGGGGCCGGCGGGCGCTCGTCCTCCCGACCGATGTCACCGACCGCGACGCGGTCGGGACGATGGTGGCCACGGCGATCGGGTCCTTCGGCCAGATCGATGTGGTGGTCAACAACGCCGGCGGCACGGCCTTCGCCGTGCCGTTCGAGGAGATGCGCTTCTCCGGCTGGGAAAAGGTGATGCGCCTCAACGTGGACTCGGCCGTCCACGTGCTGCAGGCGCTGGCCCCGCATCTGCTCGAGCGCCGGTCGTCGTCCGTGATCAACGTCGCGAGCGTCGCCGCGTTGGGCGGCGTGCCCACGCTCGCACCGTACGGCGCCTCGAAGGCCGCGGTCGTGTCGCTGACCCGCACCCTCGCGTTGGAGTGGGCCCGGTCCGGCGTACGGGTCAATGCGCTGTGCCCGGGGTGGACCGCCACGGACCTCAACCGGGTGCTGTGGGAGGATCCCGACGCGTCCCGCGCGATGACCGACGAGATCCCGATGGGCCGGTGGGGCAGCGCCGAGGAGATGGTCGGCCCGGCGCTCTTCCTGGCCTCCGACGCGTCCTCCTACATGACCGGTCACACTCTCGTCGTCGACGGCGGGATGAGCGCGCGCTGAGCACCCGGTTCGAGCGGTACGGTACGCAGATGCCGCCCGTCCATCTGCACCACCGTGACTCCGGCCAGGGGTCGCCGATCGTCCTGCTGCACGCCTTCCCGCTGTCGAGCGCGATGTGGTTGGCGCAACGCGAGGCGCTGTCCTCGTCGTACCGCGTGATCACCCCGGACCTGCGCGGGTTCGGCGGCACCGACCTCGGCCACGACGACCCGTCGCTGGACCGCTCGGCCGACGACGTCGCCGAGCTGCTGGACGATCTCGGTCTCGACCGGGTCGTGCTCGGCGGGCTGTCCATGGGCGGGTACGTCGCCATGGCCTTCCTGCGCCGGCACGCCGACCGCGTGGCGGCGCTGGTGC
Organism: uncultured Actinomycetota bacterium; assembly: GCA_963837545.1. Lineage (GTDB taxonomy): Bacteria > Actinomycetota > Actinomycetes > Mycobacteriales > QHCD01 > DASXJE01. The sequence continues at coordinate 43,503 of CAWINQ010000004.1, read as the reverse complement.
TGGCCGACACCAAGGCGGCCGCCGATCCGCCTGCCGCTCGCGACAACCGGGAGCGCATAGCGGCCGCCGTTCTGGGCGAGACCGGCACCAAGATCCTTGTCGACGAGGTGCTCCCGACCCTGATCGGCCGGACCACCGTCGACGAGCGGCCGCTGGTGCTCGGCCGGGTCCGCGGCCTGGTGCAGGCCGCGCCGACCGCGGCCGTGGCGTGGGCGCAGCGGGCGATGGCGGCACGTCCGGACTCCTTCGACGTACTCGCCGCGGTGCAGGTCCCGTCGCTGGTCCTCGTCGGCGAGGAGGACCAGCTGTCCACAGTGGACGACGCCAAGGCCATGGTCGAGGCATTGCCCGACGCCCGCCTCGTCGTCCTGCCTCGAGCCGGGCATCTGACCGCGGTCGAGGAGCCGGAGGGGTTCACGACGGCGGTCGAGGACTTCGTCGGGGCGGTGCCTCGCCGCGCGGCCGCTCCGGGACCTCACTAGGCTCAGGCGCATGGCAGACATGCGCTATCGCCCCCTCGGTGACTCCGGCCTCGTCGTATCCGTCGTCGGACTTGGGTGCAACAACCTCGGCCGGGCCGACACCCGGACCGCTGACCTGGACGGCAGCCGCGAGGTGGTCGACGCCGCCATCGACGCCGGCATCACCCTTTTCGACGTCGCCGACATCTACGGCGCCGAGCCGGGACTGTCCGAGGATCTTTTGGGGCAGAGCCTGGTCGGCCGGCGCGACGACGTGCTGGTGGCGACCAAATTCGGCATGGACATGGGCGGCACCAACGGCCCGGACTGGAACGCGCGCGGGTCGCGTCGCTACATCCGGCGTGCGGTCGAGGCGTCGCTGCGCCGGCTGCGCACCGACTACATCGACCTCTACCAGTACCACGCCCCCGACGGCATCACCCCGATCGACGAGACGCTCGCCGCCCTCGGCGAGCTGGTTGCCGAAGGCAAGGTGCGCTACGTCGGATCGTCCAATCTCGCCGCCTGGCAGGTGGTGGAGGCCGACCTGACCGCCCGCTCCGCCGGCGCGCCGCGGTTCATCAGCGCGCAGAACCACTACAGCCTGCTCGAGCGCGGTCCGGCGGCCGAACTGGCGCCGGCGTGCCAGGCCTACGGCGTCGGGCTGCTGCCGTTCTTCCCGCTCGCCAACGGACTTCTCACCGGCAAGTACCGGCGCAACGAGAAGCCCTCGTCCGGCACCCGTCTCGGCGACCAGAAGCCGCAGCTGCATGCCACGGCGAACTGGGACCTGCTCGAGGCGCTGGAGCGTTATGCCGACCAGCGCAGCATCGGGTTGCTCGACGTCGCGATCGGCGGGCTGGCCGCGCAGCCCGCGGTGTCGTCGGTCATCGCCGGTGCGACCGGTCCCGAGCAGATCAAGGGCAACGTCGAGGCCGGGTCCTGGGATCCGTCCCCCGCCGATCTCGCCGCGCTCGACGAGGTCCTCACCACCGGGAGCTGACCCGAGGGCTACTACTGCCGGTCGGGCACCTGGCCGTCGGCCGGCTCACCGGAAGCTGGCTCGCCGGAAGCTGGCTCGCCGGACGCCGCCTCGGCGGCGGTGATCCCGGCTCGACCGGGGATGTCGGCGATCAGCCGTCCGATCGTGGCGAGCTGGTCGAGCACCTGGCCCCGCGCGGTGACGAGCTCCTCGACCTGCCGGCGGGCCTTGGCCACCAGCCTCGCGGCCTCTTCCTCGGCTGCCGCGACCCGCTGCTGGGCGTCGGCGACCGACCGGGCCCGGCGATCCTGATCGGTCTGAGACTCCTGGGTGCGCCGCGCGCGCAGTGCGATCTCGAAGTCCGCGCCGGCCTGGTCCCGCTCGGTCTGTGCGTCCGAGAGGAGTCGCTCGGCGTGCGCCTCGGCCTCCTCCCGGACCCGACGGGCGTGCTTGTCCGCGTCGCCGCGAACGTCGGCGGCGTAGGCGTCCGCCTCGCCCCGGATGCCCGCGGCGTAGGTTTCCGCCTCGTGGCGGGTGGAGCCGGTGCGCTCATCGGCCTCGGAGATCAGCGCCGCGGCGTCCCGCTCGGCCGCCGACCGGATGGTCCCGATCTCGGCCTCGAGCCGGGACAGTTCGGCACGCTGCGACGCGGTGTCCTCGACCGCCTTCTGCCGGATGGCGTCCGCTTCGGCCTCGGCCAGCCGGAGCATGCCGGCGATCCGCTCGCCCATGTTCTCGAACGTCGGCAGGCCGGTCTGCTCGAGCTTGACCCGCAGCGATTCGATCTCCGCGTGCGTCGTGGCCAACTGGCTGGCCAGGTCGGCCGAACGGGCGGCCGCCGAGTCGCGGTCGGCGACCGCGATCCGGAGCTCCGCCTCCAGCCGCTCGACGTGCTCCTCGACCTGGCCCCGGTCGTAGCCGCGCAGGACGACGTCGAAGTTCGCACCGGGACCCGAGAGCGGGATCAGCTCGGTGTGGTCCGAATCCATTGGTCCATGGTCGCACGCCCATCCCGAACCGGAGGGCCGCTCCCGACCGCGTCCACCCTCGCCCCCGGTTTGGCGTGAACGTGACGTTCACGCCAAACGAAGGGGCGCCGCCGTTCCGCGTGAACGTGACGTTGATGCGGCTAGAGCGCGTGAACGTGACGTTCACGCGGAATGGGGGGCGGCGGAATGGTGGGGGCGGCGGAATGGTGGGGGCGGCGGAATGGTGGGGGCGGCGGAATGGTGGGTCAGCGGGCGGGCTCGACCAATTCGACCAGGACGCCGCCCGCGTCGGCGGGGTGGACGAAGTTGATCCGGGAGCCCGCGGTGCCACCGCGCGGCTCGTCGTAGAGCAGCCGCAGGCCGCGGCCGCGGAGAGTGGCGCTGACCTCGTCGACGTCGTCGACGGTGTAGGCGAGCTGCTGGATCCCGGGCCCGCGCCGGTCGAGGAACGCCGCGATGGCCGAGTCCGGGCGCAGCGGCGCGAGCAGCTGCAGCCGCGTCCCGCCCGGGTCGCCGACGGCGAGCATCGCCTCGCGCACGCCCTGCTCCTCGTTGCGCTCCTCGTGCACGACGTGCAGGTCGAAGGTTCGCGCGTAGAACTCTGTCGCCTCGTCGAGGTCGGCGACCGCGACCCCGACGTGGTCGATCCGGTTGAACATCGGTGGACACCCCCTGATCACGGGCGAGGGTACGCCGGCCGGCACGGGTCGCCGACTCCCCGCCGGTATCCTGGCGGGCATGTCCCCGGCGGCGCGGACCGGCGGGGCACCCTGGGGAGGCACCGTGGCTGGTTCTGTGATCGTCAGTGGCGCCCGTACGCCGATCGGCCGATTGCTCGGCTCGCTCAAGGGCTTCTCCGGTGCCGACCTCGGCGGGCTGGCGATCGCCGCCGCCCTCGAGCGCGCCGGTCTGGCCGGCGACCAGGTCCAGTACGTGATCATGGGGCAGGTCCTGCAGGCCGGCGCCGGTCAGATCCCGTCCCGGCAGGCGGCGGTCGCAGCCGGAATCCCCATGACGGTGCCGTCGATCACGATCAACAAGGTCTGCCTGTCCGGGCTGGATGCGATCGCCCTGGCCGACCAGTTGATCCGGGCCGGCGAGTTCGAGATCGTGGTGGCCGGGGGAATGGAGTCCATGACCGGGGCACCCCACCTGCTGCCCGGCTCGCGCGGCGGCTACAAGTACGGCTCGATCGAGGTCCTCGACGCGATGGCGCACGACGGCCTCACCGACCCCTTCGACCACGTCGCGATGGGGGAGTCGACCGAGCACTACAACGCCCGCCTCGGCATCTCCCGGGCCGACCAGGACGAGTTCGCCGCCCGATCGCACCAGCGGGCCGCGCTGGCCCAGAAGAACGGCGTGTTCGACGACGAGATCGTCCCGGTGCAGGTGCCGCAGCGCCGCGGCGACCCGGTCGAGTTCAGCGTCGACGAGGGCGTGCGGGCCGACACCACGGCCGAGTCGCTGGGCCGGTTGCGCCCGGCCTTCGCCAAGGACGGCACGATCACCGCCGGATCGTCGTCGCAGATCTCCGACGGCGCGTGCGCCGTCGTCGTCATGTCGGCCGCCAAGGCCAGCGAGCTCGGAATCACGCCGCTCGCCGAGATCGGTGCCCACGGCAACGTCGCCGGACCGGACAACTCCCTGCAGTCGCAGCCGGCCAACGCCATCACCCGGGCCCTGCGCAAGCAGGGGCTCGGCGTCGACGCGCTCGACCTGGTGGAGATCAACGAGGCCTTCGCGTCGGTCGGGATCCAGTCGATGCGGGAGCTCGGCCTCGACCCGGAGCGGGTCAACGTCAACGGCGGCGCCATCGCCCTCGGCCACCCGATCGGCATGAGCGGGGCGCGGCTCGCCCTGCACCTCGCGCTGGAACTCCGGCGGCGTGGCGGCGGCACCGGCGCGGCCGGGCTCTGCGGCGGTGGTGGGCAGGGAGACGCACTGATCCTCACCGTCCCGCCGACCAGGTGAGCGCAGCGACGCCGCGCCAGGACGTCCCGGGTCTGGTGTCCCGGGCCCGTGCCGGCGACCCGCGGGCGGTGGCCCGCCTGATCAGCCTGGTCGAGGACGCCAGCCCGAGCCTGCGGGAGGTCGCCGAGGCGCTCACGCCGTACGCCGGTCACGCCCAGATCGTCGGGCTGACCGGCTCGCCGGGGGTCGGCAAGTCGACTTGTACGTCGGCGTTGGTCGGCGCCCTGCGCCGGAACGGCCGCCGGGTCGGGGTGCTCGCCGTCGACCCGTCCTCGCCGTTCTCCGGCGGTGCGCTGCTCGGCGACCGGGTGCGGATGCAGGATCACGCCACCGACGACGGGGTCTACATCCGGTCGATGGCCTCCCGCGGTCACCTGGGCGGCCTGTCCTGGGCGACGCCGCAGGCGCTGCGGATCCTCGACGCGGCCGGCTGCGACGTGATTCTGGTCGAGACCGTGGGGGTGGGTCAGGCCGAGGTCGAGGTCGCGTCGGCGGCCGACACCACGGTGGTCCTCGTCGCCCCCGGAATGGGCGACGGCATCCAGGCCGCGAAGGCCGGCATTCTGGAGATCGCCGACCTCTTCGTCGTCAACAAGGCCGACCGGGACGGCGCCGACCAGACGGTGAAGGACCTGCGGTCGATGCTCTCCCTCGGCGGCCGCCATTCGGAGGCGGGAGCGTGGCGCCCGCCGATCGTCAAGACCGTGGCCTCCCGGGCGGAGGGGGTCGACGACGTCCTGGCCGCGATCGGCACGCACGAGGCGTGGATGCGGAATTCCGGCGAGGGCGACCGGCGGCGCCGCGAGCGGGCCGCCCGTGAGGTCGAGGCCATCGCGATCGTCGCCCTGCGCGAGCACCTCGGCGACGTGCACGGCTCGACGGCCCTGCCTGCGCTGGCCGAGCGGGTCGTCGCCGGGAAGATCGACCCCTACGCCGCCGCCGACGAGTTGGTCACCGCCGTCACCGGCACGGCCACCTGACCGCCGCTGACCGCCGGCGTTGCGAGTCGGGAATGATGAGGCGATGCGGTTCGTCTTCAGCCCTCCGGCAGAAAGCGCGACCGGGCTGCTCACCCTGCCGTGGCACCAGCCGTTGACCGAGTGGGCCGACGAGCGCATGGCGGAGATGCGGCTACGCGGGATCTCGCGGCACGTGGTGCGGTTCGTGGCGGAGGGCGCCGATGTCTACGCCCTCAAGGAGATCAACGAGGACCTCGCCCGGCGCGAGTACCGGCTGCTGCGCGAGCTCGCCGAGATCGGCCTGCCGGCCGTCGAGGTGCTGGGCGTCGTCGTCGACCGCGGCGAGGATCTCGACGCCATCCTCGTCACCCGGTTCCTCGAGTACTCGGTGTCCTACCGGTCGCTGTTCTCCAACCCGCGCGGCGGCGCCCCGGCGGAGAAGCTGCTCGACGCGATGGTCGAGCTCATCGTCCGGCTGCACCTGGCCGGCTTCTTCTGGGGTGACTGCTCGCTGTCCAACACGCTCTTCCGGCTCGACGCCGGCGCGTTGGCGGCCTACCTCGTCGACGCCGAGACGGCCGATCTGCACTCGTCGCTGTCCGACGGGCAGCGCTACTACGACCTCGAGCTGGCCCGGGAGCGGGTCGGCGGGGAGATGCTCGACCTCGAGGCGGGTGAGCTGCTGCCGCCCGACCTCGACGCGATCGAGTTCGCCGACGAGCTCGTCGAGCGTTACGAGCGCCTGTGGGACGAGCTGACCCGCGAGGAGGTCCTGCGCCCCGAGGAGCAGCGCTACCGGATCGGTGAGCGGATCCGGCGCCTCAACGAGCTCGGCTTCGACGTCGACGAGCTGGAGCTGGTGGCCACCGGCGACGGGAGCAAGCTCAAGATGCGGACCCGGGTGGCCGAGCCGGGGCACTTCCGCAAGAAGCTCTTCGCGCGGACCGGCCTGGACGTGCAGGAGAACCAGGCCCGCCGGCTGTGGGGGGATCTGGCGAGCTTCCGCGCCTACCTCGAGCAGAAGGGTGGCCGGTCGGTCCCCGAGGCGGTGGCCGCGAACCGCTGGCTCACCGAGGTCTACGACCCGATCCTCGCCTCGATCCCGCCCCGGCTGCGCGGTCGCCTCGAGCCGGCCGAGATCTTCCACGAGATCCTGGAGCACCGCTGGTTCCTCTCCGAGGCGGCCGGGCGCGACGTCGGGACGACGGCCGCGGCCCGTTCCTACTTCGCCAGCGTGCTGCCCGCCGTGCCCGAGGAGCTCACCTCGGGCGACCTGGTGGCGGCCCGACCCGTTCCGGACCCGGCCGCACCCGCATGACCAGGCCGTTGGGGCTGCCCTTCGATCCGATCGCCCGGGCGGGGGAGATCTGGGAGCGCACCTTCGGCCCGGCCTCGGCGATGCGGGTCGCGACGTCGGTGATGCGGGTCCAGCAGATCCTGTTGGCCCGCTACGACGAGATCCTGCGACCCGAGCGCCTGACGTTCGCCCGCTACGAGGCCCTCGTCCTGCTGCGCTTCAGCCGCACCGGCGCCCTCCCGCTGCACGTCATCGGCAGCCGGCTGATGGTCCACCCGACCAGCGTCACCAACACCATCGATCGGCTGGCCGGCGACGGGTTCGTGGTGCGGCTGCCCAACCCGCGGGACGGCCGGGGGGTCCTGGCCGAGATCACCGACACCGGCCGGGCCGCCGTCGAGCGGGCCACGACCAGCCTGCAGGCGGCCGACTTCGGCCTCGGGGCGCTCGCGGAGGACACCCGGGCGGCCGTGTTCGACGGGCTGCGGAGCGTGCGCGCCGAGGCGGGCGACTTCACCGACCCGCGGTAGGCTGGCCGCAGTTACTAGGACGTCCTACTATCCCGGGTGAGGGCCGCCTTCGGTGCAGGGGGTCCACCACCGACGCCCCGGGAGGCACCGTGGACGCCGCACAGATCGCCGCCGGTCGGCGCCGCTGGCAGGAGCGCTACGCCGCCGCCCGGGTGCGCGACGCCGACTTCACCACCCTGTCCGGGGTCGAGGTCGATCCGGTCTACGGACCCCGCCCCGGGGAGAGCCAGGACGGGTTCGAGCGGATCGGCTGGCCGGGGGAGTTCCCCTTCACCCGCGGGCTCTACCCGACCGGTTACCGCGGCCGGGCGTGGACCATCCGGCAGTTCGCGGGCTTCGGCAACGCCGCACAGACCAACGAGCGCTACAAGATGATCCTGGCCGCCGGTGGCGGCGGGCTGTCCGTCGCGTTCGACATGCCGACGCTGATGGGCCGGGACTCCGACGACCCCCGCGCGCTGGGGGAGGTCGGTCACTGCGGCGTGGCCATCGACTCGGCGGCCGACATGGAGCAACTGTTCGACGCCATCCCGCTCGCCGACGTGACGACATCGATGACGATCAGCGGCCCGGCGGTGCCGGTGTTCTGCATGTACCTCGTCGCGGCCGAGCGGCAGGGCGCCGACCTGTCCACATTGGACGGGACCCTGCAGACCGACATCTTCAAGGAGTACATCGCGCAGAAGGAGTGGCTGTTCCCACCGGAGCCGCACCTGCGGCTGATCGGTGACCTGATGGAGTACTGCGCCGCCGAGATCCCGGCGTACAAGCCGTTGTCGGTGTCGGGCTACCACATCCGCGAGGCCGGGTCGACGGCCGCGCAGGAGCTGGCGTTCACTCTCGCCGACGGCTTCGGCTACGTCGAGCTGGGCCTGTCCCGTGGGCTGGACATCGAGAAGTTCGCCCCGGGCCTGTCGTTCTTCTTCGACAGCCACATCGACTTCTTCGAAGAGATCGCGAAGTTCCGCGCCGCCCGGCGGATCTGGGCCCGGTGGATGCGCGACGTCTACGGCGCCAAGACCGCCCGGGCGCAGTGGCTGCGCTTCCACACGCAGACCGCGGGGGTGTCGCTCACCGCACAGCAGCCGGACAACAACGTCGTCCGGACCACGGTCGAGGCGCTCGCCGCCGTGCTCGCCGGCACCAACTCGCTGCACACCAACGCCCTCGACGAGGTGCTCGCGCTGCCGAGCGAGAAGGCCGCCGAGATCGCGCTGCGCACCCAGCAGGTGATCATGGAGGAGACCGGCGTCGGCAACGTCGCCGACCCGCTCGGCGGGTCGTGGTACGTCGAGGAGCTCACCGACGAGATGGAGCGGCAGGCCGAGGCGGTGTTCACCCGGATCCGCGAGATGGGTACGGACGGCTCGATCACCTCCGGCCTGCTCCGCGGCATCGAGGACGGCTGGTTCATGGCCGAGATCGCCGAGTCGGCGTTCCGCTACCAGCAACAGCTGGAGAAGGGCGACAAACGGGTCGTCGGAGTCAACACGCACACGTCGACCATCGAGGAGCCGCTGGAGATCCTGCGGATCGGCCACCAGGTCGAGCACGACCAGCGCCGCGCCCTCGACCAGCGACGCCGGACCCGGGACGACGCCGCGGCCCGCCGCGCGGTGGACCACATGACCGCGCTCGCCGACACCGACGCCAACCTGATCCCGGCGATGCTCGACGCGGTGCGGGCCGAAGCGACCCTGGGCGAGATCTGCGGGGCGCTGCGCGACCGCTGGGGCGCCTACGCCGAGCCGCCGCGGTTCTGAAGGCGGTGCGCGCCACTGCGGGCCGGTGCGGCAGAATCGGGTCATGCAGCCTGGTGAAGCTCCTCTGACCGGTGCCATGGCCCGGGCGGTCGACCTGTCCGCGCTGAAGTCACGAGCGGACGCGGCCGGCCGCCGACCGTCCGGGAACGGGTCGGCGGGCGTCGTCGACGTGACCGAGGCGACCTTCCAGACCGAGGTCATCGAGCGCTCGATGCAGGTGCCGGTGGTGCTCGATCTGTGGGCCGAGTGGTGCGGGCCGTGCAAGCAGCTGAGCCCGATCCTGGAGAAGGTCGCGGCCGAGGGTGCCGGTTCCTGGGTGCTCGCCAAGATCGACGTCGACGCCAATCCGGCGATCGCCCAGGCACTGCGGGTGCAGGGGATCCCCGCCGTGAAGGCGGTCTTCCAGGGTCAGCTGGTCGCCGAGTTCACCGGCGCGCTGCCCGAGCCGCAGGTGCGGGACTGGATCGGAGCACTGGTGGAAGCCGCCGGCGGCGCGGTCCCGCAGCAACCCGCGGAGGGCGCAGAGGAGGCTCCTGCCGAGCCCCCCGCCGACCCACTGCTGGCACCGGCGGAGGCGGCGATCCAGCGGGGCGACCTCGACGCGGCCGAGCGCGAGCTCGAGACGCTGCTCGGCAACGAGCCGAATCATGTCGAGGCGACCAGAATGTTGCCGGAAGTCCGGTTGCACCGTCGCCTCGCCGAGGCCGGCACCGATGCGGTCGCCCGGGCCGATGCCGCCCCCGACGACCTCGACCTGCAGCTGGCCGCGGCGGACACCGAGATCGTGTCCGACCAGGTCGACGCGGGGCTCGGCCGCCTCGTCGAGCTGGTACGGCGGACCTCGGGTGAGGACCGCGACCGGGTGCGAGCCCGGTTGCTCGAGCTGTTCACGGCCGTCGGAGCCAGTGACCCGCGGGTGGCCACCGCCCGCCGGGCCCTGTCGGCCGCCCTGTTCTGACCCTTACGGCCAGGACCGGTTGCAGGCGGAGAAGCCGTCGCGGACACCGACCTGGAAGGCGTTGACCCGCTCGAATCCGGTGGTGTGCGCCAGCCCGTAGAACGCCGAGTTGTTCACCCCGAGCAGCAGCGCCTGGATCGCTTCGTCGAGGTCACCAGGAGAAAGCGTGAACTCGTGCTTGCCCGGCTGGGTGAGGATGTTGCTCACGTAGCCGCCGGCATAGCAGATGGCGCCGAGCAGGGCCTGGCGTCCGCCCACGCCGCGGTGCAGGTGGGCCCGGACGGCGAACGAGTAGGCGGTCGCGAGCAGCGTCTCGATCGAGAAGTCGCCGAAGGAGCGGTACAGCGTCGGGAAGGTCGAGGTGCCGTCGTAGTAGATCGTGTTGTCCGCGGCGCAGTAGGAGACGCTCCGGTCGACCGGGGTTCCGCCGCAGGACGGCGGGTTGTGGTGCGGGTCGTAGCTCGCGATGCGGGGGCGTGGTGTCCAGCCGGGGAGGATCCGCTTCCAGAAGGCGGCGAGGTCGGCCGCTCCGAGCTTCAACGCCTCGCCGTACGGCGAGTTGCCGCGGGAGCTCTGGTCCTGCCGGCTCTGGTAGGGGATCTCGGTGAAGGCCCGGCTGTTGCTGAAGTTCGTGGCGCTCGCGCAGTACTTCGGGCCGTGGTCGAAGCCGCTCTGGAACGCACTGATGCGGTCGAAGGCGTTCCCGTGCGACGAGGTGGTGTTCGGCGTCGCGCCCCGCGGGTCGGAGAAGAGCAGGTAACCGGCCAGGGCGCGGTCGAGGTCACCGCTGTTGATGTGGAAATGCGGTTCCTTACCGGCGTACGCGGACGCGGTGAATGCGCCGGCGTAGCAGTCGGCCTGCGTCTCGACCACGATCGTCCGGCCCGGCCGGGCGGTTCGTGCCTGGATCGCATGGCCCCACTCGTGGGCGAGGACCAGCGCGATCGTGTAGCGGCCGAACTTCTTGTCCAGCGTGGTGAGCAGCCCCGGCCGGTCCCAGGCGACGACGTCCTTGGCCGGGCAGTAGAACGCGTTCCCCCTGACCTCACGGGCACGTCCGGCGCACGGGATGGTCCCGCCGAGGCTCGGGTCGACCGAGTAGAAACCGCCGTGCACGGGGCGGTAGGGCTTTCCGAAGACGACGGGCATCTCCTTGGTCCAGTAGGACTGGATGTCGGCGATCGCGTTGGCCGCGATGTGGTCGATGGGCCCGTCGTCGGTGCCGTGGATCGGCTCGTGCGCGTCCGGGGCATCGCGCAAGGACGACTGGCTGGCCAACCGGCCCGAGCCGGTGATGGTCTGCGCGCAGCCGGAGATGAGGAGGCCGGCGGTGGCCACGGCGGCGACGGCCAACCGTCGGGTCCGTCTGGCCATGGCGGTGCCCCCTGGCGGCCGAGCCCGACCGCTCCGACGCTGATCCCACCATTGTGCCGCGCAACCCGTCTGGGACGGGCCGATTCGGATCAGTCAGAGGCGGGCCGCAGCCACAGTGCACCCATCGGGGGAAGCCGGAGCACGGTCGAGAAGGGCTGGCCGTGCCACGGCTTGTCCTCCGCCTTGACGGCGCCGAGATTGCCGACGCCCGAGCCGGTGTAGTTCTCGGAATCGGTGTTGATGACCTCGTCCCAGCGCCCCGGGGCGGGCAGTCCGAGGCGGTACTGCTCGTGCGGGTGTCCGGCGAAGTTGGCGACGCAGACGACGATCGAGCCGTCGGCCCCGCGGCGGGCGAAGGAGAACACGTTGCCCTGCGCGTCGTTCGCGTCGATCCAGCCGAAGCCGGCCGGGTCGACGTCGAGGGTCCACAGGGCGGGCGACTCGCGGTAGACCCGGTTGAGATCGACGATCAGGCGCTGCACGCCGGCGTTGTCCGCGTTGTCCTGCACCCACCAGTCCAGTGAGCGGCCCTCCGACCACTCCGACTCCTGCGCGAACTCACCGCCCATGAAGAGCAACTGCTTGCCGGGGTGCGCCCACTGGAATGCGTACAGCGCGCGCAGGTTGGCCAGTTGTTGCCAGCGGTCGCCGGGCATCTTGCGCAGCAGCGAACCCTTGCCGTGCACGACCTCGTCGTGCGACAGCGGCAGGACGTAGTTCTCGGAGTAGGCGTACATCATCGAGAACGTCATCTGGTTGTGGTGGTACGACCGGTGTACGGGGTCGTGGGCGAGATATCCGAGCGTGTCGTGCATCCACCCCATGTTCCACTTGAAGCCAAAGCCGAGTCCGCCGAGATGGGTGGGCCGGGTGACCCCTGGCCAGGCCGTGGACTCCTCGGCGATCGTCACCGCACCCGGCACCCGCTTGTAGACGGTGGCGTTGGTCTCCTGCAGGAACGCGACCGCCTCGAGGTTTTCCCGGCCGCCGTACTGGTTGGGCGTCCACTCGCCTTCGTTGCGGGAGTAGTCGAGGTAGAGCATCGAGGCGACGGCGTCGACGCGCAGCCCGTCGATGTGGAACTCCTCGAGCCAGAAGAGCGCGTTGGCGACCAGGAAGTTGCGGACCTCGCGGCGGCCGAAGTTGAAGACGAACGTCCCCCAGTCCGGCTGCTCCCCCCGGCTCGGGTCGGGGTGCTCGTAGAGCGCGGTCCCGTCGAAGCGGGCGAGCGCGAACTCGTCCCGCGGGAAGTGGCCGGGCACCCAGTCGACGATCACGCCGATCCCGGCCTCGTGCAACCGGTCGACGAGATAGCGGAAGTCGTCGGGGGAGCCGAACCGCGACGTCGGTGCGTAGTACGACGTCACCTGGTAGCCCCACGAACCCCCGAACGGGTGCTCGGAGACGGGCAGGAACTCGACATGCGTGAAGCCGGTGTGGGTGACGTGGCCGACGAGCTCGTCGGCGAGCTGGCGGTAGCTCAGCCCGGCTCGCCACGATCCGAGGTGCACCTCGTAGATGCTCATCGGCGCGGCGTGCCACGGTGTCTCGGCGCGGTGCCGCAGCCACGCGTCGTCGTTCCATTCGTAGGACGAGGAGAACACGACCGATGCGGTTGCGGGCGGCTCCTCGGTCGCGAAGGCGAGCGGGTCGGCCTTCTCGCGCCACACGCTGTCGGCGCCGAGAACCTGGAACTTGTAGTGCGTCCCGACGCCGACGTCGGGGACGAAGATCTCCCACACCCCGCTCGCGCCCAGGGAGCGCATCGGGAAGGCCCGGCGGGCCCAGTAGTCGAAGTCCCCGGTGACCCGGACACCGCGCGCGTCGGGCGCCCAGACGGCGAACGCGACACCGTCGACGGGCCCACCGGGGGTGTCGTAGCGGTGCGGGTGGGCTCCCAGGACGTCCCACAGGCGCTCGTGGCGGCCTTCCCCGATCAGGTGCAGGTCGACCTCACCGAGCGTCGGCAGCCAGCGGTACGGGTCGTCGGTGACGAAGGTGGAGTCGCCGTAGGTCGTCTGCACCCGGTAGTCCGATGCAGCCCCCGGCACGGTGCCCGCGAAGACGCCGCCGTCGTGCACCCGGGTCAACTCCACCGTTTTCCCGTCGAGGACCACGGCCACGGCACTCGCCTCGGGCCGCAGCGTCCGGATCACGACGGAGTCACCGACCGGGTGGGCTCCCAGCACGGAGTGCGGATCGTGGTGGATGCCCGCGACCAGGCTGTCGAGCTCGTCGCGGGGCACGCCGGTGATGTCTGGCACGGTCACGGTCTCTCCTCGGCGGTGATGCGGTCGAGTGAACGCAGCGGCACGGACAGCCACCCGGGGCGGTTGCGCGATTCGTAGACCGCCTCGTAGACGGCCTTGTCGGCCTCGAACGCGGTCAGCAGCACGTTCTGGTCCCGCGGGTCGGACCCGGACGCCTCGCCGTAGCCCTCGCAGAACGCCGCCCGGTTGCGGTTGGCCCATTCGGTGGCCCGGTAGGCCAGCTGTGGATCCTCCTGGCCGTCGAGCAGGAGGGAACGGGCGGCGTAGTCGAACGAGCGGAGCATGCCGGCCACGTCGCGCAACGGGGTGTCCAGCGTGCGGCGCTCGGCGATCGGCTTCGCGGGCTCGCCCTCGAAGTCGAGGATCGTCCAGCCCTGCGCCGTGCGCAGCACCTGACCGAGGTGCAGGTCGCCGTGCACCCGCTGCAGGGCGTTGTCGCCGCCCAGCCCGGCCATGGCGTCGTAGACCTTCTCCAGCGCCGCGGCGTGTTCGAGCAGCTCCGGGACGACGCGGCAGGCCGCGGCGAGCCGGGACCGCATTGCCGCTGCGGTGTCGGTCAGCCAGCCGCGTCCGGCATTTCCGGTGGGCAGCACCCGGGCCAGGTCGGCGTGCACCGACGCCGTGGCAGCGCCGAGGCGGTGCGACTCGGCCGCGAAGTCGCCGCCGACCTCGTCCGGGTGCAGATCACCTTCGGCGTAGAGGTCACGCACGCTCGTCAGAGCGAGGGACCAGCCGTCGCTGGCCACCGGAAGGAACGTCTGGGCCATGGCGACGGTCGCCGCCTCCTCGCCCGGAAGGTCCACCGTGACATAGCCCAGCAGCGGCGCGATGTGCGGATTCTCGGTGATCCGCAGCGCATCGTGGACCTCGACGTCCGGGTTGATCCCGGGCTCGATGCGACGGAAGAACTTCGCGATCGTCGTGTCACCGAAGACCAGCGAGGTGTTGCTCTGCTCCGCGGTGAGGGTGTCCCCGGGTACGTCGACCGGGAGCGACACCCCGGGCTCCCGGATGAAGCGCAGGGGACCGACCGCGGCATCGGCGTCCAGCAGCTGCATCCAGAGGGTGGTGGCCTCGCGATCGCGCAGCGCATCGTGCACCCACAGCGGCGTTCCGTCCGGGGCGGTCACCTCGCCGATGAGAGCGTGGGTGAGCGACTCGTGCGTGTGGGTGCGCAGGGTGAGCGGGACGAAGTAGGTGTGCTGCTCACCGTCGTCGTAGCGGACGTCGACCAGATGCACCCACAGCGCCGGGTCACCCTCCTGCACCAGCTCGGCGGCGCTGCGCATCCGGGACAGCGCGCGTCCCTTGCCGCCGAACCAGCGCTGCTCGGGAATCCAGCCGTCGAGCAGCCGGTCGACCTCCGCCCCCGCGGGGGTCATGTCCGCTCCTGCGGTTTCGCCAGTTCGAACCAGTAGAAGCCGTGGCCTGCGAGCGTCAGCATGTAGGGCAGCACTCCGATCTCGGGGAATCGCACCCGTCCGGTCAGTTCGATCGGCGTCCAGTCCTCGAACCGGCGCAGGTCGAGCTCGACCGGCTGAGGAAAGCGGGAGAGGTTGTTGACGCAGAGAACGACGTCGTCGCCGAACTCTCGGACGTAGCACAGCACCGTCGGGTTGCGGGACCCGATCTCGCTGAAGGTCCCCAGACCGAAGGTGGGGTGCTCCTTGCGGACCTCGATCATGCGCCGGGTCCAGTGCAGCAGCGACGCGGTGTTGCGCATCTCCGCCTCGACGTTGACCGTCTGGTAGCCGTAGACCGGATCCATCACGACCGGGAGGTTGAGCCGGCCGGGGTCGCACGTCGAGAAGCCGGCGTTGCGGTCGGGTGTCCACTGCATCGGAGTCCGGACGCCGTCGCGGTCTCCCAGCCAGATGTTGTCGCCCATGCCGATCTCGTCGCCGTAGTAGAGCACGGGTGATCCCGGCAGTGAGAGCAGCAGGGCGGTGAACAGCTCGAGCTGGTCGGTGTCGTTGTCCAGCAACGGCGCGAGCCGGCGGCGGATGCCGATGTTGGCCTTCATCCGCGGGTCCGTGGCGTATTCGGACCACATGTAGTCGCGCTCGTCGTCGGCAACCATCTCCAGCGTCAGCTCGTCATGGTTGCGCAGGAAGATTCCCCACTGGCAGTGGTCCGGGAGCTCGGGGGTCTGCGCCATGATCTCCGAGACCGGGAACCGCGACTCGCGGCGTACCGCCATGAAAAGACGCGGCATCACCGGGAAATGGAACGCCATGTGGCACTCGTCGCCCTTGCCGAAGTATTCGACGACGTCGGCCGGCCACTGGTTGGCCTCGCACAGCATCACCCGACCGGGATAGTCCTCCTCGATGACCGAGCGGACCCGACGTAGGAACTCGTGCGTCTTGGGGAGGTTCTCGCAGTTGGTGCCCTCCGCCTCGAAGAGGTAGGGCACCGCGTCCAGCCGGAAGCCGTCGATTCCCAGGTCGAGCCAGAACCGCAGCGCGTCGAGTACTCCGTCCTGCACCGCCGGGTTCTCGAAGTTCAGGTCCGGCTGGTGACTGAAGAACCGGTGCCAGAAGTACTGCTTGCGGATCGGATCGAAGGTCCAGTTGCTGACCTCGGTGTCGACGAAGATGACCCGGGCGTCGGGATAGCCCTCGTCGGTGTCCCGCCAGACGTAGAAGTCGCCGTAGGGGCCGTCCGGGTCGGTGCGGGAGGCCTGGAACCACGGGTGCTGGTCACTTGTGTGGTTCATGACGAAGTCGATGATGACCCGGATGCCGCGGGAGTGCGCCGCGCCGAGGAAGTGGCGGAAGTCCTCGATGGTGCCGAACTCGGGCAGCACCGCGCAGAAGTCGCTGACGTCGTAGCCGCCGTCGCGCAGCGGTGAGGCGTAGAACGGCGGGAGCCACAGGCAGTCGACGCCGAGCCATTGCAGGTAGTCCAGCTTGCTGGTCAGGCCCGGCAGGTCGCCCGCGCCGTCGCCGTTGCTGTCGGCGAAGCCGCGCACGAGGACCTCGTAGAACACCGCCCGCCGGTACCACTCCGGGTCCTGGCTGTTGGCGAGTCCGGGAAGGTGGGGTTGCTCGCTCACCAGCCGGACCTTTCGACGGCGAAGACGTGGGCCGGCTCGGTGAACGGGTCCAGTCGTACGTAGTTGTGCTGGCCCCAGTCGTAGCGCGCGCCGGTGACCTCGTCGTGGACGACGAAGCGCTCGTGCCAGTCGAAGCCGAGGGCGGGCAGGTCGAGGGCGGTGGTGGCCTCCCGGACGCCGTGCGGGTCCAGGGAACAGACGACGAGCACGGTGTCACCGCTGACCGGATCGCGCTTGGAGAAGGCGATCATCTCGTCGTCGTCGATGTCGTGGAACTGGAGGTCGCGCATCTGCTGGAGTGCCGGGTGGTCGCGGCGGATCTCGTTGAGCCGGGTGAGGTAGGGCGCCAGGCTCCGACCGGCCCGCTCGGCGGCGGCGAAGTCGCGCGGACGCAATTGGTATTTCTCGGAGTCCAGGTATTCCTCGCTGCCCGGCGCTACGGCGGTGTGCTCGAACAGCTCGTAGCCGGAATAGACCCCCCAGGACGGCGCGAGCATGCTGGCGAGGACGGCACGGATCTTGAACATGGGCGGGCCGCCGTACTGCAGGGACGCGTGCAGGATGTCGGGCGTGTTGACGAAGAAGTTCGGGCGCATGTAGTCCAGCGCCTCGGTCAGCTCGCGCCCGTAGTCGGTCAGCTCGGCCTTGCCGGTGCGCCAGGTGAAGTAGGTGTAGGACTGGGTGAAGCCGATCTTGGCGAGGGTGTGCATCATCGCCGGCCGGGTGAACGCCTCGGCGAGGAAGAGCACGTCCGGGTCGGTCTTCTTCACCTCCCAGATCAGCCAGTGCCAGAAGTTCAGCGGCTTGGTGTGCGGGTTGTCCACCCGGAAGATCCGGACGCCGTGCGAGATCCACAGCCGCACGATCCGGAGCACCTCGGCGTAGATGCCCTTCGGGTCGGTGTCGAAGAAGAGCGGGTAGATGTCCTGGTACTTCTTCGGCGGGTTCTCCGCGAACGCGATCGTGCCGTCCGGCAGCACCCGGAACCACTCGGGGTGCTCGGTCGCCCACGGATGGTCCGGCGCGCACTGCAGCGCCAGGTCGAGGGCGACCTCCATGCCCAGCTCCTGGGTGCGCGCGACGAACGCGTCGAGGTCGGCCGCGGTGCCCAGCTTCGGGTCGACCGTGTCGTGCCCACCCTCGGCCGACCCGATGGCCCACGGCGAGCCCACGTCGTCCGGCCCGGCGATCAAGGTGTTGTTGGCGCCCTTGCGGTTCACCGCACCGATCGGGTGGACCGGCGGGAGGTAGACCACGTCGAAGCCCATGTCGGCGACCGCCGGCAGCCGGTCCATCGCCGTACGCAGGGTTCCGGGCACGGGCCGCCCGTCGGCGTCGACGCCCCCGGTGGAACGCGGGAAGAACTCGTACCACGATCCGTAGAGCGCCCGCTGCCGGTCGACCCAGACCTCGAACCGGGGGCTGCGGGTGATCAGCTCCCGTACCGGATAGGCCTCGAGCAGCGTCCGAAGGTGAGTGTCCAGGGCCGGCCCGAGGCGGGCCCACAAAGCCTGATTGGTGTCCCGGAGGGTCGTGGCCGCCGCGACCACGTCACGCCGGCGGTCCTTCGGGACGCCCCGGGCGGCCCGCACCAGCAGCCGGGCGCCCTGCTCCAGGTCGTTGGCCAGCTCCTCGGCACCCTGGCCGGCCTCGACCTTCACGGCGACGTCGTGCCACCAGGTCGTGAGCGGGTCCGACCACGCCTCGACGACGAACGTCCACGTCCCGGGCGACGTGGGGGACGCGGTGGCGTGCCAGCGGTCGGTGCCGGGGGCTCCGGGCTGCATCCGCAGGAACGGAGGCTTCTTCCCGTCCGGCCCCCGCCAGACCACGTTGGCGGCCACCGCGTCGTGTCCTTCGCGGAACACGGTCGCTGCGATCGGGAGCTGCTCACCCACCACCGCCCGGGCCGGGTAGCGGCCACAGGAAACGACGGGGGAGACGTCGGTGAGGCCAAGTCGTCCAGTCATCCCCGGTCACGCTACCGACCCCGGCCCGCGATCGCAGTTCGGGCCCACCCGGGGCAGACTGGCCGCCATGACCGACTACGCCGTGACCGACAAGCAGTACGCGACCCACGCGCACGGGATCCTCGACGAGGCCCGCGCCGCGCTGCCCCGGGTGCGGGAGCTGCGTCGCCGCATCCACCGGTCGCCCGAGACCGGACTGTCGCTGCCCGGCACCCAGCGGGCGGTGCTGGACGAGCTCGCCGACCTCGACCTGAAGGTACACACCGGCGAGTCCGTCAGTTCGGTGATGGCGGTGCTGCAGGGTGCCCGCCCGGGGCCGACCGTGCTGCTGCGCGGCGACATGGACGCCCTGCAGATGCCGGAGGACTCGGGCGTGGACTTCGCGTCGTCGGTCCCGGGGGTGATGCATGCCTGCGGTCACGACACGCACGTGGCGATGTTGGCCGGCGCGGCGCGGCTGCTGTCCGCCCGCCGCTCGGAGCTCGCCGGTCAGGTGCTCTTCGACTTCCAACCCGGCGAGGAGGGCCTGCACGGCGCTCGCCACATGCTCGACGAGGGGCTGCTCGAGCTCGCCCCGCCGGTGACCGGTGCCTATGCGCTGCACATCAAGTCGACCTATCCGGCCGGCACGATCAACGTCCGGCCAGGTCCGCAGCTGGCCTCGTCGGACACTCTCCGGATCGTCGTACGCGGCCGCGGTGGCCACGCCTCGGCACCGCACGACGGCCTGGACCCGGTGCCGGTGGCCTGCGAGATCGTGACCGCGATCCAGACGATGGTGACCCGGCGGTTCAGCATCTTCGACCCCGTCGTCGTGACCATCGCGCACGTCGTCGCCGGGACCAGGGACAACGTGATCCCGGACGTCGCGTCGCTGGAGGGGACCATCCGCACCCTGTCCCCGGCGACCCGGGACGAGGTGCCCGGGCGGCTGCAGGCCCTGGCCCAGGGCATCGCCTCGGCGCACGGCGCATCGGCCGAGGTGGAGGTCGTGCGCGGCTACCCGGTCACCGTCAACGACCCCGATGCCGCCGCGTTCGTCGCCGGGGTCGCCGGGTCGGTGCTCGGTCCCGACGCGGTGACCGCGATGGACCATCCCGTGATGGGCGCGGAGGACTTCTCCTACGTCCTCGAGCGGGTACCCGGCGCGATGGCCTTCCTCGGCGCCTGCCCCGCGGGCGCCGACCCCGCGACCGCACCGGACAACCACTCCAACCGGGTCGTGTTCGACGAGGACTCGATGGCCGCCGGGGTGGCCGTCTACGCCGCGCTCGCGCTGGAACATCTCGGAGCCGCCACCCGGGAGTGAGCCGGGCAGTCCGGCGAACTCGGCCTGACACCTGCGGTGCGGACCCCGACCGGGACGTCGTCATGCCCGTCCCGCCGGTCGAGGCCAGTGTGGCGAGCGCGAGAGAGGCCGCAGAGGAGGCGTTGTCGGGATGGGCCGTCGACGACGCGACCGGGTACGACGCCCTGCTGATCGTCAGCGAGCTCCTCACCAACGCCATCCGGCACGGAGCGGCGCCGATCGAGTTGCGCGTCCGCCTCGCCGACGACGGCGTGGTCATCAACGTGTCGGACTGCGGCACGAAGCGCCCGGTGCTCCGCGAGATCGAGCCGACCGCCCCGCACGGACGCGGCCTGCACCTCGTCGACGCGCGCTCGCCAGCCGGTGGGGCACCCGCCCCACCGGCTCGGGCAAATCGGTCTGGTGCACGCTCGCCGGACGACTCAACTGAGCACGGTCACGCGCGCGCCGTACGCGCCGCGCGCCGGTGCGCTCAGTTCTCCCCGCCGGTCGGCCCGGCACCGGCCGCCTGGACGTCGAGCAGCTGGTAGCGCTCGACCGCCTCGGCGAGCGCCTCCCGCTTGACGTCCCCGGTGCGGGCGAGCTCGGTGAGCACCCCGACCACGATCGACGGGGCGTCGATGTGGAAGTGGCGACGGGCGGCGCCGCGGGTGTCGGAGAAGCCGAACCCGTCCGTGCCGAGCGACGCGTAGGTGCTGGGCACCCAGCGCGCGATCTGGTCGGGCACCGCGCGCATCCAGTCGCTGACCGCCACCACCGGTCCCGCCGCGTCGGCCAGAACCCGGGTGACGTAGGGCGTGCGCTGGTCGTCGGCGGGGTGCAGCAGGTTCCATTCCTCGCAGTCCAGCGCGTCGCGGCGGAGCTCGGTCCACGAGGTCGCGGACCACACGTCGGCCGCGACGCCCCACTCCTCGGCGAGGATCCGCTGGGCGTCGAGCGCCCACGGCACGGCGACGCCGGAGGCGAGTATCTGGGCGTGCGGCCGGTCGCCGTTGCCCTCGGCGGTCCGGTAGCGGTAGAGGCCCTTGAGCAGGCCTTCGGTGTCGATCCCGTCCGGCTGGGCCGGCTGCGGCATCGGCTCGTTGTAGACGGTGAGGTAGTAGAAGATGTCCTCGCCCTTGGGGTGCTCCTCGCTGGTGCCGTACATCCGGCGCAGCGCGTCCTCCACGATGTGGGCGATCTCAAAGGCGTAGGCCGGGTCGTAGGAGACGCACGCCGGGTTGGTCGAGGCCAGCAGGTGCGAGTGCCCGTCGTTGTGCTGCAGTCCCTCACCGGTCAGCGTGGTGCGTCCGGCCGTGGCGCCGAGCAGGAAGCCGCGGGTCATCTGGTCGGCCGCGGCCCACATCAGGTCGCCGGTGCGCTGGAACCCGAACATCGAATAGAAGATGTAGATCGGGATCATCGGCTCGGCGTGGGTCGCATACGACGTCCCCGCCGCGATGAAGGAGCCCATCGCGCCGGACTCGGTGATGCCCTCGTGCAGCAGCTGGCCCGCGGTCGATTCCTTGTAGGACAGCAGCAGGCTGCGGTCGACCGCGTCGTAGCGCTGGCCGTGCGGCGAGTAGATCTTCGCCGTCGGGAACAGCGAGTCCATGCCGAAGGTGCGCGCCTCGTCCGGGATGACCGGCACGAACCGGCGGCCGAACTCCTTGTCCTTCATCAGGTCCTTGAGCAGCCGGACGAAGGCCATGGTGGTGGCGACCGCCTGCTTGCCCGATCCGCGCTTGAGGTCGGCGTACGCCGAGTGCCCGGGCACCTTGACCTGCCGGGGACGCACGACCCGCTTGGGGACGTAGCCGCCGAGCGCGGCGCGGCGCTCCTTCATGTAACGGATCTCGTCGGACTGCTCGCCCGGGTGGTAGTAGGGCGGCAGCTCGCCCTCCAGCTGCTCGTCGGAGATCGGCAGGTAGAGCCGGTCGCGGAACTCCTTGAGCTCGGCCTTGGTGAGCTTCTTCATCTGGTGCGTGGCGTTGCGGCCCTCGAAGTCGCTGCCAAGCGTCCAGCCCTTGATGGTGTGGGCCAGGATCACCGTCGGCTGGCCGACGTGCTCGCGGGCGGCCTTGAAGGCGCTGTAGACCTTGCGGTAGTCGTGCCCGCCGCGGGAGAGCCGGCGCAGGTCGTCGTCGGAGAGGTGCTCGACCATCTTGCGCAGCCGCGGGTCGGTGCCGAAGAAGTGCTCGCGGGTGTAGTCGCCGGGCTCGACGGAGTAGGTCTGGAACTGGCCGTCCGGAGTGGTGTTCATCGCGTTGACGAGGACGCCGTCGACGTCCTGCGCCAGCAGCGGGTCCCAGTCGCGACCCCAGATCACCTTGATGACGTTCCAGCCGGCGCCGCGGAAGTACGCCTCCAGCTCCTGGATGATCTTGCCGTTGCCGCGCACCGGTCCGTCGAGCCGCTGCAGGTTGCAGTTGATGACGAAGGTGAGGTTGTCCAGCTCCTCGCGGGCGGCCACCCCGATCGCGCCGAGCGCTTCGGGCTCGTCCATCTCCCCGTCGCCGAGGAACGCCCAGACGTGGCTACGGCTGGTGTCCTTGATCTGCCGGTTGAGCAGGTAGCGGTTGAAGCGCGCCTGGTAGATCGCCTCGATCGGCCCTAGACCCATCGAAACGGTGGGAAACTCCCAGAAGTCGGGCATCAGCCGGGGGTGCGGATAGCTCGGCAGACCGCCACCGGGGTGGGACAACTCCTGCCGGAACCCGTCGAGCTGGGTTGAGGACAACCGGCCCTCGAGGAACGCCCGGGCGTAGATGCCGGGCGAGGCATGGCCCTGGAAGAAGATCTGGTCGCCCGACTCGCCGCCATGGTCCTTGCCGCGGAAGAAGTGGTTGAACCCGACCTCGTAGAGGCTGGCCGAGGAGGCGTAGGTCGCGATGTGGCCGCCGACCCCCAGGTACTTGTTCGCCCGCGAGACCATGATCGCGGCGTTCCACCGGATATAGGCGCGGATCCGCCGTTCGACGTATTCGTCGCCCGGGAACCACGGTTCCCGCTCGGGCGTGATCGTGTTGATGTAGTCGGTGCTGCGCAGCGCGGGAACGCCGACCTGGCGTTCGCGGGCGCGCTCCAGCATCTTGAGCATGAGGTAGCGGGCCCGCCCCCGGCCCGCGACGTTGACGGTCGCGTCGAGCGAGGTGAGCCATTCCTGGGTCTCCTCGGGGTCGACGTCGGGAAGCTGACTGGGCAGGCCATCGGTAATGACACTGAAGCGCTCGGGGGTCACGGGTCGCGTTCTCCTCGTTGGGGCTCGGCGGTGCTGCCACCTACTATCCTCGCTGCTCCGAGTCGACCGGCGCGCGGTGCGCCCGGCGGGGTTCCGTAGCCTCGTGCGCACCCCGGTGCCGAGTCTTGCGTAACCGGAGCCGCGGACCCGCCCCGGGCCGTAGTGTGTTGTTGCTATGAGTACCACCGTGGAACGACCCGTGACACGAGCAGTAGGACGATTTTGTGGAGGAGTGCAGAGGTGAGCCCCACCGCTGACCAGGCGGACGGTCCGACCCTGGCGACGCGCCTTGGCGTGCAGCCCGGAATGGTTGTCCAGGAACTGGGCTACGAGGCCGGCGACGCGGACGAGCAGATCCGGTCGTCGATCGTCGAGCGTTGCGGGGGCGACCTCGTGGGGGAGGACTCCGACGAGGTCGTCGACGTCGTGCTGCTGTGGTGGCGCGGGGAGGACGGTGACCTGGTCGACGCCCTCGTGGACGCCATCGGACCACTCGCCGACAACGGCGTGGTCTGGCTCCTGACACCCAAGGTCGGCCGGGCCGGCCACATCGAGCCCTGGGACATCAGCGAGGCGGCACCGACCGCCGGCCTGTCCCAGACCAGCACCCTGTCGGTGGGCCGGGACTGGTCCGGCGTCCGGCTGGTGGCTCCGAAGGCGGCCCGCTCCAAGCGCTGATCACCGCCGTGGCATGCTCGGGGGCCGAGTACGTCGTCCCCGTCCACTGCTCTGATCGCGAGGAGACCGCCGATGGTCGTCGAGGTGGGTGCCCAGGCACCGGACTTCACGCTCAAGGACCAGAACACCGAGTCGATCACGCTGTCGTCGTACCGCGGGTCGAAGAGTGTGCTGCTGGTCTTCTACCCGTTCGCCTTCAGCGGGATCTGCACCAGCGAGCTGTGCCAGGTGCGCGACGACCTGCCGCGCTACCAGAACGACGACGTGCAGGTGCTCGCCATCAGCACCGACCCCGTCTTCTCTCTCAAGGCTTTCGACGACGCGCAGCAACTCGGCTATCCGCTGCTGTCGGACTTCTGGCCGCACGGCGAGATCGCCCGTGCCTACGGCGTCTTCAACGAGGCGTCCGGCATGGCCAACCGGGGAACCTTCCTGATCGACCGGGCCGGCACCGTGGCCTTCGCCGAGATGAACGAGCCCGGCGAGCGCCGCGACCAGGCCGTCTGGACCAAGGCGCTGGAGCAGCTCCCTACCTGACGCGGCGGGCCTGACCGGTCCTGGCCGGCTGCCGGCGCGCCGGGAGCGCCGTCGGCAGCCGGTAGGCTCGGGCTCTTCCCGGGCGCGTAGCTCAGCGGGAGAGCACCCGCCTTACAAGCGGGCGGTCGCTGGTTCGATCCCAGCCGCGCCCACCAGCCCACGCGCGCCGTCGGGGAGCGAGTGACGCCGGACTTCCGTGACATGTATTACGATGTAATACAGCGGCTTCGGGTGGCACCGGAGGAAGTCCGGGAGAACGTCGCGAACACCGCGCACTGGTGCTGCGTTTCGTTCGGAGGCCCCGGCATCCTCCGTCGACAAAGCCCACTACTAGTGGGTTTTGGCCGGGGGGCTGTTCGAAGGGGATGACTCGTGACTACCGACATCGAGAAGATGCTCGCCGAGGAGGCGGACGCCGGCGAAACTGGCCGCGCCCGCGAGGACGTGCACTACGTCCGGAACCGATACAAGGCGAAGGACCCTTCGCAGGTGTACTCGGTACGGGTTCCCGTCGGAAGGCTCGAGCAGCTTCGCAGGATGGCCGCCGAGCAGGAGATCGCCCCGTCGGCCCTGATGCGTCAGTGGGTTCTCGAGCGGCTCGCCGTCGAACTCGAAGATGCTGCCGTCGCTCGTGCTCGGGTGCGTCCGACGGTCACCGATGAGCACGGACCTCACCGCCCGGTATCGGTCGCCGAACGCGAAGGCCAGCACCGGGTCACCGTTGACGAGCGGAAGCTCTACAGCATGTTGATGGACCTCGCGCGTCAGGTCGCCGACGACATCCGCAACGACGTCAAGGCGAAGTGAGCGGGGACGCAACCATTCCCGGTCGGCGCATCTCGAATTGTCGGACCTTGCCGAGGTAGCGTTCCCCGCGGCTCCGCCGCCTGCCGGCGAGTAGCGAGCCAACGCGCGATCATGCCATTCCTTCAGGCGGAGAAACGGGCGGTATCCCGATGCGAAAGCTCACCATCACGGCCGTCGACGTCCTGGCCGTCCGGGGGCCGGCCAATGCCGGCGCGCCGGCGTTCACCCAGGGGCAGGCCAAGCTGATCCACGCCTACGCCGAGCACGGACCGGGCCGCGACCGGGTGCCGCCGCCGCGGATCGAGCCCGGCCCGCCGCTGCGGGAGGCGCTGTACCTGCGGATCGGCACCGACCGCGATGTCGAAGGGTTCTACGGTCCCATCGACCGGGAGGCGGCCTGGCCGATCACCGACATGCTGGCCGGCTTTCTGCTCGGCCAGGATGCGCTGGCCGGGACCGTCGTCTGGGACAAGCTCTACCGGCTGGACCGGCACGCGCGCCACGGCCACCTGAAGATGGCCATCAGCGCGGTGGACAACTGCCTGTGGGACCTGCGCGGCAAGGCCTACGACGCCCCCGTCCACCAGTTGCTGGGCGGACCGGCCCGGGACCGGATCCCGGCCTACGCCTCGACCCTGGGGACCTCGCACGAGCCGGCCGAGGTCCAGGCGCTCGCGCAGCGCCTGGCCAAGGAGGGCTACGCCGCGCAGAAGTGGTTTCTCGCCAACGGGCCGAGTGCCGGTGCGGAGGGGCTGGCCCGCGACGTCGCGCTGGCCGACGGGGTCCGGGCGGCGGCCGGGCCCGGCACGAGGCTGATGTTCGACGCCTTCATGGGCTGGGACCTGGCGTATGCCCGCGACTGGGCGCGGCAGGTGGAAAGCCTGAACGTGTCGTGGCTCGAGGAGCCGTTTTCGCCGACCCAGTACCCGGCCTTCGTGGAGCTGCACCGGGCGACGCGGGTCC
Source organism: uncultured Actinomycetota bacterium (assembly GCA_963837545.1). Taxonomy (GTDB): domain Bacteria; phylum Actinomycetota; class Actinomycetes; order Mycobacteriales; family QHCD01; genus DASXJE01. The sequence goes on along the minus strand of CAWINQ010000004.1, from coordinate 17,404 downwards.
CGCTCGCGGCCGGCGAGCACCTCTACGACCGGGCCGACGTACTGCCCTATCTGCGGGACGGCACCCTGACCGTCCTGCAGTGCGATCCCGAATGGTGCGGCGGAGTCACCGATCTGGTCCGGATCACGGCCCTGGCCGAGACTTACGGCGTGCCGGTCATCCCGCATGGTCACGGGGTGCACGCGGCCCTGCACGTGGTCGCCAGCCAGTCTCCGGCGACCTGCCCCATGGTCGAATACCTGCTGCTGGCGATGCCGACCCGCTACCAGTTCGAGAAACATCCCCCGGCACCCGAGGGCGGGAGCATGGCGCTGCCCGAGGGTCCCGGGTTCGGCATCGAGCTCGACGAGTCCAGGATCACCTCGACGCGCCCGTGGGCCCGGGCAGGGACCGGCGCCGGTCCGGTCGCCTGAGCCCCACCGTCACCGGGTCGGCAGCGGGATCTTCCAGACGCTGCGACCGAACGTCGCGGCCTAGAGGGTCTTGTCGTTGCCGCTGATCTTCACGTCCAGCACGGGGGTGTCGGGGAGCCCGGCTCCCACCCGCTTCCAGTTCCGCAGGCCGTCGCCGGCGAAGAAGACCCCGAGGTCGGTGGCTGCGTAGATCTGGTGGCGCGGCTGGTCGTAGGTGAGCATCTCGACCGGGGCGTTGGGCAGCAGGCCGCTGACGTTCTGCCAGGTCCGCCCGCCGTTGGTCGTCTCCCAGACGTTCGCCGAGGAGTCGCCCTCCCGGTAGCCGGAGTAGGCGACGTAGACGTGGTCGGCGTTCGTCGGGTCGACCACGGTGGAGTTCACCCACCGGGTGGGCAGCAGGCTGTGGCTGAACATCGTCCAGTTGGCGCCGAGGTCGGTCGTCTTCCACAGGTTGCCGGTGTCGGTGCCGACGGAGATCGTGGCCGGGTCGGTCTTCGCGGGCGCGATCCAGGTGATGGTCGCGTACTCCCCGCCGTAGAAGGGACCCTGGTCGTTCTCGTCGGGGGGCACCGGTCCGGTCAGGTAGTCCCCGGGCGGGCTGATCTGCTCGAAGGTCTTGCCACCGTCGGTGGATCGGTCGAGCACGTTGCCGCCGAAGTACACGACGTTGTGGTTCGTCGGGTCGAGCACGATCGGTGCGTCCGTGGTGATCCGGGTCGAGTGCCGGGTGTCGAACGGCGTGCTGGTCTGCGTGCCGTTGGCGTCCTGGTGACGGTGGCACACACCGACCTGGGAGCACTCGTAGTAGATGCTGTGGTCGGTCGGGTCGATCAGCACCTCGTGCCCGTCGCCGCCGCCGTAGGCGTTCCATTGCGAGAGGTTCTGCGGAGGCTGGGTGTCGGTCCAGGTGCGCACGCTGCCGTTGTCCTGCAGCCCGGTGGCCAGCCGGTTGGGGTCATCCGCGGCGACGGCGAGGTGGTAGGACTGGTTGAACGGCTCGTACGTCGCGTGGATCCAGGAGCCGGTCTGGCCGTTGGACTCCGAGCGGTAGATGCCGCCGTCGTTGCCGACGTAGACCCGGTAGGGGGGCGGGTCTGATCCGGGTCCCAGGCCATCGCGTGCTGGTCGGCGTGTACGCCGTTGGACCTGTGCCAGGTCGCCCCGCCGTCGTCGGATTCGCGCAGGCTCACATCGGCGTTGAAGAGATGGTTCTTGTCCTTGGGATCGACCCACAGGCGCCCGAACCACCATTCGTAGCCGCTGTCGCCACCGGCATGGCCCCCGGGCGTGAACGAGTCACCACCGTCGTCGGACACGTAGAAGCCCTTGTCCAGGCCGTACTGGGTGCCGCTGATCACGTAGACCCGCTTGGGGTCGCTCGGGGCGATCGCCACACCGATCCGGCCGAGGCTGGGGTCACTGGTGAGGCCCGAACCGGACTTGTCGGTGGTGGCGGTGCCGGTCACGTTCTGCAGACGTGTCCAGTGGGTGCCGCCGTCCTCGGAGCGGAAGAGGCCGGAGCCGACTCCGCCGTAGACCCGGGCGCCGTTGTTGCGGTGGTGATCCCACAGCGTGGCGAAGACCCGGTCGTGGTTCGACGGATCGATCGCCAGGTCGACGCCGCCGGTCGTGTCGTTGGGGGAGGGCAGGACGAGGTCCCATCCGCCGCTGCCGTTCAGCCGGTAGATCCCGCGCTGACTCGCCGTGCCCGGAGAGGTTGCCCGCGGCCGCCACGAAGACCCGCCCGGGGTCCGTCGGATCGACGGCGATCTTGCCGATCGCTCCGCTGTCGATCAGCCCGGCCGACGTCCAGTGCTTTCCGCCGTCGACCGACTTGTAGACGCCGTTGCCGAAGAAGGTGAGCCCACCGCCGGACGGGTTGGCCTCCCCGGTGCCGGCCCACAACGTGCCGTCCGGACCCATCGCCAGGGTGCCGATCGTCTGGGTGTACTTCACCGGCCACACCGACCTGAAGGTGTTTCCGGCGTCGGTGCTCTTCCAGACGCCTCCACCGGAGGCCGCGATGTAGAGCGTGCCGGCGCGTCGCGGGTCGGGGACGAGTTCGGTGACCCGCGCGCCGATGTTCGACGGACCGACGAGGCTCCACGCGCCGCTGGAGGACTTCAGCGCCTGCGCCTGCCGCACGACCCTGCGTCCGGGCTCTCTGCGTCCGGGCCCTCGGCCTTGTCTCCGTCGGTCGGCGAGCGGTCGGCGTCCTGGTGCGACGCGCTCTGCGCCTGCCCGGTGAGCGCCTGTCTGGTGTGGGCGGCGCTCGCCGCCCGGGGTGTGTCGGACGCGCACCCGCCGAGCGCCGCGCGGCGGCGGCCGAGACGATGACGAGGAGCAGTGATGGCCGACGAACCAGGGACATGCCGAACCTCCAGGGCTGCCCGGCCGCAGGTGGTACGCCGAGCGCGCGTCGGACCGTAGGCCAATCGGGTGCAACGCCGCACGACCTCCGGCGTCAGTGCCGGCCTGCCGGATTGACGACGGTGTGCTGGATCGGCGGCGGGATGGTCGGCGTGGCGCTGTTGAGGATCGCGGTGGTGAGTGCCTCGGCGGGCCCGCGCGGCGCGCGCGGGTTGGTGAGCAGTGTCAGGTCGACGTTGCCGAGCTGGGGCAGCCGGTGCTGGCCGGCGAGCTGCACGAGGTCCGGCGGGATCAGGCTCTGTGCCAGTACGGCGACGCCGAGCCCGGCGCGGGTCGCGGCGAGGATCCCGTTGACCTCCTTGGTGTTGCAGGTGATCCGCCAGGTGCGCCCGGCCCGCTCCAGAGCGCGCAGGGCGACCTCGCGCGACAGGCTCGGCGCCTGGTAGGCGACGAGGGGCACCGGCTTGCCCTGCTCGATCGACGTGCGCTCCAGGCCGACCCAGACCATCCGGTCGCGGCGGACCAGCTGACCACGGCTGTCGCCGGGCTCGTTCTTGACGAAGACCAGGTCGAGGTGACCCGAGTTCAACCGGCGGCGCAGGACGCCGCTCTGCGTCACGGTGAGCTCGAGGTCGATCCGCGGATGGAGCTGCCGGAACTCGCGGAGGATCCGGGGAAGCTGGGTGAGGGCCAGGTCGTCGGAGGCGCCGAAGCGCAGTCGTCCGCGCAGCGCGGCACCGGCGAAGTAGCCGGTCGCCTGCTCCTGGGCGGCGAGGATGGTCCGGGCGAAACCGGCCATCGCCTCCCCGTCCTCGGTGAGCAGCACCGTCCTGGTGTCCCGGGCGAACAGCCGGCGCCCGACCGACTCCTCGAGCCGGCGGACGTGCTGGCTGACCGTCGGCTGGCTGAGCTCGAGCCGCTGACCGGCCTGGGTGAAGCTGAGCGACTGCGCGACCGCCAGGAAGGTCCTGAGCAGCACCGGATCCAGCATGCGAACAACCCCCTATTGGGCTACGCAATGAGATTAATAGCCTATATGAGCTATCACAATGGCTGGGTGTTACGGAAAACTGGCGTCGCGGCAGAAAGACGACGACCAGCTAGCGGGGGCACCGGCTTTGCTCACATCGGGAGAGACCACCCGACAGTCCACATTCGCCTCACTGCAGATTCCGAACTTCCGGCTCTTCGCGGCATCCCAGGTGCTCTCCAACACGGGGGCGTGGATGCAGCGCGTCGCCCAGGACTGGGTGGTGCTGGAACTGACCAACAGCCCGACCGCGGTCGGCATCACCACCGCGATGCAATTCCTGCCGATGCTCGTGTTCGGGCTCTTCGGCGGGCTGATCGCCGACCGCTACCCGAAGCGCCGGCTGCTGCTCGTGACGCAGTCCTGCGCCGGTCTGCTCGCGGCCACGCTCGCCCTGCTGATCCTGAGTGGGACGGTGGCGGTCTGGGAGATCTACCTGGTCGCGTTCCTGCTCGGCCTGGTCACCGTCGTCGACAATCCGACCCGGCAGCTCTTCGTCAACGAGATGGTCGGTCCGCGCTACCTGCGCAACGCGATCAGTCTGAACTCCTCGGTCTTCCAACTCGGCGGGCTGATCGGTCCGGCGATCAGTGGCCTGCTGATCAACGTCGTCGGTGCCGGCTGGTCCTTCGCCATCAACGCCCTGTCCTACACGGCGGTGCTCACCGCCCTCACCCTGATCAACACCGACGCTCTGACCCCGATCGTGCCGACCCCACGCGCACCCGGTCAGCTGCGGGAGGGGCTGGCCTATGTCGCCGGCCGGCCCCAGCTGATCTGGCCGATCGTGCTGGTCGCCTGCGTGGGTTCGATCGGCCTCAACATGCCGATCGTGCTGTCCACCTACGCCAAGAACGTCTTCCACACCGGCCCGGGTGGCTACGGACTGCTCAACTCGATGCTGGCGCTCGGCTCCATGGGAGGGGCCCTTTTCTCCGCCCGCCGGACCTCCAACCGGCTCCGATCGCTGGTGGCCGCCGCCGGGGTCTTCGGGGGGCTCGAGGCCGTCACGGCCCTGGCCCCCAACCCGGAGACCTACGCCCTCCTGCTCGTCGCGGTCGGGGCCGCGGCGCTGACGTTCCTGACTGCCGCGAACAGCGGCGTCCAGCTCGCTACCGAGGACACGATCCGAGGCCGGGTGATGAGTCTCTACATGCTCGTCCTCATCGGGGGTACGCCGATCGGGGCGCCGGTGATCGGGCTCGTCACCGAGCACATCGGGCCCCGGTACGGGATGCTCACCTGCGGCACGGTCCCGGCTCTGGCCGCGGTGGCGGTGGCGCTGTGGCTCAAGCACAGTGCCCGCCTGCAGCTGCGGATCATCCGGCACCCCTTGCACGCCCGGCAGCTGATCACCGTCGGTCCGCGGTTTCCCTAGCGGTAGCCCGGGATCTGTGGTTGCCAGTCGATCAGTGGTGGATGGGAATCCGCTCTCCGCTGGTGCTCGGGTGGCGTTGTTAGTACGGTCCCGGATGGAACAAGCTCCGCCGATCGCGGCATCGACGGGCTGACGTCGGACAATCTGAAGAGGAGCAAGGCGTGGCGGCTGCACCGGAAATCCGAGTGCGGGTGTGGTCCGAGCACACCGCGAGGCGTGCCTACTACCCCCACGACATCAACGGCGCCGTCGCGGAAGGCCTCCGGCTCGACGACGGCCTCAGCGTCACCACTGCGGAGCTGGTCGACGAGGGTGACGGGGTCCCGGAGACCGAGCTGGCGCGCACCGACGTGCTCGTCTGGTGGGGGCACCAGCTCCACCGATACGTCGCCGACGACGCCGTCGACCGGGTGGTTCGCCACGTGCGCGAGCGGGGGATGGGTTTCGTCGCTCTGCACTCGGCGCACATGTCCAAGCCGTTCACCCGGCTGATCGGGGACGACGGCGGTCTCGGCGGGGTCGAGGTCGACGCGGGTGCCGAACGCATCTCCGTCGAGGATCGGTCTCACCCGGTCGCCGAAGGCGTCGACAAGATCGTGCTCGCCAAGGAGGAGAGCTACAACGAACCGTTCAACTGCGGCACGCCCGATGCCGTGGTGTTCCGGTCCGTGTTCGACAACGGCCACGAGTTCCGCTCGGGGCTCGCTTACACGGTCGACAACGGCCGGGTCTTCTACTTCCGCCCGGGCCACGAGACCTACCCGGCGTTCGCCGACCCGGTGGTGCGCCGGGTGATCCGCAACGCGGTCTACTGGACCGCCAAGCGCACCTGATCTGGCACGATCTCTGGTTCACGCACCTCGATCCCTTTCTTTGGAGCTTTGATGACGGTCAACGTCGGACTCATCGGTGCCGGCGGCATCGCGAACGCGCACATGAAGGGCTACCTGGCGATCCCGGACGCCGCCCGGGTGACCGCAGTCGCCGACGTCGTCGCCGAGAACGCCCAGAAGCGGGCCGAGCAGGCCGGCGGGGCGAAGGTCTTCAGTGACTACCGCGAGATGCTCGCGACCGCAGACATCGACGCGGTCGACATCTGCCTGCCGCACCACCTGCACGCCGACGCGATCGTCGCCGCGGCCGCCGCCGGCAAGCACGTCCTGTGCGAGAAGCCGCTGTGCCTCACGATGGAGGAGGCCAAGCGGGTGCGTTCCGCGGTCGAGGACAGCGGAATCACGCTCATGTGCGCGCACAACCAGCTCTTCCTGCCCCCGGTCGCCCGGGCCCGTGCGCTGCTCGACGAGGGCGTGCTCGGCAAGACCTACGAGCTGCGCACGACCGACAGCTTCTTCAACAACTTCAACCCGGAGAACATGGGCTGGCGCGCCCACCGGGAGACCAGTGGCGGCGGAGAGCTGATCGACACCGGCTACCACCCGACCTACCTGCTGCTCCACCTCGCGGGCAGCGCGCCGGTCGAGGTCGTCAGCATGGTCAGCACGCACCGCTTGACCCACTCCGAAGGTGAGGACTCGGCGCAGGTGCTGGTCCGGTTCGCCGACGGCAAGGTCGGGACCATCGTCACCAGTTGGGCATACGAGCCTGCCGCCTGCACCGAGAGGTTCTCGATCGTCGGCGAGCAGGGAAGCATCTGGAGCGACGGCCGCACCCTGCACCACAAGGAGCGCGGGGGCGACGACACGGCCGTCGAGATGCCCCAGGTGGAGTCCATCCCGGCCGGCGTCGCGGCGTTCGTCGAGTGCGTGCGGGAGGGCACCCGCCCGCTCAACACCGAGGCCGAGGGCATCGACGTGCTCAGGGTCATTCTGGCCGCCTACCGCTCGGCCGAGGAGCGTCGCGTGGTCGCGCTCTCGGAGCTGTAGCCGCCGGCCGGGCAGGATCGGGCCCATGCACGACGACCCGCTGGACCGGGTGCGGGCCCTGTGTCTGGCCCTGCCCGAGGTGACCGAGCGGCTGAGCCACGGCGAGCCGACCTGGTTCGTCCGCGGCAAGAAGTCGTTCGTGATGTTCGCCGATCACCACCACGACGACCGGCTGGCCTTCTGGTGCGCCGCGCCGCCCGGCGCCCAGGAGGCGATGGTCTCCTCCGACCCGCAGCGGTACTTCCGCCCGCCGTACGTCGGCCCGCGCGGCTGGCTCGGTGTGTGGCTGGACGTGCCGGCGGACTGGTCCGAGATCGCCGACCTGGTGACCGACGCCTTCCGCGTGGTCGCGCCGGCGCGGCTCGTCGCCGAACTCGACGCGCGCGACTGAGCGGCGGCCGCGCCGCGCCGCGCTTCCTCGACCCATGATCGTGATCGGATAATGCCGCGAAACGCCGCATGCATCTGATCACGATCATGGAGTGTCGGGGGCGGATCAGGCGATCAGGCGAAGAGGCCCGCGTCGGCGAGTTCGTGCGACAGCAGCCAGCGCTTGGCGTCCAGGCCGCCGCCGTACCCGGTGAGTGAACCGTCCGCCCCGACGACCCGGTGGCAGGGCACGATGATCGAGATCGGGTTCTGGCCGTTCGCCAGGCCCACCGCGCGGGATGCGCTCGGCGAACCGATCGCCGCGGCCAGTTTCCCGTAACTCGTGGTCTCGCCGTACCGGATCCCGACCAGGGCTGCCCAGACCCTCCGCTGGAACCCGGTCCCGACGGCACGCAGCGGCAGGTCGAAGGTGCGGCGGGCGCCGGCGAAGTACTCGTCCAGCTGCGCACGCACATCGTCGAATGCGCCGTCGTCGGGCCGCCACCCGCTGCGGACGGCGGTCGCGTGCCGACCCGTCGGGAGGTAGAGGCCGGTCAGACCGCCGGGCCGTCCGGATGTCGGGTCCCGGTCGCCGCGCAGCACCACGAGTTCGCCCAGCGGCGACGGGATGTGGCTGCAGAGCATCTCGTCCTCCTCGTCACGGTGCGCCGGCAGGTGCCGGTTCGAGCCGACCACCCCGTCAGTGTCGGGCATGACCGCGGCATTCACCGGCGGAAATCGGACGGCGCCGGTGGGGGCGGACAGACGGGTACCCCGGCGGCGACGGCGGCCTGCCGGTAGGCGGTGGCGAGAGTCGACACCGTGGCGTGCGCGTTGAGCCCGCTGGGGTTGGGCAGGACCCACAGCTGCGCCGACCCGAGATCGTCGGGCTGACGTCCCGCCACGGCCCGGCGCCGGTCGAACGCCGTGCGGAACGCGCCGATCCCGAGGATCGCCACCACTGCCGGCCCTATCCGCCCCACGCGGCCTCGCAGCGCCCGCGCACCGGCCATGAGGTCGGCGGACCTGATCTCGCCCGCGCGGGCGGTCGCGTGCGGGACGAGGTTGGTGATGCCGATGCCCCGATCGTGCAGGTGCGCGACGTCCTCGTCCGCGAGCCCCGCCGAGGCGTCGATGCGGCGGTCGGTGATTCCGGCGTGGTGCAGGGCCGGGTAGAACCGGTTGCCCCGTCGCCCGAAGTGACTCTGGACCGCGACCGTCCACAACCCGGGATTGATCCCGACGAACAGCAGCCGCACGTCGGGACCGAGCAGATCGGGCAGGGTCCGGCCCCGGTAGCACTCGAGTTGGCGGCGGGTGAATCCCACCGCCCCACCCTAGAGATCCGGCTCGCGGAGATCGGGCACTAGCCTGTCCGGGTGCCGCCCCTCGCCGATGTCGTCGCCACCCTCGACGCGCTTTACGACCCGCGCCGGGCCGAGCCGTGGGACGCCGTCGGCCTGGTCTGCGGTGACCCGGCGCAGGAGATACGCCGGATCCGCTTCGCGGTGGATCCGGTCGCGGCCACGGTGCGGGAGGCCATCGACGGTGGGGCCGATCTGCTCGTCACCCATCACCCGCTCCTGCTCCGGCCGGTCCACGGGGTGCCGACGACTTCGCCGAAGGGCCGGCTGGTCCACGAATTGATCCGGGCCGGCGTCGGCTTGTTCGTCGCGCACACCAACGCCGACGTCGCGCTCCCCGGCGTCTCCGACGCCCTCGCGACGGCGGTCGGTCTGCGCGACCTCCGTCCGCTGGAGCCGGTGCCCGCGTCGCCGCAGGACAAAGTCGTCACGTTCGTTCCCGAGTCCGACGCCGCGCGGGTCGTCGACGCGCTGGCCGAGGCCGGGGCCGGGGAGATCGGTGACTACAGCCGGTGCGCCTGGCTGGGTGTGGGCACCGGGACGTTCCGCGCGGGCGCCGGTGCGCACCCGACCGTCGGCGCGGTGGGTGAGGTGACGATGGTGCCCGAGACGAGGGTGGAGATGGTGCTGCCGCGCGCTCGGCGTACCGCCGTCCTCGCCGCCCTGCGGTCCGCGCACCCCTACGAGGAGCCGGCCGTCGACCTGCTGGAACTGGCCGGGCAGCCCGGCGGCCAGGGACTCGGCCGGATCGGCGTGCTGGCCGAGCCGATCGGCTTCGCGGAGTTCGTCGAGCGGGTGGCCGCGGCGCTGCCGGACGGCCCGGCCGGCGTCCGCGGGGCCGGCGACCCGGACCGTCCGGTGCGCACCGTGGCGGTCTGCGGAGGAGCCGGGGACTCCCTGCTCGAACGGGTCACCCGGGCGGGGGTGGACGCCTTCGTGACCGCGGACCTGCGCCACCACCCGGTGTCCGAGCATCTCGAGGCCGGCGGCCCGGCGTTGGTCGACGCGGGTCACTGGGCGAGCGAGTGGCCCTGGCTGCCCGACGTCGCCGCCCGGCTGTCGCACGCGCTCGGCGAGGATACGGTGGAGGCAGCCGTGTCCACCCGCGTCACCGACCCGTGGACGGTCTGGAGCGCGCTCGGCAGTCCCGACCGGTAGCCGAAGGAGTGAAGTGAACGCCGACCCCGCCGCCCAGCTCCGTCTGCTCGACCTGCAGGCGGTCGACACCACGCTCGCCCAGCTGGTGCACCGCCGCAGCCGGCTGCCCGAGCTCGCCGACATCGCCCGCTGCGACGACCGCCTGGCCGAGCTCCGGGACGAGACCGTCCGGGCCGAGACCGAGGTCAGTGACCTGGACCGCGAGCAGAAACGGGTCGACCGGGACGTCGAGCAGGTCCGCTCCCGGGCCCAGCGGGACCGGGGCCGGATGGACTCCGGGGCTATCGGTTCGGCCAAGGAGCTGGAGAGCCTGCAGCACGAGGTGGCGACCCTGGCCCGCCGGCAGTCGACGCTGGAGGACCAGGAGCTCGAAGTGATGGAACGCCGCGAGGAGGCCGAGTCCCGGCTGACGCAGGTACGGGCCGAAGCCGAGCGGGTGAGCGCCGAACGCGATGAGGCGGTGGGCCGGCGGGACGCGGCCTACGAGCAGATCGACGCCGAGACCGCGACGCACGACGAGGAGCGCCGTTCGCTCGTCGTCGACATCCCCGAATCCCTGCTCACCCTCTACGAGAAGGTACGGGCCCAGGCGGGAGGCACCGGGGCGGCGGCGCTGCGGGCGCGCCGGTGTGAGGGCTGCCGACTGGAGCTGGCCGGCACCGAGCTGACGGCCGCCCGCAGCGCGGCCCCCGACCTGGTGCTGCGGTGCGAGGAGTGCCGTCGCATCCTGGTCCGCACCCCGGACTCCGGGCTGTGAGCGGACCCGTCGACCGTGTCACCGGCGACTCCGTCGACCGTGTCATCGTCGAGGCCGACGGCGGATCGCGGGGAAACCCCGGCCCGGCCGGCTACGGCGCCGTGGTGCGCGACGCGGGCAGCGGTGCGGTGCTCGCCGAACGGGCGGAGAGCATCGGCCGCGCGACCAACAACGTCGCCGAATACCGCGGGCTGATCGCGGGTCTGCAGGCCGCGACCGAGCTGTCCCCGTCCGTGGTCGACGTCCGGCTGGACTCCAAGCTGATCGTGGAGCAGATGTCCGGCCGCTGGAAGGTCAAGCACACCGACCTGCAACCGCTGGCGCGCAGGGCGGCCGAGCTGGTGCGGGCACTGCCTTCGGTGTCCTTCACCTGGGTGCCGCGGGAACGCAACACGCACGCCGACCGGCTAGCCAACGAGGCCATGGACGCCGCAGCGGGCGGGCGCACCCGACCGGTGCCCACAGTGGACAGCAGGACCACCAGGGCTGTCGCAGAGACCCCACGCGTCGGCTGGGCGGCGCCCACCGGAGCGCCGACGACGACGCTCCTGCTGCGGCACGGAGAGACCGAGCACTCCGTGGCGATGCGCTTCTCCGGACGGAACGACCTCCCGCTCACCTCGGCCGGCCGGGCGCAGGCGGAGGCCGCGGCGCGCAGACTTGCCTCCTACGACGGGATTGCCGCCGTGGTCAGCTCGCCGTTGCGGCGGGCGCACGAGACGGCGACCGTGGTCGCGAAGGAGCTCGGCATCGACGCGGTCGACGACCCCGGGCTGGCCGAGACGGACTTCGGCGACTGGGAGGGGCTGACCTTCGCCGAGGTCCGCGACCAGTGGCCTTCGGACCTCGACGAATGGCTCGCCTCGACCGACATAGCACCGCCGGGCGGAGAGAGCTTTGCGGAGGTGACCCGCCGGGTGCGCCGCGCGCGCGACCGGCTGCTGACCGCCCATCCGGGCAAGACCGTTCTCGTCGTCTCCCACGTCACACCGATCAAGGTGCTGCTGCGGATCGGGCTCGACGCCCCCGCCGCGACCCTGTTCCGCCTGCACCTCGATATCGCCAGTCTGTCCACAGTGGACTGGTACGCCGACGGTCCGGCGTCGGTGCGACTGGTCAACGACACCAGTCACCTGGGCTGACCATGGACGGCGGGCTGCGGGTCGGGCACCTCGTGATTCCGGCGGACGAGCTGGCCGAACGGTTCAGCCGGTCGTCCGGGCCCGGCGGCCAGTCGGTCAACACGAGCGACACCCGGGTCGAGCTGCGTTGGGACGTCGCCGCGTCGACCGCTCTGACCGAATCCCGTCGGTATCGGCTGCTGACCCGGCTGGCCGGCCGGGTCGTCGACGGCGTACTGGTCGTGGTGGCCAGCGAATACCGCTCGCAATGGCGCAACCGGCAGGCGGCGCGGGCGCGAATGGCGGCGTTGGTCGCCGACGCACTACGCCCTGCGCCGCCGCCCCGCCGGGCGACCCGGCCTACGCGCACCTCCCGCGAGGCCCGGCTGGCCGGCAAGCGCCGGCGGAGCGAGGTCAAACGCGGCCGCGGCCGCCCCGACCCGAACGACTGATCCGCCTCGTGCCGGTCCACTGTCGGCACCTCGCCCAGGCACAAGACCCGTCATCTCCCGTTCGACAAACGTTCAAATACTGCCCCTGCCCGGGACATTTGCCGCCCCTACGTTCCCCATGTTCGAAAAAGGAGAATTATGGGGACAGCGCCCGCGGTCCGGGCTCGCCGGATCACCAAGTGTTTCGGCAATGTCGTCGCGCTCGACGCCATCGACCTCGATGTGCCGCAGGGGCAGATCCACGGGCTGGTCGGGCCGAACGGCGCGGGGAAGACGACACTGCTCGGCCTGCTGCTGGGTCTGGCCGTTCCCGACGACGGCCGGGTCGAGATTCTGGGGGCACCCGTCGGGCGGGCGCTCGCGGTTCCCGACGGGGTCACCGGCTTCGTGGACGGGCCGGGCCTCTACCCCTCCCTCACCGCGAAGCAGAACCTCACCGCGCTGGCCGCTCTCGGCGGCCGGGACGCGCGGACCGTGAACTGTGACGAGGTGCTCAGCCAGGTGGGGCTCACCGACGTCGCCAACGACCGGGTTCGCGCCTTCTCCCTCGGTATGCGGCAGCGGCTCGGGCTGGCCGCCGCGCTATTGACCAAGCCTCGGTTACTGGTGCTCGACGAGCCGTCCAACGGTCTCGACCCCGCCGGCAAGAAGGACGTACACGGTGTCCTCACCCGACTCGCAGCGGACGGGACCACCGTGGTCGTCTCCAGCCACCAGATGGACGACCTCGAGGCACTGTGCGCGGAGGTCACCATCCTGGCGACCGGGCGGGTCGTCTTCTCCGGTCCGCTGAGCAAGCTCTCGTCCGAGAACGACGAACTCGACTACCGGCTCCGCACGTCCGACCCGGACGCTGCCGGCCGGCTGGCACTCGGCATGCCCGGGCTCCGCATCGTCGACAGCTCGGACGCCGCAGCGCGCGGCCTCGGGTTCCTCGTGGTACGCGCGGCGGTGCCGGCCCTGGACGAACTGGTGGCGCGGCTCGTGCACTCCGGCATCGCGGTGCGCGAGCTCGCTCCGGTGGTCTCCCCGCTCGAGGCGGCGTTCCTCGCTCTCACCGAGCAGGAAGAGGTCGGCCGATGACCGCCGTCGTCACCGACTCCCGGGTGGCCGGTGCCCGTCGCGTCGCGGTGGCGCGCGGCTACCGTTTCGAGCTGGTCAAGCTGCTCTCCCAGTGGCGCATACGCGTGCTGGTCCTGGCCTGCTGGCTCGCGCCGGCGGTCTTCGTCGCGTTGGTGAGTCAGCAGACGTCGCTGCCCACGGACACCCTGTTCGGCCGCTGGATGCATGCCACCGGTTGGGCCGGAGCACTGGTGATGCTCGGCTTTTCCGGCAGCTGGGCGCTTCCGCTGGTGACCTCGCTGGTCGCCGGAGACGTGTGCGCCGCCGAGGATCGGCTCGGCACCTGGCGCCATCTGTTGGTCGCGGTCCGCTCGACGGGACGGATCTTCGTCGCGAAGGGACTGGCCAGCCTCACCGTCATCGTGGTGCTCGTCGCGGGGCTGGCCTGTTCCAGCGCGGTGGGCGGGGTCGCCGCGGTCGGCAACCGACCCCTTGTCGGTCTCGACGGCCACCTGCTCGCTCCGGCGGACGCCGCCGGGAAGGTCCTGCTCGCCTGGGTCTGCGTCCTCGCTCCGACGCTGGCCCTCGGCGCGATCGGACTGCTCGGCTCCGTCGCACTGCGGCGTTCCCCGATGGGTCTGCTGCTGCCGGCCGTGGTCGCCCTGGCGATGCAGCTCGCGCAACTGCTGCCCGTGCCCGTCGCGGTGCGGCTCGCGCTGCCCGGCTACGCCTTCATCGCCTGGCACGGCCTGTTCACCAGCCCGGCACAGGCGGGCCCCCTGGTGATCAGCATCGGGGTCAGCCTGCTGTGGGCCATCACCGCGACAACGCTGGCCTACCTCCTCTTCGTGCGGCGCGACTTCACCAGCGGCGGTCACGACGGCCCGGGGCGCCGCGAGGCCACCGTCGGAGTCGTGCCGCTGGTCGGACTCGTCGGCCTCACGATCGCGATCATCGCCGCATCCGCCCCGACCATGGCTTCCGGGATCGGCCAGGACAAGGTGCAGCGATCGCTCGCGACCGCCTTCGCCCACCTCTATCGCCTGCAGGCCAGGCAACTCCACCGTCCCGACGTCACCGAGGCGCAGTTGGCGACCACGGCGACGTGCACCAAGGGCGACGGCTTGGTCGCCCCCGACGGACCGGGTAACGACTGGCGGTGCGTCGTCACCTGGCACCTCCCGCACGTCACCGCAGCGACCGGGTCGGCCATCTACCAGCTCGACGTCAAGGCGGACGGGCAGTTCGTCGCCGACGGCGACGGACCGAAGGACGTGAACGGCTATTTCCAGGTGCGGACCCCGACCGGGGACCAACCGAACCCCCTCTGGCAGTTCGACGCGAACGTCGATCTGCTCCTCACCCCGAAGGGATGACCAGTGCAAGTAACGCGAAACTATCGGAAAAACGAGAGGCGTTCCAAGCTTCTCGGCTTACGTGGCGGCCGCCGGATGCGCGTGGCCACGGCCGCCGCCGGCAGCCTCGCGCTCGTCGCCGTCGGTTCCGGCATCAGTCTCGCCTCCACGCACGAGTTCGGCAGGGACCAGGTCGGCCAGACCACGGCCAAAGGCGAGGTCATCTCCAGTGACCAGTACCTCAGCCCGATCGGCACCCACCTCGTCATCAACAACGGCAAGATCATGGCCTCCTCGGTCAGCCCGGACGGGAGTCATCTCGCGGCCCTGACCACCGACGGGAACGCCGCGCTCACCGTCGTGGACCTCAAGAGCTGGTCGGTGCAGCAGCTCGTCGGAAACAACTCGGCGGACGACCTGAAGATCACCGGCAGCGACGTCGGCCAGGACGGCCCGTCGTACTCGCCTGACGGCAAGACGCTGTGGATGCCGCGGACCGACGGTTACACCAAGTTCACGGTGAACGCCGACGGCTCACTGAGCAATCCGACCACCGTCTCGATCCCGGCGGACGGCCCCAAGCACGCGCTGTCGGCACAGGCGGTGTTCTCGGCCGACGGCTCCACCGTCTACTCCGCCGTCAACGGTCAGAACCGCGTGGTCGCCATCAACGCGGCGACCGGCGACGTTCAGCGGAGCTGGGATGTCGGGAACGCTCCGCGTGACATGGTCCTGGTCGGCAAGAAGCTCTACGTCGGCAACGAGGGCGGGCGCCCGGCGAGGCCCGGCGAATCCACGCTGAACTCGTACAACACGCAGGTGCCGGCCAGCCCGGTCACCGGCTCCACCACCACCGGCACGGTCAGCGTCATCAACCTGTCGCACCCGAACGCGGCCGCCAGGAGCATTGCGGTCGGACTGCACCCGACCGCGCTGTTCGCGAAGAACGGCGCGGTGTTCGTCGCCAACACCAACAGCAACACCGTGTCCGTCATCGCCACCTCGAACAACAAGGTCGTCCAGACCATCGCCACCCAGCCGTGGCCCGAGGCCAAGGTCGGATACGAGCCCGACGGGGTGGCACTCACCGACGACGGTCATCTGCTGGTGACGCTCGGCCGCGCCAATGCGGTCGCGGTCTACCGCTACACCAGAGCGAAGGAGCCGGTCAGCTACGTCGGTCTGCTGCCGACGGACTACTTCCCGGACGGGATCACGGCTTCCGGCAACAACGTCCTGGTCTCGAACACCCGTGGCATCGACGCCCGGCGTCCCACGACCGCTGTCGGGCACGGCACCCATGACACGACGTCCAGTCTGCAGAAGTTCACCCTCCCGGCGGACAACGTCATCAAGGCCGACACCGCCAAGGTCTTCCAGCAGAATGGGTGGACCGCGGGCTCGGTCAAGTTGGCCAAGGACCATGGCAAGGCCAGGCCGGTGCCGGTCCCGGTGCGCCTCGGCGACCGCTCGACGATCAAGCATGTCTTCCTGGTCGTGAAGGAGAACCGCACCTACGACCAGGACTACGGCGACATCGCGAGCGGTAACGGCGACCCGTCGCTGGCCCAGTTCGGTGAGAAGGTGACGCCGAACCAGCATGCACTGGCCAAGCAGTTCGGGCTCTACGACAACACCTACGACGTCGGCACCAACTCCGCCGAGGGACACAACTGGCTGATGCAGGCCGACAACCCGGAGTACACCGAGTCTTCGGCCGGTGAGTACCTGCGCAGCTACGACACCGAGGACGACGCTCTCGGCCACCAGAGCTCCGGCTTCCTCTGGTCCGGCGCACAGGCGGCGGGCAAGACGGTGCGGGACTTCGGGGAGTTCCAGCAGTTCCTGACCAAGCCGGCCGGTGCGACGTGGCAGAACCTCTACTGCGACGCCAAGAACATGGACGCGACCGGTCAGCCCACGGCGTACCCGCTGGTGTCGTCCTCGCCGATCCCGTCGCTCAACGACGTGTCGGTGCACGGCTTCCCGAAGTTCGACACCTCGGTCCCGGATCAGTACCGGTACGAGATCTGGAAGCAGGACTTCGAGAAGAACGGGCCGGCGAACCTGAATATGTTCTGGCTGTCCAGCGACCACACCGGCGGCCCGCTGAACCCGGCGGCGCAGGTTGCCGACAACGACCTGGCCACCGGCAAGATCGTCGACAAGATCTCGCACAGCAAGTACTGGAAGAGCTCGGCGATCTTCGTCGTCGAGGACGACAGTCAAGCCGGCCTCGACCACGTCGACGGCCACCGTGCGCCGATCCAGATCATCAGCCCCTGGGCGAAGCACGGCGTCGTCGACGACCATTACTACTCGCAGATCATGATGATCCGCACCATCGAGCAGATCCTCGGGATCCACCCGATGAACCAGAAGGACAGTGCGGCCACCCCGATGAGCGCGGCGTTCACCAAAAAGCCCGACAACGCGCCGTTCAACGCCGTGCCGAACCAGACCTCGCTGACCCTGGGTCTGACCGGCGGCGCACCGTCCTGTGGTCTGGACAATGTCCCGGCGAAGGACGCCGCGGCGGAGCCGTCGACCGCGGTGCCGGCGGACGAGCAGCAGGTTGCGACGCAGTGGCAGCAGTGGAAGGGCCACCAGCGCCTGACCGGACCGAACGCCACACCCGACTACGCCAACCCCGCACAGATGAACCACCTCACGTGGTATCAGACGCACGGGT
>CAWINQ010000003.1:0-896654 GCA_963837545.1 uncultured Actinomycetota bacterium | reverse complement strand
ACCCACCTACAATACAACCAATACTTGCTAAAGATATTACACTACATATTAAAAATACTTTTGAGCCCGATGCCGCCGGAAGCACAATTAATAAAAATCCGAGGGTAAAAAGCGAGAACACTATCCGAGGGATAAGTAACATAGATAATATTACCCTCGTTACATTAGAAGGTCCGGGAATGGTTGGCGTAGCAGGATTCTCTAAACGCTTATTTGAGGTGCTTTCTAAAGAAAACATCAGCGTTATTTTTATTACCCAGGCCTCTTCAGAACATTCTATATGCCTGGGCATACTAAATGCCGATGCAAAAAAAGCAAAAAAAGCTATTGATGCCGAATTTGGTTTTGAAATAAAACAGCAAAAAATAAAACCTTCAATACTGGAAAATGAACTTTCTATAGTTGCTGTTGTAGGCGAAAACATGAAAAACCATCAGGGATTAAGCGGAAAAATGTTTAGTACATTAGGCAGAAATAATATTAATATAAGAGCAATTGCACAAGGTGCATCTGAAAGGAATATCTCGGCTGTTATTAATAAAAAAGATGTAAAAAAGGCTCTTAATACCCTTCATGAAACTTTCTTTGAAGACAATACCGTTCAGCTTAACCTATTTGTTATGGGCACCGGAAATGTAGGCGATAAATTTTTAGAACAGGTACATACCCAAAAAAAATACCTGAAAGAAAATTTAAAAATGAATATTAGAATAATTGGGTTGTCAAATTCACGTAAAATGTATTTTGATGAAGATGGTATTAATCTTTCTAACAGAAAAGAATTGCTTGAAAATGGAGAAACAGCCAATGCCAATGAATTTATTTCTAAAATAAAAGAACTTAACCTGCGCAACAGCATATTTGTAGATAATACTGCCAATGATGTAGTTGGAGCTTCTTATGCAGAATATCTTGCGCAAAATATAGCTGTTGTAACTTGCAATAAAGTGGCATGCTCATCAGAATACAAAAAGTATAAAGAACTAAAAGAGCTTTCACGCCAGTATAACGCTCCTTTTTTGTTTGAAACCAATGTTGGTGCAGGGCTACCCATTATTGATACTTTAAAAAACCTTATAGCGTCTGGCGACAGGGTGCATAAAATACAGGCCGTACTAAGCGGCAGCCTTAATTTTATTTTTAATAATTTTAATGAACATAACTCTTTTTATGATATAGTTAAACAGGCACAAACAGAAGGATATACAGAACCCGACCCTAAAATTGACCTTAGTGGGATTGATGTGAAACGAAAACTGGTTATACTTATTCGGGAAAGCGGCTATACTATGGAAATAGATGATATTCAAAACAATTCTTTCCTCCCACAGGAATGCCTTGACACTGATACTGTAGATGCTTTTTTCGAATCACTTAAAATTCATTCTAATCATTTTAATGATCTATATGCCAAAGCTAAAGATCAGGACTCAAGATTAAAATTTGTAGCCACTTTTGAAAATGGCAATGCAAATGTGGGCTTACAGTTTATACCAAAAGAACATCCTTTTTATAATCTTGAAGGGAAAGACAATATAGTGCTGTTTTATACTGATAGATATACCGACCAGCCATTACTTATAAAAGGTGCAGGTGCAGGTGCAGCAGTAACTGCTTCGGGCATTTTTGCCGATGTAATTAGAATAGGAAATAAACAATAGTACTTATGGAGTATATAAAATTATTTTGTCCGGCTACTATTGCAAATGTTTCCTGTGGTTTTGATGTGCTTGGTCTATGCCTTGAAAACATAGGCGACGAAATGTTAATAGCTAAAACAGCACAGAAAGGAGTAATTATAAAAGAAATTACAGGGGCAAATCTTCCTTTAGCCACAAAGCAAAATGTTGCAGGTGTAGCTGCTCTTGCCTTAGTTGAAAAACTTGATCCTGATTTTGGTTTTGAAATAAGCATTACAAAAAATATAAAAGCTGGCAGTGGGATAGGCAGCAGTGCGGCCAGTGCTGCAGGAGCTGTATTTGGCATAAATGCCTTGTGCGGATACCCGCTAACCAATAAAGAATTGGTATATTATGCTATGCAGGGCGAAGCATTAGCTAGCGGCTCACCCCATGCTGACAATGTGGCTCCTGTCCTTTTAGGTGGGTTTTCACTCATTCGTAGCTACGACCCTTTGGATATAATTAGCATTCCTTCACCTAGTGAACTCTATGTTTCTGTTTTACACCCTTTAATTGAATTAAAAACAAAAGACGCGCGTTCTGTACTTAAAGAAAATATACCTCTTAAAAAAGCAACTATACAATGCGGTAATCTGGGTGGGTTAATTAGCGGGTTATTTACAGCAGATTATGAACTCATAGGACGCTCATTGCATGACGAATTAGTAGAACCTGTGCGTTCTGTACTTATTCCTAATTTCCTTAAATTAAAACAGGCCGCGGCAAATAGTGGTGCGCTTGGAAGTGGCATAGCAGGTTCCGGTCCTTCTGTTTTTGCTTTATCTAAAGGTATTGAAACGGCACAAAAAGCAGCATCGGCAATGGCAGAAGCCTTGCAGGAAACACAAATACCCTTTGAAATGCATATATCCCCTATTAACCATCAAGGAATAAAAATACTATCATGAAATATTACAGCCTGAATAACCCAACTATTAAATCTAGTTTTAAAGAAGCTGCTATAACAGGCATAGCTCCGGATAAGGGATTATATTTTCCTGAGAATATTCCGGAGTTAGAATCGGAGTTTATAAATAATATTGAACAATATGATAATGTAGAAATTGCCCTAAAAGTTATAACCCCATTTATTGGTGAAGAAATTCCGCAGGAACAATTGCGTAAAATTATAGCTGAGACATTGTCTTTTGATTTTCCTACTGTAGAAATTGAGCATGATATTTATGCGCTAGAGCTGTACCATGGTCCTACTTTGGCTTTTAAAGATGTTGGTGCACGTTTTATGTCGCGTTGCCTGAATTATTTTACAGAAGGAGAAAAAAAAACAACAACTATATTGGTAGCTACTTCGGGAGATACAGGTGGTGCAGTTGCGAGTGGTTTTCTTGGAGTTGACGGTATAGATGTAGTAATACTTTATCCGTCAGGAAAAGTGAGCGAAATACAAGAAAAACAGCTTACTGCCTTAGGGCAAAATATAACTGCCCTTGAAGTTGATGGTAGTTTTGATGATTGTCAGGATATGGTAAAACAGGCTTTTTTAGATGAAGATCTTAAAAACAGAAATCTTACCTCTGCTAATTCCATCAACATAGCGCGCTGGCTTCCGCAAATGTTTTATTACTTCTTTGCCTACAAGCAATTGAAATATTTAGGAAAACCCCTTGTTGTTGCAGTACCTAGTGGAAACTTCGGGAATATTTGTGCCGGATTGATGGCTAAAAAAATTGGCTTGCCAATTGAACATTTTATAGCTGCAACCAATATAAACGATACCGTTCCCAGATATATAGAAACCCATAAATACACCCCTGAAACAACAAAGGAAACATTATCTAACGCTATGGATGTTAGTAACCCAAGTAATTTTGTTCGTATTCTGGAATTGTTTAATAATGAATTTGATGAACTTAAAAAGGGGTTATCATCGTTTTCATTTACAGACAGCCAGACAATTGAAACAATAAAAAAACTATATAAAGATAATAACTATATAGCCGATCCGCATGGTGCTGTGGGTTACCTTGGATTAAAAAACCATTTGCAGAACACACAAAAATACACAGGCGTTTTTTCTTGAAACAACACATCCTCTAAAGTTTCCTAAAAGTATTGAACAAGCATTAAATATAGTAATTGAGATACCTATCATTATTAGAACCATTACTGAAAAAAGAAAAACAATCGAAAACTATAAAAAGTTATAATGAATTAAAAGATTAACTTTTATTGTGAAATAAATAATAATTATTAAAAATATGCAATGCATAATTTGTAAATTTCAATAATTTTGCGCTTTCAATCCATTTATACAAACAAAAATGAAAAATACTGCGCTTACGCACATTCACGAAGGACTTGGAGCCAAAATGGTACCGTTTGCAGGTTATAATATGCCTGTTCAATATGAAGGAGTAAATATAGAACACGAAACTGTTAGAAACGGTGTAGGTGTTTTTGACGTTTCGCACATGGGCGAATTTTTGCTAAGCGGGCCTAAAGCACTTGATCTTATTCAAAAGGTAACTTCTAATGATGCGTCGACGCTTACAATAGGCAGGGCACAGTATTCTTGCCTGCCAAATGATAATGGCGGTATTGTAGATGACCTTATTGTTTATAAAATGAAAGAAGAGCAATACCTTTTGGTGGTAAATGCTTCTAATATAGAAAAAGACTGGAACTGGATCTCTTCTAAAAATGATCTTGGTGTAGATATGCGTAATATCTCTGACGATTATTCGCTTCTTGCAATACAGGGACCTAAAGCTGTTGAAGCCATGCAGGCACTTACTTCTATAGATCTTTCTGCAATAAAATATTACCATTTTGAAGTGGCAGATTTTGCAGGTGTTCAGGATGTTATTATCTCTGCTACAGGTTATACAGGTAGTGGCGGTTTTGAAATTTATGTTAAAAACGACCGAAGTTGAAGCATTATGGAATAAAGTATTTGAAGCAGGTGCAGCATTTGGCATTAAACCAATAGGACTTGCTGCACGTGATACGCTTCGTTTAGAAATGGGCTTCTGTCTTTACGGAAATGATATTAACGATACTACATCTCCATTAGAAGCAGGTCTTGGATGGATAACCAAATTTACAAAAGATTTTACCAACTCTGAGGCACTTAAAAAAACAAAAAGAAGAAGGTGTTACCAAAAAGCTTGTTGCTTTTGAACTTACAGAAAGAGGTATACCAAGGCATGATTACGAAATAACTGATAAAGATGGTAATGTTATAGGTATTGTAACATCGGGTACTATGGCGCCATCGCTTAATAAAGGCATCGGGCTGGGTTATGTGCCAACAGCATTTGCCGCAGAAGGTAGTGAAATCTTCATCCGTATCAGGAAAAATGATATTCCTGCAAAGGTGGTGAAGCTGCCTTTCTATAAAAAATAATATTTATGAGAAAAATTTTCGCACTGACTTAGTATTGTTTTCTATTAACCTTCAGGCTCAAAACCATGAAAAGGCGTGCGTTACTTTTTCAAAAATAAATGATGTACTTCAATCGAGACACTTTAAACCTAAACCGGTAGACGACAGTCTGTCGGTTTATGTTTTTAATACGGTTATGGATGGTCTTGATGAAAGCAAAAACCTATTCCTGCAACAGGAATATGATAAACTTGCTATTCATAAATATAAAATAGACGATTATATACTTAACAAGGATTGTGCATTTTTTACAGATTTTATTACGGCATATAAAAATGCATTGCAGCGTAACAGGGATTTTATTGTAGAAATAAGTAATGAACCTCTACCCTACAATACAAAAGACACTATATACTTTTCTAAAAATACATTTCCCTACCTTACCGATTCTCAAAAAATAAAAAAGTTTTTACGTAAAAAAATAACTTATGATATTCTTGAAGATGTTGCTAAACTAAGCCGGAATAAAGATTCACTTCAACAACATCTTGAAGCTCTTGGCAAAGTGTCGAAACAAAAAATACTTGAAAGTTATCTTTGCAGGATCGATAACGACCTATCGCCTTCGGAAGGTTTTGAAAACAGTGTTTATAACCTTTTCTTTGCTACCTTCTGCAACTATTTTGACCCTCATTCAACATATTTCAATTATAATCAAAGAGCTTCTTTTGTATCTTCCATCTCAACAGAAAACTATTCATTAGGATTATATGTTAGCCAAAATGAAAACGAAGAAATAATTGTAGAAGAACTTGTACCGGGTGGCCCTGCTTATAGTACACAAAAAATAGACAAAGGCGACCAGGTTATTAAGCTTGCCGCAAATAATACAGAATATACCGTTTCATGCACTTCAATTGAGGCAATTACTGATATAGTATATTCTGATAGCTATAAAGCAAGTACAACTTACATTACGCAAAAAAGACGGTACTGTATATTCGGTCAATCTTGAAAAAACAATCATGAAAGCCGATGACCATAGCGTGTACAGTTTTGTACTTGGTAATGAAGAACCCATAGGCTACATAAAAATACCAAGCTTTTATACTGCTTTTGATAATGATTCTGACCAAGGATGTGCAGATGATGTAGCTAAAGAAGTAATCAGACTAAAAAAGGACAATATAAAAGGCCTTGTAATAGACCTACAGTATAACGGAGGAGGCTCAATGGATGAGGTAATACGAATGGCAGGCATGTTTATTAACTTTGGCCCCATTGCCGTTATTAGTGGCAAAGACCAATCTTACAATGTAGTAAAAGACTATAACAGAGGTATGTTGTATAATGGACCCATGGTAATTTTAGTTAATGGATTTTCGGCATCAGCAAGTGAATTTTTTACGGGTGTAATGCAGGATTATAACCGTGCGCTTATTGTAGGGAGCACTACATTGGGTAAAGCTACTATGCAAACTATATTGCCCCTTGAAGATGATGAAAATGCCGAAGATTTTGTGAAAGTTACTTTAGATAAATTTTATAGGGTAACAGGTAAAAGCAGCCAATACACAGGCATAATTCCTGATGTAGTATTACCAACATATTTTGATGAATTTATTACCCAGAGAAAGCAGCATGCCCACCGCAATTAAAAATGATAGCATAAAAGTAAACCTTTCTTTTACCAGACTGCCGGATATTGGAAATAAAAAAATTATTACCCTTAGCCATGAAAGAACCAAAAACAATACTGATTTTACTTTAATTGATACAGTAAATAAACGTATTAATGATTTATACACAGTAAACAAAACTCCACTACCTGTTACATTTAACAGTGTTTTTAATGATACACATAGTATGGATGATATTTGGAAAGATATTAATACTTCTACCGAAAAAGAACAGGATTTTGCAATTAAAAATACATCTTATAGTAGTGATGTACTTAAATATGATGAGTATGGCAAAAGTGCTAATGACTATAAAATTAAAATAGCCAAAACAGATATTTATATTAATGAAGCCATTAATATATTAACCGATATAAACCAATATAAAAACCAATAACCAATTTTACCAACCAATGAAACCAACTTTACTATTTGTTCTTTTTATTTCATTTAATGCATTTGCACAGGATTTTAAAACCCCTGTTGATTACCTTAATTTTATAGGTAAAGAAACTAATTCTATTTCGCAAAGCACCTGGAAATATACTAAAGCCGTAGCACACAGCAAAAGTGCAAGAAAGATTGATGCTACCCGTAAAAGTCTTGTAAAATCCATACAAGGAGCCTCTAAAAAAATATCAGGGGCAAAAGACGGCTACAAAGGAGATGTTGAATACAGAGACCAACTCATCAATTATTTGATCATTATCAGAAAAATATGTAAATGAAGAATATGATAAGATCATTGATATGCAGGAGGTAGCCGATCAATCGTACGACCAAATGGAAGCCTATATAATTGCCCGCGATATGGTAAATGCAAAAATTAACGATGAAATAGAAAAAGTTAATACCAACCAAAAAGCTTTTGCCAACAAATATGGTATTCACATTAGTGAACGATCAGTCAGAACTTGGTAAAAAAATGGCAATTTCTAATGAGGTATTTAAACACCAGTCTGACATGTATCTTATTTTTTTTAAGGTTTATATTACTGATGCGAATTTAATGAAGGCTATAGAGAGCAAAGACATGGGGAGCATACAGCAAAATGCATCAGCATTGGAACAATATGCAATAGAAGGACTTGAAAAAATTAAAACAGCTAAGCCTTATAAAAACGACCCAATGCTGGTAAATGCCACCAAAAAAACACTTGAATTCTATAAAAAAGAAGCTTTGGAGTTTACCCCTGCTACAATTGATTTTATGATGCTGAACCAAAAAATGGAGGACAGCAAAAAAGTTATGGATAGTAAATCAGCAGCATCTAAAGACGAAGTTGACAATTATAACAAGCTTGTAACAGATGTAAATAAGGCTTTAGGCAATTATAACAAACTAAACACAAAATATTTATAACGATAAAAACACCTCAATTACTGCCTGGAATAAGGCAAGTGATGGTTTTGTAACGAAACATGTTCCAAAAGATTAATTTGTCTTTGCAAAAACAGGGAATAAGTTTATTTTTGTACTGCTAACAAAATAATTATGGGAAGAGCGTTTGAATTTAGGAAAGCCAGAAAAATGAAACGTTGGTCAGCAATGGCTAAAACGTTTACAAGAATTGGTAAAGATATAGTAATGGCCGTTAAAGAAGGCGGGCCAAACCCTGAGAGTAATGCACGTTTAAGAGCAGTAATTCAAAATGCGAAGGCTGCGAATATGCCTAAAGACAACGTTGAAAGGGCTATAAAAAAAGCATCGGACAAAGATACTGCAAACTTTAAAGAAGTTTTATTTGAAGGTTATGCACCGCATGGAATTGCTATTCTAATAGAAACCGCTACAGATAATAATAACCGTACAGTAGCAAACATTCGTAGCTATTTTAATAAATGTAATGGTACTATGGGTACACAGGGGTCTGTAGAGTTTATGTTTGACCATACCTGTAATTTCCGTATTCCGGCAGAAGGCCAGGATGTTGAAGAACTTGAACTTGAAATGATAGACTTTGGTGTAG
This sequence comes from uncultured Actinomycetota bacterium, assembly GCA_963837545.1. Lineage (GTDB taxonomy): Bacteria > Actinomycetota > Actinomycetes > Mycobacteriales > QHCD01 > DASXJE01. The sequence goes on along the minus strand of CAWINQ010000003.1, from coordinate 887,977 downwards.
AAGAAATATTTGCAGATGAAGATGGCATTATTATGTATGCCCCTTTTGAAAGTTTTGGAGCTATACAAAAAGAGCTAGAAAACAGAAATATAGAAATACTTTCTTCTGGATTTGAAAGAATCCCTCAAATTACTAAAGAAATTACTGAAGACCAGGTAGCTGATGTAGAAAAGCTGCTTGAAAAAATTGAAGAAGATGATGATGTAATGAATGTTTATCATACAATGCAGGAATAATTCAGCACATCTATAACACATATAAAGCGCCTAAAAGGCGCTTTTTTTATAGGGTAAACTCTTCATTTAAAAAGTATTGAACAAATTTTATTATAAAAAACAATACAAAACTGTAACATTTAAACAGCAACCGTCGTCATTATATTAAACCAGCCAAATAAAAGTTGACAAACGCAAATCAGGATATTAATTCTTTACTGCAACTATGCAAAACGGGAAGTCGTAATGCACAGTTTGAGGTTTATAATCGCTATTATAAGCCCATGTATAATACTGCCCTTCGCATTGTGAAGGATAGTCATTGGGCAGAAGATATAATGCAGGAATCTTTTTTGAAAGCTTTTACAAAACTGGATACATTTAAAGGTGAAGTTACTTTTGGCGCATGGTTAAAAAAAATTGTGGTAAACCACAGTCTGGATAATTATAAAAAAATAAACAAAAACACACTTGATCCGTTAGATAATGTACTTTATAAAGTAGCAGACGATGAGGATAATGAAGAGGAACAAAAACTGGATTTCCAACAGGTAAAACTACAACAGGTAGCGAGTGCTATACAATCGCTTAAAGAAAATTACAGAATAGCACTAACACTACTATATATTGAAGGATACGACCAGGAAGAAATTAGTGAAATTATGGGAATTACTCCCGGAAATACACGGACTACTATAAGCAGAGCAAAGGAAAGCCTCCTAAAAAAACTGAAAGAATAATGAACACTGAAAACAAAAACAATATTGATGAAATGTTTAAACATTTCAAAGACCAGTGGGATACGGATGAACCTCTTGCAGGTCATGAAGACCGTTTCCTGGACAGACTGGAAGAGAAAGAAAAAACCTAACAGTAAAGGTAAAGGTCTTATATACTGGATTGCAATGCCTGCCGCTGCTGCAATAGCTATACTTGTAACTTTAATGTTTACCTTCTCCCCTATTGAGGAAACTCCTAAAGTTGCCAAGGTATCACCAAAAGTACAAGAGACTCAGGTATATTTTGCAAGTATAATTAATACTGAACTGGCAAAAGTAAAACAGGAAAACGCACCGGAAACAAAAAAAATGGTACAGGACGCACTGGTACGTATGCAGGAACTTGAAAAGGACTATGATAAAATAACGCATGAACTGGCTAATAAAGGTGAAAGCAAACAGCTCATTCATGCGATGATAACAAACCTGCAAACGAGAATATCTTTCTTAGAAGATGTACTTGTGAAGATTGAAAACATTAAAAAAATTAAAGAAACTTATCATGAAAACAATCAGGCTTAATATACTACTCCTCATTTTAATAATGCTTCCGGGTATTGTAATAGCCGGTGGAGACGGGAAAGTAACTAAAGAAAGAAAAATTAGTAAAACATACATAGTAAACTCTAATGCGGGTCTTGAAATAGACAACAAATACGGACAAATATATGTTACAACCTGGGATGAAAACAAAACATCTATAGAGGTAATAATAAGGGTAAGCGCCAAAAGTGAAGAAACTGTTGATAAAAGACTAAACTCTATAGATATTCAATTTGATGCACTTAAAACACTGGTTAAAGCTAAAACCCTTATTGGTAATTTTTCGGGGAGGAATGTAAATATGGAAATTAATTATACCATAAGAATACCTAAAAACGGCAGTATAAACCTTCACAATGAATATGGCGCAATTAAATTGGGCGTTATTAATGGCGACAGTGATATCAGATGCCAATACGGTAATCTAAATGCAGACGAACTTAATAGCAACACTAATATTATAAGGATTGAATACTGTGGCAAGTCAACAATAAATTATATGAGAACTGGCGATGTAAAAGCATCCTACTCTGATTTCATGCTTACAAAAGGAAATGTACTTAAAATTAACGGTGAGTACACAAACATGAATATAACAGATATTAATGATATTAATTTCCGTACAGACTATGGTGATTTAAGGATTGTAAATGGTAATAAGGTAAGCGGCAGCAATGATTACTCTTCATTCAGGATTGCATCCCTTAGTGGTCAGCTGAACCTGACTACAAATTATGGAGACATAAACATTAGTCGCGTAGAAAAATCAACAAAAAATATTGCTATTAATTCTACCTATACAAATGTGACCGTAAAACATGATGATTCCTATTCTTTTGACTTTGAATACAAACTGGAATATGGAAACCTTACCGGAACAACAGGCTTAAAATTTACTGAGAAGAAAGAAAAAGACTTTAGCTCTTATTATAAAGGGTATTACATGAATTCGGGCGAAAACCGTATGTATATAAAAGCTGAATATGGAAATATATCATTAAGTAAATTTTAAAAATTATAATTATTGATGCAACGTTTTTAATAAAACAATCGTCTATAAAAATATAGGCTCAATTTGCTCATCACAGAATAGCCTAAGCCCTTAATCAGGCAGGAGTTTAATTATCAATCAAAAAAAACAAAAATTGCCCTCATCAGGCAAACCTGCTCATCACAGGTATAAAAGCATTTATTATCCTGCCACCGAACAGGAACAATCAATCATCATCAAAATCAATCATCATCATGAAACGACAGTTATTATTAATTGCAGCCGCAGTGTTGCTAGTATCAATTACAGCATATGCGCAAAACAAGGAAGAAGTCATCACTGCAGATGGCAATACCGTTAAAAGTAAATGGACAATAAAAGACTATTCATCTTTAAATATTACAGGTCCGTTTGAAGTAGCTATAACAGATAGTAAAGATAATTTTGTAACCCTTGAAGGGTCACAAAATATTATAACACTTATAGAAGTTAAAGAAGATAATGGCTCACTATCCATTCAAATGCCGGAACATTTAAAATTTAAAGCACATAAAAAAAACAAAGTTTACATTAAGATTCCTTACAGTACTGCTTTAAGCATAATTAAATTTAAGGGTGCCGGAAGCCTCACCTGCCGAAAAACAATTAAAAATAATATCATTGTTCAGATGGAAGGATCAGGAAATATAAAACTTGACCTATATTCTGCCAAAAGTGAAGCCTACGTATTAGGATCAGGCTCAATTAAATTAAATGGTGCTGTACAAGACTTTAAGTGTAAAATAATAGGATCTGGTACTATTATGGCAGACCATCTTGAAACATCAAATATAGATGTTTCCGTATCAGGATCGGGCAATGCTCGCCTGTCATGCACAAAAAAAATAAAGGGAAACATAAGCGGATCGGGTAATGTGGCCTTTACGGGTGAGCCGCAACATCAGGATTTGAAAAAAACAGGATCTGGAGATTACAGGTCCTTTTAAAACATAAGGGTTAGTATACTTAGGGATTAACGCTGCCATATGGTGGCGTTTTTCTTTTAAAATACCCATTAATAGGTATTGCAGCTATTATTTGTATACTATAAATTAGCAGTCAATTCCACACAAAACAAGTTAGTTAAAACAAGCTCCGGAATTTACTTCCGGAGTTTATTTAGTATTTGGCTGATAGCTACAAGATCATACAAATATGCCTAATGATAATTATTATTCACTGCCATTACGTTGTAATGGCTATTTTTGTTGCTGAAAAATTTAAACTAAAAATGATTGCTAATCTGAAATTTAAACCTCTTGCTATCGCTATACTATTAGTACTGGTTTTACCCTTTGAATCGTTTAAAACTGTAGAAACTAAAAACGCTGTAAACTGCCTTATAGTTATAGGTGTAGCAAGTAAAGACTTTACTTGTAAAAAAGGCGGAGAATCTACCAAATTTCCTACCGTCGTAGGTTATCAGGGAATCTACCACAGTAATAATGATAATTATTATAATACTGCAAATTATATAAAAACACTGCTTAGGGAGAAATATGCAGCACGTGACAACAATATTACTTTATATTCATCTGAAAAATCAAGATCAGTACTGATACAATATCAAATGGAGATAAAAGACTGGCAATGCACTATTAGCAAATTTGCTGTAGGATTTGGTGAAAGTGAAGAAGAAGCACTCGCAGATGCTGTAAATAAAAAGAATGAAGTTGTAGGTGAAAAAGTGCCTTATCTTAAAATGGACAGTATGGGCTGCAACTAATAAGTGAAAAATTATATAAACAAAAAACTCCGGCAAATACCGGAGTTTTTTTATATGTGTAAGTAAAATAATTTTACTTTATAAATTCAATTTTTTGAGCTTCTTCAATATTAACGCTGTCAAAAAAGCCTTGTTCGTTCATCCAATCGTCACTAAATACTTTACTCATATAACGTGAACCGTGGTCAGGGAAAATAAGAACAATATTACTGTTTTCATCAAATTCTCCGGCTTCAGAGTATTGCTTCACTGCCTGAAAAGCTGCTCCACTTGTATAACCTACAAATAGGCCTTCTGTTTTAGCAATATGTCTTGCTGCATGTGCACTGTCTTCATCAGATACTTTGATAAATTTATCAATAACATCAAAGTCAGTTGCAGTTGGTATAAGGTTTTTACCTAAGCCTTCTATTCTGTAAGGGTAAATTTCTTCGCTGTCAAACTCTTTAGTTTCGTGGTATTTTTTAAGTACCGAACCGAAAGCATCTACACCTAATATTTTAATATTGCAGGATTTTTTTCTTTAAGGAAACGAGCCGCTCCGGAAATTGTACCTCCGGTACCACTACAGGCAACAAGATGAGTAATTTTACCGCTTGTTTGTTCCCATATTTCAGGACCTGTGGTTTTGTAATGTGCATCTACATTAAGATCATTAAAGTACTGGTTAATATAAACCGACCCTTTAATTTCTTCGTGAAGTCTTTTAGCAACATTATAATAAGAACGTGGATCATCTGCAGAAACATTTGCCGGACAAACATATACTTTGGCACCCATGGCGCGAAGCATATCTATTTTGTCTTTAGATGACTTAGAACTTACTGCAAGTACACAGTCGTAACCTTTAATAATACTTACCATTGCCAGGCTAAAACCTGTATTACCCGAAGTTGTTTCGATAATGGTATCTCCCGGTTTAAGGATTCCTTTTTTCTCTGCTTCTTCAATGATGTATAATGCAATCCTGTCTTTGGTGGAATGGCCCGGATTAAAAGCTTCTACTTTTGCATAAAAATTTCCTTTTAATCCTTCAGTAACTTTATTGAGCTTAATTAGAGGTGTGTTACCAATTAATTCCAATACATTATTATAGGCTTTTATTTCTTCTTTCATAAAAAATAAGTTAGTAAGGTAAACTGCTACAAAGTTTATTAACCTCAAAACGTTGCAAATCTAACAAAAAAATTTTAATTACTTTTTAATTCCTTCTAAATCTAATAAAAAACTATATTCTTTGGCCACTTCTTTTAGTGCTTCAAAACGACCCGAAGCTCCTCCGTGTCCGGCTTCCATGTTGGTATCCAGAAACAAAAGATTATTATCAGTTTTAATTACCCTTAATTTAGCTACCCACTTTGCCGGCTCCCAATATTGAACCTGAGAATCATGAAGTCCGGTTGTAACTAATAATATTCGGATATTTTTGAGCTTTGACATTATCGTAAGGCGAATATGACTTCATATAATCATAATATTCTTTATCATTAGGATTACCCCATTCGTCATATTCTCCTGTTGTAAGAGGAATACTATCATCAAGCATAGTAGTAACAACATCAACAAAAGGAACCTGAGCAATAACACCATGATAAAGCTGCGGAGCCATATTTATAACTGCTCCCATAAGTAAACCTCCGGCAGATCCACCTTCGGCATATAAATGTTCAGGAGAAGTATATTTCTGGTCTATAACAAATTTTGAGCAATCTATAAAATCTGTAAATGTATTTTTCTTTTTCAGCAATTTGCCATTTTCATACCATTCACGGCCTAAATCTTCCCCACCTCGTATATGAGCAATAGCATATACAAATCCTCTGTCAAGCAGGCTAAGCCTTATTGATGAGAAATAAGCGTCCATAGAGGCTCCATACGATCCATAAGCATATAATAGCAGAGGGTTTTTGCCATCTTTTTTTATGCCTTTGCGGTAAACCATAGAAATTGGCACTTTTGTACCATCCTGAGCCGTTGCCCAAACCCTTTCTTCTACATAATTGTTTTTGTCAAATTTACCGCCAAGAACTTCCTGTTCTTTCAGAATAGTCTTCTCTTTGGTCTTCATGTTAAAATCTATTACAGAAGATGGACGTGCCAAAGATTGATAGCTATATCGTAAGTATATCGGTATCGAAATCAAGATTTGTAGATAGTTTCAGCTGTATAGGTTTCGCTGTCAAATGGCAAATAATATTCTCCTTTACCATCCCATGGACGGATTCTGATTGTATTAAGTCCATTACTGCGTTCAGAAACAACAAGATAATTTTTAAAAATATCAATATCTTCAAGCAATACATCTTTACGTGCGGTATCAGGTCTTTCCAGTTTTCTTTAGCGGTTTTGTTTTCCGGCGTTACCATGAGCTTAAAATTGGTAGCTTTATCTTTATTGGTAACAATATACCAATTATCGCCGTAATGAGAAATACTATATTCTAATCCTCTTGTTCTTGGCTGAAATATTTTGAACTCTCCATCTGGTTTTTTGGCATCTAATATCTGTATTCGCTTGTAAGCGTACTGCTGCAACCTATAACTATATATTTTTTTGATTTTTCTTTGTAAATAAATGTACTGAAAGTATCATCTTTTTCATGATATACAAGTACATCTTTTTCACATCGGTACCAAGCTTATGCTTGTAAATCTTTATCTGACCTAAGAGTTACTTCATCTTTACGTGTATAAAACAATGTTTTATTATCACCCGCCCAGGTAGAGCCTCCGGTTGTGTTTTCTATTTTAAAAGGAAGTATTTCATTGGTCATCAAGATTTTTAATCTGTATGGTATATTGTCTTCGGGAAACAGTATCTACACGCAAAAGCAACCCATTTATTATCTTCGCTTATATTCATGCCACCCAGCTTAAAATAAGTATGACCTTTTGCCATTTCATTACAGTCAAACAATAATTTCTTCTTTGGCATGCAAGGCTTCCTTTTTTACGGGCATAAATAGGGTAATCTTTTCCTTTTTCGAAACGGGTTATATAATAATAGCCATTGTAAAAATAAGGAACAGAAGAATCGTCTTCTTTAATCCTGCCTTTCATTTCCTCAAACAGTTCTTTTTGAAACTGTTTTTGGTCTGGCAGTCATCTTTTGTAATATTCGTTTTCTTTATTAAGGTAATCTATAACTTCAGGATTTTCCCTTTCGTTAAGCCAGTAGTAGTCATCCGTTCTTACATCACCATGTTTTTCTAATTGCTTAGATTTAACAGTTGCAAGCGGCGGAGAAATATTTTCGGTCATTTTAGTTTTATTAGATTGCGCATTGCCGCAAAAATAACACAAACACAACTTAAAAGTAAGTGTTTTTTCATTTTTTATAGGGTTAGCATATAACTTTGCAATTTAATACTTTTGCAATATAATCATATTATAAATTCTATAAAAATGTTTGGAGATATTATGGGAATGATGGGTAAACTTAAAGAAACCCAGCAAAAAATTGAAGAGACTAAAAAAAGACTTGATAATGTACTCGTAGATGAGCAAAGTAATGACGGATTATTAAAAGTTACGCTTACGGCAAACCGAAATATAAAGTCTGTAACTATTGATGATGCCTTCTTGAAGACAAAGAACAATTAGAAGATTATCTTGTAATGGTAATGAATAAAGCCATTGCAAAAGCACCGCTGTAAATGAAGCTGAACTGGGAGCAGTTGCTCAAGGACGGCATGCCAAATATTCCGGGGCTTGACGGATATGTTTAAATAGAAAGCGCAAAGTAATAAAGTTGCAGAGCGGCAAAGTTCTTTACTTTGTTACTTTGCAACTTTAACTATTATTTTACTACACTGCCTGGAAACTTAATTTCTGCAGTGTTTCTATAACATAGTTATGCATTACCTCCTTGTAATCAAGATGGGTAACAATGCGCAGTTTACCTTTACCCAAAGAGCTTATAAAAATACTCTTCTGCTTTAGCTTTTCCATTAGGGCAGCTTCACTGTATTGTGGCTTTACAGAAAAGATAAGTATATTGGTTTCTACAGGCTCCACCTTTTCTACCCAAGGCATCTGTTGCAGTAAGTTCCCCAGCTGTTTTGCACGTCTGTGGTCTTCTTCCAGTCTTCCAACATTATTTTGTAAGGCATATAAACCCGCAGCAGCCAAATATCCTGCCTGACGCATACCTCCGCCAAATATTTTTCTTATACGTAATGCCCTGCTTATATGTTCTTTTTTTCCTAACAGCAAAGAGCCTACAGGAGCTCCTAAACCTTTAGATAAGCATACTGAAATCGTATCAAATAATTCACCAAATTGTTTCGGATGCTGTTTTTTAGCCACCAGTGCATTCCATAGACGGGCACCATCAAGATGGTAATTAAGTTTATTTGTTTTACAAACTTCTCTTATCTCCATAAGTGTTTGTAAATCATAACAGGCACCTCCACCTTTATTTGTCGTATTTTCTATACAAACCAGGCTGTTAAGGGGCTATGGTAAAAATCCGGCGGATTTATTGCTTCTGCCACCTGTTTTGCAGTTATCATCCCTCTGTTCTCCATCAATCAGCCTGCACGAAACACCACTATTAAAAGCAACACCTCCACCTTCATAATTAAAAACATGCGCCCATTTATCACAAATAAGCTCTCGCCGGGATTAGTATGTAGTTTTATAGCAGTTTGGTTTGCCATGGTGCCCGATGGAAAAAATAATCGCGGCTTCCATACCAAAAAGATCGGCCACAGTTTCCTCAAGCTCGATCAACGGTAGGGTCCTGTTTATAAACATCATCACCCACTTTAGCCCTGAACATTTGCTGCAGCATTTCATGTGCTGGGCCTGGTTACCGTGTCACTTACTAAATTTATTTCCATATTATTGAAAAGGATAGCTTATTTTTGCGTAATACAAAACTACATTATTTATGACAAATACCGAACAAATTAAAGGTATTATAGAGCGCCTTGGTGCGCTGAGGAGGTATCTTTGACATTGACAGGAAGTTAATTGAGATAACCAACGAAGAAGAAAAAACCTTTGCTCCTGACTTTTGGAACAATGCAAAAGAGGCCGAAATCATTGTAAAAAATCTGCGTACTAAGAAAAAGTGGGTTGAAGACTATGAAAAAGCTAACACTATGGCTGAAGAGCTTCAGATAATCTATGAATTTTTTAAGGAAGGTGATACTACCGAGGAAGAACTGGACAACCAGTATGCACTCACAATAGCGCACATAGAAAACCTTGAATTCAAGAATATGCTTTCTGACGAAGGTGACACCCTGAGTGCCGTATTACAAATTACAGCCGGTGCCGGCGGTACCGAAAGTTGTGACTGGGCTTCTATGCTTATGCGTATGTATATTATGTGGGGCGAAAAAGAAGGCTACAAAGTAAAAGAACTTAATTATCAGGCGGGTGAGGTTGCAGGTATTAAAACCGTAACACTTGAGTTTGAAGGTGATTATTCTTTCGGATACCTGAAAGGTGAAAATGGCGTGCACCGGCTTGTACGGATTTCTCCTTTTGACAGTAATGCCAAACGTCATACCTCATTCGCATCGGTATATGTATATCCTCTAGCAGATGATACTATTGAAATTGAGATAAGCCCATGCGGACATTTCATGGGAAACCATGCGTTCCAGTGGCGCAGGAGGACAAAATGTAAATAAGGTAGAAACAGCTGTGCGACTTCGCCACCACCCTACCGGAATTATTATTGAAAACTCCGAAACCCGTTCTCAGCTTGACAATAAAACCAAAGCCATGCAATTGCTTAAATCGCAGTTGTATGAAATTGAGCTTAAAAAACGTCAGGCAGTACGTGATGAGATTGAGGCCAATAAGATGAAAATCGAATGGGGATCGCAAATACGTAATTATGTAATGCATCCTTACAAATTGGTTAAAGATGTGCGCACACATTATGAAACCAGCGATGTTGATGGCGTTATGAATGGTAACATAGATGAGTTCCTGAAAGCATACCTTATGATGATGGGACAAAAAACTGAAGAATAAGCAAACCCCTGAAATAAACCCCTGAAAACAATCAGGGGTTTATTTTTATTACATGTTTTATGTTTTACAAAATCATGCGCTTTTCGTTACAATATTATGTTTTAACATTTAATTGGGAGCTTTTATCCGTAATTTCACCCATAGAATTTAATATAGATTTCCTATTAAAGAAAATTCTTCCTTACATCTATGAGCTATAAAAAGCCGATTTACTACATACCGAATAATGATGAACTTAGAGTTGAAAAACTCAGAGAGTACCAAATATTGGGTACACATTCTGAAGATGCCTTTGACAAAATAGCGCTTATGGCCTCTCAGGTGTTTAGCTGCCCTTGTGCATTTATTACCTTTATAGATGAAAAAACAGCTTTTGTAAAATCAAATTTAAGCTCATTATCTGTTAATGAAATTGATAGAGAAGGAACCCTTTCTTCTCTTGCTATACTACAGGACACTCCCACAGTATTTAATGACACCAATGCATTACCGGAGCTAATGGATAGCCCTTTTGTAAAAGGAGAAAACGGACTACGATTTTTTGCAGGTGTCCCGATGAAATCACCGGAAGGTTATAATGTTGGTGTATTATCTGTAGCAGACTTTAAACCAAGAGAAGCAACAGCTTTACAGCTTGATATGCTTAAAACCCTGTCAAAGATAATAATTGACAAATTAGAGAACAGGCTCCGTTACAGAAAATCTATAGAATCACAGATCAACCTGATGAATATTGCTCTGCATGAAATAAAAAACCCTTTGGCTTCTATAAATCTTGCTAACGATATTATTAGAAAAGACGTTAAGACTGCTCCACGTATGACAGATATGATAAAGTCATCTGTTAATATGATGCAAAAAAGGTTGGCAAACCTGCTTACTCAGTCTGAACTTGAAGAAAAAGATCTTGTTTTATCTATTGAAGAAATTAACATTAAAGATTTATTTACAAGACTGCTTAATAACTTTGAGTTATTAGCAAACCGAAAAAAGCAAACTATAGAATTACATTGTGATGACTCTTTACCTCCTCTTGAAGGAGATAAATCTAAAATATCTGATGTACTGCATAATTTATTAAGCAATGCTATAAAATACTCTTACCATAATACATGTATTAAAGTATCGGCCAGAGAAGCAGGTAACTATATGCATATTGAAGTAAAAGACGAAGGACAAGGACTTAATTTTGACGATATACAAAAGCTTTTTACAAAATTTGCTAAACTAAGTTCTAAACCAACCGGCAAAGAAACATCAAACGGACTTGGTCTTTCCATATCTAAATCTTTTATAGAACTTCACAGAGGTAATATTTACGCAATGAGCCCGGGTAAAGACAAAGGAACAACATTTATAGTATCGTTACCTTTAAAATACACCCATGTCAATGAAATGGAAACTGTAGCAGAATTAAATTCTTAAAAATTAAACTATTGCTACAGCCACTCGACCAATGACACTCCCAAACCCACAGTGGTCTGCCTATTATTATAATCTATAAGGGTTTCCCCGTAACCATTCGTTATCTGAAAATATCCTCGCAAATTTCCTGATAAGTTACGAGACCAGGAAAACTCTGCATAGCCTTTAAAATGACTATTGAAAGACAAATTACTACTACCCGTAAATGACAATACATTTTTACCTAAGGCATATATAACTGTAGCATCGCCCCTGCCTATATATTCTACTATATCAGGATTATCATCTTCATTGTTTTGATCGGGCAGCCTAAACCACGGACGAAGATATACCTGCCAATTACCACTTTCAAACCCAGTATGCAATATTATCCTGTTCCAGCTACGTGACAAGGGCAAAGCACGTCCATTAGACTGATGATTAAAGCTTATACCAGCCATACGGTTGGTAATACCGAATAATTTGAAATTAGTTGCAAAATTAAGTATAACTTCAGGCTCATAATTAGTTTCCCTAAAAGGCCGTGAAAGACTTTTGTTGTATATCTGCCAGTGTGATTTTTGCGTGTAAGCTCCCCAAATATCTCCATGACCCCAAAATAATCCCTGAACAACCTTTACCTTAAAACTAATTTGAAATTTCGCTTCAAGATTATTAAGATTAAGATTGTCCTGAACATTATAATCAGGACTTGAGTTACCACTATGCGGTAGGCCATTAGGTTTACTAGACCATCTAACCGGTAATATATATAAAGGCTTATAAGGAGTTATTACAAAAGTACCGGATGAGTTTAAAGTGTCCAACTCCCAACGTTGCGCCATTGTTTTTGGTCTGGCATTATTAAATAATGAAGAAACCTGAGCAGTGGAGAGCAAACTAAACAATAACAGAAATACAAGTATAAGCTTGCGGAAAGAACATAAAAAAACAGGCATATAGGTTTTGTTTAGAAACAAATATACCTATACGCCTGCGATATTTTATTAAAAAAATGTTAGCTTATGAAAAAAGCGAAATTAAATAGTAAAGTACACCAGCAATAACAGCCGATACCGGTATAGTAAGCACCCATGCCCAAAGAAGGCTGATGGTTACTCCCCAACGTACAGCTGAAACCCTTTTTGTAATACCTACACCAATAATTGAACCTGTAATTGTATGAGTAGTAGATACCGGAATACCAAAATGTTCTGCGGTATAAAGCGTAATAGCTCCTGCTGTTTCAGCAGCTACACCTTCCAGCGAAGTTACCTTTGTGATTTTTGTACCCATTGTTTTAACAATTTTCCATCCACCACTCATTGTACCAAGAGCTATCATAGCGAAACTAGTAAATGGTACCCATCCCCAGTGTAATACAAAATATTTAAAGGGATCTGCAGCCGTTACATAATTAACATCAACAACTATTTTAGTATGATAAAAAATAACTGCAGCACCTATTATACCCATAACTTTCTGTGCATCATTTGCACCATGCCCAAGACTGAATAATGCAGAAGAAACCAACTGTAGCCTCTTAAACCATTTATCTGCTTTAGACGGATTTGCTTTACGGCAAATATTAAGTATTATAATTGTTAAAAAATAAGCTACCACCATACCTATAAGCGGTGCCATAAATATAAACAGTATAATAGGTATAACTTTAGCAAAGTTAACTACTGTACTAAGATCTGCTCCCGGTACTGTTAAAGCATGAGCTAAAGCCGCCCCCATAAAGCCTCCGATAAGCGTATGAGAAGACGAGGATGGAATACCCAGCTTCCAGGTTAAAAGGTTCCAGGTAATTGCAGCTATAAGTCCTGCAAGAATAACTTCAAGCGTTATAAAATCTTCGCTAACCGTTTTAGCGATCGTGTTACCAATTTTAAACTCACCTATCCAATATCTCGAGATAAAGTAAGCAAGAAAGTTAAAAAAAGCAGCCCAAAGTACAGCCTGAAAAGGTGTAAGTACCTTAGTTGCTACTATTGTTGCTATTGAGTTTGCAGCATCATGAAATCCGTTTATAAAATCAAATATTAATGCTAAAACAATAATTACGAAAAGTAAAACCATAGGATATAATTTTGAGGGTTTTGTTTATGAATGTTTTACAGAGATAGACTCCAATACATTCGCAACTCCCTTACATTTATCTGCAGCCGATTCAAGTGCAGACAATACTTCCTTATATTTAATGATATTTTTTGCATCTGTTTCGTTTTCAAAAATATCAGCAACGGCTTTATCAAAAACGTTATCTGATTTATTTTCAAGCTTGTTTATTTTTTTACAGGCATCTGCAATACCCGGAAGGTTTTTCATATCCTTAAGATCGCCAACAGCCTGATGTATAAGTTTACATCCGTCAAGAGTGATTTCAGTCATCTTTCTAATAGATTTCGTGATTTTCTCAACCTGATACAACCTCATTCTGTTTGCAGCGCCATACAGATAATCAGCAACATTATCTATCGCAGTTATAAGCGCATAAATATCTTCCCTGTCAAAAGGAGTGATAAAGTTACGGCTAAGCTCAAGATTAGTCTGGTGGGCAATTTCTTCAATAATTGCTTCTAACTCTTCTATTTTCGTATAATATTTTTCTCTTTCCTCTTTAGGAGCATTAACTGCCTCATGAAGCGTTTCTGCTAATATTACAAGATTCTGGGTTGCCTGTTCAAAAAGTGGAAAAAATTTCTTATCTTTTGGTACAAGAAATTGGAAGATGCTGTTTATAGACATTTACTTTCGGTTTTATGGCGCAAATGTACCTCTCTAATGTTAAGAAATCATTAATTTATTATCAATATGGGGTTATTAATTTTAAGGAATTGCTAACAACCGAAAATAAAGGAATTCGCAATAATTTCTTTTAATATCAAACGTTTTCGTATTTTAGCACCACAAAAAATACATTTCAATTACAAATATACATCATACAATGGATATCAACTTCAATAAAAACGAAGATCATAATAAACTTTTGCTATCAGACCTAAAACAGAAACTTAGCAAAGTAAAACTAGGAGGAGGAGAAAAAAGAATTGACAAACTGCATGCTGAAGGCAAAATGACAGCCCGTGAACGTATTGAATACCTTTTAGACAAAGACAGTAAAAGCATTGAAATTGGTGCTTTTGTAGGTGACGGAATGTATGCAGAACATGGTGGATGTCCTTCTGGTGGTGTTGTTGTTAAAATTGGCTATATAAAAGGTAAACAATGTATTGTTGTTGCCAATGATGCTACTGTAAAAGCCGGAGCATGGTTCCCTATTACCGGAAAAAAAAATCTGCGTGCACAGGAAATTGCCATGGAAAACAAACTTCCTATTATTTACCTTGTAGATAGTGCCGGAGTTTACCTACCGCTGCAAGATGAAATTTTCCCCGATAAAGAACATTTTGGACGTATTTTTCGTAACAATGCTATTATGAGCAGTATGGGAATTACCCAAATAGCAGCAGTTATGGGAAGTTGTGTAGCAGGCGGTGCTTATCTGCCTATCATGAGTGATGAAGCCCTGATTGTTGATAAAACCGGAAGTATTTTTCTTGCCGGAAGTTACCTTGTTAAAGCCGCCATTGGCGAAAGCATTGATAATGAAACTCTTGGGAGGCGCAACAACACATTGTGAAATATCCGGTGTTACAGATTATAAAGCTAAAGATGATAAAGATGCCTTAGATACTATTAAAAACATCGTTGACAAAATTGGCGATTATGATAAAGCCGGATTTAACCGAATTAAAGCCGAAAAACCTGCATTGAACGGAAGAAGATATTTATGGCATAGTTGCCGAAACTACGAACGGAGCAATATGATATGATGGAAATTATTAAACGACTGGTAGATAACAGTGATTTTGAAGAATATAAAGCAGGCTACGGACAAACCATTATTACGGGTTATGCCAGAATTGATGGCTGGGCAGTTGGTATTGTAGCCAACCAGCGTAAAGTAGTTAAAACTAAAAAAGGTGAAATGCAATTTGGTGGTGTTATTTATTCTGACAGTGCCGATAAAGCAACACGTTTTATTGCCAATTGCAACCAGAAGAAAATACCACTTGGTATTTCTTCAGGATGTTACCGGATTTATGGTGGGCTCTAAATCAGAACATGGCGGTATTATAAAAGACGGTGCAAAAATGGTAAATGCCGTAAGTAACTCTGTAGTGCCTAAATTTACTGTTATTATAGGTAATTCATACGGTGCAGGTAATTATGCCATGTGTGGTAAAGCCTATGACCCAAGACTTATTTTTGCCTGGCCAAGTGCCGAACTTGCCGTTATGGGTGGCACCCAGGCTGCAAAAGTATTGTTGCAAATTGAAGCCTCTTCATTAAAAGCAAAAGGTGAAGAAATTACTCCTGAAAAAGAAGAGGAATTATTTAATAAAATAAAAGCCCGTTATGACGCACAGGTTTCTCCTTATTATGCTGCATCAAGATTATGGACAGATGCTATAATAGATCCGCTAGATACCCGTAAATGGATATCTATGGGTATTGAAGCTGCCAACCACGCTCCTATTGAAAAAAAATTTAATCTTGGTGTAATACAGGTGTAATCCCTACCTATTTATAATTTTTAAACAAGTGCAATGGTATTACCATTGCACTTGTTTATTATAGAATACTTATTCTTTTTGTTATAAAACACAATTTATCACTAAAACTCTGTGATAAAAATAGCAACTCCGTGTAAAATTAATATTGCAAATTATTTTTTACCTTATCTTTAAGCACTTAAACTAAACTACTAAATGAAACTATTAACTACTAAACTGCTGCTTTTGCTGGCGGTCTTTAGCTGCTATGCCCAACCTAAGGGCAAAATTGTAAAGATTGACGGCTTTAAGTCAAAATTTGTTCAGGCACGGAATATCGAGATATGGCTGCCTGCAGAGTACACCTCTAATCCTAAACAAGTTTTTCCTGTACTGTATATGCAGGATGGACAAAATGTTTTTAACCCTTTAACGTCCATGCGCAAAACAGCATGGGAAGCAGACGAGACTGCCTCAAAACTAATTGCCATTAATCGTATAGAGCCTATGATCATTGTGGCTATTTGGAGTAGTGACAAGCGTTATATGGAGTATTTCCCTGAAAAGGCAGCAAAAAATTTTACTAAAACGGATAAAGAAGTTTTTAGTAAATCTAAAGAACAGTCAAAAATCACAGGAAATGATTTTTTAGGTGATGAATATCTGAAATTTATCACTGAGGAACTGAAACCCTATATTGATAAGCAATACAGAACAAAGCCCGATAAAGAAAACACCTCTATTTGTGGAAGTTCAATGGGTGCTTTAATATCACTATATGCTATATGCGAGTACCCTGAAGTTTTCGGTCAGGCAGCATGCCTTTCTACTCATTGGCCTTTACTGCTTGACAGTAATCACACAGGTCCATCTGAGGCATTAAAAAAATACCTGTATGAAAAACTTCCTTCCAGCAAAGACCATCGTATATATTTTGACTACGGAACACTAACACTGGATCAATATTATGAACCCCATCAAAAAACTATCGATAATATGATGGTGGCTAAAGGATATACAGATAAAAACTGGAAGACTAAAAAATTTGAAGGTGCGGCTCATGTTGAAAAAGCCTGGCAGGATCGTTTTAATCAGATATTGATATTTTTATATACCAAAGAAAGTAAAGGCCCTAAAAAAACGATTAAACCAAATCCCTCAAGGGCAAGTCGTCAGTAATTTTATATTTTGCTTTTATTTGTAACTTAGTATTATGAAATTATCTGGAACTGAATTACAGGAACTGGCAAGACAATTACGCTGCCCAAGTGGTGAAAATGGAATTAAAATTGGTGAAATGATGAATTTTACCAACAGCAATATTATAACCAAAACAATACACAGCCTCAACCTGAAAAAGGGCGAGGCTGTTTTAGAAATAGGCCCGGGAAATGGGTCACATGTAACGGAAATTCTTGAAACAGTCCCAGACATAAGTTATACAGGTATAGATATATCTGAAACAATGATCAATCAGGCTAAAGCACTTACTGCCGAATTAGAAAATGTATTTTTCCATCTGACTGATGGCAGAAAAATTGATTTTGAAGCCGATCAATTTGATAAAATTTTTACCACTAATACCATTTACTTTTGGGATAATCCTCAGGAATATGCAAACGAAATTACCCGCATTCTTAAACCGGGTGGTAAATTAGCTATTGGCTTTATTCCTGAAAGCACAATGCAAAAAATACCTTTTGCAAAATATGGGTTTACCCTATATAATATTCCTTCTGTAACAGCACTTATAGAAAATACAGGTCTTACAATTACTTCGGCAACTACAGCAACAGAAATGGTTATCAGCAATAGTGGCAATGACATTGATCGGGAATTTGTAATAATGACTGCAGAAAAATCGTTATGATTTCGTAACAATTTCTTACTTTTCGTTACTTATAGCATTAATCATTAGTCAAATGAGAACAGTTCTACTATCTGTATTCCTATTATTTTGTATTCAAAATACAATTGCACAAAACTACACCAGGCGCGATAGTCTTCAGGGTGGTTTAAGACCGGAACGTACCAGTTTTGATGTGCAGCGTTATGACCTCAATATTAAAGTTGATCCGGATAAGAAATATATTAACGGATATAATGACATCACCTTTAAAGTTGTCGAAAACACCTCTAAAATTCAACTGGACTTATTCGAGAATATGAAAATTGACAGTATTGTTATTAGTAACAATAAAGTAAGCTATAAAAGAGATAATGATGCCGTGTTTATAACGTTTACTACCCCTCTTAAAAAAGGCACTGAAGAAGTTGTAAGATTTTATTATTCAGGTTATCCTACTATAGCAAGAAATGCCCCTTGGGATGGCGGCTTTGTTTTTACAGAAGATACTAGCGGTAAACCATGGATAGGTGTTGCAGTGCAAGGTACAGGAGCAAGTTTATGGTATCCTGTTAAAGATCACCAGACCGATGAACCTGACAGAGGAGCTACTATAAAAGTTGCAGTACCTAATGGATTAATGGATGTATCTAACGGTAGATTAACCGGAAGTGAAGATTTAAAAAATGGTTATACCCGATGGGATTGGGAGGTTAAAAACCCCATAAATAATTATAACATCACCTTAAATATTGCCGATTATGTACATATACATGATAACCTTGACGGACTTGATCTTGATTATTACGTTTTACGAAAAAACGAAGATAAAGCGCGTAAGCAATTTGAAGAGGTAAAACCTATGATGGAATGTTTTCAATCTAAATTTGGTAAATATCCTTTTTATGAAGACGGTTACAAGCTTGTAGAGACCCCTTATTTGGGTATGGAACATCAAAGTGCTGTTGCTTATGGTAATAAGTACAGAAAAGGTTATCTGGGTGGTGATCCAAGTTTTTCGGGCATAGGTTTAAAGTTTGATTATATTATTATTCATGAAACAGGTCATGAGTGGTTTGGCAATAGCATAACATCAAAAGACATAGCTGACATGTGGATACATGAAGGCTTTACCACTTACAGTGAAACTGTATATGTAGAATGTAGTTTTGGATACGAAAAAGCGATGCAGTATATTACAGGCCAGCAATATAGTGTTGGCAATATAAAGCCCGTAATAGGTATATTTGGAGTTAACAAAGAAGGCTCTAATGACATGTATTACAAAGGAGCGCTAATGTTAAATACACTAAGACATGTAGTAAATAATGATGAGAAGTGGTGGGATTTGATTCTGAATTACTCGTTAATGTATAAAAAAGATATTATTGATACAGAAACGGTAGTGTCTTATTTTAATACCAAAACAGGGATGGACCTTACCCCTGTTTTTAATCAGTACCTGCGTTTTAAAAATATTCCAAAGCTCCAAATAAAGCTAAATGGAAAAAAATTGGAATACCGCTGGCAGACAGACGTAACAGATTTTAAAATGCCCGTAGAACTTACAATAAAAAACAAAGAAGTTCGCCTGAATGCGACGAATGACTGGCAAAGTGTTGCTATAAACGCTACAAAGCTATCTGATGTAGAATTACAAAGAAGCAAGTTCTATGTAAAACTGGAAAAACTATAGATTACCAAAGTAAAAAGAGGCATTGCCTCTTTTTGTTTATATACTTTTAATTGTTTCTGCCCTTTGCAATTTACCTGACCCCGTTTCAACAAACTGTGGTACAAATAAAATCTCTTTAGGTTTTTCAAACCTTCCCAGTTTAGCAAAAATATCAGGATCAATATCGTAAGAATCACCTTCTATAACCAAAACAAGCTTTTCGCCAAGTTCTTCATCGGGTACACCTTTTACAAAAAAGCGTCGCTCTATTTTAGATGAAAGTTTTTCTTCTATTTGTTCCGGGAAAAGCTTTACTCCGCCACTATTAATTACATTATCATACCTGCCCAGCCAAATGAAGTGCTTAGCATCTACTATTTCAACCACATCATTTGTAACAATCGGCTCATCGCAAATAACATAAGGATCTATAACAAGGCAATGCCTGTCATCCTCGCTTATCCTTACATTAGGAAGTGTAGTAAAAGCCTGCTCTCCTATCTTTTTTGCTGCAATATGAGTAATAGTTTCAGTCATCCCATAAGTTTCATATATAGCAACAGGAAGCACCGATAACTGATCTGAAAGTAACTGGCTGACTTTTGCTCCTCCGAGAATTATTTTTTTAATTTGTTGCAATTTTCCAAGTGAATGCTGTGCCTGAAGCGGTACCATTGCAGCAAAATCATATGTAGTATAATTGCGTTCCAGCGGATTAGATGCAGGCGCAACCAAATCCATATCCCATCCTAATATAAATGCACGTACCAGCATCATTTTACCTGCTACAAACTGCGTAGGAAGGCAATGCAATACCTTTATGCCGGGCTGAAGATCAAAAAACTCCCCGGTAGCCATTGCAGAATGCACCATTGCCTGCTTATCTACTTTTATAAGCTTAGGTGTTCCGGTAGTACCGGAAGTCTGCATTTCAATATAATTTCTTTGGTCAAACCAATCAAGTAAAAAATCCCCAACAGCCTTCTCAAAAGGCTCGCCTTCTTTAATAAAACTGTAAGCAATACGACACAAATCATCTTCAGAAAGATGAAACCCATTCAGCTTAAACTGTGGATGTACAAAATGATAGTCTGGGTTATTCATGGTTTTGTCCTGTTTGATTCATATTAAGTTCATCAGCCGCTATAAGAACTACCGGTCCTGCCAGTTTATTCTTCCAGTCGGTCCACTTGTAAACTTTACTAAAAATAATTAAAAGAAGCGGATAAATGATCACAAGAGGAAGCAAAATATCAAACCCTGCTTCAGGTATAGAATTATCTTTTAATACTGAGTCTGTTTGCAATGCTGTCCAGTCAGATGTTACCAATAAAGCAGTAACAAGATTATTTGCAGCATGAAAACCAAGTGCAAGTTCCATCCCGTCATCCATAAGAGTAATTATCCCTAAAAAGAAACCTGTACCTATATAGTATAACAACAATAAATACCCTAATTTTTCTATTTCGGGATTTGCAATATGCATTAGTCCAAATAATACAGAAGTTATAATAAGAGGTATAATTTTGCTTTTAGTAGCTACACCTATACCCTGCATTAAATACCCTCTAAAAAGATATTCTTCAAAACTGGTTTGCATAGGTATCATTATAATCGCTATGATCGCTAAAAAAGCAAAAGGTACCGGCTTAAAGTTTATCTCAAAGTTTTCAGGATTCATAAAGTAAGCCGCAGCCGTCATTGCAGTGGTTAGTAATGCCCATAGCCCAAATGAAAAGAATATTCTTTTCCAGTCTACTTTTGGTCTTGCTGTGGTAAGGCTTCTTATACTTTGCTTATTTATAAATTTTACCCAAAGCAGTAATAATACAAGAAAAATAACCAATGGCAACATGGTTTCAAATAATACCCTATTAGCACCTTTTCTTGCAATTTCATCCTGTATAAGCTGATCTACATCTATATCTACTAAAACTACAGCAGCATAGTTAAGCAGCATAATCACTAAAAAAATAATAGGTATAGGAAGGTATTTTAAAAAATCGAACTTTTTGCTGTACGCCTGCTCAATAAACATATAATTTAAGATTTTGTTTGGACTAAGTTACTTCAAATTTCGGTTAATAATAACGTACTTTGCAAAAAGAATAAAATGATTACTATATACCATAATCCGCGCTGTAGCAAGTCCAGAGAAGGACTTCAACTGTTAGAACTTCAGAATAAACCTTTTACAACCGTAAAGTATTTAAATGAACCTTTAAAAAAAGAAGAGCTTACAGAAATAATTAAAAAGCTGAATATAAAACCCTTAGAACTTGTAAGACAAAAAGAAGACATCTGGGTAAAAAATTATAAAGGCAAAGATTTACCTGATGGCAAGGTTATTGATATAATGCTGCAACATCCAAATTTGATAGAGCGACCTATAGTGGTTAATGGCGATAAGGCCGTTATAGCGCGCCCTGCAGAAAGGATTAATGAAATATTATAACCAAAAAACATCATTCCGGATGCTTAAAACATCCGTTCCAATTAACATTACATGAAGAATTTTCAATCATCACTCTTAATCTTACTATTATTCTGTTCTTTTGCCACATTTGCCCAGGGAGGTCACGGAGGCGGAAAAATAAAAGTTAGCGGAAAACTAATTGAACAAGACACAAAATTACCACTGGAATTTGCAAACGTTGTTATACAAACTCTAGACAACGTTACTATAAATGGCGGTTTAACCGATGCTAAAGGAGAATTTAACCTTGAAGTACCTCCCGGTACCTACAATATTAAGTTTGATTTTATATCGTTTAAACCGACGATAATTACAAATAAAAAAATCACAGAAAACACAAATCTGGGAGTCACGGCACTGGCTCCGGACGCTACCCTACTTAAAGAAGTAGAAATAACCGCAGAACGTACCACTGTAGATATAAAACTTGATAAAAGAGTTTATAACGTAGGCAGTGATATGATGGTTAAGGGTGGTACAGTAAGCGATGTTCTTGATAACGTTCCGTCTTTATCTGTAGATGGTGACGGGAATGTAGCTCTAAGGGGTAACCAAAGTGTTACTATACTTATAGATGGCAGACCTTCTACGCTTGCAGGAAGTAATGTGGCAGAAGTATTAAGGCTTTTACCCGCAGACTCTGTAGATAAAGTAGAAGTTATAACCAACCCATCTGCCAGATATGATGCTGAAGGTGGTGGTGGTATTGTAAATATTATACTTAAAAAAGGTAAGGCAGATGGTTTTAACGGATCTGTAATTGCTACCACAGGTAACCCTGATAACCACGGTGTAATGGCTAATCTTAATTTTAGAAGTGAGCAATTTAACATGTTCTCTAATTTAGGATATAACTACAGAGAAAACCCTGGTAACTCATTTACAAACAATGAATATTTAAACGAAGATGGCACTACTAAAAACTACACAAACGAAAGAAGAACAAACGAACGTTTGCGTAAAGGTTTTAACGCCAGCTTTGGTATGGACTGGTTTTTAACCAAATCTACCACATGGACCAACTCTGTATCTTTCAGAAGAAATAAAGGTAATAACCCTACTGATACCTATTATGATAATTTTGACGCTAATCATGATTATATCGATACACGCTACCGTTCTAACTATCAAACATCGGATGATCAAAATGTAAATTATTCATCAAGCCTTGTTCATAAATTTAATGAAGATGGTCACGAACTTAAAATAGATGCATCTGTAGCTATGGATAAGGATAAAGACAATGCCAATATTGATGATATTACATTGGGAACTCCTGACATTACCAACAGTAATGAAAGAACCCTGAACAACCAAAAAGAAAACCGCTCTTTACTGCAAGCAGATTATGTTTTACCAATAGGCGAAAAAAGCAGATTTGAAGCTGGTTACCGTGGAAGCTTTGCAACTATTGAAACGGATGCAAGAGCAGAAATACTGGATGAAAATGGTATATGGGTAAACAATGGTAACTACAGCAACTTTTTAGAGTATAAGGAGAAAGTAAACGCACTATATTCACAATTCGGATCTAAAGTGGGTAAGTTTTCATATTTATTAGGCCTTCGTTGGGAAGATTCTAACATAGATGTTAACTTATTAAACACAGGCGATTACAATAACAAAAGGTATAACAACTTTTTCCCCAGTGCTTTCTTAACCTATGAATTTAATGAAAACACAAATTTAAGCATTAGCTACAGCAGACGTATCAATCGTCCAAGAGGTCGCTTCTTAAATCCGTTCTCAGGACTTGAAAGCAACATTAACTTCTTCCGTGGTAACCCTGACTTAAATCCATCTAAAACTAATTCGCTAGACCTTGGTTTCCTTAAAAAATGGAATAAACTTACTTTAAGCTCTTCTGCTTATCTTAATATTACCGATGATCCTTTCCAGTTTGTAAAAAGACCATCAGGAACTACAGTAAACGGTACACCTGTAATAGAAACAACACCATTAAACATAGGAAAAGAATACCGTTTTGGTTTTGAATTCAATTTAAATTATAACCCTTTCAGATGGTGGAGAATAAACAGTAATTTTAACTTTTACAGAAACGAAACGCAGGGTGAATTTGATGCTCCATACATACCCACCGCCGTTCTCGTCGAGCTGTCGCAGCACCGTGAATCCCTGGCTGATGGCCTCTCGCCAAGCTCGGTATGGCAAAGCACCGACCTCAAGATCCTCGACAACCGTGGAGATGAGGTCGAGAAGGTCCTCGGACGCAAGGTTCGGCGTCTCGTAGTAACCGCTCGCCTGCGCCTGCTTGGCGAGGATCGCCGCAAGACCTTCCTCGGCAAAGATTGCGCGAGCACCGTCCTCAGCTTCGTCAACCGACTCGACGCTCTTCCGCTTGACGTGAAGTAAGCTGCGCAGATTTGGCGACCAACCCAAGACGGCGAGAAATCCTAGGTGAATGGCATCGTGGAATCGGTAGGCGTCGACGCGACGCGAGTTGTCATTGACCTCGTCCCCAAGAGGCTTACCGATCTCGAAACCCTGAAACTGTCGTCGCCTCGCTGGATTGGCCCATCCGGAAAGGCGTTCGGAGTCGCATCAATCAGGGTCATGGTGACGGTCGCCCTTCCAGCAACCATGCGCTCCTGGAACTGCAAGTGAAGCGGGCGGGGGAGGCGCTCGATCTCTGGGAAGTCGCCATCGAAGTCACGTTCGTGCTCTGGAGCGCCCCGCGATGACCGCCTAAGCCGCTGCACGTCGTTCTCGACAACTTCGCTAAGGCTAAGTCCGATGTGGCGGGCGATTGTCGCTACGTACCAGAGTAGGTCTCCGAGTTCCTCCGCGATGAAACTGTTCCAACCAGCTATCTTGCTATCGCCGCGGAAGCGCTTCTTCTCCTCGACCAGGACATTGCCGGCCTCGCCTGCGAGGCCGAGCATGGGCACACTCAGGCTCAGCGGATCGATCCCCGCGCTGATCTCCTGATCGGTCTGTGCGGCAAGGTCTTGATATTTGTCGAAGTCAAGTTCCTCGTTGTCATCGGGGAGCCGGTCGATGCCGGGAAACCCCAATTCACGTGCTCGACGATCCACCTTCGCCAGATTCCCGCGTCCGACCGTGCCGAGCTTGGCCTCATTCAAGCGCGCGAGCACCGCCGCTGACCTCAGTACCATCCCAAGCTCGCGGCCGACGAGCCGCTTGCTCGTCTGCGCAGCCAGCGCCTCGATGAGATAGCGCTCTTGGGCCAAAAGCAGCGCGCCGGCATGGCCGCCTAGCCCTAGCATGGCGACGAGTTCGTGCGCTAGGTGGCCAGAATCTGTATGACGCAGGACTTCACGCTGATACTCATCGAGGTCCAAGATTCCTCCTCCCCATTGGACGCCGTCGCTCCGAAGTTTCCGGAGCTAAGTTCGACTTGGATACGCATCCAGAACGCCGAGCGAGTCGTACTCAATCAATTCAGATTCCACTTCGGAGGAAACCACGCCCTGATGGGGGTAGGGTCCTGGACGTACGTTTGCTTTATGCGAGTGCGGCCGGATATGCCCGCAACCTCCGGGTGCGCAAGTCGAGCGTATTTGTCAACCTCGCAGAAGAGGTTCTGACAGTCAATGAGTTGAAGTCGTCGTCGTCCACCGAGCCCGTGGAAGTCGAGGCCAAGTCGCGCGAATTGCTCCTCCTGCGAATCGGTCATGTATCGGATGACGTCGGCTTCGATACCTGAGGCCGCCGGACCGAAGCATTTCCGGATGCCGTCTCGTGCCCCCGGCCCGGGTACGACAAACTCGCTTTCGTCGAAGTTCAGTACCCTGCTGTAATTGATGTCGATCAAGAATTGGTACGCCGAAAAGTCGCCAATTGCCGGGTAAGCCCGCAAGACGTTGAAAGCCTGCTGCATGGAATCCGCACTAGCTAATCGGTCGTGAATGCGGTCGTCAATCATCAATTGGAGAAGTCGAAGATGGTTCGAATGCTTGCGCTCTCCACCTAGGGCCGGTGGCGGCATTACGTACGCCGCGGAGTAAAGCGTGACGCGGTGCTCGAATGCCTCCGACAGTACCTTGTCGTATAGATTCAGATCAGCAGACTGCCACTCGATCTCACCGAAGGAACTTTCGAAGAGTTCCCACGTCGAAATCTTATTGAAGATCTTGAACAACAGTGTCCGGAACACCAGATTTAACGGGTCCTGAGGGCCGGAGTAGGTCACTCGTTGGATCAAGTATTGACTGACCCGGTCTGCGGCCCGATAGCAGTTCGTGAACCGATGGCGTTGCAGGATTGGATCGCTGGTCCACGGGCCCGACTGGCCGGCAAGCCGCGCTTCGTACATCGCTTGACGGGCGGCGGCGAACCGCCAATAGGTATCGAAGACGGGCGACACTTGCAGCGTGCGCCCGGCAATCGATAGTTCGCGCGGCCCGTAGAGCGGTGCGTCGAGTGCCGGAGTGCCAAAATCGAGCGGAAGGGGAGCGGGCGCAGCCTTCATCTGGTACCCCGATTCGTCACGCGCATTCTGCGCTAGCGGCGGAGGGTGGACGTTACGCCCAGAGGTTAGCGACCACACGGAGCGTCCGTGCGCAGGCTGACCAACCACTTGTGAACATCGTCGCACCGATGTGGTGAGTCCTCCGGCGGACTCGCCGGTCTGCGGTGACGACGTCCGATGATCAGCCGCGATGTGGCCCGCTCACCAGTCCGCCGGACGCCCGCGAATCCCGGTTTCTAGCCCGTCGACCCACATCAGAGTTGCGCTGATGAGACCTTCGGAGAACCGGCAGCGGTGCCCGCGGCCGCTGTGCACAAGATCGACATCGAAGTCTTCGCGGAGGGCCCGGGGTACCTGAGGCCCACTACCGCCGAAGTACACGTAATTCTGGCTGACAAGAACTGCGTCAACGGACGTATCTACCCGGACGTGGCCAGGGTTCGCCCGCCCGTTCTCAAAGCTGTGTCGGGAATCGGCTTGGATCCAATCGCCGTTCGCGCCGTGGTGGTAGATGTTATCGCCGTACGCGCGTTTGACCGCACCGTGATCCGTAGGGATTTTGCGTGCGAATCGTGGATCGTTCCAGTAGGTGTCGAAGTCGATGACTTCGTCGACGCGCATCGCATAGACGAGACGGCCGGCCAGCGACTTCTCGCCAGACCCGGTTCCGACGATATAGTCGCCGACCCTCGCTGTTCGACGGATTTGGGGTTTACAGGTCGCGATCGTGCAGAACCCCTCGAATGGATTCGGCGCGAATCCGAAGTCATACCGGACGACGTAGCTGTACAGCCGCAAGTTCCCGGGGCCTCAGCAGCTCAGCCGCTTGATGGACCGAGGTGGGACCGCGACACCATTGGGCCCCTGCCAGTTATCCTCGCCGTTCAAGGCGTCGATGATTGCCTGGCTGTTCCATCCGACGACTGCGTCTGCGTACTCGTCGAGTTCCTGCGGCATGTCCGTGCCCCGGGCGCCGGGAGCCCACACACCGATGATCCGCTTCTCCGGATATCGGTTCGCGTATTCGATCTCCCAGCTGACCCACTCGTGGTTCTTGGTATCGGGCGAGACAATTACGATCACCTTGCCCGCCCACTGAATCCGTTCGGCAAGCATTTGCTTGATATAGGTCTCCGAGTGGGCGTTGTTTGGCTTGTCGTTCGTCACCGACGAGTCCCTCACGTCGCAGCCGTTTTTGCGAAGCAGTTCCTTCAGCTGTCCGACCAGCGCGTCGTCCTCTTGCCGGTGGCTAATGAATACGTTGTGAGTGTCCGCCATATGTCCGGCCTCCCTTCACGCGTAGCCTACGACCAGCCACCGACACTGCCGCATTTCGTGGGTTGTCTGCCGGCTTTAGCCAGCTTTGACCCGCTTGTTCGTATCTCGGTGATTTGATCACATGCCGGCTAGAGAGTGACACGTCGGCCGGCTCGGACCGCGAACGTATCCGAGGTCTCGAGCACGCGCGGCGCGCTGTAGCGCCGGTAGCGTTGCCGGCCCGAGACCTTGACGAGAACGTCAGCGTCGACGAGTTGCTTGATTGCGCCAAGCGCGGCTGGAGCGGTCACACCGAGTTGGCGCTGTACGAGGTGCGAATCAACAACGGGTTGACTCAGCAGCAGGTCGGCCGAGGCGCCACGCTGTCGCATCGCGGCGAGCAGAGATTTCCTCCTCCCAGCTCGCGCGCACCGCGTGTAGCTCGTCCACGAGGGCTCGGCCGTTGTTGATCGCAGCCAAGCTCGCGTGGGCAAGCCGCTCGACGATCGGCTCGGGGTCGCCGTTTCTGTAGGCGGTGAGCGCGTCGAAGTAGCGGCGCGTGTCGGCGAGAAGACCAGCCGACACCGGGACGGTGACATGTCGGGTCAACTCCTTGCCGCGAAGCAGGCTGTGTACCAACGCGCGGCCGGTGCGTCCGTTGCCGTCGGTGAACGGGTGGATTGTCTCGAACTGCGCGTGCGCGATCGCCGCCTGGACGAGTGTCGGCACGTCGTCGCGGGCAAGGAACCGCTCGAGGTCTTGGATCGCTGCCGGAACCCGGTCCGGCTGTGGCGGCACGAACGTGGCCTCGTACGGCGACCAGTCGCTGCCGCCGATCCAGTTCTGCACCGTTCGCCACTTGCCGGCCGAATCAGGCTCGGTGCTGTCGAGTAGTGCCTTGTGCATCGCGAGGATGGCGTCGCCGTCGAGGTGATCGGCGTGTGCCGCCGCGGCCTCCATCGCGACGCCGTTGGCGACGACGAGCGCCGCGCTCTCCCGAGCTGGTGTCGCCTAGCTCGGCCAGGCCGACTGCCTCCGAGGATGCGATCAGTTCTCGATCCGCGACGACGCCGCGGACTTCGACCCGGAGCAGGATCGACGGACAGCTGAGCGCAGGTCGCCCCGACCTGCTGGTCGAACCGCGCGATCTCCGTCGCCGCCTCGGTGGCGAGGGCGCGGGTTGCAGGCGACAGCGGCACGTCCGGCGACTGTCGGCGATGTCGGCCGGCTATTGCGGCCCGGTACGGGCCTGGCCCGCTCGAGACGCAGCTGCGCCCGGAGCGCGAGACGTCGACGGCTGCCACCGCAGTCGCTCGGTACGTCACCGCCGGCCAGGCCGCGCGTTATCGACCCTGCAACGCCTCTACGCACACGGCCAGCGTAGCAAAGGATCGCCATATCCTTTACTTAGCAGCGGCTCTAAGCATCAGATCCCGGTGCGCGCCGTTGGCACCAATGGCTACCAAAATGGCTACCAAACGAAATTCGATGATCTTGCAAGTGCGCTCTAGGCCAATAAATTCTGGGTGGAGCTGAGGGGACTCGAACCCCTGACCCCCACACTGCCAGTGTGGTGCGCTACCAGCTGCGCCACAGCCCCTTGCCTGCGTCACTCTACCGTGTGCCGAAGCGTGCTCAGCACACTCCCGGGTCGACCGTCAGGGTCCCCGCGCCGACGTCCAGCACCCCGGTGGTCCCGTGCGGCACCGTCCGCTGTCCCGGCCCGTGCCCGATCGGCAGCCCGCCGAGCACCGGCACCCCGAGGTCCCCCAGCCGGTCGGCCAGCACATCCACCACGGAGGGCACCGAGTCGGCCGGCCCGCAGTCGGTGAACTGCCCGACGGCCACCCCGGCGAGCTCGGACAGCGCCCGGGCCCGCCGGAGCTGGGTCAGCATCCGGTCCACCCGGTACGGCGCCTCGTCCACGTCCTCGATCATCAGCAGCGCGCCCGAGAGGTCCGGGAAGTCCGGTGTGCCGAGGCTCGAGTTCAGCAGGCTGAGGTTCCCGCCGAGCACCGTCCCGGACGCCACCCCCGGCACCGACACCGCCGACGTCGGCTCGGCCGGATTCCGGGCAACCACCACCGGCGACCCGGGATCGGTCAACACCGCCCGCAGGGCGGAGGACGCATCGGCATCGATCCGCGCTGGATCCCACGCCAGGCACGGCCCGAGAATGCTGGCGAGCCCCGCCCGCCGCCAGACGGCCAGGTGCATTGCCGTGATGTCGCTGAAGCCGACGACCACCTTGGGCGAGGACCGCAAGACCGCCCACGGCACCGCATCGACGATCCGCTGCGCGCCGTACCCGCCCCGCGTGCACATCACGGCCCGCACCGACGGGTCGATCACCGCCGAGCACAGGTCGGCGACCCGGTCGGCGTCCGAGCCCGCGAGGTAGCCCGACCGGGACATGGCGTGGGGCCCGAGCAACACCTCGAACCCCCACGACGCCAGCACGGAACGAGCCCCGTCCACCCGCGTCGACGACGCCGGCCCGGACGGTGACAGCAGCGCCACCCGATCCCCCGGCCGCAGAGCCGGAGCCAGGAGCGGCGTCACTGAGACGCTTTGGTGACCGCCGCCTGCAGTGTCTGGGGGGTGGGGTAGGCCAGGTTAGGGGTCCGGACGTCGTTGCCGTCGATCCGCACCGTCGGGGTGCCGGTCACGTTGGCCTTCGACGCCGCGTCGGTGATGCCCGCAACCCACTTCTTGTACTTACCGCTGTTGACGCAGGAGGCCAGAGTCGGGCTGGTGTCCCCGGCCTGTTTGCCTAACGCGATCAGCTGGGCGTTGCTGAGCCCGGGACTGCCCTCTTGCGGTTGGTGCGCGAACAGCAGGTCGTGGAACCTGCTGAAGGTGGTCGGGGTAGACATGCACGCGGCGGCGTTGGCCGCCCGGCTGGAGTAGCCGGGCGGGCTCGAGTTGGGGTCCAGGAAGCCGAGCGGGTGGTAGCGGAACTTCGCCGTACCGTTGTCGATCATCGAGGTGATCTTCGCGCCGGTCGTCTTCTCGAACTGACCGCAGACCGGGCAGATGAAGTCCTCATACATGTCGACGGTGACCTTGGCCGACGACTTGCCCACCACGATCCCGCCGCCCGAGGCGATCGTCGGGGTCACCGCGGGGCCGGCGACGGCGGCCCGGTGCGACTGCACACCAATCCCGATACCGAAGACGGCCACCAGCGCGACCAGCACCGCCACCGACGTCACCTGCAGCCGCTTGGCCGCCTCGCGCCGCCGCTGCTCCTGCAGCGCGGCCAGCCGGCGCTGCGCCTCCTTGGTCCGCCGCGGACCGACCCGCGCCGTCACCGGGTCGTTGCCGGAGTTGCGCACCCATTCGTCGGCGGAGTACTTGCTCGTCGGCCACAGCGAAAGCAGCACCGCCCCGATGAAGAGCAGCACGTCACGGATCAGGTCGGCCGTGTACGTCGTCGCCTGGCCGGCCTTGAGCGGCCCACCGCCGCCGAAACAGCCGCAGTCGATCTGCAGTCCGCGGGCGGACGCCTGGGCGATGCCGACGATGTAGACGACGTAGAGGAGAGCGGACACGATCGCGACCAGCCGGGTGGCCAGCCCCGCGATCAGCAGGACGCCGAGCGCGATCTCGACGTAGGGCAGGCCGTAGCCGAGCCCCTTGACCAGGAACTCGGGCAGCACCTGGTAGGCCCGCACCGCGCGGACGCTGCCGGCGGCGTCACCGACCTTGCTGATGCCGGCGTAGATCCAGAGCACCCCGACCACGACCCGGAGGACCAGGGCGAACCACGGCCAGACGGTCGGCACCCATCCCGGCAGCCAGGACGGTCCGCGGCCGGACGGCGGAGGCGTCGTCGGCGTCCGGACATCAGCCCCCTTCCGCGACGAGACCGGCATATCGCGTCACCCCTTCTGCTTCGCGACGACCGGCAGGTCGTGGCTGATGTCGCTCGGGCTGTTCCCCTGCTGAAAAAATACCCGCGCGAGGTTGTCACGACCGTAAAGCAGCAACTGCGCCGAGTGGGTCTGTCCCCCGTCTTGCGCGACCGTGACCCCGGCGAGCCGCTGCGCGGCCTCGACCTGGGCCTGCGTCCCGGTGAGCCCGATGAAGGGCACCGGCAGCCCGCCGTCGAAGCGGGACAGCCACCGCCCGATGACCGCCGACGTGTCCCGCTTCGGGTCGGTGGTCACGAAGACGACGCGGGTCTCCCGGCGCAGAGCCATCGGCACCATACGCAGCGCGGCGGCCTCGTCGGCCATCGTGGTCGGACACACGTCCGGGCAGTGGGTGTAGCCGAAGTAGAGCAGGGTCGGATGCCCGTCGGTCTCGGCCCCGAAGTCGTAGCGCTTGCCCCGGGTGTCGGTGAGCGTGAACGACGGCCGCGGGTGCGGTCCGGCCAGCCGCTGGCCCCGGTAGACGCCCGATGGGGCCGTGGACAGCTCGGCCGCCGGCTTCTGATCCATCCCAGACATCCGATGACCTCCACCGGAGGCCCGGTCCGAGCTGCATCCGGCGACCACGAGAGCCAGGCAGCCCACCCCGGCAGCCACCGACCACCGTGTCCGTCTCAGCACGGGTCCAGTGTCCCTCATGCTCGATTCGGTCCGATAACGGACAGGCGGCAGGGGCCTGGCGCACACCGGGCCGCGTCGGCACGTACGATCCGCGGGACATGCCGCACTCTCTTCCGGAGCCTCCCCCGTGCGACTGCGCCTCAGCCCCAAAGACGAGAGCTTCTACGAGATGTTCACCGCGGCGGCGGACAACCTGGTCGCCGCGGCCGACGTCCTCGCCGAGTTCCTGAACGAGAGTGCGAATCGGGAACAGCTCTCCATCCGTCTGCGCGACCACGAGCACGCCGGCGACTCCACGACCCATCAGATCTTCCGGCAGCTCAACACCAGCTTCGTCACCCCGTTCGACCGGGAGGACATCTACACCCTCGCCTCCAACCTCGACGACGTGATGGACGCCATGGAGGCCGCGGCCGACCTGATCGAGCTGACCGGCCTGGGGACCCTCCCCTCGGAGATGGCCCGCCAGGTCGAGTTGCTCCAGGGCGCCTGCCGGACCACGGCCGAGGCGATGCCCCGGCTGCGGACCATGAAGGAGCTCGAGCCGTTCTGGATCGAGGTCAACCGGGTCGAGAACGAGGCCGACAAGCTCTACCGCCGCCTGCTCTCCCGGCTCTTCAGCGGCGACTACGACGCCCTCACCGTGATGAAGCTCAAGGAGGTCGCCGACCAGCTCGAGGAGGCGGCCGACGCCCTCGAACACGTGGCGAACGCCGTCGAGACCATCGCGGTCAAGGAGTCCTGAGTGAGGCGGGCCCACCCGTGAGCCTCGCCAGCATCGGGCTCATCGTCATCATCATCGTCGCGCTGGCGTTCGACTACACCAACGGCTTCCACGACGCGGCCAACGCGATCGCCACCACCGTGTCGACCAAGGCGCTCACCCCGCGGGTCGCCCTCGCGATGGCCTCGGTGATGAACGTCATCGGCGCTCTCATCTCCACCAAGGTGGCCACCACCATCGGCTCCGGGATCGTCGAACCCCCGCAGACCAACGTGGGCCTGCAGATGGTCTTCGCCGCGCTGATCGGGGCCATCACCTGGAATCTCGTGACCTGGTACTTCGGCCTGCCGTCGTCGTCGTCACAGGCCCTGATCGGCGGCCTGGTCGGCTCGGCCCTCGCCGCGTCCCACACGGTGAAGTGGTCCGGCGTGGTCGACAAGGTCATCATCCCGATGGTGCTCTCGCCGATCATCGGCCTGCTGGTCGGCTACCTCTTCATGCTCGCCGTGCTGTGGACCTTCCGGAAGGCGAACGCCGGCAAGACCACCCGCGGCTTCCGGTTCGCCCAGATCGGCTCGGCCGCCGCCATGTCCTTCGGGCACGGCACCCAGGACGCCCAGAAGACGATGGGCATCATCACGCTGGCCCTGGTCACCTCGGGCTATCTCAAGACCTTCGTCGTCCCGATCTGGGTGATCCTGGCGTCCGCGCTGGCGATCAGCCTCGGCACCTACGCCGGCGGTTACCGGATCATGCGGACCCTCGGCCGGCGGGTGATCCAGCTGACGCCGCCGGGCGGCTTCTCCGCCCAGACGGTCGCCTCGAGCATTCTGTTGATCTCGGCCTACGTCTACGCCGTCCCGGTGTCGACCACCCACGTGATCACGTCGTCGATCATGGGCGTCGGGGCGACCCGGCGATTCTCCGCGGTCCGCTGGGGCGTGGCCGGCAACATCGTCGTCGCCTGGGTCCTGACCCTGCCCGCAGCGGCCGCGGTCGCCGCGCTGGCCTTCGTGATCGTGCACGCCATCCTCTGAACCGGGACCCCGCTCAGGGCAGCCAGCTGACGTGCCCCTTAAGGAGCGCATACCCGACGAAGGACACCATGTCGATCAGGCTGTGGGCGACGATGAGCGGGATCACCCGGCGGGTGTTCTGGAAGAACCGGCCGAAGATCAGCCCCATGATGAAGTTGCCGATGAAACCGCCGAAGCCCTGGTAGAGGTGGTAGCTGCCGCGCAGCGTGGCACTGGCCAGCAGGGCCCGATTGGGCCGCCAGCCGATCCGGTCGAGCCTGGTGAGCAGGTAGCCGACCACCACGACCTCTTCGAGGACGGCGTTCTCGACCGCGGACAGCACGAGCACCGGGTAGCGCCACCACACGTGGGGCAGCGCCTCGGCGACCACGCTGAGGCTGATGCCGAGAGCGTGCGCGGCCAGGTAGAGCCCGATCCCGGGGATCCCGATCAGCAGGGCGAGCAGAATGCCGCGGACGAGGTCCCGCCGCGGCTGCCGGACGTCCAGGCCGATCGCCGTGGGCGGCTGGCCGCTGCGCTGTAGCAGGAATACGGCGAGCAGAGCCGGCACGACCGCCGCAAGGATGCCGAGCATCTGCAGGGTGAGGTCGAGCCACGGGCGCCCGGGGGCGGCCGATCCGTTGAGCACGGCCTGCTGCTGGGAGAGCGGCTTGGCGGCGGTCAGCGAGCCGATCAGGTTGACCGCGGCGTAGAGGGCCGACATGCCGAGCGAGACGCCGAGGACCAGCAGCACCTCGACGCTCAGCCCGCGCCGATCCGCCGTCCGTGGCTCTTCCGTCGCCCTGTCCATCCCGGCTCGCACCCTAACCGCTGGTCAGATGATGCCTTCCGATTCGCCGCCCGATACGGTTTCATCGGATGACTGTCCTGACCCGCAGTAGACAGTGTGGAGGCACGAACAGATGCAACGACGACGGCTCGGCCGACTCGGACACGAAAGCTCGGTACTGCTCTACGGCGGCGCGATGCTGGCCGAGGTCGACCAGGACACCGCGGACGAGTCCATGCAGCTCGCGCTGGACTCCGGGATCAACCACTTCGACACGGCGGCCGGCTACGGCGACGCCGAGCTGCGGATGGGCCCGTGGATGCCCCGGATCCGCGACCAGATCTTCCTCGCCACCAAGACCCAGCTGCGCACCGCCGACGAGGCGTGGGCGCAGATCAACGCCTCCCTCGAGCGCCTGCAGACCGACCACGTCGACCTGCTCCAGCTGCACGCGATCGGCGACCTGGACGAGCTCGACAAGGCCACCGGGCCCGGCGGGTCGCTCGAATCGGCCATCCGGGCGCGTGACGAGGGCCTGGTCAAGGCGATCGGGATCACCGGGCACGGTCACCAGGCGCCGGCCACCCACCTCGAAGGGCTCCGCCGGTTCCCGTTCGACACGGTCCTCAGCCCCTGGAACTACGCGCTGTCCAAGCGGCCGGACTACGCCGCCGACTTCGCCGCCCTCTCCGAGGAGATCCAGCGCCGCGACATCGGCCTGATGACGATCAAGACCGTGGCCCGGCAGAATTGGCCGGACGAGAGCAAGAAGCGTTACAGCACCTGGTACGAGCCGCTCGACGACCAGGAGCGCATCTCGGCCGCCGTCGCCTTCGTGCTGTCGCACCAGCAGATCACCGGCATCGCGACCGCCGGCGAAGTCCGCCTGCTGCCGCTGATCGTCCAGGCCGAGAAGGACGCGGCCGGACTCTCGCGCGAGGATGCCGCGGCCGTGCTCGACAAGGAGGCCGACTACTCCTCGCCGTTCCTGTCGATGGCGATCTGAGCGACCCGGACTCCCTGCGCCCCTCGTGATCAAGAGGGCCGGCCCGTACGACGACCCCAACCAGCGACCTCGAAACGGAGCATCGTGAATCCGCTTTCCGTCCAGCTGTACTCCCTGCGCGACCAGATGTCCGACCCGCGCGCCGTCCTGACCAAACTCGCCGAGATCGGCTACGGCGCCATCGAGCCCTACAGCCCGACCACCGACCCGGCCGGCTTCCGGGCGATCGCCGACGAGCTCGGCCTGAAGGTCTCCAGCACCCACGCCCCGGTCCTCGGCGAGAAGCGCGACGAGGTCCTCGACGCGATGGCCACGATCGGCACCGACACCGTGATCGTCCCGGCGACCGCACCTGAGCGGTGGACCGACCGCGAGGGCGTCGAGGGTGTCGCCGCCGAGCTGAACGAGACGGCCAAGCACGTCGCGGCCCGCGGTATGCGCATCGGCTACCACAACCACTGGTGGGAGCTGGAGAACGTCGTCGACGGGCGTCCGGCCCTCGAGGTGTTCGCCGATGCACTCGACCCCGAGCTGATTCTCGAGGTCGACATCTACTGGGCGGCCGTCGGCGGCGTCGACGTTCCCGACCTGCTCACCCGGCTCGGTGAGCGGGTGCACCTGCTGCACGTCAAGGACGGCCCGGCCACCAAGGGCGACCCGATGACCGCGGTGGGCGGCGGCGTCGTTCCGATCAAGGCATCGCTCGCGGCGGGCAAGTCGGTCGAGTGGCACGTCGTCGAGCTCGACGAGTGCGCGACCGACATGGTCCAGGCGCTGGCCGACAGCTACGCCTTCCTGACCGCCGGCGGCGCCCGGTGAGCGGAGGTCGGCCCGTCAAGGTCGCGGTCGTCGGCTGCGGCACGATCAGCAAGGCCTACCTGACCAACCTCACGGCGTTCCCCGACGTCGAGGTGGTCGGGTGCGCCGACATCGACACGGCGCGGGCCAAGGAGGTGGCCGCCGAGCACGGCGTTCCCGTGTCCGGCGACGTCGACACCGTCCTCGCCGACCCCGACGTCGAGATGATCGTCAACCTGACCATCCCGGCGGCGCACGTCTCGGTGGCCACGGCCGCCCTGCAGGCGGGCAAGCACGTCTACGGCGAGAAGCCCTTCAGCCTGGAGCGGGAGGACGGCCACAGCCTGCTCGCCGAGGCCGCGCAGCTCGGCCGGCGGATCGGCAACGCACCCGACACCTTCCTCGGCGCCGGGCTGCAGACCTCGCAGCGGCTGATCGCGCAGGGCGCGATCGGCGAGCCGCAGTCGGCGCTGGTCTGCATGCAGAGCCCCGGCCCGGAGAGCTGGCACCCCAGCCCGGAGTTCCTCTTCCAGTACGGCGGCGGGCCGCTGATGGACATCGGCCCCTACTACCTGACCATGCTGGTGCAGATGTTCGGACCGGTGTCGAAGGTCGCGGCCGCGGCCCGCAAGGCCAAGGCGGAGCGGGTCATCGGCTCCGGGCCGAAGGCCGGTACGTCGTTCGCCGTCGAGGTGCCGACGCACAGCACCTCGCTGGTCGAATTCGCGGCCGGACCGGTCGCCACCATGGTGATCAGCTTCGACTCGCCGGTGAGCCGGCACGGGTTCGTGGAGATCACCGGCACCGAGGCCACCCTGCGGGTGCCGGACCCCAACACGTTCGGCGGCCCGGTGCGGATCCGCAAGGCCGGCGACGACGACTGGCAGGAGCTTCCGCTCACCGGGACGACGGCCGGCCGGGGCATCGGCGCTCTGGAGATGGCACAGGCGATCCGGGCCGACCGTCCGCACCGCGCGTCCGGGGAGTTGGCGATGCACGTCGTCGACGCGATGGCGGCGATCAGCGACTCGGCACGGCGCGACGAGTTCGTGCCGGTCACCGTCGGCTGCCAGAGCCCGGAGCCCCTGCCCGAGGGCTGGGATCCCTACACCTCAGTGCTGTAACGCGACGAGCCGGTCCACCGCCGAGTCGGCGATCGACTCGGCGGTGCCGGCGACGTCGACCTCGAAGCCGTTCTCGTCCGGGCCCAGCGGCTGCAGGTCGTGGAACTGGCTGTCCAGCAGCGCCGCGGGCATGAAGTGGCCGTGCCTCGGCACCAGCCGGGCGCTGATCTCTTCGGCCGTCCCGGCCAGGTGCACGAAGACCACCTCGGGCCGGTCCTTGCTCAGCAGGTCGCGGTAGGCCCGCTTGAGCGCCGAGCAGGTGATCACCCCCGACCGGCCGGCGGCCACCTGGTCGTCGATCCATCCCCGGACCAGCCGCAGCCACGGCCACCGGTCCTCGTCGGTGAGCGCGTGTCCCGACGCCATCTTTGCGACGTTTTCCCCGGGATGCAGCGAGTCGCCCTCCGCGAACGTCCACCCGAGCCGCTTCGCGAGCAACTCCCCGACGGTGGTCTTGCCCGACCCGGACACCCCCATCACGACGGCGATCTGCACCGACGGCGACATCCGCAACCTCCCTGTTTACAAGCCCCTCCGAGCATGGCAGCATCCCGCGCCACGCTAGGCGGAAGGGACCCCGAATGAAACTCCTGCGAGCCGCGGCCGCCACCGCGGCGATTGCGCTGGCCACCGGGATCACGCTCGTCTCCCCCGCCCGCGGCGCCGAGCCGGCGCCGGCGCAGCACACCGGCGGCGACACCGCGACCCTGCGCGCGTACGCCACAGACACGTGGCGCTCGATGACCGCCATGGCCGACCCGGCCACCGGCCTCGTCTCGGACAACATCGCCGGTGACCTCTCGCCCGGCTCCCGATCGGCCTACACGTCGCCCACCAACATCGGTGCCTATCTCTGGAGCGCCGTCGCCGCGCGCGACCTCGGCATCATCAGCCCCGACGACGCGATGCACCGCATGCGGCAGACCCTCGACACGCTCGGAACACTGCAGCGCGACAGCGCGTCCGGCATGTTCTTCAACTGGTACGACCCGCACACCGGCGCGGTCCTGCGGACCTGGCCGGTCGACGGCAGCACCATCACGCCGTTCCTGTCCAGTGTGGACAACGGCTGGCTGGCGGCCGCACTGATGACGGTCCGGACCGCCGAGCCCCGGCTCGCGAGGCAGGCGAACGCACTACTCGCCCCGATGGACTTCGGCTTCTTCTACGACAAGAACGCCCGGCCGGGGGTCGGCGGCGAGCTGGCCGGCGGCTTCTACGAGGAGAAGCCGCCGGGGTGTTCGGTGGTCGGCAACTACCGCGCCCGCGGACCGGACGTCTACTACACCTGCAACCACTACGACGTGCTCAACAGCGAGCCGCGGATCGCCAGCTACATCGGCATGGCGCTCGGTCAGATCCCGCTGACGCACTACTTCACGCTCTACCGGACCTTCCCGCCGGACTGCGCACAGTTCGGCTGGCAGCAGATGCAGCCGGTCGGCTTCACCCACACCTACCTGGGCATCAACGTCTACGAAGGCGCCTACCGGTACCGCGGCCTGCAGTTCGTCCCGACGTGGGGTGGGGACATGTTCGAGGCGCTGATGCCGGACATGTTCGTGCCGGAGGAGAACTGGGGCCGGCGGAGCTGGGGCCTGAACGATCCGGCCTATGTGCAGGGCCAGATCCGGCACGGGCTCGACGAGGCCGGCTACGGCTACTGGGGCTTCTCGCCGTCCAGCGACCCGAAGGGCGGCTACACGGCGTTCGGCGTCCCCTCACTCGGCATGGACGGCGGCGGTTACCCGTCCGACGAGGAGCAGACCGTCGACGACCCGGGCATCCCCGGCTGCCGGCCGGCGCAGCCCGCACCGACGTGGGGCGACGGTGTCGTCACGCCGCACGCGTCGTTCCTGGCGCTGAGATTCGCCCCCAAAGCCGCGGCCGTCAACCTGGCGAAGCTGCGCTCCCACTTCGACGCCTATGGGCCCGGCGGCTTCTACGACGCCGTCGCCGTCCGCAGCGGCACCGCGGCCAAGCGGTACCTCTCCCTCGACCAGGGGATGACGCTCGGCGCGCTCGGCAACTATCTGGCCCGCGACGACATCCGGCGGGCGTTCGACGCCGGACCGGTGCAGCGCGTCATCAGGCCGCTGCTCGGCATCGAACGCTTCAACGCTAAGCCGGTGGACTGACCGTCGGTGCCTTCGGCCAGCCGGGCGGCATGGCGCGCTCGAGGGCCTGCCATCCGAGGTCGTGCTCGCGCTGAAGCTCCTCCGCGCGGCCACCGCCGCGGATGCCGAAGAGCCGCTTGGCGTAGAGGAGATAGACCACCACGAGGATGTTGACCACCAGCGCGATGATCTTCGTCACCGAGATGCGGCCGGTGAGCTCGTAGATCTCGGGCACCATCAGCAGCGTGGTGGCGACGAAGGTGAGGTATTCCGCCCAGCGCCTCTGCAGCCACAGCCCCACCGCCTCGACGCCCTCCAGGACGGCGTACGCCGAGACGACCAGGCCGAGCGTCCACAGCGTCGAGGTCTTCAGCCGGAAGGCGTGCTCGAGCTCGCGCAGGATGCCGTGGTTGGACTGCCCGCTGGGCCCGCCGAAGCCGCCCTCCCAGGCGGTCACGAGGCGGTAGAAGTCGTCCCGCAGCTGCGTGCGGTTGCCGAGGAAGGTGAAGATCGCCACGGCGAGGATCCCAAGGACGATGAAGTGGAAGAGCCGGTCGAGCGCGATCAACCGCAGCACGTACCTGTCCCGCAGCGGCTTGCCCCGCAGCGGGAGCTCGATCTCGTCCCGGCCGGGCGGATGCTCGCGCGCCGGTCGTTCGGGTGTCGAGAGCGGCAGCCAGGAGTCGCACCGCAGGCAACGGTGCCAGCGAAGGCCGTCGCCCGCGTCGCGGACGACGAGCGCGTCCTCGGGCCGGATCATCGCCGCGTCCGTGCCGACGAGGGAATGCCCGTGCAGACCGCACCCGAGCAGCTCGTAGTGCAGCCGGATTCTCCGCCGGCGGGCGGGCATCGTGCCGGGCGGCGGGTCGCCGGTCGTCGGCGGCGGGCTCGTCACCGGTGTATCAACCTCAGGACGCCCTTCGACCAGCGCAGCATGACCCGGCGCGGGACGGCCAGCAGCAACCAGACGAACGGCGCCTCACTGGGGATGACGAACGCCAGCCCTACCGCCACCAGGAAGATCCCGGTGACGACCACCGAGACCTGCGCCTCCTCGCGGGCCACCCGCTCGGGCATGGTCACGGTCGTGAGCGAATGACTGCTGGCCCATAACCACAACGTACCGAGGATCGCGCTCGCGACGGCGAGGGTGGACGAGTAGATGGCGACGGCGGCGGTCGTGCCGCCGTGCTCACTCATCAGTGAGGACGGGAACGGCACCGCCGCGACCACGAGCAGCAGCAGCAGGTTGAGCCGCATCAGGCCGGCGTCGACCCGCATGACGTGCCGGAAGAGCCGGTGGTGGTTGACCCAATAGCGGCTCACGACATAGAAGCTGAGCAGGAAGGCCAGGTAGCTGCCCTCGTGCTCGGCCAGGGCGTGCGGGAGGTCCTCGTTGCTGACGCCGGGGATCCGCAGGTCGAGGGCGAGCAGCGTCATCGCGATCGCGAAGACACCGTCGGAGAGGGCCAGCACCCGGCCGAGGCCGGCGTCGTCCTCCTCCGGCTCCTCCGCGTCCGGTCGCTCGTCGTCCTCGACCACGCAGGTCGCCTCCCGCCCTCCCAGCGCCCCGGACCCGTCGACCGCGCAGTCCGGCCCGACGGTAGAGCACCTACGACGGGGATCTTCGCAGGCCCGCGACGCGTGGCCCGCCAACGACGCGACCGCGTCTTCGCTCCGCCCCATGGGGGACCGCCGGCTCGTCAAACGCGGGCCCCAGTCGGCCCGGCCCTCCCCCGTTGGCGAACCGGCGGTCGTCCTCACCCCCACCCGTGGCCACCCCTCGCCCGTACGCCGGATGTACCTCACCGGCTTACGGTGAATGCACCACGGGCAGGTGCGCCAGGTGCGTCGTACCTCCTCCGCTAGATGGTCTACGCCCCTTGGGCCAACTGGTCAAATGATTGGCCCGGATCCCTGACCGGGAACCGGTTTCCGCGTCGTCGGCGCGGTGTTCTACGGTGCCTTGGGCGACTCTGACCCATCTCACGACGAGCGGGAGCGAATGTGTCCTTCCAGCAGCCTCTGACCGACGGATGGACCCTCTCCCTCGCCGGCGCTGCCGACGGGTCCGCCGGCCCCATCCCGGCCGGCATCCCGGCCGTGGGTG
The DNA here is from genome assembly GCA_963837545.1 of uncultured Actinomycetota bacterium. Taxonomy (GTDB): domain Bacteria; phylum Actinomycetota; class Actinomycetes; order Mycobacteriales; family QHCD01; genus DASXJE01. The sequence goes on along the minus strand of CAWINQ010000003.1, from coordinate 845,774 downwards.
CCGCCGGGCTGCCCGCGGTCGTCCCGGGCTGCGTGCACACCGACCTGCTCGCCGCCGGGCTCATCCCGGACCCCTACCTGGAGGACAACGAGGACCGGCTCGGCTGGATCGGCCGGTCCGACTGGCGCTACGCCACCGGCGTCGAGTGGACCGAGGGGGCGGCTGAGCGGGTCGACCTGGTCTGCGACGGGCTCGACACGGTCGCCACCGTGGCGCTCAACGGCACCGTCGTGGGCCGCTCGGAGGACATGCACCGCAGCCTGCGCTTCGACCTGCGCCCCGCGATCCGGGCCGGGGCCAACGAGCTCACCGTGGACTTCGCCTCGCCGTACCGCTACGCCGAGGCGGTACGCGACGCGCTGGGCGGCGAGCTGCCGTGCGCGGTCCCGGAGCCGATCTCCTTCATCCGCAAGATGGCCTGCAACTTCGGCTGGGACTGGGGCCCCACGCTGGTCACCTCGGGCATCTGGCGGCCGATCCGGCTGCACGCCTGGGACACCGCGCGACTGGCCGAGGTCCGCCCCCTGGTCACCGTCACCGACCACGCGGGCCACGTCGAGCTGCAGGTCGAGGTCGAGCGTTCCGGGGTCGGTGACGACCCCGAGCTGACCGTCGCCGCCACGATCGGCGGCGCGCGGGCCGACGTCACGATCCCGGCCGGGGCCACCCACGCCGTGCTCGATCTGGTCGTGGATGCCCCGGATCTGTGGTGGCCGCGCGGCTACGGCGAGCAGTCGCGCTACGACCTGCAGGTCGAGCTCAGCGCGGCCGGGCGCCCGCTGGACGGCTGGGAGCGCCGCATCGGCTTCCGCGACATCACCCTGGACACGACGCCCGACGAGCACGGCTCGCGCTTCGCGATCGTCGTCAACGGGGTCCCGGTCTTCGCCCGCGGCGCCAACTGGATCCCCGACGACTGCTTCGTCTCCGGGATCGACCGGGCCCGCTACGCCGAACGGCTCGACCAGGCGACCGAGGCCGGCATCAACCTCCTGCGGGTCTGGGGCGGCGGGATCTACGAGAGCGACGACTTCTACGACCTCTGCGACGAACGCGGGATCCTCGTCTGGCAGGACTTCCTCTTCGCCTGCGCGGCCTACCCGGAGGAGCCGCCCATCGCGACCCAGGTCGAGGCGGAGGCAAGGGACAACATCGTCCGGTTGATGCCGCACCCGAGCCTGGTGCTCTGGAACGGCAACAACGAGAACATCTGGGGCTGGTACGACTGGGGGTGGCAGAAGACCCTCGGCGACCGCACCTGGGGCAAGGGCTACTACCTCGACCTGCTGCCCAAGACCGTCGCCGAGCTCGACCCGACCCGACCCTACTGGCCGGGCAGTCCCTACTCCGGCGACTTCGAGCGGCACCCGAACGACGACGACCACGGGGTCAAGCACGTCTGGGACGTCTGGAACTCCCGCGACTACACGGCCTACGCCGACTACGTCCCGCGCTTCGTCGCCGAATTCGGCTTCCAGGGCCCGCCGGCGTGGGCGACGCTGACCCGCGCCGTGCACGACGACCCGATCGCAGCCGACTCCCCCGGTGTGCTGCACCACCAGAAGGCTGCGGACGGCAACGGGAAGCTCGCCCGCGGTCTGGCTCCGCACCTCCCGGCGCCGGCGAACGTCGACGACTGGCACTGGCTGACCCAGCTCAACCAGGCCCGCGCGGTCACCTTCGGCATCGAACACTTCCGCGGGCACTCGCCCCGCTGCATGGGCACCGTCGTGTGGCAACTCAACGACTGCTGGCCGGTCACCTCGTGGGCGGCGATCGACGGCGACGCGCGGCGCAAGCCGCTGTGGTACGCCCTGCGGCGCGTGTACGCCGACCGCCTGCTCACCGTGCAGCCACGCGACGGTGGCCTCGCCGTGATCGCGGTCAACGACTCGGCGCGGCCGTGGTCCGCGCAGCTGCAGATCACCCGCCGTACGGTCGCCGGAGAGGCGCTGGCGAGGGCCGGTCTGTCGCTGACCGCGGGGCCGCGCGAGACCGTCACCGTGCCGATCCCGGACGACGTGGCGGCGGCCACCCGCCCGGCGGAGGAGCTGCTCGTCGTCACGGCCGATGAGCAGCGTGCGGTGCGGTTCTTCGTCGAGGACAAGGATCTCGTCGCCCCGCGACCGGACTACGACGCGACCGGTGAAGCGGGTCGACGACGGCTACGAGGTCACTGTGACGGCCGGGACCCTGCTGCGCGACGTCGCGCTCTTCCCGGACCGGCTTGCCGCCGACGCGGTCGTCGACGACATGCTGGTCACGCTGTTGCCCGGTGAGTCCGCGACGTTCGCCGTCCGCACCCGCGAGGAGCTCAGGGAGGACGCGCTGATCGCCGCTCCGGTGCTGCGCAGCGCGGGCGACGTCGCCGGTTAGCCGCTCATGGGGAGCTCACCACCCTCGGTCCATCTCGTGGCCGATCGCTACCGGCTGCTCGAACCCCTGGGATCGGGCGGGATGGGCACGGTGTGGCGCGGCCACGACGAACTGCTCGGCCGCACGGTCGCGGTCAAGGAGGTGCAGCTGCCCGGGCAGCTCACCGACGCCGACCGGGAGGTCATGCGGGCACGCACGCTGCGGGAGGCCCGGGCCGCTGCCCGGTTGAACCATCCGCACGCCGTGACGGTCTACGACGTCGTCCAGGAGGACGGCCGCCCGTGGATCGTGATGGAGCTGCTCGACGCCCGCAGCCTGGCCGACCTGGTCCGGTCCTCCGGGCCGGTGTCCCCGGCCGCCGCAGCCAGGATCGGATTGGACGTGCTGTCGGCGCTCGACGCCGCCCACGCGGCCGGCATCGTCCACCGCGACGTCAAGCCGGGAAACGTCATGGTCGCCGCGAACGGGCGGGCGGTCCTCACCGACTTCGGGATCGCCACCCTGGAAGGCGATTCGCACCTCACCACGACCGGCCTGCTCGTCGGGGCTCCTGCCTACGTCGCGCCCGAGCGGGCCAAGGGAGCCCATCCCGGCCGGGAGTCGGACCTGTGGGCGCTCGGTGCGACGCTCTACGCGGCGGTTGAGGGAAGACCGCCGTTCGACCGCGGTAATCCGATGGCCACGCTGAGCGCGCTGATCACCGAGGAGATCCCCCGGCCGCTCGCCGCGGGCCCGCTGACCCCGGTACTCGACGGACTGCTCACCAAGGACCCGCACCACCGGATGGGGGCCCACGAGGCGAGACGGCTGCTCGGGCAGGCCCGGCGCGAGGCGGAGGCCGCCGAGCACCGCACCGCGGAACTGCCCGTCCTCGCCGTCCCGACCGACGCCACGCCGGACGGCCGGGCGGACCTGCCGGCCGACCGGACCGAGGTGGTCCGCCGGCCATCCCGGCCACGGAGGCCAACGACCCGCCGCCGGCGACGGCCCTGGGTCATCGCGGGACTCGCCGCCGCGGTCCTCCTCGCCGGCGGGATCGCGATCCCCCTTGCGCTCACCGGATCGGGCGGCTCGCACCGCGCGGCCGGCCACCCGACGACGGCCCCCTCACCCCGGCCCACCCCGACGCACTCCGCACGGCCGTCCCCCACGCACACCACGCCGAGCCCGACGCACACGGTGACTCCCTCGAAGACGTCACCGGTGACGACGCACCCGGTCAAGAGACCGAAATCGAAGAAACCCGGGGGCGTCCCGCACGGTTTCCGGCCCTACCACGACCCGACCGGGTTCTCGATCGCCGTTCCGGCCGGCTGGCACGAGGTCCGCAACGGCAGCCGGGTCGACTTCCGCGATCCGGCAGGGGGGCGCTTCCTGCGGATCGACCAGACGGACTCGCCGCAGCCCGACCCGGTCGCCGACTGGCGCCGGCAGGCGGACTACGTCTCCGGCCGGCTCCCCGGCTACCGCACGCTGTCCATCTCGAAGGTCGACTACCGCGGCTATCCGGCCGCCGACTGGCAGTTCGAGTTCGGGGGGAACGGCGACGGCCGGATCCGGGTGGTCGACCGGGGATTCACCGTCGACGGTCACGGCTACGCCATCTACTGGTCGGCACCCGCCGGCCAGTGGTCGGGCAGTCTCGGCTACTTCCACACGTTCGCCCGCACCTTCGATCCCGCCTGAGGTTTCGGCGCGGTGACGATGATGTTGCCCAAGGTCCGGGGGTCTAGCGCCCCGCGTCGCCGCAGGCTAGCGTGCCCCTGACGCGATACCGGACGCCGGATCGCGCTCCTGTTCAGTAGGTGAGTTGCGGCCCAATGGAGGGTGACGGCGTGTCAGGTAGGAAAAGAAGATTGGCGTTCATCGCGGCGGGGGGTGCCGCGTCGTTGACCGTCGCGGCCGTCATGGCCGCGATCCCGGCCCAGGCGGTCACGCCGGACCAGGTCCCGCTCACCGGCACCCAGCCGGCCTGGGCCACGTCCGGTGCGGCCCAGGGCGCGGTTCCCGCGGGCCGGAGCCAGGACGTTCGCGTCTACCTCGCCCCGAGGGGTGGCGAGGCAAGGCTGCGGGCGGCGGTCGCCGCAGTCTCGACGCCAGGAAGTCCGTCGTACCGGCACTTCCTCACGACCGCGCAGTACCAGGCGCAGTACGGCCCGACCGCGGCCGAGGTCGCGCGGGTGCGGTCATGGCTCACCGGCGCCGGATTGCACGTCACCGGCGTCGGATCGGGCAACCGCTACGTGCGGGCCACCGGCACGGCGACGGCCGCCGAGCACGCGTTCTCGGTGAAGCTGGGCCTCTTCCGGCACCAGAGCAAGACCGTGCAGGCGCCGACGGCGAACGCGAAGGTGCCCGCCGCGGTCTCGGGGTCGGTCATCGGGGTGACCGGGCTCGACACGGCATCCCACGCGGTGAAGCCGAACAACGTGACCGACGCGGCACCCGCCGCGACCGCAAAGCCCGGGGGATATCCTTTCCCGCCCGGTTTCCGCAACGCTCGCCCCTGCTCACTTTTCTACGGGCAGGTAATCGCCAACCGTCAGGCGGATTACAAGACGCCACTGCCCAAGTTCAAGGGCAAGTACCGTGCCTACGCGCCCTGTGGCTACGTGCCGGCGCAGTTCCGGGCGGCGTACGGCGTCGACGCGTCGAAGCTGACCGGCAAGGGCGTGACCGTCGCGATCACCGACGCCTATGCTCTGCCCACGATGCGGAAGGACGCCAACCAGTACGCCACCGGACATGGCGACGCACCGTTCGCGCCCGGACAGTTCAGCCAAACGCTCCCGAGCAGCTTCACCAACCAGGCGCTGTGCGGCCCGGGCGGCTGGGGCGGCGAGGAGGCGCTCGACGTCGAGGCCGTCCACGGAATAGCGCCTGCGGCGAAGGTCATGTACTACGGCTCAGCGAGCTGCTTGGACAGCGACTTCCTCGACACACTCGCCAAGGTCGTGTCGGACAACAAGGCGTCGATCGTCACCAACTCGTGGGGCGACATCGAGCAGAACGAGACCACCGGAAACGTCGCGGCCTACGAGCAGGTTTTCCTGCAGGGCGACCTGCAGGGGATCGGCTTCATGTTCTCCTCCGGTGACAGCGGTGACGAGGTCGCCAACACCGGCCTGAAGCAGGTCGACTACCCGACCTCGGACCCCTACGTCACCTCGGTCGGCGGCACCAGCACGGCGATCAACGCCAGCGGCGCCATGCAGTTCCAGACCGGTTGGGGCACCATGAAGTACTCGCTGTCGACCAACGGCAAGTCGTGGGACCCGGTCGGATACCTGTACGGCGCCGGCGGTGGTTTCTCGCACCTGTTCAACAAGCCCGTATGGCAGAACAAGGCGGTTCCCGGATCGACGCGCGCCGTGCCCGACGTAGCCATGGACGCTGACCCGACCACGGGCATGCTCATCGGGATCACCCAGGCATTCCCCGAGGGCACGCACTACGACGAATACCGGATCGGTGGCACCAGCCTCGCCTCGCCGCTATTCGCCGGAATTCAGGCGCTGAAGTCCGAGCTCGGCGGTGGCGCCCGGATGGGATTCGCCAGCCCGACGCTGTACACCCTGGCCGGCACCAAGCAGTTCACCGACGTGCTGCCGAAGCAGACAGGTGGCGGCAATGTCCGTGCGGACTACGTCAACGGCATCGACGGCAGCGACGGGATCCTCTACTCGGTCCGAACCTTCAACCAGGACTCGAGCCTGACGGTGACGCCGGGCTGGGATGACGTGACCGGCATCGGTGCGCCAAGGGCGGGATACCTGAAGTAGACACATAGGGACCGCTCCCTAGGGCGCCGCCACGTCGACCCGATCGCGTGGCGGCGCCCTGTTGTGTGCCTCAGTCCAGCGGCTTCTCCAGCCAGTGCGCGGCGTAGACGTTGTCGTTGTACGCCGGTATCTCGACGTAGCCCGCCGACCGGTAGAGCGCGATCGCCTCGGTCAGGTGCGCGCTGGTGTCCAGCCGCACCGTCGCGCAGCCCAGGCTGCGGGCAACGTCTTCGAGCGCGGCGAGCAGCCGCCTGCCGACTCCTCGGCCGCGCGCGGCCGGGTCGATCCACATGCGCTTGATCTCGGCGGTGCGTGCGTCGAGCCGGCGCACGGCGCCGCAGCCGACCGGACGCCCGTCGAGCCGGGCGACCAGAAAGGCGCCGTGCGGCGGGACGAGCTCCGCCCCCGGTGCCGCGACGGTGCGACCGGGGTCGAAGCCCTCGGGAAAACGCACGCCGAGCTCGGCGAAATACCGGTCGAGCAGCCGGCTCGCAAGGTCGCTGTCGGGACGTTCGGGAGCCACGTCGAGGTCCGACGCAGAGATGTGGTCGATGACTCCCTCCCCGGACGCGTTGTCGGCGGTACGCCGAGCACATCACGACGGCGTGCCCTCCGGCACCTGAAAAACGACGAGTCCCCGGGCCGGAAGGTCCGGGGCGATCAGGCGCGTCATCTGCATCAAACCCCGACTACTCAAACCGTCACCGGCGAGCTTCGAACTCCAAGCGCGTGTCGATAGTCTGATGGTCAACCCCTTATGAGACCGCGGGAGCCGATCGATTACCGGGTACGGAGACCCGGTTGTGGCGACTTTCGCCCATCGTCGCCGTCCTGGCTACGCTGCCCGCCGTCATCGGGCACGCCACGCCGCGACGGAGCGCTCGATACAGGCCGACACGCTGGCCGCGACATCGGTGGACGGATCGAGGAGCCACTGCAGCCCGATGCCGTCCAGGACAGCGGTGATGAGCCGGACCTCGAGCCGGATCTCGGAGTCCGTCGTCGGTGCGACGTCGCCAGCGTCGACGGCCTCGCGCAGGTGGCCGGCGAGAGTGGCGAGGTTTCGAACGTAGCGCTGCTCGATGAAGTGGTGAGCGGGATGGGAGGGGCTTGAGGCCTCTGCGGCGATGGTGGTGAACAGTTCGAGTAGACCGCGGTTCCGCTGGTGGGCTGTCATGACCTCGGGCAGCCGTCGAAAGTAGTCCAGGCCGCTAACGTCGGCGAGCCCATCCTGGACGGTCCGCCGGTCCCATTCCTCGAGCACAGCGGTGAGTAGCGCCTCTTTGCTGCCGAAATGCTGGATCAGCGTGGCGTGGGACACGCCGGCCTTCTCGGCGATGGCGCGGATCGAACCTCCGGCGTAACCGTGTTGGGCGAAGACGTCGAAAGCGACGGCTATGAGCTGCTCTCGCCGACGGACCCCGGTCCTGTACGGGCCCCGTGTCCTGGTCCTCGTGGTCTCGGGCATGCACGACATCATTTCACGGCCATTGCCGAACTATAACCGATCGGTTAGTATTGGGGTTCGACGCGGCACTGTATCGCCGATGAGTTCGCTCGCCCAGACGCCTGCGCGACCGGCCCGAGCTGAAGGGAAACAGATGAAGTACTCCACCCTTGGGCCGACCGGTATCCGGGTTTCGAAGGTCTGCCTGGGCACCGCGACCTTCGGTGTTGCCCCGAGCTCTCAGGATGCCGACAGCGTCGTGGGGGCGGCGCTGGATCTCGGTGTCAACTTCTTCGACACCGCCGATGTGTACGGCTCGACCCCGACCTTCGACCGTCCGGGTTTCCCGCCGGCGTCGCAGCGGGAGTCGGCCGAGGAGATCCTTGGCCGTGCGCTGGCCGGCGGCCGTGATGCGGTGGTGCTGGCGACCAAATCGGGCGAGCGGCGCTTCGACCCGGACGCGGGTCTGTCGCGCCGGTACGTGCTCCAGCAGGTCGAGCAGAGCCTGCGCCGTTTACGCACCGACTACATCGACCTTTACTACGGACACTTCCCGGACCCGAACACGCCGCTGGAGCAGACACTTTCGGTGTATGACGATCTGATCCGGCAGGGCAAGATCCGCTATGCGGCACTGTCTAATCATCCGGCGTGGCAGATGGTCGAGGCGCTGTGGATCGCCGACGACCGCCGTCTGGTCGCCGCGCCCGTCGCGGCGCAAGTGATGTACAGCCTGCTGGACCGCAGCACAGAGACGGAGCTGGCCGCGGCGTGCACGCGGTTCGGCCTGTCGATCGTGCCCTACGCCCCGCTGCACGGCGGCCTGCTGGGCGACCTGTCGGTGCTGGACCGGGAGATCGCCGGCGGCAGGCGCTACGGCGGACCGGGATTCACCGAGGAAGAGATCGGGGTCGCCCGCGGGCTGGACCGGCTCGCCCGCGAATGGGGCCTGGGCATGCAGCAGGTCTCGCTGGCCTGGCTGTTGTCCCGCCCGGCCGTGGCGTCGGTGATTGTCGGGGCCGAGACCGTCGAGGAGATGCGCGCCAATGCCTCGGCCGCCGACGTCGAGCTCACGGCGGAGCAGCTGGACGTTGTCTCCGCCCTGACTGCGAACCTCGCGGCCTGACAGAACGGAAGCCGACAGTATGGAGTACCCCGTCCTCGATCCTCGGCCGCGCTGCGCGGTCGCCGCGACGAGGTCGTGATCGCCACCAAGTCCAACGGGATCAACGGCCTCGGAGTCAACGACCGCGGCCTCTCCCGCCGGCGCATCATCCGACCGCCGCCTGGCGCTTCCCCGACGGCTTCAAGAAGACCATCCGGGCTGCTCGATCTTCACCAACACCGACCAGAGGCTCACCGACCAGCGCATCTACGACGACAAGGGCCCGGTGCACTCCTACCTCGCGTGAGGCCTGAGTGCACCGGGCATATTGCACGTATATTGCACGAATGGCCCTAGTCCGAGCGACTCAATGTTGCTCTGACTAGGCCAAACATCTGGTGGAGGTGGCGGGAATCGAACCCGCGTCCTCCGGCGACTCGACAAGGCTTCTCCGGGCGCAGTCCGCTGTGCCTCTACTCGGCCCCACCGGTCGCGCGAACAAGCCGGTGTGACGGGCCCAGCCGCTGTGCGATGTCCCGGCGACCTCCGCGGCCGATGTCGCCGGTAAGCCCTCTCACTGATGCCAGGGTCCGGGCCGAAGGCAAACCCGGTCTGACAGACCCGCTTCTCGCTTAGGCAGCGAGAGCGAAGTCAGCGCGACTGTTGTCGGCGCTTGATTTTTTTGCGACACGTGGTTAACGAGATCATTGTCGCCTTCCTCGGCCCGCTTCCCTTATCTCGACGTCCGGAGTCGAGACCATTCACCCCCTCGTACGGTGTGCATCCAGCGTAACGGGGTCCAGCCGCAGGATCATCCCACAATCCGGGCCCGATCCGCCGTGCGGGAGGATCGGGGCATGACCGCACTCATCGTCACCGGCGGTAGCCGTGGCATCGGCGCCGCCACGGCCCGACTCGCGGCCGCGCGTGGCTACGACGTCTGCCTGAGCTACGCGAATCGGGCGGACGTTGCGCGATCCGTCGTCAAGGACTGCGAGGCACAAGGGGTCCGGGCGGTGGCCGTCCAGGCCGATGTGGCCGTCGAGCCGGACGTCCTGCGGCTCTTCGCGGTCGCGCAGGACGAGCTCGGCGCGCCGGGGGTGCTGGTCAACAACGCCGGCATCGTCGCACCCAGGACCCGGGTGGCGGACCTGGACGCCGCCCGGATCGAGCAGATGCTCGCGGTCAACGTCACCGGAGCCTTCCTGTGCGCGCGGCAGGCGGTCCGGGCGATGTCCACCCGGCTCGGCGGGGCCGGCGGCTCCATCGTCAACGTCTCGTCCCGGGCCGCGGTCCTCGGCGGCTCCGGGCAGTACGTCGACTACGCCGCCGCCAAGGCCGCGGTCGACACCATGACCCTCGGTCTGGCCACCGAGGTCGCCGACGAGGGCATCCGGGTCACCGCGGTGCGCCCGGGCCTGATCTACACCGACATCCACGCCTCCGGCGGTGAGCCGGGCCGGGTGGAGCGACTCGAGTCCACGGTCCCGATGGGGCGCGGCGGCCGCGCGGAGGAGGTGGCCGAGGCGATCCTCTGGCTGGCCTCTGACAGCGCGTCCTACGTCACCGGCAGCATCCTCGATGTGGCCGGCGGCCGGTGAGAAGCCCCGGATGGGGCGGCAATGTGCGCTATGCGCGGATCGTGCGAGACCGTTGCCTCGGGTAAATGCAATGGCTGCTTGGATGTAGCGTCGGACGACAGGCAACCGGGAGGGTCTACGTGGCGGACGACGCGACGGTGCTGCGTCACGTCCTGCTGACGGGCGCGACCGGATTCCTCGGGCAGGCCGTGCTCGAACGGCTGCTGGCCGACCATCCCCAGACGCAGATCTCGGTGCTGATCCGGCGCCGGGGCACGACGTCGGCCCCGGACCGCTGCCGGTCGCTGCTGCGCAAGCCGGTGTTCCGCGCCTGGCGGGACCGGGTCGGCGAGGATCGCGCCCGCGAGGAGTTCGAGCGCCGGGTGCACGCGATCGAGGGTGACGTCACCTCCGGCATACCGGAGCTGCCGGCCGACCTCGACACGGTGATCCACTGCGCCTCGACGGTGAGCTTCGACCCGCCGGTCGACGACGCGTTCCGCACCAACGTCGGCGGTGTCACGGCGCTGTACGAGGCGGTGGCCCGGTGCCCGAGCCACCCGCACGTCGTGCACGTGTCGACGGCCTACGTCGCCGGCGCCCGCAAGGGCGTGGTCCCGGAGGCCAGCCTCGACCACAGTGTCGACTGGCGGGTCGAGCTGGACGCGGCCCTCGGGGCCCGCGCCGACGTGGAACGCTCGTCCCGGCGGCCCGAGGTGCTGCGCAAGGCACTCGCCGACGCCGGACGCGAGCACGGCAAGGCCGGCCCGCAGACCACGGCGGCCGCCGCGGAGGCGCTCCGGCGCAGCTGGGTCGACGAGCGGCTGGTGGACTACGGCCGGATGCGGGCCAAGAGCGTCGGCTGGCCGGACGTCTACACCTTTACCAAGGCGCTCGGCGAGCGAGCGGCCGAGGAGCTGGCCCGCGACGTACCGCTGTCGATCGTCCGGCCGGCGATCGTGGAGAGCGCGCTGACCCACCCGTTCCCCGGCTGGATCGACGGCTTCAAGATGGCCGAGCCGCTGATCCTCGCCTACGGCCGCGGGATCCTGCCCGAGTTCCCGGGCGCGCACGACGGCATCCTCGACATCGTCCCCGTCGACATCGTCACCAACGCCCTGATCGCGATCGCCGAGAACCCCCCGCAGCCGGCCGACCCGGCCTACTACCACGTGGGATCCGGGTCCCGGAACCCGATGACCTTCGGGCAGATGTACGACCACGTGCTGGCCTATTTCACCGAGCACCCGCTGCCGGAGGCCGGCCGGGGGACGGTACGGGTCCCGCAGTGGACGTTCCCCGGCTCCCGGCAGGTCGACCGGCTGATGCGGGCCGGTGAGCGGGCGGTCGACACCGCGGAGAAGGCGCTGCTGCATCTCCCGGCCTCGGACCGGACCCGGGACTGGATGACCAAGACCCACCGGCAGAAGCGGCAGCTGGAGTTCCTCCGCCGGTACGCCGATCTCTACGGCACCTACACCGAGATCGAGGTCATCTACTCCGACGACCGGCTGCTGGCGCTGCACCGCGCGCAGCCGCCGGACCGGCAGGCCAACGAGGGGTTCGACTCCGCGGCCATCGACTGGCGGCACTACATGCGGGAGGTGCACTTCCCGGCGGTGACCGCAGCGCTGCGCCGTCCGGTCAGTGTCCGGCGTACGGCGACCCCGCCCAAGCCGCTGCCGGCCGGGGAGCAGGACGTGCTCGCGGTCTTCGACCTCGAGGGCACCCTGCTCGCCTCCAACGTGATCGAGTCCTACCTGTGGGCCCGCCTCGCCGAGCGGCCGACCTCGACCTGGCCGGGTGAGCTCGCCTCGGTCGTCCGGGCGCTGCCCCGCTATCTGGCCGCCGAACGCCGCGACCGGGGCGACTTCCTGCGCACCTTCATGCGCCGCTACGCCGGGGCGTCGGAGGCAGAGTTCCGCCGGCTGGTCGACGAGCAGCTGACCGACCTGCTGCTGCGCCGGGCCGCCCCCGACGCGCTGCGGCAGGTCCGCAAGCACCGCGCCGCCGGCCACCAGACGGTGCTGATCACCGGCGCGCTGGAGCAGCTGGTCGAGCCGATGCACTCGCTCTTCGACACCGTGGTGGCGAGCCGGCTGCAGGTCAAGGACGGCCGGTTCACCGGCTTCCTCGAGCTCCCCCCGCTGGTCGGCGAGGCACGGGCGGCGTGGCTGCGGCATTACGCTGCCGACACCGGCGGCGACCTGTCCCGCAGCTACGCCTACGGCGACAGCTTCTCCGACCGGCCGCTGCTGGAGACGGTGGCCCACCCGGTCGCGGTCAACCCCGACCCGCGGCTCTTCCGGCACGCCAAGAGCCGGCACTGGCGGATCGAGCACTGGGGCGCGCACGCCCGCGGCCCGATCGAGACGATGCTCGAGGTGCAGCGATGATCACCGCGGTCGAATACCACCGCTCCCCCATGCGCTACCTCGCCGCACGCGGGGCCAGCGCCCGGGTCAGCGGCGCGATCGGCAACGCGGTGTCCGGCTCGCTGGCGCCGCTGCGGCTGGTCAACCGGCCCGACCCGCGCCGGCCCGGACCGGAGTGGGCGCGGATCCGGCCGCTGCTGTCCGGGATCTGCGGCTCCGACCTGGCGCTGCTCACCGGCCGGTCCTCGCCGTACCTCTCCCCCGTGGTGTCGATGCCGTTCGTGCCCGGGCACGAAATCGTGGGGCGGTTGCTCGACGACGTCGACGGGCTCTCCTCGGGCCAGCGGGTCGTGCTCGACCCGGTGCTGTCGTGCGCCACCCGCGACGTCGACCTGTGTCCGGGCTGCGCCGCGGCGCACGAGGACCGCTGCGACCACATCACCGGCGGCGCCGTCTCGGCCGGCCTGCAGACCGGCTTCTGCGGTGACACGGGCGGCGGTTGGGGCGGCATGGTCGTCGCCCACACCCGCCAGTTGCACGCCGTTCCCGACGGGGTGACCAACGACCGCGCGGTGCTCGCCGAGCCGCTCGCGTGCGCCGTCCACACGGTGCGCCGGGCGGCGGTCCCGGACGGCGCGTCGGTGGTGATCGTCGGCGCCGGCACGGTCGGGCTGCTCACCCTGCTGGCGCTGCGGGAATTCGCCTCGCCCGGCCAGGTCTACGTGATCGCCAAGCACCGGCACCAGGTGGAGCGGGCGCGCGCACTCGGCGCGACCGACGTGATCGCGCCGCGCCGGGCCGCGCGGGTGCTGCGCCGCGCCACCGGCGGTTCCCTGCAGACGCCCGAGCGGGGCGCCGAATTCCTGCTCGGCGGCGTCGACGTGGCGATGGAGTGCACCGGCGGCTCCGGCATCGACTCGGCGCTGCGGCTGGTGCGGGCCGGGGGCACCGTGGTGCTCTCCGGGATGCCGTCGTCCGCGGTGGACCTCACTCCGGTGTGGTTCCGCGAGCTGACCCTGATCGGCTCCTACGCCTCCGACAGCGGCGGAGCCGCAGACCGGCACGGCGACTTCGCCGACGCCCTCGACCTGATCGCACACGCGCCGCTCGACGGTTACGTCGATGCCGTCTACCCGCTGTCCCAGTGGCGGGAGGCGGTCGGTCACGCCCTCGCCGCGGGGCGGCTGGGCAGTGTCAAGGTGGCCTTCGACCCCGCACGGGACTGACAGGAGACGAACGACCAGTGAGCAGACCCGGATTCGTCCTCGAGGTGGACGAGAGGACCCCGCCGCTCCTCGTGCACGCCGGCGAGGGACTCCGCCTCGAGCAGTTCCCGCTCGGCACGAGGGTCGTCTACCCGCCGGACTCGCTGCCGGCGATCCGCGACGTCGATGCCGCCATCGCCGACGCGCTGCTGCACCCGCACGGCATCGAACCGCTCCCCGAACTGCTGCATGCCGGGATGAAGCTGACCATCGTCTTCGACGACCTGTCGGTGCCGCTGCCGCCGATGCGCTCCCCCGACGTCCGGGCCCGGATCATCGAGGCGGTGCTGGAGCTCGCGGCCGCGCACGGCGTCGACGACGTCGAACTGGTCGCGTCCAACGCACTGCACCGGCGGATGACGCCGGCCGAGCTCAAGCACGTCGTCGGCGACCGGGTGTTCGCGTCGTTCTTCCCCGAGCACCTGAGCAACCACGACGCCGAGGACCGTGCCAACCTGCTGCACCTCGGGCAGACTCCGCATGGCGAGGACGTCGAGATCAACCGCCGTGCGGCCGAGAGCGACCTGCTCGTCTACGTCAACGTCAACCTCGTGGCGATGAACGGCGGCAACAAGTCCGTCGGGGTGGGGCTGGCGTCGTACAAGAGCCTGCGCCACCACCACAACGTCAGCACGATGCGGCATTCGCGGTCGTTCAACGACCCGCCGAACTCCGCGATGCACCACTCCTACGACCGGATGGGTGAGGTGCTCGCCCAGCAGGTCAAGATCTTCACGATCGAGACGACCCTGAACAACGACACCTTCCCGTCGCAGCTGGGCTTCCTCAACAAGCGCGAGTGGGAGTGGTCGCTGCGCGACCAGGCGTCCTACCTCGCCGTCAAACGCGCCAACGACCTGGCCCCCACCAAGATGCGGCGCCGGATCTGGCACACCACCGAGGCGGCGTACGGCGTGACCGGGGTGCACGCCGGAACGCCGCAGGAGGTGCACCCGCACACCCTCCGCAACGTGCACCGCCAACAGCTGACCGAGGTCGACGGCCAGTCCGACGTGCTCGTCTTCGGGCTGCCCTACATCTGCCCCTACAACGTCAACTCGATCATGAACCCGATCCTGGTGATGTGCCTGGGGCTGGGCTACTACTTCAACATGTACCGGGGCCGGCCGCTGGTGCGCGAGGGCGGTGCGCTGATCCTGTATCACCCGATGCAGCAGGAGTTCCACCCCGTGCACCACCCGAGCTACATCGACTTCTTCGAAGAGGTGCTCGCCGAGACGACCGACCCGGCGACCATCGAGGCGAAATACGAGCAGCAGTTCGCCAACGACGAGTGGTACCGCCACCTCTACCGCAACAGCTACGCCTACCACGGCGTGCACCCGTTCTACATGTGGTACTGGGGGTCGCACGGCCTGGAGCACCTGGGTGACGTGATCTGCGTCGGCGCGGATCGGCGGTCGGCGTCGCGACTCGGCTTCCGCAGCGCCTCGACTCTCGCGGACGCGTTGGAGATGGCCAGCGACACGGTCGGGCGCAGCCCGTCGATCTCCTATCTGCACAGTCCGCCGCTGACGATGGCCGACGTACGGTGAGGCCGTCATGGGCCTGATCGACGAGATGCGGCTGGTGTCGCGCGGCCGCGACTGGCGGGGCCGGTCGCGGACACCGCGATCCGCGGAGCCGTGGGCGCCGGCGCGCGGTCCCCGGGAGTTCCCGACGTCGTGGGCCCGCACCAGGCCGGCCCGGATCGCCCGGGAAGGCCTGCAGCGCGGGCTGATGCGGCCGATGGTGTGGTCGCAGACCAAGCCGGAGGTCTACGGCGCCGACCGGCTCGACGGTGTCGACGGTCCGGTGATCGTCATCGCCAACCACGCGAGCCATCTCGACGCGCCGCTGATCCTCGGCGCCCTGCCGCCGAGACTGACCCGGCGGATGGCGGTCGGTGCCGCGGCCGACTACTTCTTCGACGCGCGCTGGCGGGCCAGCCTGACCGCGCTCGTCTTCAACGCGTTCCCGGTCGAGCGGATGGGCAGCCGGCGACTGAAGAGCCTCGCGCCGCAACTCATCGGCGACGGCTGGAGCGTGCTGCTCTTCCCGGAGGGCACCCGCTCGCAGGATGGCTGGATGCGGTCCTTCCGGCTCGGCACGGCCCAGTTGTGCTGCCAGCACGGCATTCCGGCGGTGCCGGTGGCGATCCGCGGCGCCTACGCCGCGATGCCCCGCGGCCGGAACTGGCCGCGGCCGGGCCGCCCACGGATCGCCGTACACATCGGTCGGCCGCTGACGCCCGAGCCGGGCGAGGCGGCACTGACCTACAGCGGCCGGCTGTCCGGCGCCGTGACGGCGTTGTGGGCGGAGGAGGATCTCGGGTGGTGGGGGTCGATGCGGGCCGCCGCCGACGGGCGGCTGTCGCTGCCGACCGGGCCACCCGCGGCGTCATGGCGGCGGATCTGGGAGTCGACCCGGCCACTGCCCGATCCGACGGCGAAGACCCCGGTCTGGCGGCGCTGAACCGGACCGGTTCGATGGACGCGTGAGTGCCCCGCAACCCCCGGGAACGCCGACCCGGCTGAGCCGTCGGCTGGGTGTCTTCGACGCGGTCGTGATCGGGCTCGGCGCGATGATCGGTGCCGGGGTGTTCGCCGCCTACGGGCCGGCCGCCGCGGCCGCCGGCTCCGGGCTGCTGATCGGGCTCGGGGCGGCTGCGGTCGTCGCCTACTGCAACGCCACCTCGTCCGCCCGGCTGGCCGCGCTCTACCCCGAGTCCGGGGGCACCTACGTCTACGGCCGGCGGCGGCTCGGCGACTTCTGGGGCCACCTGGCCGGCTGGGGGTTCGTCGTCGGGAAGACGGCGAGCTGCGCGGCGATGGCGTTGACCTTCGCCGGCTACGTCGAGCCGGCGCATCCCCATCTCGTCGCCGTCGCCGTGGTCGTCGCCGTGACCGCGTCGAACTACTTCGGGGTGCAGAAGGCGGCCTGGCTCACCCGGGTGATCGTCGCCCTGACGCTGCTGGCGCTCACCGTGGTGGTCGTGGCGTGCCTGGGCGGCGGCCAGGCGTCCACGGATCATCTGGCGCCGTTCCCGGGCAGCGGGGTGCACGGCATTCTGCAGTCCGCCGGGCTGCTGTTCTTCGCCTTCGCCGGCTACGCGCGCATCGCGACTCTCGGCGAGGAGGTCCGCGACCCGGAACGGACCATCCCCCGGGCGATCCCGGTCGCCCTGGGCATCACGCTGGTCGTCTATGCCGCGGTCGCGATCTCCGCGCTGCTCGCGGTCGGGGCCTCCGGGCTGGCCGGATCGAGCGCCCCGCTGGTGGTCGCGACCGAGGCCGGCAGTCTGCAGGGGCTCGCGCCGGCGGTCCAGGTCGGTGGCGCGGTCGCGTCCCTCGGATCGCTGCTGGCACTGGTCCTCGGTGTCTCCCGGACGGTGTTCGCGATGGCCCGGGACCGGCATCTGCCGGGGGTGCTGGCGGCGGTGCACCCGCGGTTCGGCGTACCGCACCGGGCGGAGCTCGCGGTCGGCGGTGTCGTGGCCGTGCTGGTCGCCACGATCGACGTACGCGGTGCGATCGGCTTCTCGTCGTTCGGGGTGCTCGCCTACTACGGGATCGCGAACGCGTCGGCGATGACACTGACCGACGCCGAGCACCGGCCGCCGCGGTGGCTGCCGGTCCTCGGGGTGATCGGGTGCGCGGTGCTCGCCGTGAGCCTGCCCGTCACGTCGGTGATCATCGGCGCGGCGGTACTCCTGGTGGGCGCCGCGTCGTGGCTGGTCCGTCGGCGCTAGCCGGGCTGTCGGGTCATCCGTCGACGCCCAGGAGGCGGGCGCCGTTGTGCCAGAGCACCGCGCGCAGCCAGTCCTCGCCGAGCTCCAACCGGTCGAGCGCCTCGATCTGGCGCGCGTAGGCGTACGGGATGTTGGGGAAGTCGCTGCCCAGCACCACGCGCTCCTGCAGGTCGGGCAGGTGCATCACGACCTCCGGGGGCACCGGAGCCCGTTCCTGCATGAAGTCGGTGAACGCCATGGTGGTGTCCAGGCACACGTTGGGGTAGGTCTCGGCAAGGTCGACGAAGGCGGCATATTCCGGGCTGCCGAAGTGAGCGACGACCAGGCGCAGGGCCGGATGCCGGCGCACCACCTCGCCGATCGGTACCGGTCCGGTGAAGTGTCCGGGCAGGGGGCCGCTCCCGCAGTGCGTGACGACCGGGACACCGGCGTCGGCGAGCAGTCCCCAGACCGGTCCGAGCTGCGGATCACGCGGATCGAAGCCGCCGACCTGCAGGTGCACCTTTGCCACACGGGCGCCGTCGTCCAGTGCCCGCCGGACGTAGTCGAGCACTCCCGGCTCGGGGAAGAAGGTCAGCGCGGGCACGCACTCCGGCACGCCGCGGGCGAACTCCCTCGTCCAGTCGTTCAGCCACTCCGCCATGCCGGGCTTGTGGGCATACGCCAGCGCCGGGAACGCCCGGACACCCAGCGCCCGCAGCAGTTCGAGTCGCTCGGCGTCGTCGCCGCGATAGGTGACCGGCCAGGCGACACCGTAGTGCCGCTCGGCGTGGTCGAAGTACGCAAGCACCTTGGCCATCACGGTCGGGGGCAGGACGTGCACGTGGACGTCGACCAGACCGGGCAGCCCCAGGGATCGCCAGTACGCCGGAACGTCGTCGTCGGTCAGCCCGGGCACGATCGGGTCCCGGATGCTCTCAGATCTCGAGCACGATCTTGCCGCGGCTGTGGCCGTCCTGCAGCGCGCGGTGCGCCTCGGCCGCCTTGGCCAACGGGTAGGTCGCGCCGATCGTGACCCGCAGGCGGCCATCCTCGGCCCACGCGGCCAGCGTGCTGAGCTGGGTCGCGGAGGGCCGGACGAAGACGTAGCGACCACCCAGCCCGAGCACCGTCGCCGGATCGATGATCGAGACGATCCGACTCGGGTCGTCGACCTGGGCCGGCGCGTCCTCGAGGGCGTCTCCCCCGACGAGGTCGATGACGGCGTCGGCCTTCTCCTCGAGCTGCTTGCTGATCGGACCGGCCGAGTAGTCGATCGTCTCGGCGGCGCCCAGGTCACGCAGGTAGCCGTGGTTGCGGGCGCTGGCCGTGCCGATCACGTGGGCGCCGAGCGCCGTCGCGATCTGCACGGCGAAGCTGCCCACACCCCCGGAGGCGGCGTGCACCAGCACCCGTTCACCTGGCTGCACCGCAAGCGCCTCGGTGAGCACCTGGTATGCCGTGAGCCCCGCGAGCGGGAGACCGGCGGCCTCGGTCATGGTGAGCCCGGCGGGCTTCCCCGCCAGCGTCCGCTCCGGCGCCGGCACCAGCTCCGCATAGGTGCCGTACTGCACATCGTCACGGCGCACGTAGCCGATCACCTCGTCACCGACGGCGAAGTCGCGCACCGCCGGCCCGACCTGCTCGACGATGCCGGCGAGGTCCCAGCCAGGCACGAGCGGGAAGTGGTGCGGGAAGGCGCCGGCCAGGAATCCCTCGCGGATCTTCCAGTCGACCGGATTGAGGGCAGCCGCCTTGACCCGTACCAGGACCGTGTCGAGCCCCACGGGTGGCGTAGGCAGGTCATCGCGCAGCGTCAGAGTCTCCGCGCCACCGAACTCCTCGATCGCAATCCCTCGCATCTGCATCCCTCCGTCGACGTCGACGGTCGAACTCTATCCGTAGCCAGGTGGTGTCACCCGGTAGGTCTTGCCGGCGGGGCTGGTCCAGGTGGGGGTGCCGTCGGGGTGGCGGGTGAGTTGCCAGGGCGTTTCGTGTTTGAGGCGGTGGTGGCGTCGGCAGAGGGCGCCGAGGTTGGCCGGGGTGGTGGGTCCGGTGGGCCAGGGGGTGGTGTGGTCGAGGTCGCAGCGGTGGGCGGGGATGTTGCAGCCGGGGAAGCCGCAGACGCGGTCGCGGGCGTGCAGGTGGCGGGTGAGGCCGGGGGTGGGCCGGTAGCGGCCGGCGGCGTGGTCCGCTGCCCGGCCGGCGGGCTGGCCCGGTGTCCGGCCGGTGCCGGTGCCGGTGCGCGGGGTCGGGCAGTGGCTGGCCGGTGGCGGGGTCGACCGGGTGGAGCCGGCCGGTGGCGGGGTCGATCGGTAGGAGCCGGTGGCGGGTGGCTGCGGCGGCGAGTTGGCGGGCGGTGGCGGCGGTGATGGGGCCGTAGCCGGCCAGCTCACCTGGTTGGTCGTCGTGCCCGGCGAGGGTGGCGGCGGCGACGGTGACCTGCACCAGCACCCCACCACCCCGACCGCCGCCGTCTCGCCCGCCGCCGTCGCGCCCGCCGCCCCGGCCGCCGCCGCGGCGTTCCGGCCCGCCCCGGTCGGCGAGGTGGATCAGGGCGTCGGCGCGGCGGGCGTCGATGTCGCGGGGGTCGCCGGCGGTGTGCTGGGCGGCGAGGGTGTCGAGGGTGGCCATCAGCCGGGTGGCGTCGCCGGCGGGCAGGTGCGCGTACAGGTCGGCCATGCCGTCCTCGGCCGGGTACAGGCGCACGTACCGGCCGGCCCGGGCGGTCTGGTGCCGGGTCTCGGCGGCGGCCGGGTCGGCGGCCAGCACCGCCCGGCGCACCGCCCGTTTCAGTTCGGCCAGGGTCTGCGCCCCGGCCTCGGGCAGCACCGCGGCCTCCACTCCCGCCGCGGTCGCCGGATCCAGGGGCTCGGTGGCCTCGGCGATCGCGGTGGCCTTGCGGGAATCGACCCGGCCGGCGGCCAACGCCTCCCTCGTGCCGGGCAGCCGGTGGGCCAGGGCGCGGGCCACCTGCAGCCGCCGGTGGGCGGTCACCCCCGACAGATGCAGCGCGGCCGCCACCTCCTCGCGGACCCAGTCCTCATCCCCGGGCCCGGGCAGCCCGTCCGGGGCGTCCATCCCGGCCAACGCCCGGGCCTGCGCGGCGGCCAGCCAGGCGGCCTGCGCCTCCCAGCAGGCCAGCAGATCCACCCGCGCCCCGCACGACAGCCCGGCCGGATCCAACCCGGCCAGCCAGCCCATCGCCACCGGACCCGGCCCCACCGCCGCGCAGAACCCGAGCACCGCCTCCACCGACAGGCCACCCGCCGCCCGACCGGACCACCCTCGAACATACGTTCGATTATGGACCCGCCCACCGACAGAAACCGGTTGTCCCCAGGTCAGCCGCGTCGACCGAACGCGCGTTCCACCTCACGACGCGCGTCGCGCTCGGCGAGAGCCCGCCTCTTGTCGTAGGCCCGCTTGCCCCGGGCGAGCGCCAATTCGACCTTCGCCTTGCCGTCACGGAAGTACAGAGCGAGCGGCACCAGCGTCAGGCCGGACTCCTGCGTCTTGCCGATCAGCCGGGAGATCTCCTCCCGGTGCATCAGCAGCTTGCGCACCCGGCGTGGCTCGTGGTTGGTCCACGAGCCTTCGGTGTATTCGGGGATGTGCACCCCGTGCAGCCAGACCTCGCCGTCACTGATGGAGGCGAAACCGTCGACCAGCGACGCGCGACCCGCACGCAGCGACTTCACCTCGGTGCCGGTCAGTACGAGGCCCGCCTCGTAGGTGTCGAGCACCGTGTAGTCGTGGCGCGCCTTGCGGTTCTGCGCGATCAGCTTGCGACCTGTCTCCCTGGACATGTCGCCATCCTTACA
This sequence comes from uncultured Actinomycetota bacterium, assembly GCA_963837545.1. GTDB lineage: Bacteria > Actinomycetota > Actinomycetes > Mycobacteriales > QHCD01 > DASXJE01. Next base: position 824,290 of record CAWINQ010000003.1, on the reverse strand, counting down.
TCCGGACGTAGAGCCGCAGCGTGAAGTACGCCGCAATCCCTGCCAGCAGCACTCCGACCGCGCACAGCACCGGACTGATCACCAGGATCGAACTCCAGTCGATGGGCCGGAGGATGCCCGACTTGATGACGCTGCTGAGCGTCTTGTCGACGAAGAGCGTCTTGGCAAGCCCCAGACCACCGACCGCCAAGATGGCGCCGATGAGTCCGGCGATCGCCGCCTCGACGATGAACGGCAGCTGCGTATACCACCGGGAGGCGCCGACCAGGCGCATGATCCCGGTCTCGGTTCTTCGGCTGAACGCGGCCATCTGGATGGTGTTGGAGATCAGGAGTAACGCCGCAAGCGCTTGTACGACGGCGATCGTGATCGTCGCGTTGCGCAATCCGTTGAGCAACGAGAAGAGCCGGTTGAGCACCTGCCCCTGATCCTGCACCGAGTCGACTCCGGGCTTGCCAGTGAATTCCTTCGCGATGATCGGGTAACGCTCCGGATTCTTGAGCTTCACCCGGAATGACGCCGGAAGATAACTGGGCGGCGTACCGTTCACCAGGCTCTGCTGCTGGCTGAAGAGCTTCTTGAAGCGCTGGTATGCCTGGGCTTTGGTTTCGAAAATGAAGGTCGAGACTTCGGGCGACTGCTTCAGCTCGGTCTCCAGGGACGCCTTCTGCGACTTCGTGGCATTGTCCTTGAGAAAGACTGAGACCTCGATCTTGTTGTAGTACAGCGCCTTCATCTGGTTGATCTCACGGGCGATGATGAGCCCGGCTCCCAGCAATCCCAGCGAGATCGCGGTGGTCAAGATCATGGCGATCGTCATGGTGACATTCCGGCGAAGGCCGGTCCGCACCTCGGAAAGGACAAAACTAGCGCGCATGGGATTCCTATACGGTCGGGACTGCGAGAGCCACCGGCATCGAGGGTGGGGCGAGCGAGCCGGTCACCGGCCGACGCCGTAGACGCCGCGGGACTGGTCACGCACCAGCCGACCCGTGTTCAGTTCGACGACGCGACGACGCATGGCGTCGACGATGTTGTTGTCGTGCGTGGCCATGACGACGGTCGTGCCGATGCGGTTGATCCGTTCCAGCAGCAGCATGATGTCCTGGCTGGTGTCGGGGTCGAGGTTGCCCGTCGGCTCGTCCGCCAGCAGGACCAGCGGCCGGTTGACGAACGCGCGGGCGATCGCCACCCGCTGCTGCTCACCACCGGACAGCTCGCTGGGAAGTCTGCTGGCCTTCCCTTCGAGCCCGACCATCTCGATGACCTCAGGAACGACTTTCTTGATCGTGCGACTCGGCTTCCCGATCACCTCGAGCGCGAAGCCGATGTTCTGCGAGACCGTCCGGTTGGGTAGGAGCCGGAAGTCCTGGAAGACGCAGCCGATCGTGCGGCGCAGGGCCGGAACCTTCCACCGGGACATCTTGGTGAGCTCTTTGCCCGCGACGCTGACCGAGCCGCGAGTAGGGTCCTCCTCCTTGAGGAGCAGCCGGAGGAGGGTCGACTTGCCTGAGCCGGACGGGCCGATGAGGAAGACGAACTCGCCCTTGTCGACCTCGACACCGACGTCGTCGAGCGCCGGCCGCTTGCTGGCCGGATAGAGCTTGGTCACGTTCTTGAGGCGGATCACGGAGCGCGAGTCTACCGTTGAATGTGATAAGCACCGATTCGGCTCTCGGGCATGCAGGCAGCAGGCTTTGTGATCCGGCCAGAAGGGGGACTTGATGTGCTGCGAACAGCTGGTCTGTGCGGCCTGCTCGGGGCGGGTCGCCGATGCCAGATGTCCTGTCTGTAGGCAAATGCGTAGTGACTTGCACCACCACAGCGTCGACTGGCAGGCCCTGCTCGTTCCGGTCCTTGCGGCACTCGCGGCGATAGCCTGCCTGCTCGCCTACTACGTCCGAATCGCCTAATCGGCGAAATCAGGCGCTTACCTCCTGTTGGCGACGCCACCGGATCTCCGCTTCGATAAAGCTATCGATATCGCCGTCGAGAACTCCGGTGGTATTTCCGGTCTCCACCTCGGTGCGCAGGTCTTTCACCATTTGGTACGGGTGCAGCACGTAACTGCGTATCTGGTTGCCCCAGCTGTTTCCGGCGTCACCCCGCAGCTCGTCCATCCTCGCCGCGTCCTCCTGCCGACGCCGCTCCAGCAGCTTGGACTGGAGCACCCCCATCGCACTGGCACGGTTCTGCAGCTGGGACCGTTCGTTCTGGCAGGAGACGACGATGCCGGTCGGCAGGTGGGTGATGCGGACCGCGGAATCGGTGGTGTTGACGCCCTGCCCGCCCGGCCCGGACGACCGGTAGACGTCGACCCTGATCTCGCTCTCGTCGATGTCGATCTCGTCGGTGGACTCGACGACCGGAACGACGTCGACGCCGGCGAACGAGGTCTGCCGCCGGTTCTGGTTGTCGAACGGGCTGATCCGCACGAGCCGGTGGGTGCCGTGCTCACCGGCCAGGGTGCCGTAGGCGTAGGGCGCCTTCACCGTGAAGGTGGCCGACTTGATCCCCGCCTCCTCGGCGTAGGAGGTGTCATAGACCTCGGTCGGGTGCCCATGGCGTTCGGCCCACCGCAGGTACATGCGCAGCAGCATCTGGGCCCAGTCGGCGGCGTCGACGCCGCCAGCCTCCGACTTGACGGTGACGACGGCCTGGCGGGCGTCGTACTCCCCGGACAGGAGGGTGCGCACCTCGAACTCGTCGATCAGCCGTCGGACGTTCGTCAGCTCGCCGTCGACCTCGGTGCGGGTGGCCTGGTCGTCCTCGGACTCGGCGAGCTCGTGCAGTACGGCGAGATCGTCGACCCGGCGGCGGAGGTCCTGCACCCGCTTGATGTCGTTGTTGATGGTGGCCAGCCGGGTCGTGACGCGCTGCGCCCGCTCGGTGTCCTCCCACAGGTCGGGACGACCGGTCTGCTCCTCCAGCTCGGCAGCTTCCTGGCGCAGCGCCGGAATGTCGAGGACGGTCTCGATCGACGACAGGGTCGAGGACAGGTCCTTCAGGGTGGACGGGAGGTCGGGTGCGGTCACAACCGCCCAGGGTACGGCACCACGCGTCCGTCACGTGGAGGGAAGCGGTGCGTCAGACGTGCGGAAGGGCCGCCAGCCATTTCAGCAAGGCCTTTTCGTATGCGACCCCGAACTCGGTGGTCGCGACCATGTAGTCGTCCGCGCCGTCCTTGCGGAGCTCTCCGAGCCGCTCCCGCTGGGCGGTGAGCGCCGCTTCGTGTTCGGACCGGGCGTCCGCCACGAGCCTTCGCAGCTGCGCTCTGCTGTGTTGCGCGCCGAAGCCAAGTCGGAGAAGAAGCGGATTCCGGGAGTGGTCCGGGCCGGCCGGCTCGGTCAGCCAGGCGGCGAAGGCCTTCCTGCCCGCCGGCGTGATCAAATAGGGCTGGGCGGCGCGCGCGCCGGCCTTACCCAGCTTGACGAGGCCGGCGGACGCGAGTGCCGGTAACTCGCGGTAGACCTGGCTGCGGGTGACGTTCCAGAACGAGCCGAACCGGTCGTGCGCGACGGCGACGAGTTCCCCCCCGGTCATCGGCCGGTCGTGCAGCAGGCCCAGCAGCGCAGCGGCCGTCGAGTTCAGCGTAGTGATCACGCGGTCACAGTGCCACGGACGTCACACGGATTCCAGGTGCGACACGGCCGGGTCCACTGTGGACCGATCGTCAGTCAGAGGGCCGCGGGTGGGTGACGACGAGTGCGTCTTCCGGGCCTCGGCGCAGTCGCCCGGGCCCGGTCGGAAAGAGGGCACGGACGGTCAGGACACGCTCAGCGTGTCGGGCCTCCTGCAGGCGGAGTGTCTCGTCGGAGTAGGCCACGACCGGCTCGGGCACCGTGATGTCGGCGGCGGAAGCGCCGGGCGCGTAGGCGTCGTCGCCCGATAGCGCGACATCGAGCATGTCGCGCCGGGTCACTATCCCGGTGAGCCGGGATGCGCCATCGAGGACCGGGTAGAGACGCTGCCGGTCCTGGCTATCGCGGATCTGTCGATGGTCGGCGACGAACGTGGCAGCTGCCGAACGGTCCACCGTGCCGATGGCGATCGCCGCCGAGACCGGAGGGCCACCCTCGGTTGGACTTGCTCCCTCCCGTGAGGATCGCCTCGATCGCCTCCGGCATGCCGTGCCCGCGGATCTTCTCCGAGCCGTAGCGGGCGAGGAGCCCGACGAGCAGCCCACCGCCGACGGGCGCAGTCCTTGCGGCCGGGGTCCGGAGCTGTGCACGCGTGGCGTTCCGTTCCACTAAAAGACTCGTGAAGCGACATAGATCGTAGCGGGCCGGTCGAGGGCTGTGGACAGCGGCAGCGAGCAACGACGCGACACGACTAGACACAACGAGCCACGTCGTACGCAGAGACGAAACCGCCGGAGGATGCGGATGCCGCTGATCGAGGTCGAGCCCGCCGGTCTCGAGATCGTCGCCCGTGATCTCTCCCGAAGTGCCGAGATCGCCGAAGGGGTGGCGCGGCGTCAGAGCCGGCTCACCGCTTACGCGGCGGCCGCCGGGAACCAGTCGGTGACCGCGGCAATCGGCTCCTTCCTCAACCGGTGGTCCTACGGGTGCGGTTGCCTGGTCGCCGATACGCGGCACCTTGCCGCCTCGGTCGAGGACGCGGCCGCGCGCTATCGGCAGATCGATGCCGGGGTCGCGGAGGCGAGTGTCATTGAGCGCTGAGCTCGCCACAGCGGCCGACCCGCGCGCCCTGGTGCCGGGCGACCCGGACCAGCTCGACGCCCTGGCGGCGGCCCTCGGCGCTCTCGCGCTCGGCATGGCGGAGGCGGCCGGCGGCCTCCGGGCGGTCGGCTCGGGCGACTGGGTCGGAGTAGCGGGCGACTCGTTCCGGACGACCGCCGGCGAGCAGCCGGGCCGGTTCGACGACGCCGGCTCCGCGTTCGGACAGGCGAAGATGGCCGTGCTGCTCTACGCGACCACGCTGCGGGAAGCCCAGACCGCGGCAGCCCGAGCGGTCGTGCGCTACCAGGACGCCGAGCAGACATCGGCGACCTGGCAGAACCGGGTCGGCGCGTATCGAGCCGCGGAGGCGTCCTCCGAGCGGGCCAGCTCGGCGAGCCACACCACGATCGGCGTCGACGTCGTCCGACCACCGGCTACGGATCCGGGTGAGGCCGACCGGTTCGCGGCGGCCCGGATACTCACTGAAGCCCGGACATCCGTCGACCTTGCCGCCCGACGCACACAGGCGATCCTCGCCGACGCCGAGCGACACGCTCCGACCAAGCCGGGCGCCTGGCAACGGTTCACGCATGGCATCGGCGGCATCTTCGACGGTGCCACCCACGTCGCCGAGGGAGCCGTCGACGGCGTGATCGACATGGGCAAGGGCTTCTGGTCGCTCACGGGTGCCGCGGCCAGTGATCCGCACCAGTTCATGGGCTCCTGGCGGGCCATGTCCACCCTTGTCGACGTCGCCCACCCCTATGCCATGCAGCAGGCGTGGGTCGGGTACGGCCGCGCGTTCGTCGACGCGGACGAGTGGTCCACGGAGCCGGGCCGGGCGTTCGGACACACACTTGCGAACGTCGGCGCACTCGCCGCCGGAGGCGAAGGCGCCGCCGCCGATGCCGGCGAGGCCGGTGCCGCTGGGCTTGCCGAGCGGGGCTCCATAACCGCCATAGTGCCGCGGGTTGGCGAGGCGAACCATTTCGACGAATTGCCGCCGCTAGAGGAGGCACTGGCGGCGCCACATGCCCAGGGTGAACCGTGGAGTCTCTCGCCTCGTCAGATGCCCGCACCTCGAGGATGGGGCGACGCAAAAACACTTAGGCGCCACATAGATGATCACGCGAGAGACTTTCCGGGCGCAACCACGCCGGAGGCCTACATCAGCCAAGCTGAGCAGTTCTATCTCGAGGCGGTCAACAATAAGTACCCGACCAAGATTCATATCAGGAATCAAAGACCGCGAGTCAGAATCTACGATGAGCCGACGAACCGATTCATTGTCATGAATATTGATGGGTCAATAGCAACGTATTTCAGGCCAGAGAAGCCTATCGTATACTGGGAAAAACTGCGAGGCGACATTGTGGAGTGGAAGTAAGTGATGCCGACGCTGATGACCACCAACCTGAACTGGATCTGTCCTATCTGCGGCGCATCCGATCAGATTGACGAGCCACGATCGATCACTGATGGCGACCCCTCATTTGAGCATTGCCCGTGCTGCCTGTTCCAGTTCGGGTTTCACGATGACAGCGAGGGCTACAGCTACTCGGAGTGGCGGGGGCACTGGATTTCGCAGGGTATGCATTATGGCCTCAAAGGCGAACCGCAACCTGCGGAATGGAATCCCACGTCTCAGTTGATGTCCCTACTCGCACGCGGCGAGCCGGATCTGATCATCTTCAGTGGTAACCCGACCCCCGACGACACAGATCGGCGCGCAGCATCGGCCGTCGCCTCCGTGAGCGGACTCATAGGGCTATCACGAGCATGGCGCCAGCGCCCTGGCGACTTCAGCCGACCAGTACGTGTCTTCGTAGCTCAAGTGGAATCCCTGAGACAGACAGTGGCCGATGAGCGAATCGGCGCCGCGCTGACGGACCCCGCAGACCACCCCTACATGGTCGAGATCGTCGCCGCGGGAGACGAGCAAGTTCCGTACCGTCAGCTGCTCGTCGAACGAGGTGTCACCCTGTACACGCGCTGATCCTGCGCGAAGCCGATCGGATGGCCCGGATGTATGGTCCGGACGCAGCCGATCCGGGAGGGATGGCATGAAGGCCGTCGTCTACGACGCACCCCGCAGCTTCTCGATCACGGAGGTGTCGACCCCTGAGCCCGGGCCAGGCGAGGTGCGCGTCCGGATCGAGCAGACCGGCATCTGTGGCACCGACCTGCACATCCACGAGGGAAACTTCTTCGCCGAGTTCCCACTCATCCCGGGCCATGAGCTGGTCGGGCCGGTCGACGCGCTCGGAGAGGGCACCGAGGGGTTCCGGCTCGGCGAGTACGTGTCGGTCAATCCCAATGTCGCCTGCGGGTACTGCGAGTACTGCCGGACCGGACGGCCGCTGCACTGCGCGAACCTCAAGGGAATGGGCACCAACTGGCCGGGCTCGTTCGCGGAGTACGTCACCGTCCCCGCCGAGCTGGTGTTCTCCGTCCACGGCATCGACCCGGACACCGCCGTCTTCTCCGAACCGACCTCATGCGCGATGCACGGCCTGGAGACGCTGGAAGCGCGTCCGGGCAGCAGTGCACTCGTCTTCGGCGCCGGCCCGATGGGGCTGCTGCTGTCGCAGCTGCTCGCCCGCGGCGGGGCGTCCAGCGTCACCGTCGCCGCCTCGTCGGCGTTCAAGCTGGAGCGGGCCACGGCGCTCGGGATCGACGACGTCTTCCTCATGGACCGATCTGACCTGGCCGGCGACGTCAGTCGGCTGAAGGACCGTTCCGGGGGCGGCTTCGACATCGTCATCGACGCCACCGGGTCCGCCGCGGTCTCGGAGCAGTGTGTGCCGCTCACGCGGACCGGGGGCACGGTGATGTTCTACGGCGTGACGGGACCGGAGGACCTCGTCACCGTGCACCCGTACGACGTGTTCCGCCGAGAGATCACCATCAAGGGCTCGTTCGCGGAGATCACGTCGTTCCCGGCCGCGATCGCGGCCCTGCGGACCGGCCGCGCCCGGACCGACGGCCTGATAACCCACCGGTTCAAGCTCGACGACTACGGTGACGCGCTCGAGGCGCTGCGATCCGACCGGACGGTCCACAAGATCGTCATCGAGCCCTGAGCAGAGTCGCCCGCCAACCTAGGGGATCAGCCACCGTCGACGGCGGAGTGGAGCAACTCCACCAGGCGTTCGACCTCGTCGCGCGTCTGACCGTCCAGGCCATCGCCGAGCGGTCCGCGCATCGCCGAGCTCGGGAAGACACCTTGGTGCACGAGCAGGTGCTTCTCGATCGCGACGAAGGCGTCCAGGCTCGTCTGCAGCGAAACCATCAGCGCCAGCGGGCCGGCGATGCGGTAGGCGCTCGGATAGTCACCGGCGCCCAACGCCGCCCACAGCGCAGACAGCGCCCAGACGAGGTCACCGGCCGGCATGGTGCCGACGACTCCGCGGCGGAAGTTGTCGATCAGGTGCAGCCCGCCGGTGCCGTCGAAGGCCCGGGCCTTTCCGCCGGACAGCTCGAGCAGCCCGCTCAGCCGGGGTCCGATCGGCCGGGCCTCGGGCTTGAACATCACCCGATCACCCAGCTCGGCGTGCAGTCTGGCCTGCAGATCGATCGACAGCGGGGTGCCGACGTAACCGCTGGCATCCTGGACGATCAGCGGGACGCTCACGGCAGCGGCGATGTCGAGGAAGTACCCCATGAGCTCGTCGTCGCCCACCCGGAACAGCCCGGGCGGCGTGGCCATCACCGCGCTCGCACCACTGGCCTCGGCGTGCCGGGCGTGCCGCACGGCCACCGCGGTGGATTCCGCGCCCACGCTGATCACGACCGGCCCACGCCCCGCGGCCAGCTCACATGACAGTGCAGCCACCTCGTCACGTTCGTCCGAGGCGAGGCGGAGGACCTCCGACACCATCGCGAACACCAGTCCGTCGGCTCCATTGGCGAAGAGCCAATCGAACTCGGTCCGCATCGTGCGCCGATCGATGCGGCCGTTGTCGTCGAACGGCGTCTGGAAGACCGCGAGTACCCCGGAGATGGTCTGCCCGTCGTACGGCACCGAGCCCGACCTTCTTGCTGTGAGCACCCTGCTACGCCCGAGCCCGCACAATCGATCGAAGGACAAGGAGTGCGACGATGGCGACCACTTGACCGCCGAGGACGACCCGGTTGACGTCAAGCGCAGGTCGCCAAGTGACGTCACCGTCCCGGACCACGAAGACACCGACGGGCCGGGCACCCATGCCGAAGCCGCCGCCGGAACCCTCGCCCTCACCGCTCGGGCCTTGGCCGCCACCACCTCCGGCACCGCCGGAGACCTTCGCCACCGGGAAGATCGTGGCGCCGTTGTTCTCGTAAGGCTCCCCGAACACCCTCTTCACCGTGAGTGCGTCCTTGGCTTGGCCGATAAGGTCTTGAATATCCATGGTCGCCTTTCCCCTCCGCCGAGGCCGACAAGAGAAACATCCTATGGGTATTCAGTGGTGGCCGTCGCGGTTTCCGTCCTGGGCGCTCAACCGGCGGGCTCCTGGACGGGCTCGGCATCGGCGGTCGCCCGACGATCGAGCCCGTCGCCGTAGCCGAACACCGTGCCGAACGGGATGTGCACCGTCTCCCGGCAGGTCACGCTGACCGATCGACCGTCGGTGCTCGCGCCGGCATCGACGCTGCCGCCGTCGCGGGAGACGTAGTCGTCAACCTTGGCCTGCACGTCCCCCAGCGGATAGGCATCCTGAGTGTCACCCGAGCCGTAGTACGCCGCGCGGTCGAGCGCCTGCGCTCCCGCGATGGCTGCTCCGTCGCACACCGATTCGAGGTCGCGCTGGGCCAGGAACGCGCCACCCGCGGCGATGCTCCCGGTGATGATCAGACCGGCGATGGAGAAGCACAAGACGATCATCGGGATCATGGATCCCCGGTCGCCCCGAGGAAGTCGGTCGACGAGGGCGATCACGGCGGGGCCCCGAGCGAGCGGTAGTCGTCGACGTGCACGACGAACCGTCCGGTCACCGTGTTGTGCCGGGCGCCGACGAAGCTCGGTACGCCGGGGACGGTGAGGTGCCGGGTCACACACACCGCGAAGACCGCGCCCGGTGTCAGCGCCGGCGGCTCGGTGCTCGCGCCGGTGCAACCGGCGCCCGTCGGAGCCCAGCCGAGGACAATGTCGGAGGCGGTTCGTTGGTCCTGCATGGCAAGTTGCGCGGCGTATCGGGCCCGCGCCAGACCTGACGCGCTGTCGTCGGCCGTCGCGTAGGCGCGGCCGGCCTCGCGAGCCGCCTCGGTGACGCCGTAGATGTTGCGCTGTACGTAGGAGGCGGCGAGCACGAGATAGACCAGCGGCACCAGCATGATGATCCCGAGGAACACGAACTCGATCATCGCGTTGCCGTCGTCGGCGGCCAGCCGAGTGACGAGCCGGGCGCGGAGCAGCGCAAGCTTCACGGCCCCTCCTTCAGAGCCCGCGCCGTCACGTCCAAGCCGGGCAGGCTGCCGAGCCAGGAGAGGACCAGCGGGACACTGCCGCGACAGCGCACCGCGACGAGCACCGAGCCAGCCGCGCCGCCCGCGGTGCTCCCGGCGCAGGCGATGCCCGCCGCGGTATGCGCCGACAGGGCCCCGGCGATGACCTCCTTGGCCTTCGGGCCGGCGGCCGAAGCACTCCGGCCGTAGTCCGCGCCGTACCGGGCACCCTCCGCGGCGCTCGCCGCGACGACGTTGCGCACGTGCAGATAGAGCCCGACCTGCACGACCGCCATCAGCAGCGCGATGAGCAGCACCGAGACCATGACGAACTCGACGACGGCGGCACCGTCGTCCCCGGCCGGATGGCGCACCCGCGATTTACTTTCCGGCGTCGATGACGTTCTGGATCGCGCCTTTGACCGCCGGGATCACCGCATCCCGGAACGGCACCAGGATGGCGACGACGAGAATGGCCGACATCAATGTCACCATGACCCAGCCAGGCACGTCGCCGCGCTCGCCGTCGTCCCGGCGTACGGCGTCGAGCAGTCCGGCCACCCGGACACGCACCGACCACAGGATCATTTCGGGTCGCATGACCTCTCCTTTCCGAGCACCCGCGGCTATCTCGCGAGAGCAACGATGCTGATGAATCCCGGATACAGCGCGAAGAGCACCGTGACGGGAAGGATCAGAAACACGACCGGCACCATCATGCCGATCTCCTTCTTGCCGCCGGACTCGAGAAGAGCCCGCTTTCCGGCCTCCCGTACGTCGGCAGCCTGGGCACGCAACACGTCCGCCAACGGGGTGCCGCGCTCGATCGCCACGATCAGCCCGTCGACGAACCGTGACAGCGAGTCGATCCGGGTACGGTCGGCCAGCTCCTGCAGCGCCTGCACGAGCGGTGCACCGGCGCGGGCCCGGGCCAGCGCGTCACCGAGCTCCCGGGCCAGCTCACCACCGGTGAGCCGGCATACCCGCTCGATCGCCCCGGTCGGACCCTCCCCCGCGGTGACCGCGAGCGCCAACAGCTCGGCGACGACAGGGAATTCGGCGAGCACAGCCTCTTCGTGCCGCCGCACCTGAGCGGTGAGCCACCAGTCCCGCGCCAGGACCCCTGCCACGGCACCGCCGAGGCAGAACAACATGCTCGACAGGACGTTGATCCGGCCGCTGCTGAGCGTGAACGACGCGGACACGAGGATTCCCGCACCGAGACCGACCGCTCCCCAGAGGACCTGCTCGATCCGGAAGTCCTCGACGCTCGCCGAGCGCGACAGAGCGCCGAGTCTCCGGCGGACCGATCCGCGCCCTCCCAGCAGCCGATCGACGACCCGGGTCGCGTCGGCGAGCACCGGGGTGAGCAGGCGCCGCAGCGGTTCGAGCAGGCCGACCGTCGACCCGCCGTCCCGGGCAAGCAGGCGCGAAGGGGGTGGATTGTCGCGCAGGTAGGGCGACAGCCGGTCATCGAGCCGGATCGCCCTGGCCGGAGGGGAAGCGGCGGCCGCCATCAGCAACCCACATGCAGCCAGCAGTCCGAGCAGGGCTCCGATCAGGGTCGGGCTCATCGCAGCACCCGGCGTTCCTGCGGAAGCCGCCCGATGCGCACCATGACGCGGTAGGCCACGACGCAGACGACGCCGCCGATGGCGAGCACGGCGGCACCGGTCGGGCTGTCGTAGGCCCGCAAGGTGGTCGACTGGGTGCCGAGCAGCAGCAACACCAGCCAGGGCGCCGCGACGGCGAGCCGGGCGGCGTTGATCGTCCAGCCCTGCCGGGTCTCCAACTCGGCCCGGGTCCGGGCGTCCTCGCGCAGGAACGCCGACAGGGTGCGCAGGACCTGGCCGAGGTCGGTGCCTCCGACCTCGCGGGCGACCCGCAGCGTCTCGCAGATGCGATCCCCGACCGGGTCGGCGAGTGAGTCCTTCAGCCGGTCGAGGCACTCCATGAAACGGCCGCTGGCACGGTAGTCGGCGCCGAACCGTCGGAACGGCGCGCGCAGCGGCTCGGGCCCCCGGGCGCCCAGCGACGAGAGCGCCTCGGGCAGCGCCAGTCCGGCCCGCACCCCGGAGGCGAGGTTGTCGACGACCTCCGGCCACACCTCGCGGAGCTCGACGGCCCTCTTGGTGCGCAGCCGGCGCAGCAGTGCGATGGGTACGAAGAACCCCATGACGGCGAAGCAGGTGGCGATGGCCACGGTGCCCGTCGCCACGAGGACGACCAGGGCGACGATCCCCGCGGCCACGACCTGGATCAGGCCCAGCTGCGCCGGCGAGACACCGTCGACGCCCGCCTGCCGGAGGAGTTCGGACCGCTGCCTCGACCGGGAGCCCGGCCCGGTGGGGTGCGGTGACCGCCGAGTCCCGCTCTGCCAGATCAGCAGCAGACCAATCCCGAAGACCAGTCCGAGCAGCGCCCCCATCTCAGGCCCCGCGCCGGACCGGCTCGGCCGGGTCGGTGAACGTCCCCGCAAGCAGGGCGGCCAGGTCTATCCCGAGTCGCGCGAACCGCTCCGGATGGGGTGGGAAGCCCTCGGCCCGGACGAGCCGGTCGCGCTCGGTCGTGAAGATGTCGGCGGTCTCGATCACGTCGCCTTCCACGCGGCCCGGCACGCCGATGATCTCGCGCACCCGACGGTGGCCGGCATGGTCGGTGTCGGTGTGCACGACAAGGTCGACGCTGCTCGCGACGGTCGGCACGACGAAGCTGTGGCCGACGTTCTCGCCGGCGAGCAGCGGAAGCGTGCACATCTTCGCGACGGCTTCCCGCGCGGAATTGGCGTGGATCGAGCACATGCCGGGAAGCCCGGAGTTGAGCGAGATCAGCAGGTCGAGACATTCCTCCTGGCGGACCTCACCCACGATGATCCGGGACGGCCGCATCCGCAGCGCCTCCTTGACGAGCCTGCGGAGTTGGATCTCGCCGGTCCCCTCCAGGTTGGCTTGCCGGGTCTGCATGGACACCACGTCGGGCAACGGGATGCGCAATTCGAAGACCTCTTCGCACGTCACGATGCGCTCCCGGGCCGGGATCGCGGCGCACAGACAGTTCAAGAGGGTGGTTTTTCCTGCCTGCGTGCCGCCCGACACGATGACGTTGAGCCCGGCGGCCACCGCGGCCTCGAGGAATCTCGCTGCCGCGGCGGTGAGGCTGCCGAGACCCACCAGCTCGTCCAGCGAGTGCGCGGTGAGGACGAACTTCCGGATGTTCACGGCCATGTGGCGGCGGGTGACGTCGGGGATCACGACGTGCAGCCGCGATCCGTCCGGGAGCATCGCGTCGACGAACGGGGTGGATAGGTCGACCCGCCGCCCCGAGGTGCGCAGCATCCGCTCGACCAGGTCCTGCACCTGTCCCCCGCTGAGGATGGTCGTCGTCAGCTCGCTGTGGCCACGCCGGGCGACGAAGACCTTGCCGGGCTCGTTGATCCAGATCTCCTCGACCTCGGGATCGTCGAAGTAGCGCTGCAGCGGGCCGAACCCGGCGACGGCGTCGAGCACCAGCCGGGCCGCCAGCCGGGTGTCGCCGACCGGGGGGAGGGACGACCCGAGGGCCCGGTCGTCGTACTCGGTCACCACCTCCGTGACGAGCGACCGCACCCCGTCCGGGTCGCTCATCGGGTCGAGCCCGCGACGGCGTACGAGCTCGCGGACATCGGACTCGATGAGCTCCAGCGCGCTAGCCATGGGGGCCGCGACCACGGCGGTGCGCGACCCGACGGATCGCGGCTCCAGACCCACTATCCACGACGTTCCTCGCTCATACGGCCGGTAATGGCGGCCCAAAGAGTACGTGGTTCTGGCAAATGCGCGAGCCCTGGTGTGGACAACGGAGGAGCCCCGGGCGAGCGACCGGGACATCGGCTCCTTACGAGCTACAAACCCGACAGGGCAGCATGATCGACGCGATAGAGCCGATCCGTCGCCCGGGTTGAGTCACCGTCGCGGCCTGCGCGCGGACCGCACCAGCGATCGGCAACTCATCCGGCCCGAATCAACGAGGACCGACGGCACGACAGCCGCACCGAGCGCCGTACCCAGCACGATTCCGCTCGTCAGGTTGAGACTGGACCAACCGCTGAAGAAGCCGGCCGCCGCCACCGCAGCGACGGTGACCACGCGAGTGGTCAGGGTCCTCGTCATGATTCGCATCCGGTGCTCGTTCCTCACCTTCGTATCGGCCTCGTAAAATCCAGGGCATTCTCGCAGCACCACCGGCGGAACACCACCTTCAATGACCGTTCGGGCAGCGCGTTCGGTGGCATTGCCGCGACAATTTCTGTGATTATTTCCGCGTGGCACACCTGGTACGCGACGGAGTGCGGCTGGGCTACGAGGAAAACGGTGAGGGCGGCCGACCCGTAGTTCTCCTGCACGGGATTCTGTGCGACCGCCGATATCTGGCACCACAGCTCGCGCATTTCGCGGTGCGGCACCGGACTGTCGCCGTAGACCTGCGCGGCCACGGCGACAGTGACGCGCCCGAACAGGACTACACGATAGGCGGCTTCGCCGACGACGTCGTATGGATGTGTGACGAGCTCGACCTGGAGCGCCCGGTCGTGATCGGCCACAGCCTGGGCGGCATCGTCGCACTCGCATCGGCTGCCGCCCACCCCGATGTCGTGAGCGGCATCGTCGCACTCGACTCGGTGTTGGTGCCGCCCGGCGACCGGACTCCATTCCTACGGGAATTCCTTGCCCGCCTGCGCTCGGACGACTATCTGCCGGCGATCAGGGACTACTTCACCGGCCTCGCGGGCCCCACGCCCGAGCCGCGGTTGCTCGACTGGATCCTCGGCGAGATCGGCACCGTCCCCTCGCACGTCGCGATCTCCGTCTGGGAGAACGGGATCGACTTCGACACGGCAGCGGCCGCAGAGGCCTGTCGGGTCCCGTTCCTTTATATCGACGCCGGGACCCCCAACGTCGATGTCGACCGCCTGGGCCGCCTGTGCCCGCAACTCGTGCTCGGGCGCACGGTGGGCGCCGGGCACTTTCATCAGCTCGAGGTCCCCGACCAGGTCGACGCGATGATCGATCGCTTCCTGGCCGTGTCCGTCACCGGCCCGGCGGAACGACGCTGACCCAAACCGCCTGGTGATCAAGAGGGGATCCACGTGCGAAACGCCGAGCGGATCCCCTCTTGATCATGGATGGGTGCCGGTGGGTCGGGGTCACGGGGCGGACGATCAGGCGGAGACCGCCACTCCCAGCGAGTTCGCCCCGGCGAATTTCGGCGCGCCCTTCTCATAGAAGACGTCGACGTCGGTGATGGTGAATCCGGCGTTGGTCAGCATGTCCACGATGGGACGACTGAGGGTGCATCCGCCGAACAACCGCTTCTCCAACGGGTCCAGCCGATGCTGCCAGCGTTGCACCTTCTCGTCCGGTGCCAGACCGTGCTCGAGGAAGTGCAGTGTGCCGCCGGGCCGGAGGACACGACGCAGCTCGCGCAGTGCCGCGTCCAGATCGGGGATGGTGCACATCGTCCAGGTCGACAGCCCAGCGTCGAAGGAGTCGTCGTCGAAGGGCAGTGACTGGCCGTCCAGGCCGGCCCGCTCGACCGGGATCCTCGCTTCGTGGACGCGTTGTGCGGCCAGCTTCCAGGCCAGGTCGGACGGCTCGACAGCGGCGGCCCGGGTGACGGCGTCGGGATAGAACCCGACATTGAGGCCGGAGCCGAACCCGATCTCGACCACCTGGCCCGCGAGACCCTCGCAGACCCGCTGCCGCAGCGGTCGCACGGCCTTGATCCCGCATGTCTTGTCGAGCAGGTGCGGCAGGATCCGCGTCCGGTAGAACCCCATTCCTTCCACGCCCTTCGGTCGTGCCCGACCGGGTGTCCGCCCGGTCCACATCTCGACCGTAGTTGGAACCGGCAGGGACGGTCTCGTGACTGCGGGATTATTCCTTGACCGCGCCGGAGAGGATGCCCCGGACGAACTGCCGCTGGAAGGCGAGGCAGAGCAACACGATGGGAAGCGAGATCAGGACGGCCGCCGCCGACAGCATGTTGATCTGCACGAGGTAGCGACCAGAGAACGCGCCAAGACCCAGCGTGAGCGGCTGATGCGCCGGGTCCGACACGAGGATGAGCGCCAGGAAATAGTCGTTCCAGGTCCAGGTGAACCCCAGCAGGACCAGCGTGACGACGGCCGGTCGGGCCAGCGGGAGATAGACCCGCCACAGCTGGGTCCAGGAGTTCGCGCCGTCCATGGCCGCCGACTCGGCGATCGACCGCGGAACCGCGCGGAAGGCGGTGCGCATCCAGAACGCGCCGAAGCTGACGCCCATGCCGACGTGGGCGAGCACGATGCCCCGGTACGTGTCGGTGATCCCGTAGGACTGGAAGTCGTAGTAGAGCGGAACGACGAATGTCTCCATCGGAAGCATGATCCCCAGGAGCACCAGCGGGAAAAGCAGCTTCTGACCGAAGACACCGAGCACTCCGAAGGCGAAGCCGCTCATGATGGCCAGAACCGTGGACAGGGCCACCACGCTGCCCGTGATGATCAGGCTGGACTTGAGGTACTGACTGAAGCCGGCCTGCCGCCACGCCGTGACGAAGTTCGACCAGTGCAGGTGACCGAGATCGAGGTTTCCGGTGACGGACGGGCTGAGCGCGTTGCCGAGGATCCACGCCAGCGGGAAGAGGACGCACGCGGCGACCAGGGTGAGCAGGACGTAGTTGGAGACCTTCTCCCGCGCGGAGATCATCAGGCGTCGCTCTCAGAGATCTTGACGATCACCAGTGTCACGATCAGGGACACCGCCGCCAGTACGACGCCGATCGCCGCAGCCGCGCCGATGTCGGGGTTCGCGAATGCCCGCTGATAGAGCACGATCGTCGGGGTGATGGTGGAGATGCCGGGTCCGCCGCGGGTGGTCAGCCAGACGATGTCGAAGACCCGGATCGCCCCGAGGACGGTCAGCGTCAACACCACCGACAAGGTCCCACGCAGCCCGGGAAGCGTGACCGTGAAGAACTCCCGGACCGCCCCCGCGCCGTCGACCCGCGACGCGTCGTACAGCTCGGTCGGGATGGCCTGCATCCCCGACACGAACAGCACCATGCACAGCCCGAACGCCGCCCAGGTCCCGGCGATCCCCAATGCCGGAAGGGCCCAGGTGTAGTCCCCGAGCCAGCCGCGGGC
The DNA here is from genome assembly GCA_963837545.1 of uncultured Actinomycetota bacterium. GTDB lineage: Bacteria > Actinomycetota > Actinomycetes > Mycobacteriales > QHCD01 > DASXJE01. The sequence goes on along the minus strand of CAWINQ010000003.1, from coordinate 807,022 downwards.
GAGCCCGCCGAGCCCGATGGCATGCAGGACCGAGTTGATCGGGCCGTTCGGGGCGTAGACGCGCTTCCACACGACCGCGGTCACGGCCGGCGTCAGCATCTGCGGAAGGAAGATCACCGACCGGTAGACCGCGGCTCCCCGGACGTTCTTCCTGGAGGCGAGCGCCGCGCTGAGCAGACCGAGCGCGATCGGGAGGACGGAGAAGAAGAGGATGAAGTACAGCGTGTGGGCGACGGCCTCACGCAGCGTCGGGTCGGTGAAGAAGCCGGTGTAGTTGGCAACCCCCGCCCAGGTCGCCTCGGTGACGCCGTCCCAGTGGAAGAACGAGAGCCAGACCCCCTGGCCGGCTGGCACCAGGACCACGAGCGCGTAGACCACGAGTGCGGGCAGCAGATAGGCGAGCCCGAGCCATGGGCGGGACCGGTTGCCCGCCCCCTTGATGCGGCGGGGCGGCGAGGCCGAGATCGGGCCCCGCTCCCCCGCGCCGTCACCCACCGCGGTGGAACTGATCGTCGTCGACGACATGTTGCTACTTGCCCAGCTTGGCCTTGAAGGCGGCGTCGTCCGCCTGCGCTGCGCTGACCACATCCGCGGTGGACGTCTTGCCCGCCAGCAGATCCTGCATCTTGGTCTGGAGCGTGGTCAGCAGCGTCGGGGTGGCCCAGTCGAGATAGGGAACCGATGCGTCCTTGCGAGTCACTTCCGCGGCATTGGCCAGATCGTCGGCGAACAGCGGGTCGTTGTTGTCTGCCTTCTTCGCAGCGGGGTGCAGCATGGGCATCGTCCCGATGTTCGCGGCGATCTGGGCCGCCGTCGGGCCGGAGAGGTAGTTGAGGAACGCCGCCGCCGCGTCGGCATGCTTCGACTTCGCCGACACCGAGAAGTTGGTCGCCGCGGAGTTCGTCGCGATCGGCGTGCCGCCGTTCTGTCGCGGAAGGATGAAGGAGCCGAAGCCCTTGCCCTGTCCGGGCTTGAGCGGCAGGGAGCCGGAGTAGTCGAACCGGAAGAGCGCCTTACCGTCGACGAACGCCTGCGCGGCGTCCTGGCCGGCGACCGAGGAGAACTGCTTGGTGAAGTAGCCCTTGTCGGCCCAGTCCTTCACCTTCGCGACGGCCCCCGGGAACCCCGTCGCCGGGTCGGTGATCTTCACGTCCTTCTGCGAATAGATCAGGTCGGAGATCTTGTCCTGCTGCCCTATCGAGTTCATCACGCTGTACAGCGGGCCGGTGATGCCGACCTGCTCGAGGTTGCCGAGCGAGATCGGCGTGATGCCCGCGGCCTTGGCCTTGGCGAGGTCGCTCTCGAACTCGCCGAGCGTGTGCGGAACCGTCGCTCCGATCTTCTTCAGGAGCGCCCGGTTGTAGTAGGCCTCGATCATCGAGGACCGGGCGACCGGCATGCCGAACAGCGACCCGGTGCCCATCTGCTTGCCATTGGTGGAGAACTCGTGCTCTCGCTGGATCGAGATGGGAAGCTTGGCCAACCACCCGTAGGCCTCGGAGTAGCGGTCGAGGTTGAGCACCAGGTGGCCCTGCACGAGGGTGCCCAGGGACTGCCACCCGTTGTTGGCCGGAACGATGTCAGGTGGGTTGGCCGACTTCAGCTTCAGCGGCAACGCCTGCATGACGTCGCCCCACGACATCGAGGTCCGCTTGACGGTGATGTTCGGGTATTGCTTGTGGAACTGGCCGACGACGTCGGTCATCCAGGTGTCGTCCACGCCGCCGGTGAAGTAGTCCAGGACCGACAGCTGGACCTTGCCCAACTTGCCGGCGTTGATGTGGATCTTGCCGGACGGTGCGCGGTTCGCCCCCGGGCTGCTGTTCGCCCCCGGCGTGCACGCCGCCGCGGTCAGCACCGCCGCACCAACCAGGACCGCACCCCCGGTCGAGCGCAACCTGCGGAACCGCGACATGTGATTCTCCCTGCTGTGGCGTGACCTCCGGCGTGAGAGCAGAATAAGCCACGCCAGACCAGTTAGTCCAGAGGAGGGCCCAGATGACGACAACGACGTACCAGATCGATGGTTCGATGATCACTGGTATCGTCCGGCCATGACCGGGGGGACGGCCACCGAGAGCGGCGCGGCGACGGAGACCTATCGCCGGCTCGCCGATTCGCTGCGCCGCGGGGCCTTCCCCGCGGGCAGTCGCCTGCCCGGTGAGCGGGATCTCGCCGCGAGCCTGGGCGTGAGCCGGTCGACGTTGCGGCAGGCCCTGGGCCGGCTGGCCGACGAGGGCCAGGTGGACCGGTCCTCCCAGCGGGGCTGGTTCGTCCGCCGGCAGATGGTCGGCGAGCCGCCGAGCACGCTGCAGAGCTTCTCCGAGATGGCCCGGGCGCGCGGGCTGGTCCCGCAGTCCAAGGTGCTCCTGCAGCGGAAGCGACCGGCGACCTTCGACGAGGCCGAGCGGCTGCGCATCGCGCCGGCCGCCGGTGTGGTCGAGCTGCGGCGGTTGCGCAGCCTGGACGGCGTCCCGGTCTGCGTCGACACGAGCGTGATCGTGCTCGCGCACGCCCCCGGGCTGGCCGACGTCGACATGACCGACCGGTCGCTGTACGAGACGATCGAGCAGTCGTCGCGGGTCCGGGTGGCGCGCAGTTCCTACAGCGTGCGCGCCGACGCCAGCAACGAGGAGACCGCGGCCCTGCTGGGAATCGAGCCGGCGGCACCGATCCTCGTGGGCGAGGAGACCACCTACGCCACCGACGGCACGCCCGTCCTGGTCGGCACGATGTCCTACCGGGCGGACGCCTACCGCTTCCAGGCGGACCTCTTCCGTCCGCTCTGAGGTCGGTTCAGGTCGACAGGAAATCCCTCCCCGGGGCGCTGGCCGCCATCTTTCCGACCGTCGCCGTACCGATGTCGACGTCGGCCTCCCCCAGCGCATCGAGGGCCGCGCCGACGACCGGCGGCAGAGTCGCGGGATGGGGTACGGCGCCCGGCAGGTGGTCTCCCAGCTGATCCAGCAGCGCGCTCGCCACCGGGGACTCCGCAGCCATCAGCACCGACCCCGACAGCACGACGCTGATCGGCCCGGCGTCGTCGAGCAGCCCGACCTTGCGCGCCGCGATCCCGGCGTACATCGCGAGTCGCCGACCCTGCTCGCGCACGATCCCGACGGCGACCGTCTCCCCCTGCGCGGCAAGGGCGGTGACGACTCTGGCGGCGCGGGTGCGATCGCGGTAGGTCGCCCTGCCCTCCCGTCGGGTGAACCAGTGATTGAGTTCCGTCACGCTCGGCTGGCCGTAGAAGTCCACCAGCGCGGCCGACAGACCGGTCGCCGGACCCACGCCGAGCTCGGCCAGATAGACCGCACGCAGAGCTTCGTCGACCAGACCGAGTGCGCCCATCGCGTGCTGGCTCCACCAGCTCATGTCCCACTCGACGCCGGACCGACCCCGCGCCGCTATGGCCGCCGACGTACCGGCCACCACCGAGACGCCGACCCCGGAGGGCTCCCCGCAGCGAATGGCCGCGTAGCCGTCGTTGCTGATCGACCGTCGTTGCAGGGACGGCCACTCGGCGGTGAGGACCTCTTCCCAGAACGCCGCGTCCTCAGGCCAATCCACGCCGGCCAGCCGGAACGCCGCGCCGGCCACGTCGTCACGGTGCGCCCCGGCCTGAGCGAGTGCGTCGTCGACCGCGGTCAGCACGGCGAGCACGGCGTCGGCCGGGGCCTCCACCCCGTAGATGTCACCGCAGCCCGACCGTCCGGCGCCGACGACCTCGCCGGACGGGAGGCAGACGAGCGCCACGGTCTTGCTGTTACCGGCGTCGACGCCGAGATAGCAGGAGGTCATCGTCACCTCAGCAGGCGCTCGGGCAGCCACTGTGCCTGCGCGGCCGCCATCTCGTCGTACAACGACTCCGCGACGGGCAGCGACGGGACGAGCGGATGGGCCGCCATCGCCCGGACCGCGTCCGGGCGGGTGCCGTTCCACGCGGCCTTGGCCGCGAGGATCTGGTATTCGGCCAACTGCTGGGTGATGCCGCGGACCGCGTGCGGTAGCGGCTTCTGCGGCTCCGGGTGGAAACCCTTGGCGTCGACCGTGCCCCACAGCTCGACGACGGTGTCGTCGTCGAAGCCCGGCAGTACGCCGTTCTCGTTCACGATGTTGAAGGGCAGCCGCGCACCGGTGTCGTTGTAGTAGGCGGAGATCGCGTCGATCGCGAGCTCGAGCTCATGTATCCCGCCGCGGGACCGGGCCGGGTCGAGCTCCGGCGCGTCGCTGGTCGCCTGCTCGCGGTAGTGCGCCCAGTAGTCCGGGAGTGACGACATGATCACCTCCGAGCGGGTCTTGCGGGCCATCTGCTGCTCGCGCAGGACCTCGTCGCGGAAGTAGTAGTAGTTGAAGTAGTCCGACGGGATCGACTCCATCGCCACGGCCAGGTGCAGCGCGCGCATGCCGTTGCGGTCGACGACCGGCTGGTCCCTGCGCTCCTCCCACCGCTCGCGCAGCAGCGGGAAGGCGTCCTGCCCGTCGTAGGTCGCCTCGTTGGACCAGCAGTTGTGGTTGACGCCCACCAGGTTGGCGTCCAGCTTCGCCGGGTCCAGGCCGGCCGCCTTGGCGACGACGGGCGGGAAGACGATCGGGCCCTCGCAGAACGAGGCGATCGGGACGTCGGTGTTGTCGGCGATCGCCTGCGACACGATGTTGACCGGGTTGGTGTAGTTGAAGATCCGGGCGGCCGGCGCCACGTCGGTGAGGGTGTCGCACACGCCCTTCATGACGTTGATCGAGCGCAGCGACATCATCATCCCGCCCGGCCCCTGCGTCTCCTGGCCGATCACGCCGTGCTTGAGCGGGATCCGCTCGTCCAGAGCACGCGCGCCGAAGTCGCCGGGCCGGAAGCTGGACAGCACGGCGTCGACGTCGCGCAGGCCCTCCCGCTGGTCGGTCGTCGCGGTGACCGTGACGTCGATGCCGGCGCGCTTGGCCATCTTCTCGGCGATCGTGCGCACGACTTCCAGATGGTCGGGGTCGAGATCGATCAGGACGAACTCCGACCCGTCGAACTCTGCTCCGTGGTGGACGAACGACGCCATCGTCCCCGCAGCGCGCGATGAACCGCCGCCGAGGTAGGCGAGCCTGATTCGAGCCATGTCTCTCCTTCGGGACTGATGCCTCGGCTAGGCCTGTGCAGCGGCCGAGTCTATGAACAACTGGGGATCGGCGCAGTCGGCGACGACGGTCGCGGGCCACGCCGGGTCGTAGTGGTCCGCCGTCCGCATCCGCTGCACGGTCGCGGCCTTGTCACTGCCGTGGGCCACCATGACGACCCGCTTCGACTGTTCCAGGATGGTGCCGACCCCGACGGTCACGCCGTAGGACGGGACGTCGTCGAGCCGACCGTCGAAGCTGGGGAACGTCGCCAGGTTGTCGCGGCGGGTCGCCTCCGCCAGCGGGACGACGCGGGTGCGGGAGTCCGCGGGCGATCCGGCGGGGTTGAAGGCCACGTGGCCGTCGCTCGCCCCCGAGGCGAGGAGGAACAGGTCGATGCCGCCGTGGTCGGCGATCTGCTTGTCGTAGGCATCCGGCTGGGCCGGGTCCGGGACCCAGAACCGGTCCGGGGACATGCCGCGGCCCGGTCCGGCGGCCCGGTCGAGGCGGTCGACGATCTCCACCCGGCCGAACCGGGTGCAGCTGTGCGGCAGCGACGGGGTGATCCGGCGGAAGCCTCCCGTCGAAGGGTCGCGTTCGACGTACTCGTCCATCATCACCACGACGAGCGGGCGGAGATCGATATGTTCCTCGGCGACCAGATCGGCAACGGCGACGTAGGTGCTGTGCGCGCTGCGGCCACCGGGGCAGCCGAGCAGGTAGGGTTCGCCGCGCCGGGCCGCGGCGTGGCACCCGGCCGCGATCACCTCGGCGAGTGCCCGGCCGAGAACCGCCGGATCGGAGAACACGGTCGGGGTCACCCGCACTACGGACGCTCCTCTGGATACCAGTCGTACCGATGCATCGTAGATTGGTCTGACTGGTCTGGTCAACGCCGACGGCGTCTACTCCGGACCGGCGTGCCGCTCCAGGAAGAGATACACCTCGGTCAGATCGACGCCGGGAAACGCGCCCGGAGGCACCGCCGCGAAGACGTGGGACTGCGCCCGGGCGGACGGCCACGCCATGCGGTCCCACGCCGCCGACAGGGCGGCGGGCGGCCGTGCGCAGCACCCGGGGTCCGGGCAGGTGGACGCCTCGCGGTTGGCGGTCTCCCGGCCGCTGAACCACCGCGAGTCGCGGTAGGCGACGCCGACCGTCACGGCGAACGGCTGCTCGTCACCGCCCACCTCGCGGCTGGAGCACCAGTAGGAGCCGGCCGGCGTGTCGGTGTACTGGTCGTAGCCCGGGTACTTGCCGGTGAGGAACACCCGGCGGGCGGCCCAGTGTCGACACACCCGCTGTCCCTCGATCGCACCGTCCACATCGGAGGGAAAGACGATGCCGTCGTTCTCGTAGGCCTTGTAGATGTAGCCGTCCTCGCCACTCTTGACGAAGTGCACCCGCAGGTCGAGGTGCCGGGTCGCCAGGTTGGTGAAGCGGTGCGCGGCCATCTCGTAGGAGACCGAGAAGATGTCCTGCAGGTCCTCGACGGCCAGTGCGCGCTCCTCCTTGGCCTGCTGGAGCAGGGGAACGGCCGCGCGCTCGGGCATCAGGACGGCCGCGGCGAAATAGTTGACCTCGGTGCGCTGGCGCAGGTAGGCGCCGAAGTCCAATGGCTCTTCGTGACCGAGCACGAAATGGCCGAGCGCCTGCAGGAGCACGCTGCGGGTGTCGTGGCCACCGGTCCAGCTCCCCTGCCCGAGGTAGATCCGGTGGTTGCGCAGGTCCGCGACCGACCGCACCGAGCGCGGCAGGTCCCGCACGTACTGCAGGGTGAAACCGCAGTGCGCCGCCATGGCGAGCAGAACCCGCTGCGAGAGCGCACCCGAGCCCCGGTGACCCACCGCCTCGAGCGCGTCGCCGGCGAGCCGCTCGATCTCCGGGAAGTAGTTGTCCTGGGCCCGCATCTCCTCGCGCAGCGCCCGGTTGGCGGACCGCGCCTCCTCGGGTGTCGCCACCACCCGCTGGGTCCTGCGGCGAAGCTCGTCATAAAGGCCGACAAGATGCTCCAGCACCGGGGTCGGCACCCGGGGTCCGGTCCGCAGCGGAGGCAGCTCCAGAGCCCGGTAGAGCGGCTCCCGCTGGGCCTGCGCCACCGCCAGCTCCAGGGCCGCCCGGTGGCTGGGCGGTTCGGGCCGGAGCAGCTCGTCCAGTGGCATGTCGAAGGCGCCGCCCAGGGCGCCCAGCAGCCGCAGGGTGGGCTCGCGGTGCCCGTGCTCGATCTGGGAGAGGTGCGACGGTGAGCTGCCCACGGCGTCACCGAGATCGGCGAGGGTCATCCGCCGGGCGCGCCGCTCATGTCGGATACGCGCGCCGATGACCCGAACGTCCGACGTGGCCGTCGGTGTGCTCGAAGGGGCCGGATCCATGTGACGGACGTTAGCGCGAATCTGGCGAGCCCGATAGATTTTCGATTCTTTCCCCTGGGTTTCCGCTGTACTAGCCGCCTGGACGACCGATCCTGAGATCAGTACTTCCAACCCCAGGGGATCCCATGACCGTCCTGCAGAGCCCGACCACCGCCGATTCCGCCGCCCGCGACCTCCAGTACCGCTGGCGGACCGACCCGCGCTGGGCCGACGTCGAGCGGCCGTACGGCGCGCCGGACGTGATCCGGCTGCGCGGCTCGGTGCAGGAGGAGCACACCCTGGCCCGACTCGGCGCCGAGCGGCTCTGGACGCTGCTGCACGAGGAGCCCTACGTCAACGCGCTCGGGGCGCTCTCCGGCGGGCAGGCGGTGCAGATGGTGCGGGCCGGGCTGAAGGCCATCTATCTGTCCGGCTGGCAGGTCGCCGCCGACGCCAACTCGGCCGGGGCGACGTACCCCGATCAGAGTCTCTACCCCGTCAACTCGGTCCCCCAGGTCGTGCGGCGGCTCAACAACGCCCTCCTGCGGGCGGATCAGATCTCCTGCACCGAGGGCGAGACCGACGCACCGCAGTGGCTCGCGCCGATCGTCGCGGACGCCGAGGCGGGGTTCGGCGGCGCCCTGAACGCCTTCGAGCTGATGAAGGCCATGATCGCCGCCGGAGCGGCCGGGGTGCACTGGGAGGACCAGCTGGCCAGCGAGAAGAAGTGCGGCCACCTCGGCGGCAAGGTGCTGGTGCCCACCCAGCAGCACATCAAGACCCTGAACGCCGCCCGGCTGGCAGCCGACATCGCCGACGTGCCGACGCTCGTCATCGCCCGTACCGACGCCCATTCCGCGACGCTCATCACCAGCGACGTCGACGAGCGGGACCGGGAGTTCATCACCGGCGAACGCACCGCAGAGGGCTTCTACCACGTCCGGAACGGGATGGAGCCGGTGATCGCGCGCGGGTTGGCCTTCGCGCCGGCCGCCGACCTGCTCTGGGTCGAGACCAGCACCCCTGACCTGGAGGAGGCCCGGATGTTCGCCGAGGCCATCCACAAGGACTTCCCGGACAAGATGCTGGCCTACAACTGCTCGCCGTCGTTCAACTGGCGTCGCCATCTCGACGACGACACCATCGCCCGGTTCCAGCGCGAGCTCGGCGCCATGGGCTACGCGTTCCAGTTCATCACCCTGGCCGGATTCCACGCGCTCAACTACTCGATGTTCGACCTCGCACACGGCTACGCTCGGGACGGGATGAGCGCCTACGTGCAGCTTCAGGAAGCGGAGTTCGCGGCCGAGAGCCGGGGCTACACCGCGACCCGGCACCAGCGCGAGGTGGGCACCGGATACTTCGACCAGGTCGCCACCGCGATCGACCCGGCCGCGTCGACGACGGCACTGGCCGGCTCGACGGAGGCGGAGCAGTTCGCGGGCGCCGATCGCGCGAGCGCCTGAATGGGCAGTGTCGAGGTCACCGCACCCGCCGGCCCCTACGCCGACATCCTGACCGCCGACGCTCTCGACTTCGTCGCCGCTCTGCACCGCGAGTTCAACCCCCGGCGCCGGGAGTTGCTCGCGGCGCGCGGCCGGCGGCATGCGGAGCTCGCGGCCGGGCGCGGGCTGGACTTCCTGCCCGAGACGGCCGGCGTCCGGACCGGGGACTGGCAGATCGCGCCGCCGGCGCCGGGCCTGGTCGATCGGCGGGTGGAGATCACCGGCCCCACCGAGCGCAAGATGCTGGTCAACGCGCTCAACTCCGGCGCCAAGGTGTTCATGGCCGACTTCGAGGACTCCAACTCGCCGACCTGGGACAACATCGCCGGCGGGCAGGCCAACCTCGTCGCCGCGATCGACCGGCGGATCGACTTCACCAGCGCGGAGGGCAAGGACTACCGGCTCGCCGACGAGATCGCGACTCTCGTGGTGCGGCCGCGCGGCTGGCACCTCGACGAGCGACACGTCCTCGTCGACGGCGAACGGGCGGCGGCCAGCCTCGCCGACTTCGGGCTCTGCTTCTTCCATTGCGCCCGCCGGCTGATCGACGCCGGGACGGGGCCTTACTTCTACCTGCCGAAGCTGCAGAGCCACCTGGAGGCCAGGCTCTGGAACGACGTCTTCTGCGCGGCGCAGGACCGGCTCGGCATCGCGCGCGGCACCATCCGGGCGACCGTTCTCGTCGAGACCATACCGGCGGCGTTCGAGATGGCCGAGATCCTCTACGAGTTGCGCGAGCACTCCAGCGGCCTGAACGCCGGCCGGTGGGACTACACGTTCAGCATCATCAAGGAGTTCCGCGAAGCCGGCGGCGACATGATGCTGCCGGACCGCAACTCGGTGACGATGACCGTGCCCTTCATGCGCGCCTACACCAACCTGCTGGTGCGCACCTGCCACGCCCATGGCGCCCACGCCATCGGCGGCATGGCGGCGTTCATCCCGAGCCGCAAGGACGCCGCGGTCAACGAGGTGGCGCTGGCCAAGGTGCGCGCCGACAAGGAGCGGGAGGCCGGTGACGGGTTCGACGGCTCGTGGGTGGCCCACCCCGACCTGGTGCCGGTCTGCCGCGAGGTCTTCGACGGGGTGCTGGGCGAGCGCCCCAACCAGATCGACCGGATGCCCGACGCCGTCGACGTCACCGCGGCCGACCTGCTCGCCGTCGACAAGACGCCGGGCGAGATCACCGAGGACGGGCTGCGGAACGACATCAGCGTGGCACTGCAGTACCTCACCTCCTGGCTGGGCGGCAACGGCGCCGTCGGCATCTACAACCTGATGGAGGACGCGGCGACCGCGGAGATCGCCCGCGCGCAGATCTGGCAGTGGGTCCACAACCGGGCCACCTTGATCGGCGGCGAGACCGTCACCGCGGACCTCGTCCACCGCATCGAGGAGGAGGAGCTGGGCAAGCTCCGCAGCGCCCTCGGTGACGCCTATCCGACCGAGCGCGCCGCGCAGGCCCAGAAGATCTTCAACCAGGTGGCACTGGCTGACGACTTCGCAGAGTTCCTCACCCTCCCGGCGTACGAACAGCTCCCCTGACAGAGGCCGCCTCCGCTCGGCTCCTCACCGGTCACCTCCGTCGGTGTTCAATCCCATGAATGGACAAGGAGCTCGTTAGCTTCCCTATATGTCGGGGACATCGAGCGCGATCCTGCGTTGTCCCTGGTGAGGTCTATCGGCCTGTGCACCGGGCAGATCACAGGAGGGCGAACGGTCGTGGAGGACAACGGGAAGCGGCTGCGGCTGAAGCTCGAGTTGCTGTTCGTCACCGGTCAACAGGTGCATGTGCAGGTCGCGGTTCCGGCTGCCACCGTCGGGCAGACGTGGGGCGTCGGGCCCTACGCCACCACCGACGAGTTGCGCCGTGCCCTGCTCATCCAGGTACGGGAACGCAACCGGTTGGTGCTGCCCAGCCTCCCGGACGAGGCGGAACGGTCGGCCGGGTTCCTGTGCGGCGATCTCCTCGTGAACACCGACCATCTCCTGCAGGCGGTAATCACCCCGACGTAATGCGTCACCTTTCCGGACGACGGCCCCCTTACCACCGCTTCGCCATCACCACTGAAAGCCGGAACCCCCATACCGCTTGAACGTCACGTTCACGCGCTCTAGCCGCATCAACGTCACGTTGACGCGGAACGGCGGCCGGGGGAGCTGACCGATCCCGGGGTCACATCGTGGGGTCGGCGCGGACGAGGCGGGCACCGGCACGGATGACCACGGCGGCGCCCAGCACCAGCAGTGCCAGGCCGGGAATCGCGGTCGCCGGCGGAACCTGATGCAGCCACAGCGCGGCGATGAGCGACGCCCCGGGCACTTCGCCGAGGATCGCCAGGCTCACGACGGTGGCACTGGTGGTCCGCAGGACGACGTTGACCAGGGAATGCCCCAGCAGCTGGGCCCCGACCGTGAGCGCCACCAACTTCAGCCAGGTCGACCCGTCGTACCCGACCAGCTTCGTGCCGGCGGCGAGGTTCGCGACCAGCAGCAGGAGCGCACAGACCGGATAGCAGATGGCCGTGTAGGACGCCGTACTGACGCCGGACCGCACCTTGGCGCCGACCGTGACGTAGCCGGCCCCGAACGCGCCGCCGACCAGGGCGAGCAGGTCCCCGGCCAGCGCCTTGCCGGACAGTCGGAGGTCGACGCCGGCAAGCAGTGCGGTGCCGAGCACGGCCAGCCCGATCCCGATCCACACCGCGCGCGGCACCGGCCGGCCGGAGGCGCGTACGTAGGCCGCCGTCCAGATCGGCTGGGTCGCGACGAGGGCCGTCGACGAGGCGACCGACGTCAGGGTCAGGCTCGGGACCCAGGTGGCGAAGTGGAGCGCGAGCAGCACACCCGCGATCCCGGACAGCCGCCAGCTGCGCCGGTCCAGCAACCGGAGCTCCCGCCGGCGCCGGATCAGGGCCCAGGGAACGATGGCGGCGCTGCCCATCGCATTGCGCCAGAAGGCGATGGCCAGCGTGGGGGCGGCCGTGGCGACGATGATGGGCCCGGACGTGGAGACGGCAGCGACGGCGATCGCCAGCAGGCCGATGTCCGCCGCGGGCGGCCGGGCGAACGTCGCCGGTGCGGGTGTCACGTCGACTCGTCCCGGCTCCGGCACGGCCCTCATCGTCGCAGTCGGCGGGCCACGCGGGGCGGCCGGACCGCACGATCGGCGATCATGGGACGCTGCCGGTGTGCCCGGGGTCCCGCCACTCGTCGCCGAGGCGATGACGAAGGCCGACGTGGTCTGGATCGCGCCGGCCGGTCGCCCGCGCCCGGTGCCGGCGTGGCTGCACTGGACCGGTGCGGCGGCGTACGTCGTCGCCGGGCCGGGCGAGCAGCCCCTGACCGGGCTCGCCGACGCGGAGTCGGCAACGGTGACGGTGCGCTCGGCCGACACCGGAGGCAGCATCGTCACCTGGACCGCCGGCGTCTGTCGTGTCGACCCGGCCACCCCGGCCTGGGACGAGATCGTGCCGGCACTCGCCCTGGGGCGACTCAATGCGCCCGACGGCGCCGGCGTCGCCGAACGGTGGGCCCGGACGGCGACGGTGCTCCGCCTGACCCCGACCGGGGAGTGGCGACGCGCCTAGCTCGGGGCGGCCGTCGGCGGCGGCAACGACGGTAATCTTGCAGCGTGCCGGCGCCGACGAAGGTCTTCATCACCCGGCTCGCGGGCCTCCCGGTCCTCGACCCGAACGGCGACCCGCTCGGCCGGCTGCGCGACGTGATCGTCCGGCTGCGCCCGGGCCAGCAGCCACCCCGGGTGCTCGGACTGCTGGTCGAGCTGCAGCACCGGAGGCGCATCTTCGTCCCGATCGGCCGGATGACCGCGGTCGACTCCGGAGCGATCGTGCTGTCCCGCGGCACGGTCAGCCTGCGGCGGTTCGAGCAGCGCGCCGGCGAGCAGCTGGTGCTCGGAGAGGTGCTCGACCGGCGGGTCACGGTCCTGGAGAGCGACACCCCGGCGACAGTCGTCGACGCGGCGATGGAGCAGACCCGAACCCGCGACTGGGTGATCACCCGCGTCGCCGTCCGCCAGCAGGGCACCGGGCGGCTGTCCCGCCGCGGCCAGCTGCTCCAGCTCGACTGGGACGAGGTCAGCGGCCTGTCCATCACCGGCTCGCAGGGCACGGAGAGCCTGCTCGCGGTGCTCGCGACGATGCGGGCGACCGATCTCGCCACGACGTTGAAGGACATGCCGGACCGGCGGCGGCACGAGGTGGCCCAGGCGCTCGACGACGACCGGTTGGCCGACGTCCTCGAGGAGCTGCCCGAGGAGGATCAGATCGAGATCCTCGCGGCCCTCGCCGACGACCGGGCCGCCGACGTCCTGGAGGCGATGGACCCCGACGACGCCGCCGACCTCCTCGCCGAGATGCCCGAGACCGACAAGGACCGGTTGCTGGCCCTCATGGAGCCCGAGGAGGCCGAGCCGGTCCGCAGGCTGATGACCTACCCGGACGACACCGCCGGTGGCCTCATGACCAGCGAGCCGGTCATCCTGCCGCCCGATGCGACGGTCGCCGAGGCACTCGCCCGGGTGCGCAACCCGGACCTGAGCCCGGCACTGGCCAGCCAGGTCTACGTCTGCCGCCCGCCGACGGAGACGCCGACCGGGCTCTACCTCGGCGCGGCGCACATCCAGCGGCTGCTGCGGGAGCCGCCCGGGTCGCTGGTGAGTGGTGTGCTCGACAAGACCCTCACCCCGCTGCGGCCGGACGCGCCGCTGCTGGACGTGACGCAGATGCTGGCGGCGTACAACCTGGTGGCGGCCGCGGTGGTCGACGACGGCGAGCGGCTGGTCGGGGCGGTGACCGTCGATGACATCCTCGACGCACTGCTGCCCGAGGACTGGCGGGACCGGGCGACCGGTGGCTGAGCGGACCGGTCGTCGACTCGACCAACCCAAGGGCGTCGGCCGGCGGCTGTCCGTGCCGCACGGCGAAGACCTGCTCGGGCGGGTCTCCGAGGGGGTCGCCCGGTTCTTCGGCAGCGCGCGCTTCATCGTGATGCAGACCGTGATCGTCATCGTGTGGATCACGCTCAACGTCGCCCAGGTCACCAAGACGATCCGGTGGGACCCCTACCCGTTCATCCTGCTCAACCTCGCGTTCTCCACCCAGGCGGCCTACGCCGCTCCGCTGATCCTGCTGGCCCAGAGCCGCCAGACCGACCGCGACCGGGTGTCGATGGAGGAGGACCGGGCCCAGAACAGCCGGTCGATCGCCGACACCGAATACCTCACCCGCGAGATCGCGGCGATCCGCATCGCACTCGGGGAGGTCGCGACGAGGGACTTCGTCCGCTCGGAGCTCACCCGGCTCGGCGACCTGGCCCGTACGGACGACGAGGACACCCGCGCCGCACCCTGACCGGTCGGCCGACGGCGGACGTCAGTCTCTGCGGTCGAGCAGCCGGGACAGCAGCTCGCCGAGCTCGGCCAGCTCCTCGGGGGACAACCGGCTCGTCATGTGCTCCTCGATCCCGCGCAGATGGGTCGGGGCCGCCCTGCGCAGCCGCTCGAAACCGGCGTCGGTGAGCACGGTGAAGGTGCCCCGGGCGTCGCCCTCGCACGCCTGCCGCTCGACCAGACCCGCCCGCACCAGCCGGTCGACCAACCGGGTCAGGCCGGACCGGGACAGCATCACCCGGTCGGCCAGCTCGGTCATCCGCAGCCGGCGCCCGGGCGCCTCGACCAGCTGGACGAGGACGTCGTAGAAGGACAGCGGGAGATCCTGCTCGACGAGCAGCTCGGTCTCCAGGTCGCGGATCACGGTCGCGTGCGTGCGGAGGAACAACCTCCAGACGGCCAGCGCTGCCGGGCTCGGGCGGCTGGCCGCCGACGGTGCCGCCGGGACCGGCGAGAGCGCCGGGGCGACGGCCGGCGAGGGACCGGACAGCGGCGGAGAGCTGGGGGCACTCGTCGACATTGGTCGATGATAATGCGGAATCGACCATCCGCCAGGGACCGGGACCGGCCGCATGCCCGCCGCGGCCGTAGCATGAGACCGTCAGCGCCCGCCTCGCCCACCCCGGGACATTCATGCCGACAGCAACGACCCAGCAGCCCGATATCGACCGTATCCACGCGGCCCTCCAGACGGTGAAAGACCCGGAGATCCGCCGACCCATCACCGAGCTCGAGATGGTCAAGGACGTGACCATCGGTGCTGACGGGACGGTGGAGGTGCAGGTCTGGCTGACCGTCTCCGGCTGCCCGATGCGGGAGACCATCGTCCGGGACGTGACGGCGGCGGTCAGCGCCGTCGAGGGCGTGACGGCGGTCCGGGTCGAACTCGACGTCATGAGCGAGGAACAGCGCAAGGGGCTGCAGCAGCGGCTCCGGGGCGGTGCGCCGGAGCCCGAGATCCCGTTCGCCAAGCCGGGGTCGCTGACCCGCGTCTACGCCGTCGCGTCGGGCAAGGGCGGGGTCGGCAAGTCCAGCGTCACCGTCAACCTCGCCGCCACGTTGGCCGCCCGCGGCCTGTCGGTCGGGGTCGTCGACGCCGACATCTACGGCCACAGCATCCCCCGGATGCTCGGCGTGACCGGGAAGCCGACGCAGGTCGAAAAGATGATCATGCCGCCGCAGGCGCACGGCGTGAAGGTCATCTCGATCGGCATGTTCACGCCCGGCAACACCGCGGTCGTGTGGCGCGGGCCGATGCTGCACCGCGCCCTTCAGCAGTTCCTCGCCGACGTCTTCTGGGGCGACCTGGACGTCCTGCTGATGGATCTGCCGCCGGGCACCGGCGACATCGCCATCTCCGTGGCCCAGCTCGTCCCGACGGCGGAGCTCCTGGTCGTCACCACCCCCCAGCTCGCGGCCCAGGAGGTCGCCGAGCGGGCCGGCAGCATCGCGCTGCAGACCCACCAGCAGATCGTCGGCGTGGTGGAGAACATGTCCGGCATGCCCTGCCCGCACTGCGGGGAGATGGTCGACGTCTTCGGGTCCGGCGGGGGGCAGCGGGTGGCCGACTCACTGTCCCGGGCAACCGGCACCACCGTGCCGCTGCTGGGCGCGGTGCCCATCGACGTCCGGCTGCGGGAGGGCGGCGACGAGGGGCGGCCGCTGGTCCTGTCCGACCCGGCCGCGCCGGCCGCGGCGGCCCTGGCCGGGGTCGCCGACGGGCTGGCCGTGCGGCAACGGGGGCTGGCCGGGCGCTCGCTCGATCTCACCCCGGTACGGCACTAGTCCGATCGAGGCGACCGACCCGGGTGCTTCCGCGCGACACTCCGCCCCGCGTGGTTATCCCGGTCGGCGGGCCCTCACCCGGTGTCGGCCGACCGGACTGAGGCTCATCCGCGCAGGTCGAAGGCGGCGGACGTCATCGCCTCAGGTCCAGTGTCGACGCGGTCAGGTGGCGTCGGTGTCGTACGGCGCGGCCTCGCCCTCGGCGAGCGGCTTCTGGGGCTCCGCCGGCCGGCTGGTCGCCTCGTCGGTGAACGGGTCGTCGAGGTCCTCGAACAGGTGCTTGCGGACGAAGGTGCGGGGGTTCAGCGAGTCGAGGTCGACGTCGGCGAACTCCGGGCCGAGCTCGGACTTGAGCTGGGTCCGCGCGCCCTGGGCCATGCCGCGCACCTGCTTGAGCATCTTCGCGGCGTCCTTGGCGACGCCGGGCAGCCGGTCCGGGCCGAAGACGATCAGCGCGATCACGGCGAGCACCATGATCTCGCCCCAGCCCAGTGAGCTGAACACGGCCGCCTCCTTCGCACCTTTGCGGGCATCCGCACACCGCCCGCATCGGACTCAGCCTAACCCGCGGTCCGGAAACGGTGGCAGCTCAATCCGGCTGGAGGGTCGCCCGCAGTGTTTTGGACGTCCCTCCGCGGTCGACGGTGAGGGTTACCGTGTCCCCGACCCGGTGCGACCCGACCAGCACGATCAGCTCCTCGGAGCTCGAGACCGGCTTGCCGTCGATCGCGGTGATCACGTCGCCTTCCCGGATACCCGCCTTCTGCGCCGCTCCCCCGCGGTCGACCACCTCGACCTGCGCGCCGTCGCCGCCGCGCCGACCGAGGTCGGTGACCGAGCGGGCGTTGACCCCCAGCGTCGCATGCACGACATGTCCGGTGTGGATGAGCTGCAGGGCGATGATCCGGGCGGCGTTGATCGGGATTGCGAAGCCGACGCCGATGCTGCCGCTCTGCCCCTGGGACCCGAGTGACGCGATGGCGGAGTTGATCCCCACGGTGGCGCCGGTGCCGTCGACCAGCGCCCCGCCCGAGTTGCCCGGGTTGATCGCCGCATCGGTCTGGATGGCGTCGATGACGGCGTTGGTGTCGCTGCCCTCGCCGGACAGCCGCACCGGCCGATCCAGGGAACTGACGATGCCGGAGGTCACCGTGCCCGCCAGCCCGAGCGGCGACCCGATCGCGATGACCGGGTCGCCCACCACGATCTTGGACGAGTCGCCCAGCCGGGCGACCACCAGACCGGGCTTCTCGACCTTGATCACGGCGAGGTCGGTCTTGGGGTCCCGTCCCACGATCCGCGCCGAGGTCGACGACTGGTCGTTGAAGATCACCCGGATCGTGCCGGAGGCGGTGGCCGCCAGGGACACGACGTGGTTGTTGGTGAGGATGTAGCCCTTGGCGTCGATGACCACGCCGGACCCGGTGCCCTCCTCGTCGGGGGTGCGCACCTGGATGGACACGACCGAGGGCAGCACCCGGCGCGCGATGTCGGCGATCGAGCCGGGCCGGCGCTGGATCGACGGGCTCACGGTGGCGAGCTTGGCGCCCGGGTCGAGCAGCGACGTATGGGCGTAGTGATCGGCCAGGACGAAGCCGGTGGCGCCACCGACCCCGGCGAGCAGCAGGGCACAGATCACGAGGACCGCGAGGCCGCCCACCGACGGCCGGCGCAGCCGCCATCCCGGCCGCGCCGGCGACGACGTCGCACCGGGCGGGCCGTCGTCCCCCGGAGGCGGCGGACCGTCGAAGACGACCGGACCGCCGAGGTAGGACGGCGAGGTCGGGTCCCGCCAGGGGTCCCGGTCCGCGCCCGGCACCCACCACGGCGACTCCTCCCGGCCGGCGGATTCGGCCGGAACTCCGGGCCGGGCGAAGGGGCCGGCACCGCCTTGCGGGCGCCCGAACACCTGGGCGGCCTCCGGCCAGGTGGACGCGGCGGGCGGCTCGGCCGGCCGGCTCGGCCCGGTGGGCGGGGGTGGGGAGAAAGGCCCGTCGGTGCCCTCGGGACGCGCGTAGCCGTCCGCCCCTTCCGGACGGCCGAACGCGCCCTGAGCGCGGTGATCGGTCATGCCGACCGCGGTGCCTTAGTGCCGTTCACCCGGGCGCCTCCCTGGTCGGCCCTTCCGCTTGCCGGCGTTCTCCCCAAAGCCTCCCGCATTATCGCGCGTTTTGTCCCCCACCCGCGCGATCCCAGGCAGCGAGCGATGCTACCGCCGACCGGCTAGCGCTGGCCGGCGAAGGACACGGTCATCACGTCCCGGGTCGCGGGCACCCGCAGCGGCCGGTTGGGCACCGTCCCGATACCGGCGGTCGCGGTCCCGGCGGTGCCGGCCGAACCACCCGGTGCCACGACCGAGGAACCGCCTGCCGAGCCGGCGCCGGCGGCGGCCCCGGTCGGCGAGAAGGAGGCGAGCATGCCGACCGCGATCCCGGCCGCGGCCCCGGCGAGGCTCCGGCTCAGTCGCTGGCTGCGCGGCCCGCGATGGGGATGCGGGAAGGACGGATGCGGGAAGGACCACGCGCGGTGCGTCCGCGACCCGTCGCCCGCGGGCCGGGCGGCGGCGTGGGCGGTCCCCCACACCAGTTGGCTGCCTTCAACGGCGAACACCATGTCGGCGGTGCCGAGGTCGGCGGTCTGCGGTATGCCGCGCAGTTTGGCCAGCAGGTCGGCGGACGGCGCCGGCTCGCCCGCGGCGTGCAGAACCCGCTTGGCGTGACGCTGGACGACGACGGCCCGGCGGCACTCGGGACAGGTCGCGAGGTGCACCTCGGCCCGGTGTCCGGGAACCGCGGCCAGTTCGCCGTCGACGTAGGCGGCGACCGCTTCCGCGGCGAGGTGCAACTCCGGGATCGTCATACGGCGTCGTCCCCGGTCGGGAGGCCGACGAGTGACTCCTCTGCGCCTGCCTTCTCTGCGCCGGACCGGCTCCGGGTCGGCGCGCGGTGGGCGAGAGACTCGCGCAGGGCCAGCCGGCCCCGGTGGATGCGGCTGCGCACCGTGCCGAGTTTGATGCCGAGGGTCGCGGCGATCTCCTCGTAGGAGAGGCCCTCGATGTCGCAGAGCACGACGGCGACCCGGAAGTCCAGCGGCAGGGAGTCCAGCGCCGCCTGCACATCCGGGTCGAGGTGTGTGTCGGAGAACGCCTGTTCCGGGCTGGGCTCGCGCCCCGGAAGCCGACCGTTGTCCTCGGGCAGGGAGTCGAACCGGATCCGCTGCCGGCGGCGTACCAGGTCGAGGAAGAGGTTGGTCGTGATGCGGTGCAGCCAGCCCTCGAAGGTGCCCGGGCTGTAGTTGGCCAGCGACCGGAACACCCGGACGAACGTCTCCTGGGTGAGGTCCTCCGCGTCCTGGCGGTTGCCGGCCAGCCGGTAGGCCAACCGATAGACCCGCGCGGAGTGCACGCGCACGACCTCGTCCCACGTGGGGGGCACCCAGGCCGCACCGGTCGACGCGGTCATATCGGCCACGACGGCACCTCCACGCTGAACGGCGAACGACGCCTCCATGGTGCCCTGTCTCTCCATCCACCGCTCATCTGATCGCGCTTTTCTTATCCAACGCTCAGGTGCGCCGGGTGCGTTCCCTCATTCGGGTGCCCGGGGCGCTAGGCTCGCCCCCGGTCCCGCGTGATTCCCGGAGGTAACACATGCCCAGCACGGCCGGCATCCAGGCGACCCGCGAGTACGCCGAGAGCTACCTCGCCGAGGACGCGCCGCTGATCGCTGCGCGGGCTCGGGCCAAGGAGCTGGGATGCGCTCCGATCGGCCCGGGAGGCGGCGCGGCGCTGCGATTCCTCGCCCGCGTCATCGCGGCGCGCGCCGTGGTCGAGATCGGGACCGGCACGGGGGTTTCCGGCCTGTGGCTGCTACGCGGCATGCGCGACGACGGTGTCCTCACGACGGTCGACACCGAGGCCGAGCATCAGCGGGCGGCCCGGCAGACCTTCACCGAGGCCGGAATCGGATCGTCGCGCACCCGGCTCATCCACGGTGCCGGGCTGGAGGTCATGCCCCGGTTGACCGACGGGGCCTACGACCTGGTCTTCCTCGACGCCGCCAAGACCGAGTACGGCGACTACCTTGCCGAGGCGCTGCGACTGCTGCGGCCCGGCGGCCTGGTGGCGTTCGACAACATGCTCTGGCACGACAAGGTCGCCGACTCCTCGGCGCGCGACGCCGAGACCGTCACGATCCGCGACCTCGGCAAGGACATCCGCGACCACGACCAACTGGTTCCGGCGCTGCTGCCGGTGGGCGACGGACTGCTCGCCGCGGTCTACCAGCCCTAGGCGGTTGCTGGGGGTCGCTAGAGCACCTTCGACAGGAACCCCTTGGTCCGCTCGTGCTGCGGGTTGGCGATGATCTCGCGGGGCACCCCGGCCTCGACCACCACACCGTCGTCCATGAACACCAGCGAATCGCCGACCTCGCGGGCGAATCCCATCTCGTGGGTGACCACGATCATCGTCATGCCCTGGGTTGCGAGCCGGCGCATGACGTCGAGCACCTCACCGACCAACTCGGGGTCGAGGGCGCTCGTCGGCTCGTCGAAGAGCATCAGCTTCGGTCGCATCGCCAGCGCGCGGGCGATGGCGACGCGCTGCTGCTGCCCGCCGGAGAGCTGGTTGGGGTAGGCGTCGTCCTTGTCCCGCAGGCCGACCATGTCCAGCAGTCCCCTGGCCCGCTCCACGACCTCGCCACGCTTCTCCCCCTTCACCCGCAGGGGGGCCTCGATGATGTTCTGCATGACGGTCATGTGCGGGAAGAGATTGAACCGCTGGAAGACCATGCCGATCTCCGCGCGCTTGGTCGCGACCTCCCGGTCCTTCATCTCATACAGCTTGTCCCCGACCTGGCGGTAGCCGACGAGTTCGCCGTCGACCGACAGCCGTCCGGCGTCGACCTGCTCGAGGTGGTTGATGCACCGCAGGAACGTCGACTTGCCCGAGCCGGAGGGGCCGATGATGCACATCACCTCGCCGGAGCCGACGTGCAGGGTGATCCCCTTGAGCACCTTGAGCCGGCCGAAGTTCTTGCACACCCGTTCGGCCTGCACCATGGGGTGGTCGCCGTCGGCAGTGGTCACAGGAACGGTGGTCATGACGCACTCTCGGGTTTGGTCCGGAACCGGGCCCGCACGCGCTGCCACGGCGTGGGCGGAAGCTCGCGACTCGAGCCGCGGGCGTAATGCCGCTCGATGTAGTACTGCCCGATCGACAGGATCGAGGTCATGAGGATGTACCACAGGCTCGCGACGACGAGCAGGGGGATCTGCTGGTAGTTGGACCCGTAGATGTCCTGCACGGCCTTGAGCAGATCGGTGACCGCGATGACGACGACCAACGAGGTCGTCTTCAGCATGGAGATCGTCTCGTTGCCGGTCGGCGGGATGATGACGCGCATGGCCTGTGGCAGCACGATACGGCGCAGCGTGGCCATCTTCGACAACCCCAGTGCCTGCGCGGCCTCGGTCTGGCCGTGGTCGACCGAGAGGAGACCAGCCCGCACGATCTCGGACATGTAGGCGGCCTCGTTGAGGCCGAGTCCGAGGAGCGCCCCGACGAAGAGCGGGATGATCTTGTTGGCGTCGAAGGTGACGAACGACGGGCCGAACGGGATGCCGAGGGTCGGGAACTCATAGAGCGCGGCCGCGAACGACCAGAAGATGATCTGGACCAGGACCGGCGTGCCGCGGAAGAACCACACGTAGGTCCAGGCGACGCTCGACACCACCGGGTTGGCGGACAACCGCATGACCGCGAGGATGATGCCGAGCACCACGCCGATCAGCATCGCCAGCACGGTCAGTTCGAGGGTGACGATGATCCCGTGCAGGACCGTGGTGTAGGTGAGGTACTTCCAGACGATGCTCCAGTGCCACGCCGGATTGGTCAGCAGCGAATGGATGAGCATGGCCACGAACAACGCGAGGATCGCCGCAACCACCCACCGCCACGGGTGGCGCACCGGGACGGCAGTGATCACCTCGGGCCCGCGGTCAGGCGGGGTGTTCGCAGCGTGACCGCTAGCCGCAATGCTCTCCGGCGTCGAGGCCATCGTTAAGAGGTCGCTCCATTGATCGTCGGGTTGGTGATGGCGCCGGACTGCACGCCCCACGTCGTCAGGATGGTGCGGTACTGGCCGCCGGCCATGAGCTTCTTGACCGCGGCGAGGACTGCCTGATCCATCGTGCCGGTGTCCTTCGGGACGGCGATGCCGTACGGCGCGACGTCAGTGGTCTTGCCGACCTTCTGGAACAGGTTGGGGTTGGCCTTGACCGCGTAGTCGACCACCGGCGTGTCGGCGAGGTAGCTCTGGATCCGTCCGGCCTCCAACGCGGTGTTGACGTTGGACTGGTTGGGGTATCCGCTTGCCACCGGCGCGGCCTTTCCGGCGTTCTTGCACTGCTGGACGACCGAGCCGGCCTCGTTCTTCTGCAACGACTCCAGCTGCACGGTGCCGTTCTCCGCGCCGACCTTCTTGCCGCACAGGTCGGTCTCGGTGTTGATGTGCAGCGGGTTGCACTTCTTGGCCATGATCGACGTACCGGCGGTGAAGTAGGTGACGAAGTTGACCGTCTGCTCGCGCGCCTTGGTGTCGGTGAACGACGACATGCCGAGGTCGTACTTGTGCGCGGACAGGCCGGCCAGGATGCCGTCGAAGCTGGCGTTGACGAACTTCGTCTGCAGCCCCAGGGTCTTGCCGATCGCGTTACCGAGGTCGACGTCCATTCCGACGATCTGCCCGCCGGAGGACAGGAACTCGTTCGGCGGGTAGGAGGCGTCGGCCGCGACGGTCAGGGTGCCCTTGGACTTGATGGAGGCCGGCACCATGCCGGCGGCGGCGCTGTCCTTGGTCACGGTGACCTTGGCCGGCGTCACCGGCGGCGCCTGCGGTGAGCCGGTGCCGACCTTGCAGCCCCCTGAGCTGCTGCCGCCGCCGCCCGACCCGCCGCTGGTGGACGAGTTGCTGACCGTCGTACCGCAACCGGATAACGCCAGGACCGCGACGATCGCTGCCGCCGCGACGGCGCCCACCCCGCGAATACCGATCCTCATGGCTGCCCCCTCCAGGCGACGGGACGATCCATCTGGCCCCGAGATCGACCCGATGGAGTAACCCTAGGCCACCTGCCGCCGCAATCCGGGCCGAACCTCCGCATCGTGACCCCATGATGCGGGCCGGACGGGGTGCGGCGGGCTCAGGGCAGGGCTTTCTGGCCCTTCCCCAGGACGACGACCCCGCCCGGGCTGACCTGGTAGCGCTGACAGTCCATGTCACAGTCGACGCCGATGTGGGCGCCGTCAGGAATTACGACGTTCTTGTCCAGAATCGCCCGTCGGACGACCGCACCGCGCCCGATCGTCACGTTGTTCATGACCACGCAGCCCTCGACGTAGGCACCGGCGAGGACGCGGACCCCGGGCGAGAGGATCGACTGGCGGACGGTGGAGTTGGCGACGATCACGCCGTTGCTGACGATCGACTCCTGCGCCGAGCCGCCCTCCACGAACTTCGCCGGCGGCTGCTCGAGATGGGTGGTGAAGATCGGCCATCGGTGGTTGTAGAGATTGAAGATGGGGTGCACGGCAACCAGGTCCATGTGGGCGTCGTAGAAGGTGTCCAGCGTCCCGACGTCCCGCCAGTAGCCACGGTCGCGGTCGGACGCTCCGGGGACGTCGTTGTCGGCGAAGTCATAGACGTGGGCCAGACCACGGTCCACCAGCATCGGCGCGATGCTGCCTCCCATGTCGTGCACGGAACTGTCGTCGGCGGCATCGGCCTTGAGCGCCTCGAGCAGGGTGCCGGTCTCGAAGACGTAGTTGCCCATCGAGGCGAAGGTCTCGTCGGGGCTGTCCGGCAGGCCGGGCGGCTCGCTCGGCTTCTCCAGGAACTGCCGGATCTTGCCCTTCTCGTCGGCGTCGATGACACCGAACGCCGACGCCTCCGACCGCGGGACCCGGATCCCGGCGACGGTCAGCCCGGCACCGGACTCGATGTGCTGCTCGACCATCTGGCTCGGATCCATCCGATAGACGTGGTCGGCACCGAACACCACGATGTGGTCCGGCTGGTCGTCATAGACCAGGTTGAGGCTCTGGTAGATCGCGTCGGCACTGCCGGTGAACCAGCGCGGTCCCAGCCGCTGCTGGGCGGGGACCGGGGTGATGTAGTTGCCCAGCTCGGTGGTCATCCGCCAGGTCGTGGTGATGTGCCGGTCGAGCGAATGGGACTTGTACTGCGTCAGAACGCATAAGCGCAGGTATCCGGCATTGACCAGGTTGGAGAGCACGAAGTCGATGAGCCGGTAGCTGCCCCCGAACGGGACCGCCGGCTTGGCGCGGTCGGCCGTCAGCGGCCAGAGCCGCTTGCCTTCGCCTCCGGCCAGAACGATGCCGAGCACCCGAGGTTGCGTGCGCATGGGCCCGACCCTATCGGCGTTTCGCCGTGGGCGCTCTAGTCTGCTGTGCCATGCGCGTTGCTCTGCTCAGTCGAGAGTTCCCGCCCGAGGTCTACGGCGGGGCCGGTGTCCACGTCGAATACCTGGTGCGCGAACTGCGCCCGCTCGTCGATCTCGACGTGCACTGTTTCGGCGCCCCGCGCGAGGAGTCGGTCGGTGCCACCGCGCACCGGCCGCCACCGGCGCTGGCCGGGACCAACCCCGCGCTGGCCACGCTGGCGGTCGACCTCGACATGGTCGCCGCCGTCGGGGACAGCACCCTGGTGCACTCCCACACCTGGTACGCCGGGCTGGCCGGCCATCTCGCCCGGCTGCTCTACGACGTCCCCCACGTGGTGACCGCGCACTCGCTGGAGCCGGCGCGACCGTGGAAGGCCGAGCAGCTCGGCGGCGGCTACCGGGTGTCCTCCTGGGCGGAGCGGACGGCGTTCGAGGACGCCGACGCCGTCATCGCGGTGAGCGACGGCATGCGCCGCGACGTCCTGGCCACCTATCCCCGGGTGGACCCGGCCCGGGTGCATGTGGTGCGCAACGGCATCGACACCCAGACCTACCACCGGGTCGAGGACACCGATGCGCTGCTCCGCTACGGCGTGGATCCGGGCCGGCCCTACGTCGTCTTCGTCGGCCGGATCACCCGGCAGAAGGGGCTCGCCCACCTGGTGCGCGCGGCGGCGGCGTTCGACAAGGACGCCCAGGTGGTGCTCTGCGCCGGCGCCCCGGACACTGCGGAGCTGGCGGAGGAGATCCGCGCCGGTGTCGCCGACCTGCAGGCCATGCGGAACGGCGTCGTGTGGATCACCGAGATGCTCGACCGCGCCGACGTGGTCCAGCTGCTGTCACACGCCACGATCTTCTGCTGCCCCTCGGTCTACGAACCACTGGGCATCGTCAACCTCGAGGCCATGGCCTGCGAGGTCCCGGTGGTGGCCAGCCGGGTCGGCGGAATCCCCGAGGTGGTCGAGAACGGGGTCACCGGGCTGCTGGTCGATGTGGGCGAGTCTGGCGGGCATGGCTTCGAGGCCGGCCTCGCCGAGGCCGTCAACACGATCCTGCGTGATCCCGGGCTGGCCCGGCGGATGGGGCTCGCGGGCCGGGCGCGGGCCGTCGACGAGTTCGGCTGGCCGACCATCGCCCGGCAGACCGTCGCGGTCTACGGCGCCGCCCTCGGATAGTCCGCACCCCGACCGTCGGACGCTCACGACCGGCCGGGGTGAGGGTGCGGTCAGCCCACGGTGGATTTGAGCGCGTCGCCCAAGGCGGAGGCCTCGTCGGCCGACATCTCTACGACGAGCCGCCCGCCGCCCTCCAGCGGGACGCGCATCACGATGCCGCGCCCCTCCTTGGTGACCTCGAGCGGACCGTCGCCCGTCCGCGGCTTCATGGCCGCCATTCGTGCCTCCTCCAGCACGGCCGGCAGGTCTGCCGGAACCGCGTCGCTCGACCATCGTGACGCCGCCCGCAGGTACGGACGACGACGTGACCCTGACATTCTCCCCTATCCGTTCGCGATCGGGAAAGTCCGGGTGGATCACCGCGTTGTAGGGTCGGCCTACCGCGGAGCCGCCCGCGGGCCGGACGCGACCAGAGATGCGGATGTGCACGACGGGAGGATGCCTGGTGTCGGACACCGTGCTGGTCGACCTCAGCGAGGGCGTGGCGACGGTCACGCTCAACCGGCCCGAGTCGATGAATGCCTGCTCGGTGGAGCTCAAGACGGCGCTGCTCACCACCCTCGACGACATCCGGGACAACCCGGCGGCGCGGGCGGTCGTCCTCACCGGGCAGGGTCACGCCTTCTGCGTCGGGCAGGACCTGCGGGAACACGTCGACCTGCTCGACGCCGGTGACCCGGCTCCGCTGGCCACCGTGCGCGAGCACTACAACCCGATCGCGCGGGCCATCTTCGGGATGCCCAAGCCGGTGGTCGCCGCGGTGAACGGGATGGCCGCGGGTGCGGGCGCGTCGTTCGCCTTCGCCGCCGACTTCCGGGTCGCCGCCGAGAGCGCCGGATTCCTGCTGGCATTCGCCAACGTCGGACTGTCCCTCGACAGCGGGGCGTCCTGGTTGCTTCCCCGCCTGGTCGGGCATGCAC
This sequence comes from uncultured Actinomycetota bacterium, assembly GCA_963837545.1. GTDB lineage: Bacteria > Actinomycetota > Actinomycetes > Mycobacteriales > QHCD01 > DASXJE01. The sequence goes on along the minus strand of CAWINQ010000003.1, from coordinate 780,310 downwards.
GGGCCTCCGCACTCGCGCTGCTCGCCGACCCGGTCTCGGCCGAGCAGGCTCTGCAGATGGGCCTGGTCAACGCCGTCGTCGCCGACGACCGGGTGCGGGTCGCCGCACACGAGCTGGCGACCCGGCTGGCCGCCGGACCCACGGCGGCCTACGCCGCGATCAAGGAGTCCCTCGCCTACGCCGCGACGGCGACCTTCGACGAGGCGCTGGACCGGGAGGCCGACCTGCAGGCCCGGGCCGGGGCGACGCGGGACCACCGCGCCGCGACGGCGGCGTTCCTGGCCAAGGAGCGCCCCCGGTTCACCGGCCGATGACGACCATCGGGCTGCTGCACCCCGGCGAGATGGGCGCGGCCGTCGGCGCCGCGCTCGCCCGTGCCGGGCAGCCGGTGCGGTGGGCGTCGGCCGGCCGGGGAGCGGCGACCGCGCGACGGGCCGGGGCCGCCGGGCTGACCGACGCCGGCAGCGTGGCCGACCTGTGCGCCGGCAGCGACCTGGTGGTCTCGATCGTCCCGCCACATGCCGCCCTCGCGGTCGCCGCGGAGGTCGCGGCGACCGGCTTCTGCGGGCTCTACCTCGACGCCAACGCGGTGGCACCGGCGACGGCGGCCGAGGTCGCCGGTGCCGTACGCGCGGGCGGGGCGACCTACGTCGACGGCGGGATCATCGGCGGCCCACCCGGCGGAGCCGGCTCCACCGCCCTCTATCTCTCCGGCGAGCAGGCCGACCAGGTCGCGAAGCTGTGCACCGGCCGGGGGCTCGACGCCGTCGTACTCGGCGACGATCCGACCGCGGCGTCGGCGCTGAAGATGGTCTTCGCCGCCTGGACCAAGGGTTCGGCGGCCCTGCTGCTCGCGCTGCGCGAGACGGCCCGCTCCTACGGCGTCGACGAAGCGCTCGTCGCGCAGTGGTCCGGCTCGCTGCCGGACCTGCCGGCCCGGTGTGACCAGGCCGCCCGGGCCGCCGCGGCGAAGGGCTGGCGGTGGACCGGGGAGATGACCGAGATCGCCGCGACGTTCGCGGCGGCCGGCCAGCCCGACGGCTTCCACCGGGCCGCGGCCCAGGTCTACGACAACTTCCCCCGGCCCGACCGGGACTGACGTCCGCCCGACGCGCGCCAGCAGTCGGCGAGATGGTCGTCGACCATCCCGGTCGCCTGCATCAGCGCGTAGGCGGTGGTCGGGCCGACGAAACGGAAGCCGCGGCGCTTGAGGTCGCGGGCCATCTCGGTCGACGCCGGGGACGTCGCCGGGATGTCGGCAGTGGTCCGCGGCCGCGGTGGCCGCGGCTCCGGTGCGTGCGACCAGAGCAGGGCGGACAGCCCGTCGGGCAGAGCCGATGCCGCGCGGGCGTTGGCGATCGCGGCGGACACCTTCGCGCGGTTGCGGACGATGCCCGCATCAGCCAGCAGCCGCTGCTCGTCGGCCGACCCGAACTCCGCGACGGCGGCGATCGAGAATCCGGCGAAGGCGCGACGGAACGCCGGGCGCTTGCGCAGGATCGTGATCCACGACAGCCCGGACTGGAACGCCTCGAGGCACAGCCGCTCGAACAGCGCGTCATCGCCGCGCAGCGGCCGACCCCACTCGTCGTCGTGGTAGGCGAGATAGTCCGGTGCCGAGGTCGCCCACGGGCACCGGCGCCGCCCGTCGGGCCCCACGGTCGCGGACTTCCCCGTCTCGGGGACCGTCCCCTCAGGCATCGTCGTCCCCCGGCCCGGACCCGGGCGGTGTGTCGCCGTCGGGCCCGTCGGGTCGCCCGGCACCGCCCGAGCGGAGCGCGACGATCTGCCGGTCCCGCTCCTCGAGCGAGTCGGCCAGTTCGTCGAGCAGCCAGTCGACCTCGGTCATCCGGTAGCCGCGGAACGACACCGGCATCCGCAGGCCACGGACGTCCTTCCCCGTGATCGGCCGATCGTCGGGCAGGTGCAGCGGCGAGGCGTCCCGGCGCATGGGCGCCAGCTCCTCCCCGCGACCGAAGACGAACGAGGCGATGAGGAAGAGCACGCCACCGACGACGACGATGCCCAGCAGGTAGGTCAGGAACGTGGCCACAAAGCGATCGTGTCACGCTGAGGCCGACGATCGACAGCCGCTCCGCGGCGCGAAGGAGGGACATGCCGCTGCGCCTGGGCAGCGCCACGTTCGGCGAGAACGAGCTCGTCGTGATGGCGGTCGTGAACCGGACACCCGACTCGTTCTTCGACCGGGGGGCCACCTACGGCTTCGACGCCGCCCTCGCCGCCGCCGATGCGGCCGTGGCCGCGGGCGCCCGGATCGTCGACATCGGTGGGGTGAAGGCCGGGCCGGGCGACGACGTCGGCCCGGCCGAGGAGATCCGGCGTACGGCGGAGCTCATCGCCGCGGTGCGGTCGCGGCACCGCGACCTCGTCATCAGCGTCGACACCTGGCGGGCCGAGGTCGGTGCGGCGGCGGTGCGGGCCGGCGCCGACCTGCTCAACGACGCCTGGCAGGGCGCCGACCCCGGGCTCGCGCAGGTCGCCGCCGACACCGGCGCCGGGCTGGTCTGCACCCACGCCGGGCACCTGCCGCCACGCACCCTCCCGCACCGGGTCCGCTACGACGACGTGACCGCGGACGTCGTCACGACGGTCGTCGGCCTGGCCGAGCGGGCGGTCGCGGCCGGGGTGCGCCGGGACGGGATCGTCATCGACCCGGGGCACGACTTCGGCAAGACCACCGAGCACTCGCTGCAGGTCACCCGCGAGCTCGGCCGGCTGGTCGACACCGGGTGGCCGGTGCTGGTCGCCCTGTCCCGCAAGGACTTCGTCGGCGAGACGCTCGACCTGCCGGTCGAGGAGCGGCTCGAGGGCACCCTCGCGGCGACAGCGGTGTGCGCGTGGCTCGGCGCCCGGATCTTCCGGGCCCATGACGTCCGGGCGACCCGCCGGGTGCTGGACACGGTGGCCTCGATCCGCGGCGACCGGCCGCCGTCGCTCGCCCGGCGCGGCGTGGAGTGACTACTGGGCGGGATAGACCGGACCGGAGACCCGTCCCTGCACCGGATGATCCGGCGTCTGCGGGTCGCGGGATCCGTAGGCCTCGACGATGATCTGCACCGCCTCGTCGACGTCGTCGGTGAGGCTGATCAGGTCGAGGTCGGTGGGCCGGATCTTGTGGCCGGCCAGCGGGGCCTCGCGCAGCCAGTCGAGCAGTCCCGACCAGTAGCTCGTGCCGAACAGCACGACGGGAAACCGGGTGACCTTGCGGGTCTGCACGAGGGTCAGTGCCTCGAACATCTCGTCCAGCGTGCCGAACCCGCCGGGGAGGATCACGAACGCCTGGGCGTACTTGACGAACATGGTCTTGCGGGCGAAGAAGTAGCGGAACTGCAGCCCGATGTCGACCCAGTCGTTGAGCCGCTGCTCGAACGGCAATTCGATGCCCAGCCCGACGCTGGTGCCGCCCGCCTCCTGGGCACCGCGGTTGGCCGCCTCCATGACCCCGGGACCACCGCCGGTGATCACGGCGAACCCGGCCTCCGCGATCGCGCGTCCCAGGTCGCGGGCGTGCTGGTATTCCGGATCGGTGCGGGCGGCGCGGGCGCTGCCGAACAGGCTGACCGCCCGGGGCAGCTCCGCGAGCAGCCCGAACCCCTCGACGAACTCGGACTGGATCCGCAGCACCCGCCACGGATCGGTGTGCACCCAGTCGGTCGAGCCGCGGCTGTCGAGCAATCGTTGGTCGGTCGTGCCGGGCTGCACCTGGCTCCGGCGCAGGAGCACCGGGCCGCGTCGATGCTCGACCGCGGCGTCCCGCGAGTTCGGCACGGCGTCCCGCCGGTTCGACACGGCATCCCCCTGGCTCGGCGCGGCGTCCGGCTCGTTCGACGCGGCGTCACTCATCGGCGTCTCTCATCGGGGTCTCTCATCTGGGGGCTCAGGTGGTCACTCGTGTCGCCTCACCGTAGCCTCGCCGTCCGCAGCCCCGTTGCCCGTTGGTCAGCTCCCGCTGAGGTACGCCGCAAGGACCCGCTCACAGACCCCGATCGGAGCGATCTGCACGTGCTCGTCACGGGTGTGGGCGAGGTTGGGGTCGCCCGGTCCGAAGTTGACGGCCGGGATGCCCAGCGCGGCGAAGCGGGACACGTCGGTCCAGCCCAGCTTCGCCGTCGGATCACCACCGGCGGCGGCGAGGAACGCCTGGGCCGCCGGCGCGGAGAGCCCCGGAAGTGCGCCGGGGGCGGAGTCGACGACGGCCACGTCGTAGCCCGCGAAGACCTGCCGCACGTGGTCGGCGGCCTGCGCCTCGGACCGGTCGGGGGCGAATCGGAAGTTGACCGTGACGGTGCAGGTGTCCGGGACGACGTTGCCGGCGACGCCGCCGTCGATCCGTACGGCGTTGAGGCCTTCCCGGTAGACGCACCCGTCGATGTCGACCGAACGGGCCGGATAGTCCGCCAGCCGCTCGAGCACCGGGGCCGCCCGGTGGATGGCGTTGTCCCCGAGCCACGACCGGGCACTGTGCGCCCGCGTCCCGGAGAGCGTGACCACGGCGCGCAGCGTGCCCTGGCAGCCGCCCTCGACCACCCCGGCGGTCGGCTCCATCAGGATCGCAAGATCGGCGTCGAGCCAGTCGCGGTGGGTGCGCGCGATCCGGCCCAGGCCGTTGCGGTCCGCCTCGACCTCCTCGTTGTCGTAGAAGACGAACGTCAGGTCGTAGGCCGGGTCGCGCAGGGTCGCGGCAAGCCGCAGCATGACCGCGTCGCCGGCCTTCATGTCCGACGTACCGCATCCGTGGATCAGCCCGCCGTCGGTCCGCGACGGGACGTTGTCCGCGATCGGGACCGTGTCCAGATGACCGGCGAGCAGCACCCGCCGCGGCCGTCCCAGGGTGGTCCGGGCGAGCACCGCGTCGCCGTCGCGGGCGATCCGCAGGTGACCGAGGCCGCGCAGCGCCTTCTCGACGAGGTCGGCGAGCGGCCCCTCCGTACCGGAGACCGAGGGCACGTCGACCAGCGCCGCGGTGAGCGCGGCGGCGTCCAGTGTCAGATCGAGATCGGCCACGCAGGTACCGTATCGGCGTGACCACGCAGCACGCCGCATGGGGTTTCGGCCTGTCCACGGTGACCGACGACGGTCTGGTGCTCGATGCCTGGTACCCGCAACCGGCGCTGGGCGGACCGGGGGACGGCGTGGCCCCGGCGGAGCTCGCCTCGCTCGCGGGCCACGACCCGGCGCGCGGCGTACGCACCGAGGTCGTGCGCACGGTGCTCCCGGACCTGGCGGCGGCTCCGGCCGACGCGGTGGACGCCTACCTGCGCCTGCACCTACTCTCCCACCGCCTCGTGCGCCCGCACGGGCTGTCCGTGCAGGGCATCTTCGGCGTCCTGGCCAACGTCGTATGGACCGACCGGGGGCCTTGCGGCGTCGACGGTTTCGAAGCGACCCGGCTGCGGCTGCGCGCGGCCGGCGGGCCACCGCAGGTCTACGGGGTGGACAAGTTCCCGCGGATGACCGACTACGTGCTCCCTGCGGGGGTGCGGATCGCCGACGCCGACCGGGTCCGGCTCGGAGCGCACCTCGCCGCCGGTACGACGGTCATGCACGAGGGATTCGTCAACTACAACGCCGGCACGCTCGGTCCGTCGATGGTGGAGGGCCGGATCTCCGCCGGGGTGGTGGTCGATGCGGACTCCGACGTCGGCGGCGGCGCGTCGATCATGGGCACGCTCTCCGGCGGCGGCACCGAGGTGATCTCGGTCGGGCGTCGGTGCCTGCTCGGCGCCAACTCCGGCATCGGGATATCGCTCGGCGACGACTGCGTGGTCGAGGCCGGCTGCTACGTCACCACCGGGGCGAAGGTGACGACCCCGGACGGCACCGTCGTGAAGGCCCGGGACCTGTCCGGGCGGGACGGGCTGCTCTTCCGGCGCAACAGCGTGACCGGGACGCTCGAGGTCGTCCCGCGGGCCGGCCGCACGATCGAACTCAACGCCGCGTTGCACGCCAACGACTGAGGGCCGATGGCCGGACGGGGGCGGGGCGGGGCGGTTCTCCTCGCGGTGCTGCTCGTGCTGGCCGGGGGGGTGCTCGTCGTGATCAAGCTGGCCGGCGGGACGGCGCCGCCGCCGGCACCGCCGCTGGCGCGCTGCAAGGCGGTGGACACGCCGTACAGCGTGTCGACCGAGCAGGCCGCCAACGCCGCGACGATCAGTGCCGTCGGCGTCCGTCGCGGGCTGCCGACCCGGGCCGTGACGATCGCCCTCGCGGCGGCCATCCAGGAGTCGAAGCTGGTCAACCTCGACTACGGCGACCGCGACTCGATCGGGCTCTTCCAGCAGCGCCCGTCGCAGGGGTGGGGCCCGGCGAAGAAGCTCGACGACCCCCTCTATGCGGCGGGAAAGTTCTACGACGCGCTGGTGCACGTGCACGGGTGGCGGACCCGGCCGCTGACCGTGGTGGCGCAGGCGGTGCAGCAGAGCGGCTATCCGCAGGCCTACGCGCAGTGGGAGGCCACGGCGCGCGCGCTGGCCGACGCTCTGGTCGGGACGACACCCGGCGGCCTGTCCTGCAGCTACCCGCTCGCGTCCGGTCCCGCGACGCGACCCGACCACGCCTTCTCGTCCCTGGCCGCCGAGCTGCCCGTGCACCGCCTGACCCCCTCCGGGCCGGCCAAGCTGCGCCCACGCACGGTCGCCGCCGCCGCCGTGACGGCACGACAGGGCTGGGTGATCGGCTGCTGGCTGGCCGCGCACGGCGAGCAGCTGCGGATCACGTCGGTCTCGGTACCCGGATACACCTGGCACCGCAACGACTCCCGCTGGCATGTCGACCGGAGCGCGGCGGCCGGGCGCGTGCAGGCGGTCCTCGCCCCGTCGGGTACCTGACCGCCGTTCGCCATACGCCGGTGCCCCGTTGCGCCGCCGCCCGCCGCCCCGACAAAACCCACTACTAGTGGGTTTTGGGCACCTCGTACGGCGTGTCGCTGACCACAACGCACTACTAGTGGGTTTTGGTCAGCGGACAGCGGACAGCGGTCAGAGGTCAGCGGGCGGGCGGGCGGCGGGGCGAGGTCAGAAGTTGGTCACCAGGTCGCTCAGTACGGCGCTGATGGTGTCGGGATTGGTGGCGTCGTAGTAGTGCGCACCGGTGAGTTCGGAGATGCGCCGCAGGGTCGGCGCGTCGGCGTCGGCGCCGTACCCGAGGGTGAAGATCCGGACCGGCTTGGACTTGATGGCGGTGGTGACCTGGTTGGTCAGCGACGACATCGTGCCGCTGGCGTCCGTGTCGTTGGTGCCGTCGCTGAGCAACACGATGGCGTTGATGTCATCGCTGGAGTAGCTCGAAATCATCGTCGAGACGAATTGCGGCACCGCACGGTAGAGCGGGGTCTGGTCGACCGTCGTCAGGTCGTCGATCTTCTGGATCACCTGGCTCCGGTCGCGGGACAGCGGCGCCACAGGCGCGAGCACCCCGGGCGTGACGTTCTGCTGATGCGGCTGGTTCGAGAACGCCGCCACCCCGACCTGGTCGTCATCGGAGAAGTACTTCAACGCCTTGACGGCCGCCTGCTGCGCCTCCTGCAGCTTGGTGTGCCCGTCGGGCAGGACGGCGTTCATCGAATTGGAGACGTCGATGGCGAAGAGCACCCGGGCGCGTTTGCGGACTGCCGGGAAGGCCTTCTGCACGGCCGCCAGGACGTCGGCGGGCGGATCGGGCCGGACGGCGATCGATCCGTCGTGGTACCTGCCGGTCTTGGCGACCTGGGGGTCGACCTTGTCGGAGAGGTCGCGGTACCCGCTCGCCCGCACGACCTGCTGGCCGGTGCTGCTCTTGGCGAACCGGATCAGATCAGCGGCCGCCTTCTGCTGCACGGGGCTCACCCATGAGCCGCCGAGGACCGCCGCCGGGTTGTCGGCGACGTAGGTGCCGTCCTTCGGGTAGATCGGCACCAGCGGTTCCTTGGGCGGCCCGGACATCCCTGTCATGCCGCCCATCCCCCCCATGGCGCGCATCGCAGCAGGGTCGATGTGCCCGCGGTTGAAGTTCCACACCGACTTCTCGTCGAGCGTCACCACCGACAGGAAGTTGGCGACTTCGCCGGTCGCCTGCGCCGCGCGGACGTGGGCGAGGAAGTGGTCCTCCGATGCCCCGTAGTGGGCGGTCGTCCGCTCACCGGCGTGCACGGTGGCCTGCACCGACGCCGAGTCGATCGCGTGCGGCGTCAGGTCGTTCGGTTTCCCGGACGCCGCGCCGTACGCCGCGACCATCTCGTCGAGTCCCGAGGTCGCCGTCTGCGGGCTGGTCTCGCCGACCTTGAACGTTCCCCAGTCGGCGTGATGGCGCTTCGCCCACACGTCGGGGTCGGCAGCGAGGCGGAGGTAATCCTGCCACGTCGGCGGGTGGCGGTTCCAGCCGAGAGCCGCCACCTGGGGCGCCGGCAGGGCGAGCACCACCGGCGTCTGCGCGACGCTGGTGCCGTGGTCGGGGACGACGGAGGTCTCGGCATGCACGACGGACAGCCAGTCGGACGAGTCCGGCCACCAGATGGTGGGTCTGGCCGCCTCGGGCTTGTCGGCAAATCCGGCCTCGGCCTCGCTCGCCGCATCCCCGGACGGGGTCGTGTCGACCGACACCGACACGCAGTGCCCGGAGACGTCCCGACGATCCCCCCGGTAGGCCTGGGCGAGCGCCGAGAGCAGGTCGTGGTCCTCCATCGACGCCAGGACGCGCACGGTCGTGCACGGCTTGGCACCCGGTGACCTCGGCAGGGCGTCGGACTGGGGCCCCGCCAACCGGTGCACCGGGCGCATCGAGCGCTGCGGCGCGGGCGACTGGCCGCGCGCGTTCGGCACGTCGGTGGGCGCCGACCCGTGCCCGCGGGTGAAGATCACCCCGGCAGCGGCCGCCCCGCCGAGGAGCAGCACCGCGACGACCGCGACGGCGACCATGCGACCGATGCGGGATCCCGAGCGGGTGCGGGAATGTGAGCCCATTCGTCCTCTCCGCAAGCCGGTGAGTATCTAGCGCCCCATGTCCCTCGATCGACGCAGTGTAGTGGTCGGCCAATCGCACCACCCGGGCAGCGCAGGCGCACCGGCGTACCGCTCACGATCAGTAAGGACACCTGCGCAGACGGGCGACGACCGTCCCCCGCAAACAAGCGCACTACGAGTGCGAAAAGGGGCCGCTCACCGGCGTGTCGCCCGACCAAACGGACGAGTAGTGCGCTTGTTCACGCTCAGGCGAGGCGGGCGCAGGCGGCGTCGATGCGCTCGTCGGTAGCGGTCAGGGCAACGCGGACGTGGCGGGCGCCGGCCGGGCCGTAGAAGGTGCCCGGTGCCACCAGCACGCCGAGATCGGCCAACCGGCCGACGGTCGCCCAGCAGTCCTCACCGCGGGTCGCCCACAGGTAGAGCCCGCCCGCGGAGTCCTCGACGGTGTACCCGGACGCCTGCAGCGCCGCCCGAAGCCGGGCCCGCCGCCCGACGTAGCGGGCCCGCTGCTGCTCGACGTGTGTCTCGTCGCCGTACGCCGCCACCATGGCGGCCTGCACCGGCGCCGGCACGATCAGCCCGGCGTGCCGGCGTACCTCCAGGAGCGCTGCCACCAGACCCGGGTCCCCGGCCACGAAACCGGCCCGGTAGCCCGCGAGGTTGGACCGCTTGGATAGGGAGTGCACCGCGAGCAGGCCCTCGTGGCTGCCGCCGCAGACCGTCGGGTGGAGCACCGAGAACGGTCGCTCCTCCCAGCCCAGGTCGAGGTAGCACTCGTCGCTGGCGATCACCGCGCCGCGCTCGCGCGCCCAGGTGACGACCTTCGCCAGATGCTGGGCCGGCAGCACCCGCCCGGTCGGGTTGGCCGGCGAGTTCAGCCAGACCAACCGGACCCGCCGGGGACCCAGCGCGGTCAGCCCGTCGCTGCGGACCACCTCCGCGCCGGCCAGCCGGACACCGACCTCGTACGTCGGGTAGGCGAGCTCGGGCACCACCACCACGTCACCGGGCCCGACGCCGAGCAGGGTCGGGAGCAACGCCACGAGTTCCTTCGACCCGACGGTGGGCAGCACGGCGTCCGGGTCCAGGCCGCTGACACCGTGCCGGGCGGCGAGCCACCCGGCCACGGCGGCCCGCAGCTGCGGGCGGCCGGACGTGAGCGGATAGCCGGGCGCGTCGGCGGCGGTCCGCAGCGCGTCCTGCACGACCGCCGGAGTCGGGTCGACCGGCGTACCCATCGAGAGGTCGACGACGCCGTCGGGATGAGCGCGGGCGCGGTCGCCGAAGGGCACCAGCGAGTCCCAGGGGAAGTCCGGCAGCCGGCCGGCCCAGTAGCCGCCGACCTTCTCCGCCACCGACTCGCTCGGCACGCTCAGTCCCTTATCGAGCGGCACGCTCAGTCCCTTATCGAGCGGCACGCTCAGTCCCTTATCGAGCGGCACGCTCAGTGCTCGTTCACCTGCGGCGGAAGCGCCGCCACCAGCGGGTGGTCCTTGTTGATCTTGCCGGTCTTGGACGCACCGCCCGGCGACCCCAGGTCGTCGAAGAAGTCGACGTTGGCCTGGTAGTAGTCCTTCCACTTCTCCGGGGTGTCGTCTTCGTAGAAAATCGCCTCCACCGGGCATACCGGCTCACAGGCGCCGCAGTCGACGCACTCGTCCGGGTGGATGTAGAGCATCCGGTTGCCCTCGTAGATGCAGTCGACGGGGCACTCCTCGATGCACCCCTTGTCGAGCACGTCCACGCACGGCTCAGCGATGACGTAGGTCACGGGCGGCGTCCTCTCGATTCTCAGCGCCTTGTGCGCTCTAGTATCGCCGGTCGGGTACCTACGATTCGAGGAGGGTCGCCGGGTGTGGGGTGATCTGGTCGGACGGCGGGTCATCGTCCGCCGCGTCGTCGGCGAACGGGACGGCCGCCCGCAGTTCTCGGACGTGATCGGCGACCTCGAGAGCGCCGACGACAAGCTGCAGGTACGCCGCGCGGACGGCACGACGGTCGCCGTCGACCCGGACTCCGTGCACCGGATCAAGCCGCTCCCCGCGCGTCGGGCGGACGCCCTCGAGCTGGAGGAGATCGCCGCGGCCGGCTGGCCCGCCCCCGAGACCCACTGGCTGGGCCGCTGGCTGCTGCGGGCCGCGGACGGGTGGACGGGGCGAGCCAACTCGGTGCTCCCGCTGGGCGATCCCGGGCAGCCGCTCGACCTCGCGGTCGAGACGGTCCGGGGCTGGTACGCCGAGCGCGGGCTGGCCACCCGCTTCCAGGTACCGCTGCCGGTGGCGACCGGCCTGGACGGCGAACTCGCCGGCCGGGGATTCCGGGCCGACCCGCCGGTCCTGGTCCAGACCGCGCCGTTGGCGGCCGTGATCGCCGACACCGGCGAGGCGCCCGATCTCCCGCCCGTCACGTTCGCCGAGACCCCGTCGCCCGGGTGGCTCGCGGCCTACCACTACCGCGGAGGCGGCGACCTGCCCGCGGTCGCCGTCGAGATCATGACCGCGGCCAGGCTCCCGGTCTTCGCCTCCGTCGTCGCCGACGGCGAGACGGTCGCTGTCGCCCGCGCCGTCGTCGACGAAGGATGGCTGGGGGTCACGGCGGTCGAGGTCGCACCGGCGTGGCGACGGCGCGGGCTCGCCACCCACGTCATGCGCGGCCTCGCCCGCTGGGGCGCCGATCGCGGAGCGAGCCAGTCCTACCTTCAGGTGGCGTCGGACAACCACGCCGCCGTCGCCTTCTACGAGCAGCTGGGCTTCACCACCCACCACCGCTACCACTACCGGATCGCGGACTGAGCCGCAGCCCTCAGCGACCGAAGCTGCGGTACCGGCCGCGGTAATACACCAGCGGGGAGCCCTTCGGGTCACGCAGATCCAGGGTGCGGACCTCCCCGATCAGCACCGTGTGGTCGCCTCCGTCGTGGGCGGCCACGGTCCGGCACTCGAAGGTCGCCAACGCCTCGTCGAGAAGGACGACGCCGGTCTCCGGGCCGAGCTGATGGGCGATGTCGTCGAACCGGTCCGCCGCGGTCCGGCGGGCGAACCGGCGCGAGAGCCACTCGTGCTGCTCGCCCAGCACCGACACCCCCCACTCGCCGGTGTCGAGGACCATCTCGTGCAACCGCGAGGTCTTGTCCACGCAGACCAGCACCAGGACCGGCTCGAGCGAGACCGAGGTGAAGCTGTTGGCCGTCATCCCGTGGTGGATCCCGCCCCGGCGGGCGGTGACCACGGTGACGCCGGTCGGGAACCGACCCACGGCGTCACGGAAGCGCCGCGTGTCGACACCGTCCGGGGTGCCTTCCGGTGCGGTCATGTCCATCAGGGCGAAACCCTACCTGCGCCGCGGCGGGGTGACCCGGCGGCTGTCGTCGGCGATCCGGCCCTGCGCCTGCGGGCGTCGCCTCCGGCCGGGCGGCATGGCGATCACGACGCCGAGCGCGGCGGCACCGGCTCCGGCGAACAGGAACGAGATCCCCTGCCAGTTCCCGGGAACCACGACGTCGCCCCCTGGACCCCGGGAGGAGAACACCAGCGCCACGACGAGCCACACCAGCACCGGAACGAACCCCCACGGCCGACTGCCGGTCAGCCGCACCATCAGCCACGGGGCGAGCAGGTTGACCACCACGGCCAGCACGAGGGAGATCGGGACGGGCGCCGTCCCGGCGCGCAGGTTGACCAGGAAGCATTCGATGAGGGCCAGCACGCCCGCACCGATGGCCACCATCACCCCGCCGACGGTCCGTTCCCACGTCGCCGGCTGCCCCACAGCCCGAGGGTAGTCGGCGGACGAGGCGCGCGCCCTAACCGGGGAGGTCGTCCAACCCGGCGAACAGGTCCTTCTCCCAGCCGTCCCCGGGGCCCCGGGGACCGCGTACGAGGGTGAAGTGCTCGACGCTGAGCAGCGGCTGGCCGAGGTTGTTGGACAGGGCGAAGAACGGCCCGTCGACACTGATCTGGGTCGCGTGCGCCCGCATGGCCGACTGCTTGGCGGCGAAGTAGGCGGTGCCGTCCAGCTCCGTCGTCACCACCTCGTCCGGTACGCCGATGCCAAGGTCGTCCGGCGTCGCCGGGAGCTCGAAGGAGCTGCCCTCGGCCCGCAGGGCCGCCAGGCCCTCCTCCAGAAGCGATCGGGGAACCGCCGCCCAGTAGACCTTGTCCACCTGCCACGGCGTACCCGGATGGGCGGGGTCGGCCGCGACGTCGACCGCCGCCATCGCGACCCGGTGGGCCTGGATGTGGTCGGGGTGGCCGTACCCCCCGCGCTCGTCGTAGGTCACGAGGACCTGCGGGCGCACCTCACGCACGATGTCGGCGAGCAGCCGGGCGGCCGTACCCAGGTCGGCCCGCCAGAAGGCCCGCGGCGCATCGTTGGTGGGCAGTCCCATCATTCCGCTGTCGCGGTAGCGGCCCGGCCCGCCGAGGTAACGGTGATCGGTGACGCCGAGCGCCGCGCAGGCGCGGTCCAGCTCGATGATCCGGTAGCCGCCCAGCTGGTCGGCCGCGTCGGCGGCGAGCCCGGCCAGCTCGGGGACGAGGATCTCGCCCTCCTCGCCGAGCGTGCAGGTGACGAGGCTGACGCCCACACCCTCGGCGACGTAGCGCGCCATCGTCGCGCCGGTGGTGATCGTCTCGTCGTCCGGGTGGGCGTGGACGAGCAGCATCCGCCGGTCGGACACCTCAGATGATTTCGTGGACTTCGGCGTAGTGGCAGGCCGCCGGGTGACCCATTCCGCGGTCCACGAGCGCCGGCTCGTCGCCGACGCAGAGTTCGCGCTGCTCGTCGTTGAGCTCGTTGGCGAACTTCGGGCACCGGGTCCGGAACCGGCAGCCCGACGGCGGGTTGGCCGGGCTCGGCACGTCCCCGGTGATGATGATGCGTTCCCGGGCCCGCTCCCGGGTGGGGTCGGGCAGCGGGATCGCCGAGAGCAGCGACTGCGTGTAGGGGTGAGCCGGCCCGTCGAAGAGGTCGTTGGTGTCGGCGAGTTCCACGATCTTGCCGAGGTACATCACCGCTACCCGGTCGGAGATGTGCCGCACCACCGATAGGTCGTGGGCGATGAAGAGGTAGGCCAGGCCGAGCCGGTTCTTGAGCTCCTCGAGCAGGTTGATCACGCCGGCCTGGATGGAGACGTCCAGCGCGGAAACCGGCTCGTCGAGCACCATCACCTTGGGCTCGAGCGCGAGCGCGCGGGCGATGCCGATCCGCTGGCGCTGCCCGCCGGAGAACTCGTGCGGGAAGCGGTTGCCGTGCTCCGGGTTGAGACCGACGAGCCGGAGCAGTTCGCGGATTTTCCCCGGGCTCTCGCTGTTCCACAGGTCGTGGATCCGCATGGCCTCGCCGATGATGCCGTTGACCGGCATGCGCGGGTTCAACGACGCGTAGGGATCCTGGAAAACGATCTGGATGTCCCGCCGCAACGGCCGCATCTGCCGCTGGTTCAGCGTGGTGAGGTCGTGCCCCTCGAACTCGACCGCCCCGGACGTCGCCGGCTGCAGATGGAGGATCGCCCGGCCGGTCGTGGACTTGCCGCACCCCGATTCGCCGACCAGGCCGAGCGTCTCGTTGGCGTGCAGCTCGAAGCTGATGCCGTCGACCGCCTTGATGTCGCCGACATGGCGCCGGATGACGCCCCGGCTCATGATCGGGAACCACTTGACGAGATCCGTGACCCGCAGGACGACGTCGTCGTCCTTGTCCGTTCCGGCGAGCGGCCGGGATTCGCTGGTCACGCTCATGAGGCGGCGCTCTGGTGGTTCGTGGCGGGCTCCTCGGCCGCCACCGGTGTCGACGCCTCGTCGGCGGCGGTGACGGCGAAGATCTCGTCGGGGGTCAGGTCGCGCTCCATGAGCTTGTGGCGGTAGTGACACGCGGCGACATGCTCCACGCCGTCGACCGCGGCGAGGTCCGGCTCCTCGGTCTCACAGTCGGCCTGCCGCATCGGGCATCGCGGGCTGAAGGGGCACCCGGGCGGCAGGTTCAGCAATGACGGCGGGCTGCCGGTGATGGGCGTGAGCTTCTGCCGCTCACCGCGGTCGACCCGGGGCAGCGATCCGAGCAGGCCCACCGTGTAGGGCATCCGGGGCCGGTAGTAGATGTCGTCGACGTCGCCGTATTCCACTGCGCGCCCGGCGTACATGACCAGGACGCGGTCGGCCATCCCGGCCACGACACCGAGGTCGTGGGTGATGAGGATGATCGCCGCCTGGGTCTCGGCCTGCGCGGTCTTCAGCGTCTCGAGCACCTGCGCCTGGACCGTCACGTCGAGCGCGGTCGTCGGTTCGTCGGCGATGATCACGTCCGGACCGTTGGCCATCGCGATCGCGATCACGACCCGCTGCCGCATGCCCCCGGAGAACTCGTGCGGGTACTGGTTGACCCGATCCTTGGCGTTGGGGATACCGACCAGGTCGAGCAGCTCGACGGACCGGCGAAGGGCGTCCTTGTCCGACATCCCGTGGTCGTGCACCTGCAGCGCCTCAGCCAGCTGCACCCCGATCTTGTAGACCGGGTTGAGCGAGGTCATCGGGTCCTGGAAGACCATCGAGATGCCCAGGCCGCGGACACCACTCATCGCCCGGTCGTTGAGGCCGAGCAGCTCACGGCCGCGGAACTTGACCGACCCGGTCACCCGGGCGGTCTTGGGCAGCAGGCCCATGACCGCCAGGGACGTGACCGACTTGCCCGACCCGGACTCGCCGACGATTCCCAGCACCTCGCCGGGCTGCAGGTCGTAGGAGACACCGCGGACGGCGTGGACGATGCCGTCGTCGGTCGGAAACCGGACCTCCAGGTTGTCGACGGAAAGGATCGTCGACGAGGTCTCGAGCCGCTCCCCCTCGTGCATGTCGAGGAGCTCTGCCATCAGGCCCTCACCCTCTGCTGGGTCGGGTCGAGCGCATCACGCAAACCGTCACCGATGAAGTTGACCGTCAGCACCAGAATGATGATGACGAAGCCGGGGAAGTAGAACAGCCAGGGCCGCGTCTGCGAGGCCGCAACCCCGTCCTGGATCAGCGTTCCCAGCGAGACGTCGGGCGGGGTGATGCCGAAGCCGAGGAAGGACAGCGACGCCTCGGTGATGATCGCCAACGCGAAGGTCAGGGTCGCGTCGACGATGATCGGCCCCAGGGCGTTGGGCAGCAGGTGGCGCACGATGATCCGCTTGTCGGTCGCCCCGAGCGCGCGGGCCGCCTCGACATACTCCCGCTCCCGCAGCGACAGGAAGACGCTGCGCACCAACCGGGAGGTGAGGCCGGCGCCGAGACCGCCGATGATCAGGGCGATGATCCACCAGGTGCCGCCGGTGATCTTCTGCAGCACGGCGATGAACACGAACAGGGGCAGGGTGAGCAGCACGTCGACGGCCCGCATCAGGGTGGCGTCGAGCTTGCCCCGGTAGTACCCGGAGAAGGCGCCGATCAGCACGCCGGTGGTCTCCCCGACGATCATGGCGAGTGCCGACACCTTGATCGATGTCTGGGCGCCGCGCATGACTTCGGCGAAGACGTCGTGGCCGAGCGAGTCGGTGCCGAAGGGGTGGGTCGACGAGGGTGCCGCCGAGAGCGTGTTGGTGATCGTGTTGTAGCTGTAGGTCCAGAAGAACGGCACGACGAACGCGGCCAGCAGCAGGAGGAGGAAGACCACCAGGCTGCCTACCGCCAGCTTGTGGGCGAAGAACCGCCGGGCGACCATCTGCCGCTGGGTCCGGGCCTTGACGGTGAACTCGCGCTCGGGCTGCGTCCCGACGGCCGGCGAGGCCGGGGCGGCCGGGGTGCTTGTCATGACGCGGGTCCCTCTCCGGTGTGGTGCGCCGCCAGGTCAGCCAAGGCGGATCCTCGGGTCGAGCGCGGCGTAGAGGACATCCGCGATGAGATTGAACAACACGACGCCCACCGCCGCGACCAGAAGCCAGGCCAGCGTGGTGTTGATGTCGGTCCGGTTGAGCGCCGTGATGAGGTATTCCCCCATCCCGTGCCAGTCGAACACCGTTTCGGTGATCACCGCCCCGCCGATGATCGCGCCGAACCCGATGGCCACGACGGTGGTGAGCGGGATGAGCGCCGTGCGCAGACCGTGCTTGACCAGCACCCGCCGCCAGGGCACCCCCTTGGCCCGCGCCAGCCGGATGTAGTCGGAGTTGAGCACGTCGAGCATGGTGGCCCGCTGGTAGCGGCTCCACGCGGCGTAGCTGAGGAGAGCAAGCGAGATCGTGGGCAGGATGAGGTGGCTTGCCCGATCGGAGAGGTTTGCGAAGAACCCGCCGTTGAAGCCGGGGGTCTGTTCCCCGGACACGGAGAAGATCGTGCTGCCGGCCGCGCTGTTCGCCCGGATCGCCACGTCCTTCAACAGCCCGGCGAACCAGAATGTCGGGATCGAGATCAGCAGGAAGCCGAATAAGGTGGTCGAGTAGTCGATGAAGCTGTACTGCTTCACCGCTGACACGACGCCGGAGATGACGGCGAGCACCAGGGCCAGCAGGCTCGCCAGGACCACCAGACGGAGGGTGACGAGAAGCCGCGAGAAGAGCTGGGGGCGGACCGGGTTGCCGTCGATGTCGTTGCCGAAGTTGCCGCGCACGACGTTGCCCAGCCAGTAGGCGTAGCGCACCGGAATCGGCTGATTCAGGTGCAGTTGGTTCTCGAGTGCCTTGATCGTCGACGGCGGCGGCGGAGGCTGCCGGGTCTGCAGGGTCGCGAGCGGGTTCCCGCTGTTCGCCGCCATCACGAACACCAGGAAGGTGCTCACGATGAGGACGAGTACGGCGACGACGAGCCGCCGGATGATGAAGGGCAACATTGCCAGACCTTCCGACTCCGCGGGATCAGGCTACCTCCCGCCAAGGTGACGCGCGGCCGGTCCACCGTACGCCAGTGCTCCCGGTGAGGGCGGGTAGCCCCCACCGGGAGCACGCGGTGAACCAACCGTGCGCGATGGTTCCTACTACTTGACCGACCAGGTCTCCGAGTTCCAGAACGGACCCGTCGAGGAGGCGTTGTCCGAGATCCCGGTGTAGTTGTTGCTATAGGAGATCAGGGTCGGCTTCTGGTACAGCGGCAGCGTGAACATGTCATTCCACAGCAGCTTGTCGACCTGGTTCCAGAGTGCGATGGCGGCACTCGGGTCGGTGGTGACGACCGCCTGGTTCATCAGCTTGTCCACCGCCGGGTCACACCCGAGGGTGAAGTTCTGCTGCTCCTGGGCCCGGTTGTTGCCCGGGACGCAGGCGTAGATCGACTTGTTCTGGCTGAGCGCCGGCGTGGCCACCCAGGCGAACAGGTTCAGATCCCAGTCCCCGGCCGCCGTGGCGCCCTGGGTCTTGTAGTCGGCGAAGAAGGTGTCCGCGTCCACCTGCTTGGGCTGCAGGGTGATGCCGATTTTCTTCAGCTCACTCTGCACGAAGACCTCGGTGTCCTTGCGCAGCGCGTTGTTGGTCGTCGTGCCCATCGTGAGCGTGACCGGCTTGCCGTTTTTGGTCAAGGTGCTGCCCTGGTACTTGTATCCGGCCTGCTCGAGCAGCTGCTTGGCCTTCGCGACGTTCGGGCTGTTGTACTGCGCCGGGGCGTTGTCCTGGTACCCGGGCTGGTTGGTGACGAAGATCCGGTTGTTCAGCGGCTTGATGCGGTTGTCGAACTGGCCTGCGGTCCGGGCAACCAGCGCCTTCCGGTCGATCGACAGAGCCACGGCCTGACGGAACTTTTGAATCTTCAGGTTCGGGTTCTCGACGTTGAAGTCGATGTGCTCGAAGCTCAGCCCGAGGCTCGTCGTCGTGGTGATGTTCGGCACCTTCTTCAGCAGCGAGATCAGGTCGAGCTGCGGCTGCGGGTAGATCATCTGCGTCTCGTTGTTCTGCATGTCCTGCGCCAACGAGGTGGAGTCGGTGCCGACCGTCTTGTAGATGAGCTTCGAGAGCTTCGGCTTCGCGCCCCAGTACTTGTCATTGGGGACCAGCGTGAAGGTCTGGTTCGTCTTGTCGACCGAGCTCATCTTCCATGGCCCACCGGAGATCGGAATGGGCTTGTTGGCCGGCCAGCCGGCGTTGAACGCCTTGCAGGTCGCCGCGGGCGAGGACTTCTCGAACACGTGCGCCGGAAGCAGCGTGCCGAAGAGGCTCTGGTAGTCCGGGAACGGCGTGCTGTAGACGGTGGTGACGGTGTGGCCGCCGTCGCTGCCCGTGACCGACTTGATCAGGTTGTAGTTGCCAGCAATGGTCTGGCATGCGTCGCCGCCGAGCTTGCTGCCGCTACCACCGTAGGTCGGGTCGTCCGGGTTGTTGGCCTTCCAGTTGAAGATGAAGTCGTCGGCGTTGATGGGCTTGCCGTCGCTCCAGACCGCCTTCGGGTTGATCTTGTACACCACGGTGAACGGCTTCTGGCTGGTGACCTTCGGGGTCTCGGTCAGCAGCTCGCTGTCGACCTGGTACTTGAACTTCGGGTTGGTGAAGAAGGGAGACGGCAGGATCCGGATGATCCCGTTCGCGGTGGCCGTCAGGTTCCCTGCGTTGATGTCGGGCTGCCAGTTGCTCGGGAACTGGTCGGCGCCGTAGATGAGCTGGTTGCTCTTTTTCTGCGAACTGGCGGTGTTGCCGGCACAGGCCGACAGCACGATCGCGCCCACGGCGGCCGATGCCACCAGCACCGCGCCCTTACGACTGAAACTCACGACTGGGGGCCTCCTCATCTCCGCACCGCGGAGAGACACGACGGATCGCCGGGATTGCCGGCTGCGGGGAGACCGTACCTACGGAACGACCCCCGACCGTGGCGACGGACCACATCGTGATCAATCGGTGACCACGATCTTGACCCAACCGTGACGCATGCCTACGACCGGCGGCATCGGCTATGCGCCAGACGGATCAGAGACCACGGGGCCGTCGGCCGCGCAGCTTCGCGCGCTCCTGTGCCGGGAGGACGACCTTGCGCAGCCGCACCATCCCCGGGGTCACCTCGACGCACTCGTCCTCGCGGCAGAACTCCAGTGCCTGTTCGAGGGAGAGGACGCGGTGCGGGATCAGCCGCTCGAGCTCCTCGCTCGTGGACGACCGCATGTTGGTGAGCTTCTTCTCCTTGGTCGGGTTGACGTCCATGTCGTCGGCCCGGGAGTTCTCCCCGACGATCATCCCCTCGTAGACCTCCGTCGTCGGACCGACGAACATGGTCCCGCGCTCCTGCAGGTTGAACAGGGCGTAGGACGTGACCGCTCCGCCCCGGTCGGCGACGAGCGACCCCGTCGGGCGGGTCCGCAGCTCCCCGACCCACGGCTCGTAGCGTTCGAACACGTGGTGCAGCAGGCCGGTGCCCCGGGTCTCGGTGAGGAACTCGGTCCGGAACCCGATCAGGCCGCGCGCGGGCACCACGTATTCCATCCGGATCCAGCCGGTCCCGTGATTGACCATCTGCTCCAGCCGCCCCTTGCGCAGGGCCAGCAGCTGGGTGAGGACGCCGAGGTAGTCCTCGGGCGCGTCGATCGTCAGGCGCTCGACCGGCTCGTGCAGTGTCCCGTCGATGGTGCGGGTGACGACCTGCGGCTTGCCGACGGTGAGCTCGAAGCCCTCCCGGCGCATGATCTCGACGAGAACGGCAAGCTGCAGCTCCCCCCGGCCCTGCACCTCCCAGGTGTCGGGGCGCTCGGTCGTGAGCACCCGGATCGAGACGTTGCCGACCAGTTCCGCGTCGAGCCGGTTCTTGACCAGCCGGGCGGTCAGCTTGTTTCCGGACCGCCCGGACAGTGGTGAGGTGTTGATGCCCACGGTCATCGACAGAGACGGCTCGTCGACGGTGATCACCGGCAGCGGCCGGGGGTCCTCGGGGTCGGCCAGGGTCTCGCCGATCGTGATGTCCGGGATCCCGGCGATGGCGATGATGTCCCCCGGGCCCGCTTCCTCGACCGGCACCCGGTCCAGCGCGCGGGTCATCAGCATCTCGGTCAGCTTGACCCGCGACACCGAGCCGTCGGTGCGGCACCAGGCCACCTGCTGTCCCTTGCGCATCCGCCCGTTGCGGACCCGGCACAGCGCCAGCCGGCCGAGGTACGGCGAGGCGTCCAGGTTGGTGACGTGCGCCTGCAGGGGCGCGCCGTCGTCGTAGGACGGCGCCGGGACGGTCTCGAGGATCACGTCGAAGAGCTCCCCCAGGTTCTCCGCCTCAGGCGAGCTGCCGTCCTCCGGGCGCTTGCGCGAGGCCCGGCCGCTGCGGGCCTCGCAGTAGACGATCGGGAAGTCCAGGGCGGTGGCGTCCGGGGACTCGTCGAGCAGGTCGATGAACAGCTCGTAGGTCTCGTCGACGACCGCGCCGATGCGCGCGTCGGGCCGGTCGACCTTGTTGACCACGAGCACCACCGGCAGCCGCTTGGCCAGCGCCTTGCGCAGCACGAACCGGGTCTGCGGCAGTGGTCCCTCGCTGGCGTCGACCAGGAGCAGGACGCCGTCCACCATCGACAGGGCCCGCTCGACCTCCCCGCCGAAGTCCGCGTGACCCGGGGTGTCCAGGATGTTGATCGTCACAGGATGTGACGGATCGACCGCGTAACGGACAGCCGTGTTCTTCGACAGGATCGTGATGCCCTTCTCCCGCTCCAGGTCCATCGAGTCGAGCACCCGCTCGTCGACGGCCTGGTTGTCACGGAAGGCCCCGGACTGCCAGAGCATCGCGTCGACGAGCGTGGTCTTGCCGTGGTCGACGTGGGCGATGATCGCGACGTTGCGCAGATCGTCACGAGTGGGCACGGGGGGCTCCCTGGAGCGGGGTGTGGGGGACGTCACGGCGCCGGGGCGGACCGGACGACACCATGGTAGGTGTCCCGTGGGGTGCGGCACCCCGCCCGAGCGTGGAGATCACCGCCGTTGCATGCTTGACCGGCCCATCGAGGAGGACAGGAGACCCATGGCCACGGACACCACGGCGTCGGAGACCGCCGGTTCGTCGTCGTCCCGGCGCACCGGGGTCAACGCCCCGGGCCGGGCCCGGATCGCGGCGCGGACGCTGCGCACCGACCGGTGGTGGCGCCAGCCGATCCTCAACGGCGGCATCCTCGCGGTCTGCGGTCTCTACCTCGCCTACGCGGTGTTCATCAACAAGGACTACTTCTGGGAGCCCTACATCTCCCCGATGTACTCCCCCTGTGTCACGGCCAACTGCGTGCCCGGCAGCGGCTGGCACTGGCTGCCGAGCATCGCTCCGGTGACCCCCGCACTGATCATCATCATCTTCCCGGCCGGGCTGCGGGCCACCTGCTACTACTACCGCAAGGCCTACTACCGGGCGTTTTGGGCCGCTCCGCCCGCCTGCGCCGTCGCTGAGCCGCACGGCAAGTACACGGGCGAGAGCAGGTTCCCGCTGGTCCTGCAGAACGTGCACCGCTACTTCTTCTACATCACGCTCGCGTTCAACGTCCTGCTGACCTACGACGCGGTGATCGCCTTCCGCAACCACCAGGGCCAGTGGGGCCACATGGGCTTCGGCACCCTGGTCCTCATCGTCAACGCCGTACTCCTGTGGCTCTACAACCTCTCCTGCCACGCCTGCCGGCACGCGGTCGGCGGCCGGATCAAGCACTTCTCCAAGCACAAGGTGCGCTACTGGATGTGGACCCAGGTCTCGAAGCTGAACGGCAGGCACCAGCAGATCGCCTGGGCCTCACTGGTCTTCGTGACCCTGACCGACGTCTACGTGCGACTGGTGGCGAGCGGCACCATCGGCGACCCCCGATTCTTCTAGGAGCGACATCGTGAGTGAGCTGGAACGATGGAGCTACGACGTCCTCATCATCGGTGCGGGCGGCTCGGGTCTGCGGGCCGCCATCGAGGCACGTGAGCAGGGCAAGCGCACGGCGGTCATCTGCAAGTCGCTGTTCGGCAAGGCGCACACCGTGATGGCCGAGGGCGGCATCGCCGCGTCGATGGGCAACTCCAACCCGCGGGACAACTGGCAGGTGCATTTCCGCGACACGATGCGCGGCGGCAAGTTCCTCAACAACTTCCGGATGGCTGAGCTGCACGCCAAGGAGGCGCCGGAGCGGGTCTGGGAGCTCGAGACCTACGGCGCGCTCTTCGACCGCACGGCCGACGGCCGGATCAGCCAGCGCAACTTCGGCGGCCACGAATACGCCCGGCTGGCCCACGTCGGTGACCGCACCGGCCTCGAACTCATCCGCACCATGCAGCAGAAGATCGTGTCCCTCCAGCAGGAGGACGAGCGCACCCGCGGCGACGCCGAGGCGATGATCAAGGTCTTCGCCGAGTGCTCGATCACCGACCTCCTGCACGACGGCGACCGCATCGCCGGCGCCTTCGGCTACTGGCGGGAGAGCGGCCGGTTCGTCGTCTTCGACGCGCCCGCGGTCGTCATCGCGACCGGCGGGATCGGCAAGTCCTTCAAGGTGACCAGCAACTCGTGGGAGTACACCGGCGACGGGCATGCGCTCGCCCTGCGCGCCGGCTCTGCGCTGATCAACATGGAGTTCGTGCAG
Source organism: uncultured Actinomycetota bacterium (assembly GCA_963837545.1). Taxonomy (GTDB): domain Bacteria; phylum Actinomycetota; class Actinomycetes; order Mycobacteriales; family QHCD01; genus DASXJE01. Next base: position 756,884 of record CAWINQ010000003.1, on the reverse strand, counting down.
TTCCACCCGACGGGGATGATCTGGCCGCCGTCGGTCAAAGGAATCCTCGTGACCGAGTCGGTCCGGGGCGACGGCGGCGTGCTGCGCAACTCCGAGGGCAAGCGCTTCATGTTCGACTATGTCCCGGACGTCTTCCGCTCGCAATACGCCGAGACGGAGGACGAGGCCGACCGGTGGTACGACGACGCCGACAACAACCGCCGGCCGCCCGAGCTGCTGCCGCGTGACGAGGTCGCCCGGGCGATCAACTCCGAGGTGAAGGCCGGCCGCGGGACCGAGCACGGCGGCGTCTTCCTCGACATCGCCTCCCGCCGGTCCTCGGAGTTCATCCACAAGCGGCTGCCGTCGATGTACCACCAGTTCAAGGAGCTGGCCGACGTCGACATCACCGAGGAGCCGATGGAGATCGGCCCGACCTGCCACTACGTGATGGGGGGCATCGAGGTCGACCCGGACAGCGGGGCGGCCGCGCGGGTGCCCGGGCTCTTCGCCGCCGGCGAGGCCTCCGGCGGAATGCACGGCTCCAACCGGCTGGGCGGCAACTCGCTGTCGGACCTGCTGGTCTTCGGCCGCCGGGCCGGTCTCGGAGCCGCGGCCTATGTCGAGGCGCTCGGCGCCGAGCGGCCGGTGGTCTCCGACCGGGAGATCGACGCGGCGCAACGGACCGCGGTGGCGCCGTTCGAGTCCGACGGCGGCGAGAACCCTTACTCGCTGCACCAGGAGCTGCAGCGGACGATGAACGACCTGGTGGGCATCATCCGGCAGGAAGGCGAGATGCGGGACGCCCTCGAGCGGCTCGAGAAGACCAAGGACCGGGCCCGCCGGCTCAGCGTCGAGGGGCACCGGCAGTTCAACCCCGGCTGGCACCTCGCCCTCGACCTGCGCAACATGCTCGCCGTCTCCGAATGCGTGGCCCGGGCGGCCCTGGAGCGCCAGGAGAGCCGGGGCGGGCACACGCGCGACGACTTCCCCGAGATGAGCGCCGACTGGCGGAAGGTCAACGTCGTCTGCTCGCTGGACGGCGACCGCCTGCGGATCGAGCAGCAGCCGGTCCCCGAGATCCCGGTCGAGCTGTTGTCGCTGTTCGAGCGGTCGGAGCTGGCGAAGTACATGACCGACGAGGAGCTTTCGGTCCTGCCGGAAGGGAGTAACGCCTGATGGCGTCCTACAAGGCGAATTTCCGTATCTGGCGAGGCGACGCCGACGACGGCGGCCTGCAGGACTTCACGGTCGAGGTGAACGACGGCGAGGTCGTGCTCGACATCATCCACCGGCTGCAGGCCACGCAGACACCGGACCTCGCCGTCCGATGGAACTGTAAGGCCGGCAAGTGCGGGTCGTGCAGCGCGGAGATCAACGGCCGGCCCCGGCTGATGTGCATGAGCCGGATGAACAACTTCTCCCCCGAAGAGACCGTGACGGTCACGCCGCTGCGCGCCTTCCCGGTGATCCGCGACCTCGTGACCGACGTGTCGTTCAACTACGCGAAGGCACGGGAGATCCCGTCCTTCCAGCCGCCGGACCTCGCGCCGGGCGAATACCGGATGGCGCAGGTCGATGTCGAGCGGTCCCAGGAGTTCCGCAAGTGCATCGAGTGCTTCCTGTGTCAGGACACGTGCCACGTGGTCCGCGACCACGAGGAGAACAAGGCTGCGTTCGCCGGCCCGCGATTCCTCATGCGGATCGCCGAACTCGACATGCACCCCCTCGACCAGCTCGACCGTAGGAAGCAGGCCCAGGAGGAGCACGGCCTCGGCTTCTGCAACATCACCAAGTGCTGCACCGAGGTATGCCCGGAGGGCATCCACATCACCGACAACGCCCTGATTCCGATGAAGGAGCGGGTCGTCGACCGCAAGTACGACCCGTTGGTGTGGCTGGGGAGCAAGATCGGCCGACGGGATGCCCTGCCGGAGACCGCTCCGGCACCTCGGACACCTGCACGCACCCGGGAGCCCGTCCCCGCGGCGCAGCGTGCCGAGACCGAGGCGATGGCGTCGGCGGGCGCGATGAACGTCTCGGAGTTCACCTCGGAGCTGCAGGGGGCGCTCTCGCCGTTCGGGGAGGGTCCGGAGTATCCGGTGTCCACCGAGTCGCTGGGCTACCACCACCCGCGGCCGGAGGACCGGCCCAACCTCTGATCCCCAACCTCTGACTCTCTCCGGATCAGGAGTCTTCGAGCAGGCGGTGCAGGTCCGGGAGCAGGGTCCGGTCCGCGGGCAGCCAGTCGGTGCTGTCCATCTCGTCGTCCGCCAGCCAGCGCAACGTCTGGTGCTCGCGTGCCGTCGGACGTCCGGACAGGATCCGGGCCGACCAGATCTGCAGGCGCGTCCCGTCGGCGTCGACCGGCACGTCGGAGCCGACCCGTCCGCCCACGGTCACCTCGATTCCGAGCTCCTCGCGGCACTCGCGGCGCAGCGCGTCCCGGGACGATTCCCCCGCCTCGACCTTGCCTCCGGGAAGCTCCCAGCGGCCGGCGTGGGCCGACGGATAGGAGCGCTGAGCGGCGAGAACCCGGCCGCCCTCCACCAGGGCGACGCCGACGACGACCCGGCCACCGACGACGCCCGGCAATACATCGTTGCCGACCAGCCGGCGCAACCGCTGCCCGCGGCCCAGCAGTAGCCGAAGGAGACGGCGGCGGACGACCACCGCGTCGGCGGCGGCGCCGAGCGCCCCGCCCCGGCTCCGCCACTCCAGCTCGTCGGTGACGAGCGTGCCGGCCCCGGTGCTGGCGAACGACTGCCGGTAGCGGATCACCTGCCATGGGCCGCGGTCGAGCTCCAGCTCGATCCCGGTCGACGACCCGCACCCGGTCACGCGGAGCGTGGTGCGGGGACGCACGACGCCGCGCAGCGGCCGCAGCGCCAGCACGTCCCCGGTGGCTAGGAGCCCGCGGGTCACCCCGGGTGCCACCGGCCGGAGGCGGTCGTCCACGAACCCCGCGGTGTCGCGGGCGGCGTCGAAGACCACTGCGCGCGGCGCCACCACGATCGTCGAGGTCCGGACAACGGGCACCCGTTCACGATGACAGACGTGCCGGACGTAGCGTTTCGGACCCGAGGCCGTACGGTGGTGCAAAGTGGACGGAGGCCGATCTTCATGACGCAGACACTGGACGATGTGGCGGTGCGGGCAGCCCTTGCCAGCCTCGCCGGGTGGACGGGTGACACGGCCGCCCTGCGCTGGTCCGTCGATCTCCCCGATTTCCGCACCGCGATCGCCGTGGTGGACGAGGTGGCACGGGTGGCGGAGGACATGGACCACCATCCCGACATCGACATCCGCTGGCGCACGCTGACCTTCACCTGCGCCACGCATTCGGCGGGCGGGGTCACCGACGACGACGTGCGGCTGGCCGGTCAGATCCGCCAGATCGCCACCGGAAAGGGAGGCCGCTGACGTGACGGCTAGAGGATCGCTGGGCAAGGCCGACGTCGAGCTGCTGCGCAAGGAGTTCGCCGCCGACCCTGCGTACCGGCGCACGCAGAACGCCGTGACGCAGGTGACCGTCGACGACATCGCTCTGGACCGCGACATCGTCACGGGCACCGACCACACCATGTCCCACCAGCTCGATGACTGGAAGGTCACCAATCAGAAGCAGAGCGGTCGGTGCTGGCTCTTCGCCGGCCTGAACCTGATCCGTCCGGGCGCCATGCAGGCCATGAACCTCAAGAACTTCGAGTTCTCCCAGAACTACGCGATGTTCTGGGACAAGCTGGAGCGGGCCAACTACTTCCTCGAGGCCGTCATCGAGACCGCCGACCGCGACATCGACGACCGCACCGTCGGCTTCCTGCTGGACTCGGTGGCGAGCGACGGCGGCCAGTGGAACATGTTCGTGGCGCTCGTCGCCAAGCACGGCCTGGTGCCGAAGTCGGTGATGCCGGAGACACAGAGTTCGTCCAAGACCGCACGGATGAACGCCGTCCTGCGCTCGGTGCTCCGCCAGGGGGCGCAGGCATTGCGCGACCTGCGCGGCGCCGACGAGATGCGCGCCTACAAGCGGGAGATTCTCACCGTCGTCCACCGGACGCTGTGCATCCACCTCGGTACGCCGCCGGAGCATTTCACCTGGCAGTGGACCGATGCCGACCGCACGTTCCACCGGGACGGCGAGCTGACGCCGCAGGAATTCGCCGCGAAATACGTGACGCTTCCGCTCGCGGACTACGTCTGCCTCGTCGACGACCCGCGGCCGTCCAGTCCGCGGGGACGCACCTTCACCGTGGACTTCCTCGGCAATGTCGTCGGCGGGCCCCGGGTGGTCTACCTCAACGTCGAGCCGGCGGTCCTCAAGGACGTCGCGATGCAGACGATCGTCTCCGGCGAGCCGGCGTGGTTCGGCTGCGACGTCGGGAAGATGATGCGCCGCGACCTCGGCATCTGGGATGCCCGGCTCTTCGACTACGCCTCGATCTACGACACGCCGTTCACCCTCGACAAGGCCGCCCGCCTGACCTACCACGAGACCCAGATGACGCACGCGATGCTCTTCACCGGGGTCGACGTCCACGGGGACGCACCCCTGCGGTGGCGGGTCGAAAACAGCTGGGGTGAGGAGGGTGGCGTGAAGGGGTTCTACACGATGAACGACTCGTGGTTCGACGAGTATGTGTTCGAGGTTGCGGCGCACCGGAACCGGCTTCCCGCCGACCTGCAGCAGGCGTTGAGCCAGGAGCCGATCGTCCTTCCCGCGTGGGATCCGATGGGCGCGCTCGCACGCTGAGGACGGACCGGGCGGGCAGGCCGAGGATCGCGACGCCGAGGAGCACGAGCAGCGGCCCGGTGCCGGGGTCGGTGGCTCGCCCGCTTCCGAGACCACCGAGGTTCTGTCCTACGAACCAGAAGAGAGTCGCCGCGGCGATCCCTGCTGCGACGGCGGCGCGACGGGTGCGCGGGATGACGCTGCCGACACCGATCGCGAGCATGGCCACGACGACAACGGCGACAACCCGCCATCCTTCGCCGGCGACCGACGAGGCGATGTCACGGTCGAGACCGGACAACCACGACGGCGCCTCCGAGACGTTGCCGCCGACCTCTGCGGCCAGGACAGCTGCCCTGTCCTGGCCGGGTAGGAGTTGGATGGCCGCGCCGTCGAGCCAGAGCAACGCCCAGACGCCAGGAGCCCACCGGTGCGGTGCGATCCGGGCCCCGACACCATGGGTGTCTCCGCGCTGGCGCCTCCTCGGCGGCCACGCCACCAACGCGATCACCGGGTAGACCAGCACCGCACCCGGAGCGCCGGTGAGCAGGTCGGTGTGTCCGCCGGCGAGCCCGCCGAGCCCCTCCCCCAGGTACCAGACCGACAACGCCCACAGGAGCGATCCGGCCAGCGCCCACCGCACGGTGCGTCGCCACCACATCCCGACACCCAACGCCGCCTGGACGAGTCCGAAGACCGTGTCCCACAGGACCGGGTGTGCGGCGACCACTGTCGCCGCCCACGCGACGCCGCCGGCGACGAACGCGGGCTGGCCGTGTCCAGCCGGAGCAATCACCTGCGTGGCGAAGCCCGATCCGAGCAGGAATCGATGGTGCGGAACGCCGCGGGGCCGGGAGCCCGAGCGGCGGACCGACGCTACCGGTGCCTGCTCCCGGTCAACCGCTCATCACCTCGGTCGCAGCGTCACCGACGGGCACGGCGATCGCCTGGCGGGGGGCGACCACCGCCGGCAGCTACAGCGTGCAGCGCTCCACCCACGGACCGGCCGGCCGGTGGACGACGGTCTGCGACCGGTGCACCGACGACAACGACACCCCGTGGACCGACCCGGCGCCGCCCGCGGGCCGGGCGTGGTACCGCGTCATCCCCTACACGCTGCAGGGCACACCGGGGCCGGCGTCTACGGTGGCCCGATGAGCGCTCCGCTGGGGGTCGGAATCATCGGCGCCGGTTCGGTCACCCAATCCATCCACCTGCCGGTCATCGCCGGTCTGGCCGAACGCCTGCAGGTCGTGCACGTGATGGATGTCGACGCCGACGTCTGCACGCAGGTCGCCGCGCGGGCCGGCGCCCGGGCAAGCACGACCGCGGACGCCGTGCTGACCGACCCCGCGGTGGACATCGTCGCGATCTGCAGCCCGCACCCGCTCCACGCCGAGCAGGTCGTCGCGGCCTGCGCCGCCGGGAAGCGGGCCATCCTCTGCGAGAAGCCCCTGGCCACCGAGCCGGCAGCCGCGCAGCGCATCGCCGAAGCGTCGGCGGCCAGCGGCGTCCCCGTCGTCGTCGGCGCGATGCATGCCTACGACCCGGCATGGGTCCAGGCACGTGACCGGTGGGAGGAGGCCGGTGGGGACGCGACGATGACGCGATCGGTCATCTATCTCCCGTCCAACGACGAGATGATCGGCCTCGCGACCGACCCCGTCCTGCCCGCGCCGGCCTCCGGCGCCGCACCCATCTCCCCCGGTGACGCCGAGGTCGAGCGACTGCGCGGCGGGATCATCGGGCTCGCGATCCATGCCCTCCCGCTCGTACGACGCCTGATCCCGAAGCTCGCCCGGGTGACGGGGGCCCAGGTGCTCGAGCCCTTCGGGTATCTGGTCACGGTCGCCGACGACGACGATCGGGTGGCCCAGCTGATCGGCATGATGCCGGGCCGGTGGCGCCCCGACTGGACGCTCGACGCCTGGGGACCGCACGGCGACCTGCACGTGGACTTCCCGCCGTCCTTCGTGCTCGCCGGCTCGGCGTCGGCGCACGTCCGGTCCGGAGCCGGCGACCGGTCGTGGCGCTACGCCGACAACGGCTACCAGGCGGAGTGGCGTCATCTCGCCGACATCGTCCAGTACGGCGCCGCGCCGGCCATCCCGGTGCACGAGGCGGTCGACGACGTCGCCCTCGCGCTCGCCATCGCCGACGGAGCCACGGACCTGATCCGGGAGAACCGATGACGACACCGCTACTCACCGTCGACCTCGACCCGGCCGATCCGGCGGTCCGCCCGGCCCATCGCGCCGCGCTCGCGACGGTCCCCGGACGGTTCCGAATCGCCGCCGGTCGACCGGCCGACGTCGCCGTGGTCTCCGGACGGAGCGCAGACTGGCCGGCCACGGTGACCGCGGCGATCGAGGCAGGAAGCCGCGCCATCCTGCTCACCCGGCCCGAGCCGGCGGACCCCGCCGCCGTCGACGCCGTCGTCCAACTGGCCGCCCGGGCCGATGTCCGTGTCGCCGTCGACACCTCCTACGCCGGACACCGCACCTGGACCGCGGCGCGTCCAGAGCTGCGGGCCGGGGCGGCGGGCGCCACCTTGCTGGACAGCGTCGTCTGCGTGCCGGCGAACGCCGACCGGAGCCTGTCCGCGGCGCTGCTCGACCAGCTCGCCGTCGTACGCCCGATCCTCGAGGGAACGCCGTCCCTGCAGCCGGTCCATCGGTCATCGGAGCACTACGTGCTGCAGGGCAGCGTGGGGAGTCTCGCGGTCAATCTCGTCGGCCTGGTCTCGGCCGACGCCGCGGAGTCACTGCGGGTCGACCTGGTCGCGCCCGGGGAACACTGGCGGGTCCGGTTCGGTGCGCCGGACGACGCGGCGCCGGTCGACGTGGAGCGCTTCGACGAGAGCGGTGGACGTTCCCTGCCGCAGACTTTCCAGACCTCACGGCGTCAGATCTGGGTCGATCTGCATGCCACCCTGACGGGCACCCCGTCGATCGGCTACCCGATCGCTGACCTGGCCGCCGATTCCGCGCTGGCCGCGGAGCTCCTCGACGGACACCACCCGGACGTCAGGAGGCGTTGACCGCCTGCGACTCGTACTCGTCGGCGAGCACCAGGACGTGGTCGATGAAGTCCCAGGTCTCGTCGACGGCCCCCGGACGGGCGCGTCGATGCACCCGCAGCCACGGATCCGGCCGGTCGTCGAGGGCCTGCTGGATCAGCGGGCGCCAGCGTGCATCGAGCTCGCCCAGCGCCCAGCGGCCGGCGACCGGCTTGGACGTCACCTGACCGACCGCCAGGGTGTGCAGTGTCCGGCAGTAGGACAACACCACATGCGGCTGGCGCCACGCATTGTCCATCCCCTCCCGGTCGGCGCGCAGATCCACCGCCCAGTCCCGGATGACCGCGAGAACCTCCGAGCGCAACTGCGCCGCGGACACCGGGTCCACGAGCATGTCGGGAGCAGGCCCGGCGAGGACGACTCCGTGCTCCCGCAGCGTCCACCGGGTCACGGCGTTGTTGTCGTGATCGGACCACTCCAGCCGTTTGCTGCCGTTGTCGAAATAGATCCACGGGTCAGGTCTGGGTCCGACCCGGCGCAGGGCCGCCCGGTCGACGTAGGAGCCTTCGAGGTGCTGGGCCCAGGGAATCGGCCCGGCGTGGACCCGGGCGTGCCCGGCCGCGATCGCCTCGGTCTGCTCCGCGGTGATCGGGTGCTCTGCGACGACGAGGAAATCGACATCGCTGTAGACGTCGGCGTCGCCGGCGGCGAACGATCCTTGGAGATAGGCACCGCAGAAGTTGCCCGGCAGGGCATCGCGTGCGGCCGACACGAGCTCGCCCAGAACCGTGTTCAGCTCCGGGAAGATCGTCGGCGGCTCGGTCATTCCCGGACGCTAGCGCATCGCGATGGGACACTGGCGGACGAGTGCGGCGACGGGGGTGAGGGCACATGCCGACCAGGCCGACCGAACCGACCCGGACCCGCGGCCTCTACGTGGACGATCGTGCTGCGCTCGACCAACTCCTCGACGCAGTCCTCGTCGCGCACGTCGGCCTGATCGTCGCCGACCGTGCGGTCGTGATCCCGACCGCGACCGCACGGGATGCCGACCGGCTCCTGATCCACGGCTCCACCGGCTCCGGCTGGATGACCGCACTCGCGCGCGGCGCGCCGTGCTGCGTGACGGTCACGGCACTGGACGGGATCATCGTCGCGCGATCGGCGTTCGAGTCGTCGTTCGCCTACCGCAGCGCCACGCTGTTCGGCCGGTTCACCGCGCTCACCGGACAGGACAAGGACCGCGGGCTGGCGTTGCTGACCGACCGGTTCATCCCCGGCCGCAGCGGCGAGGTCCGGGCGTCGACGCGGCGGGAGCTCGCGGCCACCATGGTGTTGTCGATGCCCATCGAGGAATGGCACGTGAAGATCTCGTCGGGATGGCCCGAGGACCCGGCCGACGACGTCGCGGGCCCGAGCTGGGCCGGGATCGTCCCGTTCCGGGGTCGTCCCGTCGGAACGCCCGTTCCCGCCCCCGACCTCTCCGAAGGCATCGACGTACCGCCTTCCGTCCAGGCACTGCTCGCTCCTCACCCGCGACGCCCGAGCGAACTCTGACGGCGGTCTGGCCCAAGCCGGTCCCAAGACCTCACCGGCGAATGTTTTCGATCGCACCTGCGGGGAGAAAGTCCGCCCACTCGTGCGTTGACGCGAGGGATCCTGAGCACAGAGATCGCCGTCGTTGACCGTTGGAGCTGAACACATGGCCTCGGGCAGGGGCAGGCCGCGCACGGCGTCCGGTGAGGACAGGAATGCTGTCGTCGCGCTTCTGGTAAGTGCGTTCTATGACGATCCGACGTGGAGTTGGGTGTTTCCCGATCCTGCGCGCCGGGCCGAGCAACACGAGCGGTTGTGGGGGCTGCTGGTCGATGGGGCCATGCGCTATCCGTGGGTGTGGCTGACCGCGGACAACACCGCGACCTCGGTGTGGATCCCCCCGCACGCGACGGAACTCCCAGTCGACCAGGAAGCCGCCTTGGAGCCGATTCTCGGCGAGATGTTCGGTGCGGACGCATCGCGCGTGCTGCAGGCCTTCGACATGTTCGACCGGGCTCATCCTCGGGACACGGAGCACTTCTATCTGAGCCTCCTGGGCACCGATGCCGCCGACCGGGGACACGGGTACGGACTCGGCCTGCTGGCGGCCAATCTTCGCCGGATCGACGAGACGCAGATTCCGTGCTACCTGGAGGCCAGCAACCCCGCGAACGTCGCGCTGTATCTCCGCTACGGTTTCGAGGTACGGAGTTCGTTCACCCTGCCGGCCGGAGGGCCGGAGGTCGTCACCATGTGGCGGGACGCGTGCGTGGCCCGGCCTGAGCTCAGCTGACGCACCGGACGCACCTCCGCGCCGCCGGGAGCGCCGCCAGCCGCTCCGCGCCGATCGCTCCACCGCAGCTCTCGCAGGTCCCGTAGGTCCCGCAATCAAGGCGTTCCAACGCCCGGTCGATCTCGTCGAGCCGTGACCTGGACCCGGCGAGCGACGCGTCGAGCTGCGCCCGTTCGAACGCGATCGTGGCGCCCTCGGGATCGTGCTCGTCGTCGGCGTTCGAGGACTCCGACGCCTCGACCATGCCGGTGAAGTCGCGCTCGAGCGCGGCGATGTGTTCGGCGACGCGCCGGCGCTCCCGCGTCAGCGCCTTCCGCGCCACGCCGTCCGGAGGCGGACCAATCGTCGTCCCATCCATCGCCACCCCGGTACGTCGTCACACTTCTTCGGCGCGGATACCGCCACCCACGACGCTAGCGGACACCGGAGCGGGACAATGGCCGGCGGGCGGTCGGTCGTGATCTCGATGTCGTCGGCCCACGCCGCTGTGAGGGGGTGGACCGGCTATGGCCACGCGTGACGCCGCGTACTTCGACGAGTGGTACGCCGACCTGCAGGTATCGGTCCGCGAGGCGGAGATCGTCCAGACGACGCTGGGCCTGCCACCGGAGTTGGAATCGACGAGTCTGCTGCCGTGGGAAGGGATCTCCGACATGCAGTCGTCGCTGCGCCTGGCCCCCGGCGCGGTGCTTCTCGACCTCGCCTGCGGGCGGGGCGGATACGGCCTGGAGATCGCCCGGCGGACCGGTGCCCGTCTCGTCGGCGTGGACTTCTCGACCGTCGCGATCGAACAGGCGAGGGAGAACGTTGCCCGCTTCGGGCTCGGCGGCCGGGCCGATTTCGTCGTCGGCGACCTCGTCCGGACTGGAGCCGGAGTCGGTCGACGCCGTGATCTGCATCGATGCCGTTCAGTTCGCCGACCCACCGCTCGCCGCGATCCGCGAGTGCGCGCGGGTGCTGAGACCCGGCGGCCGGATCGCCCTCACCGCCTGGCGGACGGTCGACCCGACCGACGAGCGGGTGCCCCAACGCCACCGGGACCTCGATCTGAGGAGGGACCCTGTGGGAGGCGACCGCCACGGTCGACGCCGCCGGAGACCGGGCGATCATCGCTCTTCAGGAGGAGGCGGCGGAGGCGCTGTTGATGTCCGACCTGCTCCGTCGCATCAGCGTCACCGCGTCCGCCCCGGAACGCCCCGAACGGTGACCTACCCGACTCAGCGCAGGCTCAGGCGGCGTACCGAGCGCAGCATGTGCGCCACGGCGACGGCATGAGCCCCGGTGCCGATGACCAGCGCACGGTAGACGCGGCCGTGCGGGCCGGGAAATGCCGCGTAGGTCCGGGCCCTCAGCACGGTCGCCCCGCCGGCACCGTCGTCGATTTCGAACACCAGCACGTAGCGGGAGAACCGGTGGCGCCCGGCGAGGCCGACGTGCTGATTCGGGACCTCCCGCGTGACCTCGAAGCCGGTACGCGGCTCGGTCCCCAGCAGCCGGGCCAGCGGGTTGTTCGCACCGACGCCGAGCGACGAATCGACCCAGCGCCGCAGTGCGGTCCACACGAGCTCGCGCGACGCGGCGATCCTGATCCGATGCTCGTCGACGAACGGCAGCATCATCGACCGGAACGGCGCACTCGGCTGGTAACGCTCGCGTACCCGACACAACCGATGCATCCTGACTGGCTATGGACACAGTCGCTACGACCCCCACCCTGTCGGTGATGTTGATCGTCTCGGACGCCGCGGCGGCGCTCAACTGGTACGCCGAAGCACTTGGCGCCGAGCGTCTCTGGGATCTCGGTGGTGTCGCCGCGCTCCACCTGCACGGCGCACCGTTTCTGCTGCACGAAGCTGTGCCGGGCAAGAAGCAGGAGCCGGCTCCGACGGACGTCGGCCTGACCACCACTCGCATCGAGGTGTTCGTCGACGAACCCGATGAGCTCGTCGCCATGGCTGCTCAGGCGGGAGCGACCGACGTGGAGCCCGTGACCGACCATGCCGCGCCGTGGGGCACGCACCGACAAGGCGGCTTCACCGATCCGTTCGGGCACCGGTGGTCGGTGGGCGATCGGTCTCCGCTGCAGCTATTCCCCCGGTAGCCGTCGGCAGGGCCGGTCGCTAGGCATCGACAGCCGGTTCAGACGTTGAAGCGGAACTCCACGACATCACCATCCGACATCACGTAGTCCTTGCCCTCCATCCGCACCCGGCCGACCGACCGCGCCGCGTTCATCGACCCGGCGGCGATCAGGTCATCGTAGGAGACCACCTCGGCCTTGATGAAACCCCGCTGGAAATCGGTGTGGATCACCCCGGCCGCCTCCGGCGCGGTCGCACCGACCGGGATGGTCCACGCGCGCGACTCCTTCGGTCCGGCCGTGAGAAACGTCTGCAGACCCAAGGTGGTGAACCCGATCCGCACGAGCTGGTGCAGACCCGCCTCCTCCTGCCCGACGGCGGCCAGCAGCTCCGCGGCCTCGTCATCGGGCAGCTCGACCAGCTCGGACTCGGTCTTGGCGTCGAGGACGATCGCCTCCGCCGGCGCGACCATCTCGCGCAGCCGGTCGAGATATTCGGCGTCGGCGAGTTCGCCCTCGTCGACGTTGAAGACGTAGAGGAAGGGCTTCGTGGTCAGGAGACCGAGCTCACGCAGCGGCTCCGCGTCCACGCCGGCCGAGAACAGCGTGCGGCCGGAGTCGAGGATCTCGCGCGCCGCCGTGGCGGACTCGAGCAGCGGCCGCCGGTCCTTGTGCAGCCGCGACTCCTTCTCCAGCCGGGGAATCGCCTTGTCCAGGGTCTGCAGGTCGGCGAGGACCAGCTCGGTGTTGACCGTCTCGATGTCGTCGGCCGGCGACACCTTGCCGTCGACGTGGGCGACGTCCGGGTCGGCGAATCCGCGGATCACCTGGCAGATCGCGTTGGCCTCGCGGATATGCGCCAGGAACTGGTTGCCGAGCCCCTGTCCCTCGCTCGCCCCGCGGACCAGGCCGGCGATGTCGACGAAGGACACGCTGGCCGGGACGACGCGGGCGCTGTCGAAGAGCTTGGCCAGCACCTCCAACCGCGGATCCGGTACGCCGACGACGCCGACGTTGGGCGCGATGGTGGCGAACGGATAGTTGGCGGCGACGACGTCGTTCTTGGTCAGGGCGTTGAACAGGGTCGACTTGCCGACGTTGGGCAGGCCGACGATTCCGATGGTGAGAGCCACAGGCGTCGATGCTAGGCGCCGGTCGTTCGGCTGCCGGCGGCGCGTTCGGCCCCGGCCGGGCGACGCTCTCCCGGGATGCCCCGCCGGATGCGGCCTCGGCGCGGCCTCCCGGAAACTGTCGGTGCCCGGTGTCAGCATTTGGGCATGGACGTCACCACTGTGCTGATCGGCCTGCTGATGCTGGCCGCCGGGTTGGTGGCCGGGCTCGCCCTGGGCCGCGGGGACGCCCGTGCCGCCACAGCCCAGCGGGACTCCCTCCGGACCGATCGTGACGCACTCCGGGCGGAGCGGACCGCGCTCGACGAGCGGGCCCGGTCCGCGGAGGCGCAGGCCGCTCGACTCGACGCCGCGCTGGAGCACGAGCGGCGGTCTGCCGCGGATCAGATCGCCCGCCTCGAGCAGGGGGAGCAGCGGCTCCGGGACGCCTTCAGCACCCTGTCCCAGGAGGCGTTGTCCCGCAGCTCGCGGGAGTTCATGACCCTTGCGGAGACCCGGTTGAAGCAGGCCGGAGTCGCCGCCGACGGGGACCTGGCCGCCCGCCAGCAGGCCATCGAGGGCATGGTCGGCCCGTTGCGTGATGCGCTCGGCAAGGTCGAGGAGCAGATCCAGTCGGTGGAGAAGGAGCGGATCGGCTCCTACCGCGCTCTGCGCGAGCAGGTCACCACCATGCGGCAGAGCTCCGAGCGGTTGGAGCAGGAGACCAGCCAGCTCGTCACCGCACTGCGGGCACCGCAGGTCCGTGGCCGCTGGGGTGAGTTGCAGCTCGAGCAGATCATTCGGACCGCGGGGATGGTCGAGCACTGCGACTTCGCCACCCAGAAGAGCGCCACCGGTTCCGACGGCGCCGCCCTGCGTCCCGATCTCGTCGTGCACCTCGCCGGCGACAAGAACGTCGTCGTCGACGCCAAGGTGTCCTTCGTCGGGTTCCTCGAGGCGATGGAGGCGCGCGACGACACCACCCGCACCGCCAGGCTCAGGGCTCACGCCCGCCACCTGCGCGAGCACGTCGACCGACTCGCCGACAAGGCCTACTGGACGGCGTTCGACCCGACACCGGAGTTCGTGGTGATGTTCGTGCCGGCGGAGGTGTTCCTCAACGCCGCCCTGGACCACGATCCGGCGCTGCTGGAGCACGCGTTCGAGCGCAATGTGGTGATCGCGACGCCCTCGACGCTCGTCGCGTTGCTGCGCACGGTCGCCTACACCTGGCGCCAGGAGGCGCTCGCCGAGAACGCCGCGAAGATCCACCTGCTGGGCAAGGAGCTGCACGGCCGGCTCGCGACCATGGGCAGCCACTTCGCCCGGATGGGCGGCCAGCTGAGCAAGACGGTCGACCAGTACAACCAGACCGTGGCCTCTCTGGAGAGCCGGGTGCTGGTCAGTGCACGCAAGCTCACCGAGCTGCAGGTCAGCGATGCCGAGCTGGCTCCTGCGGAGCAGATCACCTCGGTGCCGCGGCGGCTGCAGGCCCCGGAGCTGGTCGCGTCGGCGAGCGACGCGCTGATCGCGCTCCCCGACTCGGCGCCGCCCCGCAGTCGGCCCGCGCCCGGGAGCGGCTGAGTCCCGACTGAGATCGCGGCCCGGGCACGACCCGGGCACGACCCGCCGCCCGGCCTGTCGGCATGGCGCCATTCCGGCCGAGCAGGCGCCGCGCCCGGCCGCCAGCTACCGTTGGGCCATACCCATCAGCCGGAGGCGAGCGTGTCGACCAGCGTGAAACCGCCGCGTAGCGGATCGCGGCCCGTTCTGAACCCGTCGCGTCGGGGGATGGCCGGACCGGCGGCGGCGCTGCTCGCATTCGTCGTCTCCGGCATCGGCGGGTCCATCGACGTCTTCACCGGCCCCGGCCTGCGCCTGCTGTTCGCGATCTGCCTCATCGGCAGCACCGCGGTCGCCGCCGCCCTGGTGCGCCGCAGCGACCTGCTCTGGGTCGTCCTCGCCCCTCCGCTGATCTGCCTGGCCCTGGCCATGGTCAACGTGCTGACCACCTCGCACAGCGCAACGGGGCTGACGATGGACTACCTCGCCCACGGCTTTCCGGCCATCGCCATCGCCACCGGTCTCGCGGCGCTGATCGGCGGGGTCCGGCTGCTCAGCCGCAGCTGATCAGCCCGAGGGGGTCGCGGCCGCCCGCGGCTGGGTGCGCAGCTCCCGGGGAAGGGCGAAGGTCAGCCGCTCGTCTGCCGCACTGATCTCGTCGATCGCGTCGAAGCCCCGGTCGGCCAACCAGTCGAGCACCCCCGACACGAGCACCTCGGGCACCGACGCGCCGCTGGTCACCCCGACCGTCGCCACACCGTCGAGCCAGGCCGGATCGATCTCACCGGCGTGATCGACGAGGTACGAGGCTTTCGCGCCGGCCTCCAGCGCGACCTCGACCAGCCGGACCGAGTTGGAGGAGTTGGCCGAACCCACGACGATGACCACGTCGCAGTCGGGCGCCATCTGCTTGACGGCGCTCTGCCGGTTCTGTGTCGCGTAGCAGATGTCGTCGCTCGGCGGCGCCTTCATCGCCGGGAAGCGTTGCTGCAGCCGGGCCACCGTCTGCAGCGTCTCGTCGACCGACAGCGTCGTCTGGGACAGCCACACCACCCGCTCCGGGTCGCGCACCTGCACGTTGTCGACGTCCTCGGCGCTGTCGACCAGATGGATCCGGTCGGCGGCCTCCCCCATCGTGCCGACGACCTCTTCGTGGCCGGCATGCCCGATCAGCAGGATGTCGTAGTCGGCCGCGGCGAACCGGCGTACCTCGGCGTGCACCTTGGTCACCAGCGGGCAGGTCGCGTCGATCGTCTGCAGCCGGCGACGCTCCGCCTCCTCGTGCACGGAGGGAGCCACGCCGTGCGCGGAGAACACGACGGTCGCGCCCTCGGGCACGTCCTCGGTCTCGTCGACGAAGATCGCCCCACGACCCTCCAGGGACGAGACGACGTGCTGGTTGTGCACGATCTGCTTGCGCACGTAGACGGGTGCACCGTGGAGATCCAGCGCACGCTCGACCGCCACGACCGCACGGTCGACGCCCGCGCAGTACCCACGCGGTTTGGCGAGCAGGACACGACGGGTGGGCGAGGTCATGCCCCGATGGTACGTGCGGAAGGTGTCCGGAGGTCGGGTGCGGGGCCGGGGACGGGACCTGACCCGACAGCCCGGCGGCGATGGTGCACCCTGGTCGTATGAGCACCGCGATCCCGACCCCGCTTCGGGCCGCCGCCGGCCTCGCCGCCGCGACCATCGACGAGGCGCGGCGTTTGCCCGGCCAGCTCGTCGCCCTCCCGGTCATGGCGGTCAGCAGCGCGCTGCAGGTCTCCTTGAAGGCGCAGCAGCGCTATGCCGACCTCGTCATCCGGGGCGATGCCCTCCTGAGCCAGCTGCAGCCCGAACCGGCGGATCCCCCGGCGTGGGCCCGGTTCGACGAGGACGAGGTGACGGTCGGCCGCTTCCCGGCCGACGAGACCCTCTCTGACCACGACACCTTCCTGGTGACCGACGATTTCTCCGCGCCACCGCCCGGGCCGGACCGGGAGCCTCCGCCGGACGCGGAGTCGGCGGTCGTCGACGGCGAACCACTCTTCCTTCCCGGCTACGACGACCTGCGCGTCGCGCAGCTGCGGGCCCGGCTCCGTCGACTCTCCGCCGAGCAGATCGACGAGCTGCTCGGCTACGAGCGGCGACACCAGGCGCGGCCGGCCTACCTGACCATGCTCGGAAACCGTCTCGACACGATCCGTCACGGCTGACGTGGCCGAGCCGACCACCGCCGAGTCACCGTGGCCGGTACGCACGGTGGCGCGCAAGATCGCGGACTGGATCGGCCGCCTGGGCGAGGTGTGGGTCGAGGGTCAGGTGACGCAGCTCACCAACCGGCCCGGGACCCGCACCGTCTTCCTCACCCTGCGTGACCCGGCCGCCGACGTGTCCCTCACCGTCACCTGCCTGCGGGAGGTGGCCGAGGCGGGCGGGACGCTGCGGGACGGCGCCCGGGTGGTGGTCCGGGCCCGGCCGGACTTCTACCCCGCGCGCGGCACCCTGTCGCTGCGGGCCACCGAGATCCGCCCGATCGGTGTCGGTGAGCTGCTGGCCCGGCTGGAGCGCCTCAAGCGGGTGCTGGCCACCGAGGGGCTCTTCGACCGGGACCGCAAGCGCGCGGTGCCGTTCCTGCCGCAGCGCGTCGGGCTGATCACCGGCCGGGCCAGCGCGGCCGAACGCGACGTTCGGGAGAACGCCGTACGGCGCTGGCCGGCGGTCCGGTTCCGGATCGAGAACGTCGCCGTGCAGGGCCCGGCGGCGGTCACCCAGGTTCTCGCCGCCCTGCACACCCTCGACGCCGACCCCGACGTCGACGTGATCGTGCTCGCTCGCGGTGGCGGGTCGGTGGAGGACCTGCTCCCGTTCAGCGACGAGGCGCTGTGCCGCGCGGTCGCCGCGGCGCGAACTCCGGTCGTCAGCGCCATCGGGCACGAGGCGGACACCCCCCTCGTCGACCTCGTCGCGGACCTGCGCGCCTCGACCCCGACCGACGCCGGCAAGCGGATCGTCCCCGCCGTCGCGGAGGAGCTGGCCGCGCTCACCGAGCGCCGGGCGCGGTTGCGGCGCGCGATCGGACACCGGCTGGACACCGAGTCCGACCGGCTGCGTGCGGTGCGGGCCCGGCCGGTGCTGGCGGACCCCGCACACCTGATCGACGGCCGCCGGGCCGACCTTCACGCGCTGCGTGACCGGGCCCGGCGATGTCTGGCCCACCGCCTCGACGCCGCCGACGCCGACCTCGGCCACACCCGGGCCCGGGTGCGCGCCCTCAGCCCCGCAGCCACGCTCGAGCGCGGCTATGCCGTCGTGCACGGCCCCGACGGGGCGGTGCTGCGCAGTGCCGGCGCCGTCGAAGGGGGCGCGGCACTGCACATCCGCCTCGGCGACGGGTCGCTGGACGCCACCGCGGGCCGGTCCCACCCGGCGGCTCCCACCCCCACAAGAACGGCTCCCACGAGAACGGTAGGGACGTGACCGAGGCAGCCCCGAGCTATGAGAAGGCGCGCGACGAGCTCACCGAGGTCGTCCGGCGGCTGGAGTCCGGCGGCCTGACGCTCGAGGAGTCGTTGGCGTTGTGGGAACGCGGGGAGGAGCTGGCCGACATCTGCCAGCGCTGGCTGGACGGCGCCCGGGCGACGCTGGACGAGGCGCTGGCCAAACGCGGCCACGACGGGCCGACCGCCGAGGACGATCCCGGCGGCGGGTGACCGCCCGGCTCAGCGCAGCGAGCTGATCAGGGTCCGCATCTCGGCCGACGAGGCGTTCCCCGTCACGACGACGCCGATCCCGCTCAGCGTCCCGGCCAACGCCGTCTCCCCCCGGTCGGTGCGATATCGCGCCCACCGCCGTCCGCCGATCGTCACGGCGCCCGCCGGGCTCGGGTTGCGCAGCTGGGTCCGCACGACCTCGGCGACGGGGCGGCCGCTCTCGACGAGCCGGGCGAAGTTGCCGCCCGGGGTGACGTACCCGACGTCGACCGACACCGCCCGCCTGCCCGGGGCGCTGGTCGCGACGTCGCTGCTGGTCGACCGCCAGCCGGTGCCCAGGCCGTGCGGGCTGGGGACGGACGTGCCGAGCTGGCTCGCGGCGTAGCGGAAATCGTTCGCCGGGTCCACCGTGGGGATCGGCTGGCGCTTGGGCTGGAAGACCACCACGAGCACGACGATGAGCAGCGTCAGGGGCACCAGCGACCGGAGCATGTTGACCACGGTCCGGCGGGCCCCCGACGACGCCGGTGGCGGGCTGTCAGTCACCCCTCCATCCTCGCCCACGCTCCGGCCGGGTGTTCACCGGCGGTGACGGGCCTCGGACGGCGGCCCCGGATCTGCAAGGATCGGAGGTGACCCCGCCGACGTGAGGCCACGGGAGTGACGATGACCGAGGTACCCCCCGAGCTCGCCGTACGCCACGAAGCACCGGACCGCAACCTCGCCCTCGAGCTGGTCCGGGCCACCGAAGCCGCCGCGATGGCGGCCGGCCGGTGGGTGGGCCGGGGCGACAAGAACGGGGGGGACGGCGCCGCGGTGGACGCGATGCGGGCGCTGATCGGAACCGTCGCCATGCGCGGCACCGTCGTCATCGGCGAGGGCGAGAAGGACGAGGCGCCGATGCTCTTCAACGGCGAGGAGGTCGGCGACGGCACGGGCGCCGAATGCGACGTCGCCGTCGACCCGATCGACGGCACGACCCTGATGGCCAAGGGCATGCCCAACGCGCTGTCCGTGCTCGCCGTCGCCGAGCGCGGGACGATGTACGACCCGTCGGCCGTCTTCTACATGGAGAAGCTGGCCACCGGCCCCGAGGCCGCCGACGTCGTCGACATCACCGCGCCGCCGGGCGAGAACATCCGCCGGGTGGCCAAGGCCAAGGGCCTGCAGGTCGAGGACGTCACCGTCTGCGTTCTCGACCGGCCCCGGCACGAGGACCTCGTCGAGCAGGTCCGCGCGGCCGGCGCCCGGATCACCTTCATGTCCGACGGAGACGTGGCCGGGGCGATCATGGCCGCCCGCGAGACCACCGGCGTCGACCTGCTGCTCGGGATCGGCGGGACACCGGAGGGCATCATCGCCGCGGCCGCCCTGACCTGCCTCGGCGGCACGATGCAGGGCCGGCTGTGGCCGCGCGACGACGAGGAGCGGGCCAAGGCGATCGCCGCCGGCCACGACCTCTCGCAGGTGCTCACCACCCGCGACCTGGTGACCAGCGACAACGTGTTCTTCGTCGCCACCGGCATCACCGACGGCGAGCTGTTGCAGGGCGTGCGCTACCGCCACGGCGGCGCGCAGACCCACTCGATCGTGATGCGCTCGAAGAGCGGCACGATCCGGCTGATCGACAGTTCCCACTCGCTGACCAAGCTACGGGCCTACAGCGCGGTCGACTTCGACCGGCACGGCTGAGCGGCGGGCGGAGTGGCGTCCGTCACCCGCCGGGCGGCACGGTCGCGGTAGCCCGCTGGCTAGCATCGGCGGGGAGGGACCGATAGCCCCACACGCCGAGGAGTGGACCGTGTCCGAACCGGAGTACCGCGTGGAACACGACTCCATGGGCGACGTGCCGGTGCCGGTGACGGCGAAATGGCGCGCCCAGACCCAGCGTGCGGTGGACAACTTCCCGGTTTCCGGCCTGACGATCGACGCCGCCCTGATCTCGGCGCTGGCCCAGATCAAGGGTGCCTCGGTGCGGGTGCGGGCCGAGATGGGGATGATCGACCCGACGCTCGCCCAGGCCGTCGCGGCCGCGGCCGACGAGGTCGCCACCGGGGCGTGGGACGAACACTTCCCGATCGACGTCTTCCAGACCGGCTCCGGCACGAGTTCCAACATGAACGCGAACGAGGTGCTGGCCACCCTCGCGGCCGAGCGGCTCGGGACGGCGGTCCACCCCAACGACGACGTCAACGCGCCGCTGTCGTCCAACGACCAGTTCCCGTCGGCCATCCACCTCGCCGCCACGGAAGGGATCGTGCGCAGCCTGATCCCGTCGCTCGCGCACCTGGCCGAGGCGCTGGAGGACAAGGCGCAGGAGTTCGCCGGCGTGGTCAAGTCCGGCCGCACGCACCTGATGGACGCGACCCCGGTCACCCTCGGCCAGGAGTTCGGCGGCTACGCCGCCGCGATGCGGCTGGGCATCGAGCGGCTGGAGGCCGCCCTCCCCCGGATCGGCGAACTCCCCCTCGGGGGGACGGCGGTCGGCACCGGCATCAACGCCCCGGCCGGCTTCGGCAACCGGGTGGTGCTCCGGCTGGTCCAGAAGCTCGACCTACCGCTGTCCGAGGCGCGGGACCACTTCGAGGCGCAGGGCTCGCGCGACGCCCTTGTCGAGGCCAGTGGAGTCCTCCGCACCATCGCGGTGAGCCTCAACAAGATCGCCAACGACATCCGGTGGATGGCCTCCGGACCACGCACCGGTCTGGCCGAGATCCAGCTGCCCGATCTGCAGCCCGGGTCGTCGATCATGCCGGGCAAGGTCAATCCGGTGATCCCCGAGGCGGTCTGCCAGGTGGTCGCCCAGGTGATCGGCAACGACGCCGCCGTCGCCTTCGGCGGCGCGGCCGGCAACCTCGAGCTCAACGTCATGCTCCCGGTGATCGCCCGCAACCTGCTCGAGTCGATCCGCCTGCTCGCCAACATCTCGCGGCTGCTCGCCGACCGCACCGTCGCCGGGATCACCGCCGACGCCGACCGCTGCCGCACCTACGCCGAGTCATCCCCGGCCATCGTGACGCCGCTGACGCACCACATCGGCTACGACGAGGCCGCGAAGGTCGCCAAACAGTCACTGGCCGAGCAGAAGACGATCCGCGAGGTCGTCCTCGAGCGGGGCTATATCGAACGCGGCGAGCTGACCAAGGAGCAGCTCGACGAGGCCCTCGACGTCCTCGCCATGACCCGCCCGATCCAGGACTGACCCGGCGGCGTCCGGGGCGGGGCGGGCACGACACAATGGAGCGACACCAAGTGGAGGGGACATCTCGTGGGTGACTTCTTGACCGACGTACAGACCCTGCGTGCCCGGGCGCGGGAGGAGATCGACAGGGGGCCGGTGACGTCGACGTACGGCGCCGACCTCGACCGGGTGCTGACGGTGCTGCAGGAGGCTCTCGCGACCGAGCTGGTCTGCGTCCTGCGCTACAAGCAGCACTACTACGCCGCCACCGGGCTGAACGCCGAGCCGGTGGCCGCCGAGTTCCTGCAGCACGCCGGCGAGGAGCAGGACCACGCCGACCAGATCTGCGAGCGGATCAACCAGCTCGGCGGCGTACCCGACCTCAACCCGGACACCCTCACCTCGCGGTCGCACTCGGAGTACACGACGGCCGAGGCACTGCTCGACATGGTCAAGGAGGACCTCGTCGCCGAGCGGGTCGCGATCTCCTCGTACACCGAGATCATCAACTGGCTCGGCGCCGGCGATCCCACCACGCGGCGGGTCATGGAGGGCATCCTCGCCACCGAGGAGGAGCACGCCGAGGACATGCTGGGCTTCCTGCAGAACATGACCTGAGCGCGGCGAGCCCCCGTAGCCGGCAGGATCCTCAGAACGGCAGGTCCTCCAGCATCTCGGTGACCAACGCCGCGATCGGCGAGCGTTCCGAGCGGGTCAGTGTCACATGGGCGAACAGCGGGTGCCCCTTGAGCGCCTCGATCACGGCGGCGACCCCGTCGTGCCGGCCCACCCGCAGGTTGTCCCGCTGGGCGACGTCGTGGGTGAGCACCACCCGCGAGCCGGCGCCGATCCGGGACAGCACGGTCAGCAGCACGCCGCGCTCCAGGGACTGCGCCTCGTCCACCACCACGAACGCGTCGTGCAGCGACCGTCCCCGGATGTGGGTCAGCGGCAGCACCTCGAGCATGTTGCGGTCGAGGACCTCGTCGATCACGTCCTGGCCGACCAGCGCGCCGAGCGTGTCGAAGACGGCCTGAGCCCAGGGCGACATCTTCTCGCCCTCGCTGCCGGGCAGATAGCCGAGCTGTTGTCCCCCCACGGCGTAGAGCGGCCGGAAGACGATGACCCGCTTGTGCTGCCGCCGCTCGACGACGGTCTCCAGGCCCGCGGCCAGGGCCAGCGCCGACTTGCCGGTGCCGGCCCGCCCGCCCATCGAGACGATGCCGACCGACGGGTCCAGCAGCAGGTCCAGCGCGACCCGCTGCTCGGCCGACCGGCCGTGCACGCCGAACGCCTCCCGGTCGCCGCGAACCAGCGTGACCGCCTTGTCCGCAGTGACCCGGCCCAGCGCCGACCCCTGCCCGGACGCCAGCACCAGCCCGGTGTGGCACGGGAGCTCGGCCGCCGCGGGCAGCTCCACCACCTCGCCGGAGTAGAGCCGGTCGAGATCGGCGGGTGCGACGTCGATCTCGGCCATACCGGTCCAGCCGGCGTCGACCGCGAGGTGCGCCCGGTACTCCTCGGCGGTCACCCCGACCGACGCTGCGGTGACCCGAAGCGGCATGTCCTTGGTGACCAGGACCACGTCCTTGTCCTCGGCGGCGAGGTTGAGGGCGACGGCGAGGATCCGCGCGTCGTTGGTCTCGGTGCGGAACCCGGCCGGCAGCAGGGCCGGGTCGCTGTGGTTGAGCTCGACGTGCAGGGTCCCGCCACCGTCGCCGACCGGCACCGGCGCGTCCAGCCGACCGTGCCGCACCCGCAGGTCGTCGAGCAGGCGGAGGGCCTGCCGGGCGAACCAGCCGAGCTCGGGATGGTGCCGCTTGCCCTCGAGCTCGCCGATCACCACCAGTGGCAGCACCACGTCGTGCTCGGCGAAGCGGTGCAGGGCGTACGGGTCGGACAGCAGGACGCTGGTGTCCACGACGTAGGTACGGCGAGTGTGCACGGGCCCTCCCCCAGGCGCCCGGCTGTCGGGTCCGGACCGCCGAGGTCGACGCTATCGACGTCCACCGGCGCCGGTCGGTCGCGACACGCCAGCCCGCGGGGACTGGCCGCCGGCTACCCGCCGTACGCGGTGGACAGCCGGCGCAGGTAAGCGACGGTCCCGTCCTCGTCCACCACCGCGCCGCCCGCCTGCAGCCCGCGCAGACCCACCAGGACGACCCGGACGCCGACCTGGCCGGACAGGGCGCGCGCCACCGGGCCGGCGGGCACCGCGCCCGTGCCGTGCGGGGTCGAGAAGACGAGACCGGACCGGCTCCGGCCGGCGATCAGCCGGCCGGGCGTCATCCGTGCCCGCCCGGTACGCACCGCGCGCCCGACCCGCGCCGGCGTGCGGGCCACCCGCCACACCGGTCCCACGAGCAGCAGCGCGGGCAGTGCGATCGCCCACCACTGCGCGACCGGGTCGGCGGCGAACGCCAGTCCCACGCCGGTCAGCAGCGCCACCAGGGCGACGAAGAGCGCGCGGTCACGGACGACCGGGTACAGCGTCGGCCAGGCCGACGGCCAGCGCTCGGGAAGTTGCACCTGGTCCGGGTCGGGCACGACCGGCCGGGCGCCGACCGGGCGGGTGTCCTCCGGCTCGGCGTCTTCCGGTCTCGGATGCCCGGTCACGCGCGGAGGTCGGCCGCCACCCGGGCCGGGGTGAGCGGCTCGTCGAGCAGCCGCCGGAAGCGGTCGGTCACCGCCTCGCCGACCGGCCGCGCGGAGAGCCAGGAGGAGAGCAGCCGGTAGCCCTCGACGTAGGTCGACGTGTAGGCGCGCCAGAGCGGGTGGGCCAGGAAGCGCAGCATCTGCCGGCCCCGGTCGGCGGGGATGAGCAGCCACCGCTGCAGGTAGGCCACCACCTCGTCGGGGTCCGCGCCGCGGTCGTGCAGCATCAGCGCGGCGTCCTGGCGGACCGCGTCGAGGTCCGCGGCCGCCGTGCGGACCCGCTCGGCGACCTCGCCGTCGACGGTGAGACCGAGGTCGGCGAAGATCTCCGCCGCCCACTTGCCCCACCCGTCCCCGACGCTGACGTGCACGCCGAGGTCGGCGAGGCCCTCGGCCATCAGGCACTCGGGCGTGTTGACCAGAAACACGGTGTGCTCGATGTGGCGGTCCCGCTCCACCAGACCGCGCTCCTTGCGGCAGTGCTCGGTGTGGTGTCCCGGATAGGACTCGTGCGCCACCAGATGCGGAAGCTGCGTCAGCCGGTGCGGCAGGTCGGCATTGATGGCGACCCGGGACCGGAAGCCGCCCAGGTAGTAGTTGAACCCGCTCCAGGGCTCGTCGGTGACGATCTGGTAGTCCACCGTCTCGTTCTCCGGCAGCCCGTAGACCGCGCGGGCCCGGTCGCGCAGTGCGCTGGAGAGGGCATGCACCGCGACACCGAGCCGGTCGGGAGGGCATTCCTCCCGGCGGCGGTAGTCCGCGTAGCGGGTCGCCAGGTCACCGGAGCCGGGCAGGACGTCGTCCAGGGCCCGGTGCGCCGCGGCGTAGCGCTGCGGATCACCCGGCTCCGGTCGCACCTGGAAGTAGGCGTCGACCTCGTCGACGAAGCCGACGGTCTCGCCCGCGAACCGGCGGCCGCTGCACTCCAGCCCGGTGAGCTGACCCGACAGGAACGCGACCCGGTCGGCGGCCAGCCCGCTCTCCGGCAGCTCGGCGAGCAGCTCGCGGGCCCGCCGGATCAACGCCGCGGGCTGCGGCGGCGGCTCGTTCTCCACCTGCTGCCGCAGGGCCGGCTCCCCGGTGTAGGCGTCGACGAAGCCGCGTTCGAGCCGGTCGAACCGCAGGCCGAGCGCGACGTACTCACGGGCCACGTCCATGCCGGTCAGTCTGTCAGGCGCCGTACCGGCGATGCCTGGCGGCGTAGTCGCGCAGCGCCCGCAGGAAGTCCACCCGCCGGAAGTCGGGCCAGTAGGCGTCGCAGAAGTAGAACTCCGAATGCGCGCTCTGCCACAGCAGGAAGCCGGAGAGGCGCTGCTCGCCGCTGGTGCGGATGACCAGGTCGGGGTCGGGCTGCCCGCGGGTGTAGAGGTGCTCGGCGATGTGGTCGACGTCGAGCACCTCGGCCAGCTCCTCGATCGATGTGCCGAGGGAGGCGTGCTCGTGCAGCAGGGACCGGACCGCGTCGGCGATCTCCCGGCGGCCGCCGTAACCGACGGCGACGTTGACGCAGACCCCGGTGCGCCCATCGGTCCGTTCGGCGGCGGCCTTGAGGGTGGCGGCGGCGGGCGCGGGCAGCAGGTCGAGCGCCCCGACCACGGACAGTTGCCACGGCCTGCCGGGCGCCGCCAGGTCCTCGACGACGTCCTCGATGATGCGCAGCAGCGGGTCGAGCTCGTCGGTCGACCGGACCAGGTTGTCGGTGGACAGCAGCCACAGCGTCACCACCCCGACACCGGACTCCGCGCACCAGCCGAGCAGCTCTTCGATCTTGTCCGCGCCGCGCCGGTAACCCTGGCTGACGTCCCCCCGCCCGGCGGCCCGGGCCCATCGCCGGTTGCCGTCCAGGATCACGCCGACGTGCTCCGGCCGGGGTGCGCCGGCCAGTTGATGCATGAGACGTCGTTCATAGATCGAGTACACGATGTCGGCGACGCTCACAGGCAGTGAGACTACGCCGCGTCAGCGTGTTTGCCCGCCAGGCTCTGTGGCCCGACGGTTCCGGCTGCCGTAACTTGGGGCCCATGAGCGGACTCGCCGGAGCGGTTGTTCGCACGGGGCTTCCGGTCAAGCCGCGCTGGCGCGGCTGGTTGCATTTCTGGGCGTTCGTCGCGTCCTTCGGGACAGGCGCCGTGCTGGTCTCCGTCGCCGCCTTCAGCGGCGAGCGGGCGGTCGTCGGCACCGTGATCTATGCCGTCACCGTGTCGCTGCTCTTCGGCACCAGCGCGCTCTACCACCGGCGCACCTGGAACGAACGCGGCCGGCGGGTGATGAAGCGCCTCGACCATTCGATGATCTTCGTGTTCATCGCCGGCACCTACACGCCGTTCGCGCTGCTGGTCCTCCCGCGCGAGTTCGGTGAGGTGATCCTCGCCGTGGTGTGGCTCGGTGCCCTCGGTGGTGTGGTCCTCAAGCAGGCGTGGATCACCGCGCCGCGGTGGCTCACCGTGCCGCCCTACCTCCTGCTGGGCTGGGTCGCGATCTTCGTTCTCCCGGCGATGCTGCGCGAGGCCGGCCTCGCCTCCTTGCTGCTGCTGGTGATCGGCGGGCTCATCTACACCTTCGGGGCGATCGTCTACGCGACCCGGCGGCCGGATCCGGCGCCGTCGGTCTTCGGATACCACGAGGTCTTCCACCTCTGCACGATCGTCGCGGCGCTCTGTCATTACGCCGCGGTGATCCTCGCCGTCTACGCCGTGCACTGAGCCCCGCCCCGACCCCCAACCCATGATCAAGAGGGGATTCGCTCGGCGTTTCGCACGCAAAGCCCCTCTTGATCATGGGTGGGCGGCCGGGCAGCGAGCCGCTGACGGTCAGGTCAGCGACCGTCGAGGTAGGGGGTCATGTCCATGCCGGGATAGCGGGCACCGACGCCGGTGATCGTCCGGTCGTCCCAGTACTTGTCACCGACGGGCGGGAAACCGACCAGCTCGCGCTGGCGGGGCGTCGCGGCCTCGAGGAAACGGTCCATCTCCGGCCGGCCACCCTCGTGCTGGAACGTGACCTGGCCGCACCAGGGAGCGTCGACCCGCTTCAGGCCGATGTTCTGAGCGAACCGGACACCCTCCGACGCACGCATCGCCGAGCCCCGGTGGAACGTGTTCATCGAGTAGATCAGTGCCGAGCCCGCGGAGACGGTGACCGGGAACTCGTGCTCGTAGAGGTCGGGATACTCCGTGCGGCTGCGGTGGCGCGGGACCAGCGGATCGTCGCGGGTGAAATCCTGCGACACGACGTAGGTCGGGCCGAGGTCGATGGTCACATCGGTGTAGTAGACGATCATCGGCAGGTCGAGTATCTCGGTATCGGGCTTCGGAAAAGCAAGCGTGTTGTTGCCGTAGTCCGAATGCAGCTCCTGTTCGAAGTCGCGGGTCCGGGCGTATTTTCCGCCGAGCTGGCCGTGGCTGAGCATGATGCGATCTGTTCCCAGAGCCCGCTCCGCGAACGCGACATAGTCCGGATGAATCGTGCTCAGATTGAGCGCGTCGCCGGCGAAGGGAAATTCCGCCCCCTGGCCCGGTCCTCTGACCGGGCTGCCGACGGTCTGCCGGTAGCGCCGCGGGTGGCGGACGTACTCCTCCCAGGACGGCAGGTACCCGTAGATGTCGTGCAGTGCGGCCTCGAGCTGATCGTCGTCGAGAAGGCGGACGATCACGTATCCGTGCTGCTGCCAATGCCTGTATTCATCCTCGGATATTCCCGGCACCCAGTCATCCTCTCGTCGTCGCACTCACTGCCCACGCATCGTGGTGAATGTCGGTCGGCGATGCAAGGGAGCGGCGACATTCGACCCCCGTCGCCACCGTCGCGAGGTAGCGAGCGCGAGCCCGGCCGGACCGGGCCGGGCGGCGTAGCATCGCGTCAGCGTCGGAGGGGGGTCGCCCGTGGCGGAGACGACCTCGGTGCCGCGCCGACGACCACGCCGGCGCCGGACACCGGACGAGGCCGACGTCCACCGGGCGGTGGACGAACTGTTCGACAAGGCGATGAGCGGGGTCGCGATCGCCGACCTCGACGGCACCATCCTCCGGGCCAACCCGGCGTTCGGCATCCTGGTCGACCTCGGCGTCGCCGAGCTCGCCGGCCGGCAATGGACCGACCTGCTCCTGCTGCCGGCCAGCACCCAGGATCTCGAGGAGGTGCACACCGACGCGCTGGTACGGCGCGGCGAGGACGAGGTCACCGTCGTCGTCTCCGCACAGACCCTGCGGACCACCGACGACCGGCCGTACTGCCGGCTCGTGCAGGCCGGTGAGCAACTGCCCGTCGAGGCCGCGGTGCTCCGCCGCAGCGACCTCCTCTACCGCCAGCTCGCCCGCAGCATCCCGGACGCCGCGATCCTGCGGTTCGACCGCGACCTCACCGTCGTCGGCGCGGAGGGCCCGGCGCTGCGACACGAGGGCTTCGTGGTGCAGGACATGGAGGGCAGGGCGCTGCGGGAGGTCATCACCCCCACCAGGTACGACCGGATCGCACCGCACCTGACCGCCGCACTGGGCGGAGTCGTGAGCGTCTTCGACAACCCGGGCGAGAACGGCGTCAGCCTCTACCGCAGCCGGACCGTGCCGGTACGCGAGGACGACGGCACGATCACCGGCGCCCTGCTCGTCAGCGAGGACGTGACCGGATCCCGGCACGTGGAGAACGCCCTTCGGGAGAGCGAGCAGCGGTTCCGGGACCTCTTCGAGTTCGCCCCGATGGGGATCGCCCTCATGTCGACCGAACCCCGCATCCTCGCGGTGAACGGTGCGGCCTGCGCGATGCTGGGCCGCACCCGCGGCGAGCTCGAGCGGTGGCGCCCGGGCGAGTACGTCTTCGACGAGGACGCCGCCATCCCCGTAAGCATCTACGACGAACTGGTCCACGGGGACGGCGTCAGCCGCGGCGAGCTGCGCCTGGTCCGATCCGACGGCGACCCGGTCTGGGTATCGGTCGGCGCCGTGCGGATGGACCAGAGCGCGGGCGCCATCCTGGTCATCTACCTGCAGGACATCACCGCCCGCAAGGTGGTGGAGAGCCGACTCTCCCACGCCGCGCTGCACGACAGCCTGACCGACCTGCCCAACCGGGTGCTGCTGCTCGACCGACTGCGCAGCGCACAGCTGCGCGCAGCCGTCACCGGTGACCGGATCGCCGTGCTGTTCTGCGACCTCGACAACTTCAAGCGGATCAACGACTCGCTCGGCCACGACGTCGGCGACGAACTGCTGGCCGAGGTCGCGCGTCGGATCACGGCCTGCCTGAGACTGACCGACACGGCCGCCCGGCTCGGTGGCGACGAGTTCGTCGTCCTGTGCGAGTCCCTGCACGAGGTCGGCAACGCGACCAGCGTCGCGGTGCGGATCCAGGAGTCCCTCGGCCGGCCCATCCAGGTCGCGGGCCACCGGATCCACCTGTCGGCGTCGATCGGCATCGCTCTGGTCGACCAGCTCGACCGTCGGCCGGAGGAAGTGCTCCGCGTGGCCGACGCGGCGATGTACCGGGCGAAACGCAACGGGCGCGCCCGCTACGAGCTGGTCGACGAAGAACTCGAGGCGTTGGCCGAGCGGCAGGTGCGCCTGGAAGCCGAGCTCACCGACGCCCTCAGCAACGGCGAGCTGCGGGTCTACTACCAGCTGATCGTGGATGCCGGCCGCGTCCCACGCTCGGTCGAGGCGCTGGTTCGGTGGACCCACCCGAATCGCGGTCTGCTCGGCCCCAGCGAGTTCCTGGACGTCGCCGAGACGGCCGGGCTGATCGTGCCCTTGGGCGGTTGGGTGCTCGACCAGGCCTGCCGCCAGGGCGCGCAATGGCTGCGGCGGTGGCCCGACCGGGCGCTGCGCATGTGCGTCAACGTCAGCGCCAAGCAGCTCGGGCGGCCGGACTTCGCCGCCATGCTCCGCCGCGTGCTCGACGACACCGGCCTGCCGCCGGAGCTCCTCTGCCTCGAACTGACCGAGTCGCACATGCTCGAGATGACGCCGTCGGTCCGCGCCGAACTGGTCGAGCTGCGGGCGCTCGGCGTCCTGGTCGCGGTGGACGACTTCGGGACCGGGTACGCCCCCCTGAGCTTCCTCACCCGGCTGCCCGCGCAGGTGCTCAAGGTGGACCGGTCGTTCGTGGCGGGGGTCGGCACCGACCAGGGTGACACCGCGATCGTCGACGCCCTGCTCCGCCTCGGACGGGCGGTCGGATGTGAGGTCGTCGCCGAGGGCGTCGAGACGCTCGCGCAGTGGGAACAGCTGCTCCGGATGGGCTGCTCGCGGGGGCAGGGCTTCCTGCACGCCGCCCCGGCCAGCGCCGCGGACACCGAGTCGCTGCTCACCGACTCCTTCGGCTGACCGGCTCCGGCTCTCAGCCCTCGTCGCGGGCGGCCAGGGTCCGGCGTAGAACGACCGGGTCGGTGACCGGCGCGTCGCAGACGAATCCGCGGCACACGTAGGCCGCCGGCTTCCCGTCGACCAGGGGTCGTCCGGCGAGCAGCGGGACGCCGGGCTCGTCGGGGTGCCCGGCAACCACCACGGACCCGGGCGAGGTGCCCATCCGGGCGGCGCGTTCGAGCCCAGCCCGCGAGTCGGCGTCGCCGACCACCGCCACCTCGGCCGGTCCGGCCTGCCTCGCCTCGCCGACCGCGGCCAGCCAGCCGACGGCGCGCGGGAACCGGCCCACCAACGTCGACGACCGGGCGATGGTGGCGTCGGCGACCTCGCGGTGGCGCACCGAACCGGTCAGCGCGGCGAAGCCGAGCAGCGCGCCGGCCAGCGCCGAACTTCCGGACGGCGTGGCACCGTCGGTCGGGTCCCGCGGCCGGCGTACCAGTCCTTCGGCGTCGTCGGCGGTGTCCCAGAACCCGCCGTCGTCGGCTGCGAACCTGGTCAGCGCGACCTCCAGCAGGTCGTCGGCCGCCCGGAGCCACCGACCGGACCCGGTGGCCTGGTGCAGGACGAGCAATCCGTCGGCGACCGTGCCGTAGTCCTCGAGCACCCCGGCCCCGGGACCGACCTGGCCGGCCCGCGAGGTGCGCCGCAACCGACCGTCGACGAGATGCAGCCGGAGCAGCAGTTCCGCCGCCACCTCCGCCGCATCCAGGTAGCTCCGGTCCTCGAGGAGTACGCCGGCCTCGGCGAGGGCCGCGACGGCCAGGCCGTTCCATGCCGTGACGACCTTGTCGTCGCACGACGGCTGCGGGCGGCCGGCCCGCGCTGCGGCGAGCTTGCCCCGGATCCCGCGCCATCGCAGCGGATCGGACGGATCGGTGCGCAGCTGCAGCGTCGAGCTGCCGTGCTCGAAGGTGCCGCGGTCGGTCACCCCGAGCAGGTCCGCGGCCCAGCGGCCGGCGTCGTCGCCGAGCACCTCGCTGAGCTGCGCCGGGGTCCAGACGTAGGTCGCGCCCTCCACCCCGTCGGTGTCGGCGTCGAGGGCGGAGGCGAACCCGCCCTCGGGGGTGCGCATGTCGCGGACCAGGAAGTCGGCCGTCTCGACCGCGATGCGACGGGCGAGCTCCGAGCCCGTCTGCCGCCACAGATGCAGGTAGACCCGCAGCAGGAGTGCGTTGTCGTAGAGCATCTTCTCGAAGTGGGGCACCACCCAGCCGGCGTCCACGGTGTAGCGGGCGAATCCGCCGGCCAACTGGTCGTACATGCCGCCCCGGGCCATCGCCTCCGCCGTCCCGTCGACCATGCGCAGCGCCTCGTCGTCACCGGTGCGGGCGGCGTGCCGGAGCAGGAACTCGAGGACCATCGACGGCGGGAACTTCGGCGCCGTGCCGAAGCCGCCGTTCTCCTCGTCGTAGGAGGTGGCGAGTTCCCGCACCGCCGTGTCGAGGGCGGCCGCGTCGAGCGTCGGGCCGGCCGGTACCCGGTCGTTCGTACCGAGCTGCGAGACCACCTGCTGACCCACGGCCAGCAACTCGTCCCGGCGCTCCCGCCACGCCTCGGCGACCGCGCCCAGCAACTGCGGGAAGGACGGCATCCCCGGCCGGGGCTGCGGCGGGAAATAGGTGCCGCAGAAGAACGGCTCCCCGTCCGGCGTGACGAAGACCGTCATCGGCCAGCCGCCCTGACCGGTCATCGCCTGGGTGGCCTCCATGTAGACGGCGTCGACGTCCGGCCGCTCCTCCCGGTCGACCTTGACGCAGACGAAGTCGGAGTTCATCGCCTGCGCCGTCGCCGAGTCCTCGAACGACTCGTGCGCCATCACGTGGCACCAGTGGCAGGCGGCGTACCCGATCGACAACAGGACCGGCGTGTCCCGGCGGCGGGCCTCCTCGAAGGCCTCCTCCCCCCACTGCCGCCAATCCACCGGGTTGTCCTTGTGCTGCAGCAGGTACGGACTTGTCGACTCGGCCAGCCGGTTCGGCACGGACCCTCCCTCTCCGGTCGCGGATCGTCGTCCACTGTCCTCCTACCCAGGTCCTCTACCCAGGTTGGCGCAGATCGAGCACTAGCTCCTCGTTTCCCCGCTGAACACCGACCCGTGCGGATACCCTCCATTCGGGGTCCGGACCGGCGCTTGCACGACTCGGGGGATCGCGGGGATGAACGCGCTGCTCGAACGGCTCGGCAACTTTGCCGTACGACGACACTGGATCGTCCTCATCGGCTGGCTGGTGATCCTCGGTGCCGCGCTCGTGCTGCGCAGTGAGTTCGGCGGCAGCTTCGTCAACGACTACAACGTGCCCGGCAGCCAGTCGGCGGAGGGACTCAGCCGCCTGCAAAGCGACTTTCCATCCCAAAGCGGATACGCCGGTCAGATCGTCTTCCACACGACCAAAGGCACCGTCGCCGCCCAGACCACGGCGGTCAACCAGTCGGTCAGCAACGTCACCAAGCTCACCCACGTGATGTCGGCGGTCAGCCCGTTCGCGTCGTCGACCTCAACGCAGGTGTCGAAGGACGGCACGATCGCCTACGCGACGGTGTCCTTCAACGTCGTCCCGGCCACGCTTGACACCACGTATCTCGATTCGCTGAACTCCGCCGTACAGCCGGCCCGCAGCGCCGGCCTGCAGGTGGATTACGGCGCCGGCGCCGGCCAGATCGGGCAGCAGACCAACGACAAGACCTCGGAGATCATCGGGCTGGCGTTCGCCCTGCTGCTCCTGCTGCTCATGTTCGGATCGCTGATCGCGGCGGCGATTCCGCTGCTGTCGGCCATCTTCAGCGTCGGCGTGGGGTTGTCGCTGGTTGGGTTGCTCGCCGCTGTCACCCACATACCCACGACTGCTGCCACGGTCGCGACCCTGCTCGGTCTCGGCGTCGCAGTCGACTACGGGCTGTTCCTCGTCGCACGGCACCGCGAACAGCTCGACTCGGGAATGGGCGTCACCGAGTCCGCGACGCGCGCCGAGGGAACGTCCGGTGCGTCCATCGTCGTCGCGGGCAGCACGGTCGTCGTCGCGATTCTGGGGCTCTACCTCTCCGGGATTCCGTTCGTCGGCGCGCTGGGCGGCGCCGCGGCGCTCGTCGTCGCCGTCACGATGATCGCCGCACTCACCCTCGTGCCGGCTTTCATGGGCGTCGCCAAGAACAACATCCGCGCACTGAGCGTGCGCCTGCGACAACGACGGGCCCGGCGGCGGGCGGGCCACAACGGCTCGGTCACCGAGACGACCACAGCTGCCGATCACGAGAACTCGCCGTTCGCCCGATGGGGCCGCCGCGTCAGCAACAAGCCCTGGCGATGGGCGATCGGGAGCACGGCCCTGCTGATCCTGCTGGCCGTGCCGTTCTTCTCGATGACGCTCGGGCAGCTCGACGCCGGTTCCAACCCGACGTCGGAAAGCAGCCGCCGGGCGTACGACCTGATGGCCGAGGGGTTCGGTCCCGGATCCAACGGTCCGATCACCGTTGTCGTCGTCCTCACGTCGTCGTCCAGCTCGACCAACCAAACGTTGCTCAGCTCGATGCAGAGCACCCTGTCGAAGACCTCGGGCGTGGCGAGCGTCACCGCACCTCTCGTCAATGACGCCGGCAACACCGCCGTCATCAACGTCGTCCCCACCACAGGCCCGCAAAACTCGGCGACGACTCCCCTGGTCGACAACATCCGCAACTCTGTGCTGCCACCTCTCGGTGCCACGACGTATCTCACCGGGTCGACCGCCGGATCCGTCGACTTCACCGAGAAGGCAGCGTCGCGGATGCCGTGGCTGATCGCCGCGGTGGTCCTGGTTGCGTTCATCCTGCTCACGATCGCGTTCCGGTCGGTCGTCATCGCCACCAAGGCGGCGATCCTCAACCTGCTGTCCGTCGGCGCGGCGTACGGCGTCATCACCGCAATATTCCAGTGGGGCTGGGGCTTGTCGTGGCTCGGGATCGACGAGAAGTTACCCATCCCGGCGTACGTGCCGATGCTGGTCTTCGCCATCGTCTTCGGCCTGTCGATGGACTACGAGGTGTTCCTGCTCTCCCGGGTGCACGAGGCCTACGTCCGCACGCACGATGCGCACCGCGCCGTCGCCCTCGGGATCGGGAGCACTGCCCGGGTCATCACGACGGCGGCCGCCATCATGATCGTCGTGTTCACCAGCTTCGTGCTCAACGACGACCCCGCGGTGAAGATGCTGGCGATCGGCATGGCCGTGGCCGTGCTCATCGACGCGAGCCTGGTCCGGATGATGCTGGTGCCGGCGCTGATGTCGCTGCTCGGGAGCCGGGCGTGGTGGATGCCGCACTGGATGGAGCGGATCGTGCCCAACCTCGAACTCGAGGGCAGCCCCCCACCGCCGGTTCCGCCACCGGCCCCG
This sequence comes from uncultured Actinomycetota bacterium, assembly GCA_963837545.1. GTDB lineage: Bacteria > Actinomycetota > Actinomycetes > Mycobacteriales > QHCD01 > DASXJE01. The sequence continues at coordinate 721,816 of CAWINQ010000003.1, read as the reverse complement.
GCCCGGCCCGACGTCCCGGAGCCGGTCCCGCCGAAGTAGCGCCATAGGATGCCCCGGGTGGATCGGCAGGGGCACGTACGCACCGACGACGGGTGCCGCCTGTGGACCGAGGTCGCCGGTGCCGGGCCGCCGATGGTGCTGTGCCACGGCGGCCCCGGGCTCTGGGACTATCTGCCGCCGTTCGCGCAGCTGATCGGCGACGGGTTGCAGGTGCACCGCTTCGACCAGCGGGCCTGCGGCCGCTCTTCCGGCGAGCGACCGTGGACTCTCGATCGGTTCGTCGCCGACCTCGACGCCGTACGCGCGCATTTCGGCTACGAGCGGTGGATCGTCGGCGGCCACTCGTTCGGCGCGGACCTCGCGCTGCGCTATTCCCTCGCCCACCCGGAGCGGACGACCGCTCTCGTCTACGTCGCCGGTGTCGGGATCGAATGGGCGGCCCATCGGGCCGCCTTCGGCGACGCCCTCACCGCGAGAAGGCCTGCCGCCGACGAGCTTCGCTGGCGCGAACTCGCGGCCCGGGAACGCACCGGCGCCGAGGAGCGGGAGTTCCTGATCCTGTCCTGGGCGACGGACTACGTGGATCCCGCCGTCGGACAGGCGAATGCGGCCCGCATGGCCGACAGCGGTCAGCGGGTCAACTACGAACTCAACCGCGTGCTCATGGATGAGACGAAGGCGGAGAGCCCCCAGGCTCGCGCCGCCGACTGCCGGCGGTCGTCGGTCCCGGTCCTGATCGTGCAGGGCGCGCTGGACCCGCGACCGATGGCGTCGTGCGACTCCCTGGTCACCGCCCTCCCGTCGGTCCGGCGGGCGATTCTCGACGGCGCAGGTCACCTGCCCTGGGTCGAGCGACCGGCGGAGGTCGCGCGCGAGATACGGGAATTCGTCGACCTGTGACCGTCATCCCGGCGTCGTTCTCCGGTGAGCTGATCAGGCGCTCCGGGAACCGGGCGCGCGCATGGATCGAGAGCATCCCAGGACTCGTCGAGCAGTTGTGTGGGCGATGGGGGGTGGTTCTGACCGGCGAACGGCCGTTTCACGGCGACGTCAACCTCGTCTTCCCGGCGCGACGCGGTGCCGAGCGGTGCGTGCTCAAGATCTGCTGGCATGAGCACCGCACGTCGGACGAGGCCACGGCCCTGCGGGCCTGGAACGGCGACGGTGCGGTCCGGCTGCTGGAAGCCAGTCCCGGGACTGGCGCCATCCTGCTCGAACGACTCGACGCGGGTCACACCCTGCGGGACCTGGACCTGCTCGCCGCGGCCGAGGTCGCCGGCGGCCTCATTCGACGACTCACCATCCCCGCGCCGCCCGGCCTCCCGCTGCTCACCGATATCGCCGGTGAGATCGCCGCCACCGCAGGTCCGCGGCAGGCGGCGCTGCACCATCCGCTTCCGGACCGGTGGGTCGACCTGGCGAGCACACTCGCCGCCGACCTGGCCGCCGACGCGGGCGAGGATCTGGTGCACGCGGACCTGCACTACGGCAACATCCTCGCGGGAGAGCGCGCGCCGTGGCTCGCGATCGACCCGAAGGCCGTCTCCGGCGACCCCGAGCATTCGGTGCCCGAGCTGATGTGGACCCGCATCGACGACGCGGCCGACGATGCCGCCGTGCACGACCTGCTCGCCGCCGTGGTCGACGCCGGCAACCTCGACGCCGGCAAGGCGCGGGCCTGGACGATCGTGCGGGCGGTCGACTACTGGCTCTGGGCCCTTGCGGTCGGCTTCACCGAGGACCCGGTCCGCTGCGAACGGCTCGTCGAGACGCTGGCCTGACCGTCACCGGCCGCCGCGCCAGTCCAAACACACCGCGGTCGCGTCGTCGCCGAGCTGTCCCCGACCGTGGTCGAGCGCCGCATGGGTCAGCATGCGGACGAATTCCGCCGGCGAAAGCGACGCCTCCTCTGCGAGCAGTCGCGCAACGGTGCTGCGACCGAACGGCTCGACGTCGGCGGCCGCCGCCTCGCTGATGCCGTCGGTGTAGAGCAGCAGCCGGTCACCGCGATGCAGTTGGACCGGCTGCTCGGTGAAGTCGGTGTCGGTGAACATCCCGAGCGGCGTCTCCGGCCGAAGCGAGAGCTCGCGCACGGCACCGTCGCGCAGCAGCATCGGGACGACGTGCCCGGCGTCGACCATCTGGGCCAGCCCGCTCTGCACGTCGATGTCCACGAAGATCCCGGCGACGAACCCCGGGTCGTCGAACTGGTCTGCCACGTGCTCCGCGGCGAGGCGGGCCTGCTCGGCCAGTCCGGCGCCGCGCCGGCGGGCGTTGCGGATCGTCGTGACCGCGAGGCTCGCCATGAGCGCCGCCCGCATCCCGTGACCCATGGCATCGGTGACCGACAACGTCAGCGATCCGTCCCCGACGGCGTAGTCGAAGGTGTCGCCCCCGATCTGGTAGGCCGGCTCCAGCGAACCGGCGATCGAGAATTCGTCGCAGTCGTAGGCCAGGACGGGCAGCAGTTCCCACTGGATCTCCGCGGCCACGTCCATGTCGTGGCGCCGGCGGAGCCGCTCGAACCGGTCGGTGTAGCGCCGGGCGGCGGTCAGGATGTGGCCGAGCACGACGGCGACGTCATCGAGAAAATCCCGCGATTCGGCCGTTGCCGTAGGAAGGGAGACGTCGAGCACGCCGAGCCGTTCGGATCGGACCCGCACCGGCAGCAGCAGCCGCACGGCGCCATCGTCGGCGGCCAGTTCCACGGTCCGCTGCTCGCGGAAGGCGACTCCGGCCGGGGAGCCGTCCACCGGGTATTCGATGCTGGGCGCCTGGCCGAGATCGTCCCCGTCGACGGCGGTCAGCAGCCGTTCGGCGTAGTCGGCGACGAGCAGCGTCGACTCCCGTGCCCCCACCTCCTTGGCCAGCCGATCGCTCAGAGTCCGATCGATCCGGAACGGCTCCTCGGCGTCGAGGTCGCGGACGAGCGACCCGATGCCGGACTCGCCGACCATGGCGGCCTCCTTCAACGCTGATAGGGACTCCGCAACGCCTACCCGGCTGGGCGGGGCCTACACGCGGCCCTCACCGTCCCCACTGTGATCCCGATCGATGTCACGGTCGCCGTCGGGGTCCCGGTCGGTCTGATCGAACGACGGCGGGACCCGCTTGAGGTGCCGGATCATCGACCGGGCGAGGAAGACAAGCGCGACGACCAGGACGAGGATGAGCACCAGGCCGATGGGGCCGGCCTGGGTGGAGGATTCGGCCGCCAGCGCGGGCACCCCGCCGGTCACGCCGCGGTCCGGGCCCGGATGCCGGCGAACAGGTCGTCCTCGGGCACCTCGGTGTCGACGCGCGATCGGGCCAGCTCGTAGTCCTCGGTCGGCCAGGCCGCCTGCTGGATGGCCAGCGGGGTCGCGAACCAGCGGCCCGTCGGATCGACCTGGGTGGCGTGGGCGATCAGGGCCTGGTCGCGGATCTCGAAGTAGTCCGCGCACGGCACCCGGGTGGTGACGCGGTGGGACATGTCGCGCGAGTCGTCCCACTTGGCCAGCCACTCGGCGTAGGGCGACTCGAGCCCGTGCGAGCGCATCGCCTGGTCGAGCGCCTCCAGACGGGCCTTGGACATCCCCATCTGGTAGTAGAGCTTGGGCGTGGCCCAGGGCTCGCCGGTACCGGGAAAGCGGTCCGGGTCGGCAGCCGCGTCGTATGCCTCCACCGACACGGTGTGGCACATCACGTGGTCGGGGTGCGGGTAGCCGCCGCGCTCGTCATAGGTGACCATCACGTGCGGCCGGAACCGGCGGATCATCTCGACCAGTGGGCGGGCGGCCACCTCGAGCGGCTGCAGGGCGAAGCAGCCCTCCGGTAGTGGAGGCATCGGATCGCCCTCGGGCAGGCCCGAGTCGACGAACCCGAGCCACTCCTGGCGGACGCCGAGGATCTCGCGCGCGTGGTGCATCTCGCGCTCGCGCACCTCGGCGATGTTGTCGGCGATCTCCGGCCGGTCCATCGCCGGGTTGAGGATGGAGCCGCGCTCCCCTCCGGTGCACGTCGCGACGAGGACGTCGGCGCCCTCGCGGACGTAGCGGGCCATCGTCGCCGCGCCCTTGCTGGACTCGTCGTCCGGATGCGCGTGCACGGCGAGCAGGCGCAGTTGGTCGGTCACCGGTGCACACTCCCAGCGTCGTTCGATGATCCCGCCATTCTCGCCGACGGCCCCGACACCCCCGCCACGCCCCCTCCCCGACCCCGCCCTCCCGAGCCGCCGCCTCCCCTCCGAACAAACGCACTAGTAGTACATTTGGATCAGCGACACGCCGTACGACGCCCCCGTAACGCACTACTAGTGCGTTTGTTCTGCGGGGTGGATTGGCGGAAAACCCGGACGAATCGGGATGGCTGGGTAGGCTGTCCGGCAGCGAGCCCGGCCCCGCCGAGGGTGCCTCCCAACCCCTGGTCTGTGCGTCCGGGCCCCGGCCGATGTTAGTTTCGACGTTCGAGCGCGACCCATTTGGCAAGGAGCAGTACGTGTCGATGACCGATCACGACGCATCCGTCACCTGGCTCACCCAGGAGGCCCACGACCGGTTGAAGGCCGACCTCGACCGGCTCGTCGCCCACCGCCCCGCCATGGCTGCCGAGATCAACGCTCGGCGCGAGGAGGGCGACCTCAAGGAGAACGGCGGCTACCACGCCGCCAAGGAGGAGCAGGGCAAGGAAGAGGCCCGGATCCGTCAGCTCGAGGACCTCCTGCGCACCGCCAAGGTCGGCGAGGCGCCGCCGGACAACGGGGTCGCCGAGCCGGGAATGGTCGTCTCCGTGCGCTTCGGCAACGACGACCAGCCGGAGACCTTCCTCATCGGCTCGCGGGAGGAAGCCATGGGCGGCGACCTCGAGGTCTACTCCGCCGCCTCGCCGCTGGGCAAGGCGCTCACCGGAGCCAAGGTCGGCGACACGCGCGAATACAGCCTGCCCAACGGCGCGACGATGCAGGTCACCCTGCTGGAGGCGAAGCCGTTCCACCGCTGACCCCGCCGACGAGCGGGAGTACCCGGTAGGGGATGAGGGTCGACAGGGCGATCAGCGTCGACGTCCGGACGATGTCGGGATCGGCCACGACCTGGTCGATGACGCGTTGCAGGTCGGCGTTGGACCGGGCCACCACCCGGGCGAGCAGGTCGCCCGCCCCGGTGATCGTGTGCACCTCCAGCACCTCCGGAATCCCCGCGAGGTGGCCCGCGACGGTCTGGTGCCCACTGCCCTGCCGGATCTCCAGCGTCACGAACGCCGTCACCGCGTAGCCCAGCGACTGCACGTCGAGGTCCGGGCCGAAACCCCGGATCACCCCCCGCCGCAGCAGGCGATCCAGCCGTGCCTGCACGGTGCCGCGCGCCACCGACAGGCGCCGGGAGCACTCCAGGACGCCGATCCGCGGTTCGGCCGCGAGCAGGCGGACGAGCCGGGCGTCCAACTCGTCCAACGTCGATTGCTCGGGCACCGGGCCTCCTGTGGGCAAACTGGTCAGTTTCGCAGGACTCACCCCGGGTTGAGTGGACACTATGTCCAGGGTGGTCGACCCACGTTGCGCAGAGTGTACGGCGCACGCCAAGCTTGCACGTGTCCGCAGCGTCGCGACAGGGAGGCCCTGATGACCGAGACCGCAGCCCGCCCGACCGCCCCTCCGCTGCGGGCGGACGCCTTCCCGGTGCTCGGGATGGACGCCGTCGAATTCGTGGTCGGCAACGCCCGCCAGGCCGCCCACTACTACGCCTCGGCGTTCGGCATGGAGCTGATCGCCTACGCCGGACCGGAGAGCGGGGTGCGCGACCACGCGTCCTATGTCCTCCGCTCCGGCACCGCCCGGTTCGTCCTCACCGCCCCGATGCGGGCCGGCACGCCGCTCGGTGAGCACCTCGCCCGGCACGGGGACGGCGTCATCGATCTGGCCCTCGAGGTGCCCGACGTCCCAGCCGCCTACGCGCACGCCGTCCGCCACGGCGCGACCGGCCTGGAGGAGCCGCACGAGCTGAGCAACGGGCACGGCACCGTCGTCCGCGCCGCCATCGCGACCTACGGCGACACCCGGCACTCGCTGATCGACCGGTCCCGCTACACCGGCCCCTACCTGCCCGGCTACATCGCCCGCGAGCCGCTCGTCGCGCCACCGCCGACGCCGGTCTTCGCCGCCATCGACCACTGCGTCGGCAACGTCGAGCTCGGCCGGATGGACGAGTGGGTGGAGTTCTACCACCGGGTCATGGGGTTCACGAACATGAAGGAGTTCGTCGGGGACGACATCGCCACCGAGTACTCCGCGCTCATGAGCAAGGTGGTGGCCGACGGGACCCGCAAGGTCAAGTTCCCGCTCAACGAGCCGGCGGTCGGCAAGCGGAAGTCCCAGATCGACGAGTATCTGGAGTTCTACGGCGGACCCGGCGTGCAGCACATCGCGCTCGCGACCGACGACATCGTCGCCTCGGTGCGCCACATGACGGCGGCCGGAGTGTCGTTCCTGGCCACGCCGGACAGCTACTACGAGGAGCTGGGCAACTGGGTCGGCGACACCCGCGTCCCGCTCGACACGCTGCGGGAGCTGAAGATCCTCGCCGACCGGGACGAGGACGGCTACCTGCTGCAGATCTTCACCGCGCCCGTGCAGGACCGCCCGACCGTCTTCTTCGAGCTGATCGAGCGGCACGGGTCGATGGGGTTCGGCAAGGGAAACTTCAAGGCCCTCTTCGAGGCGATCGAACGCGAACAGGCCCGCCGCGGCAACCTGTGACGGCCCCACGCGGAGCGGTCACTCTGGCAGAGTGAGGGTGATGGCAGCCGACCCGCGGTACGACGACGGCACCCGACCGGTGCCGGCCTACCCGGACGCCCCACCGCCGACCGGCCTGCTCCCGCCGGCCGGCGCCCCGGACGCCACCTCCCCCACGCCGGTCGCGGGCAGCACGTTCGACGACGCGCTCGCGGCCGCTCCCCTGCAAGCCGCCGACCTCGCCCAGCCCCGGCCCACCTCCGCACTCGACCTGGGCCGTTTCGTCGACCCGACCATGCCGCCGACGGCCCGCCTGGTCCGTCCCGCCGCACCGCCGCCGGCCACGGCGCCACAGCCCCGGCCCGCACCCGCGGCTGCCGCGGCGCAGCCGACCGCACCCGACGAGCGCCGCCCGGTCGAGGCCCGGCCGCCGCGGCGTACGCCGGCGGTCGAGCCACCGCGGCGGCCGCCTGCGGTCGGGTCCTCGCAGCCGACGCCTGCGGTCGAGCCCGTCGAGCCGGTCGGCCCGGTGCTGCAGGGGGATCAGGTGCACCTCGATCCGCTGCTCTACCGCCGGGTGCGGCCGCGCGACGACCAGCGGCGATCCGGACCGCCGGTGGGCGCGCCATGGGCGCCGCCGCGCGGCACCGTGCCGTGGACGCCGCCACCCCGACCGACGTCCCCTCGTGGCACGGCCGGCTCCCGAGCCGGCGTTCCGAGACTCGGCGAGCCCGGCTCCGGCCCCCTGACCGGACCGCCGCCCGGCTCCGGCCGGCCCGGCCAACGCGGGCCGGGGCAGCCCCCATCCGGCCGGCCCGCTCCGGGCCGGAGCGGCCCCGGGCGGCAGCCCGCCCGGCGGGGCGCCCGCCCCTGGTGGCTGCTGATCGTCGCGGCCATCCTGATCTTCAACCTGGCCCGCGGCTGCGGTCACCTCTGAGTCAGCTGAAAACCAGGGTGTGCCCGGCGTCGCGCAGGGCGGCGAGCAGCGCCGCGCAGTGCTCCTCGCCCCGGGTCTCGACCGAGAGCGCCACCTCGACCTCGCCGAGATGCAGCTTTGCGCCGGTGCGGGAGTGCTCGACGTCGACGACGTTGGCGCCCGCGTCGGCCAGCAGACCGAGCAGCCGGGCGAGTTCGCCCGGCCGGTCGGCGATGCGCAGCCGCACCGAGAGGTAGCGGCCGGCGCTGATCATGCCGTTCTGGATCACGCGCAGCAGCAGCACCGGGTCGATGTTTCCGCCGGAGAGCACCGTCACGACCGGCGGCTCGAACCGCCCGGGCTCCTCCATGATGGCGGCCACGCCGGCGACGCCGGCCGGCTCGACGACCAGCTTCGCGCGCTCCAGGCAGAGCAGCAGGGCGCGCGAGAGGGCCTCCTCGGACACCGCGACCACCTCGTCGACCAGGTCCCGAACGAGGTCGAAGGTGAGGTCGCCCGGGCAGCCGACGGCGATCCCGTCGGCCATCGTGGCCATCGTCTTGAGCGGCACCGGTCGGCCCTCGGCCAGGGAGGCGGGAAACGCCGCCGCACCGGCGGCCTGTACACCGACGATGCGGACGTCGGGCCGGATCTGCTTGACGGCGGTCGCGATGCCCGAGGCCAGACCACCGCCGCCGGTGCTGACGACGATGGTCCGCACGTCCGGACACTGGTCGAGGATCTCCAGACCCACCGTCCCCTGACCGGCGACGATGTCGGGGTGGTCGAAGGGGTGGATGAAGATCGCATCGTGTTCGTCGGCGTAGGCCCGCGCGGTCGCGATGGTCTCGTCGACGGCCTCGCCGGTCAGCTCCACCCGCGCGCCGTAGCCCTTGGTCGCGGCGATCTTGGGCAGCGGTGCGCTGACCGGCATGAAGACGGTGGCCGCGGCGCCCAGCAGCTTCGCGGCGAGCGCGACGCCCTGGGCATGGTTGCCGGCGCTCGCCGCGACGACGCCCCGGGCCCGCTCGGCGTCGGTGAGCCGGGCGATCCGCACGTAGGCGCCGCGGATCTTGAACGAGCCGGCCCGCTGCAGGTTCTCGCACTTCAGGTACGCCGGGCCGCCGACCCGTTGGGACAGCGGCCGGGAGCCCTCCACCGGAGTGACCCGGACGACGCCGGCCAGCAGCTCGCGGGCGGCCCGGACATCGTCGACGCTGACCTGTCCCATGTCCGGCATCCTCCCATCACCGGCTCAGTCGCCGGTCGACCCGTCGATCCGCTCGCGGAGGAAGTCGGCGTGGCCGTTGTGGCGGGCGTACTCCTCGATCATGTGGACGTAGATCCAGCGCAGCGTCACGTCCTCGCCGTGCCGCCTGCGCGCCCCGGCCGCGTCGAGATCGGGGTGCGCCGCGCCGATCTCCCGGGCCCGGTCCAGTTCGGCCCGGAAGGTGGCGAGGTCGGCCGCGACATCGGCGGTGTCGACGTCGTCGAAGTCGCCGTCGGGGTTGTCGTCGGACCAGTACTGCGGCGGCACGTCCTCGCCGAGCAGGACCCGGCGGAACCAGTTGCGCTCGACCTCGGTCATGTGCCGGACCAGGCCCAGCAGGGACAGCGGGGACGGCGGCACCGAGCGGATGCGCAGCTGCTGGTCGGTGAGGCCCGCGCACTTGGCGAGCAGCGTGGCCCGGTGGAACTCCAGCCACGACTCGAGCATCGGGCGTTCGGCGGCGGCGAACGGCGGATCGGTGCGGCCGCTGACGTCGGGGAACTCGGGTTCGGAGGTCTGCTCGTCGGTCATCGGGCCACTGTAGGGCGACCGGTCAGTCCGCCGACCAGTACCGCTCACCCTGCACGATCAGCGCCGCGGCACCCACCAGACCGGCCTGCTGGTCCAGGGCGGCCGGGATGATCGGCACCTCCTGGGCGTAGTAGATCCGGGCGTGCTCGGCGTAGGAGCGGTGCAGCGGGTCGAAGAGCAGCGGACCGGCCTGTGACAGCCCGCCGCCGATCGTGACCAGGTCGACGTCGACCAGGGCGACCGCCGACGCGATGCCCAGGCCGAGCAACCGACCGGCCCGGTCGAACGCCTCGACAGCCACCCGGTCGCCGGCGCGCGCGTCGTCGGCGAGGTCGCGCGCCGACGGGTGGTCGGCAGTGCCGGCCGGTGCCTGCCAGCCGTGCCGTACCGCCCACTCCGCGACTCGGGGGCCGCGGCACTCGGCCTCGACGCAGCCGTGCCCGCCGCACCCGCAGGGCTGGCCGCCCGGCACCACGACGATGTGCCCGACGTGCCCGGCGTTGCCGGTCGCGCCGTCGATGGCGTGGCCGCCGAGGATGAGCCCGCCGCCGACGCCGGTGGAGACGACCATCCCCATGACGTTGTCGTGACCTCGGCCGGCACCCAGCCAGTGCTCGCCGACGACCGCGCAGATCGCATCGTTGTGGATCCGTACCGGGACTTCCGGGAAGCGTGCGGCCAGTCGCGCGCGCAGCGGGAACTTCCGCCAGGAGGGGATGTTCAGCGGCGACACCTCGCCGTCCGGCCAGCTCATCGGTCCGCCGCACCCGATGCCGACGCCCTCGATCGTGTCCGCGGTCACCGCACCCCCGGTCACCTCGGCAGCGCACGTCAGCACCCGGTCGATCACCGAGCTCAGCGCCACCCACAGCGACTCGGCACCGGCGTCCGCGCCGTACGGCGTGGGTGTCCGGTCCGCGGCGAGGACCGCTCCGGTGTCGTCCACCACGCCGGCGGCGAACTTCGTGCCCCCCAGATCCAGGGCAAGGACAACACTCACTGCTCGCTCCTCCGGCGTCATGCGGCGCTCGGGATCACCGTGCAGACGTGCGCGTCCGCGGGATCCCGGCCGATCAGGTCCCGACATTGTGACCTATCCCCAGCAGGCGGGCCCGTGCGGTGTGGCATCCGGCGTCGTACCGTCGAACGGTGACGACACCGCCATCCCCCACCACACTCGGTGCGCTCCGCGAGTCGGGCCACCTCCATCGCTCGGTCAAGGCCGAGCTCCGCGACAACCTGCTCGACCGGCTGGCGTCGGGTCAGCCGAGCATTCCCGGCATCGTCGGCTTCGACGAGACCGTCATCCCCGAGGTCGAGCGGGCCCTGCTCGCCGGCCACGACCTGGTGCTGCTCGGTGAGCGCGGCCAGGGCAAGACCCGGCTGATCCGGACCCTGGCCGGACTGCTCGACGAGTGGACCCCGGTCGTCGAGGGATGCGAGATCAACGACCATCCCTACGCCCCGGTCTGCCGGCGCTGCCAGGCGCTGCTCGCCGACCTCGGCGAGCAACTCCCGGTCGCGTGGAAGCACCGCAGCGAACGGTACGGCGAGAAGCTCGCCACCCCGGACACCAGCGTCGGCGACCTCATCGGCGACGTCGACCCGATCAAGGTCGCCGAGGGCCGGACCCTCGGCGACCCGGAGACCGTGCACTACGGGCTGCTGCCCCGCACCAACCGGGGCATTTTCAGCGTCAACGAGTTGCCGGACCTGGCCGAGCGCATCCAGGTGTCCCTGCTCAACGTGCTCGAGGAGCGCGACATCCAGGTACGCGGCTACGCGCTGCGGATGCCGCTCGACGTGCTCCTGGTCGCCAGCGCCAACCCCGAGGACTACACCAACCGGGGCCGCATCATCACGCCGCTCAAGGACCGGTTCGGCGCCGAGGTGCGCACCCACTACCCGATCGAGCTGGCGGACGAGCTGTCGCTGATCCGCCAGGAGGCCCAGCTGCGGTGGGACACCGGCGAGCACGGCTCGGCCGACCGCGGCACCCATGTCGCGCCGCTGGTGCCGACCCACCTGGTCGACATCGTGGCCCGGTTCGCCCGGCTGGTGCGCGACGCACCGCAGGTCGACCAGCGCTCCGGGGTCAGTGCCCGGTTCGCGATCGCCGCGGTGGAGACCGTCGCGGCCTCCGCCGTACGCCGGGCCGCGATCACCGGCGAGCCGAGCGCCGTCGCCCGCGTCTGTGACCTGCCGGCCGTCATCCCGGCCAGCCGGGGCAAGGTCGAGTTCGACGACGCCGACGAGGGCCGGGAGATCGACGTCCTGGCGCACCTGCTGCGGCGGGCCACGGCCGAGACGTTCCGCGGCACCCTCGCCGGGGTCGACCTGTCCGGTCTGCAGCACAAGTTCGACGAGGGCGCGACGGTCGAGACCGGTGACCTGGTGCCCGCGGCCGAGCTGCTGCGTCAGGTCGGGCCGTTCACCGGCCTGGCCACGATCCTGGAGCGGCTCGGCATCGAGGAGGGCGTGGAAAACCCCGGCCTGGCCGCCTCCGCGCTGGAGTTCGCCCTGGAGGGGCTGCACCTGTCCCGCCGGCTGGCCAAGGACGAGGTCCAGGGCCGCGTCCTCTACGGAGCCTGAGCCGTGGCCGCACCGGATCCGCACCACCGGTCGCGTTACTCGGCCTGGCACGGCGGCCGCGACCCGCTGGAGCCGCCGTTCGACGTACGCCGGGCGCTGGACGAGATCGGCGACGACGTCCTGGAGGGCGACAGTCCCGGGGAGGCGCTGCAGCGGATGCTGCGGCGCGGCACCGACGGGCTGCGCGGCCTGGACGACCTGCGCCGCCGGGTCCGCGAGCGTCAGCGTGCGGCACGCCGCAAGGGGCAGCTCGACGGGACCCTGGAGCAGGTCAAGGAGTTGCTCGACCGCGCGCTTTCGGCCGAACGCCGCGAGCTGCTCCCGGATCCCTCCGACGCCGCCCGGCTCGCCGAGTCCGAGCTGGACACGCTGCCGAACGACCCGGCGCGGGCCGTGCGCGAGCTGAGCGACTACGACTGGCGCAGCGACGAGGCCCGGGCGGCGTACGAGGAGATCAAGGACCTGCTGCGGCGCGAGGTGCTCGACAGCCAGTTCCGCGGCATGAAGCAGGCCCTGCAGGGGGCCAACGAGCAGGACATGGCGCGGGTCAAGGACATGCTCGCCGACCTGAACCAGATGCTCGCCGCCGATGCGCGCGGTGAGCACACCCAGGAGCAGTTCGACGAGTTCATGGCCGAGCACGGGGAGTTCTTCCCCGACTCGCCGGCCAATCTCGAGGAGCTGGTGGACTCCCTCGCCCGTCGCGCGGCGGCGCAGCAGCGGCTGATGGACAGCCTGTCCGACGAGCAGCGCCAGGAGCTCGCGGACCTGATGGCCGGGGCGATGTCCGACGTCGGGCTGGCCAGTGAGCTGGACCAGCTCGGCCAGCAGCTGCGGGCGGCCCGGCCGGACCTGCGGTGGGGCGGCCAGGAACGGATGCGCGGCGACCGGCAGATGGGGCTCGGCGACGCCACCACGGCGTTGGAGGAGATCGCCGACCTGGAGGAGCTCGAGTCGCTGCTGGACCAGGACTACGCCGGCGCCACCCTCGACGACGTCGACCCGGAGCTGGTCGAGCGATCGCTCGGCCGGGGCGCGGTCGACGACGTGGAGGCGCTGCGCCGCATCGAACGCGAGCTGGAGCGGCAGGGTTACCTGGTCCGGCAGGAGGGCCGGCTGGAGCTGTCGCCGCGCGCCGTACGCCGGCTCGGGTCGACGGCGCTGCGGCGGGTCTTCACCGAGCTCTCGGCGACCGGGCGGGGCAGCCACGACGTCGCCGACGCCGGCGCCGCCGGCGAACCGACCGGTGCGAGCCGGGCCTGGCAGTACGGCGACGAGCAGCCGCTGGACGTCGTCCGCACCGTCACCAACGCCGTGGCGCGGTCTGCGGAACGGCCCCAGCCGGGCCGCGGCGTCCGGCTGACCGTCGACGACTTCGAGGTGGTGGAGACCGAGCGCCGGACCAGCGCCGCGGTCGCGCTGCTCGTCGACCTCTCCTACTCCATGGCACTGCGCGGGGCGTGGGGCGCGGCGAAGTCGACCGCGTTGGCGTTGCACAGCCTGGTGACGACCCGCTACCCGCAGGACGCGATCGAGGTGATCGGCTTCAGCCGCTACGCGCGGACGCTGCAGACCACCGAACTCGCCGGCATGTCCTGGGACATGGACCAGGGCACCAACCTGCAGCACGCGCTGATGCTGGCGTCGCGGCACCTGGCCAAGCATCCGGACAGCGAGCCGATCGTCATGGTGGTGACCGACGGCGAGCCGACCGCGCACCTCACCCGCGACGGCGGAGCGGAGTTCGCCTGGCCACCGCTGCCGGAGACGGTGTCGCTCACCTTCGCCGAGGTCGAACGCGCCACCCGTCGCGGCGCGACCATCAACGTCTTCCTGCTCGCCGACGAACCCGGCCTGGTCAACTTCGTCGACGCGATGGTCGAACGCAACGGTGGGCGGGTGTTCTCGCCCAGCCCCGACCGGCTGGGCGAGTACGTCGTGCGCGACTACCTGCGGGCCAGGAGGGGCCGGCGCCGTCGATAGGCTGCCCGGCATGAAGGTGCTGCTCACCCTCCACCTGATCGGTGCGGTGTTCCTGGTCGGCCCGGTCGTGGGCTCGTGCATGGTCGCGATGCGGGCGACCCGCAGCGGCGACGTGGAGGCTGCGCGCGGCGCGGCCCGGACGACCACGATCTACGGGTGGGCGACGCTCGCGGTGTTCGTTCTCGGCGCCGCGATGGTGCAGGGCAAGGATCGGGCCGGGCACTTCTCGTTCGGCAGCGGCTGGATCATCGCGTCGATCGTGGTCTATGCCGCGGCGTTCGCGCTGACGGTGTTCGTGCTCGCGCCGGCGTTGCGGAACGCCGCGACCCGGCCGCTGCGTCCGCAGATCGCCGCGGTGGCCGGGGTCATCAGCACGCTCTACCTGGCGATCGTCGTACTCATGGTCTACAAGCCGTGAGTGTGCGGGTCGAGCAGACGGTGCCGGCGGTCACCATCCCGCTGATCCACCGGGTGTTGCGGCCGCATCAGGAGCGGCCCGAGGTCGCCCGGCTCGGTGACGCGCCGGGTGCGGTCGGCCTGAGCGCCTACCTCGACGACGTGATCATCGGCACCGCGATCATCGCTCCGGAGGCCTTTCCCGGGGAGCCCGACCGTGCCGGGTCCTGGCGGCTGCGCGGCATGGCGACCGCGCCGGAACATCGCGGTGAGCGGGTGGGCACGCAGGTGCTCGACGCCGCGATCGACCTCGTCGCCGCCACCGGCGGCACGCTGCTGTGGTGCAACGCGCGGGTGCCGGCGCTCGGTTTCTACGAGCGGGCGGGTTTCACCGCGACCGGCGACCCGTGGGAGGAGCCGGTCACCGGCCCGCACGTCCGCATGTCCCGCCCGATCCCCTGACCGCGCCCCTCTTTCGCCCCCCGGACTTTTCATGATCAGGAGGGGATTCACGTGCGAAACGCCGAGCGAATCCCCTCTTGATCATGGGCCGAGCGGAGGGTGGCCGCCCAGCTACGCGAGGGCATGGTCGAGGTCGGCCAGCAGGTCGTCGCCGGACTCGATCCCAACCGAGAGCCGGACCAGATCGTGCGGTACCGCGAGCTTGGAGCCGCTCACCGAGGCATGCGTCATCCGGCCGGGGTGCTCGATCAGCGACTCCACCCCGCCGAGCGACTCGCCGAGGGTGAACACCTCGGCGCGCTCGCACACGCGCAGCGCGGCCGGCTCGCCGCCGGCGACGGTGAACGACACCATCCCGCCGTAGCCGCGCATCTGCTTCTCGGCGACCGCATGGCCGGGATGGTCGGGCAGGCCGGGGTAATGCACATGCGTGACGGCCGGATGGGCAACCAGCAGGGCGACGACCCGTTCGGCGTTGGCGCAGTGCCGATCCATCCGCACGGCCAGGGTCTTCACCCCACGCAGCACCAGCCACGCGTCGAACGGACCGGCGACGCCACCCAGCGCGTTCTGGTGGAAGGCGAGCTTCTCCCCCAGCTCGCCGTCGCCGACCACCAGTGCACCACCGACGACGTCGGAGTGCCCGCCGAGGTACTTCGTCGTCGAGTGCACCACCACGTCGGCCCCGAGCGGCAGCGGTTGCTGGAGGTACGGCGAGGCGAAGGTGTTGTCGACCACGAGCAGGGCACCCGCGTCGTGGGCGATGCCGGCGAGCGCCGCGATGTCGGAGATGCCGAGCAGCGGGTTGGTCGGCGTCTCGCACCACAGCACCCGGGTGGTGTCCCGCACGGCCGAGCGGACGGCGTCGAGGTCACCGAGCGGGACCGGCGTGAAGTCGACGCCCCACCGCTCGAGCACCGTCGCGAACAGGCGGAAGGTGCCGCCGTAGGCGTCGTTCGGGATCAGGACGTGATCACCGGGCTTGCACACCGCGCGCAGCAGGCAGTCCTCCGCCGCCAGGCCGGACGCGAACGCCAGGCCGCGCCGGCCTCCCTCCAGTGTGGCCAGGCACTCCTCGAGCGCCGTCCGGGTCGGATTGGCCGACCGGCTGTACTCATATCCGCCGCGCAGCCCGCCTACGCCGTCCTGCTTGTACGTCGACGTGGTGTGGATCGGGACGGTGACCGCGCCGGTGGTCGGATCGGGTTCCTGGCCGGCGTGGATGGCGAGGGTTTCGAAGCCACTCATCCCGGCAGGCTATCGGGCGCCGACCGACCGGCGCCCGGCCGCCAGGGCGCGGGTAACATTCCGCTGCGTCATCGTCGCCGCACCGTCGGGAGTTGTCGCATGGCCTCCACGTCAGACCGCCGCCGCTACGCGATCGTGGGTACGGGCGGGCGGGCCGAGATGTACACCAGGGCGCTCGCGACCGACTTCGCCGACACGGCCGAGCTGGTGGCGCTCTGTGACGTCAACCAGACCCGGATGGACAACCACCTCGGCGTCCTGCGGGACGCGGGGGTGCCGCCGGTGCCGACGTACTCCGCCAAGGACTTCGACCGGATGCTCGGCGAACAGCGGGTCAACGGGCTCGTCGTCACCACCGTCGACCGGTTCCACGACGACTACATCGTCGCCGGGATGCAGGCCGGCTGCGACGTGGTCACCGAGAAGCCGATGACCATCGACGCGCCACGCTGCCGGCGGATCCTGGCCGCCCAGGCCGAGACCGGACGGCGGCTCACGGTCACGTTCAACTACCGCTACAGCCCGGTGCACGAGAAGGTGCGCGAGGTGCTCGCCTCCGGTGCCATCGGCGAGATCGGGTCGGTGCACTTCGAGTGGCTGCTCGACACCGTGCACGGGGCCGACTACTTCCGCCGGTGGCACCGCGACAAGGCCAACTCCGGGGGCCTCATGGTGCACAAGGCGACCCACCACTTCGACCTGGTCAACTGGTGGATCGACTCCGCACCGGAGCGGGTGTTCGGGCTCGGAAAGCTGTTCTTCTACGGCGACGAGAACGGCCGGCGGCGTGGTCTCGCCCGCGACTATGCGCGGGCGCACGGCAACCCGCAGGCCGCGGACGACCCGTTCGCGATCCGGCTCGAGGACAACCCGAAGCTGCAGGCGCTCTACCTGGACGCCGAGCACGAGGACGGCTACTTCCGCGACCAGAACGTCTTCGGTCCCGGAGTCACCATCGAGGACGACATGGCCGTGACCGTGCGCTACCGCAGCGGCGCGACGATGAGCTACCACCTCACGGCGTACTCGCCGTGGGAGGGCTACCGGGTCATGTTCAACGGCAGCCTCGGCCGGCTGGAGCTGGAGGTCACCGAGCGCGCCTTCGCCCAGTCCGAGGCCGCCGCGGCGCCGTCGGAGGCAGGCGCGGTGCTGCACGGCGCCGGCCCGGCCGACGAGAGCGCCGGCGCCCGCCTGCTGCTCCGCCCGCTGTGGGCGGAGCCGGCCGAGATCCCGCTGCCGGCGCCGGAGGGCGGCCACGGCGGCGGCGACATCCGGATGCTGCGCGACATCTTCGGTGCCGACCCCGAGCCCGACCCGCTGGGCCGGCGGTCCACGCACCGCGACGGCGCGCTGTCGCTGCTCACCGGGCTCGCCGCGAACGAGTCGTTCGTCACCGGAATGCCGGTCGACGTGGCCGACCTCGTCGACATCCGCTGAGCCGGCGCCGGCCGCGAACAAACGCACTAGTAGTGCCTTATGGACGCCTGGCACGGCGTGTCGCCGACCAAAACGCACTACTAGTGCGTTTGTTCCGGCCGGGGTGCGGTTGTGTCGGCCGATCGTTCGGGCGGCTCAGGTGCCGGCGAGGAAACTCAGTAGGTCCTGCCGGGTCAGTACGCCGCGCGGGCGCCCGTCGTCGAGAACCACCGCGGCGTCGGCCTCCTTGAGCGCCGCCACCGCGGCGGACACCGGCTCGCCGCCGCCGATCATCGGGAGCAGCGGCGACATGTGCCGCTCGAGCGGGTCGGCGAGGTGGGTGCGCCCCGCGAACAGCCCGTCGAGCAGGTCCCGCTCGACCACCGACCCGACGACCTCGGCGCTCATCACCGGTGGCTCCTCCTTGACGACCGGCATCTGCGACACGCCGTACTCCCGCATGATGTCGATCGCCTCGCGCACCGTCTCGGTCGGGTGCACGTGCACCAGTTCCGGCATGCGGACTCCCTTACGTGCCAGCACATCGCGCACGTGCAGGGTGTCCGAGTCCGAGGTCAGGAAGCCGTAGTCGGCCATCCAGTCGTCGTTGAAGATCTTGGACAGGTAGCCGCGGCCGGAGTCGGGCAGCAGCACGACGACGACGTCGTCGGGAGTGCCTCGCCCGGCGACCTGCACCGCCGCGGCGGCCGCCATTCCGCACGAACCGCCGACCAGCAGGCCCTCCTCCCGGGCGAGCCGCCTGGTCATGGTGAACGACACCTTGTCGCTCACGGCGATGACCTCGTCGCAGATCTCCGGGTCGTACGTCGTCGGCCAGAAGTCCTCTCCGACACCCTCGACGAGGTAGGGCCGGCCGGAGCCCCCGGAGTAGACGGAGCCCTCCGGGTCCGCGCCGATCACCCGCACCCGGCCACCCGACTTCTCCTTCAGGTACCGGCCGGTGCCGCTGATCGTCCCGCCGGTGCCGATGCCGGCGACGAAATGCGTGACCCGGCCGTCGGTCTGCGCCCAGATCTCGGGGCCGGTCGACCGGTAGTGCGACTCGGGGTTGTTGCGGTTGGCGTACTGGTTGGGCTTCCAGCCGCCCGGCCGCTCGCGGGCCAGCCGGTCCGACACGCTGTAGTAGGAGTCGGGGTGCTCCGGAGGTACCGCCGTCGGGCACACCACGACCTCGGCCCCGTACGCCCGCAACATGCTGATCTTGTCCGACGAGACCTTGTCCGGGCAGACGAAGACGCAGGAGTAGCCCTTGCGCTGGGCGACCATGGCAAGCCCGACCCCCGTGTTGCCACTGGTCGGCTCGACGATGGTGCCGCCCGGCAGCAACTCGCCCGAGTCCTCCGCGTCCTCGATCATCAGCAGCGCGATCCGGTCCTTCACCGACCCCCCCGGGTTGAAGTACTCGACTTTGGCGAGGACGAGCGGTGCGACGTCGCCGGTGACGTGGGACAGCCGGACCAACGGCGTGTCGCCGACGAGATCGATGATCGACTCGGAGTAATGCATGGCGCACAGGCTAGCCTCAGAAGAGCAACCGACAGCCGCGGAGCAGGGGGAGGTGGCCCGTTGAGCAGGGCGAGCAGGGCGCGCCGGATCGCAACGACCGCGATCTACGGCGGTGGGGGCCTGGGCCTGGCGAGTGCCGCACTGGCAGGGGTCATATTCAGCGAAATCAAACTGGCCCACCGGTGGGTGGGTCCACCGGACGGGGACGCCCCGGCCGCCGATGAGTGGTGGGGCGAGGGCCCGGGAGAGCCGCTCATCCTCGCCGTCCTCGGGGATTCCAGCGCCGCCGGCCTCGGGGCCGAGACCAGCCTGGAGACGCCGGCGGTGCTCGTCGCCGCCGGGCTGGCGGAGGTGGCCGAACGACCCGTGCGGCTGCTCAACGTGGCCAAGGTCGGCGCGCAGTCCTCGCAGCTCGGGTCGCAGGTGGCCGAGGCGCTCGGAGAGGGGGCACAGCTGGCGCTGATCATGATCGGCGCCAACGACGTGACCCACCGGGTGCGGCCGTCCCAGGCCGTCCGCTCCCTCGCGGAGTCGGTGCATCGGCTGCGGGAGGGTGGTGCGCAGGTGGTCGTCGCGACCTGCCCCGATCTCGGCACCATCGAGCCGATCTTCCAGCCGCTGCGCTGGATCGCCCGGGCATGGAGCCGCAACCTCGCCGCCGCTCAGACCATCGCCACGGTCGAGGCCGGCGGCCGCACCGTGTCGATGAGCGACGTGCTCGGCCCGGAGTTCGCGGCCCGGCCGCGGGAGATGTTCTCCGCCGACCGCTTCCACCCCTCGGCCGAGGGCTACGCCGCGGCCGCCGCGGTCATGCTGCCGACCGTCTGCGCGGCGCTCGGCCTCTGGCCGGAGGAGGAGGTCGTCCGGCCGCACCGGCCGTTCTCCGGCGAGGGCGTGCGTCCGGTCGCGAAGGCGGCGGCCCGAGCCGCGGGCCATGCAGGCACGGAGGTCGCCGGCGCCCAGGTCGACGGCCACGAGCGCGGACCCCGGGGGCGCTGGGCCTTCCTGCGCCGACGCGCCCGGCAGCCGGTTCCGGTGCCCCGGCCCGAGGACGGCGGCGAGCAGGCAGGCGGTTCCGCGCAAAACGGTCCACCGACCGACGAGCACCGGCCCCGGGTTGGACGTAACCTCTGAGAGTGGACGTCAGCCGCTTCGCGGTGCTGTCAGCCACCGGGCTCACCTCGGCGGCGTTGGCCGGCGTGGGCCTGCTCGTGGTCGAGGCCGCGCTCACGATGCGACGCGGATTCCTCTCCCCCGACACCGCACCGGCCCAGGACGGCCTGATCGGTGATCTCAGCCGCCCCCGTCTCCGGCTGGCGATGCTCGGCGACTCCACGGCGGCGGGCGTCGGGGTCTCGCGGGCCCAGCACACCGTCGGTCGGCAGCTCGCCGTCCGGTTGGCCCGGGAGGGCCGCTGCGTGCACCTGTCCGCCGCGGCGGTCGCCGGCTCGCGGGTCTCCGACCTCGGGCCGCAGGTGTCGCGCGCCCTGCTCGGTGCGCCCGATGTCGCGGTGGTCCTCGTCGGGGCCAACGACGCGACGCACGGCACCCGCCTCGAGGCGGTCAGCCACCACCTGCGCGACGCCGTCGGCCGGATGCGGGCGGCCCATGTCCCGGTCGTGGTGGGTGCGTGCCCCGATCTGGGATCTGCGCCGGCCTGGCCGCAGCCGCTGCGCGGCCTGATCGGCTGGCGGGCGCACCAGGTCGCGCAGGTTCAGCTCGCGGCCACCACCGCGGCGGGCGGCATCTGCGTCGACATCGCGGCGGCGACGGGCGCGGTCTTCCGGGCCGACCGGGGCACCTTCAGCGAAGACGGCTTCCACCCCTCCGCCGACGGCTACCGGCTCTGGGCCGAGGCGCTGCTGCCGGCGGTCGCCGACGCGACGAGCGCACCCGCGACCCTGTGACCGGCGATCCGACGTCGCCGGAAGGGGCGGCGGCGACACCCACCGGGCCGCTGCGGCACGCACGCCCGGTATGAGACGGTGCCGGTAGCGGCACCCGCCGGAGAGCGCCCCCCGATCCACGGACGGAGACCTACCATGGCCGAGGCAGTCATCGTCGCCACCGCCCGCTCGCCGATCGGGCGCGCGGCCAAGGGCTCCCTGGTCGACCTGCGCCCGGACGACCTCACCGCCACCATCGTGCGCGCGGCACTGGACAAGGTGCCCGCGCTCGCGCCCGCCGACATCGACGATCTGATCGTCGGGTGCGGCCTGCCCGGCGGGGAGCAGGGGTTCAACATCGCCCGGGTGGTCGCGATCCTGCTCGGGTACGACGAACTGCCGGCGACCACGGTCACCCGCTACTGCGCGTCGTCGCTGCAGACCACCCGGATGGCCTTCCACGCCATCAAGGCCGGGGAGGGCGACGTGTTCGTCTCCGCCGGCGTGGAGTGTGTCTCCCGCTACGTGCACGGCAACAGCGACTCCTGGCCGGACACCCATAACCCGCTCTTCGCCGACGCTGAGAGCCGCAACGTCGCCCGCACGCAAGGCGGTGCGCCGACCTGGCACGATCCGCGCGAGGACGGCGAGGTGCCCGACATCTACCTCGCGATGGGTCAGACCGCGGAGAACCTCGCCCAGCTCAAGGGGATCACCCGCGAGGAGATGGACGAGTTCGGCGTCCGGTCGCAGAACAACGCGGAGAAGGCGCTCGCCGACGGCTTCTGGGCCCGGGAGATCACCCCCGTCACGACACCGTCGGGCGCTGTGGTCGGCGCCGACGACGGACCGCGCGCGGGCGTGACGGTGGAGGGCGTCGCCGGACTCAAGCCGGTGTTCCGTCCGGACGGACGGATCACGGCGGGCAACTGCTGCCCGCTCAACGACGGTGCGGCAGCCGTGGTGATCATGTCCGACACCAGGGCGCGCGAACTCGGCATCACCCCACTCGCCCGGATCGTGTCGACCGGGGTGTCGGCGCTGTCCCCCGAGATCATGGGTCTCGGTCCGGTCGAGGCCTCCAGCCGGGCGCTCGCGCGGGCCGGGCTCACGATCGACGACATCGACCTGGTGGAGATCAACGAGGCGTTCGCGGCCCAGGTCATCCCGTCCTACCGGGAGATCGGCGTCGACATCGACCGGCTCAACGTGCATGGCGGTGCCATCGCGGTCGGCCACCCGTTCGGGATGACCGGCGCGCGCATCACCGGCACACTGCTCAACGGGCTGCAGTTCCGCGACGCCACCCTCGGGCTGGAGACGATGTGTGTCGGTGGCGGGCAGGGCATGGCGATGGTCCTGGAGCGCCTCAGTTAGCTCGTCAGGTCCGGTCCGCCGGGCCGCAGCGACGCCAGCCACCGCCGGGCTGCACGCGGTGAGGTCAGGCGGACGACGTCAGGCCCCGCCGGCTCGGCGACCCACGCGCGGATGCGGGTCCGCTTGCGGGCGAACGAGCGGAAGTGCCACACGACGATCGAGTCGCGGGAGAACGCCTGCCGGAACGTCTCGGTGTTGCCGTTGCAGATCTTCCGGTGGTCGACAGCCCGGAGAATCGTCCGCCGCACCAGCCGGCCCAGCGATCGCCACCGCGGATAGTCCAGCGCGACGATCAGCTCGACCCGGGCCAGCGGGACGTCGAGCCACTTGCCGTAGGCGGTGTCGAGGATCCATTGGTCACCGACGCAGATCGCCGCGATGCGCCGCCGTTGCTCCTGCGAGGGAACCTCGACCCAGCCGGGTTCCCAGGTCAGGTCGTCCACGGAGTGCCACGGCAACCCGGTCCGCTCGGCGATGCGCGCGGCCATCGTGGTCTTGCCCGACCCGGCGACCCCGTAGACGAGGATCCGGTCGGTCACGTCAGAGCCGCCTCGGTCGGGGCGACGGTGACGATCGTGCATCGGATCCCGGCGCCGGACCGTCCGATCCGGGCATCGGCGGTCAGCAGCGCGGTGTGCTGCCGCTCGGCCGCCGCAACATAGATCGCATCGGCGAAGCGGAGCGAACCTTCGGCGAGCGTTCCCGCCCGCCGGACGTCCGCCCACGGTGTCGCCTCGATCACGATCTCGAAGGACTCGGCATCATCGAGGGCCTGCGCCAGGTCCTGGGCTCGGAACGGATGACCCGGCCGGTTCGCGGCGGCCCGGAGCCCGGACAGGATCTCCATGGCGAAGTGTCCGGGCGCGACAAGCGGTTCGGCCGCCGGCTGGACGGCCAGCGCACCGCGCGCAGCGACTCCGCGGGGGCCCGAGTCGGCGACCGCGTCGATCACCACTGACGCGTCGACAATCACCGGTCCGGTCGATCGCTCACCTGGTCGGCCCGCTCGGCGTGAGCCTCGTCGATGGCGTCCAGGACGGCGGTGCGTTCGTCCTCGGGAACCCGCGGCCGATCCTGCAGGCGTCGCTCGGTCCGAGCCAATGCGGCCTGCCGCCGGAGATAGGTCGCCTGCGCGTGGACGGCGTCCCGGAGATACGCCTGCAGGGACGTGCCCCGCCCTGCCGCCGCCGAGCGGATCTGGGCGAGGTCGTCCGCGGGCACGTCCCGGATGAGTACGTTGGGCACGCCCGGACGCTATCAGTAACGATAGCAAATGTGCAAGCAACCACCCCGGGGTGCCGCCCTCAGGTCCGGGCGAGGTGCAGGTCGGCCGCGAGCCGCTCGACCAGATCGGCGGCCTGCCGGCAGGCGAGCGGATCGCCGGTGGCCACGACGTCCTGCGCCATCACGGCCAGCTGGTCGGCCAACCCGGATCCGACCTGAACGCCACCGTCGATCCGGGGAACGTCGAGGCGGGGGCGGCGATCCGCGTCGGCGGCCAGATCCGCGAGCCGCTGCACGACGGCGTAGGCCACGTCGGCGCGGGTGCGGTGCCAGCCGACCCGGTGGCCCCAGCTCCGGCCGGTCCAGGACGCCGTCCTGGCCAGAATCGCGTCGGCGAGCGCGGTCAGGCGGGCGGCCGGTTCGACGGCGTCCCGGGGCTCCGGGACGGCGGGGTCTCGGGAGTTCAGCGGGGTGTCTCGGGGAGGCGCTACTGCCGCACGAACCCGAGGAGCCGCAGGATCTCGAGATAGAGCCAGACCAGCGTGACGGTCAGCCCGAAGGCGGCATACCAGGCGAAGTTCTCCGGCGCGCCGCGTCGGATCGCCTGGTCGACCATGTCGAAGTCGGACAGGAAGCAGAAGGCCGCGATGCCGATGCAGAGCACGCTGAACCCGATCGACAGGACCGGGTTGCCACCGCGGATTCCGAGCGCGTCGTGCCCGACGATGAGGCTGCCGACGAGGTTGACGACCATCAGCGCGACCACGCCGAACAGGGCACCGACGAGCCACCGGTTGAACTTCGGGGTGACCCGGATCGCGCCGGTCTTGTAGACGACGAGCATGCCGCCGAAGACCGCAGCCGTGCCGACCACCGCCTGGATCGCGACGCCCGGGTAGAGGTTGTTGAAGACGTGGCTGATGGCGCCGAGGAACACGCCCTCGAGGGCGGCGTAGGACAGGATCAGTACGGGGTTGGCCCGTCGCGAGAAGGCCACGACCATCGCGAGCACGAAGCCGCCGAGGGCGGCGGGCAGCGCCAGGGCGTTGAGGTTGAGGACCCACGACACGGCACCGAAGAGGATCACCGTGCCGAGCGTCGCGCCGGTGCGGACGACGACGTCGTCCAGGCTCATGTAGCGCGGCGGCGCGTAGGCCGGCTGGTTGTACATGTCCTGGAGCTCGGCGGCATCCGGCGTCGTCGGCTGGTTGAACGTGGCATACCGCCCAGCAGCGGAGGAGAAGTTCCGGCCGTCTCGGCCGAACACCGGATTACTGCTCACGTCGGCTCCTTCTGGGCACCGGGGGACACCGGCGCCCGCTGACAGACGCGGCGCGCCCTGCACCGCGTACGACACCGTAACGCGCATCCGATCGCCGTAGTTCCGGGCGGTCCCGGTGGCCCACGCCCGTCCCGCGAACGGATCCCGACTGCAGGATCGCCACCCTCCGGCGACGCGAAGTGCGGCTATCCTGGCGACATTATGGCGCGCATCGGTGACCGGCGACACATCGCGACCGGGTTACTGGGCTGCGTCGTCGCGATCGCCCTGTCCTGGCTGGCCGGCTCCGCCTGGTCGATGCCGGACACCGCCGCGGGCCCCCTCGGGCAGTCCGCCGTCGTCGCACACCACACGTCGACGGACGGTGGCGGCTGGGGGGTCCTGCACCACAGCCCCGGCGCGCAGAGCCCCGCCGTCGTTCATGGCGGCCCGCTCCCGCAGGCCCTGGCCGCGACCGCAGGGCTTGTCCTGCTGCTGGTCGCGCTCGCCGTGGGTCTTCTGCAGGCGCGGCACCGACGCCGGCTGCCCACGGTGTGGCTGCCGACCATGCGGGGGCCACCGGTCGTCTTCGCCTAGGGCGCCGGTCTCCCGGGACCCTCGCCGTACCGTGCCCATCCCGCCGGTACGCCGAGCCGAGTCGGGTCGAGCCGCGTCCCTGCGCCGATGACCCCTACTCGCACCTCACCCTGGAGTCTGCTCAATGGCCAGCACCCTCACACCGACCCCGCACACCCCCCGGCTCGACCTCGTCGCCTGCCTCCCCGCACTACGCAGCGAGCTCGAGCGGCAGCGCCGGTTCCGGATCGACCAGCTCGCCGCTCTGGGCGGGCCCGTCGACCGGCCGGCCGATCAGGGCCCCGACCTGCTGCACCCCGGGCAGGGAGCCGCCTCGCAGGAGATCGTCGAGATCCTGTCGACGGCGGCCCGCCAGTCACTGTCGGACATCGACACCGCCCTGCGCCAGATGAGCACCGGGCACTACGGCAGCTGCCTGGGCTGCGGCACGGAGATCCCGCTGGAACGCCTCCGGGCGGTGCCCCAGACCCTGCTCTGCCTCGGCTGCCACCTTGCCGAGCAGGTCGAGCGGTAGGGCCGCCGGCCATCCCGGACCCGCCCGGGCGCAGGTCCGGGATGCCGGCCCAGCCGTAGTGCCCCCGGTCGGGTTCGAACCGACACCTGCGGCCCTTTTAAGGGGCCTGCCTCTGCCGATTGGGCTACGGGGGCGAGACGAGGCTAACGCCCACGGCGTCGACCGTGCGTGCCCGATCCTGCCCCGGTCGCCCGGCCCTGGCCAGGGCATCCGCCCGGCTGAAGACCGGGCCGGTCAGTCGGCGGCCGCCGCGGACTCGAAGGCCCGCCGCGGGTTCTGGATCTGGCCGAGGGAGACCACCTCGCGGGGGAAGAACAGCGCCAACGACCAGTCGGCGATGACCCGCACCTTGCGGTTGAAGGTGGGGACCCGGGCGATGTGGTAGCTACGGTGCATGAACCAGGCGAGAACTCCACGCAGCTTCACGCCGTAGACCTCGGCGACACCCTTGTGCAGGCCGAGCGAGGCGACCGACCCGGCGTAGGCGTGCATGTAGGGCTTCGGAACACCACCGCGCAGAGTGGTCACCAGGTTGTCGGCGAGCTGTTTCGCCTGGCGCACCGCGTGCTGGGCGCTGGGTCCGCACAACGCGCCCGGGTCGTCCTTCTTCGACAGGTCGGGGACGGCGGCGCTGTCACCCGCGCTCCATACATCCTCGATCCCGGCGACGCGCAGCTCCGCCGTGCAACGCAGCCTGCCCTTCTCGTCGACCGGAAGACCGGACCGGGCGGCCAACCGGTTGGCCTTCACGCCGGCGGTCCACACGATCGTCTCCGCGTCGAAGGACTCCCCGTCGGAGAGGGTCACGTGACCGTCCGGCATCGACTCGACCCGGGTGTTCAACCGGATGTCCATGCCGCGCTCGACGAGCCGCTGGACGGTGTAGGCCGCCATCGACACGCTGACCTCGGGCAGGATCCGGCCGGCCGCCTCCACGAGCACCCACCGCATGTCGCGCTGGTTCAGCGTCGGGTAGAAGCGCAACGCTGCGTGGGCCATGTCCTCCAGCTCGGCGAACGCCTCGACCCCGGCGTAGCCGCCGCCGACGAAAACGAACGTGAGCGCCCGCCGCCGCCGTGCCGGATCGCTCGTCGTATAGGCCAGGTCGAGCCGGGACAGGACGTGGTTGCGCAGGAAGATCGCCTCGCCGATGGTGCTGAACCCGATGCCGGACTCGGCCAGGCCGGGGATCGGCAGGGTGCGCGCGACCGAGCCGGCCGCCATCACCAGGACGTCGTAGGGGACCTCGACCGACTCGCCCTCCAGGGGCTCGACGATGGCCACCCGCCGGGCGTGATCGACGGTCGTCACCTGGCCGGTGAGCACCTCGGTCTTGTGCAGCACCCGGCGCAGCGGTACGACGACGTGCCGCGGCTCGATCGACCCGGCGGCGGCCTCGGGGAGGAAGGGCTGATAGGTCATGTTGGGCTGCGGGTCCACCACCGTGACCGCGGCCTCACCGCGATGCAGCTTCTGCTGCAGCCGGAAGGCCGTGTACATCCCGACGTAACCCCCTCCGACGATGAGGATGCGGGGCGGACGGCCGCGGGGATGCTGCACGTCCGTGACCCTACCGGCGGGCCCGGGCCAGCCAGACGGGGATGGCCGTGAGGGCGATCACCGCGAGCAGGCCGGCCAGCTCCAACGGCAGCGAACCCTGCAGCCGGGGCAGGCCGAATGCGCCGGCCGCCACGACAGCGCTCGCCGCCAGCGTGATCAGCGCGTGCCGACCCCAGTCGGTGAGCAGCCGGGTGTCGATGCGGGCCGTCGGCGGCATCGCGGCGCACAGCGCGGCGAGGGTGTGGAAGAGATAGAGGTCGGCGGCGAGCGCGGCCGTGAGCGCGATCGGCGGGACGCCGTGCAGCCCGTAGGCGATCACCCAGACCACGGCGACCAACACCAGGGTGATCGTCGCGCCCGGGCTGTCCGGTACGACCGCCGCCATGAGCGCGCCGAGAATCCCCACTGCGAGCAGCACCGCCATCCCCCCGACCCACGGCTGGTGGGGCACGAAGACGGCGCCGGTGCCGGTGGCCAGCAGGGCGGCCCGCAGCAGCAGCTGGGCGGCCGGCATGTCGCGCAGCGTCCGGAACGCACCGACGGTCGCGGTGAGGAAGCGGGCGAGGGCGTTCATCGCAGTGCCGTCATCGCAGTGCCGTCATCGCAGGGCCTTCGGCGCCGCGGCCGCGCGGCTGACGTCCCGCAACACCTGGTCGAGGCTGCCGGCGCCGCGCCACGGCACCACCGGTACGCCGAGTTCGGCCAGCCGCGCGACGTCGACCTCCCGCTCGAGCAGCCAGACCCGCCAGGCCAGCTCGGTCCAGGCGCTGCGCCGCGGCGGCCGGGCGTCGGCCGGAAGGGTGTCGACGACCAGGACCGCATGCCCGGCACGCCCGAGTGCCGCTGCGCGGGAGAGCGCGTTCTCCCCCACCAGCGGGCTCAGCAGCAGCACCAGCGACCCGGGCGCCACCTCGCTCAACGCGACGTTGGCGGTCAGGCCGCTTCCCCGGGCCGGGCGGGCGTCGAGGAGAACGTCGAGCAGGCGCACGAGGTGGGTCCGGCCCCCGCCGGGGCGCACCTGCCGGATGGCCTGGCCCAGGTCGATCAGGCCGACCCGGTCGCCGTGGCGCAGGTAGTGCTCGGCCACAGACGCGGCGGCCCGCACGGTGATGTCGAGGCTGCTGGCCGACCCGTCGATCCCGTCGCTGACGCCGATGTCGTACCGCGTGTCGAGCACGAGGGTGACGTCGGTGTCCCGGTCGGAGAGGGTCGAGGTCACGTGCAGTTCGCCGGTGCGCAGCGAGACCGGCCAGTGGATGCGGTGCAGCCGGTCGCCGACCGCGAAGGCGCGCACGCCGGCGAGGTCGGTGCCCTCCCCCGGCCGCCGCGACCGGTGCAGGCCGACGACTCCCTGGGCGTGCGGCACCGCATCCGTCGCCTCGAACCCCTCGCGCAGCGGCAGCGTCGTCGCCATCACGACCCCCGATGCCACGGGGCCCTGGCGGAGCAGGCCGTGCGCGCCCACGGCGTGGACGATCGCCGGGCCGACCGGCTGCCGCCCCCAGCGGATCGACCGCAGGTCGAGCACCACGTCGTGCCGCCCGCCGGCCCGCAGACTCACGCACCGCTCGGGCCGGCCGGCCAGCCCGACGAACCCGCGCCCGACCCGGAGCGCGACGGCGACCACGTCGAGGGAGTCGGCGGCGGCCACGGTCACCGTCGCCGAGGTGGCCTGCCCTTCGAGGAGGCTGTCGGCGCTCGCGGTCAGCTCGATGTCGGGCTGACCCCGCGGGCGGCGCAGCAGCCCGAGCACCGTGCCGACCACCAGCGGAGCGGCGAGCACGACGAGGTCGCTGCGGCGCAGCAACACCGCGGCGATCAGCAGCGCGGCCGCGACCCCGAGCGCCCGGGCGAGCGCCGCGGTGGGTCGCCAGCCGGATGAGCCGGTCGGGCCGGTCAGCGCGACACCTGATCGGCGAGGCGGTCGTCGGAGCGCGGCGCGGACGGCTGCGGGGCGGCGGCCGGGGCCGGAACCTCCTCCAGCACCGACCGGACGACGTCCTCGGGGGCGACCCGGCGCATCCACATCTCCGGCCGCAGGGTCAACCGGTGGGCCAGCGCCGGTACGGCGACCGCCTTGACGTCCTCGGGGAGGACGTAGTCCCGGTGCTGGAGCACCGCGTAGGCCCGGGCGACGAGCAGCAGGGCGAGCGCGCCCCGCGGCGAGGCGCCCACCAGGACCTGCGGGCGGGTGCGCGTGGAGGAGGCCAGTTCCACGCAGTAGCGGCCCACGGTCTCCTCCACCGTGACCGCCTCGACGGCACGCTGCATCGCCCGCACCCCGTCGGCATCGGTGACCGGCTGCAGGGTGATCGCCTCCTGGCGGCGCTCCATCCGGCGCTGCAGCACGGTCCACTCCTCGTCCCGGTCGGGATAGCCGAACGAGATCCGCATCAGGAACCGGTCGAGCTGCGCCTCGGGCAGCGGGTAGGTGCCTTCGTATTCGATCGGGTTGGCGGTCGCGATGACGTGGAAGGGCACCGGCAGCGCGAACGTCCTGCCCTCGATGGTCGCCTGGCCCTCCTGCATCGCCTCGAGCAGCGCCGCCTGGGTCTTCGGGGGCGTGCGGTTGATCTCGTCGGCGAGCAGCAGACCGGCGAACACCGGGCCGTCACGGAAGACGAACTCGCCCTGCTTCTGGTCGTAGATGAAGGAGCCGGTCACGTCGGAGGGCAGCAGGTCCGGGGTGAACTGGACCCGCCGGAAGTCCAGTCCCAGTGCCTGCGCGAACGACCGCGCGGCCAGCGTCTTGGCCAGCCCGGGGTAGTCCTCGAGCAGGATGTGCCCGCCGGCCAGGATGCTGGCGAAGACCAGCGACAGCGCGTCCCGGCGTCCGACGACGGCGCGGCCGACCTGGTCGAGCACGCGGTCGCAGGACGCCCACACCTCCTCGAGCGGCACCGGGTCGGCTTCCCGGGAGGTCAGATCGCCTCGATCAGTTCCACCGTCGCCGCCACCTCCCGCGGACTCGGCGGCTTCTCGCCAGGCGTCGGTGTTCCGGTCCTCAGCTGCCACAGCTGCTCTCCTACGATCTTGCGGGCGCGGTCGGGTTCGCGTGCGGGGTCGATACCGTGTCGCTGGCGGAGGCGCTCGTCGACCAGCCGCACCAGCAGCGGGCGGACCCGCTGCTCGAAGCGCTGCCGCTCGACGCTACCCCAGGACAGGCGGTACTCCAGGAAGTAGAGGTCCGAGTAGGGATCGGGGGCGTCAGCCGGCTCGGCCGGGACCCTCGTGGCCGGATCGGCCGGAGCAAGGCAGCCGCGCACCAGGGCTCCGACGCCGACGAGCACGAGCGCCACCCCGACGCAGTACGCCGGCCGGGCCCGCAGGCCGCCGGCGGACAGGATCAGCCAGCCGGCGAGGCCGATCCCGACGCCGAGGAGCAGCACCGCCGCCACGTCCCACCCCAGCGGACGCCGCCGCCGGCGCGCCGGCGTCACCGCGGCCCCCCGGGCCGGTCCGGACCGCTCACGGCGGCCGGGCCGTCGGCACCGGCGTCCTCGGCCGCGGGCTCGTCGCGGTCGCGGCGGCCGGCCCGAAGTTCGGTGCGCACCTGCTCCAGCGCCGCTCGGGCCTCCCCCCGGGCCGCGTCGTCCATGCGGTGGGCGGAGAACCGCGCCTCCCGATAGAGGTCGGCCAGCCGGCCCAGGGTGGGGGTGGACACCCGATAGGTCGCGAGCACGCGCTCGGTGAAGTCGGCGGCGGTTTCGGCCGGCCGGCGCGCGACGCCGGCGTCGGCCGCGACGTCCTCCCAGCGCAGCCAGCACGCGACGATCGCGTCCCGCGGCTGCCCGCGCTCGATCCGGGCCAGTACCTCGTCGACCGCGTCGGCGAGCGCCCCGGCGACGCCGGGCGGCGCGAACTCGAGGTCCGCCGGGGGCGGGGGGGCGGCGTGGCGCCGCAGGTCCACCGCCCGCACCGCGCGGACGACGTACCAGGTGATGACGGCCACCAGGAGGACCCCCGCGGCGATGCCGACCGCGATGGCGAGATCGCCGAGCCAGGCGGGCGCGGTGCCGGTGTGCGGCACTCCGGTGGGCCGACCGGTCGGCGGCGGCGACTGCGCCGCGGTGGGCTGCTTGAACACCGGCGGCGCCGGGTGGTACGGCGTCCGGTGCGAGGAGATGTCGCGGGTCTGCCCCGACCGGCTGGCGAGCAGCAGCATTGCCAGGGCGGCGACGGTGACGACCGAGGCGACCCAGACGCGGACGGTGCGGGTGACCGTCACGAGAGGCCGGCCAGCACGCGGGCCCGGCCGAAGACCGCGTCCAGCATCGGTGCGGTGAGGACGCCGGTGAAGGTGTTCTGCTGGCTGACGTGGTAGCAGCCGAGCACGGTCAGCCGGCTCCTCCCCGGCGGGGCGAGCTCGACCTCACGGCCGTGGGCGAACCGCGGTCGCGGCGACGGCAGCGGCGCTCCGAGCTCCTGCAGCGCCGGCCAGAGCACGCTCCAGCCGTAGCCACCGAGGACGATCACTGCCCGCAGCGTAGGCCAAAGCAGGGCCAACTCCCGGTCCAGCCAGGACCGGCAGGTGTCCCGTTCGGTCGTGGTCGGCCGGTTCGCCGGCGGGGCGCAGCGCACCGCGGCCAGGATGCGGGTGTGCCACAGCACCAGGCCGTCACCAGGGCGCACCGAGGTTGGCTGATTGGCCAGGGCGGCCCGGTGCAGCGCCGCGAACAGCCAGTCGCCGCTGCGGTCGCCGGTGAACACCCGACCCGTCCGGTTGCCGCCGTGTGCGGCCGGCGCGAGGCCGAGCACCCCGATCCGGGCGTCCGCCGGGCCGAACCCGGGAACCGGGCGGCCCCAGTAGGTCTCGTCGGCGTACGCCCGGCGCCGGGTCGCCGCCACCGTCTCCCGCCAGGTGACCAGCCGGGGGCAGGCCCGGCAGACCGAGATGCGGGCGTCGAGGGTGTCCAGGTCGGGGGCCGACCCGGCCAGCCGGGTCACCTCGGCCACGGTGGTCGCCACCGGCGTCTCCGGCGTCGCCGGATCGCCGGCCGCGACGCCGACGCCCTCGCCCACCGGGTGCTCCCGTTCTGCCGACGATCGGTACGGCGCCCAGCCAATCACGAACGGTGCAGCACCGCGACGGGTACACGGCGCGGGTGGGCGCCGACCCGGACCGGGCAGGGCATGATCAGTACGACAGGTCGAGCGCGGCAGCGAGGAGGTGGTCCGCGGTGGCAGGCGCTGTCGGCAAGGTGGGCTGGAAGGTGCTGGGCGTGGCCTTCGCCGTACCCACTGGGATCGTGGTCAACAAGACGCTGGAGAAGCTGTGGCGCAAGTCGCGCGGATCCGAACCGCCCAAGAACCCGGCCGCGCCCGGAGTCGACTGGGTCGATGCGCTGGTCTGGGCGGCGGTGTCCGGCGTGGTGGTGGCGGGCGCCCGGTTGGCCGCACGGCGCGGCGCCGCGGCGACGTACCAGACCCTCACCGGCCGGCTGCCTCCCGGCCTCGAGGAGGAGAAGCCCTGACCGGTCTCCCGACCGCGTCCCGTCAGCCCACTTCGTGATCGTGATCGGATATCGCCGCGAAACGCCGTGCGGATCCGATCACGATCATGGATCCGGTGGCGGCGGAAATGGCTTGACCGCATCGCCCGGACTGTCGACCGTGTTTGTTGACCGGTGGCGGAGTCGACGCAAGGAGCGGGGATGATCGGGCGGGGCCTGCTGCCCCCGGGGGCGGGTAGGCGCAAGCGCCTGCTGGCCGCCCTGGTGATCGACGCACTCGGTTCGGGCCTGTTCATTCCGTTCTCGCTGCTGTTCTTCGTCGCGACCACACCGCTGTCCCTGCCCACCATCGGCCTGGCCCTGTCGGTCGCGGCGCTCGTGCGGATCCCCGCGACGTTCGCGGCGGGCGGCTTCAGTGATCGCATCGGCGCGCGCCGGGCGGTCGTGGTTTCGCAGCTCCTGCAGGCCGTGGGGTTCGTCAACTACCTGTTCGTCGGCACCGCCGTCCACCTGGTCCTCGCCGCACTGCTGGTGCAGGTCGGTAACTCACTCTTCTGGGTCGCCTACCAGGCGCTGGTGTCCGAGGTGGCCGGGGACGGCGGCCGGGAGCGGTGGTTCGCCCTCGCCACCGCGGTCCGCACCGCAGGGTGGGCGGTCGGCGGTGTCGTGGCCGGGGTGGTGGTCGCCGTGGGCGGCCGGTCCGGGTACGTGTTCGTCGTCGCGGCCAACGCGGTGTCCTTCGTCGTGGCGGCGGCGCTGATGTGGCGGCCGCTCGGTAGGCCGGGCCCGGAACAGACCGGGCTCGCGCCGGTGTCCGAGGAAGGGCAGCCGGGCTGGTCGACCGTCCTGCGCGATCGGCCGTTCCTCGGTTTCGTCGGCGCGAATCTCGGCCTCACCTTGCTCTCGCTGTCCTTCGCCGTCGGTCTGCCGGTGTTCCTCGTCCACACCGTCGGCCTGCCCACCTGGACGCCGGGAACCGTGCTGGCCATCAACGCCGTACTCGGCACGCTCGGCACGCCGCTGATCGTGCGGAGGATCACCGGCCGCGGCCGCCGCGACGTCCTGCTTCAATCCCAGGCGATCGTCGCGGTCGGTTTCGGCGCCGTGCTCGCCATCGCATTCGTGCCCACCGCTCCCGCCCTGGTGCTGGCGGTGGTCGCCGTGGTGCTGGTGACCGGGTGCGAGGTGATGCAGGGCTCGGTCGTTCCCGCCGTCGTCACCGAGGCGAGTACCCCGCGCACGCTGGGCCGGTACATGTCCACCTACCAGCTCACCTTCGCGATCTGCGACGTCATCACCCCGACCCTGGTCACCGTGACCCTGCGGCACGGGGCGGCCGCGCTGTGGGTGCCGCTGATGGCGATCGCGCTGCTCGACATGCCGCTGCTCGCCGCGGTCGCCCGTCGGTTGCGTCCGTTGCGCCTGCCGGTCGGGCGGCCTGAGCCGGACCTCACCCGCGAGCGCATCGTGGAAGCCGACTCCGTCTGAGCCGATGGGCTAGGGCGGCCGAAATCAGCCGGTGAGCGCCGCGAGCAGCCGCGCGACGGTGTCGGCCATGGCGTCGCGGGCCGGGGCGAGATAACGGCGCGGGTCGACCGACTTCTGATCACCGGCGAGGAAGTCGCGGACCGACCCGGTGAACGCCGTGTTCAGCGCCGTCCCGATGTTGACCTTGACCATGCCCGCGGCGACCGCCTTCGCCAGGTCCGCGTCCGGAACGCCGGACGACCCGTGCAGCACCAGCGGCACGTCCAGCGCCCGGCGCAGCCGGGCGATCAGGTCGAGGTCGAGCGCCGCGGTACGTTCGGTCATCGCGTGCGAGCTGCCGACCGCGACCGCGAGCGCGTCGACTCCGGTGGCCGCGACGAAGTCCCGCGCCTCGTCCGGGTCGGTGCGCACGCCCGGCGCGTGGGCGCCGTCCTTGCCGCCGACCTCGCCGAGCTCCGCCTCGAGCCACAGGCCGCGTTCGTGCGCCCAGGTCACGGCGGCGCGGGTGGCGGCGAGATTGGCGGCGTAGTCGAGGCGGGACGCGTCGAACATCGCCGAGCCGAACCCGGCATCGTCGGCCTGGTGCAGCAACGACTCGTCGTCGACGTGGTCGAGGTGCAGCGCGACCGGCACGGACGCCGCGCGGGCGACGGCCGCCGCGGCAGCCGCGATCGGCTGCACCGCGCCGTGGAACCGGACGGCGTTCTGGCTGATCGCGAGGATCACCGGCCGGTCGGCGCGCTCCCCGCCCGCGGCGATCGCCTCGGCGTGCTCGAGGGTGATGACGTTGAAGGCACCGACGCCGACGCCGGCGGCGCGGGCCCGGTCGACGAGTTCGGCGGTCGGGACGAGAGGCACGGCAGCTCCTAATCGGAAGGGCTTGCGATCGGCTAGCGGGGCGACCAGCGGCCGAGCGCCATCACCCGGTCGACGGACAGGTCGTCGTCGAGAACGACGAGGTCGGCATCCAGTCCGGCGGCGATCGCGCCGAAACGGTCGGCGCCGCCCAGCACCCGGGCCGGCGTCGTGGCCGCGGCGCGGGCCGCCGTCTCGATCGGCAGGCCGACGTCGCGGACCGCGCGGCGCAGGGCGCGATCCATCGTGAGCGTGCTGCCCGCGATGGACGTCCCGCCGGCGAGCACCGCCTTGCCGTCGGTGACGACCACCCGCTTGCTGCCGAGGTCGTACTCGCCGTCCCCGATCCCGGCGGCGGCCATCGCGTCGGTGACCAGGCACAGCCGGTCCCCGACGAGCCGGGAGAGCAGCCGGAGCGCCGCGTCGTGCAGGTGCATCCCGTCGTTGATCGCCTCGCACACCAGACCGCTGTCGACCGCCGCACCGATCGCGCCGGGGTCGCGATGGTGCAGGCCACGCATCCCGTTGAAGGTGTGGGTGAGCACCCGCGCGCCGGCGGCGATCGCGGCCATCGCGTCGTCGTAGTGCGCGTCGGTGTGGCCGACGGCGGGGATCACGCCGTCCTGCGCGACGGTGTGCACCAGGTCGATGCCGCCGGGGAGCTCGGGCGCAACGGTGATCATGCGCACCGTGCCGCGCCCGGCGGTGACCAGCGTCTTCCACACCGCCGGGTCGGGATCGATCATCGCGTCGGTGTCCTGCGCCCCACAGCGCAACGCCGAGAGGAACGGCCCCTCGAAGTGGACGCCGACGACGTGACCGTCCTCGGTCGGGCCGGTCTCGACGGCGTCGGCGACCCAGCCGGCCGCCGCGGCCATCTGCTCGACCGGGGCGGTGACGATGCTGGCGAGGGTCCGGGTCGTGCCGTGCCGGCGGTGGAAGGCGACGCTGGTGGCCAATCCCTCGGCGGACGCGTCGATCCGGCCGCCGTCGCCGCCGTGCACGTGCAGGTCGACGAAGCCGGGCAGCAACCAGGCGCCGCCGAGATCGGTCACCGGCCCGGCATCGGCCGGCGGGCGACCCGGGCCGACGGCGACGATCCGCTCCCCCTCCACCTGGACCCAACCGGGATCGAGCACGCCGTCGGGGACGACGACCCGGGCTCCGCGCAGAACGGTCATCTCGCTCCTGCCGTCGTCGGTCCGGCCACCGGAAGCCAGCCGAGCTCGTCGACGGCCACCCCGGCGACCGTCCATCCGAGCACGGCGGCACCGAGGCAGCCGGCCCGCTCCCCCAGTGCGGCCGGAACCAGCGTCGGCGGCTCGCGGAAGGCGAACCGGGTCGCGAGCTCGGCCCGCAACGGGTCGAAGAGCCGGTCGCCCGCGGCGGCCATCCCGCCGCCCACGACGACCAGGTCCGGGTCCATCACCATCGTGTACGTCGTCAGGGACGTCGCGAGCGCGTCGATCGCCTCGCGGACGACCCGGCGGGCCGCCTCGTCGGTGTCGGTGCGGGTGAGGATCTCGTCCGCGCCGAGGCCGGGGATCCCCCCGGCGGCGGCGTACCGGCGGGCGACGGCCGCCGCCGAGGCGTAGGCCTCCAGGCAGCCGTACTGACCGCAGGCGCAGCGGTCGCCGCCGGGCACCGCCGGGGAGTGCCCGATCTCGCCGCCGAGGGCGCCGGCGCCGGAGTAGGGCCGGCCGTCGAGCACGATGCCCCCGGCGATACCGGTGCCGATCGGCAGGAAGAGGAAGTCGCGGACGCCGCGCGCGGCGCCGACCAACCCCTCGGCCAGGGCCCCGGCCCGGACGTCGTGCCCGAGCGCGACCGGCCGGCCGAGTCGCTGCCGGAGCTGGGCGCGCAGGGGCAGCTCGTGCCAGCCGATGTTGGCGGCGAAGACGGCGACGCCGTCCTGCTCGTCGACCAGACCGGGAACGACGACGCCGACGCCGGCCACGTCGGCGCCGGCCCGCCCGGCCCGCTCGACCAGGTCCTCGGCGAGGCCGGCCAGGCCGGCGACCACCGCGTCGATGCCGTGCACGACGCCGGTGGGCCGGCTGTCGGCATGCAGGACGCTGCCGCTCCGGTCGACGACGGCGGCCTTGACCGCCGTTCCGCCGACGTCGAGCGCGACCACCGCGGTGGTCAC
Organism: uncultured Actinomycetota bacterium; assembly: GCA_963837545.1. Taxonomy (GTDB): domain Bacteria; phylum Actinomycetota; class Actinomycetes; order Mycobacteriales; family QHCD01; genus DASXJE01. Next base: position 684,402 of record CAWINQ010000003.1, on the reverse strand, counting down.
CGGTCGTCTCCCGCCATCCTGCGATCGTCCCTTACGCCGAGTTCGCCGGCAGGATCACCGAGCGGGAGAGGTTGCGCGGCTGGTCGGGGTCGAGCCCCTTCGCCGCGGCGAGCGCCACGGCAAGCCGCTGCGCCCGGACCAGCTCGGCGAGCGGGTCGAGGTCACCTTCGACCACCGTCGCGCCGGTGCGCGAGACCTCCTCGTCCAGCCCGGCCGGCGCCGGACCGAACATCCAGACGCAGCTGGCCGCGTCGGTGATGCTGATCGGACCGTGCCGGTATTCCATCGCCGGGTAGGACTCGGTCCAGGAGTTCGACGCCTCCCGCAGCTTGAGCGCGGCCTCGTTGGCGAGGCCCACCGTCCAGCCCTGGCCGAGGAAGGTGAACTGGCGGGCGGCGGTCGCCCCCTCGGGCAGTGGCGCTTCGACGGCCTGTTCCGCCTGCACCGCGAGCGGGCCGACGTCCTCCCCGAGGTGGGCCCGCAGCAGCACCAGCGCGCTGGTGGCGAACCGGGTCTGTACGACGGACTCCTCGTCGGCGAAGTCGAGCACGATCGTCTCGGTGGCGGCCTGCCCGACCGGGGTGTGCGGGTCGGCGGTCAGCGCGACCGTCGGCGTCGCGTCCGGCAGCCTGCGCAGGGCGGTGAGCACCTCGGTGGTCGTCCCCGACCGGCTGAGCGCGACCACCCGGTCGTAACGCCGCGCGGCCGGGAACTCCGACGCGGCGAACGCGTCGGTCTCGCCCTGCCCGGCGCCCTCCCGGAGGGAGGCGTACGCCTGGCTCATGAACAGTGACGTGCCGCACCCGATGACGGCCACCCGCTCGCCCGGCACGGGCAGCCCGAAGGCACCTGCGGCCAGCGCGGCCGCCGACCGCCAGCACGCCGGCTGGGCGGCGATCTCCTTCTCGACGTGGCTCATGGACAGTTCCTCCTCGGCGGCCGGCAGGGGCCACGACAGCGCTGATCGGGGGCGGCGAGTGCGCAGGCTAGCGCATGGGCCGCGGGGTCAGGTCATCCGGAAATCGTAGGCCGCCGGCAGCGGATGGGCGCGTCGTACCTCGTCGCGCATCGACTCGTCGACCGGCCGGCCGGCGGCCGACGCCGCCCGGGCCTCGTGGTAGACGAACCACAGCTCGTCGAGTGACCGCTCCCCCTCACGCAGGTCGGCGACCACGATGCCGTCGGCCAGGAGCCCTCCGGCCCGGTCGAGCTCGCCGCACTCCACCGCGGCCCACGCCTCGGCCAGCTGGACCCGGCCGTCGTCCCGGTCGACCCGATCGAGTCCGTCGACCGCCGCCAGCACCTCGGCCGGCTGGCCGGCGGCGAGCAGGGCGCGCAGCGCCTCGATCGTCAGCGCCCGGACCGCGGGCGCGATCCGGTGCGCGGCGAGCAGCCGGCGGGCCCCCGCGGCGGGGTCGCCCTCGGCGATCGCCGCGACACCCAGGTTGCGCATCGCCCACGGCGTCGGCTGTTCGGCCAGCGACGACTCCCAGGCGAGGCGGGCGGCCCGCCGGTCACCCGCATGCCAGCGGGCGACGCCGCGGTGCAGCCAGCTCTGCCAGTGGTCGGGCGCCTGTTCGAGCAGCCGTTGCCACGCGGGGCCCACCACGTAGGAGCCGGGTGGCTCGTCGACCGGCGCCTCCGGCAGCCATCCTGTGTCCAGCAGCCGCACCCAGGGTGCCTGCTCGGCGCCGAGGGTGCTGTCCGGGAACGGCGTGCCCGGCTCGTCCAACGGTGCCTCGTGCACCGCCGCGCGCCGCCGGCGTTCCAGCGCCCCCCACCCCGGACCCGGCGTGCAGGATCTGCTCGGGCGGGTCGTCGGCGCAGCGCTCGGCCTCGGCCAACGAGCTCTCCAGCCATGACTGTGGCGCCAGGGCGTCGACGGCCGTGCCGACGGCGCGCCGGGCCGCCTGCCACGGCCCGTGCACCCGCCGGGGGTCGGCCCGCAGCAGGCCGTAGGCCTCGACCCATGACCACCGCGCGCCCCCCGGCATCCGCAGATGCTCCAGCTGGGTGCGGGCCAGACCGGCCTGGATCTCGAAGTACGCCGCGTCCGGTCCGGAGAGGAACTCCTGCCAGTGCCGGCCGCCGGTCGACCCTCCCCAGACGAAGAGCTTCCGCCCGGTCAGCCGGCCGGTGGACACCTGCGCCAACCCGGTACCGCCGCCGTCCAGAGCGGCGATCCAGCGCGGGTCGGAAGCCCGGGCATCGAAGAAGTAGTCGGCGGCGTGCCGCGCCCGGCCCGGGTAGCTGACGTCCAGCCCGTCGTAGTCGGGTACCGGGATGGTGCGCAGCCGGCGGTCGTCTCCGAGGTGGTAGGCCGACTCCGCCGGGCAGATCACCCGCACGTCCGGTGCCTGCGGCACGGCGGTGTTCGACCACCAGTAGGCCGGCGTCTCGTGGCGGTGCGGGTTGACGAGGCGGACGTGCACCAGCAGCACCGGTGAGCCGGGCGGCAGCCATGCCTCGACGCAGTAGACGAGCCCGCGGATCCGCTCCCACTCGTAGCACCGCAGCGCGGGCGTGCCGTCGGGGCGGGTGATGCGGGCGGCATGCACCGGAGCGCAGGTCAGCGGCGTGTGCCCGGTCGCCCCGGTGTTCCACTCCACGCCGCCGGCGAACCAGGCGTTGCGCAGCGCCAGGTTGGCGGGCTGCAGGACGGGATTGCGGTGCAGCAACTCGCGCCCGGTGGGCCGGTGCAGGAGCGACCACAGCCGGCCGCCGTGGTCGAGCAGGAAGGTCGCCCGGAGGACGTCGTTCTCGAGCACGGCGACGGGATGGTCGGTGAGCCACCGGTCGCGGGTGTATCCGTCCTGCACGAGGTAGGGCAGGACCGAGTCGATCCGGCCGTAGCCGATGTTGGCCGCCATCTCCGCGTCGGCGAAGGGCGCCTGGACCTCGTGGCCGGTCGGGCCGGTCGGGCCGGTCAGCGGGGGGAGAGGGTTGACCGGACCGAGGTCGGCGGTCGGCACCGTCAGCGTGTCCAGGCGCAGCGACGAGGCGGTCATCGGGGGACCAGCGCCCAGGCGATGCCGTCGAGAATGTCGTGCTCGCTGACGAGAACCTCCGGCACCGACAGCTCGTCGACGAGCACCCGGAGCACGAGCGCCCCCGCGCCGATCACGTCCACCCGGCCCGGGTGGATGACCGGGATCCCAGCGCGGGCGGCGTGATCCATCCCCAGCAGCCGGTCGGTGACCGCGCGGACGGCGTCGGCACCGATCCGGCTGCCGTGGATCGCGGGTGGCGTCGTAGGCCGGCAGGCCGAGCGCGAGTGCGGCGACCGTCGTCACCGAACCGGCCAGGCCGACGAAGCTTCGTTCCCGGTCGACCGGGACGCGCTCCCGGACGAGGTCGAGGGCGGCGCGGACATCGTCCTCGGCGGCGGCGATCTGGTCCGGGCGGGGCGGGTCGTCACGCAGGTGCCGCTCGGTGAGCCGCACGCAGCCGACGTCGACGCTGCGGGCCGACCACATGCCGGCGGCATCACCGAGCACGAACTCGGTGGACCCGCCGCCGATGTCGACCACGAGGTAGGGCGCCGCGGCCGGGTCGAGTCCGCGCACGGCGCCGTCGAAGGACAGCGCGGCCTCCTCGTCGCCGCTGATCACCTCGGCGGGCCGGCCGAGGGTGTCGCGCACCATGGCGTGGAAGTCGTCGCGGTTCGCGGCATCGCGGCTCGCGCTGGTGGCGACCATGCGGACCCGCTCGACGCCGAGCCGCTCGATCCGACCGGCGTAGTCGGCGAGCGCCACCCGGGTGCGCTCGATCGCGGCCGGATCGAGCCTGCCGGTGCGGTCGACGCCACGGCCGAGCCGGACGATCTGCAGTCCCCGGTCGACGTCGACCAGGTCCCCTCCGTCGACGTCGGCGACGAGCAGCCGGATCGAGTTCGTGCCGCAGTCGATCGCCGCGACCCGGGTCACCGCTCCCCCTCGGCGTCGGGGACGCACGGGCCGCGGCTCCACCACGGCGAGAGCTGGTCGAGCGCGTCGTCGCCGAGCGGGTTGACCCCGCGCCCCGCGGCGAGGGCGTGCGCCACCAGCACGTGCAGGCACTTGACCCGGGACGGCATCCCGCCGGCCGACACGCCCGCGATCTCGGGGACCTCGCCGAGCGCCGAGCGGCGGGCCAGATAGTCCTCGTGCGCCGCGCGGTAGTCCGCGGCGAGTTCGGGATCCTCGGCCAGCCGGGCGGTCATCCCGGCCATCGTCCCGGATCCCTCGAGCCGGCCGACGGCGGAGACGGCACGCGGGCAGGTGAGGTAGTAGAGCGTCGGGAACGGCGTGCCGTCATCGAGCCGGGGCGCCGTTCGCACCACGTCCGGCAGCCCGCACGGGCAGCGGTGGGCGACGGCCTGCACGCCGCGGGCCGGCCGGCCGAGCTGGCGGGTGATGGCGCGCGCGTCCGTCTCGCTGATCCGGTCGGGCACTCTCAGGGTGCCTCGTCGGCACGCTGCACCGAATCCCACAGCTGCGAATACCACGGTCCGTGCGACGGATGCTGCACCGCGCGGGTGCGGCTTCCCGAGGACGTGGACCCGTTCCGCGTGACCACCACGTAGGCGGTGTCGCCGGGCATGACGTACTGCAGCCGGCGGCGGGCCTCCGCCTTGATGTACGCCGGATCGGTGAGATCCCGTTTGCGCTTCTCCAGTGCGTTCACCGCTGCCTGCTGGCGGGCGTTCTCGTGTTCCAGGGCGGCGATCCGGCCGTTCTCGGCGACGTATTGCCGGAGCGGGTAGGAGACGCTCAGCGCGAGCGCGCACACGACCGCGGCGAGCACGACCGCCCGCGTGGTCAGCCGGCGCCGGACCCGGGCCGGACCCCGGGCGGTCGTCGTCGCCGCGGGCTGGGCGGAGGAAGGACGCCGGAGCGGCTCCGGTCGGCCTCCGGTGCGGCCGCGGGGGCGGGTGCTCGGACGGGAGCTGCCGCGGCCCGGCCGCCGCCAACGCTGCTGTCGGGACCGACGAGGAAGCCGCATCGGCTAGACCTCGCCCTCCTGGCGGAAACGCGGGAACGCCCCGGCGCCGGCGAATCGCGCCGCGTCGTCGAGTTCCTCCTCGATCCGCAGCAGCTGGTTGTACTTCGCCACGCGCTCCGAGCGGGCCGGCGCCCCGCTCTTGATCTGGCCGGCGTTCACCGCGACGACGAGGTCGGCGATCGTGGTGTCCTCGGTCTCCCCGGAGCGGTGGCTCAGCATGCAGGAGAACCCGTTGCGGTGGGCGAGGTCGACGGCGCCGAGCGTCTCGGTCAGGGTGCCGATCTGGTTGACCTTGACCAGGAGCGAGTTGGCCGACTGCTCGGCGATGCCGCGCCGCAGCCGCTCGGGGTTGGTGACGAACAGGTCGTCGCCGACGATCTGCACCCGTCCGCCGAGCACGGCGGTGAGGTGGGCCCACCCCTCCCAGTCGTCCTCGGACAGCGGGTCCTCGAGCGAGACGATCGGGTAGGCCGTGACCAACTGCTGGTAGTAGGCGGTCATCTCGTCGGCGGGCTTGAGCGCCGCCCTCGAACTGGTATCCGTCCTCGCCGTGGAACTCGGTGGCCGCCGCGTCGATGGCGAGCGCGATGTCGTGGCCCGGGCTGAATCCGGCGATCCGGATCGCCTCCACGATGAGGTCGAGCGCCTCGGCGTTGGCCTTCAGGCTCGGGGCGAAACCGCCCTCGTCGCCCAGTCCGGTCGCGAGCTCCTTGCCCTTCAGGACGCCCTTCAGGGCGTGGTAGGTCTCCGCGCCCCAGCGCAGCGCCTCGGCGAAGGTCGACGCGCCGATCGGCGCGATCATGAACTCCTGGATGTCGACGTTGCTGTCCGCGTGCGCACCGCCGTTGAGGATGTTCATCATCGGCACGGGCAGCAGGTGCGCGTTGGGGCCGCCGAGGTAGCGGAACAGGGGCAGGTCGGCCGAGTTGGCCGCGGCCCGGGCGACCGCGAGGCTCACGCCGAGCATGGCGTTGGCGCCCAACCGGGACTTGTCCGGCGTGCCGTCGAGGTCGATGAGGCGGGTGTCGACCAGGCGCTGCTCGCTGGCTTCGAAGCCGGCGAGCTGCGGGCCGATCTCGTCGAGGACCGCCGCGACCGCCCGGGTGACCCCCTTGCCGCCGTAGCGGTCGTCGCCGTCGCGCACCTCGACGGCCTCGAACTGGCCGGTCGAGGCTCCGCTCGGCACGGCCGCCCGGGCGAACGTGCCGTCGTCGAGTGCGACCTCGACCTCGACGGTGGGGTTCCCGCGCGAATCGAGAATCTCACGCGCGCCGACGGCCTCGATGGTCGCCACAGACGACTCCCTCCTGGACAGGTGTGATCGGACAATGCTGATCGGAGGACCTCCGACCCCCGAATCGTGCGACCGAGCCTAGTCGCCGCCGTGCGGTCCGCCGGAGTGCCCCGCCGAAAACGGCGCGACCGGACCGGCAGGGGCGATCGGCCGGATCGGGCCGTGCGGGTGGAATAGTGCCGCCCGTGGGCAGGCTGTGGCGGCTGCGGGCGGTACGTCAGATGGTGCTCGGGCTGGCGCCCCTGCTGGTGATCTGCCTCGCGCTCGTCATCGGGCTGATCGTGAAGGCGCACGACCTCAACGGGCGGCTCGCCCCGGCCAGCGCGACGACGACCGGCACGGTGCGCACGGCCGACGCGGCCAGCCCCCGGCACGCCTCGGTGGCGTGGACCGACCGCCGCGGCACGCCGCACCTGAGCCGACTGACCTTCCCCGGGTCGGTCTCTCTGCCGCACGGCACCCGGCTGTCCCTGCACTACGACCCCGACAACCCCCGACTCGTCTTCGCCGACGGGGACACCACCTACACCCTGCTCGGTGTGGTGCTCGGCGAGATGGTCCTGGTGGTCGTCGTGCTGGCCATCGCCCTGGCCGTCTCGGCGGTCCGGCTCACCCGCCGCCTGGTGATGATGCGCCAGCCCGCCGCGACGCTGCCGGTGTCCCGCGTGCACACCAAGGTGGGGTTGATCCAGCGCAGTTGGCTGGTGATCGAACAGAACCGGCGGGAGTGGTGGGAGCCGGTGTTCTGGGAGCCGGCTCTCGACGACCTGATGGCGGGCACCCCGTGCCCGGTCTACGGCGACCCGGCCCGGTCCGGCGTGGTCGTCGACGTGGCCGGGGCGACCGTGTGGCCGTCCGGCCGGCGCCGGGCCACCCCACCGCGCGGCGACCACCTCAGCAACGCTGGCCGGTGGTCGAGATCGGCGTCCAGCCGCCGGAACGCCGACCCGGCATGGTCGCCCGCACCGCAGATCTCGTTGGGCCGCCAGGCGCGCGGCGACGCCGCCCTGCTGCTGGCCGCACCGATCATGGGACTGCTGTGGGCCTACATCGACGGGCTGGGCGGGCTCGGTTTCGGCCTGGCGACGGCGTTGTTCCTCGGCGTGCTCTTCTGGGTGCCCAGCGTCTACGGCTCCGACCCGTCCTGACCGGCCGGGACCTGCGGCCAGCAGCGCTGCCAGCCCGGCGCGTCCAGGGTGGACGGGTCCAGCCCGTCGGCTGCCGCCGCCCGCTCCGCCGCGAGCAGGTCGTCCCGGAAGCCCAGGGCGACCCGGCGCAGCGCGGCCTCCGCGTCCTCCCCCTGCCGGCGGGCGGCGGCGACCGTGGTGCACAGCGACTCCGGCACTCCGGCCCGGCCGCCCGGCGCTGCAGGGCGGCTGCCAACAGCAGCGCGGGCAGGGTCAGCGGTACGCCGTCGACCGCGGACTCGCGCCGCTTCTCCGTGCGCTTGATGCGGTCCCAGTTGGCGGCCGTCTCGGCCGCCCCGGACACCTCGACGCCGGCGAAGACGTGCGGATGGCGGCGTACCAGCTTGTCCACCAGGTCGCCCGCGACGTCGTCGACCGACCACGGCTCGTCGGGGCTTTCCTCGGCGACGCGGGCGTGGAACACGACTTGCAGGAGGACGTCGCCCAACTCCTCGCGCAGCGCTTCGGCGTCGTCGTCCTCGAGGGCCTGCAGCGCCTCGTAGGTCTCCTCGAGCAGGTACGGCGCCAGGCTGGCGTGGGTCTGTTCGGCGTCCCACGGACAACCACCGGGCGACCGCAACCGGTCCATCACCGCGACGACGTCGAGCAGCCGGGCACCGGGCGGGTCCCACGACCCGTAGACGACCTCGAGCTCCGCGGCGGTGCCGCCCTCTCGCGCGACGAGATCTCCGACTGCCCGGGCGAAGCCGGCGTCCCCGTCCGGCCCGGCGAGCCATACGGCGACACCGTCGTCGCGGGCACGGTCGCGGAATGCGCCGGCCCGGGAGCGGTCGTCGGCGCCGGCGATCGGGTGCACCGCGATCCCGGCGGCGCGGACCGCGCGCGCCTGGTCGGTGTCGGGATCGGCGGCATGGACGGGACCTGCGCGCAGGGCATCCCAGGCCGGCCAGGACAGGACACCGGCCGGCACGCGGGGCGAGGTCGCGACGAGCAGCAGCCGGTCGGTCACTGACCGGCCGCCGCCGCCTTCGTCGTCGGCGGGGTGACGGCCGGGTTGACCGTGTCGCCGATCGTGCCGCGCTTGACGTTCCACGTGCCGAACCGCGGGTTGACCGTGATCTTCACCCCGGCGTGCCGGGCGACCTCGGTACGCCCGGCGTTGTAGGCGCTGATGATGGTCTGCGCCCGCTGGCTCGGTGACAGCGACGCGAGCTTCGGCGTGGAAACCGTGAAGACATGGACGATCGCGACGTGGCCCGCGGCGTTGGGCACCGGCAGGGTGAACGTGGTCCCCGCCTTGACGCCCTTCGAGTGCGCGGCACCGAAGGCCTGCTGGAACTGGGACTGCGAGACCGAGACCGGGGCGCCGAGGGTGTTGGTCGCCGGGTGCGCGCGGGCCAGGGCGGCGTAGGACGCCGGGTCGGCGGCGAGCTTGGCCGCCACCGTCTTGGCGACGGCCGCGCTCGGGAGCTCGATGATGCCGACGCGGTACTGCGCCGGAAGCGGCGCGAGGCCCTTCTGGATCGCCAGCTCGGCGGTGAGAGCGACGTCGCGGAAGAAGGCGGTCTGCCCGTTGTGCGCGACACCGAGACTGGCGAGCTGGCTGTCGAGTGCCTGACCGTTCTGCGAACCGGCCCGCACGCCCTGCACCAGGTTGCTGACCTCTGCTCCGCTGACGGTCAGGTGGTCCTGGGTGGCGACCTTCTGCACCAGCAGGTGGTAGATCGCGTTGTCCAGCACCTGCCGCCGGTACGCCGGCTGCTTGCCGGTCCATGCCTTGCGGATGGCCGGATTGGCCAGCCCGGTGTCGACCAGAGTGTTGAGCTGGTTGGTGGTGATCGTCTGGTCGCCGACGTAGGCGGCGGTCGATGAGCGGGTCTGGCAGCCGGCCAGCGCGCCGGCCGCCCCGAGAGCGGCGAGGGCGAGGGCGGCTGCTCGGATCCCGGAACGTCTCACAAGGCGCGATGTTCTCACGGTGCGTCGGCCGGGGCGGGCGTCGGGGTGTCGAGCACGCCGTCGAGGACCGAGCGGCACCAATCGAGGAGCGCGATGTCGCGCACCGGCTCCTGACCGGGCCGCGGCGGCGAGCTGAGGGTGCCATCGGAGGCGCGCGACGGTCGCGGGACCGAGATCGTGGCCACGGCGTTCTTGTAGACGCTGCCCGGGTGGATGCGCCGCAGCTTCAGCTCCTGCGACTCGCGCAGGGTGGCGGGCGAGAACCGCACCGTCCGGCCCTGCAGCGACACCTCGCTGATCCCGATGGTCCGCGCGTGCGCCCGGAACCGCGCCACCGCGAGCAGGTTGCCGACGGGCTGCGGCGGATCGCCGTACCGGTCGGTCAGCTCGTCGGCGACCGCCTCGACGTCGGCCTCCGTGGTCGCCGACGCGAGCTTGCGGTACGCCTCCATCCGCAGCCGCTCGCCGGGGACGTAGTCGTGCGGCAGGTGCGCGTCGATCGGTAGGTCGATCTTGACCTCGACCGCCTCGATCTCGGCCTCGCCGCCCGCCTCGCCGGCGGACTTGCGGAAGTCGGCCACCGCCTCCCCCACCATCCGTACGTAGAGGTCGAAACCGACGCCGGCGATGTGCCCGGACTGCTCGCCACCCAGGAGGTTTCCGGCGCCCCGGATCTCGAGGTCCTTCATCGCCACCGCCATTCCGGCGCCCAGATCGGTGTTCTGCGCGATCGTGGTGAGCCGGTCGTAGGAGGTGTCGGTCAGCGGTCGCTCGGGCGGATAGAGGAAATAGGCGTAGGCGCGCTCGCGGCCCCGGCCGGTCCGGCCGCGGAGCTGGTGCAGCTGGGAGAGTCCCAGCATGTCGGACCGGTCGACCACGAGAGTGTTGGCGTTGGCGATGTCGAGACCGGACTCGATGATCGTCGTACAGACCAGGACGTCGAACTCCCGTTCCCAGAACGCGACCATGACCCGCTCGAGGGCCTCCTCGTTCATCTGGCCGTGCGCCACCGCGATCCGGGCCTCGGGCACCAGCTCGCGCAGCCGGGCGGCGGCCCGGTCGATCGACTCGACCCGGTTGTGCACGAAGAAGACCTGGCCGTCGCGCAGCAGTTCCCGGCGGATCGCGGCGCCCACCTGCCTGTCGTCGTAGGCGCCGACGAACGTCAGCACCGGGTGCCGCTCCTCCGGCGGGGTCAGGATGGTCGACATCTCCCGGATCCCCGTGAGCGACATCTCGAGGGTGCGCGGGATCGGGGTCGCGCTCATCGACAGCACGTCGACCGCGGTGCGCAGCGTCTTGAGGTATTCCTTGTGCTCCACCCCGAAACGCTGCTCCTCGTCGACCACCACGAGACCGAGATCCTTGAACCGGGTCGAGCTCTGCAGCAGGCGGTGGGTGCCGATGACGACGTCGACGCTGCCGTCGGCGACGCCGGCGACGACGGCCTCCTGCTCCTTGGGGGTGTTGAACCGGCTCGCCACGCCGACCTTGACCGGGAACTGCGCGAACCGCTCGGAGAAGGTCGAGAAGTGCTGCTGGGCGAGCAGGGTCGTCGGCACCAGGATCGCGACCTGCTTGCCGTCCTGCACGGCCTTGAACGCAGCACGGACCGCGATCTCGGTCTTGCCGTAGCCGACGTCGCCGCAGATCACCCGGTCCATCGGAACCGGTCGCTCCATGTCGGCCTTGACCTCGTTGATCGCACCGAGCTGGTCGGGCGTCTCGACGTAGGGGAAGGCATCCTCGAGCTCCCGCTGCCAGGGCGTGTCGGGGCCGAAGGCGTATCCGGGTACGGCGGTGCGCGCCGAGTAGAGCCGGATCAGCTCGGCCGCGATCTGCCGGACGGCCTTGCGGGCACGGCCCTTCGTCTTCGCCCAGTCCGAGCCGCCGAGCCGGTTGAGCGTCGGCTGCTCGCCGCCGATGTAGCGGGTGATCAGGTCCAGGGCGTCGGTCGGCACGAACAGCCGGTCCGGCGGCTGGCCGCGCCGGGCGGGGGCGTATTCGAGGATGAGGTATTCGCGCTCGCCACCGCCGACCGTCCGCCGCACCATCTCGACGTAGCGCGCGACGCCGTGGTGCTCGTGGACGACCAGGTCGCCGGGCGCAAGCTGCAACAGATCGATCGCGTTGCGCCGCCGGGACGGCATCCGGAGCATGTCCTTGGTGGACTGCCCGCGCTGGCCGGTGATGTCGGCCTCGGTCAGGACGGCGACCCGCAGCGCCTCGCTCACGAACCCGTGTTCGAGCTGGCCGGTGACCACGCTCACCTGCCGCTCGGGCGGCTGCTCGCCCAGGTCGGGCAGCAGCCGGGCCGGCACGTCGGCATCGGCGAGCACCTCGACCGCGCGCTGGGCGGGACCGTGCCCGGCGAAGACCAGGGCCACCCGCCACCCGTCCCGGATCCACCCGGCCAGGTCCTGCACCGCACGCGCCGTCTCGCCCCGGTAGGAGCCGGCCTCCCGGGCCGTCATCAGCGCGGTGTTGTCCTCCAACTCGGCGTCCGCGGTGAACGGCGTGACCGTCCACCACGGGATGCCGATCCCGGCCGCGGTCTCCCGCAGATCGGCGATGCCGTGGTAGGCCGCCGCGCCGAGGTCCAGCGGTGCCGCGCCGCCGGCGGCCGCGACCGCCCAGGAGGCGGCGAGGAACTCCTGGCTGGTGCGCACCAGGTCCTCCGCCCGCGCGCGCACCCGCTCCGGGTCGCAGACCATGACATGGCTGCCGGCCGGCAGGTCGTGCAGCACCGGGCGCAGCTCGTCGACCAGCACCGGCGCGAGTGACTCCATGCCCTCGACCGGCGACCCGTCGGCGAGCCGGTCGAACATCTCGGCCAACTCCGCCCGCCCGGCGCCGGCCTGCACCGCCGCCTGCTCCTTGGCCCGCTCCCGGACGGCCGGGGTGAGCAGCAGCTCACGGCACGGCGGGGCCCACAGACCGTGCCCGGGCCTGCCGCCGGCCGCGTCGATCGTGCGCTGGTCGGCCACGGCGAACGCCCGGATCTCCTCGACCGTGTCGCCGAAGAACTCCACCCGGACCGGGTGCTCCTCGGTGGGCGGGAAGACGTCGACGATGCCGCCGCGCACCGCCAGCTCGCCACGCTTCTCGACCAGGTCCACCCGCGCGTAGCCGATGTCGACCAGCGCCTCGACCATCCGGTCGAGGTCGACCTCGTCGTCGGTGTGGACGGTGACCGGCTCGAGGTCGCCGAGACCGCCGACAACCGGCTGCAGCAGGCTGCGCACCGGCGCGACGACCACCCGCAGCGGCCCGGTCGCCGGGTCGTCCCCGGACGGGTGCGCCAGCCGGCGCAGCACGGCCAGCCGCTGGCCGACGGTGTCCGACCGGGGTGACAGCCGCTCGTGCGGCAGCGTCTCCCAGGAGGGCAGCAGGGCCACCTCGTCCGGGCTGAGCAGGTCACCGAGCGCGGCGAGCAGGTCCTCGCCCTCCCGGGTGGTGGCGGTGACCGCGAAGACCGGTCGGCCGGCGCCACCGCGGGCCGGGTCGGCGGCCAGGGCGGCGACGGCGAACGCCCGCAGGGCGGGCGGGGCCGTCAGGTCGAAGGCCGGCGCGCCCGCACGGGCAACAGCATCGGCGAGGGCGGTGTCGGAGAGCGTGGCGTCGAGCAGACCGGCGAGGGTCATCAGGTCCTTCGGGGCAGGCCGTCGGGGCGGGCTGGCAGCACAAACGCCCCCGGACGAGGTGCCGACCAGGGGTTGCTCTTACGGTACGCCCGACCCGCCGGTGACTCCCACCGGCGACCCTCCCGCCTCCGCCCGCCCATCCGCGAGGACCCCCCCACCCCCACCCACCCCCACCGTTTGGCTTGAACGTCACGTTCAAGCCTTCTAGCGGCATGAACGTGACGTTCAAGCCAAACGGAAGCGGTGCGGGGCGACGCCCGGCCACCGCCTCGCCTCGCCCCGGCGCCCCCGCCCAGCGAGCACCGGCCGGCCGCCCATGGGGCCGCCCGGTGCCACCGGCACGCGCGTCCGCGGCCCGGCCGATAGGCTGACGGCAGGCAGAGCACCCGAACGGCCCTGTCACCGACGCTTCCCGCACCGAAGCCCGATGGGGGCCCCGCGTATGCGTGCCGAGTCGACTCCGGACGTGCCCGATGCCGCCGTGGGATCCCGGCGTGCCGATGCCGCCGCGGAATCCGAGTCCGAGCGCGCCGACGCCGCGCTGCGTTCCGACATCCGCCGGCTGGGTAACGCCCTCGGCGAGTCGCTCGTCCGGCAGGAGGGCGAGGATCTGCTCGCCCTGGTCGAGCGGGTGCGGGCACTGACCCGGGAGGACGGCGCGGCCGCCGCCGAACTGCTCGGGTCCATCGACACCAGGCAGGCGACCCTGCTGGTGCGGGCCTTCTCGGCGTACTTCCACCTGGCGAACGTCGCCGAGCAGATGCACCGCGGCCGCGGGCTCCGCCGCCGGCGGGCCGTGCAGGGCGGATGGCTCGAGCACGCGATCGGCCGGGTGCTCGAGAGCGGAGTGCCGCCCGGGGACGTCGCCGCGACGGTCGGCCGGCTCGCCGTACGGCCGGTGTTCACCGCCCACCCCACCGAGGCGTCCCGGCGCTCGATCCTCACCAAGCTGCGGGCGGTCTCCGACCTGCTGGCCACCGACCCGCAGGACCCGGCCGGCCGACGCCGGGCGGAGCGGACGCTGGCCGCCCTGGTCGACCTGCTCTGGCAGACCGACGACCTCCGGCTGCACCGCCCGGACCCCATGGACGAGGCACGCAACGTCGCCTACTACCTGGACGAGCTGCTCGCCGGCACCGTGCCCGACGTCCTCGCCGAGCTCGCCGAGGAGCTCGACCGGCTCTCGGTCTCGCTCCCCGACGACGCCCGGACGCTGTCGTTCGGCACGTGGATCGGCGGCGACCGGGACGGCAACCCCAACGTCTCCCCCGAGGTCACCGAGCAGGTCCTCCTGCTCCAGCACGAGCACGCGATCCGCGGCCTGCTCGCGGCATGTGAGCACCTCATCGACGCACTGTCGTCGTCGAGCCGGATCGCCGGTGCGTCCACCGCCCTCATCACCAGCGTCGAGGCCGACCTCGCCGTGCTCCCCGAGGTCGAGGATCGCTACCTGCAGATGAACGCCGAGGAGCCCTACCGGCTCAAGCTGTCCTGCATCCGCGCGAAGCTGATCAACACCCGGCACCGGCTCGCCGCCGGGTCGGCGCACGAGCCGGGCCGCGACTACCTCGGCAGCAGCGAGCTGCTCACCGACCTCGAGACGATGCGCGACTCGCTGCACCTGCACAAGGGCCGGCTGGTCGCCGACGCGAGCCTGACCCGCATCATCCGCTCGGTGGCGACGTTCGGCCTGCACCTCGCGACGATGGACGTCCGCGAGCATGCCGAGGCGCACCACGCCGTGCTGGCACAGTTCTTCGACCGGCTCGGCGAGCTCGACCGTCCCTACGCCGAGCTCGATCGGCCGGAACGCACCGCGCTGCTGTGCCGGGAGCTCGAGGGGCGCCGGCCACTGGCCTCGACCGACCTGCGACTCGACGACGCGGGGACACGGACGTACGCGGTGTTCGGCGTCATCCGGGACGCGCTCGAACGGTTCGGCCCCGAGGTGGTGGAGAGCTACATCATCTCGATGACCCGCGGCATCGACGACGTGCTCGCCCCGGTGCTGCTCGCCCGCGAGGCCGGCCTGATCGGCGTGCACAGCGGTCGGGCCCAGATCGGGTTCGTCCCGCTGCTGGAGACCGCGGCGGAGCTGCGCGCCGCGGGCCAGATCCTCGACGAACTGCTCCGCGTCCCGGCGTACCGGCAGATCGTCACCCTGCGCGATGACGTGCAGGAGATCATGCTCGGCTACTCCGATTCCAACAAGGACGCCGGGATCACCACCTCGCTCTGGGAGATCCACAAGGCGCAGCGGGCGCTGCGTGACGTGGCCGCCCGGCACGGGGTGCGGCTGCGGCTCTTCCACGGCCGCGGCGGCACGGTCGGCCGGGGCGGGGGGCCGACGCACGACGCGATCCTCGCCCAGCCCTACGGCACCCTGGACGGCGAGATCAAACTCACCGAGCAGGGCGAGGTGATCTCCGACAAATACGCCCTTCCGTCGCTGGCCAAGGAGAACCTCGAGCTGATGGTCGCGGCCGTGCTCGAGGGGTCGTTGCTGCACCGGGTGTCGAGCCTCAGCCCCAGGCAGGTCGGACGCTGGGACGAGGTGATGGACACGATCTCGGGGGCGGCGCATGCGGCGTACCGGCGGCTCACCGCCGATCCCGCCCTGCCGGCCTACTTCACCGCCTGCACCCCGGTCGAGCAGCTCGGCGAGCTCAACATCGGCTCGCGACCGTCGAAGCGACCGGACTCCGGTGCCGGCCTCGAGGGCCTGCGCGCGATCCCGTGGGTGTTCGGCTGGACGCAGACCCGGCAGATCGTTCCCGGGTGGTACGGCGTGGGGTCCGGCCTCGCCGCGGCCCGCGAGGCCGGGCTGGGCGAGATGTTCGGGCAGATGTACACCGAGTGGAACTTCTTCCGCACGTTCATCTCCAACGTCGAGATGACCCTGGCCAAGACCGACCTCGGGATCGCCGCCCGGTACGTCGAGACCCTCGTCGAACCCGGGCACCGGCACATCTTCGAGATGGTCAAGGCCGAGCACGAGCGCACCGTCGCCGAGGTGCTCCGCGTCACCGGCGAACGGTCCCTGCTCGACGCGCAACCGGTGCTGCGCCGCACCCTCGCCGTGCGGGACACCTACCTCGAGCCGATCAACCACCTGCAGGTCGCCCTGCTCGCCCGCCACCGGGCCGGTGACGACGACGTCCGGTTGCGCCGCGCGCTGTTGCTGTCGGTGAACGGCATCGCCGCCGGGCTGCGCAACACGGGCTGACCGGCGGCTCCTCGTCGTTCGCCGGTCCGCCCCGATCACGGCATGGCACAATTCAGCTATCCGGAAACCATAGTGAATCGATGGGCATACATGTATAGCCACCTGCGACGCCGGGCAGCTCGACGGTGACCGCGCCGGACACCCGGCTCCCCGACGAGCTGCAGACGCTGCCGTCGATGGTGCCGACCGGCCGGGAGCTCGGCGACCTCGAGCTCCTCCTGACCGGCGCATACCGGCCGCTCACCGGCTTCCTCGGCCGAGCGGACGCCGAGGCGGTCACGTCGACCGGGCGGCTGGTGGACGGGACCCCGTGGCCGGCGCCGATCACCCTCGTAGTCCCCGGCGAGACGGGCGCGGGGGACGCCCTGGTCCTGGCCGACCCGGAAGGTGCCCCGCTGGCCGTTCTCGACGTCGAGGAGACCTGGGCCGGCGCCGACGGGGAGCGGCGGGCGGCCGGGCCGGTGCGCGCGCTCCGCCGCCCCGAACACGGCACCTTCGCCCGGCTCCGTCGGTCACCGGCCGAAGTCCGGGCCGAGATGGGCGACGGTCCGGTGCTCGCCCGGGTGACCGCGGAACCACTGCTGACCGGTGAGCTCACCCGGCTCTCCCGACGGGCCGAGCGCCCCGCGGCCCGCGTCCTCATCCTGGTCGCCGTCGGGGAGACCGGCGGGCTGCCGCCGGAGACCCTGGTCCGTGCCGTGCTCGCCGCGCGACCGCACCTGCCCACGGGCACCGTCGTCGTCCCCGTTCCGCTGTCCACCCTCGACGACCCCGACCGTGACCTGCTGCTGCGGGCCCACGTCGCCGCGGCCTACGGCGCGACCCGCCTGCATGCCGACCGCGAGGTGCCTCATTCCCCGATCGCGGTGGCCGCCGATCCCGACGTCACCGACGCGCACGGGGCCCTCGCCGTCGCGCTGGACGAAGGCGACGAGCTGCCGGCCGCCCTCGTCCCCACCGAGGTGGCGACCGAACTGCGCGCCGCCCGGCCGCCCCGTCACCGGCGCGGGGTGGTCGTCTTCTTCACCGGGCTGTCCGGCTCGGGGAAGTCGACGGTGGCGCGCGGCCTGCACGACGCGTTGCTCGAAGGCGGTGACCGGACGGTGAGCCTGCTCGACGGCGACGTCGTACGCCGCCTGCTGTCCGCCGGCCTGACCTTCTCGCGGGCCGACCGCGACCTCAACATCCGGCGGATCGGTTACGTCGCCGCGGAGGTCGCCCGGCACGGCGGGATCGCGCTGTGCGCCCCCATCGCCCCGTACGCCGCGACCCGCGCGGAGGTCCGGGCCCGGGTGAGCGAGGTCGGGGATTTCCTGCTCGTGCACGTCGCCACTCCGCTGTCGGTGTGCGAGGCCCGGGACCGCAAGGGCCTCTACGCGAAGGCGCGGGCCGGCCTCATTCCGGAGTTCACCGGCGTCTCCGATCCGTACGAAGAGCCCCGCGACGCCGACCTGGTGCTCGACACGTCGCAGACGACCGAGCAGGAAGCCGTCGGCCGGGTGCTCGGGCTGCTCACCGACCGGGGCTACCTGAACGGGGGTGTCCGATGGACTGGTGGCTGACCTTCGCCGGTTTCGTCGTCGGCATCGTCGTCGGGATGACCGGAATGGGCGGCGGGGCGTTGATGACCCCGATCCTCGTCCTCTTCTTCGGCATCCAACCGCTGGCGGCGGTCTCCAGCGACCTGGTCGCCGCAGCGCTGATGAAGCCGGTCGGCGGCCTGGTCCACCTGCGCCGGGGCACCGTCAACCTCACGCTGGTGAAGTGGCTGGTGGTCGGGTCCGTGCCCTGCGCCTTCGCGGGTGTCTTCGTCGCCAAGGCGATCGGGGGCGACCAGGTCGAGACGGTGATCCAGATCGCGCTGGGCGTCGCGCTGCTGGTCGCGTCGGCGTCGCTCATCGTCAAGGCCTACATGTCGATGGCCGAGCGCGCCCGCAGGCGGGACGGTCTCCTCCCCAGCCGCCCGGACCAGACCGGCGCACCGGTGGTCAACGTCCGGATCCTCCCGACGGTGGCGATCGGCGCCGTCGGCGGACTGGTCGTCGGGATGACCTCGGTCGGATCGGGCTCGTTGATCATCATCGCGCTGATCATGATCTATCCGATGCTGCAGCCGTCGTCGCTGGTCGGCACAGACCTGGTCCAGGCGGTGCCACTGGTCGCGTCGGCTGCGCTCGCCCACGTGCTCTTCGGAGACTTCCACCTCGGCATCACCGTCGCACTGGTGATCGGGTGTCTGCCGGGCGTCTTCCTCGGTGCCACCCTGTCCTCCCGGGTGCCGGGGGGCATCGTGCGGCGGGCGCTGGCCTTCGTCCTGCTCGCGTCGGGCCTCAAGCTGCTCGACGCGAGCAACGTCACGACCGTCGTGATCCTGGTGATCGTCGCCGTCATCGGGCCGCCGGTGTGGATGTGGCTGCGGCGGCGGCACGGTTTCCCGCCGCTGGCCTCGCAGGAACGGGCGGACCGTCAGCCGTCCGAGGAGGATCAGCAGCCCGCCGCGGTGGATCCCGGCGATCGGCGAGCGGAGCCCTAGCGGCCATACGGCGCACCGGCCCGGACACACAACGAGGCCCCGGTCTGATGACCGGGGCCCGGTTGTGGGTGTCCCGCCGATCCGGGACCTCCCTGTTGCTAGGACAGCGCCGTACTCAGGGCAGGACCACCTTGAGCAGCGACGGCAGGCCGGCGACCTGTTTGAAGGCCGACAATGCCATCGAGGTGCTGTTCACCTCGGTGTTTCCGCGCGGCGCATTCGCCGAGTCGAAATAAACCAATGCCTTGATCCTGGGAAAGTTCCCGAGCTCGTTCATCGCCGATTTGAAGAATGCGGGCTTCTCCATGGGATAGCCGGAATGCTCGAACACTCCCCATTCCGCGATCATTACGGGCTTTGACGGATGCTTGGTCGTCGCCCAGTTGTAAAAGCCCGGCCACGAGGCCGTCTTCGGGCCGTACGTCCGATTGACCATTCCGGCGAAGTCGCCGCAATGGCCCGCGCGCACGCAGGCGTAGGGATCGGCGGCGACCCAGTCGACGACGTCGTCTCCGGGATACAGCGAGTTGAACCACGACTTGGATCCCCAGGTCGGGTCCGCGATGTAGTCCATGACGGTGACGGCGTTGTGGACGCCGTCGGCGCGCAGCCGCCGCACCACGTGCCGGTACATCGAGCGGTAGTTCGCCGCGGTGTATCCGGACCCGGCGTTCTGGTTGACGTCGTTCTCCGGCTCATGGTGGATGGTGAGGAAGAACTTGGCCCGGTACGTCGACTTCAGGTACGACGCTTCGCGGTCGATCTGAGCATCCGACGCGCCGTTCGCGACCTGCGCCCAGGTGTGCCCGGCCTCAGGCTTCCAGTTCTCCAACAGGAGTCGATGGTTCCCGGACTGCCGGGCCACACTGATCTCGGCCTTGGTCGGGAAGAGCTGAGGAGCCCGGTGGTAGACGTGGAAGATATCCATGTGCTGACCGACGGTCTTCTCGAAGTCGAGCAGCGCCTGCGTCCTCGGTGTGGAGCTGTAGGCCCCGGGCGCCACTCCCTGTAGTACCCCGCACGAGGGCACCAGTTTGGCGGACAGGGTGCAGGAGCCACTGGTCGCGGCCTGCGCGGTGGCGGTCGTCGATCCGATCGATCCCGTGGCAAAGGCCACGACCGCGGCCAGAGCGGAGACTGCGAGCGCGACGGTCGTCGTCCGCAGCGTGCGGGCCGACCGGGAGCGTCGCCGGGTGCGGTGGGGTGGGACATGTCGATGCCGTGCTGGTGTTCTGTGCCGTGCTGGACTCACTCAGACACTCCAGTTCTGTCAATGTGTCATGGGCGGGCCCCCCTCTTGTCTCGGCCATTTCCGGATGGTCGATCCCGGTACACGACGGTGATCGGGCCGCCGTGCACCCGCGGGACTATAGCCGAGTGACGTGTCGGGCGATATTCGGAAGTTCCCCGGGATACCGAGCAAGAAGATCACTTCGGCGAATTCGGACAGCCGCATTGTCGTGGGCTTTTCAGACACGAAGTCGACGAGCGATGTGAGAAGCGCAGTGAACGTCGCGCTTTCGATGACTCGTCGCACGCGTCCGACTACGCAACCGGCAATTTCCGACGCTCCGCCCAGGATCCCCACCGAAGCCCCCGGATTGCCGCTGTGCCGGACGCGTCCGGGATCAGTAGTAGCGGTTCGGCTACGCGGCGCGCACGCTCATCCGCCGGGCGGGGGTAGGTTGTCGGGAAACCGGCGCCGCCTCCGGCTAATCTGGTTACGCTCGGTCTTGGTCAGCATGCACGTTTGCCGCCCTGCCGTGCCTTGGGGCTGACGCCGGCGAGGGCAGTGGGGGAAGGGTCTTACCGAACTATGGATAACGGCACGGATCGGTCCAAGTCGTACGAACTCGTGGACTATTGGGTCGTGCTCCGCCGGCGGTGGGTGTGGGTCGTCGCCGGTCTCGTCATCGGTGCCCTTCTCGCCGGTACCTACCTGCACGTGGCGTCGAAGTCCTACACGTCGACCGCCGGTGTGCTCGTCACGCCGACCGGGGTCGACAGCTCGTCCTCGGCCTCGGTGGTCGGCGGCCGGACGAAGACCGATGTCAACCTCGACACTGAGGCACAGTTGGTCCAGTCGAGTGTTGTCGCCAACGGTGCGCGCACGATCCTGCACTCGACGACGCCTGCCGACCAGCTCGCCGGCAACGTCGCCGTGACCGTCCCGCCCAACTCCTCGGTCCTGTCGATCGCCTACACCGCCAAGAATGCCAAGCAGGCGCAAAGCGGAGCCCTTGCTTTCGCGCAGGCCTATCTCGCCAACCGGACCAGCACCGCAAAGGCAGCCGTCGCGACCCAGGTGGCGTCGTTGAAGACCCAGCAAGCCGCGCTGAACAAGCAGCTGCAGGAAGTCACCGGCCGGATCGCGACCCAGCCGTCGAACTCACCCGACCGGGCGCTCGCCCAGGCGCAGCAGAACACCATCTCGACGCAGCTGTCCAACCTCTCCACGACCCTCACCCAGCTGACGACGACCGGGGTGACGGCGGGCAGCATCATCTCCCAGCCGAAGCTTCCCGCCTCGCCGACCAGCCCGAAGGTGTCCTACTCGCTCGCCGGCGGCCTGCTTGCCGGGCTCCTGCTCGGCCTGATCATGGCGGTCATCCGCGAAAAGACCGACCACCGCGTGTCCGGTGCTCCTGACCTCGAGCGCCGGCTGGATCTCGCGGTCCTCACCCAGCTGCCGCGCGGACGACGTCGCCAGAAGGAGGGCCTGGCCAGTACGGCGACCCCGCTCGGGGCCGCGTTCCGGCGGCTGGCCAACCAGGTCAAGGCTGCGCTCGGCGGCACCCACCGCGCCCTGCTGGTGGCTCCGGTCGCCGGCGGTGCGGCGCCGGCGGTCGTCGCACCCAACCTCGCCGCGGCGTTGGCGCGCGGCGGCGCCAACGTGATCCTCGTGTGCGCCGACCCCGCCTCCGAGTCGACGAGCCGGGTCCTCGATGTGGCCGGCTCCGAGGGCCTGGCCGACATCCTCTACGACCACCGCAGCATCGAGGACGTCGTCAAGCACCTCGTGGCGCTCCCGAGCCTGCTGGTCATCGGCCCGGGTCTGCGTCCCGAACTCGCGGAGGAAGGCCTGCACAACGACAAGTCGGCGGCGCTGCTCTCGGCTCTGCGGGCCACGGCCGACTACGTCATCATCGAGTCGCCGCCCACGACCGTCGGCGCCGACGCACAGACGCTGGCGGCCCTGGTCGACGCGACCGTGGTCGTCGTCGAGCCGAAGGCCACGAGCTACCGACAGGTTCTCGACGCCGTCCGCCAGCTCGACGACGTCGGGTCGGAGATCCTGGGCAGCGTGGTGGCGCCCAGTATCCGATGGACGGCCGCGCCCAAGGAAGCGATGGCGCACGACGGCCTTCCGGTCCACGGCGTACCGCATCGCGAGACCGTGGTCCCCGGCTCCGGTCACCCGGTAGGCGGGTCTGATACCGCGGCGATACCCACCAGCACCGCTCCGGAGCACTGAGCGGCCCGCTGATGCCTCGTCGACGTCCGCTGGCGAGCGGACTCCTGGTGATGCTGGCCGTCTGCCTGCCCGCGCTCGCCAGTTGCCGGACCAACACCTCCGCCAGCGGATCGACGGCCACTGCGACGGCAGCGACAACGTCTGCGACTCCGACCGAGGCTCCGCCCTCTGCGTCGACCGGACCGGCGACGACGTTCCCGCTGACCGGGCTACCGGCATCAGGAGCCGCGCAGGCCGCCCGCCCGGTACTCGCGGTCGCGGTATCCGGCGGACCCGGCCTGCCCGCACCGACCGGACTCGACGCGGCGGACCTTGTCTACGCGATCTATCCCGGAGCGGGCACCGTCCGCTACGTTGCCCTCTACCAGTCGCAGGAGCCTGATCGCATCGGGCCGGTCGGGCCGGCAGCACCGGAGGACGTGCGGTTGCTCGACATCGTTCACCCGCTCTTCGCGTTCAACGACGGGCCGAAGCGGTTCGTGAAGCCGCTGTCCAAGTCGTCGATCGTCAGCCTGCCCCGCTCGGCACACCCGACCGCCTATTCCGGCGCCGCTTCGGATCTCGTCGCGACACCGCCGGCGCTGCTCGCACTCGCACCGCCGCACCCCTCGGCGCCCCCGATTCTCGTCTCCCATTCCCGGCCGTTGGCCACGTCCGGCGTACACCCGGCGAAAACCATGACCATCACCGTCCCGGGCCAGGCAGCGACGAGCTGGCAGTACGACGGCAAGTCGCGGACGTGGCGGCAGCCCGGGACCGGTGGAGCGAGCGCGACCAACCTCATCGTCCAGGTCATGCCCTACCGCAACGTTCTCGACGGCTATCACGGAAACCCGGTATCCAGCCCGGTCGTGGTCGGCAAGGGAACGTGCGTCATCGTCTCGCTCGACCAGACGGCCGGCTGCAGCTGGTCCAAGCCCGGCCGCGCGAAGCTGACCAACTACGTGGACGGGGCCAGCGTGCCGCTGCAGTTCGCGCCGGGCCGCACCTGGATCGCCCTCGTTCCGCCCGGCACCACGGTGAAGGCCGGGTGACGGCGCGATGACGACGACGACACCCGCCGTACGGGGCGGCAACGCGGATCACACCCCGCATCCCACCGCGCAGCTGCAGGAGCCCCGTCCGGCTCGCTTCCTCTCCCTTCGGCCGGGCTGGCCCCTGGTCGCACTGCTGGCGCTCTACCCGCTGTGGTGGGCCCTCGGGCTGGGCGTCTTCATCTTCCCGATCCTGGCCGTACCGATGGCCGTCGAGCTGATGCGCCGACGGCCGATCAAGGTGCCCCCGGGTTTCGCGGTATGGCTGCTCTTCCTGCTGTGGGTCGTCGTGAGCATGGTCATGCTCAAGGCGAATCCGCCGGGCACCCGGAGCGGCAGCAGTCAGGTCCTCTCCGAGCTGGTCCGCATCGTCGAATACCTGGCCGTGACCATCATCCTGCTGTACGCGGGCAACCTGACGCGTAAGGAGATGCGCCAACGCCGGCTCGTCGGACTACTCAGCTATCTCTTCGTGGTCACTGTGATCGGTGGCCTACTGGGGTTGGTGGCGCCGAGATTCCAGTTCACCTCACCGGTTGAACTGCTCCTGCCGCACTCGATGCGCACCAATCTCTTCGTCAAGGCCATGGTTCATCCGTCGGCGGCGCAGGTCCAGACTGTGCTGGGCTACGCGGCACCGCGACCGAGCGCACCGTTCGGCTACACCAACACGTGGGGCAACTGCCTGTCGGTCCTCCTGGTGTGGATCGTCGTGGGGTGGATCGTCAAAGGCTCCTCCCGGCAGCGCATCCTCGGCATCGCGGCCGTCGCCGTCGCCGTGGTCCCGATCGTCTTCTCCCTGAACCGGGGAATGTGGCTCGGGCTGGCGCTTTCCGCCATCTACATCGCCTTCCGGCTGGCTGCCCGTGGCCGGCTGCTCGCGGTCGGAGTCCTCGCCTTCGTCCTGGCCGGAGGTGCCACCGCCTTCGTCGTATCGCCCCTGCACGACGTAGTCACGAGCCGGTTTGAACACGGACAGAGCAACGGGATCCGTGCATACACGGTCACTCAGGCGATCACCGGCGCGACCCACTCTCCGATCCTCGGCTACGGCAGCACCCGAAACACCCTGGGTAGCTCCCAGTCCATCGCCGTCGGCAAGTCGTCGACCTGTCAGATCTGCGGTAACAACACCATCGGGAGCAACGGCCAACTCTGGCTCGTGCTGATCTCCCAGGGCTACGTCGGGGCCGCCCTCTACGTGTGGTTCTTCCTGTCCGCGGCCTGGCGTTATCGACGGGACAGATCTGCCATCGGTATGGGCGGCGTGCTCGTCATGATTCTGTCCCTGCTCTACATGTTCTTCTACAGCGCACTCATGGCCCCGCTCGCGCTATACATGCTGTCGCTGGCGCTGATGTGGCGGAACGACATGATGAGCACGAGCGGACAACTCTCCTCACCGGCGCTGGCCCGTCGGCACTCCAAGGCGTTCACCACCCGGGTGCGGCGCCCCGGACTGACGTCGTGAAGTCCGCCGGCCCGGCCCCCTCGAGAGGGCTGGTCCCCTCCAGCGCAGACGGTGCGCAACGCACCGCCTACCTCCGCGAGGTCGGTCAGCTCTTGTGGCCACCACCAGCGTCGGTGGTCGTCGGCGGCACCGAGGCGCGGGCGACGACCGCGGAGTTCCTCCTTGTGCCGGACGCCAGTCGCCCCCGGCTACTGGTTCCGGCCGGACGACCGCGCGCCGCATCGGCCGCGGTACGCCGGTACAGCGAGCCGCGATCCCGACTTGCGTGGCTGCGCACGCAGGCGCTGTCCCTGGTCATCCGCACCGGGCTGGGCGACCGTCTCCTGCGCGACCGGGTCCGCGTCTACGGCGGGACCGGCGAAGCGACCATCGAGACCTACCTGTGCGACGTGCTCGATGCGGACATCCGGATCAGCATGCACATCGGGCCCCCGCGCGCCAATCGCAAGCCGGTCCTGCAGTTGCTCACCGACAAGGGCGAGACGATCGGATTCGCCAAGGTCGGTGTCAACGATCTCACCCGCCGGCTGGTGCGGGCGGAGGCCGAATCGCTGACCACCGTGGCCGCGGCCGACCTCTCCTCGATGACCGTCCCGTCCGTGCTCCACCACGGGCAGTGGCGCGGGCTCGAGATCCTGGTGCTGTCGGCCCTCCCGGTGTGGCGACGGCGCGGTTCCTCCCCGGCCGGCCGGGTCGCCGCGGCCGCCGTCGAGTTGGCCCGTGGCTGCGGCACGACGCGCGGAGCCCTCGCCTCCGACCCCTACTGGCGGACGCTCGTGGCACGGCTCCCCGACGCCGGCGACAGCCGGGCCGCCGACACCCTGCGCACCCTCGCCGACGAGGTCACCTCGCGCGTAGGCGGCACCACCCTCACCTTCGGCTCCTGGCACGGCGACTGGTCGCCGTGGAACATGTCCGTGCTCCCCGAGACGGTCCTGGTGTGGGACTGGGAACGGTTCACCACGGGAGTCCCGGTCGGATACGATTTGCTCCACTACGCACTGCAGGATCTCGTTGTGGTCAAGCGCCGGGAGCCCGCGAGGGCGGTCGTCGAGTTGCTCGCGCTCTCGCCCGAACTGCTCCATCCGTTCGGTGTGTCGGCCGAGACGGCGGCCGTGACCTCGGTGCTCTACCTCATCGAGCTCGCCAGTCGCTACGTGATCGACGGTCAGGCCGCCGCAGGTGCACGACTGGGGTCGCCGGAAGAGTGGCTGCTGCCTCCACTCGCCGCCAAGGTGGCCACGTTGACAGGGGGACATTCGTCATGAAGATCGCCGGCCGGCCGATCCCGCCGGGAGTGAAACGGGTCGTCCACGCCGCGTCACAGACGACCGGCCGGATGACACAGCGCTCGCGGATGCTGCCCGATTTCCTCATTGTCGGTGCACAACGCGGCGGCACCACCTCGATGTACAAGACCCTCAGCCAGCACCCGGCCGTCTTGAAAGCCGTGCTGCGCAAGGGCGTGCACTACTTCGACATCGGCTACCAGCACGGGCCGGCGTGGTACCGGTCACATTTCCCCTTGCAGGTGACCGCGGCGCGGACGCAGCGATCCGTCGGTGTCCGGCCGGTGACCGGTGAGTCGAGCCCGTATTACATGTTCCACCCGCTGGCCGCGGGACGCATCGCGCACGATCTCCCCGGCGTACGCCTGATCGTCCTGCTGCGCGATCCGGTCGAGCGGGCGTATTCCGCGCACACCCACGAGGTCGCGAGAGGCTACGACACGGAGAAGTCCTTCGAGCGGGCGCTCGAACTCGAGGACGAACGCACCCGCGGGGAAGCGGAGCGTCTCATCGCCGATCCCACCTACCGCAGTCTGAGCCACCAACATCAGTCCTACGTCGTCCGGGGACGCTACATCGAGCAGCTCGAACGGCTCGAGCGCCACGTCGGCCGCGATCGCATCCATGTGGTCGACAGCCAGGACTTCTTCGAGAAGCCGGAACCGGCGTACCTCGACGTACTGTCCTTCCTCGGCCTCCCCGATATCGGTACGCCCGTCTTCGAGAGACACAACGCCCGACCTCGCTCACCCATGTCGGAGGCGCTCCGCCAGAAGCTCGACGAATCCTTCCTGCCGTACGACGAGCGGCTCGCCGAGTGGCTCGGCTGGACCCCCAGCTGGCGGCGGTGACGAGCACCAGACAGGAGCCCGACCGGCGGCCACCGGAGCCCGCCCGCCCGGCGCCCAGGAAGTCCGAACTCGGCGCGGTGGCCCGCGGTGGGGTGCTGAACCTCGTCGGCGCCGGCACGTCGTCGGTCGCCAACCTCGTGCTCGTGGTGCTCGTCACCCGGGGATTCGACAAGTCCGTCGCCGGAGTCTTCTTCACCGCGACGTCGGTCTTCCTGCTCGGTGCGCGGATCGCCGAACTCGGGACCACCACGGGGCTCGTCTATTTCATCTCCAGGTTCCGCAGCCTCGGCACCGCCCACCGGATCCGCGGTTCGCTGCGAATCGCGTTGCTCCCCGTGCTGGTCACGTCGATCCTCGCCGCGGTCGTCGCCATCTTCCTGGCGCCGGATCTGGCCGGGTGGCTGGTCCACGGCGAGCCCGGCGACTTCGCGACGTTCCTGCGGATCCTGGTGGTGTTCCTGCCGCTGGGAGCAGCGTCGGACACATTGCTTTCGGCGACCCAGGGACTCGGCACCATGCGTCCGATGGTCGCCGTCGAGAAGGTCGCCAGACCGACTGCACAGGTCCTCCTGACGGTCATCGCGGTCGTCCTGGGTTCCCGGCTCGCACTTCCCTTCGCGTGGGTGGTTCCCTACCTGCCGGCAGCGGTGATGGCCGCATTCTGGCTCCGGAGGCTGCTGCGGCGGGCCGGTGTCCACTCCGAATCGCACCCGACCATCGAGCCGGGGCAGGTCGGGGAATTCTGGCAGTTCACCGCTCCGCGGGCCCTGGCCAGCGTCGTGCAACTTGCCTTGCAGCGACTGGACATCGTCCTGGTCGCGGCGATCAAAGGCCCGGTCGACGCCGCGATCTACACCGCCGCAACCCGCTTCCTCGTGGTCGGCCAGCTCGGAGCCCAGGCCATCACGACGTCGGTCCAACCCCGGCTCAGCCAGCGGCTGGCCCGGCACGAGAAGGACGCCACCAACAATCTGTACCGCACCGCGACCGGCTGGCTCATCCTCGTCACCTGGCCGCTGTACCTCATGTGCGCGGTGTTTGCGCCCTACATGACGCGGTTGTTCGGACAGGGCTATACCGCGGGCACCACCGTGGTCGTCCTGCTCTCGCTGACCATGTTGATCGCGACGGCGTGCGGCATGGTGGACGTCGTTCTCATCATGGGTGGTCGGACCACGTGGAACCTCGGCAACGCGGTGCTCGCACTGATCGTCAACATCACCGTCGACCTTCTGCTCATCCCGCACCTCGGCATCCTCGGCGCCGGGATCGGCTGGTCCGCGGCCATTCTCGTGAACAACCTGCTGCCGCTGTCCCAAATCGCCTTCGTGCTCGGGCTTCATCCGTTCAGCCGGGCGAGCCTCACCGCGATCCTGGTCACCGGAGCCTGCTTCGGAATCGTCCCTGGCGTGGTGCGGCTCCTCGGCGGCACGCAGTTGGTTCCCCTCCTCGTGTCCTCGGTGGCCGGCACCATCCTCTTCGTCGGTGCGTTGTGGTTACAGCGGAAGCCATTGGCCCTGGACGCCCTTGCGACGTTGCGGCCCGGTCGACGCCGGAGTCCGCCACGGCACGCCTACAAGAAGGGAAGCTGACGCATGGCAGCCAACTCCGACCGGCCACAGGGCCCGTTGCTGGTCACCGGACTCCCCCGGACGGGCACGAGCTGGGTCGGGAAGATGCTCGAGTTGAGCAACGCCGTCGTCTACATCAACGAGCCGCTCAACCCGCAGCATCCGCCCGGGCAATCGCCGGGCGTGCTCGACGCCCGGGTCACCCGCCGGTTCCAGTACATCTGCGCCGACAACGAGGACGACTGGCTCCCGGCCTTCCGGCGGACCGCATCGCTGCGATACGGGCTGGGTGCGGAGCTCCGGCGCAACCGATCGGCGTACGACCTCGCCCGGATGCTGAAATACCTCACCGCGTTCGAGGTCGGCCGTCTCCGCGGCCGGCGACCGCTGTTCGACGACCCGTTCGCCGTGCTCTCCTCGGCGTGGCTGACCCGGCGTCTCGACGCCACTACCGTGGTGCTGATCCGGGACCCGGTCGCTCTGGTCGGTAGCTGGCGGCGGCTCGGGTGGACAACCTATTTCCACGAGCTGCTCGAGCAGCCGCTGCTGATGCGCGATCTGCTCGGTCCCTACGACGAGCGCATGCGTTCGCTCATCGGGTCGCAGGACCACGTCGCGAAGATCGCGCTGCTCTGGTGCGCCGTCTACGACATCGTCGGCCGGTGGTGTGCGGAGGATCCGGCGATGCACCTGGTGCACTACGAGTCGCTCGCCACCGACCCGGTATCGGAATTCCAGCGGCTGTACGGGATCTGCGGGCTGCCCTGGGACGAGCGGGTCCGGTCGGCCCTGCTGAGCGCGACCACCGCACCGGCCAGGACCACCGACTCGCACGCATGGACGCTGCGCGGGGGGGTGTCGCGGACGGCGTACCGGCCCATGGACAGCAAGGCGTCGCTGGGCTCCTACCGAGACCGGCTGGGTCCGGAGGAGATCGAGCGGGTCCGAGAGCTGACCGCCGACGTCGCCGCCCGACTGATTGAGGTTCGCACGTGAGTAGCCCTTCCCACCCGCCCCGTACCCGCCGCCGCCTGCTCGCCGTCGTGGCCGGGCTCACCGGACTTGCCGTCGTGCTCGCCGGCTGCAGCTCGGCGAACGCCCCGGCCACACAGTCCGCAGGCCCGTCCGCCTCGCCGGGTGGCGGCTCCGGAGGCGGCCCCCAGGCGCCGAACCAGGGCCCGCCGGTGCCTGCGCGCGGCGCCTACGTCGGCGCGTGGGTCCGGGCGGTACCGCTCAACCAGACGACTCGGGTCAGCGCGGTGCAGCAGTTCGAACAGAAACTCGGCCGGCCGCTGGACTTCGTCCACACCTACCGCAGGTGGACCCAGCCGTTTCCCGAGCCCAGCGACCTGACCTTCCTTCGCAAGGGCCAATACCTGCAGCTGTCCTGGGCCGGGACGAACGACCAGGCGATCAT
Source organism: uncultured Actinomycetota bacterium (assembly GCA_963837545.1). Taxonomy (GTDB): domain Bacteria; phylum Actinomycetota; class Actinomycetes; order Mycobacteriales; family QHCD01; genus DASXJE01. The sequence continues at coordinate 654,510 of CAWINQ010000003.1, read as the reverse complement.
TTCCGGCCGCGAGGACAGCGTCATCCGCCATCAGGCGCTGGCGGTCAAGAGGCTTCCCGGCCGGATCTTCATGGAATGGCGCTGGGAGATGGACCGGCCCCCGCTCGCCGGCAGCATCGGAACGCCGGCGAACTATGTGGCGGCGTGGAAGCACATTCGCGCCGTCTTCGCCCAGGAAGGCGTTCACAACGCCGCGTGGGTGTGGTGTCCAACGGCCGTCGGCTTCAAGGTGGGGCGCGCCGCCGCCTACTACCCCGGCGATGATCAGGTCGATTGGACCTGCGTCGATGCCTATCCGGGCAAGACGTTGATCCCGATGTCGACGCTGCTGGCGCCATTTCTCCGGTGGGCGGCCGGTCACCCGAAGCCCATCATGATCGGCGAGTACGGCGTGCCGCGCAGCGGATCGCCGCAGCAACGGGCGCAGTGGCTGGCGGCCGCTGCGAAGACCTTCCAGAGCACTCCCCGCATCAAGGCGGTGAGCTACTTCGAAGCCAACCCGGTGGGACATCCGTCGACGTTGGCCTACGTCATCAGAAACGATCCGGCGGCTATCGGTGCATTCCGCGACATGGCGCAGGAGCCGTACTTCAACCCGCGCCACTATCCCGTCAAACCCCGATGACGCCGCAGGAATCGGGCACCCGCCCCAGGGTCCTCTATCTCGGCGGCCTCGGACGGAGCGGCACCACCCTGCTGGAGCGGATGCTCGCCGAACTGCCGGGCGTGTGCTCGCTCGGCGAGGTCGTGCACCTGTGGCGGCGTGGGCTCGGCGAAGACGAGCGATGCGGGTGCGGAGAGCCCTTCTCCCGGTGCCCGTTCTGGACGCAGGTGGGCGAAGTCGCGTTCGGCGGGTGGGCCATGGTCGATCGTGCCCGGGTGCTCGAGTTGCAGAGCACGATCGACCGCACCCGTCGCATCCCCCAACTTGCCTTCACCAGCGGCAATTCCGCGCTCACCCGTCAATGCGCGGAATACGCCGACTACTACCGTCGTCTTTACGCCGCCGCCGCCGAGGTCAGTGGCTCCGCCGTCGTCGTGGACTCCAGCAAGAACTCGTCGCTGGCGTTCTGCCTCCGCCAGCCCCGCAGGATCGACCTGCGCGTGCTGCATATGGTCCGGGACAGCCGCGGCGTCGCCTACAGCTGGACCAAACGCGTGCAGCGCCCCGACCGGGTGGGCGACGAAAGCTTCATGACGCAGTACTCGCCGTGGTCGGCCGCGCTGCTGTGGGACGCGCACAACCTGTCCTTCGACCTGCTGCGCCGTCTCGGAACCCCGACGCTGCTGGTCCGCTACGAAGAGCTGCTCACCGGTCCGCGGCAGGGTCTGGCCGACATCGCCCGGTTCGCCGGCGTGCCCGCCGGTGACGCGTCCTTCACATTCGTCAACGACACCGATGTGACGCTCAAGCCGACCCACACCGTGTCCGGAAACCCGATGCGCTTCCAGACCGGGCAGATCTCCCTACACCGCGACGACGAATGGCGCACGAAGTTTCCCGCTCGCCGGCGTCGGCTCGTGTCCGCGGTGACCCTGCCGCTGCTGCTCCGCTACGGCTACCTGCACCCGACCAGGCGACAAGCGCCGTGAGCGCGCCACAATGGCCATCGGTAGGTGTCGTCCTGCCGACCCACGACCGCCCGGAACTGATGCGCAAGTCCCTCCGCGCGATCGTGGAGCAGGAATACCCGGGCGTGGTCGAGACGGTCGTCGTCTTCGACCGCAGCGAGCCGGACCCGGAGATCGTGCAGGTGGACGAGCACCGGCCGGTACGCGTCCTGCCCAACACCCGGACCCCCGGGCTGTCGGGCGCACGAAACACCGGGATCCTCGATCTGGCCACGGACTACGTCGCTTTCTGCGACGACGACGACACCTGGCGGCCCGGGAAACTCGATGCGCAGATCGCCGTCCTGGAAGGTCATCCGGACGGCGTGTTCGTCAGCTGCGGGATCGTCGTCCAATTCGGCGACCGCGACAGCATCCGTCTCGCCGGTGCCGATGAGGTGACTTACCACGATCTGCTCCGATCCCGGATGTCGATGCTGCATTCGTCGACGTTCGTGGTGAAACGGGCGGCGCTGGTCGAGGACATCGGCCTGCTCGACGAGGAGATCCCCGGGAGCCAGAACGAGGACTACGACCTCCTGCTGCGCGCGGCCCGGCGCCACCCGATCCTGGTCGCCGATTCGCCGCTGGTGCAGGTGCTGTGGGCGGACTCCTACTTCTCGCGGCGCTGGGAGACCAAGGTCGCGTCGTTGCGCTGGATGCTCGACCGGCACCCGGACCTGGCGACGGACCCGGTCGGCGCGGGCCGGATCTTCGGTCAGTTGGCATTCGCCTACGCCTGCCTCGACGACCGCCGGCAGGCCCGCCAGTGGGCCGGCCGGTCGCTACGCGCCGACTGGCACGAGCCGCGGGCGCTGCTCGCCCTCGCGGTCAGCACACACGTGGTGTCCGGGGAGTCGGTGCTGCGGGCGCTGCACCGCCGCGGCCGCGGGGTCTGAAGCGCTACCGGCGCAGCCGGGTCACCGCCGACGACGCCATGAGGCGGGCCGCGAAGGGCAGATCCTCGAGGATGTAACGGCGGAACAGCCGGCGCGGCTCGGACAGCAGCCGGTGCACCCATTCCAGTCCGCTGACCTGCATCCATCGCGGTGCCCGCCGGATGTCGCCGCTGACGAAGGTGACGGCGGCACCGCACCCGAGGAACCAGGCGGCCGGCAGGTCCGGCCGCACCTGCTCGATCAGCCTCTCCTGCTTGGGGAACCCGAGCCCGCAGAAGACGATGTCCGGGGCCGCCGCCACGATTCGGCGACGGACCTCCTCGACGCCCTCCGGGCTGGTCTCGAAGCCGATCGGCGGGCAGTCATGCCCGGCGACCACCAGACCCGGGTACGTCGCGGCGAGCACCGTCCCGGCGCGCTCGGCGACCCCCGGCGCGCCGCCGAGCAGATAGACCGAGCGGCCGTCGCGGGCAGCCGCCGCCGACAGGGACCAGATCAGGGACGCGCCGGCCACCCTCCCCGGCAACGGCCGGCCGCTGACCCGGCTCGCCCAGAGCAGCGGCACGCCGTCGGCGACCACGAGCGAGGCCCGGTCGACGAGCGCCGCCAGGTCGGGATGGCGCACGGCGGACCGCAGGATGTCGACGTTGGGGGTGACCAGCCAGCCGCCCGTGCCGGCCCGGCCGCCGTCGCGCACGACGCCGACCACCTGCTCCTCGGTCATCGGGTCGAATCCGACGCCGCACAGCGGCACCCGGTCCTGCGACCTGGGCGTCCGCTCCGTTCCCCCGGTGGCCACTGTCGCCGGCGGCTCAGCGGATGTCGACGATGATGCCCGCGCCGACCGTGCGGTTGGTGGCCTCGTCGATGAGGATGAACCCGCCGGTCGTCCGGTTGCGTCGGTACTCGTCGCAGAACAGCGGTTGGGTGACCCGCAGCGACACCCGGCCGATCTCGTTGAGCCCGAGGTCCTGCGCGGACTCGTCGCGGTGCAGGGTGTTGACGTCGAGCCGGTACTGCAGGTCGCGGACGGCGGTGCGGGCGTTGCGGGTGGTGTGCTTGAGGGCCAGCTTCGCGCCGGGCCGCAGCGGCTGCTCGGTCATCCAGCAGACCATCGCATCGATGTCCTGCGAGGTCTCGGGCGCGTTGTGCGGCCGGCAGATCATGTCACCGCGCGAGATGTCGAGGTCGTCCTCGAGCCGGAGCGTGACCGACATCGGGGCATAGGCCTGCTCCACCGGGCCGTCGGCGGTGTCGATGGCGGCGATGCGCGTCCGCAGGCCCGAGGGCAGGGCCATCACCTCGTCGCCGGGCTTGAGCACGCCGCCGGCGACCTGCCCGGCGTAGCCGCGGTAGTCGTGGTACTCGGTGGACTTCGGCCGGATCACGTACTGGACCGGGAAGCGGACGTCGACCAGGTTGCGGTCGGAGGCGACGTGCACGTTTTCGAGGTGGTGCAGCAGCGAGGGGCCGTCGTACCACGGCATGTTCTCCGACCGGCTGACGATGTTGTCGCCCTCGAGCGCGCAGATCGGGATGACGGTGAGGTCACCGACGTCGAGCTTCGCGGCGAACGCGGTGAACTCCTGCCGCACCCGCTCGAAGACCGCCATGTCGTAGTCGACGAGGTCCATCTTGTTCACGCACAGCACGAGGTGCGGGACCCGGAGAAGCGTGGTGAGGAAGGCATGCCGGCGGCTCTGCTCGAGCAGTCCCTTGCGCGCGTCGACCAGGATGATCGCGAGGTCGGCCGTCGACGCCCCGGTGACCATGTTGCGGGTGTACTGGATGTGGCCTGGGGTGTCGGCGATGATGAACTTGCGCCGCGGGGTGGCGAAGTAGCGGTAGGCGACGTCGATCGTGATGCCCTGCTCGCGCTCGGCCCGCAGGCCGTCGGTGAGCAGGGCGAGGTCGGTGTATTCGTCGCCGCGGTCGCGGCTGGTGCGTTCGACCGACACCAGTTGGTCCTCGAAGATCGCCTTCGAGTCGTAGAGCAGCCGCCCGATGAGCGTGCTCTTGCCGTCGTCGACGGATCCCGCCGTGGCGAACCGGAGCATGTCCATGGCTAGAAGTATCCCTCTTTCTTGCGGTCTTCCATCGCGGCCTCGCTCGTGCGGTCGTCGGCGCGGGTGGCGCCGCGTTCGGTGATCCGGGTCGCCGCGACCTCGGCGATGATCTCCTCGAGCGTGCCGGCGGTGGATTCGACCGCGCCGGTGCAGGTCATGTCCCCGACCGTGCGGTAGCGGACCGTCGCCTCGTAGCTGGGTTCGTCGTCCTCCGCCGGGAGGTAAGGGTTCTCGGCGAGCAGCATGCCGTCGCGCTCGAAGACCGAGCGTTTGTGGGCGAAGTAGATGGAGGGGATCGCGAGCTGTTCGTGCGCGATGTAGTCCCAGACGTCGAGCTCGGTCCAGTTGGACAGCGGGAAGACCCGGATGCTCTCCCCCGGATGCACCCGGGTGTTGTAGAGGTTCCAGAGCTCGGGTCGCTGGTTCTTCGGGTCCCACTGGCCGAACTCGTCGCGGAAGGAGAACACCCGCTCCTTGGCCCGGGCCTTCTCCTCGTCCCGGCGGGCTCCGCCGAAGAGCGCGTCGAACCGGTGCTTCTCGGCGGCGTCGAGCAGCGCGGTGGTCTGGAGCCGGTTGCGGCTGGCCCGACGGCCGGTCCCCTCCACGACCCGCCCCGAGTCGATCGCCTCCTGGACCGATGCGACCACCAGCCGCACGCCGAGCTCGGCGACCCTCCGATCGCGGAACTCGATGGTCTCCGGGAAGTTGTGGCCGGTGTCGACATGCATCACCGGGAACGGGATGGGCGCGGGTGCGAACGCCTTCTCCGCCAGGCGCAGCATCACGATCGAGTCCTTGCCGCCGGAGAAGAGCAGCACCGGCCGCTCGAACTCCGCGGCGACCTCCCGGAATACGTGGATGGACTCGGATTCGAGGGTGTCGACCTGGGAGAGGCGGTAGTCGGGCGCGGTCTCCGTCATACGGGTCATTCTCTCCTCATCGGGTGGCCAGCGCGGCCGCAATGCCATCTAGCAGGTCCGCGGCCAGCTCGGGCCGGCAGACCACGAGGTCGGGGAGCAGCGGATCCGGACGATTGTAGGCGAGCGGGCTGCCGTCGATGCGCGAGGCATGCAGACCGGCGGCCCGGGCCACGGCGACCGGGGCCGCCGAGTCCCACTCGTACTGTCCGCCCGCGTGCAGATAGGCGTCGACCTCGCCGGACACGACGGCCGCGACCTTGGCGCCGGCCGAGCCCATCGGCACCAGTTCGCCCCGGCGGGCCGCCGCTACCGACTCGGCGAAGGCGGGCGCCCGGGTGCGGCTCACCGCGACCCGCAGCGGCCGGTCGGGCCGGCTCGGCACGGTCGGCGGGTGATCGGTGGCGAAGGTGACCCCCTGGGCGGGCAGCGCCACCGCCCCCGCCCGCAGCTCGTCGCCGGCCCACAATGCGACGTGCACCGCCCAGTCCACCCGGCCGGCCTCGCCGAACTCCCGGGTGCCGTCGAGCGGGTCGATGATCCACACCCGCTCCGCAGCGAGGCGCCGGGGATCGTCCACGCCTTCCTCGGACAGCACCGCGTCATCGGGTCGGGCGTCGGCCAGGCCGCGCATGAGCAGTTCGTGCGCCTGCCGGTCCCCCGCGGCGCCCAGCGCCCGGCCGTCACCGAAGCCCATTCGCTCCCGCACGGACAGCAGTGTGTCCCCGGCCTCGTCGGCGAGCCGACGGGCCAGGAGGGAGTCGTTCATTCAGTAGGCTCCTGAGGACTTGACGACGGCGAACGCGGTCCGCCACAGGATCAGCAGGTCCATGGCGAGCGACCAGTTCTCGACGTAACGCAGGTCGAGCCGCACCGACTCGTCCCAGGAGAGGTCCGAGCGGCCACTGACCTGCCACAGCCCGGTGAGCCCGGGCTTCACGACGAGCCTGCGGTGGACGTCGTCAGCGTACTGCTCGACCTCGGAGCGCAGCGGCGGTCGGGGACCGACCAGCGACATCTGGCCGCGCACGATGTTGAGCAGCTGGGGAAGCTCGTCCAGCGAGAAGCGCCGCAGGTGCTTACCCAGTCGGGTGACCCGCGGGTCGTCGCGGATCTTGAACAGCACGCCGTCGTGTTCGTTGAGGCGACGCAGCTCGACGAGCCGCGCCTCGGCGTCGACGTACATCGAGCGGAACTTGTAGACGCTGAACGTCGTGCCGTCCTTGCCGACCCGCGCCTGCCGGAACAGGGCCGGGCCGGGGCTGGTCACCCGGATGGCGATGCCGATGGCGAACATCAACGGGGCGAGCAGCACCAGCGCGAGGCCGGCGACGGTCCGGTCGAAGAGCTCCTTGACCAGGCGGCGGCCGCCGGAGAGCTTGGGGTGCTCGACGTGCAGCAGCGGCAGCCCGTCGACCGGGCGGATCGTCGTACGCGGACCGGCGACGTCCATCAGGGCGGGCGCGACCAGCAGGTCGACCTGGGTCTTCTCCAGCTGCCAGGCGAGGCGGCGCAGCGCCTCGGCGTCGAACTCCGGGCAGGCCAGCACGGCAACCATGTCGGCACCGGCCCGGTCCACCGCGTCGGCGACGTCGAGGAAGGTGCCGTAGACGTCGACACCGACGTCCTCGATCCGCTCGTGGTAGGGGCGGTGCGGCGGCAGGCACGCCCCGACGACCTGCATGCCGTGATAGCGCTGCCGGTTGAGCTGCCGGGTCATCCCCGCGATCGCCCGCTCGTATCCGACCAGCATCACCTTGCTCATGAATCGCTGGCGGGCATGCCGGTGGTGGTGCACCCACTTGCGGGCCCCATAGCGGACGCCGAGGTCGGCGACCGTCGCCATCGGAAGGGCGACGAGGACGTAGCCACGGGCCAGGTCGATGTGGGCCGCATAGGAGACGATCGCCACCAGGGAGGTCAACGCGAGGCCGGCCAGCAACACCCGGTGGTATTCATCGGAGCCCACGAAGAGGAACCGCCCCTCGTAGGCGCGGGCCAGCGACACCGCAGCGACCCACACCACCGGCAGCAGGATGCTCATGAGCAGGTAGGCCTGGGTCGAGTTGTCGACGGTCCCGAAACGCAGCACGAAGGCGACGGCGCCGGCGATCAGCGCGACCGTGGCGTCCAGTCCGACGAGCACAGCGCGGTAGCGCCGTTGCCAGCGTCGTTCGGTGCCACGTTCACCGGCGCGTCTGCCGGGTGGCGCTTGGAGGTCGAGTTGCTGTGCGACATCGACATCTAGCGCAGTCACTGTGAAGTCCCCCCACCTCACCGGCAAGACCGTCGGCACCACCGTGGTGGCGGGTCCGTCATGCCCGCGGAAACAACGGCCAAACTCTATGGGTTCGCACCGTCGGCCTGTTGCGGTTTTCCGAATTGCCGGCTGATTCTTGAGTTTTGCAGTTCATCGGTAACGAACCGCTGTCATAACACTACTGAGCGTACGGTACAGGGAATCGCGCCGTGTACCACCACGATCCGTGCGGAGTTCGCGGTCGGGTCCGGATCCGGAGGAATACGTCAGAGGCGTAGCGATACGCCGTATTCGGAGCGGGCTTTCGCTCTGCCTGTCACCGCAGCCCCCGCGGGTCCCCCCATTACCAGGTTCGAACCGAAAGCCCCGCTCCGAATGTCGACGGCGGTGCGATCACGCTCGTACTGTCACGCTCTGTACTTGAATCACCCTACGGGTGTCACTCTTCTGGCGCAACGCGCTTGCCCGAAGTTCACCCAGAGTGGTGACGGCTGCTCGTCAGCAGGGTCTCGACCGCGTCGGCGGCCTCGTCGACGTACAGGTCGAGGTCGCGGCGCTGCGCGGCCGAGAAGTCCCGGAGCACGTAGTCCGCCGGGTCCTGACGCCCGGGGGGGCGACCGATCCCGAAGCGGACCCGTGCGTAGTCCGGGCTGCCGAGCGCCCGGGTCACCGATCGGAGCCCGTTGTGGCCGTTGCTCCCGCCGCCCTGCTTGACCCGCACGTCGCCGAAGGGCAGGTCGAGCTCGTCGTGCACCACCACGACCTGCTCGACCGGGACGGACGAGAACGCCCGGGCCCCGGCGACCGGGCCACCGGACTCGTTCATCGCCGTCTGCGGCTTCACCAGGACCACCCGGGCCCCGCCGAGGCGACCATCGAGCACCTCGGCCCGACCGGGCGACCGGCGGGCCTTCTGCGTCCGGAACCGGCCGCCGATCCGCTCGCCCAGCCGGTCGACGACGAGGTAACCCGCATTGTGCCGGTTACCGGCGTAGGCCCGACCCGGGTTCCCGAGCCCGACCACGAGGAAGACCTCGGGCATCGAGCGGCCCGGGTCCGGATCGCTCAGGACTCGTCGGGTGCGGCGTCGCCCGCCGCCTCGTCACCCGCAGCCTCGCCGGCCTCGGCGGCGCCCTCCTCCTCAGGCTGCTCGCGCTCGACACCGGCCTCGGCCTCGGCCTCGGTCAGCTCGGCCTCGAGGGCCTCGGCCGTCGGCGCCGCGAGGATCGACACGACGACGTGGTCGGCGTCAGTGACCAGGGTGGAGCCGGCCGGGAGCGGCACCGCCCCGGCGCTGATGTGCTCGCCCACGCCGAATCCGTCGATGTTGACCTCGAGGCCGGTGGGGATGTGGGTCGCCTCGGCCTCCACCGTGAGCGTGGTCAGCTCCTGGTTGACCAGGGTGTCCGGCGCCGGGTCGCCGTGCACGGCGATCCCGATCTCGACGGTGACCTTCTCGCCCCGGCGGACGGTCAACAGGTCGACGTGCTCGAGGAAGCCCTTGATCGGGTCGCGCTGCACGGCCTTCGGGATGGCGAGGTGGTCGCCGTCGGCGGTCGTGATCGTCAGCAGCGCGTTGGGGTTCTTCAGGGCGAGCATCAGGTCGTGGCCGGGCAGGGAGAGATGCAGCGGGGGCTGGCCGTGGCCGTAGAGCACGGCCGGCACCAGGTCGGCGCGGCGGATCCGGCGCGCGGCGCCCTTGCCGAATTCGGAGCGCGGTTCGGCGGGGATGCGAAGGTCGGGCACGGCGGGCTCTCCTCGTACGGCGGTCTGCGGTGGCTGCGAGCTCTATCGGTGCGCCCGCGAAGAATCCCGCACAAACCGCCGTCGATCACGGAGCCGTGATGGCATCCCTCGCCGGGCAACCCCAACAGCCTACCTGGCCCGGCACAGCCGTCTGACGCTGCCGGTCGGCGCGCGGGCGCAGCTCAGCCGGCCGCGCCGTCGAAGAGGCTGGTCACCGAGCCGTCCTCGAAGACCTCGCGGATCGCCCGGGCGATCATCGGCGCGATCGAGAGGACCGTCAGCTTGTCGATGCAGCGCTCGGGCGGCACCGGCAGCGTGTTGGTGATGACGACCTCGCTGATGCGGCTGTTCTTGAGCCGGTCGACCGCCGGCCCGGAGAGGACGCCGTGGGTCGACGCGGCGATCACGTCGGCCGCCCCGGCGTCGTAGAGCGCCTCGGCGGCGGCGGTGGTCGTGCCCCCGGTGTCGATCATGTCGTCGACGATGATGCAGGTGCGCCCGGCGACCTCACCCACGACGCGGTTGGCCTTGACCTCGTTGGGCACCAGCGGATTGCGCGTCTTGTGGATGAAGGCGAGGGGGCAACCGCCCAGCCGGTCGGTCCACCGCTCGGCGACGCGCACCCGGCCGGAGTCCGGTGCCACGACGGACAGGTCGACCCCGGCGTAGCGCCGCTGGATGTGGTCGGCCAGGAGCGGCAGCGCGAACAGGTGGTCGACCGGGCCGTCGAAGAAGCCCTGGATCTGGGAGGTATGCAGATCGACCGTGAGGATCCGGTTGGCGCCGGCGGTGCGGTAGAGGTCGGCGACCATCCGCGCCGAGATCGGCTCGCGCCCGCGGTGCTTCTTGTCCTGCCGCGAGTAGGGGTAGAAGGGCACCACGACGGTGATCCGCTTCGCCGAGCCCCGCTTGAGGGCGTCGACCATGACCAGCGACTCGACCAGCCACTGGTTGATCGGCGTCGTCATGCTCTGGATCACGAAGGCGTCGCAGCCCCGGACCGACTCCTCGAACCGGACATAGATCTCCCCGTTGGCGAAATCGTAGGTCGATGCCGGGGTGCAGGTGATGCCGAGCTCGTTGCCGATCTCCTCGGCGAGCCCGGGAAAGGCGCGGCCGGAGAAGAGCATGAGGCTCTTGCGGCTCTGGCTCTGGAGACTGCTCATCGGTCCGCCCCATCATCTGTCGAGCCGCGGTCGGCGTCCGACGACTCTCCGTCATTGTCTCTCGCCCGGCCGGCGCGGGCCGCCGCCTCGGCCGACGGGGTGCCCGCGCGTTTGCGCGCGGTCCATCCCGGGATCGTGCGTTGTGCGCCGGCGGACACCGCGAGAGCACCCGGCGGGACGTCTTCGCGGATCACGGCCCCGGCTCCGGTGTAGGCGCCGTCGCCGATCCGGACCGGCGCGACGAAGGTGTTGTCGGCGCCCGTGCGGGCCTGGTCGCCGACCTCCGAACGGTGCTTGGTGACGCCGTCGTAGTTGACGAAGACCGAGGAGGCGCCGATGTTGACGCCGCGCCCGATGGTCGCGTCGCCGACGTAGGTCAGGTGCGGCACCTTGCTGCCTTCGCCGACGTCGGCGGCCTTGATCTCGACGTAGGTGCCCACGTGGACGCCGCGGGCCAGCCGGGCACCGGGGCGCAGGTAGGCAAACGGGCCCACGGTGGCGAGCTCGCCGATCTCGGCCCGGTCGCTGTGGGTCCGCACGACCGTGGCGCCGACGCCGACGGCCGTGTCGCGCAGGGTGCAGTCCGGGCCGATCTGCGCACCCTCGGCCACCCGGGTCGCGCCGTGCAGCTGGACCCCCGGATGCAGCACCACGTCGCGACCGAGGACGACGTCGGCGTCGACCCAGGTGCTGGCCGGGTCGACGACGGTGACCCCGGCCCGCATCCAGGCGATCAGGGTCCGGTCGCGCAGCTCACGCCCGACCTCGGCGAGCTGGGCGCGGTCGTTGACGCCGGCGGTCTCGGCGGCGTCGGCGACCACCGCGGTCACCCGGCGCTCGTCGGCCAGCAGCGACGTGATCACGTCCGGGAGGTATTCCTCGCCCTGGGCGTTGTCGGTCGACAGGGTGGTCAGCGCGGCGCGCAGCGGTGCGGCGGCGAACGCCCACACGCTGGTGTTGATCTCGCGGATGGCGAGCTCGTCGTCGGTCGCGTCGCGGTGCTCGACCACCCGGCGTACGGCGCCGGTGTCGTCGCGCACCACCCGTCCGTAGCCGGTCGGGTCGGGCACCAGCGCGGTCAGCATGGTCGCGTCGGCGTGCGCCTGCTGGTGGTCGGCGACCAGGCGGCGCAGCGTCTCGGTGGTGAGCAGCGGGGTGTCGCCGGGCAGCACCACCACGGTGCCGTCGAGCTCACCCAGCTCCTGCAGCGCCAGACGGACCGCGTGGCCGGTGCCGCGCTGTTCGTGCTGGACGACAGGGACCGCACCGGTTCCCGCCAGCGCGTCGACGACGGCATCCCGGCGGTGACCGACGACGACGGCGAGGTGCTCGGGCGACAGGGGGGCCGCGGCAGCCAGCAGGTGCCCGAGCAGGCTGCGGCCTCCGATGGTGTGCAGCACCTTGGGAACGGCTGATTTCATCCGGGTCCCCTCGCCTGCTGCGAGCACGACGACCGCGACCACGCGGGCGTCAGTCACCAGCACACCCCCTGGAAGCTGCGGGTCCGGACGGGCCTCATGTTACCGACACGCGAACGGCGGGTTGCCCGGGTGCGGCGCGCCGGTCCGGGCGTCCTGAACGTGCTGGCTGGGTGACGGGGATGGGGGCTTGACGGCGGGCTTGACGGGGGCCTTGGCGGGGGGACTTGATGGGGGGACTTGATGGGGGGACTCGGCGGGGGGACTCGGCCGGGCAGTTGGCTGGGGGACTCGGACTCGAACCGAGATTGCACGGCTCCAAAGGCCGGCGGGCTGCCGATTACCCCACCCCCCAACGGGGCGTGGGCCTCAGCCTAAGCGACCGAAACAGCGCCGTTCTACGGGCACTCACCCCGCACCGCGCCCACCGAACGCCCGCACCAGCCCCCGAACAAACGCACTACTAGTGCGAAATGGGGGCGTCGTACGGCGTGTCGCCGACCAAAACGCACTACTAGTGCGTTTGTTCGGGCCTGGAACGGCGCTGGGCGACGATGGCGGCACGCCGCGAGGCCGACGTACGGCGACATCGTGCGTGCTACTCGCATGCTGGGGCCCGAGGTGCGAGTACGGCGCACGATGTCGGCGCGGATCCGGGACGGCGGCGTACCGGGCGTGCGACCTGCCCCTCTCGGCGGAGCGGGGCGGCGTTTGTCCCGGGGCGCGGTCGGGTAGCGACTACCCGAGACGCGGAATCAATGCCGGCCCCCACGCGCACACTTGCCAAACCTACGGTCGCGTAGGTTACGGTCGCGTAAGCACCGACATTCCGTCAGAGCCAGGGAGACGCCCATGACCCGAGCGCAGCCCTCTTCCCCGAACAGCGTCGCGGACACTCTCGTGCAGACCCCGAAAGCGGCACAGTTCGACACCCTGGACGAGGGCGTGCCATCGGGCGGCCGGAGCCTGCGGAGCACGCGCCGGTCGGGTGGAGCCAAGCCGGTCGTCTCCGGTCGCCGCGGCTCGGCCGAGCAGATGGCGCTCTATTTCTTCGTCGGCGCGCCGTTCGTCGCCCTGGTCGCCGCCATCCCGGTGATGTGGGGCTGGGGTCTGACCTGGCGCGACATCGTGATCTTCGCCGCCTTCTACGCCGTCTCCGGTTTCGGCATCACGATGGGCTATCACCGCCTGTTCACCCACAGCTCGTTCAAGGCCAACCGCGGCCTGACCCTCGCCCTCGCCGTGGGCGGCAGCCTCGCCGTTCAGGGCGAATTGATCCGCTGGGTCGCCGACCACCGCCGGCACCACGCCTACTCCGACCGCGAGGGTGACCCGCACTCCCCCTGGCGCTACGGGCCCACCACCGGTGCACTGCTCAAGGGCCTCTACCACGCCCACACCGGGTGGCTGTTCGACCGGGAGCGCACCAACAAGGAGCGCTTCGTCCCGGACCTGATGCGCAACCCCGATCTGGCCCGGGTCAACGCGCTCTTCCCGCTCTTCCTCGCGTTCAGCCTCTTCGGCCCGGCACTCATCGGCGGACTGTGGACGATGTCCTGGGCCGGGGCGCTCACGGCATTCTTCTGGGCCGGCCTGGTCCGGATCAGTGTCCTGCACCACGTGACATGGTCCATCAACTCGATCTGCCACACCATCGGCGAGCGGCCGTTCGCCGCCCGCGACAAGTCGTCGAACTTCTGGCCGCTGGCGATCCTGTCCCTGGGCGAGTCCTGGCACAACTCCCACCACGCCGACCCGACCGCGGCCCGGCACGGCCTGCTCCGCGGCCAGCTCGACGCGACCGCCCGGCTCATCTGGTTCACCGAGAAGCTCGGCTGGGCGACCGACGTCCGCTGGCCGTCGCCGGAGCGGATCGCCTCCAAGCTCGCCAAGCCGCCGGCGCCGGAGCCCAGCGCGGAGCTCGCGGCCTGACACCCGGGTCCCCGTCGTACGCCTGACGGACCGGGCGAGACGACGGGAGACACGATGAGCGGCGCCAGGCCGGCCGGCCGGATCCGGGTCCGGATGACCGGCAAGGAACGACGTCAGCAGCTACTCGACGTCGGCCGCACCCTCTTCGCCGAACGCGGTTTCGAGGCGACCTCGATCGAGGAGGTTGCCGCCCGCGCGGGGGTGAGCAAGCCCGTGGTCTACGAGCACTTCGGCGGGAAGGAAGGGCTTTACGCCGTCGTCGTGGACCGCGAGATGGGGCGGCTGCTCGACCGGTTCACCGACTCCCTCTCCGGCGGGTCGCCGCGCGAACTCCTGGAGCAGGCGGCCCTGACCCTGCTCGGCTACATCGAGGAGGAGACCGACGGCTTCCGCATCCTGGTCCGCGATTCGCCGGTGGCCAGCAGCACCGGGACCTTCTCCAGCCTCATCAGCGACATCGCGAGCCAGGTCGAACACATCCTCGCCGGCGAGTTCAAATCCCGCGGATTCGAACCGAAGCTCGCCGGGCTGTACTCGCAGGCCCTCGTCGGCAGCGTGGCGCTCACCGGCCAGTGGTGGCTCGAGGCCCGGTCGCCGAAGAAGGACCAGGTGGCCGCCCACCTGGTCAACCTGGCCTGGAACGGCCTGTCCCACCTGGAGAAGAAGCCGCGCCTGAGGGTCCACCCGGGTCGCTGACGGGTGCGGCTACCCGTCGTCGGAGAGCTCGAGCCACTCGGTCTCGGCGGCGTCCCGCTCGGAGTGGACGTCCCGGAGTTGGGCGTCGAGTTCGGCGACCCGGCCGTAGTCGGTCGCATGCGCGGCCAGCTCCCGGTGCAGCCGGGTCTCCGTCCGGTCGAGGGTGGCCAGCCGCCGCTCGAGCCGGGCCAGCTCCTTGCGGGCCGCCCGGGAGTCGCCGCGCCGGGCCCGGCTCCCCCCGACGGTGGCCCTGTCGACGGTACGGCGCCGCGCCAGATACTCCTCGACCCCGCCCGGCAGCGCGGCCAGCGACCCATCGCCGAGCAGCGCGACCACGGTGTCGCAGACCCGCTCCACCAGGTAACGGTCGTGACTGACCACCACGACGGAGCCCGGCCAGGAGTCGAGCAGGTCTTCGAGCGCGGTCAGGGTGTCGATGTCGAGGTCGTTGGTCGGCTCGTCGAGGAGCAACACGTTGGGCCCTGCCATCAGGAGCCGGAGCAGCTGCAGCCGGCGCCGCTCGCCGCCGGACAGGTCGGCGACCGGCGTCCACTGCCGGTCGGCGCCGAAGCCGAAGCGTTCGGCCAGCTGCGACGCGGAGAGGTCGACCCCGCCGACGGTGACGGTGCGGGCGACCTCCTCCACCGCCTCGAGCAGGCGCAGCGCGGCGGGCAGCTCGGTGACCTCCTGGGACAGGTACGCCGGATGCACCGTCTTGCCGACCACGACCCGACCCGAGTCGGGCACCAGGTCTGCGGTCAGGAGCCGGAGCAGCGTCGTCTTGCCCGACCCGTTGACCCCCACCACGCCGACCCGGTCGCCGGGTCCGACCTGCCAGGACACATCGTCGAGCAGCACCCGCTCGCCGAGCCGGACGGTCACGTCCGCCAGGTCGTAGACGGTCCGGCCCAGCCGCCGGGTGGCGAAGGCGTGCAGCGCGACGGTGTCGCGCGCCGGCGGCTCGTCGGCGATCAACTCCTGCGCCGCGGCGATCCGGAATCGCGGCTTGCTCGTCCGCGCCGGGGGTCCACGACGGAGCCAGGCCAGCTCCTTGCGCAGCAGGTTGGACCGCCGCGCCTCGGACGCGGCCTCCTGCCGATCCCGTTCGGCGCGGGCGAGGACGTATGCCGCGTAGCCGCCGTCGTAGGCGTGGACCTGCCCGTCGGCCACCTCCCAGGTGCGGGTGCACACCTCGTCGAGGAACCAGCGGTCGTGGGTGACGACCAGCAGAGCGCCCGGCCGCGAACGCAGGTGCGCGGCGAGCCACGACACGCCCTCCACGTCGAGGTGGTTGGTGGGCTCGTCGAGAACGAGCAGGTCGCTGTCGTGCACCAGCCGGGATGCCAGGGCGACCCGGCGCCGCTCGCCCCCCGACATCGACGCGACGTCGGAGTCGAGCCCGAGACCGGGCAGCCCGAGTCCGTCGAGCACCGAGCGCACGCCGGCGTCGCCGGCCCACTCGTGCTCGGCGGCGAACGCGTCCGCGTGCAGCACGACCTCCCGGACCGTGCCGGACTCCGGCAGGGCCGGTCCCTGCGGCAGTACGCCGAGACGCAACCCGCGGGCGTGCGTGACCCGCCCGCGGTCGGCCGGCTCCCGTCGGGTGATCACCTCGAGCAGCGTCGTCTTGCCGCCGCCGTTGCGGCCGACCACACCGATCCGCTCCCCCGCAGCCACGCCCAACGAGACGTCGGAGAGGACCGGCGTCGATCCGAAGGCCTTGCCGACGGCTTCCAGGTTGACCAGGTTGGCCGGCACCGGCTACCCGCCCTCGCCGACGAGTCGTGCCCCCGAGACGGGTCCGTACGCCGTGCGCACCGTGCGGCAGACACCGGTTCCGGACAACGACGCGGCGAGCCGGATCGCGGCGTCGGACGACCGCGCCAGGAAGGCGCAGGTCGGTCCCGACCCGCACACCACCCCGCCCAGCGCGCCCAGTTCGTCGCCGGCCCGCAGGGTGCGGGCGAGCGACGGCCGCAGGGACCGCGCCGCGGCCGCCATGTCGTTGGCGAGCAACCCGCCGAGGCGGTCGGTGTCGCGCGTCCGCAGCGCGTTGATCAGGTCGTCCGGTGTGCCGATCCCGGTGTCGTCGCGCTTCTCCCGCAACCGGTCCAGCTCGGCGTAGACGGCCGGGGTCGACAGGCCGCCGTCGGCGATCCCGAGCACCCAGTGCCACCGGCCGGCGGCGAGCACCGGGGTGAGCCGATCTCCACGCCCGGTTCCGAGCGCGGTCCCGCCGGTCAGTGCGAAGGCGACGTCGCTGCCCAGCTCCGCGGCGAGCTCCAGCAACTCGGTCCGGGCCAGCCCGGTCCCCCAGAGCGCGTCGCAGGCCACGAGGGTCGCCGCCGCGTCCGCGCTGCCCCCGGCCAGCCCACCGGCGACCGGAATCCCCTTGGCCAGCTCGAGCCGCACCGCCGGATCGACGCCGGTACGGCGGGCCAGCAGCGCGGCGGCCCGCCAGGCGAGGTTGTCCCGGTCCACCGGCAGATCGGCCGCGCCCTCGCCGCGCACCGTCAGGGTGAGGTCGTGCGCCGGGGTCGCGGTGACCTCGTCGTAGAGCGAGATGGCGTGGAAGACGGTGACCAGGTCGTGGTAGCCGTCGGGCCGGGGCGGCCCCACGGCGAGGTGCAGATTGACCTTGGCGGGGACCCGGACGGTGACCGGTTCGGGCACGCCGACCAGACGCGTCACGGGCAGCAGGCCCTCCTCGCGCAGACATCGACGGGCAGATCGGCCGGACGGACGGCCCAGCCGATGCTAGCTCCCGGCCAGCGCACGACGTACGGCGGCAATGCGGGCGAAGGCGGCGACGTCGAGCGCCTCGCCGCGCAGGCCGGGGTCGATCCCGGCGCCGCGCAGGATCTGTTCGGCGACGGCGGCCGAGCCGGCCCAGCCGGCGAGCGCGGCCCGCAACGTCTTACGGCGCTGGGCGAACGCCGCGTCGATCACGGCGAACGTCTCGTCCCGGTCCGCCCCGGCGGGCGGGTCGCGCCGCAGGACCGAGACCAGCCCGGAATCGACGTTGGGGGCGGGCCAGAAGACGGTGCGCGACACCGCACCGGCCCGGCTGACCGTCGCGTACCACGCCGCCTTCGCCGAGGGCACGCCGTAGACCCGAGATCCCGGTGGCGCAGCCAGTCGCGCGGCCACCTCGGCCTGCACCATCACCAGGCCGCGGCGCACCGACGGCACCAGCGCCAACAGGTGCAGCAGCACCGGTACGGCGACGTTGTAGGGCAGGTTGGCGACCAGCGCCGTCGGTTCCCCCGGCACGGACGTCAGCGTCAGGGCGTCGGCGGCGACCACCGTCAGTCGATCGCGGTACGCCGGGAGCCGGTCGTCCACTGTGGACGGCAGCGCGCCGGCGAGAACCGGGTCGATCTCGACGCCGACGACCGCGGCACAGGCCGGCAGCAGGCCCAGGGTGAGCGAGCCGAGACCCGGCCCGATCTCGAGTACGACGTCGTCCCGGTCGAGCTCCGCGGTACGGACGATCCGGCGCACGGTGTTGGCGTCGTGCAGGAAGTTCTGGCCGAGCGCCTTGGTGGGCGAGCGCCCGAGCTGCGCGGCCAGACGCCGGATGTCCGACGGCCCGAGCAACGCGTCCTCCACCCCTCTAGGTGTACAGGGCGGACCGACGCCGCTGCCTGCCCGCCCACCGAGCGGCCGCCACGATGGCCGAGGCGGCACCGGTGCGGTGGCGTCGGCGAGGCTCGACCGCAAGGATCACAGCCATGAGCGCACCGTCGTCGCCGCTGGTCGTCGGGATCGACGCGTCGACGACCGCGGTCAAGGCCGTGGTCTACACCGACGCCGGACGGGCCGTCGCGGCCGGGCGGCGAAGCCTGCCCATGTCGATGCCGCGCCCGGGCCGGCACGAGCAGGATCCACGCGACTGGTGGGAGGCCACCCGTTCCGCGCTCGCCGAGGCGGTCTCGCAGGTGGACCGGGAGCGGGTGTGCGCGATCGGGCTGACGCACCAGCGCGAGTCGTTCGCCTGCCTCGATCGGGAGGGGGATCCGATCCGCCCGGCGCTGCTGTGGGTCGACGGCAGGGCGGGTGCCGAGATCGCCGAATACGGCAGCACCGCGGTGCACGCCCTGTCCGGCAAGCCGCCCGACGTCACGCCGGCGCTCTACAAGCTCGCCTGGTTGCGCCGGCACGAGCCCGAGACGTTGCGCCGCAGCGCACGGGTCGTCGACACCGGCGGCTACCTGCTGTGGCACCTCACCGGCCGTTACGCCACGAGTACGGCGTCGGCCGATCCGCTGGGTCTGCTCGACATGCGCACGCGGCGCTATGCACCCGAGCTGCTGGCCGTCGCCGGTGTCGTCCCCGAGCAGTTGCCGGACCTGGTGGCCCCGGGCGACGTCGTCGGCACGCTGGACCCGGCGCTCGCCGACGGCCTCGCCCTCCCGGCCGGAACCCCGGTCGTCGCCGGCGCCGGCGATGGGCAGTGCGCCGGACTCGGCGCGGCCGTCACCGGCCCGGGCCCGGCGTACCTCAACCTGGGCACCGCGATGGCCACCGGCATCCACCTCGCCGAATACGGCTGGGGGCGGCAGTTCCGCACCCTGATCAGCCCGCTGTCGGCGGCCTACACCGGTGAGATGCTGCTGTCCTCGTGCACCTATCTCGTGCGGTGGCTGGCGGAGAAGTTCGGGACCGGTCAGGGGGCGGACTCCCCGGACGAGGAGACGGCCCGCGCCGCGGACGCCGTGCCACCCGGCGCCGACGGCCTGCTGACCCTGCCCTACTGGAACAGCGCGCAGACGCCGTACTGGGACCCGCTCGCCCGCGGCGCCGTGGTGGGATGGCGGGGAAGCCACGGCCGGGCCCACCTCTACCGGTCGATCCTCGAGTCGACCGCGTTCGAACTGCGGCTGCACACCGACGGGCTGGAGTCCTGGAACGACGGGGCCGCCGGTCCGATCGCCGAATACCGCGCGATGGGCGGCGGGAGCCGCAGCGAGCTCTGGCTGCAGATCGTCGCCGACATCACCGGCCGGCCGGTGTCGGTCTGCACCGAGGACGAGGTGAGCGCCCTCGGCGCCGCGATGCTCGCCGCCGCGGCGGCCGGCCTGCACGGTGACGGGGACGTCCGGGCGAGCAGCGAGGCCATGGCGGCGTTCGATCGGGTCGTCGAACCGCACGAGACCACGGGTGCCTACGAACCGCTGTACGAGGCCTACCGCCGCCTGTACCCGCAGCTCGCGGAGCTCTTCCCGCTCCTCGAGCAGGCGCCATCGAGCACGAAAGGATCCTGATGACCCGCACCGTCACCATCCTCGGAGCCGGCGCCATGGGCACCGCTCTCACCACCCCCGCCGCGGCCAACGGCCACCGCGTCCGGTTGTGGGGGACGCGGCTGGACGGGGAGATCGTGGCGACCCTCCGCAAGGGTGCGCCGCACCCGAGGTTGGGTGTCCGGGTCGACCCGGCGGTCGCAGTCTTCACCGACGAGGACCTCTCCGACGCCCTGGACGGCGCCGACGTCGTCGCCCTCGCGATCTCCTCCGAGGGCGCCCTGGACATCGCCGGGCTGGCGACCGGGCACCTGCGCGCCGGCACGCCGCTGCTCGTCACGACCAAGGGCTTCGGCCGCGACGACGAGGGGCGGGTGCGGCTGTTCCCGCCGTTGCTGCGCGAGGTGGTCGGCCCGGACATCCCCCTGGTCTTCGCCGGCGGACCGTGCAAGGCCAACGAGGTCGCCTCCGGCGACCCCACCGCGACGACGTACGCCGGCACCGATCAATCCGCGGTGCAGACGCTCGAGTCCGCCCTGGCGACCGACAGCTACCGCATCGAGATCTCCGGCGACGTCACCGGCGTCGAGCTCACGGCGGCGATGAAGAACGTCTACGCGATCGCGCTCGGCATCTGCGACGGCCTCGGCGAGGCGGCCGGGTCACCCCGGCACAACCTCAAATCCGCCGTGTTCGCCCGGGCCGTGGCCGAGATGCGGGTCCTCGGCGGCGCGCTCGGCGGCGACCCGGAGACCGTCTACGGACTCCCCGGTGTGGGCGACCTCGAGGTGACCGGACTGTCCGGCCGCAACAAGGTCTACGGCGCCCGCATCGGCGCCGGGGAGCGGCCGGAGGCGGCGCTCGCCGTCATGCACCGCGCCGGCCAGACCGTGGAGGGCGCCGCCGCCCTCGGCCTCGCCGCCGACCTGGCCACCGAGCTGTACTCCGCCGGTCGGCTCGGCCCGGGCACGCTCCCGCTGCTGGCGGCCATCGGCCGGATCCTGCACGAGGGGGCAGACCCGGCGGGCTCGCTGGTCGAGGCGAGCCTGCCGGGTCGATCAGAGATGTCCGTGTCGGCGTAGCGAACGCAGCGACGCCCACCCGATCGGCAGGGGCAGCCAGACGGTCACCAGGCGGAACAGCAGGACCGCGGGGACGGCGACCGCAGACGCCAGTCCGGCGGCGGTGAGCCCCGCGATCATCGACGACTCGACGGCACCGATCCCCCCGGGCGTCGGGATGATCGACCCGACCGCAGATGCGGTCAGGAAGACGACGGCGATCGTGAGCACGCTGGCGTGCCCGCCGAACGCGCGGACGCTCGCGTCGAGGGCGCCGACCAGGGCGACCGTGAGCAGCAGGGACCCGCCCAGCCCGGTCGCCATCATCAGCGGTCGCCGGCGGGCGTGCTCGCCCAGCCGAACCAGGCTGGTCCGCGGCCCGTCCAGACGCGCCCGGACCCGCGGCATCCGGCTACCGACGACCGCGAGCACGGCACCCGTCGCGACGAGACCGGCCAGCACCGCGGCGACGACCGGGAGATGCGCCCCCAGCCCGGTGCTGGATCCGGTCGCCAGCCCGATCAGACCCACCAGCACGACGGTCATCGCGAGCTGTCCCAGCTGCGCGATCGCCACGCAGGCGACGGCCAGGGAGAGCGGGGTGCCGTGGCGGCGCAGGTACTGCGCGTTGACGACGTTGCCGCCCATGCCCGACGGGGTGAGCACCCGGGTGAACGACGCCGCGGACTGGACGACGAGGGTGGTGCGGACCCGCAGCCGGGTGGGGGTGAACCCGATCAGGTTGTACGACGCCCCCAGCAGCGACAGCACCGTCGCCGTCACCACCAGCGCCACCCAGCCGACCCGCATCGTCGCCAGGGTCGTGAGATCGACCGTGTGCAGCTGCCAGCCCAGCAGACCGAAGGCTCCGACGCCGCCGACCCACACCAGCGCCGTACGCAGCCACCGGCCGGCGGAACGGGCCGGCGTGTCATCGCGTCGCGGGGCGTCGTCGCGCAGGGCGGCCCGCTCGCAGGTCATGGTCACCGGGAGGCCCCCACGGCGACGACGGCCCGGCGGCCAGGGGTCGGACGGCGGGCCGGCACGGCGGGGTAGGTACGCCGGGCGAGGGCCACCACCCCGAGCACCACCACGGCGCCGGCGAGCGCCGCGACCGCGGGCAGCCTGACCTCGACGGGCTGGCCCAGCGCGCCCGCCCCGATGCCCACCGCCACCAGCGGATCGACGACCGTCATCACCGCGACGGTGATCGCCAGTCGGCCGGACTTGTACGCCGTCTGCTCCAGCGACGTGCCCGCGATCGAGCAGCCGGCGAGCAGCGGCGTACCCCACACCACGATCGTCGCCCAGGGCAGGTCGGAGGCCAGCAGCGTGCGGGCCAGCGCCGACCCGAGGCCGAGCAGCGCAGCAGCCGCGCCGGCGAGCAGGACGGTGCGGAGGGATCCGGTGACCCGGGCCGCGACCAGCAGGAGCACCACCACGCAGGCCGCGACGACCGCCACCGCCAGCGCGAGGGAACCCCCGGCGGGCCGCGGCACCTCGACCGGCGCACGGACCGTCGACACCACGACAGCCAGGCCGGCGGCGACCACGCCGGCCGCGAGCATCTCGGACCCGGCCGGACGGCGACGGCGCAGGGCGGCGCCCAGGGGCACCGCGAACACCACGGTCCCCACGACGATCGGCTGGACCAGCGCCAGCGGCGCCTCGGCGACGGCGAAGAGGTGCAGCCCCGCCCCGAGCCCGCCGATCCCGAATCCGAGCAGCCACCGGCGCTGGTGCATGAGCCGCCAGAGCAGCCCGGGGTGCAGGCCGCTGCGACCGGAGTCGGCCTCGGCCTGGTGCTGTTCGAGCGCGGCCGCGAGCGCGTAGCAGAGGGTCGCCGCGACCGCCGCGCCGAGAGCGAGCGCGGTCATCGCGCGCCCGCCGTACGGCCGGAGCCGCGACCCTGCCCGCCGCGCATGCCTCGTCGTTCCGCCACCACACCCGCCGCCCTCGCCGGTCCGCCTGTCTGTCTCAGACTTCCGGTTCGCGCGGCCCACGGGGATGGGGCTGATATCCGAAAACGGGGTGGGGAAAACCCCCGGTACGAAGGACGTACGGTCCACACCTGCGTCATGCCACGATGCTCGCGAGGTCGGCACCGGTCGCACATCAGGGATAGCCCCGACCGCGACCCTGAACTCTCCACCCCCGTCTACCGCGCCGCCGCACACCCGTCAGCGACGCCCCCCATTCCGCGTCAACCCGCCGCCCTCATTCCGCGCCAAACCCCCGCCCTCATTCCGCGTCAACCCGCCGCCCTCATTCCGCGTCAACGTGACGTTGATGCGGCTAGAGCGCTTGAACGTGACGTTCAAGCGGAATGACGAGGGGCGCCATTCCGCGTCAACGTGACGTTGATGCGGCTAGAGCGCTTGAACGTGACGTTCAAGCGGAATGACGAGGGGCGCGCCGCCCCGGGCGGGGCGGGGCTGGCTGGGCTGGCTGGGCTGGGGACGGCGTCAGGTGGCCGAGACCGACGCCTCGGGCAGCGTCGGCTCGAACAACTCGACCGGGTTGCCCGACGGGTCGTCGAGCAGGATCTGGTTGCCGCCGACGCCGGTGACGATGTCGTTGCGGAAATGCGCACCGGATCGGCGCAGCTGCTCGACCCGGGCGGCGAGGTCGGTGACCTCGAGCGAGATCCGGTTCCACCCGCCGGGCTGCGGCCGGGTGCCGTCGGGCATCGCCTGCGAACCGCCGCCGGGTCCGCCCGGCTCGCCCGGCGCGCTCAGCAACAGCCGGAGATCGCCCCGCACCAGCATGGCGAACGCCGGAGCCGGGTGCATGACCTCACGGAAGCCCAACTGCTCGCAGTAGAACGCAATCGCGGAATCCACGTCGTGGACGATGTAGCGGACGCTGACGGTGGCCACGGGAGGTCCCTCCTCGCATCGTGGCCAAGCTACCTCACGAGTCCCCGAAGAGAGCCCCGGCCGTGCGGGAGATCGTCGCGCAGAGCTGGTCCAACGGCGTGCCCGTGACGTCGGCGAGGACCCGGATCGTCAGCGGCAGCAGGTAGGGCGCGTTCGGCCGGCCGCGGTAGGGCATCGGGGTCAGGAACGGCGCATCGGTCTCCGCGAGGAGCTGGTCCGGCGGCACCACCGCCGCGGCCTCCCGCAGCGCCGGGGCGTTCTTGAACGTCACCGTTCCGGCGAAGCTGAGTACGTAGCCCGCGTCGACGCACCGCCGCGCCATCGCCCGGTCACCGGAGAAGCAGTGCAGGATCGTTCCCGCCGGAGCGCCCTCCTCGTCGAGGATCGCGAGGACGTCGTCGTGCGCGTCGCGATCGTGGATCACCAGCGGCTTCCGGACCGCCTTCGCCAGCGCGATGTGCCGCCGCAACGCCTCCTGCTGCACGCCTGGGTCGACCCGCCCCCAGTAGTAGTCCAGGCCGGTCTCCCCCACCGCCCGCACCTGCGGGAGCGCCGCCAGCCGGGCCAGCTCGGCGAAGCCGTCCTCGGTCAGTTCCCCGACCTCGTTGGGGTGTACGGCGACCGCCGCGTGCACGTCGGGATGCCGGGCGGCGGCCTCCGCACACCACCGGGAGCTGGCGACGGTGTCCCCCACGGTGACGATCCGACGTATCCCCACCGCCCGGGCGGCGGCGACCGCCCGGGCCACGTCGGCGTCGTCCCGGCAGCCCATCGCGTCGAGGTGGCAGTGCGCGTCGACGGCGTCGGCCGGCAGCGGCTCCGGCGCCGGAGGCGGCGCCTGCGCGTCCCGCGAACCACTCACCGCGGATCACCCACCGCGGGTCAGGAACGTTCGGTGAGCCGGGCGAGCTCCTCGTCCACGATCGACGGGTCGAGCTTGCGGAAGACCGGCGTCGGCGGCTGCAGCGGCGTTCCCGGCCGGATCGGCGTCGACTCCCACCGCGCCTCGGTGTCGTAGTCGCCGGTGAGGATGCCGTAGCTCGGCCCCTCGTCCTCCTCGACCTCACGCAGTTCCGGCTCGCTCGTCCAGCGACCGCTGTTTCCGAGCAGCTCGTGCACCCGCTGCGACGAGTGCGGCAGGAACGGCGTGAGCAGCGCCTTGCAGTCGTCGACGAGCTGCAGCGCGACGTGCAGCACCGAGGCCATCCGCGCCGGGTCGGAGGTGCGCAGCTTCCAGGGGGCCTGGTCAGAGAGGTACTTGTTGGCGTCGGCGACGACCCGCATCGCCTCGGTGATTGCGGCCTTCTGCCGGGACTGCGCGAGCAGCCCGCCGATGGGGTCGAAGGCGTGCCGGGAGGCGGCGAGCAGCGCCCGGTCCCTGTCGGTGAGGTCCCCGGGCTCGGGTATCTGCCCGAGGTTGCGGGCCGCCATCGATACCGAGCGGTTGACGAGGTTCCCCCACCCGGCGACGAGCTCGTCGTTGTTGCGGCGCAGGAACTCCGCCCAGGTGAAGTCGGTGTCGTGCGACTCCGGGCCCGCGACCGCGAGGTAGTAGCGCAGGGAGTCGGCGTCGTAGCGGGAGAGGAAGTCGCGCACCAGGATCCCGACGCCGCGGGACGACGAGAACTTGCGTGCCTCCATGGTGAGGAACTCGCTCGAGATGACCTCGTCGGGAAGGCTGAGCCGGCCGAGCGACCCCGGCTCACCGCCCCGGGCCCCCTCGCCGTTGTAGCCGAGGAGCTGCGCCGGCCAGATCTCGGCGTGGAAGACGATGTTGTCCTTGCCCATGAAGTAGTAGGACCGGGCGTCCGGGTTCTGCCACCACGCCCGCCAGGCGTCCGGATCGCCGCTGCGCCGGGCCCATTCGATCGACGCGGACAGGTAGCCGACCACAGCGTCGAACCAGACGTAGATCCGCTTGTCGGGGCGGTCCCGCCAGCCGTCCAGCGGCACCTTCACGCCCCAGTCCAGGTCGCGGGTGTAGGCGCGCGGTCTGAGATCGGCGAGCAGGTTGAGGGAGAACTTCAGCACGTTCGGCCGCCAGCCCTGGCGCGATCGCAGCCACTCCTCGAGCGCATCGGCGAACGCCGGCAGGTCGAGGAAGAAGTGTTCGGTCTCGACGAACGTCGGTGTCTCGCCGTTGATCCGCGACACCGGGTTGATGAGGTCGATGGGGTCGAGCTGGTTGCCGCAGTTGTCGCACTGGTCGCCCCGGGCGCCGTCGTACCCGCAGATCGGGCAGGTGCCCTCGATGTAGCGGTCCGGCAGGGTCCGACCGGTCGACGGGGAGATCGCACCCATCGCCGTCTGCGGGAAGACGTAGCCGTTCTTGTAGAGCCCGAGGAAGATCTCCTGCGCCACCGTGGCGTGGTTGCGGGTGATCGTCCGCGTGAACAGGTCGTAGGACAGGCCGAGCGCCTGCAGGTCCTCCGCGATCATCCGGTTGTAGCGGTCGGCGAGCTCCCGTGGCGGCACCCCGGCGTTGTCGGCCGCGACGAGGATCGGCGTCCCGTGTTCGTCGGTCCCGCTCACCATCAGGACCTTGTTGCCGGCCATCCGCTGATAGCGGCTGAAGACGTCGGAGGGCACGCCGAAGCCCGCCACGTGGCCGATGTGGCGTGGGCCGCTGGCATAGGGCCACGCGACGGCCGTGAGAATGTGCCTCCCGCTGGTCATGCGCTCCAGCGTAGTGATCGGGCCGGAGCGGATTCCGGTCGCGTCTGTCCCGGCACAAAGGCGGGACATAGGGTGCTTTGGCCCCGTCAAGATCACCAGCCGCCGTCGCCGGAGGCATCGCCACGTGTAGGATGCAGAAGGTTTACGGGCGGAACGAGCGCGAGGAGGTGGTGGCACGTGAGTACCGGTGACCATCCGAGTCCCGTGCGCACACCGTCCCCACGCCGCACCGTCTGAGAGTCCCGCTCCCAGAGCACTCCCGTCGGCGTTTGCCGTGTTCTTGCCGGGAACGGCGTGCGCGTTCGCCCTGTCGAGCGGAGGCGTCCCATGAGCAGTCCTCTGAAGATCACCCGGCGGCCGATCGGCCGTCGGCATTCCACCGCGCGCGGCTCCGTCGCCGAGACCGCGTCGGTCCGAGAGTGCGTCGTCGACTGCGGCCTCTACGTCGACGGGCAGCGGGCGTCGTTCGCCGGTAGTTACGCCGAGGCAGCCCGGCTCGCCCGGGAGAAGGACGGCTTCGTCTGGCTCGGGCTGCACGAGCCGACGGCCGAGCAGTTCGCCGGCATCGCCACGGAGTTCGGGCTGCACCCGCTCGCCGTCGAGGACGCCGTCAACGCCCATCAGCGACCCAAGCTCGAGCGCTACGACGACACGCTGTTCGTCGTGTTCGTCACGGTGGAATACGTCGAGCACGAGGCACTGACCGCGACCAGCGAGATCGTGAACACCGGTCAGGTGATGGTGTTCACCGGCCCGAATTTCGCGATCACCGTCCGGCACGGACGGCACAGCGCTCTCGGCGCGGTCCGCCACCGTCTCGACACCGACGGCGGCCTGCTCGTGCACGGCCCCACCTCCGTGCTCTACGCCGTCGCCGACCACGTCGTGGACGACTACCTCTCGGTCGCCGCCGACGTCGAGGTCGACGTGGACGAGATCGAGACGTCGGTGTTCTCGCCGCAGCGTTCGCAGGACGTCGAGCGGATCTACCAGCTCAAGCGCGAGGTCCTCGAGCTCCGCCGCGCCGTCCTGCCGCTGACCGGGCCGCTGCGCATGCTGGCCGAGCGCCACCTCGCCGGCGTACCGGACGACATCCGGGAGTACTTCCGGGACGTCGAGGACCACCTCACCCGGGTGCGTGACCAGATCAGCGGTTTCGACGAGCTGCTCTCCTCGATCCTGCAGGCCTGCCTGGCCCGGGTGACCATGGCCGAGAACGAGGACATGCGGCGGATCTCCGCCTGGGTGGCCATCGCCGCCGTCCCCACGGCGATCTGCGCCGTCTACGGGATGAACTTCAGATACATGCCCGAGCTGAACTGGCGATTCGGCTACCCGATGGTGCTCGTCGTCATCGCGCTGATCTGCCTGCTGCTCTACCGCGGCTTCCGCCGCAACGGCTGGCTGTAGGCACGGTCACCCGGCCGGCTCGTCGCCGGGCACGGTGAGAAGGGCGTCGTAGACCACCCGGCGTGGGACCCCGGCGGAGCGGGCGACCGCCGACATCGCGTCCCGCCGGGGTACGCCGTCGGCGATCTGGTCGCGGACCAGCGCGGCGAGCATGACGGGGTCGTCCTGTGGCGGCGCTGCCGGCGCACCGCCGACGACGACCGTGACCTCGCCCCGGACACCGCCCTGCGCCCACCCGGCCAGCTCGACCAGGCCGCCGCGGCGTACCTCCTCGTGGGTCTTGGTCAGCTCCCGGCACACCGCCGCCGGCCGGTCGCCCCACACCTGCGCGGCATCGGCCAACATCACCGCCAGCCGGTGCGGTGCCTCGAAGAGCACGATCGTCCGCGGCTCGGCACGCAGCGCCTCCAGGGCCTGGCGCCGCCGGCCCGGCCGGCGCGGCAGGAAGCCCTCGAAGCAGAACCGGTCGCACGGCAGGCCGGACACCGCCAGAGCCGTCGTGACCGCCGACGGACCGGGCAGACAGGTGACCCGCGCGCCCGCGCCGGCCGCCGCGGTGACCAGCCGGTAGCCGGGGTCGGAGACCGACGGCATGCCCGCGTCGGTGATCAGCAGGACGTCGCGCCCGGCCCGCAGCGCCTCGACCAGGTCGGGGGTGCGCGCCTCCTCGTTCCCGTCGAAGTAGGAGACCACCTGGGCCGGCCTCGCCACCCCGAGATCGGCGACCAGACGCGCCAGCCGGCGGGTGTCCTCGGCCGCCACCAGGTCGGCGCCGTCCAGGGCGGCGCGCAGCCGGGGACTGACGTCGCCGGCGTCCCCGAGCGGCGCACCGGCCAGAGTCAACGTGCCCGCGTCCACGCGGCCAGGGTACGGCGGCACCTGCGGCGTCGCGGCGGGCGACGGCCACGGTGGGCGACGGCCACGGTGGGCGACGGCCACGGTGGCGTGGGCACCTACGATCACCCCCATGGCGGTGACGGCATCCGACGCGGCGACCGATACCGCCGGGGATCCGGGGCCGCCACCCGCGCCGTTGTCGCCGTACCAGCGGCTGCACCGGGAGCCGGTGGCGCGGCCCGGGTTCGGCTGGGCGGTGACACTGGCGGTCGGCGCCATCGCCGCGGTGCTGCGGCTGTGGTCGATCGGCTTCCCCGGTGGCAAGGTCTTCGACGAGATCTACTACACGACCAACGCCGTCGAGTTGCTGCACCAGGGCTATGAGAACAACCCGGCCCGGCTGTTCGTCGTCCACCCACCGCTCGGCAAGTGGTGCATCGCGGTCGGTGTGGCCATCTTCGGCAACAACGCCTACGGCTGGCGGATCCCCTCAGCGGTCGCCGGGACGGTCGCGGTCGTGATCCTCGTCCGACTGGTCCGCCGGATGACCGGATCCCTCCTGCTCGCCGGCACCGCGGGGCTGTTGCTGGCGCTCGACGGCCTGTCGCTGGTGCAGAGCCGCACCTCATTGCTCGACATCTACCTGCAGGCCTTCGTACTCGCCGGATTCGCCTGCTTTGTCATCGACCGGGACCACGTCCGCGAGCGTCTCGCCGCCGCCGTCCCCGCGGGCGGCGTGGCCGGCCTCGGCCCGCGGCTGGGCGTCCGCCCATGGCGGGTGGCCGGCGGGGTGCTGCTCGGCGCCTCCTGCGGCGTGAAGTGGAGCGGCGTCTGGTTCCTGGCCGGTTTCGCGGTGCTGTCGGTGGTGTGGGACCGCGGCGCGCGCAAGTCGGCGGGGGCGCGTCATGCCACGACGGCGACCGCAGCACGCGACCTGCCCAATGCCGTGCTCTCCCTGGTCCTGGCGCCCGTCGTGGCATATCTGCTCAGCTGGACCGGCTGGTTCCTGGGCGACAACGGATACGACCGGCACTGGGCCGACGGGCGGTCCAGTCACTGGGGATTCGTGCCGGGCGTGCTGCGCTCGCTGTGGCACTACCACTCCGAGATGCTCAACTTCCACGAAGGGCTCTCGAGCTTCCATCCGTACCGGTCACTGCCCTACAGCTGGCTGGTGGACGGCCGCCCGGTCGACTACTACTACCCGCAGCACGTCACCGGCTGTGGATCGAAGAGCTGCGTCCGCGAGGTGCTGTCCATCGGTACGCCGGCGCTGTGGTGGGCGTTCCTGCCCGCGCTGGTGTGGATGGTCTGGCTGCTGATCGCCCGGCGGGACTGGCGGGCCGGCGCCGTACTGATGGCCTTCGCGGCCGGTTGGGGCGCCTGGCTGGAGAACACCAAGCGCACGATGTTCCTCTTCTACATGACGCCGCTCGTACCGTTTCTCGTCATCGGGATCACCCTGATGCTCGGCGCGGTGCTGGGCCGATCTGATGCCAGCCCGACCCGGCGTACCGTCGGGTTGCTCGTGCTGTGCGCCTACCTGGCCGTGGTGGTCGTCAACTTCGCCTGGCTCTGGCCGATCCTCACCGGTCAGAAGATCACCTACGCCGGGTGGCAGGCCAGGATGTGGTTCTCGTCCTGGATCTGACGGATCCGACCACCGTTCACTCCCGGTCCGGCTGATCCTCGTGGTGCAGGGCGGCGAGATAGCGGTTGTACTCCGCGAGCTTCTCGTCCGGCTCCTCGTCTCCGGTCGGTGGCGGCGGCGCAGGCGCGGGCGGCCGGCGACGGACCTTCACCGGTTTGGGCGCAGGGCGCGACTCCGCCTTGGCCGGATCGGGTGGGCGAAGCTCGAACCGCAGCATCTTCCACCACATGAAGGCCACGAACAGCGCGAAGAGCGGCCACTCGAACGTATAGCCGTAACTGAGCACATTGCCCGACTCGGCCCGGGTCCACTGCCACCAGCCGAGCCGCAGGAAGACCACGATCAGCACCACCGCGAGCACATGGCGCACCATCCAGCGAGGGGACAACAGCAGGCGGCGCACGGCGCCAGGCTACCTCGCACCGCCCGGCCCGCCCACGTCCCGGCGGGGCGAAGACCCCGTCGACCGGCCGGCCCGCGGGTAGGCTCGCGGTGTGGCCAGGGTGATCATTCGCCGGCCGAATCCGGGCCGGGAACACCGTCGTGCGTGAGGTCCTGCCCGAGGTCCTGAGATGGGTCGGCAGCGGCCGCGGGTGCGCGGTCGCCACAGTGGTGGCGACGTTCCGGAGTGCGCCCCGGCTGCCGGGTGCCGCGATGGCCGTCTCGGCCGAGGGTGAAGCGGTCGGCAGCGTCTCCGGCGGGTGCGTCGAGGGCGCGGTCTACGAGCTGGCGCGGGACGTGATGCACACCGGCGTCCCGGTGCTCGAGCGCTACGGCGTCAGCGACGACGAGGCTTTCGCCGTCGGCCTGACCTGCGGCGGGATCATCGACGTACTCGTCGAGCCGGTCGGCGCCGACACGTTCGATGAGCTCGCCACCATCGGCCGCGCGGTGCAGGAAAACGAGCCGGTCGCCAGCGCGACCATCATCTCCGGGCCACGGCCGGTCGGTACCCGGATCCTGATCTGGCCCGACCGGGTCACCGGGACGCTGGGCTCGGCCGGTCTCGACGTGGCCGTTGTGGACGACGCGCGGGGGATGCTGCAGCAGGGAATGACCGAGGTCCGGCGCTACGGCGCGGACGGGGAACGTCGCCGCGACGACCTGGCCGTCTTCGTGCAGTCCTTCGCGCCCCCGCCGAGGATGCTCGTGTTCGGCGCGATCGATTTCGCGGCTGCCGTGGCGTCGATCGGCACCTTCCTGGGCTACCAGGTCACGGTCTGCGACGCGCGGCCGGTGTTCGCCACCGGCAAGCGTTTCCCAGATGCAGCCGAGGTGATTGTGTCCTGGCCGCATTCCTACCTCGGCGCCGAGGTCGCCGCCGGCCGGATCGACTCCCGGACGGTCATCTGCGTCCTCACCCATGACCCGAAATTCGACGTTCCCCTGCTCGAGGTGGCGTTGCGGACACCCGCCGCCTTCATCGGCGCGATGGGCAGCAGACGGACCCACGACGACCGGCTGACCAAGTTGCGGGAGCTTGGGCTGACCGACGCCGAGCTCGGCCGACTCGCCTCCCCGATCGGTCTGGACATCGGCGCCCGGACACCGGCGGAGACGGCGGTGTCGGTCGCCGCCGAGATCATCGCGCTCCGGTGGGGTGGATCCGGTCGGCGACTTGCCGAGGTGACGGGCCGGATCCACGGCACTCCCGCCCCCGAGCGTGTCGGTTGAGCGGCTCCGTCGCCGGCCTCGTCCTCGCTGCCGGCGCCGGCCGCCGGTTCGGCGTGGCCAAGGCGCTCGTGCAATTCCGGGGCGAGCGGCTCGTCGACCGCGCAGTCCGGCTCCTGCGCGATGCTGGCTGCCGCCCGGTGGTCGTGGTCGTCGGAGCCGCGCCGCTCGAGGTGGCCGGTGCGGAGGTTGTCGACAATCCGCACTGGGCGACCGGTATGGGATCCTCATTGCGGTGTGGGTTGGCCGCGATCAGCAACGATGCCGTTGTGGTGATACCGGTGGACATGCCGTGGCTCGGTGTCGACTCGGTGCGGCGCGTGATTGCCGCGTGTGACGACGGGGCAACTCTCGTGACCGCCACCTACCGCGGAGCGCGACGACACCCGGTTCTCCTGACCCAAAAGGACTTTGCCGAAGTGGCCCGACTGGCGGCGGGTGACCAAGGCGCTCGACCCTTCCTGCGCGCCCATACGGACGACGTGGTCGAGGTGGCGTGCGACGACACGGGATCGCCAAGAGACGTCGACACCCCAACGGATCTCTCCCCGCAATAAGCCGAGTCCATTGCCAGGTTTCACCGACGCGGCCATGATTGATCCAACATCCCCGGACGCATCGCCGCGTCATGCCTGGATGGAGGGCGACCATGCAGGTTCCTGCCCGCTTCGGATACGAACGCGCAACCAGCGTCGACCATGCGCTTGCCCTCCTGGAACGGGCCGGACCGGAGTCGTTCGTGATCGCCGGCGGGCACAGCCTGATCCCGATGATGAGGCTGCGGTTGGCCCAACCCGAGTCGGTCATCGACATCAATGATCTCGCGGAGCTGTCCTACATCCGCGTCGACGGTGCGCAACTACGAATCGGTGCTATGACCAGGCATGCGCAGCTGCTCGACTCGCCGCTGGCGCACGAGCATTTCCCGATCTTCGCCGACGCCGAGCGGGTGATCGCCGACCCGATCGTGCGTAACCGCGGCACGGTCGGCGGCTCCCTGTGTCAGGCCGATCCGGCGGAGGACCTTCCCGCCGCGTTCGCCGCCGTCCATGCAGTAGCGGTGATCCGCGGATCGGCCCAGCAGCGGGAGGTCCCGGTTCGCGAGCTGCACACCGGACCGTACGAGACCGTCGTGGGTGCCGCCGAACTGCTGGTCGAACTGCGGGTGCCGATCCGCCCCGGCGGTGGCAGCGCGTACGAGAAGGTCGAGCGTCGCGTCGGCGACTGGCCGGTGGCTGCGGCCGGAGCAGCGGTCTGGCTGGACGGGGATGTCGTCGCGGATGTCGGCATCGGCCTCACGGCTGTGGGGGCACCGCACTTCCACGCCCCTGAGGCCGAGGACTTCCTGCGCGGGAAGCCGGCCACCGAGGACACCTTCACCGAGGCGGGCCGGGTCGCCGGCGAACACTCCAATCCCACCGCCGATCAACGCGGTCCGGTCGACTACAAGCGTCACCTCGCCGGCGAACTCACCACCCGTGCGCTTCGACGCGCAGCGGCACGCGCACGCGGTCAGGAGGCCTGACATGCAGATCACCGTGACGGTCAACGGCGAGCAGCACACCGACAACGTCGAACCGAGGCTGCTCCTGGTGCACTACCTGCGCGACCATCTGCGACTCACCGGCACCCACTGGGGTTGCGACACCTCCAACTGCGGCACGTGCGTGGTGTGGATGGACGGCACGCCGGTGAAGTCGTGCACCGTCCTTGCGGTGATGGCCGACGGACGCGCGGTCCGGACGGTCGAGGGCCTGGCCGACGGCGCCACCCTCGACCCGGTGCAGCAGGGCTTCGTCGAGTGCCACGGACTGCAGTGCGGCTTCTGCACCCCCGGAATGTTGCTGACCGCACGCTGGCTGCTCGACCACAATCCCGATCCGTCCGAGGACGAGATCAGGGAGGCAATCTCCGGACAGTCGTGTCGCTGCACCGGTTACGAGAACATCGTCCGCTCCGTCCGTTGGGCCGCCGAGCACGAATCCGCCAGGGAGGTGTCGGCATGACCGACGTCGCAGAGCGGCCGGTCGGCTATGGCCGGATGACGCGCAAGGAGGACCCTAGGTTCATCCGCGGGCACGGCAACTACCTGGACGACATCACCCTGCCGGGGATGCTCCACGGCGCGGTACTGCGCAGCCCGTTCGCGCACGCCCGCATCGTGTCGATCGACACCAGCGCAGCCGAGGCCGATCCGCGGGTCAAGGCAGTCATCACCGGCGAGACGTTGGCCGGGCTCAATCTCGCCTGGATGCCCACGTTGTCGCACGACGTCC
This sequence comes from uncultured Actinomycetota bacterium, assembly GCA_963837545.1. GTDB lineage: Bacteria > Actinomycetota > Actinomycetes > Mycobacteriales > QHCD01 > DASXJE01. The sequence goes on along the minus strand of CAWINQ010000003.1, from coordinate 620,092 downwards.
AGGCCGTGCTCGCGACCGACAAGGTGCGCTTCCAGGGCCAGGAGGTCGCCTTCGTCGTCGCCGAGGACCGTTATGCCGCGCGCGATGCGCTCGAGCTCATCGACGTCGACTACGACCCGTTGCCGCCCGTGGTGGACGCCCGGCGCGCGCTGGACGCCGATGCGGCCGTCATCCGGGACGATCTCGAGGGCAAGACCGACAACCACATCTTCGACTGGACCGCCGGCGACAAGGAACGGACGGACGCGGTGTTCGCCGAGGCCGAGGTCGTGGTCAGCCAGGACATGCTCTATCCCCGGGTGCACCCGGCCCCGCTGGAGACCTGCGGGTCGATCGCCGACATGGATGCGGTGACCGGCAAGCTCACGGTGTGGACGACGACCCAGGCGCCGCACGCCCACCGGACGGTCTACGCCCTGGTCGCCGGCCTGCCGGAGCAGAAGATCCGGATCATCTCCCCCGACATCGGAGGAGGATTCGGCAACAAGGTCGGCATCTACCCCGGTTACGTCTGCGCCGTCGTCGGGTCCATCGTCACCGGCAAGCCGGTGAAGTGGGTCGAGGACCGCTCGGAAAACCTGATCAGCACCTCCTTCGCCCGTGACTTCCACATGCGTGGCGAGATCGCGGCGACGAAGGACGGCAAGATCCGGGCGCTACGGGTCGACGTGCTCGCCGACCACGGCGCGTTCAACGCGACCGCCCAGCCGAGCAAGTTCCCGGCCGGGTTCTTCCACGTCTTCACCGGTTCCTACGACCTCGAGGCGGCGCACTGTGCGGTCACCGGCGTCTACACGAACAAGGCGCCCGGCGGTGTCGCCTACGCGTGCTCGTTCCGGATCACCGAGGCGGCCTATCTCGTCGAGCGGATGATCGACGTTCTCGCCCGCGAGCTGGACATGGACGCGGCCGACCTGCGGATGAAGAACCTCTTGCGCCCCGAGCAGTTCCCCTACACCTGCGCGACCGGTTGGGTCTACGACTCCGGCGACTATCCCCGCACGCTGGAGCTGGCGAAGCAGATCGCCGGATACGACGACCTACGCCGGGAACAGGCGGAGAAGCGGCAGCGTGGCGAGCACATGGGGATCGGGATCAGCTTCTTCACCGAGGCCGTCGGTGCCGGGCCGCGCAAGGACATGGACATCCTCGGCCTCGGCATGGCCGACGGCGCCGAGCTGCGGGTGCATCCCACCGGCAAGGCCGTGCTGCGGCTGTCGGTGCAGACGCAGGGACAGGGCCACGAGACGACGTTCGCCCAGATCGTCGCCGAGGAGCTCGGAATCCCGCCAGACGACATCGAGGTCGTGCACGGCGACACCGATCAGACACCCTTCGGGCTCGGCACCTACGGCTCCCGCTCGACGCCGGTGTCCGGAGCGGCCACCGCCGTCGTGGCCCGCAAGGTGCGGGAGCGCGCGCGCATCGTCGCCTCCGCGATGCTGGAGGTCTCTCCCGACGACCTGGAGTGGGAGAAGGGCCGGTTCTTCGTGCACGGCGACCCGGACCAAGGCAAGACGATCCAGGACATCGCGATGGCCGCGCACTCCAGCCTCGAGCTCCCGGAGGGCGTCGAAGGCCAGTTGGACGCGACCTGCGTCTACAACCCGCCCAACCTCACCTACCCGTTCGGGGCCTACATCTGCGTCGCCGACGTCGACGTCGGCACGGGAGTGGTGAAGATCCGCCGCTTCATCGCCGTCGACGACTGCGGAGTACGGATCAACCCGATGATCGTGGAGGGGCAGGTGCACGGCGGGCTCGCAGACGGGGTGGGCATGGCGCTGATGCAGGTGATCGCCTTCGACGAGGACGGCAACTGCCTGGGCGGCTCATTCATGGACTACCTGCTGCCGACGTCGATGGAATGCCCGTCCTGGGAGCTCGGCGAGACCGTTACGCCCTCGCCACATCACCCGATCGGAGCGAAGGGCGTCGGAGAATCGGCCACCGTCGGCTCACCGGCCGCCGTGGTCAATGCGGTGGTCGACGCACTCGCACCCCTCGGCGTACGGCACATCGACATGCCGCTCACCCCCGCCAACGTGTGGTCGGCACTCCAGGGGCGCCCGCTGCGCACCGACCTGGCCATCACCTAGGCCGGCGCATCCGGTGACCCGAACCGACCTGGAGGTCCGCGCGGAGGAGTTCGCCGCCGCGCGCCGCCCGTTCGTCCGGGCCGCCGTCGTGCGGGTCGAGCGGCCGACCAGTGCCAAGCCCGGCGATCGGGCGCTCATCTCCGCCGACGGCACGATCGACGGCTTCGTCGGGGGCGTCTGCGCCGAGTCGACGGTCCGGTTGCAGGCCCTCCGGCTGCTCGAGTCCGGCGAGTCGACCCTGCTGCGCATCACCCCGGCCGCGGTCGGGACCGTGCAGTTCCGCGACGGGCTGACCGAGGTGGCCAACCCCTGCCTGTCCGGGGGCACGGTCGAGATCTTCCTGGAGGCGGTGCTCCCCGCGGCGCTGCTGCACGTTCACGGGGACACTCCGGTGGCCCGCGCGCTGGCACGGGTCGGAGCGGCGCTCGACTACGACGTACGCCCGACCACCGAGCCCGATGCACCGATCGCCCCGGACACCGCCGCTGTAGTGGCCGCCTCGCACGGGCGGGACGAGGGCGCCGTGTTGTCGGCGGCGTTGCTGGCCGGCGTCCCCTACGTCGGCCTCCTCGCCAGCCGCCGGCGCGGCCCGACCGTGGTGGCCGGACTCGACGTCCCCGAGCACGACCGGGCGCGGGTCCACACGCCCGCGGGGCTGGACATCGGAGCCGCGGGTCCTGCCGAGATCGCGCTGTCGATCCTGGCCGAGATCATCCACACCCGGCCGCGCCGGGCGGCGGCGGTCGACGCCGTGCCGTCTGCCACCGACCCGGTCTGCGGCATGTCCGTCGCCGTCGCCGCGACGTCGCTGCAGCTCGAGCACGCGGGTACCACCTGGTACTTCTGCAACCCGACCTGCCGCGAGCGCTTCGCCGAGGACCCCGGGCGCTACGTCGGATGAGCGGCAGCCAGGGAGAGGAGCTCGTCCGGGCAGTGCCCGACGTCGCCGCGGTCATCGCCGGGCTGGACCGCTCGGACTACCTTGCCGATGTCGGGCTCGCCACCGCGCTCTTCCTCGCCGTGCGGATGGGTCAGCCGATCCTGCTGGAGGGCGAGCCCGGGGTGGGCAAGACCGAGGCCGCCAAGGCCCTCGCCGCCGTGCTCGACACCCCGCTGATCCGGCTGCAGTGCTACGAAGGGCTGACCGCCGCGGAGGCACTGTACGAATGGAACTACCCTCGGCAGCTGCTCGGGATCCGGCTGGCCGAAGCGCGCGGTGACGTGCCGCGTGAGGTGGACTTGTTCAGCCCCGAGTACCTGCTCGCCCGGCCGTTGCTGGCCGCCCTCGACCATCCCGGCCCGCGCCCGGCAGTGCTGCTGATCGACGAGGTCGACCGGGCCGATGACGAGTTCGAGGCGTTTCTGTTCGAGCTGCTGGCCGAGTCGGCGGTCACGATCCCCGAACTCGGCACCCGGCGGGCGGCGATACCACCGGTGGCGGTGCTCACCTCCAACCGCACCCGCGACCTGCACGACGCCCTGAAGCGGCGGTGCCTCTACCACTGGATCGGCTACCCGGATGTCGACCGGATCGCGTCGATCATCCGCCGCCGGGTACCCGGTGCCGGTGAACCGATCGCCGCACAGGTCGCCCGGTCGGTGTCACGGCTGCGCGGGCTGGACCTGACCAAGCCCCCAGGAGTAGCGGAGGCGATCGACTGGGCCGACGCACTGCGCGTGCTCGGCGTCACCGAACTCGACGTCGACTCCGCGGGCCGCACGATGAGCGCGGTCCTGAAGTACCCGGAGGACGAGGAGGTGACCCGGCGGGTGGGGTTCGCCGAGGTCGTCGGCGGTCATGGCTGATGTCGACCTCGCCACCGGCGTATCCAGGTTCGGCGCCGCGTTGCGCGCCGCCGGCCTCCCGGTCGGCACCGACCGCTCGGCGCGCTTCGCCCGGGCGATCGAGATCGCCCGCCCACGCACCACCGCCGACCTCCACCAGTGCGGGCGGGCCACGCTGGTGGCCGACCCCGACCACATCGCCACCTTCGACGCGGTCTTCGCCGCCGTCTTCGGCGGTGCCGCCGATCCGGCGGCCCACCGCGGAGACCGCGCCGCGATGCCCATGGCATCGGCGGTACCGGATACCGCGCCGCGCGCCGCACCGACGCCGGGCGGGACCGCGGAGGTCCGGCCCGGACCGGTCGGCGACGGTGGTCCGGCCCGGTCCGTGCCGCTGCGCGTCCAGGCCAGCGCCGACGAGCGGCTCGCCGGGCGCGACTTCGCCGACCTGTCCCCCGACGAGCTCGCCGTGCTGACCCGGGTCATGCGCGAGCTGACCCTCGCCACACCGCCCCGCCGCTCGGCCCGGTACCGGCGGACGGCGCGAGGGCACCGGATCGACCTGCGGACCACCTTGCGGCAGGCCCGCCGCACCGGCGGGGACCCGCTACAGCTCACCCGGCGGGCGACCCGGCACCGGCCGCGCCGGATGGTGGTCCTGTGCGACATCTCCGCGTCGATGGAGGCCTACGCCCGGGCGATGCTGCAACTGCTCTACTGCGCGGCCGGCGGAGCGCACGCCGAGGTGTTCACGTTCGCGACAAGGTTGACCCGGCTGACCCGCGAACTGTCCGCAGGACGGCCGGGCGCCGCCCTGGAACGGGCCGGGCGGGCCGCGCCGGACTGGTCCGGCGGCACCCGGATCGGTGCGGCGCTCGCCGACTTCAACGACCGATACGGCGCCCGCGGCATGGCCCGCGGCGCTGTCGTCCTGATCGTCTCCGACGGCTGGGAGACCGGCGACCCGGCGCAGCTCGCCCGCGAAATGGCCCGGCTGTCGCGGATCGCCTACCGGGTCGTCTGGGCCAATCCGCGCACCCAGAGCCCGCGCTACCGGCCGTTGGTCGGGGGGATGGCCGCGGCCTGGCCCTACTGTGACGCCGTAGTGAGCGCACACAGCCTGTCCGCACTCACCGAGCTCGTCGACGCGCTCGCCGACCCGGTCCGCTCCCGGAGAGGAACGCCGCCATGCAGCTAGTCAACGAGTTCACGGTCACCCGCCCGGTCACCGACGCCTGGGACCTGCTGACCGACATCGAACGGATAGCCCCGTGCATGCCCGGCGCACAGCTCACCGAGGTCGAGGGGGACAGCTACCACGGCAAGGTCACGGTGAAGGTGGGTCCGATGCTCGCCCGGTTCGCGGGACAGGCGCAGTTCCGCGAGCTCGACCCGGACGCCAGGCGGGCCGTCCTGTCGGCCAAGGGGAAGGAGTCGGGCGGCAAGGGACTGGCCAGCGCGGTCATCTCAGCCCAACTCACCGACCAGGGCGGGACCACGCTGGTGCAGGTCACCACTGACCTGACCATTTCCGGGCGGCTGGCTCAGTTCGGGAAGGGCGCGCTGGGCGACATCAGCACCAAGCTGCTCGGTCAGTTCGTCGACTGCCTCGAGCAACGCCTCTCCGACGACGGGGTCGACGAGGTCGACGAGGTCGGGAGGCAGGCCACGCCCGCCGCCACCGTCCCGACCGCCGGCAGCACACCGGATAACCAGGACATTGCGGGCGCTGCGTCGGGTCATGCCCGCCCATCCGGCGCGAGCCGGCAGATCCAGAGCCCGGACGCCCTACCGGTCAACCTGCTCCAGGCCGCCGGCATCCCGGTGTTGAAGCGCCTCGCGCCGGCCGTGGGACTACTGGGCCTCCTCGTCGCGGTCATCGTGGTCATTCGCCGGCGGCGCTGAGCGGGGCCGACATGCCGGCCCGGGGACCGAAGTCCCGGGCCCGCGGGAAGTACGACTCTACGGGCGCCCGCCGTGGACCATTGGAATAGAGGTGCGGACCGCGAGCGAGGAGACGGCCATGCCGACCACCCCTGACACCTACCTGCTCGGCGAAGACATCACGGCGATGGTCTTCGGGGTGGACGGGGTGATCCTCGACAGCGCCCCGGCCGCTGCCGCCGCGTGGAAGTCGGTCCTGGACCCGTTGCTGCGTGAGTACTCCGCACTCCACGAGACGACGTTCCGGCCGTTCGAGGTGCCGGCCGACTACGTGCGCTTCATGTACGGCAAGCCGCGACCGGACGGCGTACCCGGCTTCCTCGCCTCCCGCGACATCTCCCTGACCTATGACGACATGCGCGGCCTCGCCGGGCGCCAGGAGGAGCTCTTCCTCGCCGAGGCCCGCCGCCACGGCGTCGCCCCGTTCGCCTCCACCGTCGCCGTCGTCCGCGCGGCCCGCCGCGGCGGGCTGCTCACGGCCGCGGTGTCCGGCGACCCGTACGCCGTGGAGCTGCTCGCCAGGGTAGGCGTCGCCGACATGTTCGACGTCCGGCTGGACGCCCTGGACGCGCCGGGGACGTGGCGGCCGGGGCACTCCGAGCGGGTCCTCTACCTGGAGGCGGCCCGGCGGTTGGAGACGGCGCCCGGCCGGACGGCGGTCGTGGAGAACTGCCCCGACGGGGTCGCCGGCGCGGTGCGCGGCGGCTTCGGAGCGGTGATCGGCGTCGACCGGATCGGTCGACCGGACACCCTGCGCGGGCATGGCGCGACCGCGGTCCTGACCGACCTGTCCGACCTGCACCTGGATGGGCCAGGCCGCCGCCTCCGCCGCGGCCCGTCCATGAAGACCTGGCTCGTCACCTACGAAGGTGCCGACGCCGCACACGAACGCGTGCGGGAGGCGCTGTGCACGCTCGGCAACGGCTACTTCGCGACCCGGGGCGCGGCTCCCGAGGTGCCGGCGGACGACGTGCACTATCCCGGCACCTACATCGCCGGCTGCTACGACCGGCTCCCGTCGCAGGTCGGCGGCCGGACGGTCGTCAACGAGGACCTGGTCAACGCACCCAACTGGCTGCCGCTGACGTTCCGCGCCGAGGGCGGCGAGTGGTGCGCGCTCGAGCCGTCCAGCCTGCTCGACTTCCGGCAGGAGCTGGACCTGCGCCGGGGCCTGCTGACCCGCAGGTACCGCCACTGCCGATGCCGCCGGCCGCATCGTCGACGTCGAACAGCAGCGGCTCGTCTCGATGGCCGACCCGCACCTCGCGGCCGTGCAGACCACGATCCGGGCCGAGAACTGGTCCGGTTCGTTGGAAGTGCGTTCCGGTCTCGACGGGCGGGTCACGAACTCCGGCGTGGCGCGCTACCAGGACCTGGCCGGACGTCACCTGCAGACCCGGTCGACCGGTGTCGAGGGCGACCTGATCTGGCTCGACGTCGAGACGGTCACCTCGGCGACGCGGCTGGCATTGGCCGCCCGGACGACGATCCGTGCGCGCGAAGACGTGCGCCGCGAGCTCCAGCGAGGAACCGGACTGGGTCGCCCAGCACCTGGCCGTCGACGTGCTCGAGGGCGAGTCGGTGACGGTCGAGAAGGTCGTCGCCCTGCACACCTCCCGGGACCAGGCCACGGACGGGCACGCCGAGGCGTCGCGGAAGGGCGCCCGACAGGCATCGGGGTTCTCCACATTGCGGGACGAGCACGTCCTCGCCTGGGAACACCTGTGGCGTCACGCGCGCCTGGACGTCGGCCCGCGCGCCGCGCAGCGGACCATCAACATGCACCTGTTCCACGTCCTGCAGACGCTCTCGCCGCACAGCGTCGGGCTCGACGTCGGCGTACCGGCCCGCGGGCTGCACGGCGAGGCCTACCGCGGCCACGTCTTCTGGGACGAGCTGTTCGTGCTGCCGTTCCTCAGCCTCCGCTTCCCCGACATCGTCCGGTCCCTGCTGCTCTACCGGTGGCGGAGGCTCCCGGAGGCGCGGCGGGCGGCGCAGGACGCCGGGCTGGCCGGCGCGATGTATCCCTGGCAGAGCGGCAGCGACGGCTGCGAGGAGACCCAGATCGTCCACTTCAACCCGCAGTCGGGACGATGGCTGCCGGACAACTCCCGCCTGCAGCGGCACGTGAGCCTCGCCATCGCCTACAACATCTGGCACTACTACCAGGCGACCGACGACCGGGACTTCCTGTCGTCCTACGGCGCGGAGATGCTGATCGAGATCGCGCGGTTCTGGGCGGGCCTGGCCGAACACGACGCCTCGACCGGCCGCTACGAGATCCGCGGCATCATGGGGCCGGACGAATACCACGACGGCTATCCGGGCGCCGCCGAGCCGGGCGTGGCCAACAACGCCTACACCAACGTCATGGCGGCATGGACCATGTGCCGCACGCTCGACGTGCTCGACCTGCTGCCGCCCGACCGTCGCGACGAACTGGTGGAACGACTCGGATCTGACGCCCGCCGAGATGGCGCGGATCGAGGACGTGAGCCGGCGGCTGCGGGTGGTCTTCCACGCCGACGGGGTCATCAGCCAGTTCGAGGGGTACGAGGATCTCGCCGAGTTCGACTGGGCCGGATACCGGGCCAGGTACGGCGACATCCGCCGGCTGGACCGCATCCTCGAGGCCGAGGGCGACGACCCGAACAGGTACAAGGCGTCCAAGCAGGCCGACGTCCTCATGCTGTTCTACCTGCTGTCCGCCGACGAGCTCCGGGCGATCTTCAGCCGGCTCGGCTACGAGCTGGCTCCGGAGATGATCCCGGCGACGGTCGACTACTACCTCGCCCGGACCTCGCACGGCTCGACGTTGAGCGCGGTGGTGCACGCCTGGGTGCTGGCCCGGTCCGACCGGCAGGCCTCCTGGCAGTTCTTCCTCGAGGCGCTCGACAGCGACGTGCACGACGTGCAGGGCGGCACGACCGGTGAGGGGATCCACCTCGGTGCCATGGCCGGCACCCTCGATCTGGTGCAGCGGTGCTACACCGGAATCGAGTTGCGCGACGACGTCCTGCACGTGGACCCCCACATGCCGCCCGGACTCCGTGAGCTGGAGATGGAGTTGCGCTACCGCGGCCAGTGGGGCGTGCAGATGCACGCGACCCAGGACGGGATGCGCATCGGGGTGCGCCGGTCGGCGACGCCACCGATCCGGATCGCCGTGGGATCAGGGCCGGTCACCACCCTGCAGGACGGCCACGACTTCTGGTTCGCCGATGCCGGGGCCGAGCGATCGACGGAGGGAGCGCGCGCATGAAGCGGCACACCGTTCGAGACGTGATGACGACGGCGGTGGTGAGCGCGTACCGCGCCGCGTCGTTCACGGACATCGCCCAGATGATGGTCGAGCGCGGTATCACCGCGCTGCCGGTGATCGACGACGACCGCCGGGTCGCCGGCGTCGTGTCGGAGGCGGACCTGCTGGCCAAGGAGGAGTACAAGGACGAGGAGAGCGCGCCCTGGATGGAGAAGCGCCGGGACCGCCTGATCCGGGTGAAGGCGCACGCGGTGACCGCCGCGGAGCTGATGACCAGCCCCGCGGTCACCGTCGGGCCCGGGACCACGATCGCGCAGGCCGCCCGGACCCTCGACCACCATCAGATCAAGCGGCTGCCGGTCGTGGAGATCGGAGGCGGCCCCCACCCATGATCGTGATCGGAATATGCCGCGAAACGCCGTACGGATCCGATCACGATCATGGAAAGTGTGGCGGCGTTCCCTCCGGGGTCACGGTGTGCCGTCGGTCGTCACGCCTCAGGGGTGTCAGCACTTCCCACCTCTGAGGAGGACACCATGCCGAGTGCCAACCGGCTCACCACGCCCGTCGCGGTCGACGAGCCGCCCATCGAGGGACGCTATGCGCCGCTGGGCGACTACACGGTCAGCTTCGAGACCTTCAAGGAGGACGCCGATCCGGCCACGTTCTTCGTGGGCCTTCCCGGCGACCGCTGCCCGTGCCCGCACTGGGGCATCGTCACCGCCGGCCAGTTGACCTTCCGCTGGGCCGACCACACGGAGACCTATGTCGCCGGAGACGCCTACTACGCGGCCCCGGGCCACCTGCCCCTCGTGGTCGCCGGGACGACCGTCGTGGAGTTCAGCCCGTCGGCCGAGCTCGAGGCGACCATGGCCGTCGTACAGAAGAACCTGACCGGGCTCGGAGCGTCGGCATGACCGCCGGCGTCGGCGTCCGGCCGGACACGACGACCGCGGTGGCCAACATCATCCGCTTCCTGGAGACCGGCGTCATTCCCGACGGACTCTTCGCACCGAACGTCTTCGCCGACGTGTCCCTGCCGCAGTGGCGGATTCAGGCGGACACGGCGGACGGCCTCCTCGCCATCAGGGCAGCGGGGCACCCCTGCCCGGGCGAGGTACGGGTGGAGCGCGTCGAGCAGACCGGGCGCGGATTCACGCTCGAGTTCGAGGAGCGCTGGCACGCCGACGGCCAGCGGTGGTACTGCCGCGAGATGATCCGCGCCGACGTCGTCGACTCGACCATCGTCGACCTCGCGGTCTACTGCACCGGGGATTGGGACGAGGCCCGGCAGCGCGAGCACGCCGCCGCCGTAGGACTGATCCGGCCCTGACCTTGGTGACGCCTCCCACGACCGTCCAGTCGACGAGGGCCCGGCGACATCGTGCGTCCTACTCGCACATCCGGGTCGAAGATGCGAGTACGGCGCACGATGTCCGGGACGGCCGACCCTCCCGCCCAGCCGAGATCGGCGTGCGGACCTGCCACGGACCTACGATGAGGTGTGACGACCGAATCGTCCGCGATCGCTGAGCTCCTCGACCGCGCCGATGCCGAGCGCGCGGCCGGGCGGGGGGCGACGGCGGCCCGCCTTTACGACGAGGGTGCCGCACGGTGCCGCGCCGACGACGATCTCGCCGGCTGGACCCGGGCCGTCCTCGGAGCCGCGTCCGTCCAGGTATTCGGCTCCGAGCCGGGCAAGTTGCCCGCACTGCTCTACGACGTGTTGGCTCGCACGACCGACGACGAGGCGCGGTCCCGGCTCGCGGCGGCGCTGGCCCGCTGCTGGGTGTACGCCGGGCACGCGGATCGCGCGACGCGGTTCGCCGACGAGGCGGTGGCGGGCGCGCAGCGGGTCGGCGATCCCGGCCTGCGCGCCGACGCCCTCGATGCCGCGCTTGCGGCGCACTGGGGTCCGGACGAGCTCGACGTACGCCGGTCGCTGGCCACCCAGCTCGACGACGTCGCCGCGCACGTGCTCGACCCCGACGCGCGGCTGCAGGCGCACCTGTGGGGGCTCCATGTCGCGTGCGAGGCGCTCGACATCCAGGCGGTGCACCGCCAGATCCGTGCCCTCGAGCTGCTGGGCGAGGAATCGCCCCGGGCGCTGTTCTTCGCCGCGTCGCGCCGGCAGATGCTCGATCTGCTGCGCGGTCGCACCGACACCACGCCCCAGCTCGTGGCAGTGGCCGCCGCGGCGGCCGAGGAGGCCGGCCTCGCCGACTCCTGGATGGTCCTCAAGGCGATGGCGTCCTATTCCGCGGCGCAGTCCGGTGACGTCGAGACATGCGCGGCCGGGGCGCAGGCGTGCGAGGAATTCGCGCTGGCCGAAGGCATCACCACGTTGTGTGCCGAGGCCGCCTACCTGTGGGTCGGGGCGCACCGGCCGGAGCGCGCACGTGACCTGGCGCGGACCTTCCACGGCGAGGTGCTCGACGACCTGCCTCGCGACGTCAACTGGCTGCTGACCCTGCAGTGCGTGCTCGAGGCCGCGCTGGCCGTCGACGACCGCGAGCTCATCGAGCAGGCGACCCGCCTGCTCGCGCCGTACCACGGCCGGGCGGTGGTCAACGCCGGCGCCGTGATGTTCCACGGCAGCACCGACGACACGCTCTCCCGGGCCTACGCCGTGCTGGGCGACACCGAGCGAGCGCGACGGCTCCGGGCCCGGGCGCTGGCGACGTACGACCGCATCGGGGCCCAGTGGTGGCGCGACCGGCTCGCCTCGTGGGCACCGCCGGTCGAGGGGCCGCGCGCGACCGGAGCCGGGCGGGTGCACCTGCACCCGGCACCGGGCGGGCTGTGGCTGATCGGCGCCGAGGGCACCGCCGTCCCCGGCCTGCGCGGATTCGGATACCTGCGGGAACTGGTCCGCCGGCCCGGACTGCCCGTCGCGGCCCTCGACCTCGTCGGCGCCGGCACCGGGATCGTCGAGCAGGCCGGACTCGGCGAGGTCGCGGACAAGAAGGCTCTCGCGGCGTACCGCGACCGGCTGCGCGACCTCGACGACGAGATCGCCGAGTCGGAGGAGTGGAATGACTCCGGCCGCCTCGACACCCTCCGGAGGGAGCGTCAGGCGCTGCTGGCCGAGCTCGCCCGGGCGACCGGACTCGGCGGTCGTGCCCGCACCACCGGGTCCAGCCAGGAACGGGCCCGGGTCGCCGTCCGGAAGGCGATCACCGCGGCGGTCGAGCGCATCGGCACGGTCGACGAACCACTCGCCCGTCACCTCCGCAGCTGCATCCGCACCGGCCTGACCTGCAGTTACGAGCCCGGCATCGACGCCGCACCGGACTGGGTGCTCGTCTGACCATCGGCTACAGCAGCGGATCCTCGGTTCGCCGCGCCAACCACGCATAGGTGCCGCACATACTGCGAACGACACCACCCGAGTCGTCGATGGCCGCGCGCAGCCCGGCCTGCAACTCCCCCAGGCGCTCAGGACCCAGGCGCTGATGATCGCTGAAGGTGACCAGCATCGCGACCCACTCGTCCGCGCTGAGCTCCCTTGGCCACCGATAGGTGCGTGACTCACCGGCAGTGAACCGGTCGCATCCCGCAAAGGGATCGACGTCCGGCGCCCCGGAGGGATCGCGGCCGATCACAGGCAAACCGGGTGCGTGCGCGCGGTAGACCCCCTCGAACGCCTCGAGGAGGGACTCCTCGACGGCGTGATAGTTCCAGAACAGCGCGACCGTCCCGCCCGGAACGACGGTCGATGCGGCCTTCGCCAGACCGATCCGGGGATCCACCCAGTGCCACGCATGTCCGGCGGTGAGAAGGCCGAAGGTACGTCCTCGAGGATCCCACCCTTCGAAGGACGCAAGAATGACGGGAACGCCGTGCGAGCGGGCCACCTGCGCCATGCGTTCGTCCGGTTCGACGCCGGACACTTTCAGACCCCGATCGATCAGGGCCCGGGCCACCTTGCCGGTCCCGCACCCGACATCGAGGACGTCGGCCGGGGCGAGCGCCGCCAGATCGTCAATGAAGGCGGCGGGATAGCCCGGGCGCAGCCGGTCGTACTCTTCCGCGATCGATCCGAACGACTCTGCCCGATTACGGTCGCTGTGGAGTCCCTCCAGGGGCATGGTGAGATGGTCTCACGACATCCGAGCCTGCGGGCTGCCCCCACCTGTGCTCGTCAGGATCACGAGTCGCCCGGTGGCCCGGGTCATCGCGACGTAGCGGTCGACCGCTCCTTCGATGCCCGTACCGAAGGCGTCCGGATCGACGAGGACGACCAGGTCGAACTCGAGCCCCTTCGCCAGCTCCGGGGCCAGCGACCGGACGCGGGGCGTCGACCGGAACGTCGGATCGCCGATGACGCAGGCGATCCCATCGGAATTTGCGGCGAGCCAGGTGTCCAGGATCGAGCCCAGATCCGACGCAGGACCGCGAACGACGGGGGCGTCGCTGCTGCGGATCGAGGTCGGCACGTTGGCGTCCGGGAGCACGGCCCGGATGACCGGCTCGGCCTCTGCCATGACCTCTCCCGGCGTCCGGTAGTTGATGCTCAGTGAGGCCACGTTGATCCGGTCGAGCCCGATCCGCTCGAGCCGCTCCTGCCACGACTCCGTGAACCCGTGCCGCGCCTGGGCACGGTCCCCGACGATGGTGAAGCTCCGGGACGGGCAGCGGAGCAGCAGCATCTGCCACTCCGCGTCGGTGAGTTCCTGCGCCTCGTCCACGACGATGTGCGCGAACGGGCCGATGAGCAGATCCTGGTCGGCGGGCAGGGCGGACTCGTCGACGAGGGCGTCCTGCAGGTCCTTCTTGCGCAGCATCGACATCATCTGCATGTCGGAGTCGTCCGCGGCGATCAGGTGGTCGATGACCATGTCCATCTGCTCTCGTTCGGCGGCGAGCGCGGCCTCCTGCCGACGCTTACGGCGCGACACCTCAGGATCGCCGAGCCGCTGCCGTGCGGCATCCAGGAACGGCAGATCGGACACCGTCCAGGCCTGGGCGTCCGCGCGCTGCAGCCTCCGAACGTCGTCGGGGCTGAGCCAGGGAGCACACTTCCTCAGGTAGGCGGGCACCGACCACAGGTCCCCGACGAGGTCCGCCGCGTCGATGAGCGGCCATGCGCTGTTGTAGGCGGTGAGCAACTCCTGGTTCTGCAGCAGCGACCGCCTGAGCAGGTCAGCCGAGTCGTCGCCGTCGTACCTGTCCACCAGGATCCTGAGCAACTCCTCCCAGATCTGGTCGCGCGCCACGTTGTGCGGAGTGCCGGGATCTGGTGCGTCGAACGCCTCGGCCCAGTCGGCGGCGCTCAGCCGGATCTCGGACCAGTCGGTCGTGACGGTCAGCCCCCTGGTGGGCGGCTCCTCGTAGAACCGGACGGCCGTCTCGATCGCCTGCACCGGGTCCGCGGACGATTTCAGGCGGGCCACGTGCGGGTCGGTCTCGGTCGCCGCCGCGGCTCCTTCGGCGACGAGGTCCCGCACGGTGCAGGTCTGCACCCCCTCCTCCCCGAGGCTGGGCAGAACGTCGGCGACGTAGGACAGATAGGGCTGGTGCGGACCGACGAACAGCACGCCGCCCCGGTGGCGGCCCAGGCGTGGGTCGGAGTAGAGGAGGTAGGCGGAGCGGTGCAGAGCGACGACGGTTTTCCCCGTACCCGGACCGCCGTCGACGACCAGAGCCCCCGGGGACCCTGCGCGGATGATGGCGTCCTGATCGGCCTGGATGGTCCCGAGCACGTCCCGCATCCTGGGCGACCGGCTGCCGCCCAGAGTCGCGATGAAGGCGGACTGGTCGTCGAGCGCGGCGGCGTGCCCTGCGAACCCGTCCGGGGTGAACACCTCGTCCCAGTAGTCGCTGATCCGGCCGCGGGTCCAGCGATACCTGCGGCGGCTCACCAGTCCCATCGGGTCGGCGTGCGTCGCCCCGAAGAACGGCTCGGCCGCGGGAGAGCGCCAGTCGAGCAGCAGCCGGCGACCCGTGCTGTCCGTGAGGCCGAGTCGTCCGATGTACACCGGCGCGGAGTCGTCCGCCCCGACGATGTGTCCGAGGGCCAGGTCCAGGCCGAATCTGCGCAGGGCGCGCAGGCGGGCGGTCAACCTGTGGATCTCGATGTCCCGGTCCATCGCCTTCCGCCCTGTGCCACCGGGCGACTTGCGCAGGGCATCCAGCCCTTCGGACAGGTCGGCGATCGATTGCTCGAGGCTCTCCGCGATGGCCGCGAAGTGCTTTTCATCGCCGGCGATCAGCGTCGGGTCGGCCTTGGCGGCGAGGTGGTCGGGAAGGTGGAACGCGCTGGCAGTAAGGAGGTTCACGTCATCAGCTCCGATCTGAGCTTCGTACCGTAGATCCAATTTTTTGCGTTCATGAGCCCGGCCGGACTCTGCTATAAATGGAACTGGGAGGAATTCGTCGACTGCGTCCCTGCGCGACATGCACGTCGACAACAGCAACCGAATTCCTGACACCCATTACGTAGATCCCTGGCCCGGGCCGGTCGATTCTGTGGCACGACCCGGGTCTTGCCGCAAGCCCCCGGGTGCGCTATATGTTGAAAGTGGCAGGAAGCGGATGAGCTCCCTGCCTTTTCTATCTGCGGTGCCCACTCCCCGCGCTGCCCTGCCCCCCGGCTAACCTCTCCGCGCGGCGCCCCTGTGCCCCTGTGCCCTTGCTTCGCTCAGCGATGCAAGGGCACACGGACCGCGGAGCCGCACCCTGGTCCTGCTGAGCGCGCCGGGACGGGGGCCGCGTCTCCTCCGCGTGCTCCACCCTGCCGCCCGGAAGAGTCCAGCTGTTCTCACCCTCGGGTGGTACGTGGCGGGCGAGCAGCACCCGCCGCCCAAGCGGGGTTACCGATAGCACCAGAGATCGTCGCCGAGCGCTTACCCTGCAACGCATGACCAACGCGCACGAGGTGGTGGCCTCCTACTGGGCCGCGGCGGACGCCCGGGACTGGGACGCGTTCGGCGCCCTGCTTTCCGAAGACGTGATCTATCGCGGCCCCCAGACGAGGGAACAAGTCCGCGGCCGGGACGCCTACATCAGGTTCAACGTCGAGGGCTTCGCCTACGACTGGCACATCACGGTGCGGCAGATCATCGGCGAGGGTATGCACGCCGCCAGCTGGATCGACATCACCACGCGTGAGGGCGGCACCCAGCCCGGCCTGTGCTTTTTCGATCTCGGCGACGACGGGCGTATCTCCCGAATCACCGACTTCTGGCCCGATCCCTACGACCTTCCAGCCAGCCGCGCCCATCTGGTCGAGCGCTATGAGTAGTGCGCTCGTCGGGACGGGACAGTAAGGCGACGATGATGCCGCAGGTGCCGCCCGACATCGTGCGTGCTACCCGCATGACCGGGCCGATTGTGCGAGTAGGGCGCACGATGATGGACGCACCTTGCTCCACACGGGAAGAAGCAGCTGAAATCGATGCTGCATCCCAAGACATCCGTGCACGATGTCCCGATGAGCGGGCGGGCCCGTCAGAATCCGCGGTCGTCGCAGGCTATCGAGGAGATCGGGCGGGGATGGCCTTGTCGATGAGGACCTCGGCGATGGCGGCGGCGGTGGAGAAGGATTCGCTGTTGAGGACTTGGGTGCGGGCCGAGGCGCCGTCGATGAGCAGGGCGAGTTGTTCGCCGAGCTGCTCGGGGTTGACGGCACCGGCTTCGCGGGCTGTTTCGGTGAGCCGCGCGGCGAACGCGGTCTTGTAGTCGCGCGCGAACTGCGAAGCCGGGTGTTGGGGGTCGTGAAGTTCGACGGCAGCCCCGATGAACGGGCACAGGGGCGTCGTCGCGGGCACCTCGAACGCGGCAAGAAGGCGCTCGCGCGGTGTGAGGTCCGCGCGGTCGAACACTCCAGCCATGACGTCGGGATCGAATCGACGCAGGTATTCGGCGACCAGCTCGTCCTTGCTCGGGAAGTGCTCGTAGGCCGTGCGCTTGGACACCTGGGCTACCGCACACAGCTGGTCCATGCCAGTTCGGTTGATGCCCTGATCGCGGAACAGCTGCGTCGAGGCGCCGAGGATGCGCTCGCGTGCGCCCCTGCCGCGGCGGAGGCCCAGAGGGCCCTTCTCCATCTCCGTCACATCGCCACCATACGCCGTTCGGTACCGATCGGTGTAGGTAGGTTGCGCGCCAGCTGACCGTCGGATACGTTACCCACACGGATCGGTTTCGGTAAGAGCCGGACGGTTCCAGCTACCACTCTCAACCAATCGGAGTGATCGTGGGAAGGCTCGATGACAAGACAGCAGCGATCACCGGAGACCGGCTCCAACGCCTCCCTCAGCGCCTTCCCCGGCTGGAGCCTCTACGCGGGAAGCAAGGCCGTCCAGCAGGCCTGGGCCCGCGTCTGGCTCAACGAACTGCGCCACCGCAGGATCCGGGTCAACGTCCTGACCCCCGGCCAGGTCGCCACCGCCAAGCAGGAGGACCGACGGCGGCACCACCGCCCTCTGACACTCGCAGCGGGATATCGCTGAGCCGCTCACCGGCCGCGAGACCGCCACAGCAGCTCGTCCGGCCCGAAATCAGACGGACCGACACCTCGAGAAGGAAAGAGAGCAGACCTCATGAGCACCATCACCCTCATCGGCACGGGAAACATGGCCCGCGCTATCGGCACACTCGCCGTAGCGGGCGGCAACACCGTCGAGATCATGGGACGCGATCAGTCCAAGGCCGACGACCTGGCCAAGACTCTCGGTGGCGGCACGACGACGGGGACGTGGGGCGCCGTCCCGGCCGGCGACATCGTCATCACGGCCCTGTTGTACGACGGCGTCGTTCCGGTCGTCACCCAGTACGGAGACGCCCTCGCGGGCAAGGTCATCATCGACATCAGCAACCCCTTCAACTCCACGTTCGATGGACTCGCCCACAGCGAGGAAACCTCGATCGCGCAGGAAGTCGCCAAGGTGGCCCCGGCCAGCGCCAGCGTGGTGAAGGCGTTCAACACGATCTTCCGTCAGGTGCTGGAGAAGGGCCGGCCCGACGTCTTCCTCGCCGGCGATGACACGCAGGCCAAGGCCGGCGTGGCAACATTCATCCAAAGCCTCGGGCTGCGGCCCCTGGACGTCGGCGGCCTCACGATGGCGCACTGGCTAGAAGGCCTGGGCGTGGTCACGGTTGGCCTGGCCAACAACGGGGTCGGCCACTGGGAGTTCGCCCTCGGCATCAACGAATTTGCCGACGCAGTTCCATCCGCGATCGACCCTGTGCTCAGTCCGTCGGCCGTCGTGCGTGGTTCACCTCGTGCGCGACGGCCCACGCGTCGGCCACCGGTCCGAGGTGTCTGAGCTTGTCAGGGTTGACCACCGAGCGGATCGTCTGGATCTGTCCGCCGAGGACGTCGAGCGCCATGGCCGTCAGGACCTTGCCGTCCCGGTCGCGGAAGATCGCGCCAGGTTGTCCGTTCACCTCGTGCGGGCGCCAGGTGACGTCGATCTGCGCGAGCCGGGGGAAGTAGGAGCCCATCAGCCGAGCCACGTTGTCGGCACCGACGATCGCCCTGGCCATCTGCGGCGCCTTGCCACCGCTGTCGCCGACCATTTGCACGTCCGCGGCGAGCAACTCCTGGAGACTGTCGACGTCACCGTCACGGAGTGCGTTGAAGAACCGCGCTGCCAGTCTCTCCCGCTTCAGTCGATCGGCCTCGAACCGGGGCCGTCCCGCGTCCATGTGTCGACGCGCCCGCACAGCGAGTTGGCGACACGCCGCCTCCGGCCTGTCGATCGCCGAGGCGACCTCGGCAAAACCGAAAGCGAATACCTCGCGCAGCACGAAGACCGCGCGCTCCAGCGGGCTGAGACGCTCCAGCAGGAGCAGGGCTGCCATGGACAAGGAGTCCGCGAGTTCTGCCGAGCGCTGCGGGTCTTCGTAGGGGTCGGTCAGCAGCGGCTCGGGGAACCACGACCCGACGTAGCTCTCCCGCCGGCGGCGGCCAGAACGCAGCACGTCGATCGAGATCCTGGTGACCACGGCCGAAAGGAACGCCTTGGCCGAGATGGTCTCCGTCGGGGACGCGTCGTAGCGCAGCCAGCTCTCCTGGACCGCGTCCTCGGCCTCGCTGACACTGCCGAGTATCCGGTAGGCGATCGAGAAGAGCAGTGGTCGCAACTGCTCGAACTCCTCGGCTCGCGTCATGCCAACTCCATCCGGAAGCCGTCCCGCCACGACGGGTAACGCAGCTGCCAGCCGAGCTCGGCCCTTGCCTTGGCGTTGGAGAACCCGCGACCTTCGGTCATCATCATCACCGCCACATCTCCCGCCAACGGGCGGGCCAGCCACTTGGGGAACCGCAGCGGCCGCTTCGCGCCAGCGCATGCCGCCAGGAAGGGCAGCCACTCGCGTGCGGGCGCCGGTTCGTCATCGACAATGTTGTACACGCCCCGCACTTGCTGCTCCACTGCAAGCGCGGTTGCACTCGCGGCGTCGTCCAGATGCACCCACGAGCAGTATCCGCCGCCGCCGCCGACGACCGGAAACTGTCGCTTACGTATCGGCTCAACGAGATCCTCGGTGGCGCCCGGCCCGTAGAACCAGCCGTATCGAAGGACAGCGCCATCGGTCTTGCCCACCGCGTCTTCGACATGGCCGATCGCGGCCATCCCGGGCTGCGCCACCGTTCCGATCATCGAATCCAGCGGGTCCTGCTCGGACTTCACCCAGCCACCCTGGCGGACCCCGTTCCAGCTCGCGTAGCTCTGCGCCACGACATGAGACACCCCGCTCGCCTCGGCGGCCGCCAGCAGGTGATCGGTCCCCTCGGTCCGCAGCCTGTTGGTGGTCGCGAACCAGCGATCCATGTGCTTCATATCTGGCTTTCCCGCGTGCGCCACCGAAATTGCGGTCATCTGATGCACGATCACCTCCGGCCGAGCCACGCCGACCGCTTCGCCGACCGACACCGCATCCAGCCCATCCATGACGACTCCGGTCGCCCCCAGTTCCGCCAATAACGGCAACTTGACCGCGCTGGTCGCCGTGGCGGTCACTTCGTGCCCGCGAGCCACCAGCTGCGGCACCAGCCGCCGGCCGAGCACCCCGGTCCCGCCCGCCACAAACACCCGCATGACCATCGCCTTCCCGTCTTCAGATTCTGTCTCAAGCCATCAGACGACTCAGCTCCGTCGCTTGTGACATCGAGGCGACGGATGCGCCGGAGATCGTCCGCGGATGCGCGGTCCGGCTCCACGGCGTGGTGTGTGGCGGGGGCGACCCGGATCACAGCGGTCCATGTCACGCCACGTCGGGCTGCCTCGTCTTCCGACGTGTATCCACCGACAACGGCAAGGAAATGCTCCATGGAGGCCCGCAAACGGGACATGACACCCAAAGCCTAGCTTCACCGGGATCCCGGAACCCCGCACACGACACTCGGGTCAGCGCACAGTAGAGGATGCACCGCCGATGAAAGCCACCAGCACCACGAACCCGCCGCTCACGGAGGCGCACGTCCGCCGGCGAGTGACGAGCGGGGCGGGACGAACTGCGCGGGTTATCAACCACCGCATGGCGACGGGACGCCTCATTCGCAGGACGCTGAACAGGGTCTTCCCGGACCATTGGTCGTTCATGCTGGGCGAAATCGCGCTGTACTCGTTCATCGTGCTGCTGATCACCGGTACCTACCTGACGTTGTTCTTCGACCCGTCCATGGCTTCGACGAACTATCACGGCCGGTACGCTCCACTGGGCGGTGTCGTGACGTCACAGGCTTACGCGTCGACCCTGAAGATCTCGTTCGACGTGCGCGGTGGACTGCTCATCAGGCAGATCCACTACTGGGCGGCGCTGCTGTTCCTCGCGGCGATCCTTCTTCACCTGCTGCGGATCTTCTTCACCGGCGCGTTCCGCAAGCCTCGAGGACTCAACTGGCTGATCGGTGTGGCGCTGCTGGTCCTCAGCGCGGTGGAAAGCTACACCGGTCACCTGCTTCCCGATGATCTGCTCTCCGGCACCGGTCTTCGTGTCGTGGACGCGAGCATCCTGTCCATCCCGATTATCGGAACGTGGCTCTCGTTTCTGCTCTTCGGTGGCCCGTTCCCAGGCCATGTCATCATCGGTCGGCTCTACATCGCACATGTGCTGCTGATTCCAGCAATCCTGGTCGCGCTGATCGGCGTGCACGTCGCACTTGCAGTGCGACAGAAGCACACTGAGTTCCCCGGCGCGGGCCGTAGCGAACAAACGATCACCGGCAGCCGGCTTGTGCCGACCTACGCAGCGAAGACCGGTGGCCTGCTCTTCCTGGTCTTCGGTGTGCTGGCTGCACTGGGCGGGTTGGCGCAGATCAACCCGGTCTGGCTGTATGGCCCATATGACCCGTCGCAGGTGTCCGCCGGCTCCGGGCCGGACTGGTACCTGGCCTTCATCGACGGCGCGAGCCGCATATTCCCGTCCTGGGAGATCAGGCTGCGGGGACACGACGTGCCCCCGGTGTTCTGGGCGACGGTCGTGCTCCCTGGGGTTCTGATCAGCCTGGCCGCGGTGTATCCGATCATCGAGGCCCGGCTGACCAACGACACGGCCACCCATCACCTCCTGCAACGCCCGCGCGACGCCCCCGTGCGCACCAGCCTCGGCGCGATGGCTCTCACCTACGTTCTTGTCCTGTTCATCTGCGGCGGAAACGACGCGATTGCGGAGGCGTTCGACATCTCGTTGAACGCGATGATGTGGGCGGGACGGATAGCGCTGGTCATCCTGCCGCCGATCGCCTACCCGGTTGCCTACCGCATCTGCCTCGGCTTGCAGCGGCACGACCGCGGGGTGCTCGAGCACGGCATCGAAACTGGTCTCATCACCGCCTTGGCCGACGGCGCGTTCATCGAGGTACACCAGCCGCTCGGCCCAGTTGACGTGCACGGCCGCGGGCAGCTCGAATATGCCGGCGCTCCGGTTCCCAAGCGGATGGGACAGCTATGCGCGGCGTCGCCGCTCAAGCGCGTCCGCGGGTTCTTCTACCCGGTCAAGGAAGGGCCGGAGATCCAGTCTCAGCTCGACGAACCCGGCGCCGCGCGGGTCATCGATCGTGAGCACATCGATACAGCCGCGCCCCGCACGGGAAATGTGACGGACCAGAATCACGATGTCGGCATCTAGTGCGCTGCCCCGGTCGGCGGGTAGCCACACCGAACCGGTGGTCGCCGCGATCGTGAGTCACTCCGACTTGCCGTTGGTGCTGGTCGCGGCCGCCCTGGCCGAACGCCGCCGCGCTCCACTGGCGTTGATCAACGTGAAGGTGCCGCGCTCGCACCGGAGGGTCGTGCCCCGCACGATTCTCGCGCCCGCACCGTCCGCCGCCGCTCGCGGATGTGACCCCGGCGTCGCGCTACGCGATCGCGCGCTGACGCTGGCTCTGCTGGCTGGCGTTGAAGTGACCTGGCTGTCGGCGGTCGGATATCCGGACGATGTCGTCGCACGATTCTGCCGCGACAACCGCGCGGCGCTTATCGTGATGGGCGCCTCGCGTCGCCGGCTCGCAACCTGGCGCCGCGCGCGAGTGCTGGCCGCGGCGCGCCGGTTGAAGCGCCGCGCCCACACACCCATTCACATCGTCGCGACGTGACCCAACCCATGCCGCCAGGACGACCGGCTCGGGGCGCCGATGACGTAGGCGATTCCGTGTCACAGTCGCGCGGCGTGATTCGTCTCAGATGGCATGACCCAATCAGAACCGGCCTCGGTGTTGATTACCGGAGGCAACAAGGGACTCGGCCTGGAAGCTGCCCGGCGTCTGGCCGAGCAGGGCTGGACGATCTTCCTCGGATCGCGCGAAGAGGACCGCGGGCGCGCAGCTGCGGACACACTCACTGACAACGGCGCAACGGTAGTTCTCGTTCTCCTGGACGTAACCTCGGATCAATCCGTGGTCGACGCCGTACGGCACGTTCGGGAGCACATCGACCGGCTCGATGTTGTGTACGGACCGATCAGGGTGACGCACGTTTTCAAGGATCCACGAGCTCGCTTACAGCAACCACACCGGCCAGCTGACCGTCACCGGGGGCACCGACTCGATCCTCGCCCTCGCGGCGATGGCCGCCGACGGACCGACCGGGATCTTCATCGACCGGCTCGGACCTGTCGCGTGGTAGGGCCCTGAAACCGTCACACATCCGGCGCTCACGCGACGGTCGCACACCATTTCTGGAGGAAAGCATGCGTGTTCTGGCCACCACAGGCGACGGCACCGCTGTAGCCGTCGATGCCCCGATGCCGGTGCCCGGGCCTGGAGAGGTGCTCGTGCGGGTCGAAGCCGCGACGATCAACTACGTCGACCGGTTCATCACCTCCGGCGCTGTGCACGAACTGGGACTCATCACTCACGACAGACCGGTCGGGCTCGGGTGGGACGCCGTGGGTCGCGTCGAATCGGTCGGACCCGGCGTGCAGACGGTGTCGTTCGGCGACCGCGTCGCGGGTGTGCGCGTGGCCGACGACAGCGTGTACGGTGCGATCGCCGAGTACGTCGTGCTGCCCGGGACCGATCTCGCGCTCGTGCCGGACTCGCTCGCCTCGACCGAGGCCGCGTCGATCGGCATGAACGCCCTGACTGTCGCCCAGGCTCTCACTCAGTTCGGAGACCCCGGTGGGCGCAGCCTGTTGGTCACCGGAGCTGCCGGCGCTTTGGGCGGTCACGCGATCGAACAGGCGGTCGCGGCGGGTTGGACGGTGACGGGCCTGGCCCGTGAGAGCGACCGGGAGTTCGTCGAGGTCCGCCGGGCCCGGCTTGTCACCGAACTGGACGGCACGACCTATGACGCCATCTTCGATGCCGCCCCGCTGCAGTTCGACGACCGCCTGCTCAACGCCGTGGTGCTTCCCTCGGTGGCTCCTGGCGGCACGTTCTGCAGCGTGCTGGCCCTGTTCCCGCTCCCCGAGGTGCCCGGCGCCGCCGCGTTTGCGGTCGAGGTGCAGCCTGACGGGCCGGTCCTCGCGACGTTGTTGAAGCGTGCAGCGGCGGGAGAGCTGACCCCCCGCATCGCCGGCACGGTGCCACTCGAACGAGCCGGCGGTGCACTGCATTCCGCGTTCGTCGGCGGGGTCCGCGGCCGCTGGATCGTGGCGCCGTGGTCGAGTCCCTGCGCACATGGGTGAAGCCACGGCTCGAGGCGCGCATCACCGCGTCATTGAACCTGACGCATCGATGTCCAGCCTCCGAACGCGAGGGATGCGGTTGCAGCTTCGCCCAGTCGGCCCCGGCGGCCTGAGCTACAGGTCGAGCGGTTTGGTAATCGCGTAGTGGAGCATCGCGTAGCCCCGCAGCCGCGCAGTCAGGGGAATCATCAGCCCCTCGAGAAAGGGTGAGTGCCGGGATATTTTGCGTGATGCCGGCCTGCGGCGTCCCCGTGCAACAGGTGTGCGACACCCCGAATATCTGGGCCGAGGGGTTTGCCTCGGAACGTCGCCGGTGCGGCCAGCACGGCGGTGTTCCGTCGCAGCCGCTTGGCCTTGCCGGTGTGGCTGTACGTACGGACGTACGCCACGTCCCCGTCCCGGTCGACGACAATGCTCACGGGCGTGCTGACCGCGGTGCCGTCGCGCTTGTAGGTCGTCAGCAGTGCGATCTTGCTGCGGCTCAGGGTGTTCAGGGCATCGTCCGCCATCGTGTCGCCTAAGCCTTCAGCTGGGCCTTCATCGCCGACAGCCCGTCCTGTAGCGTCGGGTGGTCTGGTTTCCAGCCCAGTTCGGCCTTGACTTTGGCGTTGGAGACGCGCATCGAGGTGTCCAGCATGATCGTGGCCAGGTACGGTGCTGCGAGGCGGATGAGGCCGGGCGGCAGGGAGCGCGGGGCCGGCGCGTCGAGTGTCCTGGCCATCGCGGTGAACATCTCGCCCCAGGGGGCGGGCGCGTCGTCCACGATGTTGTAGGCGCCGGCCTTGCCGCTCTCGACGGCGGCCGCGGTGGCGCTGGCAGCGTCGTCGATGTGGATCCAAGACAGTGGGTTGATCCGCTTGGCCGGGATGGGCACCTTCCGCTTGCGCAGCAGCGTGACGTAGTTCTGTACGTCGGCGCCGTAGAACAGGCCGTATCGCAGGGAGATTCCGGTGATGCCCTCGGCTTCGCCGACCAGTCTCTCGTTGGCGAGCATGGCGGCGACGTGCGGGTTGGCCTTGCCGCTGTTGGGCTGCCCGAACGGGTCGTCCTCGGTGACGGGCTTGTCGCCGTGGTCGGTGTATCCGTATCCGAAGATGATCGACTGGGTGACGAACCTGCGGGCGCCTACCGTGCGCGCGGCGTCCAGCAGGTTCTTCGTCCCTTCGGTGCGCAGCCGGTTGGTCTGGGTCATGTCCTTGTGCTTGGCCGGTGCCTTGGTAAGTGCGGTGAGTTGGTGCACGACCGCGTCCGCGGATACGCCGTTCACCGCGGCCAGCAGAGCAGATCGGTCCATCGCGTCGGCGATGATGGGCTGGACCCCGGCGGCCGTGAGCTTGGCCGCCCCGGCGGGCGAGCGGGTGATCCCGAGGATCTCGTGGCCCGCGGCACGCAGCGTGCGCGACAGCGGGAGACCGATGGCGCCGGTGGCGCCGGCGATCAGTACCTTCATGGCGAACTCCTTAAGATGAACGAATTTCAGATCGTTGAGTAGGAGAGACAACGCATTGGCCCGATGGGCCGGTCAGCGTGGGAGTCCGGCGTCGGCTTCGCGACATGCTCGGCGAGTTCACGCAGTGTTCGGGTGATCTCGGCGCGAATCGCGGTGTCGCAGATGGTGCCGTCCCGCCGATCGCGGCGTGGTCGATCGGTACGTGCCGACACGCGTCAGCTACGACGTCGGCCTGGACGTAGCCGAGCACGGTGGCGAGCGTGGCGTGCGCGCCTTGGCCACGCTCCGGGTCGGTCGCCACCTTCGCCCAGCCGACCGGCTTGCCGTGATTCCGGTGCCCCCCACGCTCCAGTGGAGCAGGTTCTTGAACGCCCCTGGGAGGGTCCCCGCGTGCTCGGGGGTGCAGAGCAGGATCGTGTCCGCTGTGGCGATCGAGTGGCGCAGTGCTGTGACGGGTGCGGGCAGGGGGTCGTGGTCATGATCGGGGTTGAAGTGCGGCAGTACCGCGCAGTCGGTAAGTGCCTCGACGGCGACTCCCGGTGGTGCGCACCGTTGTGCGGTGCGGCAGAACGCGGAGTTCGTCGAGGCGGTCCTGGTGCTTCCGGAGATGACGAGGATCCGGGTAGTCAAGAGATCTCCTTGAGGTGTTGGGCGTGGCTCGCAGGCGCGGCCGCGTACGGCCGCACATCCATCACCTTCCCGATACCACAGTGTGTGTCTGACCTGAGACGAGACAGCCCGGCCGTCTGTGACATGGCACGGGAAGCCGATCGTCGCGGACTCGTCCCGACCGCCCGGTAGGACGCCTACCGGAGCCAGATCAGGCGCCGCTGCGGCAACGTCGGAGGCGAAGTGATCCGAGCGCCGATTCGCTAGTGATCAGCGTGGCCATCGTGGTGACCGAACCGACGGGCTGATCATTCACACCGTCTGACCACGGAGTTCACTGGCTCTGACGTTGTTTGAAGTATTCGGCGAGGTGGTGACGGCCGGTAGTGGGGGCGAGGACGTCCTGGCTGAGGACGGTCAGCGGGAATTCGATCAGCTGATGTGTCCGCAATGGGGTTAGCCGTCGCAGCAGCACCAGCCCGGCCCTGACGGGCCACGCCGGAACATGGGTGATGCGCGGCGGGTTACCGACGGCGCGGAACGCTTGTCGCGCGACCTGCTCGTGGGTGAGGACGTCCGGTCCCCCCAGAGCGATGGCTTCGGCGCCGCCGGCGAGGGCGTCGGCGGCCGCTGCGGCGACGTCGGCCCCGTCGATCGGGTTGATCCGGAAGTTGCCACTGCCGAACAGGTAGGCACGGCCCTTGCGCGCCATGGTGAGGAATTCGTCCATGTCGGAGAAGAAGCCGTTGGGGTACAAGATGGTGTGCGGCATCTCGGAGAGCTTCAGTTCTTCCTCAAACGCGCGTTTGGCGCGCACCAGCTCAAGCTTGTCGAAGCCGTGGGCCCGGACCACGGAGGTGTAGATGAATTTCTTCACCCCCGCGCGCCGGGCCTCCTCGAGCAGGTTGCGGTTGGCGTCGTGGTCGACCTGCCAGCAGGTAAATTTGCTGGATTTGCCCATCAGGCCGATGGAGCTGAACACCGCGTCGGCGCCGTCGCAGCAGCCGGCAAGCGCGTCTGAGTCGGTGGCATCGGCCTGGTGGGTCTCGTGTACTGCGTCACGAACCGGAGCCAGCTTGGCTGGAGAGCGGACCAGGGCGCGGACCTGATGCCCGCGGGCGTGAAGCTCTCGGACCACGTGCTGGCCCAGGTAACCGGTTGAGCCGGCGACCAGCACCTTCATGGGGATCATCTCCTTGCTTGCCAGTGATGTCAGCGTCGTAGATGAGCGCTGTCATGAGGTGTCGGCGATCAGCGCGTCGAGGGCGGCTAGCGCTTCACGGGCGGGAAGGTGGTGGTCGAGCAGGTAGTGCAGCATCAGCCCGTCCAGCAGGGCCAGAGCCACGGTCGCCGCGCCGGTGCGCCGCTCGGGCGTCCAGCGCGGGTACAGCTCACCCAGCCGCTCGGCCAGCCGCAACCGCGCTGTGCGCAGTGCGCCCTGCAGTGCCTGGCCCAGCGCCGGATCCCGCCCCGCGCCGGCCACGAGTTCCACGACCAGCCGCAGCACCCGGTCATCGCCGGTAGTGGCCGGCAACAGACTGCGCAGCGTTTCCACGGCGTCCGCCAGGCCGGGGGCGGCGACCAGCACGTCGACGATCGGGACAAGCACCTCGCCGGCGGCCCGGCCGGCGATGGCCGCGTGCAAACCGGGCAGGCCGCCGAAGTGGTAGTGGATCAGGGCCACATTGGCACCCGCGCGCCCGGCGACCGCCCGGGTTGTCGCCGCCGGCCAGCCGCCCTCCGCGAGCAAGGCAACGCCCGCCTCCACCAGCTGCTCGCGGCGCCGCTGCCCGCGGGCTGAAATTGGTCGACCGACCAAGTTGGTCATACGACTAAGTTAGCGCATGACGTCCGCGAGGCTCAAATCCCCTAGCGACGTGACCTCCGGCCCGATCCAGAACTGGGCCGGGGCCGTGGCCCGACGGATCGCCTCGGGCTTCAGGTGCGCTCCGGTGCGGCTTGCGGGGTGATCAGGCCCGGATCACTAGCAGCGGCATGACACCGCTGAATGCGATCAGCAGACGGCGTCTCTACCGGGCGTCGACATTCGCCATATCGAGGAGCTGGGCCGCGCCGTCGCCGACTGACCAGTCCGCGCGCCCGTTCTCGGTCAAAACAACGAAGACGTCCTCGCGGCGTACACCAACCTCGAACAAGTTATCCGCGATGCGCCGGTACAGCTCGCGCTTGCGATCATCGGTACGACCGGCGACGAGCGTGATCTCGATGCACACCACCTCCCGGCGTTCAACCCCCAGATAAGTGGGGTCGAAGGAGAAGGCCTGAGGGGCAAGCGTGAGCAGAAGTTGGAAGCGATCACCATCTGGGATCCCGATCGCCTGAATCAGAGCACGATGGACGGCCTCTGCTGCGGCGGACAATTGATCATGGTCGAGGCTTTCCGAGGCGGTGATGCGAACAATCGGCATGCTTCCTCCTGGCTGTCGTATTGACAGTCAGAGCGTACCTTTCCTGGCTGCACATGCGATAGCCAGTAGACTTGGTGGCGTGGACTGGCGCGATCAAGACCCGTCAAACTGCAGCATCGCTCGCACGCTCGAGCTCGTGGGACGGCCGTGGGGCTTGCTCGTCTTGCGCGAACTCTTCCGCGACGTTCACCGTTTCGACGACATCCAACGCCATCTCGGCGTCTCCGAGACTGTCCTTACGCGGCGCCTGCGCGAGCTTGTCGAGGCCGGGCTACTTGAACGCCGCGCTTACCGCGAGCCCGGGCGACGTACCCGGGCGGAATACCAGCTCAGCACATCCGGCCGCGAGTTGTTCACGATCCTGGCCGCGCTCAAGGCGTGGGGCGACGGACACATCGCCGATTCGGAAGGCCCAGCGACCGTGCACGAACACCGCGGCTGCGGAAGCGCCGTATCGGTGAATCTGGAGTGCGCTGCAGGCCATCGGCTGCAACGGTCCGACGAGGTCCTCGCGCTTCCTGGCCCTGCTGCACGGGCCCTATGATCATCGGCGTAGAACTTCCCTTGCGCTACAGGCGAATCCCTGCCCGCGGGGGCGCTTCAAACGAGACGGCCAAGGGCGATTTCGAGGCGGCTCGGGCCACGTTCCGGTCGACGCCGCGTCGCTGACGTCCCGAATGGATCTGGATCGGCATACGGTAGAGCAGGAGCGAGGCCGCGCGGTCGAGTCGACCTGCGCAGTGCTCGTCGGGCAGGGCCGCCAGGTCGCCGCCCGGGCCCGCAGCGACGCCGAGGTCATCGACGCGCTGATCGCCGCGGCGGGCACTCCCGAAGGGCTCTACGGTCGCCGCAAAATGACCCACCACCTGCGCCGGGCCGGGCACCAGGTTGCGTTTTGCACCGTGAACCGCCTGATGCGGGACCTGGGGATGAACGGGGTGCGCCGCGGCAAGGGCGTGCGCACCACCGTTCCGGCCGCCGACGGCCGGCGCGCCGGTGACCTGCTGAACCGGGACTTCACCGCACCGGCACCCAACGCGCGTTGGGTGGCCGACTTCACCTACTGCCGGACCTGGGCAAGGTTCGTCCACGTCGCCTTCATCGTCGACGTGTTCGCCCAACGGATCGTCGGCTGGCACGCCGCGGCCGACAAGCCACCCCGTCGAGCACGGCCAGCTACTGCATCACTCCGACGCCGGCAGCCAGCCCGACCACAACTAATGGCGCAACACAACGAAGCCCCGGCCGATGGCCGGGGCCCAAACGACAACAATCACGCGACTCAGCTGTCAGCCATCACGCGACTCACGACAGGGTGGAGCTGAGGGTGTGATCCTGCAAGACATCCCGGACTGATGTCTCAGGACATCCCGGACAGGGTGCGGCCAGTCTTCGCAGGTGTCGAAGACGCGTCTGGTCATCACCGCTGTCGTGCTCGAGGGCCGGCCCGCCGCCGAGGTCGCGGCCGCCTACGGGGTGTCCAGGTCCTGGCTCTACGAGCTGCTGGCCCGCTACCGGGAGGAGGGCGAGGCCGCGTTCACACCGCGGTCCCGCCGGCCGCGGACCTCACCGCGGACCACCGCCCCGGCCACGGTCGAGTTGGTGGTCCGGCTCCGCAAACAGCTGGCCGGCGCCGGGCACGACGCCGGCCCGGCCACCATCGCCTGGCACCTGCACCACCAGCACCGCATCCAGATCTCGACCGCCACCGTGGCCCGGATCCTGACCCGGGCCGGCCTCATCGACCCGGCCCCGAAGAAACGGCCCAAGGCCTCCTACATCCGCTTCCAGGCCGACATGCCCAACGAATGCTGGCAGTCCGACTTCACCCACTACCGGCTCGCCGACGGCACCGACACCGAGATCATCACCTGGCTCGACGACCACTCCCGCTACGTCCTGCACTGCTCCGCGCATCAGCCGGTCACCGCCCGCACCGCCCTGCACACCTTCACCGCCGCGGCCACCGAACACGGTCCGCCGGCCTCCACCCTGACCGACAACGGCATGATCTACACCGTCCGCCTGGCCACCGGCCGCGGCGGGCAAACCGCCCTGGAAGCCGAACTACACCGCCGGCACATCGTCCAGAAGAACTCCCGCCCCAACCACCCGACCACCTGCGGCAAAGTCGAACGCTGGCAGCAGACCCTCAAGAACTGGCTGCGCGCCCAACCCGCCCAGCCCACCACCGTCGAGGAACTACAGACCCTGCTCGACCACTTCCGCGACGACTACAACCACCGCCGCCCGCACCGCTCGCTGCCGCATCACGCCACCCCCGCCACCGCCTACCAAGCCCGCCCCAAAGCCACCCCGACACCCGGCACCGGCGACCACCACCGCCGCGTCCGCGCAAGACCACATCGACCGGGACGGCAAACTCACCCTGCGCATCAACGGCCGACTGCACCACATCGGCATGGGCCGAGCCCTCGCCCGAACCCCCGTCCTCATGCTCATCCACGACCTCGACGTCCACATCGTCCACGCCGCCACCGGCGAACTACTCCGCGAACTACACATCAACCCCGAGGTCGACTACCAACCCACCGGCCGCACCCGATACCCCCACCGAAAAACGAAACAGGCCGAACCCTGAGGGTCCGACCTGTCCGCTATCACTTGAGAGATCACAGGGTGGAGCTGAGGGGATTCGAACCCCTGACCCCCTCGATGCGAACGAGGTGCGCTACCGGACTGCGCCACAGCCCCCTGGACCGGGACGAGGTTACCAGGCGGGCCGAAGGGGCCGCGCGGCCAGCAGCAGGCGGGGGGCTCAGCCGCTGGCCGCGCGGCGGGACGCCAAAGCGTCGGCGTCGTGGCTCGCGTCGTACCGTGCCCCGGCGGAAGCCAAGGCGGGTCTGACCGGACGTCCTTCCGGGCGGTGTCGGATCGGGGCCGGGCGGGGGACCTGGGCGACCCGTGGGTGCGGCACCGGTGGCTGCTCGCGGCGGGACTGCTCACGCAGGACCTCCTGGCGCAGCCACCACAGGTAGGCGACCAGCAGCACGTCACACCCGGCCTGCGGGACCCAGCAGATCGGACGCCAGCCGACGGCGAGCAGCAGCGTGATGAGGACGAGCATGACGAGAGAGCCGAGCGCGCGGCGCCGGCGGGCGAGCATCTCCTCCCGCGCGGTACGACCGAGGTACTCCTCGTCGTGCGCGAACACAGCTGGTCCCGACGTTTGGCGCGAGAGCACCCGCATCGCGCCACTGAACTCCTCGACCGACCGCAATTCGATGCCATCGCCCCGGTGGCGGGCGAACATCGGCACCAGCACGACGACCCACATGACGACGAGCACGATGGCGGTCAGGATCGTCGAACTCATCCCGGCCCCCTCCCGACACAATGATCACTGCAGTGACGGCAACGCTAACCAGGAGCAACCGGACCGTGCGGGAGGTAACGCGGTGTGTCGTGCGTGATGTCCCGCGGGCGCGTCACCGGCCGGCATCGGCGGACAGTCGGGTCACCATCCTGCGCGGGCAGTCCTCGATCGTGAGGGCGTAGCCGATGTGGTCCCGGAAGCCGCCGTCGATATCGAGATAGCGCACGAAGTACGCCTCCTCGCGGAAGCCCAACTTCTCGACCACCCGTCTGCTCGCGGCGTTCTCCGGACGGATGTCGATCTGGACCCGGTGCAGGCCGACCGGCCCGAAACAGTGGTCGGTCGCCAGCGCGACCGCCACGGTGATCACGCCACGGCCGGCGACGGCACGATCGACCCAATAGCCGATCTGCGCCGACCGCAGGGCGCCACGCACGACGTTGGCCACCGTGAGCTGACCGACGAGTGCACCCTCGTAGGTCACCCCGAACGGGAGCACGGACCCGGTTCGGGTCTGCCGGCGGAGCCTGTTGAGCATGGCCAGGTAGGCCGACATCGAGTGTCGCTCGGTCCAGGACTGTGCCGACGACGGTTCCCAGGGCGCGAGCCAATGCTCGTTGGACAGCCGCAACTGGCTCCAGACCGCGGCGTCACGTGCGCGCAGCGGTCGCAGGCCCACCTTCGCGTGTTCGAGGGTCGCGGGCCATCCCGGATGACGTCGGCTGTCCACCGTCGATCACGACCTGGCGGGCGTGAGCGGTATGACGGTCACGGCGCTGTCCCGGACGACCGTGGTGGTCTGCTCGTCGGTGACGATCAGGCAGTTGGCCTGCGCCATGCTGGCCAGCAGATGTGACCCGGGGCCGCCCACCGGCCGGACCCGGTAGCTTCCGTCGTCCTCGCGGTGCAGCAGCCCGCGGCGGTATTGACGCTTGCCCGCGGGGCTGCCGAACTCCTCGCTCGCCCGAGCCTCGATGGTGCGCCGGAACAGCCTGTTCTTTCCCAGCATCAGGCGGATCGCCGGTCGGACGAACACCTCGAAGGACACCAGGGCGCTGACCGGGTTGCCCGGCAGCCCGAAGAACGGCGTCTCCGACGGGCCGAGGGTGCCGAAGCCCTGCGGCATGCCCGGTTGCATCGCAATTCGGTCGAACGACACCGTCCCCAGCTCCTGCAGTGCCTCCTTGACCACGTCGAACGCGCCTGCGCTGACCCCTCCGCTGGTCACCAGCAGGTCCGCCCGCAGCAGCTGTCCTTCGAGCAGCTCGAGCAGCCGCCGTTTGTCGTCCGGGACGATTCCCGCCCGATAGACCTCGGCACCGGCCTCGCGGGCGGCGGCGGCCAGGGAATAGCTGTTCACGTCGACGATCTCACC
Source organism: uncultured Actinomycetota bacterium (assembly GCA_963837545.1). Taxonomy (GTDB): domain Bacteria; phylum Actinomycetota; class Actinomycetes; order Mycobacteriales; family QHCD01; genus DASXJE01. The sequence continues at coordinate 586,724 of CAWINQ010000003.1, read as the reverse complement.
CGGGCCCTGTTCGCCGCCGATCTCGACGAGCTCGCTCCCGGTGGAGACGACCACGACGCGGGGTCGCGGCCGGGCGAGCACCCGAGACCGTCCGACGGCGGCGAGCAGGCCGACCTGCGCCGGCCCGATCGGCGTGTCGACGCTGACCGCGACGTCTCCCGGCTCGACGTCCTCACCGATCCGCCGGATGTAGACACCGGCCTTCGGGGCGCGACGAATCGACACCCGCGCCACTCCCCCGTCGGTCCACTCGACCGGGACCACCGCGTCGGCCCCGGCCGGCATGGGGGCGCCGGTCATGATCCGGACGCACTGACCCTGGGAGACGCGCTCCGGGGCGCGCGAACCGGCCGCGATGTCGCCGACCACCGGCAGCGTGACGGGCTCGTCCTCGCGGGCTGCACGGACGTCCTCGGCCCGCACCGCGTAGCCGTCCATCGACGAGTTGTCGAACCCCGGCAACGGCGCCTGCGCCACCACCTCCTCGGCGCACATGAGGCCCTGCGCGTCAAGGAGCGCGAGCTCGATCGGTTCCGGGGCCCGCACCCGGGCCAGGATCCGTTCGAGCTGCTCGTCGACGGTGAGCATTTCGCTCGTGGTCATTCCCCGCCCCCGGTCCGTGCGCGTCGTGTGACCGTCCTCGCCGACCTGCCCGTCCGCACCCTCACGCTCGGCCCGCCACGAAGTCTTCGAGCCAGCGGCGGAAGTCCGGACCGATGTCCTCCCGGTCGCAGGCGAGCCGGACGATCGCCCGCAGGTAGTCGCCGCGGTCCCCGGTGTCGTAGCGACGGCCGCGGAAGACGACGCCGTGCACGGGCTCCCCGGCCTCGACGAGCCCCAGCAGCGCGTCGGTGAGCTGGAGCTCGCCACCCCGGCCCGGAGGCGTGTTGCGGAGAACGTCGAAGATCCGCGGTGAGAGGACGTAGCGGCCGATGATGGCCAGATTGCTCGGCGCGTCCTCCGGCTGCGGCTTCTCGACCAGGTCGGTGACCCGGACGACCCGCTCGTCGTCGGTGCGGCTGGCCGCGACACAGCCGTACATCGAGACCTGGCTTCGTGGCACCTCGAGGAGAGCGACGACGCACCCTCCGTGGGCGCCCTGTACCTCGAGCATCGTGGACAGCAGGGGGTCGCGGGCATCGATCAGGTCGTCGCCGAGCATCACGGCGAACGGCTCGGAGCCGACGTAGGACGCGGAGCAGAGGACGGCATGGCCGAGCCCCTTGGGCTCGCCCTGACGCACGAACTGCAGGTCGGCGAGCTCCGCCGGCCGCATGATCGACGCCAGCCGCTCTTCGTCCCCCTTCTCCTTCAGCGCAGCCTCGAGTTCCGGGGCGCGGTCGAAATGATCGGCGATCGCGTCCTTGCCCCGCCCGGTGACGACGAGGACGTCGCGTAGACCGGCGTCCACGGCCTCCTCGACGATGTACTGCATCGCCGGGACGTCGACGACCGGGAACAGCTCCTTGGGCACCGCCTTGGCGGCCGGCAGGAACCGGGTGCCGAACCCGGCGGCGGGGATGACGGCTTTGCGGGGTGGGCTGGTGCTCTCCGAACCTGGCATGCGAGGAGACTAAATGGTCGAGCTGGCGGCGAGCCCACCGCGGCGCGATCCTGTGCCGGTGACGCGCCCGGCGAAGTCCGAACTGCGACGGTCCGTGCTGGCCACCCGGGCACGGATGGATCCGGCCGAACTGGTCGAGGCGGCGGCAGTGCTCAGTCGGCACATCATGGCCGCGGCGCCGCTGCGGGCGGCCCGGCGGGTGGCGGCTTATGTCCCGGTAGAGACCGAACCCGGCTCGATCGAGCTGCTCGACGGCCTGCGGGCAAAGGCAGCCCAGGTCATCCTTCCGGTCGTCGCCGAGGAGTCCCGGGTACTGGATTGGGCGGCCTACACGGGTCCGGCACGGCTGCGGGCGGGCCTCTGGTCCCTGCGCGAGCCGGACGGGCCCCGCCTCGGCACCGATGTCCTCGGCGGCGTCGACCTGGTGCTGGTCCCGGCGCTCGCGGTCGACCGGTCCGGCCGCCGGATCGGCCGCGGCGGCGGCTTCTACGACCGGGCGCTGGCCGCCGTCCCGCCTGCGACACCCGTCGTGGCGCTGCTGCACGACGGGGAACTGCTCGACCGGATCCCGGACGAATCGCACGACCGGCGGGTCAGCGCCGCCGTCACCCCCGCGCTCGGCTGGGTGACGCTCGATGGCGGGTGAGGCAGGATCCGGCGTACCGCGCGGTGGCCCCAGTGGACGACAGGCCGGGTCATAGCGCACCATAGGGATTAGCAGTCACCCTGCGAGAGTGCCAAACCGTGAGAGTGCCCAACAGGAGGTCGGCGTGCCGACGTACCAGTACGCATGCACCGAGTCGGCGTGCGGCCATCAGTTTGAGAAGGTTCAGTCGTTCAGCGACCCGGCGCTGACGACCTGTCCGATCTGCGAGGGTCGGCTCCGCAAGGTCTTCTCCCCGGTCGGGGTCGTCTTCAAGGGCTCGGGCTTCTACCGGACCGACAGCCGCGCCGCCGCCGGCGCGAAGAACGGCGCTGGTAAGGGCGACTCCGCCAAGAGCGGGAAGGACGCCGCGGCCAAGGGCTCGGGCGACTCCTCCGCGCCGGCCGCGAAGTCGTCCGACGGCGGTTCCTCCGACAAGTCCGGCTCTGGGTCGTCCCCGGCCAAGTCCGGGCAGAGTGCGCCCCCGAGCAGCACCCCCAAGGCCGCCGCGACCTGATCCCAGCGGCCAGGCCGCGTCCCGGCCGGGTCGTACCCCGTCGTCCACAGGACGTCGGTTGTCCCCAGATGCGTCGCCGGCGCGCCGATCGCCGGGCGGCGTCCCTACCGTCCATCCATGGCACGTGTCGACCTCCGGGAGCGATTCCGGTCGCGGCTCGCGACGGTTTCCCGGCTGTCCCGGTGGCCGCGGCGGCTGCTGGCCGTCGGCCTGCTCGGCGCGGCGGCGCTCCTCGCCACCCGCCCCGACCGACCGGCGGCCAACCCACCTGTGGTGCCAGGGGTCAGGGTGCTCGTGGCGGCGCGCGACCTGGATCCCGGCCGAGCACTCTCGGCCGCCGCCGTGCGCGTGGTTGCCCTGCCGGAGTCCGCGGTGCCGCGAGGTGCGCTGCGCCCGGGCGACCCGGTGGCCGGCCGGCGACTCGCCGCCCCGGTCCGGCGGGGCGAGCCGCTCACCGACGTCCGGTTCGCCGCGACACCGGTCGATCCCGTCGTCCGCGGACGTGGCGCGGTCTCTGTGCCGGTACGACTGGCGGACGCCGACGCCGCCGGCCTCGTCCACCCCGGCGACCGGGTCGACGTCCTGGTGGCCCCGGACAACGCGGCGTCAGGACCTGCGGCGGTGCTGGCCCGCGACCTGACGGTGCTCGCCGTACCCCACCCGAGCGCGGGATCCGCGACCGACGGCGCCCTCGTCGTCCTCAGCGCACCGGAGGACATCGCGGGCCGGCTCGCCGGGGCGGCCGCGGGCTCTCGTGTCACCCTCGTCGGACGTCCGCCGTGATCCGCGGTCAGCCGCCGTGGTGCGGGGGACGTTCCCGGGTGATCCGCTCGTCGTCATCGGTCTCGGGCAGCTCACCCCAGCCGATGTCGGTGTTCTCGTCCGACCGGTCCGGGAGCACTCTCGGCTCGCCGCCCGAAGGGCGCTCCGGCTCGCCGCCCGAAGGGCGCTCCGGCTCACCGCCCGAAGGGCGCTCCGGACCACCGCCTGCCGGACGTTCGGCGGTCAATCGAGGTCCCCGTGCTCGATGCGGGCCAACCGGCGGGACCGGACCAGCTCGTCGTTGGGCAGCACCACGTCGTCGGACGCCTGGCCGAGTGCCCCGAGGATCGCGACGAGGTCGCGCAGCGACACGACGCCGACGACCCTCCCCGGGCCGCGGTCCACTGCGGCGGCAGGCACCATGACCGGCAGGTGCCGGATCCACCGCGCGGCCATCTGCCGGGCGGCCTCGTACACCGGCGTCTCGGGCACCACCGTGTAGAGGTCTGCGGTCATCACGTCGCTGACAGGAGTGCCGTCGAGATCACCGCCGGCCGCGACGGCGCGGAGCACGTCGCGCTCGGTGATGATGCCCAGCAGCCGTCCGTCCTCGATGACCAACAGGGAACCGGTCTGGGCCCGCCACATCTGTGCCGCCGCCGCCCGCAGCGTGAGCCCGGACGAGTCGCTGACGCTGACCGGGGTCATGACATCGGCTACCTGCACGACCCCTCCTCGTCTGCTCGCTCAGCCCGACAATAGTCGGCCCGGCCGCCTCACCGGATGCCCTGCATCCGCCGGCTGACGGCCGGGGAGATGAGATACATGAAACGGCGGACGAGGCTACCTCACCGGGCCGGGAGCGGTGCCTCGCCGAGATGCTCCATGACGTCGCGGGGCGAGCGGTAGACGGCGGACGCACCGGCATCGAGGAGTTCCTGCTCGGAGAATCCGCCGCTGAGTACGGCGACGAACGGGATTCCCGCATCGATGGACGATCGGGCGTCCCACACGGCATCACCGATCATGACCGCCGCGCGCGGCCGCACCTTGTTCGCGACGGCCGCGACGAGATCCGGCGCCGGCTTGCTCTGCTCCACATCCTGGCTGCTCACGACCGTGCTCACCGTGTCGCCGGCATCGATGAGGTCGAGAAACCGGTCGACCATCTCGCGCTCGCCGGAGCTCGCGACGGTGACCTCGATTCCCTTGTCCCGCAAGGCGACCAGCAGGTCGTGTGCGCCGTCGAGCGGAGAAACCTCGTCGATCAGGCGGGCGAACTCCGTGCCGTGCCGAGATCGGAGCGTGTCGCCGTGCCGGCTCTCCACCTCCTCACCGGCCAGGGCGGTGATGATCCGGTCGCCACCCATGCCGACATGCCGGTGGATCCGCCAGATCGGCAGGGTTATCTGCACGCTCCGGAAGGCGCGGTACCACGCCAGGGCATGGTGGTAGTTGCTGTCCACGAGCGTGCCGTCGACGTCGAAGATGACCGCGTCGGTGTCCGGTCGACTCATCGGACCGCCTGCGCCGTCGCACGTCTCGTAGTCATCGGGCCATTTTCACACTCGACCTGCAGCTTCCTGCCCGGGATGCGGTGGGCACGGTTGGAGATCCCCCCACGGGGCACGACCACACTATGCGTGACCTGCGATCCATGGTCGAAGCGGTGCCCGGAGCCGACCGGCTGCGCCGCGAGGACCTGCCGACCGCTCCCCAGGCGATGCTCGCCACCCTCACGCACGATCGGTTCTCCCGGGACGGCTGGGTCTTCGAGCGCAAGCTGGACGGGGTGCGCTGCCTCGCGATGACCGACGGCAGCACCGTGCGCCTCGCGTCCCGGACGGGACAGCGGCTGACCGACACCTACCCCGAACTGGTCGACGCCCTCGCCGGGCAGGGCGCGCGCGGGCTGGTTCTCGACGGCGAGGTCGTGGCGTTCGAGCACGGCCGCACCAGCTTCCACCGGCTGCAGGGGCGCATGCAGATCCGTGACCCCGACGCGGCACGGCGCAGCGGCATCGCGATCTTCTATTACCTCTTCGACGTGCTGCACGCCGGCGGATACGACGTCCGCCCGCTTCCGCTCCGGGTACGCAAGGGGCTGCTGCGCCGGGTGGTGTCCTTCACCGGCCCGCTCCGCTACACCGTCCACCGCAACCGCGACGGCGAGGCGATGTTCGAGCAGGCCTGCCGCCGCGGCTGGGAGGGACTGATCGCCAAACGGGCGGACGCCCGCTACTCCCCGACCCGGTCCCGGGACTGGTTGAAGTTCCGGTGCGATCAGCAACAGGAGTTCGTGATCTGCGGCTACACCCCGCCGAAGGGGTCTCGGGTCGCCTTCGGTGCGTTGCTGCTCGGCTATTACGACGGGCCGGACCTGCGTTATGCCGGGATGGTCGGCACCGGCTTCGACACCGCCATGCTGCATGACCTGCACGCACGGATGCAGTCACTGGAGCGGGACCAGCCCGAGGTCAAGGGCACCGGCCTGCCGCGCGCCGCACACTGGTGCGCCCCGCGCCTGGTCGCCCAGGTCGGGTTCACCGAGTGGACCGAGGACGGCAAGCTGCGGCATCCCCGGTTCCTCGGCCTGCGCACCGACAAGCGCCCGCGGGACGTCGTCCGCGAGGATCCGACCTGACCCGACCGGGCCGACCCCGGCCGACCCGGCGACACGGCGCAGTGCTGAGATCGAGGGCATGTCCACGATCACCCCGTCCGGCCCGGTCCGCGACACGTCGATGAGCGGGGTATACCTGCCCGGCGGCCGGGCCGTCGACATCCGCGAGCTGCCGGTCCCGACACCAGGACCCGGCCAGGTCGTGCTGGCGATCATGGCGTCGTCGATCTGCGGCAGCGACGTCCGCGCGATCTACCGCGACCATCTCGGGACCGGTGCCGAGGCCTACCAGGGTGTCGTCGCGGGCCATGAGCCGGCCGGCGTCGTCGTCGAGGTCGGCCCCGGATGCCGTCGGCTGCGGCCCGGCGACCGGGTCACCGTCTACCACATCTCCGGCTGCGGTCAGTGCGCCGAGTGTCAGCGCGGATACCTGATCGGCTGCACCTCGCCGCTGCGTGCCTCCTACGGCTGGCAGCGCGACGGCGGGCATGCGCCGTACATGCTCGCCGACGAGCCCACCTGCCTCCCGCTGCCGGACGAGCTGTCGTTCGTCGACGGGGCGCTCGCCGCCTGCGGGTTCGGCACGGTCTACGAAGGGCTGTCCCGGATCGGCCTGTCCGGGCGGGACCGGCTGCTCGTCACCGGCCTCGGCCCGGTCGGCCTGGCGGCCGGGATGATCGGCCGCGCCCTCGGCGCCTCCCAGGTGATCGGCGCCGAGGTGTCCCCCGGACGGCTCGCCTGGGCGCGCAAGCTCGACCTCTTCGACGCGGTCCTCGACGTCAACGACGGCGGCCTCGAACAGGTCCTCGACGTCACCGGCGGGCAGGGCACCGAGACGAGCATGGACTGCTCGGGGTCCGGGGCCGGACGGCTGCTGGCACTGAGCGCCCTGCGGACCTGGGGGCGGGCGAGCTTCGTCGGCGAAGGCGGGGAGGTCACGATCGACGTCTCCGAGATGCTGCTGCACAAGCAGGTCACCCTCTTCGGGTCATGGGTGACCTCGTTGCGGCACATGGAGGAGCTGACCGATTTCCTCGTCCGCACCGGCCTGCGACCCGAACGGCTGGTCACGCACCGGTTCGGCCTTGCCGAGGCAGCCCAGGCCTACGAGGCCGCCGACGGGCAGCAGACGGGCAAGGTGTGCCTGCTCCCGCACGGGGAGAGCGGGCAGAACGGCTAGTCGGAGAGCACGTAGGTGAGCTCGTGGTCCCAGTCGATCGTCTCCTCGCCGTAGGGGAGGAGCTTCTCGCACTGGGACAGGAATGCGCCCATCGCGTCATGGTCGACCATCACCATGGTCCGCTCGCCGTCGCGTTCGAGCCGCAGCAGCAGGCCGGGCCGGTCGGAGTCGGCGACGGCGCAGATCTGCACCGCGCCCTCACCGCCCTGGGAGGTCAGCCCGTCGACCAGGCAGCCGCGGTCGACCACCCACTGGGCGACCGAACCGGAATGATGCAGCCGGAGCCGCACCGCGAACGGATCTTCGACGTCGAAGAAGACCTCGAGGACGACCAGCGTCTCGTCGCCGACGGCGATCAACTCCGCGGGCATTCGCGCCCGTACCACAGTTCCAGGCAAGGTCATCGGCCTCCCACGAGGTGTGGCGGGCTCCCGAGCGTCGCCTGACGGCCGAGCTCAGCTGTGCGAGCCTTCGATAGCGCACCTTTACCCCGACGCGGGCCGGATCACACCCCTGGTGCCGCTAAGCCCTCGGCGAACGGCGGCGGATCGGGTCAGTCGACGTCGAGGGCCGTGTCGAGGTGGGTGATGCCGAGGAGCCGGCGCAGCCCCGGGGACGCGCCGCAGATGACCAGATGGCCACCCGCCCGGGTCATCGCCAGGTCCGCGTCGATGAACACCGACAGACCGGCGCAGTCGCAGAAGCTGACGCCGCGCAGGTCGAGGACGACCCGTCGGCAGCGCATGACGCGCAGCCATTCGAGCGCCTCACCGAGCCGCGGGGCGGTGGCGACGTCGATCTCGCCGGTGACGCTGAGCTTGCTCGCCGTACCGAGCTTGCTCACCTCCAGGTCGATCGCCGGCGATCCGGCGGTCGACGCGGCGGGAGCCAGTGTCGTGAACGGGCCTGACGGTCCCATCTGTCCCCCCGGACCTCCGACCATCGCCTGCGCGCGGGACCGGGACGATCAATCCGGTGGCGACCGCATACGCAGAGGGCGCAGCTGTCTGCCCAACCTGTCCTCCATCCTACGACGGGCGAAGCCGGCCCGCAGTCCTTGCAGCCGATGAGGGGGCAGCCGATGAGGGGGCAGCCGATGAGGGGGCAGCCGATCAGGGGGCAGCCGATGACAGGGCGGACAATGTCGGGCGTGGTGATGATCCGCTACTGGGCCGGAGCCCGGGCCGCGGCCGGGTGCGCCGACGAACGCCTCGACGTGTCCACCGTCGGCGAGTTGGTCTCGGCGCTGGCACCGCGCGGTCCCCTGGCCAGGGTGCTCTCGGCGAGCAGCCTGCTCATCGACGGCCGAGCCGCGCAGGTGGACGACACGGACCGGCCGCTCGCGACCGACGCGGTCGTCGATGTGCTCCCGCCGTTCGCCGGTGGGTGAGGTGTGAGTATCAGAACGCCCTGATCGACCGGATCAGGGGCAGTTGACCCACTCGTCGGATCCGTCGCCGAAGCGCTGCCGCTTCCACACCGGCAGCCGTGCCTTGACCAGGTCCACGAGGCGCTCGGTCGCGGCGAAGGCCTCGCCGCGGTGGGCGGCGCTGACCGCGGCCACGAGGGCTACGTCGCCGACGGTCAGGTGGCCGATGCGGTGGCTCACGGCGACGGCGTGGACGGCGGGTTCGGCGGCGATCTCCGCGGCGACGTCGCCCAGTACGGCGGCCGCGGTGGGATGCGCGACATATTCGAGCTCGACCACCGACCTGCCGTGGTCGTGGTCGCGGACCACCCCGCTGAACACGACCGTGGCACCCGACGCCGGCCCGCCGACGGCCTTCGCATGCAGGTCGGGCGACAGCGGCGCGTCGGTGACCTCGACGATCGTCGTCATGCGGAGCCCACCGGATGGTCTCCCCCGGCGGCCTGGGCGAGCACGTGGCCGACGAGGGGACGCAGCACCGCGAGGCCGTCCCGCACGCCGCCGGGGGAACCGGGCAGGTTGACGACGAGGGCCCGCCCGGCGAGCCCGGCCAGCCCTCGGCTGAGCACGGACGTCGGAACCCGGTCCCGGGCGGTGAGCCGCAGCGCCTCGGCGATACCGGGGATCTCCCGGTCGAGCAGCGGCCGGGTCGCCTCAGGGGTGACGTCGGTCGGGGTGACCCCGGTGCCACCGGTCGTCACGACCAGCCGGGCATCGGCGCCGAGCGCGGCCCGGATCGCCGCGTGGATCGCCTCGACCTCGTCCGGGACCACCACCGCGGGTTCGACGGAGAAGCCCAGCTCGCCCAGGCCGTCGACGAGGATCCGGCCCGAGTCGTCGGCACGCTCGCCCCGGGCGCTGCGGTTGGAGCAGGTGATGACCGCGGCGCGACTCCCTGCCGGGACCCGATCGGTCATGCCGACCCCTCCCCCGCAGTACGCCGCCGGTAGTCCCCGGAGCGCCCGCCGGATTTCGTCTCGACCCGGACGTCGGTGAGCACGGCGTCGCGGTCCACCGCCTTCACCATGTCGATCAACGCCAGGCCGGCGACGGCGACGGCGGTGAGGGCCTCCATCTCGACGCCCGTGCGGTCCGCGGTCCGGGTGCGGGCGTGGATCGCGACCCCGGTGTCCCGCAGTTCGAGGTCGACGTCGACGCCGTGCAGCGCGATCGGGTGACACAGCGGGACGAGGTCGGGGGTGCGCTTCGCGGCCATGATTCCGGCGATCCGGGCGACGCCGAGCGCGTCGCCCTTGGGGACGCCCTCCCCCCGCAGCAGGTCGAGGACCTGCGGGCTGAGCAGCAGCAGACCGCTGGCCGACGCCTCGCGGACGGTGACCTGCTTGTCGGCGACGTCCACCATCCGCGCGGCACCGCTCTCGTCCACGTGCGTCAGCCGATCGGGCATACGGCAAGCCTAGTGCGCGCAGGCCGGCGGGCTCCCGACCGCACGGCCGGCCGAGGCCCTCAGACGGTCTGCGGCAGCCGGATCACGAACCGGCATCCGGAGTCGACGTTCTCGACGGCGATCTGCCCGCGGTGCGCCTCCACCAGGCCCCGGGCGATCGCCAGCCCCAGTCCCGCGCCGCCGTCGGCCGGGGTCTGCGGGGACCGGGCCGACTCCCCCCGGAACGCGACCTCGAAGATCCGCGGCAGGTCGCCGGACGGGATTCCGCCGCAGGCGTCCTGCACCATCAGCCAGGCGCCGTCGGTGTCGGCACCGGCGGCGACCACCACGGTGCCGTCGGCCGGGGTGTGCCGGATCGCGTTGGCCAGCAGATTGCGGACGACGCGGGACAATTCCGCATCGCTCCCCCGCACGACCGGCCAGCCGGTCCCCTCGGCCCGGATGGCGATCCGCTTCGCTTCGGCCGCCGGTGAAGTCGACGCGACCGCGTCCGAGACCAGATCGGCCAGCGACACCTCGTCCCACTGCAGCGGCAGCGCGCCCGCCTGGATGCGGGACAGCTCGAACAGGTCGTCGACCATGCCGGCCAGCCGGTCGGTCTCGCACCGGATCCGGCGGTGGTAGTCGGCGATGTGTGCCGGCTCGTCGACGACGCCGTCCTCGAGCGCCTCGGCCATCGCCCGCAGGCCCGCCAGCGGTGTGCGCAGGTCGTGCGAGACCCAGGCGACCAGTTGTCGGCGGCTCGCTTCGAGGGCCCGCTCCCGGGCCTGCGCCTCGCGCTCCCACATGCTGCGCCTGGCCAGCTGCCGGCCGAGCAGCAGTGCCGAGCCCAGGCCGACCAGCCCGGCGACGGCGACGACCATGAGCACGACGCCGAGGTCGTGCCTCGACAGGAACATCGCCGACGCGGTGCCCACCACCCCGCAGACCACCGACAGCACGGCGACGAGGACGACCACGAAGACGTTGGCCGTCACCGACCGCCGCCGCAGCAACCACAACGCGACGATTCCGACGAGTACGACGGGAACCGCGCAGCCCACGGCGATCGCGGCGACCGACAGCGCGTCCGGGATCACGTCTCCGCCTCGGCGTCGTACCGGTAGCCGACACCCCAGACGGTGACGATGCGGGTGGGTCGGGAGGGGTCCGGCTCGATCTTCTCCCGCAGCCGGCGGACGTGGACGGTCACCGTGGCGTGGTCGCCGAAGGTCCAGCCCCAGACCCGTTCGAACAGGTCGGCCCGGCTGAACGCCGTGTCGGGATGGGCGAGCAGGAAGGCGAGCAGGTCGAACTCGCGGCCGGTGAGCGTCAGGGGGGTCCCGCCGAGCGAGGCGTGGTGCGCTCCGACGTCGACGACGAGGGCACCGTCGCGCAGCACCGTTGCAGTCCGCTGTGGCGGTGTCGACGTACGACGCAGCACGGACCGGACCCGCAGGCTCAGCTCGCGCGGCGAGAACGGCTTGGTCAGGTAGTCATCCGCCCCCACCTCCAGGCCGAGGACCCGGTCGGCCTCTTCACCGAGGGCGGTCAGCATGACGATCGGTACCGGGTGGGCGGCCCGAAGGGCCCGGCACACCTCGAGACCGGACAGGCCCGGCAGCATCAGGTCGAGCACCACCAGGTCCGGCGGATCGGCCAGTGCGCGGGCCAGCGCGGTCTCGCCGTCTCCGACGACGTCGACGACCAGCGCGTCGCGCTCGAGGTAGCGGCGTACGACGTCGCTCACCGTCGGATCGTCGTCGACCACCAGCACCCGTGGCGACGACCACTCGGTCGTCACGGCGTGAGCTTAGGCGCCCGGCGGATCCGCAGCGCGTACAGGAGCGCCGAACCGAGGAAAAGCGCCCCCGTGACCGCCAGCCAGCGGCCCAGGAACACCCCGGTGCCGAGCCCGGTCGCGCCCTCGTACGCCGCTGCCCGCAGCCCCACGATCAGCGGGAACCACACGGCGAGCAGCAGCATCGACAGCCCCAACGGCACCCGCAGGTAGTTGATCCACGGCACTCCGGCCACGGCCGGCAGCGGCCGCGCACGTCGGCGCAGCCGTCCCTGCGCACGCGAATCGGCCAGGGCGTAGAGCGGGTAGAGCACCAGATCATGGGCGATCGCGGCGCCCACGAACCAGACCACGATGCCCAGCCAGGGCCCCGCCACGACGACCCGGCTCGCGGCGTAGCCGGCCAGGGCGAAGCAGCCGAGCAGGGAGAGCACGGCGAGCGGATCTCCGATCCGCCTGCCGACCCGGCTGTGGGCGAAGCGGTGCGTGGTCACGTCGTCCCCTGGTGGAACGTGAGTCGGGCGACCCACTTGGTGTTGTGCACGCCGGGAGCCGCCGGGACGATCAGGCGCGCCGGATAGCCGTGATCGGGCGAGAGATCCGCCCCGTTCACCTTCAGCGCCAACAGCGATTGCGGGTCGCTGCCCTGGCGGGAACTGAGGGTGGCGGTCCGGAACGCCCCTCCCTGCTGCAGTGATTCGGCGTGGACGCTGCTCGGTGAGCCGGCGCCGACCAGCCGGCCGAGGTCGGCCAGCCGCACCCCGGTCCAGGTCTGCTCGGTGGACCAGCCCTCCACGCAGGCGATCGGCAGGGCGTAGGTGTGTTGGGACAGCGCAGACAGCTCCGCCCTGGTGAGCAGGCGCCGGCGCGCCGGGCCGACCAGTTCCAGCCGCCAGCCGGGGCCGATCTGCGCCCGGGTGATACCCAGGTGGGCAGCGGTCTTGTTCACCTGGAAATCGTTCGGCCCGGTCCCGTAGGCCCGGCCGTGCGGTGCGAGGAGGGCGGTACGGCGCCACCAGCCGTCGACCGTCTGCCCGAAGGACAGACCGAGCAGCGTCAGCGACCCGCCGGCGACGAACCCGAGCAGGCCGCGCCGGGAGAGCGTCGGCGGCGACGGTGCCGGTGCGACCAGGTCGCTCGCGGAAGGCTCGGGAACGGTCTGTCCGGCGCCGGTGTGCAGCACCCGCCGCAGGCTCCCCCCACGTATCGCCCGGACCATCTGCGGGAACTTCAGGCCGACATGCACGACGAAGGCGCTGATGAACACCCACGCGCCGTACAGGTGCGCGGTGTAGAAGGAGAACGGGAAGACGTAGAAGATCTGGATGTTGAGGATCCCGGTCACGAACTCGAACACCGCGCCGCCGACCAGGAGCAACAGGCTGGCGCGCTCCAGGGCGTGTCGCGGGGATCGGACCGCGGGCCACTCGAAGAGCCTCGGAATCACCGACCAGAGCTTGGCGAGCAGTACTGGCAGCAGCGTCAGGCCACCGATGACGTGCACCGCCTGGGTGACCCGGTAGAGCCAGACCGGACGGGTCGGCCAGTCGAAGAGGTAGAAGCCCAGCAGACCGTGTGTCGGCGTCGGGTCGTTCCCGGGCAGGCGGGGATCGTAGGAGGCGTAGGACAGCAGGCCGGTGAGTATCAGCACGGTGATGCCGATCAGCAGGATCAGTCCGAGCACGGCGGTCAGCCACGGGCCGCGCAGCGGGCTGCGCCAGAAGCCGGGCCGGAACGGCCCCGGCGGCGGCTGCCGTGCCGACACACGCCGCATGATCACCGCCTCACCAGTTGGTCAGCAGCAGATGGTTGATCGCGACGGCCGTGACCACCTGCGCGGCAAGCCACCCGCGTTGCGTGCGGGGCGGCAGCAGCACTGCGGCCGCACCCAGCCAGACAGTGAAGGGCAGCCAGATCCGCTCGACCTCGGCCTTGCTCAGACCGGAGAGATCGGCGACCAGAATCGCGGCCGCCGCCGCGCCGACCATGACCAGAACAGGGAGGCGGGACCGATCCGGCCTGCCGGCCGACGGCAGCACCGCGGCGCAGGCCCGGCGTACACCCGCCACCGTCGCCGGCCCGGCCGCCAACGCCAGCGCCGCGAGATCGGCCCAGATCCAGTAGGAGTACGGCCTGCCGGCCGCCACTCCGTCGGCGTAGCGCAGCAGCGTCTCCTGATATCCCGACCACCACCAGAAGCCGGCGGCGGTGAACGCAAGCACCACCGCCGCCACCCCGGCGGCGCCGACCAGGAGCGGCCGGACCCGCCGGCGCACGATCGCCGCGCCGACCGCCGGCAGGGCCATCAACACCAGCCCGTACGACAGGTAGAGACCTGCCCCGAGCAGCACCCCACCGGCGAGCGACACGGCATCGGCCCGCTTACCGCGACCGGCGGCGCCGACCGCGAGCAACGCCACCCCCGCGGCGACCACTCCGGCGTACAAGCCGTCCGCGGATACCCCGACCCAGACCGCACCCGGGAACAGCACCAGGAACGGAACCGCAGCCCGGGCGGCCGCCGGCGCCCCGAGCGCATGCAGCGTGACCGGCACCGACACGCTCACGGTGCAGCCGACCAGCACGCAGGCGGCAGCGGCCCACCCGGCGCCACCGAGACCGATCCGGTCCAGTCCGACGAACGCCAGCAGGGCGCCGGGTGGGTGGCCGGCGACCTGGGTCGTCCACGGCTGCGGATCGTTCTTCGTGATGTGGTCGGCAAATCCGCTGACGAAGGCACCGACGCCGCGCACCCGGTGGATCTCGGGCAGGTACTCCTCCGGCAGCGTCAGCCGGCCGGTGACCCCGCGCGCCCAGCCGTCGACAAGCGCGAGCGATACCGTCCACGCCACCGAACACAGGTAGCCGGCGATCAGCAGCCGTGGCCACGCCAGACGTCTCGCGACCGTCTCCCCGAAGCCGACCACGACGACGGCGACGCCGACGACCAGGGCGGTTCCCGGGCCCAGATGCGGGAGCCAGCGCCCCACCAACGGCGGGCTCGCCGTGGAGAGCGGAACTCCGTTGTCCCGCAGGATCCAGCCCACCACGACGGCGGCCGCCACCACGGCGAGCGCGACCGCAACCGCGACGAGGTCCGCCCGGGTCCCCCGCCCTCGTCGGACGGCCGTGCCGGGGGATCGTGCGAGCTCGAGCACCGGACAACGATAGGACGGCCGGCGCATGCCGGGACCGGATCGACGGTGGCCGGCCGGATCCGTTCGCAGCTCGTAACATTTTCCGGCCCCCATGCCCGGCGACGATGGGTAGCGTCCGGACCGTGCCGGATGTGATCTTTCCCTGCCTCAACGAGGCGGCCGCCGTGCCCTGGGTGCTGCAACGGCTTGGTGCGGGGTTCCGGGCCGTGGTGGTCGACAACGGTTCCACCGACGGGTCGGGCGAGATCGCCCGTCGACACGGGGCGACGGTCATCGAAGAGGCCCGGCGCGGATTCGGCGCCGCCGCTCACGCCGGTCTGCTCGCCGCCACCGCCGACGTGGTGTGCTTCTGCGACATCGACGGGTCGCTCGATCCACAGCAGCTGCCGCGGGTCGTGGCGCCGGTCGTCGACGGCGCCGCCGACCTGGTGCTCGGCCGCCGATGTCCGGTGTCGACCCGCGCCTTTCCCTGGCACGCACGGGCCGGCAACGCCTTTCTCGCACGCCGCCTCCACCACCGGGCCGGGCTCGAGGTCCACGACATCGGACCGATGCGCGCGGCCCGACGGGACGCCCTCCTGGCCCTCGACCTCACCGACCGGCGTTTCGGGTATCCCCTGGAGATGGTCGTGCGGGCCGCGGACGCGGGCTGGCGTGTCACCGAGGTCGACGTCGCCTACCATCCGCGCGCGGGCGGCACCCGCTCCAAGGTGTCCGGCTCGGTCGCCGGCACCGCACGGGCCGTCCGTGACATGCGCGCGATCCTCGCCCGATGACCGGGCAACTGCTCGTCATGGCGAAGCACCCCGCGCCGGGTCGGGTCAAGACCCGGCTGTGCCCGCCCTGCACACCCCATCAGGCGGCGGTCCTCGCCGCCGCGTCGCTGGCCGACACCCTCGACGCCGTACGGCGGGCCCCGGCCCGGCGCCGTGTGTTGGCCATCGACCGGCCGCCGTTCACCGCACCCGGCTTCGACGTGCTGTCGCAGCGCGGTGGCGGGCTGGGCGACCGGATCGCCCACGCCTTTACCGACACGGCCGCCACCTGCCGCGGCCCGATACTGCAACTCGGCATGGACACCCCGCAGGTCGACGGCGCGTTGCTCGCCGACTGCCTGCACCGGCTGAGCCATGACGACGTCGACGCGGTCGTCGGCCCGGCGGTCGACGGCGGATGGTGGGCTCTGGGACTCCGGGACGCACACCACGCTGGTGTCCTCCGCCGGGTACCGATGTCCACGCCGGCCACGGGCCGCCGCACCGTCGACGCGCTCCGGGCAGTGGGGCTGCGGGTCGGGATGCTGCCGGTACGGCGCGACATCGACACCTTCGCCGACGTACTCGCCGTGGCACGGATCACCCCGCGCAGCCGGTTCGCAGCGGCCGTCGTCGACCTCCGATCCAGCCTGGCCGATGCGGGCCGGGCATGACACCGCGCCCGGACCGGGAGTGCCCCGCCACCGAATCCGTACTCGACTGCTACGAGGCCGGGCTACGGGCGGCGCGGCGCGGGCGGGACGGCGGCTGGACGCTGCGTTGCGCCGACGGGACGCCGGTCCCGCTACCCCTCACCGACTGGTGTGGGGAATCCATTGCGGGCGACTCCGCGCTGCTCGGCCGCTGCACGGGTCCGACGCTCGACGTCGGATGTGGTCCGGGCCGGATCACCGAGGCGCTCAGCCGGGGCGGGAGACCCGCGCTCGGCATCGACATCGCCGCAGAAGCCGTCCGGCAATGCCTCGCCCGCGGGGCGGCCGCGTTGCGCCGGGACGTCTTCGGTCCTCTTCCGGGCGAGGGCAGGTGGGATCATGTGGTGCTGGCCGACGGCAACCTCGGCATCGGAGGCGATCCGTGCCGCCTCCTCGGCCGCATCCGCCAGGTCATGGGTGTCGGCGGCAGCGTGATCTGCGAAACGCACCCACCCGGGGTGCCGCTCCGACGCCGGACGATGCGGCTCGAGCGCGGCGGTCGACGCAGCGCCTGGTTCCCGTGGGCGCAGTGCGGAGCCGATGCCGCTGCGCGACTCGCTCCCGCCGTCGGCCTCGAGGTCTCGCAGGTGTGGAGCGCGGCCGGACGCTGGTTCGTCGAGCTGCGGTCCGGCGGCTGACCGATGTCCGGGTCGAGGGCGCGGGTACTGATCACCGGCGGCGCAGGTTTCGTCGGATCCCATGTCGCGGATGCGTTCGCGGCGGCCGGCCATGACGTGCGGCTGCTCGACGCTCTGCTGCCGGCTGTGCACCCGGCCTATCCGGACGGCCGACCCGGCCACCTCGGCCACCGGCTGGTCGTCGGGGACATCCGTGATCCGGCCACCGTGGACCGCGCGTTGTCCGGGGTCGACGCGGTGTGCCACCAGGCGGCGATGGTCGGGCTGGGGGTCGACCCGCAGGATCTTCCGGACTACGCGTCCCACAACGACCTGGGGACGGCGGTTCTCCTGGCCGGCATGCATCGCGCCGGGGTCGGCCGCCTGCTGCTGGCAAGCTCGATGGTCGTCTACGGCGAAGGCCGCTACCGGTGCCCGCGGCACGCCATCGTGCGTCCCGGCCCGCGCGCGGAACGGGACCTCGCGGCAGGAATCTTCGAGCCACACTGCCCGGAGTGCGGCGCCGAACTCGGGTGCGAGACCGTCCCCGAAGAAGCCCCACCGGACCCGCGGAACGGCTACGCCGCCACCAAACTCGCGCAGGAGAACCTTGCGGCGTCGTGGGCGAGATCCACCGGCGGGCAGGCCATCGGCCTCCGCTACCACAATGTGTACGGCCCTCGGATGCCGAGCAACACGCCGTACGCCGGGGTCGCGTCGATCTTCCGGTCGGCGCTGGAGCGTGGTCGGCCTCCCCGGGTCTTCGAGGACGGTGGCCAACGCCGTGACTTCGTCCACGTCCGCGACGTGGCAGCCGCGAACCTCACGGCGTTGACCGCCGACCCGCCCGCCGGTGGGCTCACGGTGTTCAACATCGGATCGGGTGTCCCGCACACCGTCGGGGAGATGGCTGCGGCCCTCGCCTCGGCGCACGGCGGGCCGGCTCCCGTGGTCACCGGCGAATACCGGCTCGGCGACGTACGCCACATCCTGGCCGGCACCGACCGGGCCCGCGAGTCACTGGGCTTCACCGCCGGCGTGACCTTCGCCGACGGGATGGACGAACTCGCCGTCGCGCCGTTGCGCGGCTGACCGGTCCGCACCGTCCCGCCCCGCCGGCCCGTCCGGACTAGACTCAGGGCCTCCCCGATCGGCTCGAAGACGGCTAAGGCGGCACTACATGGCGTGGTGGGTGTGGCTGATCATCATCGTGGTGGCGCTGGCCGTTGTGCTCGCCGGCGTACTCGCGATCCAGGCGCGGCGACGGTCGGGCGGAGTCATCACGAAGAGAGGTCGCCGGTGAGTGTGCTCATGCGGGCCACCGAGATCATGAAGCGCCCGGTGGTCACCCTGGCGGGCGAGGACGTCGCACAGATCAAGGACGTCGTCTACGCCGGCGCGGAGGCGGGCGAGGTCGCCGGATTCACCCTGGCCGGCCGCGGCCTGTTCAGCGGCCCGCGCAAGGAGGCACTGCCGTGGTCGGCGGTGCACGGACTCGGGCGCGACGCCGTGATGATCGTCGACGAGCAGGCTTTCGGCCCCCGTCAGTCGGTCGTCGAGAAGGGCGAGGCACGCGGCGGCGACGTTCTCGGCTCCCGGGTGCTGACCGACGACGGCGTCGACCTGGGCAAGGTCGTCGACGTGATCCTGGAGGTCGGGCGTACGGCCGAGGTCGTCGGCTACGCCATCGACTCCACCGAGGCGTTGGGACGGGACGGCCGCACGGTGCTCATCCCGCTGCCCGACACGATCTCGGTCTCCGGTGAGGCGCTGATCGTGCCGGCCGCGGCCGCAGACTTCGTCACCGACGACCTGTCCGGATTCGGGGCGGCCATCGACGCGTTCCGCTCCCGGCTGCGGGGAGGGGCCTGATGCGGTTCACCGAAGCCAAGAACCACCAAGTCGTCAGTACGACGGATGCGGCGAGCGTGGCCAAGGTCCGGGCCTTCGTCGTCGATCCGCGGACCGCCTCCGTCGTCGCCGTGCGGCTGAAGAAGGCGCCCGGCCCGGGCGATGTGCTCGCCTGGACGGACCTGAAGGCCTTCGGCCGAGACGCGGCGACCATCGAGTCCAAGGACGCGATCCGGATCCCCGACGGCGACCTTGCCGCGCTCGCCGAATCCGACCGCGACCTGATGGGCAAGCGGATACTCACCGAGAACGGCGACGGCCTCGGCACGGTGCACGACGTGGAGTTCGACCCGGGCGACGGATCGATCCGGGCGATACTGACCGGCACCGAGGAGATCGCCGGGTCGAGAATGCTCGGCCTGGGCAGTTACGCCGTCGTGGTACGCACCGGGCCCTGACCGGGCGCGGCCGGGCTACCCCCGCTTGACGTCCGCCGATGCGTATCCGGTCGGCTGCCAGGCCGGCTGGCCGGCTTCGGCGTTGACCTGCGCCCTGGCGTCGTCGGTGGTCGGCGTGACGACGACCGCGGTGCCGTAGGCGACGATCTCCGTCCAGGTGTCGCCCATCTCCGAGGTGTCGAAACGCATGCCCACGATCGCGTTGGCGCCACGGGCCTGCGCCTCGCCGATCATCCGGCCCATGACCTCGTTGCGGCTGTCGATCATCACCTTCGTCATGCCCTTGAGTTCGCCGCCGAACATCGACTTCAGGCCGGCGCCCATCTGCGACCCGATGTTGCGGGACCGCACGGTGAGCCCGAATACCTCTCCGTGGACGTGTGTGATGTCGTATCCGGGGATCTCGTTCGTCGTGACGATCAGCATGGAATCCTCCGTTCGGTAACCACGACATTACGTGCAGCGGCCAGGATCGCGGAGCGGAACCGAGAGCGGAGGGGTCACCGGGATGTATGGGGCCGTCGGTGCGTACGAATAACGACGGGCGAGCGCGGGGCACGGCGGATAGCCTCGACTAGGTGAAGATCGGCTTGCTGTACGCCGGCGCCGCGGCGCTCTGCTACGGCAGCGGCTCGATCATGCAGGCGACCGCGGCGCGTCGTAACGCCGTGTCCGCGGGCGTCGACCCGCGGCTGCTCGTCCGCCTGCTCACCCAGCTGCCGTACCTCGCCGGGGTCGGCCTGGACATGCTCGGCTTCTGCTTCGGCGTGCTCGCGTTGCGCGTGATGCCGCTCTACGTCGTCCAAGCGGTCGTGTCCTCGAACCTTGCCGTGACGGCGGTACTCGCCGGAGTCGTCTTCCGGCTCCGGCTCTCGGCCCAGGAGTGGGGGTCGATCCTGGCGATCTGCCTGGGCCTCGCCCTGCTGGGGCTCTCGGCCGGGCACGAGGGCGCCCACGACAACCCGCTCGCCGTGCGGGCCGGTCTCCTGGCCGGGGCTGTCGTCCTCGGCGCCATCGCGATGGTGCTGGTGCGGATCGAGCGCCCCGTCCCGTCGGTGCTCCTCGGCGGGGTGGCCGGCCTCGGCTTCGGCACGGTGGCCCTCGCCGCCCGGACGATCCCGACACTGGCGCCGAGCCACCTGCTCCTGGACCCGGCGGCCTATGCCCTGCTGATCGGGGCACTCATCGGTGCGCTGTTCTTCGTGACCGCCCTGCAGCGCGGCCGGGTCACGACCGTGACCGCATCCGTGGTGGTCGGCGAGACGGTGGTCCCGGCGGTGGTCGGAGTGACCGCGCTGGGCGACACGATCCGCCCGGCCACGGCACCGCTGGCGTTCGCGGGGTTCGTCGTGGCGATCAGCGGCATCCTGATGCTGGTGCACTTCGGCGGCACCGGCGAACACCCGGAGGAGGCGACCGCACCGGAGGACGTCGCAAGCCTCGAGGGCGACCGGGCGGGTCACCGACCGGTGATGTAGCTCTCCAGATGCTCGGTCGCGGACTGCAGGTCGTCGATCCTGCTCTTCACGACATCACCGATGCTGACGATCCCGGCGAGGCGACCCTTGTCGAGCACCGGAACGTGCCGAACCCGCTGATCGGTCATCAGGCGCATGACGTGCTCGACCGGATCAGCGAGCGCGCAGGTGGTCACCTCGGTGGTCATGATCTGCGAGACCGGCCGGTCCAGCAGCATCGCGCCGTCGGCGTGCAGCGCCCGCACGACGTCCCGCTCGGAGACGATGCCGACCAACGTCTGGTCCTCGGCCTGCACGAGCATCGCGCCGACCTTGCGCTCGGCCAATCGGTCGAGCAGCGACGCCACAGTCGCCTCAGGTGACACAGTCGCTACATCGGTCCCTTTGGTGCGCAACACATCTCTGATCCGCATGGCGTCCGACCCACTCATCGGGGCTCGACCTGCTCGCGCCCTGAAGATCCACGGTAGCGCCGACCCCGGCCTACCGACAGAGATTGGTGGGCTTGATCAGGCAGAACGCCGACCGGCCTCCGCCAGCCCCGAGACATCGCTGCGAATCTCGTTCCACGCCCAGGCGCGCATCCGGTCGACGGTCAACGCGTCCGCCGCATTACGGCGCGCCCCGGCGACGAGTCGGCGATCCAGTCGGCGCATCGGCCACGCCATCGCGCTGACGGCGGCGGTGTAGGCGCGAACCCGCATGGATCCCCCTCGGCTGTGCGACCCCTTCAGTAGAAAGCACGCTAGTTACGGGCTGATGACGCCGGGTTAAAACCAGAAGAATGTGGCCGGAAGCACACCTACTGCCGCTGGGGCGACGGGCGCCGCTGCCGACCGGAACTTCCGACCCCTGAGGCGATCTTGCGCGCTCGCCGGATCTCCTCGGTCACCGCGTCCAGGGCGGAGTCGTCGGGCGGATCGCGCAGCGTCGGCGGGCGGCGTTCCCGCAGCGCCGCGGCGAGGTCGCGGATCGCGGCGTCCAGCTCCGCGACATGGGCCGGATCGGGACGGCACTGCGTGGTGCGCGCCTGCGTGGCGCCGTGCGTGATCGCATCGGCGGTGCCCTCGAGCTGCACGATCATCGGCCACCACGCTGCGGCCGCATGGCTGGCCGGCGGCGGCTCGGCGAGAAGTTGCTGGAGCGCGGTGCGGACCTCGGACAACGCCCGGTAACTGCGGCGGCGCTGGCGGCCGCGGCGCGAGTCGTCGTCGCCGAATGCGGCGACCAGGTAGTCCCCGAGCGCGTCGACGGCGTCGGCCACCTGCGGACCGAGCCGCACCCGCCAGGTGCTCGGCCAGATCAGATAGCCGACGACGAGGACGATGACGCACCCGGCGAGGGTGTCGAGCAGACGGGTGGTGAGGATCGACGAGCCCTGCGGCGTACCGAGATCGATGAGCAGGACGGCGAGCGGCGTGAGGAACGTCGAGAACACGCCGAAGTTGCGTGTGATCGCGTAGGGCAGCGTCGCGGCGAAAACGGCGATGAAGGGCAGCAGTCCGGCTCCCCCGGGGACGACGACGAGCAGGCCGGCGCCGATGACGACGCCGATCAGCGTGCCGAGTCCGCGCTGCACGGCGCGGGCGAACACCGACCCGAAGTCCGGCTTCAGGACGATCGCCACCGTGAGCAGCATCCAGTAGGAGCGCTGCAGCGGGACGACGGCGCGCAGCGCCTCGGCCAGGCCCATGCACAGCACGAGCCGGACCACGTAGCGGCGGGTGTTGGGCCCGGACAGGACGCGGTCGGCGGCCGTCTCCCAGCGGTCGCGCAGGGTCGGCGGCGCGAGCGCCGGCCGGTCGCCGGGCCCGGTCGGCTCGGTGAACTGGTCGAGGAGCGCGACGTACCCGCGCCGGAGTGCCCGCAGCAGCGGGGTCTCGTGGGCCAGCTCCGGGAAGGGCTCCGGGCGTTCGCCGCGCAGCACCCCGCGCGGGAGCGTCGAGACGGCATAGCGGACCTCCGGGGGCGGCGGCCGGCCGTGATGGGCGAGGGCGACCGTCGCCTCGACGAGCGGTGTCGCCGCGTTGAGCAACGCCGCCAGCCGGTGATACTCGGCGTTCCGGCCGGCCGACGTCGACCGCGCCCCGAGCAGGGTGTCGTAGGCGGTGTTGAGCGCATCGGTCAGCGCCTGGCGCGCCTCCGGCATCGCGGACGTGCCGGTCGCGGAAACCAGGCCGGCGATCCGCCGGTAGACCTCGGCCACGGCGGCCCGTTCGGGCATCAGCGGGCCCTCGATGCGGGCCCGGGCGATCGAGAGCAGCACCGCCCACAGGCCGCCCACCACGAAGAGCAGGGACAGCAGGTACGGCGGCTGCGGCACCCGCAGCCCGGAGCCGATCGCGGTGTAGACCAGCAGTTGCAAGCCGGCGAAGGACAACATCGCGTTGACGACGCTGATCACCGCCGACAGGGCGGCGAGCGCGGCGACGATGAGGACCGAATACCACCCCGGCATCTCGATCAACCGGCCGATCACGAGTCCGGCACCACCGGCGATCCCCGCCGCGGCGGCGCGCAGCAGCCTTATCCGCAGCGAACCACCGCGGTCGGCGAGCCCGCAGGCCAGGGCACCCATGGCGGCGAAGACGCCGAAGCGCAGGTTGCCGGCGAGCAGGGCGACGGCCAGGGGCGCCGGGACCGTGAGCGCCATCCGCAGCATGTCCAGCCACGGGACCGGAGCGGGGGTGGCGCGCACCACTCGCACCATCCAGTCCGGCGCGGCCACCTCGAGGCGGTGCGCCTTCCCGTTCCGCACCGGATGCGCCTCCCTCGGTGGTCGTTACCCCCGCTAACGGCCTGGCCGTTCCCGCTCTCGCCGTAGGCGATACTGCCCTGCGTGGACCTTCCCGAACCGCCCCGCGCCGGCCGGTACGCCGACCCGGCCGGCGAGCCGCCGTGGGCGATGCAGCTGGTGGTCCACGTGCCGAAGGTCGACCCGCCGAGCCATCTCGCCGTCTGCGAGGCGACCGCCGCCGCAGTCGTCAGTCTGCTCGCCGACGGACGCGCCCGACCCGACGGGGAGTGGTACGAGCGGGTACAGCGGTGGGAGGACGGCCGCATCCGCAAGGTCGTCCGGCGGGCGCGGGGCGCGCCGTGGCGCGCGACCGAAGACCTGGACCAGGTGACCGTCGACCGCCGCGGCGCCCAGGTGCGCGCGCTGGTACCTGGGCCCGTGGACGCCGTGCCGCCCGAGGTGGCCAAGCTGCAGGTCGCGGGCACCGATCTCGAAGAGCCCGGCGACCCGTCTCCGGTCGACGACGACACGTTGTGCATCGCGGCCACGCCGCGGGTCCGGATGTCCACCGGAAAGGCAGCGGCACAGTGCGGCCACGCCGCCCAGCTCGCCTGGGCGGAGATCGATGACGAACGACGAACGGCATGGGTCGCGGCCGGACTGCCGATCAGCGTGTCGCTTCCGGACGCCCGGCAGTGGCGACGGCTGGCCCGCAGAGCGCCCGTCCGCGTCGTGGACGCCGGCTACACCGAGATCCCACCCGGCACGACGACCACGCTGGCGTGGTTCCCGTGAGTCGTCAGCTGCCGGCGGGAACGGAGGCCGGAGCCGGCTCCGGGGTGAATCGGGCGGCCGACCGCGCGAGGGCCACCGTTCCGAGCACGACGACGATGACGCAGACCGCGATCACGGCCAGCGCCGCCCCACCGGCCCGGAGGGTCTCGCCGAGGATGGTCAGGCCGAGCACGGTCGCCACGATCGGTTCGAGCACCGTCGCCGCCGGGAGCGACGCCTCCAGCGATCCGGCCTGGAAGGCCGACTGTTGCAGCACGACCCCGATGATCCCGACGATCATCAGGGCGTAGGTCTCCCAGTTGGTGATCACCGCGACGAACCCGTGACCGACGAGGCTCGCGACCGATTTCGTCAGCGCCGCGATCACGCCGTAGAGCACTCCGGTGGCGATGGCCAGCGGCAGTGCGCGCTGCACCCGCTGCCGCCGCGTCGCCGCCCACACCAGGCACGCGATGACGACAGGGGCGATGAAGATTGCGGCATGCAACCAAGCGGTGATCGACGCGCGCGGGATGCCGCGGGTCGGCTGCCCGACGACGACGAAGACGGCCAGGGCGACCACCAGCAGCGTCGCCCACACCCAGTCGGTGCGGGCCATCTGACGGTGGTTCCACCGGGCGCCCAACGGCAGCGCGAAGAGCAGAGCAGTGACGAGCAGCGGTTGCACCAGCAGGAGCGAGCCGACACCCAGTGCGGCCGCCTGGACGACGAAGCCGCCGATGTTGCCACCGAAGCCGCCCCACCACAGCGGCCGCCTCATCAGCGTGAGCAGGAGGCCGAAGCCGTGCGCGGACTCGTCCGGGACCTCGAAGGCGGCATGCTGCTCGGCCACCGTCGCAACAGCGAAGAGAGCCGCGGCGACCAACGCCAGGACGATTGCGAGGAAGGTCATGGTCCGTCCACTGTGACGCATTGACCGTCACAGGGTCGGTGCTATCCGAGGATCACGCGAATCGCGCGAATGCCTCAGGCCTTCATCGACTCGTAAATCTCCTTGCATTCCGGGCACACGGGGAACCGCTCCCCGTCCCGGGTGGGCACCCACACCTTGCCGCACAGCGCCCGGACCGGCGTGCCCTCGATCGCCGCCGCCATCTGGTCGGACTTCCGGACGTAGTGCGCGAGCCGCTCGTGGTCGCCCGGCTCGGCGTGGCGGGTGTCCGGCCGCGTCTCCTCGATGGTGCGGGTCTCTTCGATGGTCTGGGTCTCATCCGCAGTCCGCATGATCACGGCGTCATCCTCTCACCGGGGGGAACCGGCCCCCACCGCACCGTCGGCCGCTCCCTCGATCGCGGCGATGCGGACCGACCGCTCCCCCTGGGGGGTGCGGTAGGAGACGGCGTCGCCCGCGCCGGCTCCGAGCAGCGCCCGGCCGAGCGGCGAACTGGGCGTCACCACGTCGACGTCCTCGTCGACCTCGGCGAGTCCGCCGAAGACGAACTTCTCGGGCGCACCGTCGCCGAAGTCGAGAGCGACGACGACGCCGGGACGCACGGTGCCGTCCAGCGCCGTGGTGCGGGCCGGACGATCTGCTGCGTCCAGGCGAGCGCGGATGCGCTGAATGCGGATCTCCACCTGCTCCACGTCGAACTCGCGCAGAGTGCGCTCGGCCTGGTCCGCGGGGTCCTTGCCGACGGTGGACGCGACGAGTTCGAGCAACTGCCCGCGCTCTGCCTCGAGTGCGGAAAGCTCCTCGTGGAGTCGGCCACGGGCTTCTGGTGATACCACGATTATCGGGCTCCTCTATCGATGCTGAGTTGGGCGACCGCCGCACATCGGCGACGGTCATGCGGGCCCAACGAGGGCCGGTCCACGACTGTTCCCGGTTGGTCTTGCCTTTTTGGACACACTGTGTTTTAAGGGGGCTGTGTTTTGGGGGCGCTGTGTTTTGGGGGTGCTGTGTTTGGCGGGCACTGCCTACGTCGACGCCCAGCTGCCGTCGTTGTTGAGCCAGACCACATCGATGACCAGTCCGGCGCCGAAACAGGACGGCCGGACCCCGTGCCCGCTCGGCGAATCGTCGCCGTCGTAGGTCTCGGCGAACTGATGGGCCCGGACGACATCGCGCAACGCGCAGTTGGCCAGACCCCGCGCCTGTGCCCGATGACCGTGATCGAGCAGTCCGCGCACGGTGTAGCTGATGTCCGGGTACTTCGGCTGCACGAATCCGGCGAAGGTGCGCTCGGGCCGGTAGGTGTCGAGGAGCCGGCGCAACAGTGCGGAGAGCTCCGGACTGTCCTCCGGCCAGAGATCGAGGTGCAGGCCGCACCCGATCCACAGGATGTTTCCCGGGTCGGCGTCCTCGGTCGTGCCGGGCCGGACCATCTCGACCGGTCCGGAGTCCGGGGTCGGCCAGAACCAGCGCAGGTAGTCGGCGAAGGTCGCGATCCGGTGCGCGTCCCACATGACGACCTCCGCGGAATCACCGAGCACGGCGGCGAGGTCCCGGGCGTGGGCCATGTCGATGAGGACCGACGCGACGAACTGTGCGTCCTTCTGGCCGGCCGGGGTGCTGTCCTTGAAGACCCACCGCGGATCGGCCTCGGCCCGGAGCAGGTGTCGCCGCAGGGCCGGGTAGACGTTCCGCACGGCCTCGGTGTCACGGGTGAGTGCGTGCAGTACGGCGGCCGTCTGCGCCTTGCGGCTCGGCAGCCCTTCGCCGCCGAGCTCGCCGTCCGGCCCCACCAGGGACATCAGCCCGCGGTACGCCGACCACGCGGTGTCGGGATCGAGCTGGGCGTAGTGCTGCATCGCGAGCAGGCTCTCCCACGCCGCGGTGGCCGCAGCTCCGGCGGGACCCTCGACGTAGAGGGCAGGCTTTCCGGTCGCCAGCTGCGGGTAGGGGAACCCGACCTCCGGCATCGGCGGGAGTACGTCGGCGGCCAGGAAGACCCATGCCTTGTAGTAGGTCGACCGGACCTCGGCGGCGGTGACCCCTTTGCGGGGGACACCGCGGATCGCGCAACTGCGGGGTCGGGGGACGCGCCGCAGCAGCCCGTCCCAGAATCGCCGCTGCCGGACTCGGGCCTTCCGGACGGCACCGGCGGCCAGTGCGGCATCGACGCGGGCACGTGCCGTCGCCGCGCCGCCGTCGGCGAGGGTGGCGAAGCCGACGGCGACGGCGACGGGAGCCGTCCCGAGGCGGACGGGGACGGACCAGAATCCATCCGCGTGGCGGCGTAGCCGCCCGGCCGCTGCCGGACAGGAGTTCGGGCAGCGTCCGGTGGTACCCCACCGTTCCGACGATCTCGACGTCGGCGGAGAACCCGACGGCGTAGGCGAACCGGTCGCTGACCACGGTCATGACCCTGTCCCGGACCTCCCACGACGCGGCACCGGAGAACCGGCCGGTCACGGTCCACCGGTCGTCATCGCCGCCGTCCGGCGAGACCGACCCCGCACGCAGCACCGTGTCGACGTCGGCGAGGAAGTCCGAGCCGGCCAGCTCCGACCCGTCGGCGTAGCTCGCCCGCCAGGGCAGGGCGTGCGGCGTCCACTGCACCTCGCGCTCGGCGGCGCCGAGGAGTTCGGGCGAGACCGCGAGGATGCGTAGGTACGCGACCCGGACGGGCTGCTCCCAGACCGCGACCCGCACCGCGATCTCGAGCCGGGTCACGCCCGAACAGCCGGTGCACTCGGCGAGGTCGACGGTGAACGTCCCGGTGGCTCGGCTGTCGGGTTGCACCACCACCTCCGGTCCCCCGTCCCGGCTGACCCGCAGGCCCCATGCATCGGCGACCGACTCCACGGCGATCTCGAGCCACGGCGTGGCGTCGAGATCGATCTCGATCGACCGGCGGATCGCGCCCCAGTACTCCGGCGCGTCCCGACGCAGGGTCAGGGAAAGCCCGTGGTCGGCGACGGCGTCGACGTACTCGCCCACCGACCACGCCGGGTCGAGGCGGTCGAACTCGTCCCGCCACCCGACGTCGATCGACCCCGACAGACCTGCCGACCGCCGGTAGAGGCCCACGACCGACGGCAGGTCGTCCGCGTGGTCGGCCGAGTAGTAACCGAGGTTGAGTGGCATCTGCGGGCCGGTCGAGTACTGCCACGGCGTGCGGCTTGTCGTGCCGTTGTACGGGTTCACGACGATCCGGCTCGAGGGAAGGCTCAGCCAGCGCCGCTGGTCACCGCCGGTCTCACGCAGGTCCAGGGAGTCCATGCTGACGGCACCTTACCGGCGTACTACTCGACACGTAGTACGCGCCGTGTACTATGGCCTGGACGACGACACGAAGGAGACCCACCGTTGCCAGAGCAGCAGGTTGCCCTTCTTCCCGTCGGTCACGCCGCCCGTCCGGCAGCCGCCCGGGCCTTGGCGACGTCGATGGTCACGGCGGTCGGTTTCACGGCGTTCGCGGTCATCACGACGCAGGTGCACGGAGTGCGGATGGGCAGCCCCTGGCAGGACGACCCGTACAACGGCGTCGTGTCCCTCACGCAGTTCTTCGTGCCGGCGCTCGCCGTGCTCGTCCTGGCCCGGACGACACTGTGCCGCCGCCGGGTGCCGCAACCGGTGTTCCGGATCGACCAACTCCTGCGCGCAGCAGTCGTCGGCACCCTGCTGGTGGCCGTAACCGTCGCGGTCGACTGGCTCGCTGTGGCCGTGCACGCAGATCGTCGACTCTGGGACCAGGGCACGCGTTGGCTGATCATCGCTCTCATTCCGCTCACCGCCGTGGTGATCGCGAGCCTGCGCCTGCAACGACGGGCATTCCGGCAGTTGCCCTCCCGGGACCGCCGCCGGCCCGACGGAGACTGGCTCGACGACCTCGGAGGCGTGTTGCACGGGCCGGCGATGATCGGATGGGTCCGTAACCGCATCATGGCACTGACCGTGGTGGCCAGCTCCGTCGCAGGCTTCCTCGTCTCCACCGCGCAGGCAATCGGCGAGGGGTGGTCCAGCCCCCTGCTGTTCGTTGCCATGACCGCGGCTGCGGCGGGGGGCTTCTTCGGCCTCTCGCTCCTTTCCGTCCGTGTCTTGCAGATCGCCGTCGCCGATGAAGGTCCGAGGCCGGGCGGGAGCCGGACGCATCCGTCACGCGGCGAGCTTCGCCGTCATCGCCGGATACATCTCGTTGCCGGTCTCGGCCGTACTGCGCGCCGACATCTGGACGACGATCGGGCGGGCCGGTGAAGTCGACTCGCCGATACGACTGCTGGCGGTGATGGTTGCCGGCGCAGTGGTCACGGCGTCGCTCGCATTCGCGGCGTCCTTGGCGATCTCACCCTTGACAATTGTTCGCCGTACTCGGATTCTGTGACGCGCTCGGCGGACGACTCGATGAGGCCTGTCGGCCTCCATGAGAGGTGGCAACGGTGCGATCGGCACGGCTATCGCGCCCGTACGCCTCGCTGTTAGCGCAGTCGCCTTAGCTACTTCAGTCACGTTGCTCGATGTCTTGCGGCCCGTCGTGGCCGCGTCCGGGAAACGGTGATGGTCCCGAAGGAGACTGTGCATGGCAGCTCAGGTGAGCAGGCGGCGGTTCCTCGCCACCGCGGCGGTCGCCGCCGGTGTCACGGCGCTGGGATCCGGGTGCGGATCGTCCGGTGGCAGGACGACGCTGACGATCATGGGTAACAGCCCCAGTGAAATCACCACCCAGGACATCGCCGAATTCGAGGCGAAGCATCCCGACGTAAACATCAAGATGGTGACCCCCTCCGAGACGTTGCTCACCGCGATGTTCGCGGCCGGAAATCCACCGGACGTGGTGCGCGACCAGGGGGTGCCCAACACGCCGTACCTGGTCAAGCGCGGATTGGCCGAAAACCTGGACCCCTATTTCGCCAAGAGTCGTGTACTGACTCCTGACAAGCTCGCGCAGGTCGACGACACCTGGCGCTATGACGGCACGGAGCAGGGCAAAGGCCCGCGCTACGGGTTGGCGAAGGACTACTCGCAGGACGCCATGATGTGGTGCAACACCCGGCCGTTCGAAAAGGCTCGGGTTGACCTGCCGTCGACCACTGATCCGATCAGCTACGACGAGATGCTCGACATCGGGCAGCGGCTCACCAAACGCAGCGGCGTGAAGTACTCGGCCTATGGTCTCTACCCTCCCTACGACGTGAGCCTCACGGCCGGATTCCTGAACATGGTCGCGTCCGCCGGGGGGTCGATCTTCAACGACGATTTCACCAAGGTCGATTTTTCCGCTCCGGAACCGCTGTCGGCCCTGCAGTGGTACCTGAAGTACGCCGCCGCCAAGATCGGCCCGACCGTGGCGAGACCGCTGGCGGCGGGCGCCTGGCCGGCGTTCGACGGCGACCAGCTCGGGATGCTGGGCTACGGCTACTGGTTCTCCGGGGAGATCGCCACCGATCCGAAACTGCAGGACCACGTCCGCCTGATGACTGCGCCGCAGTTCGGATCGCACCGGGTGAGCCCCTGCTTCTCCGCGACCGGCCACTGGATCCCGAAGAAGGCGGCCCACAAGGACGCGGCGTGGGCGTTCTTCGAGCACTACTTCGGCGGACCACCCGCGGTCCGCCGGGCCGAATCCGGTTGGGGTCTTCCCGGCGTCACCGCCATGAACGCGAAGCTGCCACGGAGCAAGCCCTACCAACGTCAGTCGCTCGACGTGCAGGAGAAGGAGTTCCGCTACTACGGGGTGCTCAAGTTCTCGCCGTACGTCGCGATCAGCGCGATCGACGCCTCGCTCAGCCAGGAGCTGGTCAAGGGTCTGGACGGCGGCCTCGCCGCCGGCACACTTGCCGACGCAATCAACAACACGCTCAATCCACTCCTCCGGCAGGGTAGGGAGCTCATCACGTGACCACCTCCGTCGCCGGGAGGACGGCCGCCCGTCCCCGGCAGCGATCCACCCGGGCCCCGGACGGCTGGAAGCGCTATCGCGGCCGCACCTTCTACGCGTTCGTCTCGCCCTGGCTGCTGGGTTTCGTCCTGCTGACGGTCTTCCCCCTCGGCTACGCGCTCTGGCTCAGCCTGACCAACTACGACGGCCTGACCGGCCGCTACCACTACGTCGGCGGGCGCAACTACAGCGACATCCTGAGCGATCCGGACGCCCTGCACGCCTTGGGCCGCACGGGCCTCTACACGGCGGTCACCGTCCCGGTCGGGATCATCCTCGGTCTGGCGCTGGCGGTCCTGGTCAACCGGCCGATCCGCGGACGCGCGGCGTTCCGCGCCCTCCTCTACCTGCCGGCCGTCGTCCCGATCGTGGGATCGGCGCTGTGCTTCAAGATGTTGTTCAACTCCGACTACGGCATGTTGAACAACATCCTCGGCTGGCTCGGCATCTCCTCGATCGACTGGCTCGCCGACCCGACCGTCTTCTGGGTCATGATCGCGATGACGCTGTGGGGCGTCGGCAGCACCATGATCATCTCGCTGTCCGGCCTGCAGGGCATCCCCCAGGAGCTGCAGGAGGCCGCCCGGGTGGACGGAGCGAACGCCTGGCAGGTGTTCCGGCGCATCACGCTTCCGCTGCTGTCCCCGATCATCCTGTTCGAGGTGATCACCGGCGTCATCTTCGCGGTGCAGGCCTTCGTCCCTGCCCTCCTCCTGTCGGTGCAGTCGGCCTCCACGACGGTCACCTCGGTGCCGCAGAGCAACTACCTCTACATGATCCATGTCTATGCGCAGTACTTCGCCTACGGCCGGTTCGGCTACGCGTCGGCGCTGCTGTGGGTGCTTTTCGCGCTGATCCTGATTCTCACCCTGATCATCTTCAAGATGAGCGCCAGATCGGTGTTCTACGAGAGCGGTCCGGACGAACCGCTGACCCGCAGAGAACGGCGTAATTCATGAGTCTGCGAACCGCGAACACCTCGAAGAGCGCGGCGACCTATGCGCTGCTCACCATCGTCTCGGTGGCCTTCGTCGTTCCTCTGCTCTGGCTTCTCTCGATCGCCTTCAAGAACGCCGGGGAACTGTCCAGTGCCGCGTGGCTGCCGCACGCCCTACGCTGGTCCAACTTCCACGACGCGTTGACCGTGATCCCGTTCGGGCGCTACGCATTGACGTCCGTGCTGCTCGCTACCGTGCAGTCGGCCCTGGCCACCCTCAGCTCGGCGATGGTCGGCTTCGGGTTCGCCCGGCTGCGTGCCCGCGGCAAGCGGCCGCTCTTCCTCGTCGTCGTCGCGACGCTCATGCTGCCGCAGATCGTGACCCTGATCCCGACGTACCTCATCTTCGCCCGCGTGCATCTGATCTACACCTACTGGCCCTGGGTGCTGTGGGGACTCGGCGGCTCGGCGTTCCTCATCTTCCTCTTCCGGCAGACCTTCACGAACATGCCGATGGACCTCGAGGACGCCGCGATCATCGACGGCTGCGGCTACTTCCGCATCTTCGCCACCATCTTCCTGCCACTGGCCAAGGCCGTCACCGCCGCCGGCTTCATCCTCTCGTTCACGGCCGCCTGGGGCGACTTCATCGCCCCGTCGCTCTTCCTCAGCCAGGATCAGACGACGCTCGCCGTCGGCCTGAGCAACGGCTACCAGACCAGTGCCGGCACGCCGCTGGACAATGCGCTGGCCGCCGGGGCGATCTTCTACATACTTCCGGTGCTCCTCCTCTTCGTCGTCGCACAACGGTCCTTCATCGGCGGATTCATGACCTCGGGCCTCAAGTAGCCAGGTCAGGGTTCAGGAACGAAAGGGTAAAGGTTTGGGGAAGCGCTGTCCCCGGACCTCGGGAACCACTAGCCTCCCTTCGTGCCCGACGCGCCGATCCGCTACCGCTCAGACGAAGAGGACAGCGCCCGATGGGTGGGCTTCCCGTTCCGGGGCGGCGACATCGTCATCAGCACCCGGTCCAAGAGCGGTACGACGTGGATGCAGATGATCTGCGCACTCCTCGTCTTCCAGACGCCCGATCTCCCGGCTCCGCTGGCGCAGTTGTCGCCGTGGGTGGACTGGCTGGTCACGCCGTCGGCCGACGTCTACGCCCGGCTGGCTGCCCAGGAGCACCGGCGGTTCGTCAAGACCCACACCCCGCTCGACGGGATCCCGATCGATCCGCGAGCCACCTACATCGTGGTCGCCCGGCATCCGCTGGACTCGGCGGTGTCGCTGTGGCACCAGGGCGACAACATCGACCGTGCGCGGGTCCGCGAGCTCACCGGAGCGCCCGAGCCGGATCGGCCGCCCAAGCCTCGCCGACCGGTCCGCGAGTGGCTGCTCTCGTGGATCGACCGCGACGTCGGACACCACGAAGAGATGGACTCCCTCCCCGGCGTCATGTGGCACCTGTCCGACGCCTGGGCGCGCCGCGACGAGCCCAACGTCGTCCTTGTGCACTATGACGACCTGGTCGCCGACCTCGAGGGCGAGATGCGCCGGCTCGCCTCGCTGCTCGGCGTCCTCGTTTCCCGGGAACGGTGGCCGGACCTGGTGAAGGCGGCGACCTTTGATGAGATGCGGACCAACGCCGATCAGGCGATCCCGAACCGGTCGGGCGTCCTCAAGGATCATGCCGCCTTCTTCCGGCGGGGCCGGTCCGGCGCCGGCCGGGAGCTGCTCACCGACGACGAACTGGCTCACTACCGCGACCGGACGGCGCAGCTGGGGCCCGCCTCCCTCCTCACCTGGCTGCACCGCGAGTAACCGCTTGACGGGCACGGGATCGGCCGGAGACTTGGCTGATGATCCTCGAGTCCGCGACCGGATCGAACCCCGCCGAACTGGTCGAGCTACTCGGCGATCCGCACCGCTACTTTCCCGCCTTCCAGCGACTACTGGCGCTCGGATCGGAGGCGGCCGGCCCGGCCCGGGAGGGCCTGAAGCACCCGGACGCCCGGATCCGCGCGCGGTGCTGCAAGGTCCTCGACCATGTGATGGACGTCGCAAGCACCCCGGACCTCCTGGCCGCACTCGATGACCCGGTCGCCGGCGTCCGGGTCGACGCCCTGCACGCGCTGGCCTGCGACCGCTGCAAGGCAGACAACACCTGCCGGCCGGACGCCGCCGCGGTTCTGCCACCGGCGGTCCGGTTGCTGCACGGGGATCCTGACGCACACGTGCGGGCGATGGCCGCGGAACTCGTCGGCGCCTGGGTGCACGGTCATCGCGGCGCGGTCCAGGCACTCGAAGCCGCCGCGGCGGGCGATCCGTCCCCGGCTGTCCGGAAGAAGGCGGGCTGGTACATCCCGGGAGGAAGCGTCTACCGCAGGACCCGACCGAGGGTCCGATGAGTTCTGCTGCGCCGCCGGGTCTACACCGACAAGATCGGAGCACCGGAGCGTCGGACCGCCGGCGCGGACAGGAGACACCATGCAATCGCCCGTAGTGCATTTCGAGATCATGGGCAAGGACGGCGACCGGCTGCGGTCCTTCTACTCAAAGCTCTTCGGATGGACGATCAACACCGACAACCCGATGAAGTACGGGGTGATCCAAAGCGGCGGCAAGGGAATCGGCGGCGGGATCGGAGACGCCCCCGAGGGCTATGACGGGCATGTGACCTTCTACATCGCGGTACCCGACGTCGAGGCGTCGCTCACCCAGGCCGTGAGCCTGGGCGGGACCCGGATGATGGGACCGGAGACGGTCATGGAGGGCGTCGAGATCGGTCTGTTCACCGATCCCGAGGGTCACACGATCGGCGTGATCAAGGACCAGCCGATGCCGGTGAGCTCATCCGGGTGACGACCCGGCCGTGAAGTACGGGTCGTCATCGGGACGGCAGGCGGCCGGCGCGGATGATCGCGGCCATCCGAGCGGCGCCCGCGGGAGACAGGTGGATCTCGATGAGCATCGGATCGCGTGGGGACGAGGCCGACCAGTCACCGCCCCACTCGGCCCCGTACCGGCGGATCAAGGCACCGGTGTTCAGCGGCAAGGTGGTGTCGTACCGGGACATGGGGTTCGTGGTGTGCAGGTTGGTCAACGCGTTGATGTCGAGCGCCAGCCCGTAGCCGTGGAACGAGCGGGTCTTCGACGGCGACCTCGTCCGGACGACGTATCCCCAGCAGTCGCGGTTCTGGCAGAGCGGCTCGCGCATTCTCGGCACCACGACGTCGAGGATCCTCGTGAAGATCACCGCCA
This sequence comes from uncultured Actinomycetota bacterium, assembly GCA_963837545.1. Classification (GTDB taxonomy): domain Bacteria; phylum Actinomycetota; class Actinomycetes; order Mycobacteriales; family QHCD01; genus DASXJE01. The sequence continues at coordinate 551,237 of CAWINQ010000003.1, read as the reverse complement.
CGTCCCGATTGGCGACCCCACGGGGAAACGTGTGCCCGTGATACCGGAAGCGCACGGCACCGTTCGCCCATTTCCACCCGTAGCTCGCCGGGTCGTAGTCGCCGAAATGTGATCCGGCCGGGTCGCCCGACAGCTGCCGGGCGATGCCGGTGCCATGACCCAGCCGGTGGGCGTCCGAGCCGGGCGGATAGATCACCGAAGGGTCCGTGCCGGGTCCGCCGCCACCGGCGACGGTGGGAAATGCCACGGTCATGATCGCGAACACACCGAGGGCGGCCACCAGTGTCAGCTCGCGCAGCGCCGGGCGCCGGTCCCGCGGGGCGGGTCGCGCGGACTTCGTCGACGACGAGGGCGGGTCGCGCCGGCCAGTAAGTAACTCTTTGTGCTTACTTCCAAACACAAGGTAACGATAGTCGCGGAGTTGCGTCTCCTTCGCCGTCTTCGGCCAGAACGGCGGGCCGGCTCACCCGGACGGGTGTACGGGGAGACGATGGTCGAGCCGCGGGAAGGCCGGCTCCGGCCGCCCGACCGCCGGACCGGACCGGAGCTGGCTGCGCAGCCGGGCTGCGCCGGCCGGAATGAACGGCTCCAGCTCGGCAGCGACCGTACGGCAAGCGTGGACCAGGAGCGCGAGGACGGCGTCGAGGTGCGCCGCGGCGGCCGGGTCGCCGCCCTTCTCGGCCCGGGCCAGCTCCCACGGTCGTTCGGCGTCGACCAGGCGGTTGCCCGCGTCGACGACGGACAACAAGGCCCCGGTCGCAGTGCGGAAGTCGACGGCGCCCAGGGCCCGGTCGATGCGCTCCGGCAGCCCGGCGACGGCGGCGGCGAGGGCGCCGCCGGCGGCGAACGACCCCGGCGCGTCGACCTGTCCGTCGCGATACCGGTGCACGAGGGTGAGGACGCGGTTGACCAGATTTCCCAGCGCGTGGGAGAGGTCGAGGTTCGCGCGGTTCACGAGCCGGTCGACGGTGAAATCGGTGTCGCCGACCCGGGCCGGCTCGCGCACCAGCCACCAGCGCACCGCGTCCGCGCCGAAGGTCTCGACGAGGGTGACGGGGCTGACGGCGTTGCCGGCGCTCTTGGAGAGCTTCGCCCCGTCCACGGTCAGGTAGTCGTGGACGAGCACCGCGGTGGGCAGCGGCTGGCCGGCGGACAGCAACAGGGCAAGCCAGTAGACGGCGTGGAAACGCACAATGCCCTTGCCGATGACGTGCACCCGCTCCCCCGATTCCCGCCACCACCGGCGGTACGCCGGGTCGTCGGTGCCGTAGCCGAGCGCGGTCACATAGTTGGTCAACGCGTCCCACCACACGTAGACGACCTGGTCCGGATCGCCCGGGACGGGGATGCCCCATCCCCCGGCCCGCGCTGCCGGGCGGGAGACGCTGAAGTCGGCGAGGCCCGCGCGCACGAACGCCAGTACCTCGTTGCGCCGGGCCGGTGGCTCGACCCGTACCCGGCCGGACTCCAGCGCCTCGAGCACAGGCCCGGCGTACCGGGAGAGCCGGAAGAACCAGTTCTCCTCCGCCACGACCTCCGGTGCCACCCCGTGCTCAGGGCACCGGCCGTCGACGAGCTCGGCCGGAGCGTAGAACTGCTCGCATCCGCGGCAGTAGAGCCCCTCGTAGCTCTTGCGGTAGAAGTCGCCGGCGGCGGCGCATTCGCGCCACAGCCGGTGCACGCCGCTCGTGTGGCGCGGATCGGCGCTGGTGCGGATGAAGTCGTCGAAGGACAGCGCCAACGGTTCCCGAAGCGCGGCGAACCGGCGCGCGTTGTCCTCCACGAACCGGCGTACCTCGACCCCGGCGGCTCGGGCCGCGGTGACGTTCTTCAGGGCGTTGTCGTCGGTGCCGGTGAGGAATCGGACCGGCTGACCCCGCAGGCGCCTGTGCCGCGCCAGCACATCGGTCTGCACCAGCTCCAGCGCGTGCCCGAGATGCGGTTCGGCGTTGACGTAGGGAATGGCCGTGGTGATGTAGAAGCGACCGGTGGCGGTCATGGTCTCTCCTTCCGCCCTGTCGCGAGGCGGGGAGCAGACGTCACAGCAGGCCCCGCGGACAGGGGCCTGGTCGTCAGTGTGGTCAGTGCACGCCGAGAAGCCCCGGGAAGGGGCGCATCATTCGCTCGAAGTGCGGCTGCATACCTGACAGGATGCCAGAGATGCCGAGCCCCCGCGAAGACAGCGACCGAGGAGATGACCTGTGACGTCCGGCAAGCCGCTGGAAGGGCGGGTCGCCCTGGTGACCGGGGCGAGCCGCCGCATCGCGATCGGAGCGGCCGTCGCTCGTCGACTGGTCGCCGATGGAGCCGCCGTTCTCCTGCACTCGTGGTCCCCGCACGACGCGGAGATGCCGTGGGGCGTGGATGAGGGAGGCCCGGAGGCGCTGCTCGAGGAGCTCCGCGGCGAGGGCGGGAACGTCGAGCCGATCTCGGCCGACCTGGCCGATCCCGGGAGCCCGGCCACCCTGGTCGGGGCCGCCCACCGGGCATTCGGGCGCCTCGACATCGTGGTGGCCAATCACGCCCGGTCCAGCGGGCAGTCCCTCGAGAGACTGACCGCGGAGGAGATCGACCTCAGCTATGCGGTGAACACCCGGGCCTCGATGCTGCTGGTGAAGGAGTTCGCGGCCCGGCATGACGGCCGGCCCGGCGGCCGGGTCGTCCTCTTCACCTCCGGGCAGTATCACGGCGCCATGCCCGGTGAGCTGCCCTACATCGCCTCCAAGGGCGCGTTGCACCAGATCACCCCCAGCCTCGCGGCGCACCTGATTCCGCGCGGCATCACCGTCAACTGCGTGAACCCCGGCCCCAACGACACGGGGTACGCCGACGAGGCGACCAAGGCGCGGGTCGCCTCCCTCAGTCCGGGCGGACGGTGGAGCCGTCCGGTCGACACGGCCCGGCTGGTGGCGTGGCTGGTCAGCGACGAGGCCGACTGGGTCACCGGCCAGGTGATCGCCTCCGACGGGGGGTGGTCGACCAGCCACTGACAAGCCGCTACGGTCTGCTGGGTCGGCACGGCGCGCGACCCAGAGAGGGGTCGCCCGATGGCCCGATACTCCAGGGTCGTGCTGAAGTTGAGCGGTGAGGCGCTGGCCGGTTCCGGCGGGTGGGGCGTCGATCCGGCGGGTCTGGCCCACTTCGCCGACGAGATCCTCGCCGTACACCGGGCGGGACTGCAGGTGGCCGTCGTCGTCGGCGGCGGGAACTACTTCCGGGGTAGGACAGCCGACGGATGGGGCATCGGCCGTGCCGAGGCCGACAACATCGGCATGCTCGGCACCGTCATGAACGCGCTCATGCTGCGGGGAGTCCTCACCGCGCGCACCGATGCCGACGTGCGTGTCATGACGGCGATGCCGATCCAGACGGTCGCCGAGTCGTTCATCCGGCTGCGTGCCATCCGTCATCTCGAGCGTGGCTGCATCGTCCTTCTGGCCGGCGGAATCGGCCAGCCCTACGTCACCACCGATTACCCGTCGGTGCAGCGGGCTCTCGAACTCGACGCCGACGCGCTTCTGGTCGCCAAGAGGGGCGTCGACGGCGTCTACGACAGCGACCCGAATCAGAACCCGGCCGCGCGGCGCTACACCGAGCTCACCTACCGAGAAGCGATCCGCGAGGGTATCTCGGTCATGGATCCCAGCGCCTTCGTCCTGGCCCAGGAACACAGCCTGACGATGCACGTCTTCGACGTCGCCGTCTCCGGGTCGATGAGCGACATCTGTGCCGGCGTCGACGTCGGCACCACGGTCCGCTAGAGCCGGTTCGAGGTGCCGCCCCACTCCTCCGGTGCGACGTCGGCGATCGACTGCGAGAACGACCACCGGTGGCCGGCCGGGTCCACCACGTCGTACTGCCGCTCGCCGTACGGATAGTCGGTCGGACCGCCGAGGATCTCGGCGCCCTGCTGCTGCACGTGTTTGTGGTGGCCGTCGACGTCGGCGACCCGGATCATCACGTGGCCGACCGCTCGATGCCGGCCGGACTCCCTGCCGTTCGCGCCACCGGAGTCGGGGTCACCGGTGACGACGACGGCTCCGTCCCCGACGGCGAGCTGGGCCCGGTGGTCGCCGGCCCGCCAGCGCTCGGTGAAGCCGAACGTCCGCGTGAGCCACGCGATCGCAGCGCCGACGTCGGGGTAGGTCAGCACGGGGATGACGGTGCACGCGGGCATGGATCGGTTCGGCATCATGGGCGGGCTCCCTGTCTGGCGGCGACAACCCCGGGCGGAAGTGTCGCACCCGGTCGTTACGGTGCGGCCATGACCGCCGGCATCAGCCACGAGGTTGCGCCCGGCCGGCCCACGTCGGTCGGCCGGGTCGCGGAGCGACGCGACACCGGGTCGGTGGACGAGAGCCCGGGCGGGTATCGGGAATGGCCCGCCCGACCGTCCCTCCGCCGAAGCGTGGCGTGCATGTGGGCGGACGAGCCCGAGGGTGCGCACACCGTCGAGGGGCTGGTACTTCCCGACGCCTGCATCGACATCATCTGGGACGGCGACTCGCTCTACGTCGCCGGTCCGGACACGGGTCCGGTCGCCATCGAGCGCCATCCCGGTGGGTTCTCCGCCGCCGTCCGGTTCCGTCCGGGGCGGGCGCCGGGGTTCCTCGGGGTGCCCTCGTCGGCGATCCTCGACCAGCGGGTCGCGCTGGAGGACCTGTGGGGGGCCACCGCCGTCGGGCAACTCGAGGAGCGGCTGACGACCGCGGCGGCCGCCGCGGAATCGGCCGAGATCATCGCCGAGGTGCTCGACGACCGCGCCGGCCCGGCCGAGCGGACCGACCCGTTGGTCGACGCGCTGGTGGCCTGGCTGCGCGACGAGCCTGCGTCGGCGAATGTGGTGCGGGTGGCCGGCCAGTCACTGGGCGTCGGCGAGCGCCTGCTGCATCGGCACTGCCGCGCAGCGGTGGGTTACGGACCCAAGATGCTCGAACGCGTCCTGCGGTTCCGCCGGGCCCAACGTTTCGCCGAGGACGGCGCCACCCTCGGTGCCGTTGCGGCCCGCGCGGGATACGCCGACCATGCCCACCTCGTCCGGGAGTGCCGGCAACTGTCCGGGCGCGCGCCGTCCGATCTGTTCAAGACACGCGCCGGCGCGCTTCCCTAGGCTCCAGCACATGGATGACGCCTTTGCCGCCGGACACCGTTACTTGCTGAGCCAGGCGCGGCTGCTCGACCGCCGACTGTTCGCCACCTGCTTCCTCGACGCACCGGCGACCGGGGTGGTGGACGCGCTGCGCGGCTACCAGAACGACGACGGCGGCTTCGGTCAGGCCCTGGAGCCCGACACCCGCTGCCCGGCGAGTCTCCCGATCTATGTGGAGGTCGCATTCCAGGCCCTTGCCGCGGCCGGGACCGTCGATCGGCCGATGGTGCTTCGGGCCTGCGACTTTCTCGCCCGGTGGGCTGCTGATGCCGACGCCGGGGGCGCCGTACCGCCCGCCAGCCCGGTCATCGAGGGCTTCCCGCGCGCGGCGCACTGGACGGACTGGACCTACGAGCCCGGCCTGAACCCGACCGCCGGGCTGGTCGGACTGCTCTACCGGCTCGGCGTGGAGCACCCCTGGCGCGAGCAGGCGGCCCGCTACTGCTGGGAGCGGCTAGACACCGGCAAGTCGTTCGACGAGGTGCACACGCTGTCCGAGGTGCTCGTCTTCCTCGATCACACCCCCGAGCGCGACCGCGCCGACGACTGCGCGGCGGAGATCGCCCGGCATCTCGACGAGGTCCCGGGCGTCCATCTCGACCCGGCGACCCCGGGCTACGGCCTGTCGCCTCTGCATTTCGCACCCGCCGCCGACTCGCGCTGGCGCAGTCTCTTCACCGACGCCCAGATCGAGGCGGACCTCGATCACCTCATGCAGAGCCAGCAGCCCGACGGCGGATGGCCGATCAGCTGGGAGGCACCGAGCGAGGCCGCGACGCTCGAGTGGCGCGGATTCGTCACCCTGCACGCCCTGCGGACCCTGACGTCCTACGGCCGTATCACCACGGACAGATGACCTGGCCATCGCTGACTGACTCCGGACGCACCGGTCAAGCTCAGGCCCATCCGGCGACGACGATCTTGCCGATCGTGCTGCCGCTCTCGATCTGCCGGTGCGCCTCACGGAGCGTGGCCGCGTCGATGGGCCCGATTTCGGTGGCCAGCGTCGTCTTCAGGGTCCCCGAGTCGACCATCGAGGCCACTGCCGCCAGCAGGCGGTGCTGCTCGACCATGTCCGGGGTCTCGAACACCGAGCGGGTGAACATGCTCTCCCAGATCCAGGCGGCGCTCTTGGCCTTCAGGGGCATCATGTCGACGGCGCCCGGGTCGTCGATGGCGGCGATCTGCCCGAACGGCTTGATGACCCGGGCGTAGGCGTCGATGTTGTCCCGTGACTGGGGCGTGAAGATGTAGTCGACGCCGTCCGGGGCGACCGCACCGACGTGGGCGGTGAGGTCACCGTGATGGTCGACGACGTGGTGTGCGCCCATCCGGGCGGCCCAGGCCCGGGTCTCCTCGCGACTGGCGGTGCCGACGATCGTGAGGCCGGTCATCGTGCGCGCAAGCTGGCACACCATCGACCCGACTCCACCGGCGGCGGCGACCACGAGCAGGGTCCCCGTGTCGTCGCTCCCGACCCTCAAGCGATCGAAGAGGACCTCCCACGCCGTGATGGTCGTCAGCGGAAGGGCGGCGGCCTCGGCGAAAGTCAGGCTGGCCGGTTTCGACCCCACCAGCCGCTGGTCCACCAGATGGAACTGCGCGTTGGTGCCGGGCCGATTGTTCGTCCCGGCGTACATGACGTCCTCACCGATGTCGTAGAGCGAGACCTCGGCTCCCCTGCCGACGACGGTGCCTGCCGCGTCGAAGCCCAGAACGGTGGGCTCGTCCCGATCGCCGCGGCGCCGGATCTTCGTGTCGACCGGGTTCACGCTGACGGCCTCGACCCTGACCAGGAGGTCGTGCGGGCCCGGCGCCGGGATCGGAAGATCGACGTCCTGCAGGCTCTTCTCGTCGTCGATGGGCAGGCTCTGGGTGAAGGCGACGGCGCGCATGGTGTCGGTCATCGGTCCAACCTACCCAGGGCCGTCGGAGAGAATCTCCTCGATGGTGCGCCTGGCCAGGGCGACGAAACCCGGGTTGGTCACGGGGTAGTACGGGATGATCGCGGCCGCCTGGTGGAGCGCGAAGCCGCGCGCCCGTTCCCACGTACCCTCGTCGACGGCGAGGGCGGTGCGGAAGGCCTTCCTCCCGACCGGGCCGAACACGCTCCACGCCGCGATCACGTCCGCGGCTGGGTCACCGACCCCGACGCTGCCGAAGTCGATCACCGCGCGGAGCCGGCCGCCGGCCACGAGCAGATTGGGCCTGAGCAGGTCGGCGTGTATCCACACGGGGCTTCCGGACCACACCGGTGCGTCGAGTGCGCGCTCCCAGGCCGCGGTGGCCGCCTCGACGTCGATGACGCCCCGCGAGGAATCGATCGCCGCCCGCGTGCCGACGTCGAGTTCCCGCAGTGGCCGGCGACCGCCGCGCGGCGCCCCGGCGACCGGAGCGATCCGCCGCAGTTCGCCCACGAACCTGGCCAGCTCCTCCGCGGCCCGCTGCTCGTCGTCGACGAGAGGATCCGAATACGGCCGACCGTCGATCCACCGGTAGATCGCCCAGGAGAAGGGGTATCCCCTCGCCGGCGTGCCCTGCGCCACCGGCTCGGGAACCCGCAGCGACAGACCCGGCGCGAGCTCGGGCAGCCATCGGCCCTCCTTGAGGAGGTCCCCGGCCAGCGAGTGGGTACGTGGCAGGCGAGCGTAGAGGTCGTTACCCAGCCGGTAGATGGCGTTGACCGTCCCGGTCGACCGGATGACAGCAATCGGCAGGTGGGCGACCCGGGGAAACTGTTCGGCCAGCAGCCGCCGCACGAGGTCGGCATCGACGTCGACCTCGTCGTCGTGCATCTTCATCCGCGGTCGGGCCTCGCAGGGGGTCGGTATCGGTCGACTCAATCTAGCGGGCGTGTCACACCCCCGTCGTCCCGATTTGTACGCGGCAGGAGCCTCGCGGCCAGGTGTGTGTCCGGGCGGGTTGGCCGGGCTGGAAGGATCGAGGGGTGCTGACCGCGGATAGTCACGTCCACAGCGAGTGGTCCTGGGACGCGCTGGACGGATCGATGCAGCGGACGTGTGCCCGCGCGGTGGACATCGGCCTTCCCGCGGTGGTGTTCACCGAGCATATGGACTTCACGACGTGGTCGGTCACGGCCGGCGACTTCAAGGAGCCCCTCCGGTCGCTGGTCACACCGGACGGATATTTCACTCCCCCGGAGATGGATCTGGACGGATACCTGGAGTCCGTGGAGCGGTGCCGCACCCGGTTCCCCGACCTCCGAATCCTCAGTGGAGTCGAGCTGGGCGAAGCCCACTGGCACAGCGATGCCGCCGCGAAGAAGCTCGACGCCGGACAGTTCGACCGCGTGCTCGGTTCGCTGCACTGCCTGCCGGCCGACCGGGGGTTCTGCGAGCCACTGGAGCTGTACCGGCAGCGGCCGGCGGCCGACGTCGTTCGCGACTACCTGGTCGAGCTGCCCCGTCTGATCAGAGGGTCCGATGTGTTCGCCGTGCTCGCCCACATCGACTATCCGCTCCGCACCTGGCCGGCGTCGGCCGGGCCGTTCGATCTGCGGAAGTTCGAGGACGAGTTCCGCCATGCGTTGCGGGTACTTGCCGACAGCGGTCGCGCCCTGGAGGTCAACACCCAGATACCGCTGCACCCGGACGTGGTTCGCTGGTGGCATGAGGAAGGTGGCGACGCGATCACATTCGGGAGTGATGCCCACGACCCGTCCGTGCTCGCGCACGGCTTTGTCGAGGCGGCGGCCATGGTGGAGGCCCACGGCTTCCGGCCGGGCCGTCACCCCTGTGATTTCTGGACCCGCTCGGGTTGACGGCTAGCGCCGCCCGGAAAAGGCAGGTGCCCATGCCCCAGGTCGCCGTACCACTCACCGTTCGAGACCTGACCGCCGATGATCTGCCGGCGTGCGGCTGGGCGGGATCGGGTGTCGCCACGCCCCGGACGGATCCACCACCCGTTACGAGACGATGATCACCCTGATGCGCAAGGCACTGCCCTAGTCATGGACGACGCTCTCCCGCGGGCGCACATATGCACTAGCCGGCCCGGCCGTCGGGGTCAACGGCGAGCGCCAGGTCGCGCACAGCGAACCGGTGGTGCGCCCACTCCTCACCGAACAACACCCGCAGGCACTCGACGGCGGTCCGTGCTTGTGGTGGCGGGAAGCCGGGCGCCAGGTTCGGTCCCCGCACCCGGTCGAGGTCGACCTGGGTGGCGGTCGCGAGGAACTCCCGTAGGCCGGCGAGGCGTTCGTGGCGCAGCGCGACGACCTCCGAAAATGATGGATCGGCAGCTGCGTCGATGTCGAACGCCGATGCCTCGAGGAACGACGGCGGCAGTCCACACGGATGGAAGGGTCGGGTCTCACCGAGGACGGCATGGCCGAACCAGGCGTCGGTGACGAAGACGAGGTGGCGCAGCGTCTCGGTGAGCGACCATTCGCCGTCCACCGACCGATGCGTGATTTCATCGGGCAGCGCGCCGACATCGGTGATCGTCTCCGCCCACAGGGCCTCCACGACGTCGAGCGCCTCGCGCGCCTCCGCGGCCGTGGTGGGCCGCAACCGGGTGCGCTCGGGATGGCGACGGTCGAGTTCGGCCTCGATAAGCGGGGTCACCTCGACCTCGTTGATCCGCAGCCCGTCGATCGCACCGTCGATGTCGGCGTTGAACAGCAGCACGCCGCGCATGCGTACACCGGCGAGGTTCACCTCCCGGAACTCGGCCTCCGACATGTCGACTCCGGTGAAGGTGTCGCCGCGGTGCTCGCGTTGGCTCCCGGTGTCGGCCATCCGACCTCCGCTTCGACGGTCTCGTCCTTGAATCCGGTCAGACACAACCACAGATCACCCACGTCGGGGAAGAAGTCGTCACCGAGTCGGCCGACACGACGGCGATGCCCTCCCGGGCGTCCCACCAGATCCAACCCGGTGGTCACCGAGTCGGTCGGCTGCCATACTTCCGGCGTGGACAGACCGGCACCCGGCCGTCGAGGCACGCGCTGACCTGAGTCAGAGCGTGCCGGCTTCCGACACCGCGCACTTTTTCCGTCGGCATATCCAGAACATTTCTGATCGTCAGGGCAGCGACCTTCCGACCCTTCGTGCTCGGTCCTCGGGAAGTAGCCCCGGTCATGATCCTGATCCTTGCCCTGCTCGCGTTCTTCGCCATCGCCTTGCCCGACGCCATGCTCGGCGTCGTCTGGCCCTTCATGCGTGTCACCTTCGACCAGCCGCTGGCGGCGATGACCCTGGTCCTTCCCTTCGGGGTGACCGCCACCGTCGTATCGACGAGTGGGTGGACATGGGCGGCGCGCCGGCTCGGTCTGGGTCGACTGCTGGCCGGTAGCGTCGCCGTCTCGACGGTGGCCCTGCTGTGCTGCGCCGTCGCTCCCGCCTACTGGGTCATCGTGGCCTGCGCAGTGTTGTTCGGGCTGTCGGCCGGGGCGATCGACGCCGCCCTGAACTCCTACGCCGCCAGGCATTTCGGTCCCCGCCAGATCAACTTCATGCACGCCGCCTACGGGCTGGGGGCCGCGACCTCACCGCTGATCGTGGCCGCGGTGGTGAACGCTGGTGCCAGCTGGCGGTGGGCGTACCTGGCCGTGATGATCCTTCAAGGAATGCTGGCGGCGTTGTTCGCCGCCTCGTCGCGGCGATGGAAGGACGCCCTCGTCGAGGTCGACCTCAGCCGATCGGCGACACCGCCGGGTCGGCGCCGGTGGCGTCCACCGCCCGGGGCGATCGCAGGGTTGCTGGTCGTCGCCGTGGACAGTGGGCTGGAGGCGGCGGTGGGGTTGTGGGCGTTCGTCTACCTGCTCGACGTAGTGACGCTCAGACCGGGCATCGCGGGGGTGGTCGTCTCCGGATACTGGGCCGCCCTCGTTGTCGGCCGCGTCCTGTTGGGCACGGTCGCGGAGCGGGTCGGGACGTGGCCCGTCCTGGCCGCAGTCACGGTCCTCGCCATCGCCGCAGCCGCCCTGATCGTGTCGCGTCGGCCGGCGCTCACCGCCGCGGGGATTGTGCTGCTCGGGCTGGCGGTCGCCCCGACCTATCCGCTACTGGTCCTGACCACCGCTGAACGAACCATGGTTGGCGCGGTCGATCGGCTGGTCGGCCTTCAGGCGGCCGCTTCCACCGTGGGCGCGGTCACCGTGTCGGGTGGGGTCGGTCTGCTCATGGGAGCAGACGCGGCGTCGTTCGGAGGGTGCGTCCTGGTCCTTGCCCTCCTCACGGGCGGGGGCATCTGGGCGCTCAGGCCCGGGCGGCTCGGCGACACACCGTACGGAGCGCCCAAAACCCACTACTAGTGGGTTTTGTCGAGCGGTCGGGACCGAAGCCGAGCCCCGAAACAAACGCACTACTAGTGCGTTTGGATCCGCGACACGCCGTACCAGGCCTCCATAACGCACTACTAGTGCGTTTGTTCAGCGGGCGGAATCGGCCGGGTGGCTCCTCGGTGGCCTGATGCTGACCGGCCGGAAAGAAATCCGGGAGACTGTGTCGGATCGGCCCAGAGGTGTTCGTAGTAGGGGTGAGCGGCCGCCCACGAGGGGCGCCCCCGAACCACAGGAGATGATCCGGGATGAAATACCTCGTTTCCGTGATCGATGACAAGGAAGGCTCGCCCGGACCGGCCGACATGGCTGCAGGGCACCCGGAGGACGGCGAGTTGCTTTACGCCTGTAAGCGCGCGACCGTCTGGCTGTCGCATGTCGCGGCGGTCCATCACAGTGCTGTCGAGAGTCAAGGCCGGCTGCTGGCACGGCTGTTCATCAAGGATGAAGGCGTCGGCTAGTGAGCAACCATCCCGCGGGCTCGCGACGGCACTGTGTTCAAGCAGTACCGGGCAATGCCCGAGAATGCCCCATCGCGAACGGGGAGCCGTGCAACCACTGCACGACAACGCACCAGGGCTGACCCACGGAGGAGGCCGCACGCAATACGTGCGGGGCAGCCGATGGCGCGCTCGATCTCAGACCGGAAGCTCCAGGCTGAGCCGGGCCAGACCCATTCGCCAGGCGGCGTCTTCTCGCGGCGTCGGGGACACATTCAGCCCGGCGGTCAAGAAACAATGATTAACGTGCCGGGCCGCCATGAGCACCGGAAGATGACGTTCCCACTCGACCGGCAACGGTCGGCCGCTGCGATACCCACCCAGCAATGCGTCGCGGAGTACCGGATAGTCCGAGTTGTACGTGCCAGCGGGATATCCTGCGAGATTTCCCAACAGGGGGCATAGATCGTAGACATAGCAGCCCAGCCCACAGTCCCCGAAATCAACGACACCGACCTGCCACCCGCTCCCATTTCGGGACAGGTGGATGTTTCCGAGAATGTAGTCACAGTGGATGATCCCGAATTCTGTGCTGAGCTCGGCGAATACCTCGCGCGTACGGTTTGCGATATCGTCGAAGTCCGCACGGTCCGCTGTGGACAGCAGTTCGTTAATTCCCATCAGCGGCCGGAATGGAGATGCGGCGGTCGTGAACATTCCGTCAGCATCCCACCGAGGGAGATCGCTTGGTGCAGTCATGTCTTCGGATGCATTATGCATGAGGGCTAGGGCGTGCCCGAGTTGCCGCACCGCTCGCACATCCAGGCCATCCTCCAGCCGTCGGACCTCACCATCCACCCACGTCATGAGGTCGCAGTGCTGATCGTCCGACACTTCGACCACTAGGTTGCCGTCCCGATTCGACACCGGCTGCGGAATGTCGACATCTGCGTCGCGCAGTGCCCCGCCGATGTCGCGGAGGTAGGTCAGTTCGGCCCGAGTGTTGGCGGCGGTCCGGTAACCCGGCCGATGTACGCGCAGCACGTACCGCCGTTCAGCCGTGACCACTTGGAACGTCGTCGAGAGACCGGAAGCCAGCAGCGTCATGCGGGTCTCGGGCGGCAGGTCGTAGGCCGAAAGAGCCGCGCGGGCCAATTCCTCGGGCTGTCTTTGACGTGTAATCGGCTCTCCTCGGGGCTGCCGCTAAGAATTGGAGCCTAGCCACTGGGCGGGCCTTGGGACGACCCATTTTTGTGGACCAATTTGGGCGAGTTTTCCGTCCCGCCTCGCTACGCCATGCGAGTGGGTTTCCCCGCGCCGGTTCACGGCCGCCCGGAGAACAAGTAGGGAGCGTAAGAGTTGCCGTTGTGGGCAGGGATGGACAGGTATCCGGCCTGAGCGAAACAGCGCAAGTGCGGCCCGGTGCCGCCGTCTGGAGTCGAGGCGAGGCTCGGTCGTGCCCATGGGTGCGGCGCGCCTTCCCCGAGCGACAAGCAGCGCTCGGCCGACGCCGCTCCCTCGGGCCGCTCTTCGCACGGAGAGCCGCTTGACTTCTCCGGTCAGCGGCATCGAACGCTCGGTCCCGCATGGTCGACAGGTGACCGAGATCACGGAGTGGATCCTGCTTGGGCTGTGCTGGCGCGACGTCGACCTGGACAGCGAGCGCATCTGCGTCACCCACGCGCTCCAGACCGGCCCTGGGGATGGGGTCATCGGGGCGATGAAGACCGGCTGCTCCTGCGCCGTCATGCTCACGGACTCGACGTTGCCAGCGTCGCGACGCGTCCCGGTTCCACGATCTGCGGCACACCACTGCCACCTGCTGCTGGGCGAGAGGGCGCACCCGAAGATCGTGCGCGAAATGCCGGGCTACACCCAGAGTGGGATCACCCTGGATCTGTACCCGCACGTGTCCCCTACGATGCAGTCTGCTGCGGTGGTGGCCCTGCACGGGCTCCTTGGCTGTCAAGTTGGCCGTCAGGACACCCCGTCGCAGGACAAAAGTGCAGGTCAGCCCTCGTAGCTCAGGGGATAGAGCATCGGTTTCCTAAACCGTGTGTCGCAGGTTCGAATCCTGCCGAGGGCACCCCACAAAACCCCAGGTCAGAGGCCATTTCCAGCTCCTCGACCATGATCGTCCAACCTGTCAGAGGGCCCTGGGACCACACCGGGACCACATCAGATCCGCGCCTGGCGCGTCCAGACGGGCCGCGACGTCGTCCAGCTCGTCCGCGAAGAGGTGTCCGTACCGATCCAGGGTGAGGGTGGCAGAGGCATGTCCGAGCATCCGCTGAACCGACTTCACCGTCGCACCGGCCGCGATCGCGAGCGAGGCAGCCGTGTGCCGCAGCTCGTGCGGGTAAAGACCGGGCCGTCCAATCCCACGCGCCGCCCGGTCGAAGTAGCCGCGCCGGAAGTTGCTGACTCGGAGGTAGGACCCTTGCGGCGACGGAAAGACCAGATCCTCCGGTCCCTTTCCCGCGACCTGGACCTCCAGACCTTCCAGCAGAAGCTTCGGCACCGGCAGCCACCGTGTCTGATGCGACTTCGGGCTGCCCAAGACGATCTTGCCGTTCACCTCCGCGACGGCTTGGCTGACCTCGATCCGGCCGCGTGCCAGATCGAGGTTGTGGACTCGACCTACCAAGGCACGCGACCACCTCCCCTTCGTCGAGGAGAAGGTGATCGACGAGACGAGCTCGCTTGACGCCTACTCGAATCACGACCGACCTGGACCGGACCTTAGGCGCCCCGAGTGCCGCATGCGCTCGAGCTCCGCACTGACGATCAGACAGGACTTCGCTATCGCCGACCATCGATTCCAGTGTCCTCCATCGACTGATGTGGAATACATCTTCGCCAGTTGATGCGCGACACCTAGAACGCACGGATCTGCGATGAGCGGTCGGTAGAGGTCAGGCTCCGGCATCAACTGAATTGCACCTGTCTGGGCGCACTGGGACTATGCGCGCATGGCGCAGAGCGCGACATCGGCGGCGCAGGGGTGCATCTTCTGCGCCATTGTGGCCCGACAGGCCGACGCCAGTGTGGTGTACGAGGACGAAACCGCTGTGGCCTTCATGGACCTGAACCCCGTCACACCCGGCCATCTTCTCGTCGCGCCGCGCAAGCACGCGGTGGGCCTTGAAGACCTTCATCGAGCCGCTGGCGCTCACGTCTGGTCGGTCGGTCACGACATGTCGCGAGCCTTGCGACGCTCCGACTTGCGCTGCGAGGGGATCAACGTCTTCCTCTGCGACGGCGAAGTCGCCTTTCAGACGGTTTTCCACTTACACCTTCACGTCATCCGCCCGCTCGTGACCAGTCGCACCGACGCCGTGAACGCCGGCTGCGTCCACTACAAGTCGACCAAGAGCGCTTCCTGGTCGCAGGCGTCGAGCCTGGGGACAAAGTATGGGTGGTCGTTTGTCAGCCACACCGCGACCTACCCGACCGGCGACTTGTCCAAGCTCTCTTCGGCGCAGGCGACGCCGGAGACCGGCTCGGACCATCATTCCCGAGCTTCCGGCGGACATGGGCTGATCGCCTACCCGGGGACCGCCACCGGCATCCTGGCGATCCAGCAACAGTACGGCGCGCGGTGCTTTGCCTGGGGGCGCAAGTACGGAAACAATGGGCTCACGCGTCAGTCGGCGGGCACCATCCCGCCCTATTGGCAGCGAACCATGGCCGTGGACGGCGGAAGCTGCAACGACCCCGCCGCCGCCTGCTACAACACCCCCGGCGCTGTCATCCGCTACGACGCCCCGGCCAACGTCATCGCCGCCGTCAACGCTCTTCAGCCGGGCCAGTGGATGACCATTCAGGCCTACGTGCTCGTCACCGGCACCAACCCGCCCTACACCTCAAGCACGCTCCGCTGGAATTGCGCGTCGTCCAACCCGGCCCTGCACTGGTCGAACGACGAGAGGCCGCTCCTCGACAGCGACGCGCAAGTGATCATCGGTGCTCTGGCCGCCAGAGCCATCCCCACGAAGAGCCCATTGGAAGTGGGCATCGCGTTCGGGCGGCCAGCCACCTATCCCTAACCCCGGCGGCATGTTCGCGGTCGCGGTCAGTCAGTCGAGGCAGAACTCGTTGCCCTCGACGTCCTGCATCACGAGGCGCGACTCGTCGTCGCCATCGGGCCGAGCGACTCTGATGCGACGTCGGCGACCCGAAGTCCATCTGGCCATCCACATCGGAGACCGACGCGACAACCTCCGGCCGTCGCCGCATCGGGCCGACCCGTCGAACCCGTAGCGCCGCTCCTGCTGCGGAAGCCGCGGGAGGTTGACACCGGAAGCAGGATTGCGACTCAACCGACTGTCCTTCACCGCATCGTCAAGGCGCCGCTGACGCGGCGCACCGCCCGGCTACCGCTCTTGCGGGCGGCGCCGAGGCGCCTTCCTCGCACGCCGGTGTCCGGCCTCCACTCCAGCGTCAAGAGCGCCTCCGGCGTCACACATAATCGGCTTCGCCGACTTTTGACCCGTTCCGCTCCGTCCTTCAATCTGGCCGGTTGCGAGGATGACGGGGAAGTGTGGCTACGGGCAGCTAGACCACCGCGCGGACCAGGAATGCGTAGACGCCGACCAGCTACTCGTTTCCACGATGGTGATCAGCTAGCTGAAAGGGCTGCGGGGTGCCGGCCGTCATAGCGGCAGGGCAAGATCGCCATCGCGTCGACGGACTCATCGTGCCTTCCCCTTCCATGCCGGTCGCTCCACCTCTCCCCCTCCCTTGCCGCGCTGGTTCGGCCCTAGAGCCAGCCCAGATGACCCGGCCGTCTCGGCCCTGATCGCCCGTGTCGCGCGAGGGGCGGGATGGGCAGACATTGGGGGTGGATTCAACCTCAACGTGCGGATAGACACTGAGCCGCCGGTTCTCCTCCGGGTTCATAGGCCCTGGGTCCACCGCGGCCGGGTGGCGGGACTGCGGCGCCTGCGGGAGCGCCTCCGGCGGACGCAAGTCCGCGTCGCTCGGCCAATTCGGATTTCCGGCCGCGACCTCCTGAGGGTCGCTGATCGTTGGGCCGAGGTTGAGGAGTTCATCGATCACGTCCAGCCACGGGCGGACGAGGACTCCTACGTCCGCCTATTCGAGGAGCTCGGACGCGTTCACACTGCGCTCAAAGCAGTCTGGGAGCCCAGCCCGCCCGAACCCCTCGACGACCACAGAACCTTCGGCCAACTGCGTTACTCGGTCGGCTTCACACGCCGCAGGCTCGGACCTCGCAGCGAGCCGGTCGTGCGTCGGATGCGCCACCTGACTGGCGAGCTCTCCAGCCTCCGGAAGGGCCTCGAACTGCCATGCACTCCGATTCATGGCGACTACAAACTGGGCAACGCGGGAGAACTGTCAGACGGCTCATGGGCCACCTTCGACCTGGATTTTGCGAGAGTCAGGGAGCGGCTGTACGACGTCGCGGGCAGCCTGAACCACGTCGCACAGAGCGGCCGCCCGCCAGGGACCCTCGGCCCGGTCGAATTGCTCGAGCCGCGACGACTGCTCGACGCCTACGAAGCCGCGGCTCCGGAACCGCTGACTCGCGACGAGCACCGTTGGCTCCCCGGGGCTGTAGCTCTCATACCCTTGCACTGGGCCGCCACCGCAGGGCTCGTGGGCGACGGCATCGACGAGGCCGAGAGCGCAATGACCGCCGCCGAGGCCTGGTGGTCGCGCCGGGCTGAACTCTCGTCGTAGTCCGGCGGCCGGCCCCGGAACGACGGCTACGCGCGCGGTGTGCCCACGACACAACGCGTCAGAGGTCCCGCGCAGATTGCCGGCGCACCCCCGTTCTGTCACGCCGAACGGCGGGCGTCGGTCCCCCTGCCGCTCAGAAAACCAGGGTGCAGAGCGTCTGATCGGCCCAGTACGGTCCTCGTTATGCCCTCGGATGAGTTCGTGCCAATCGGCTTCGACCCGCCGACCTCACTGGCCACCGCACAGTTCCGTCTCGAACCGCTGGGGCCGCAGCACAATCAAGCGGATCATGCCGCTTGGATGTCGAGCATCGAACACATTCGCTCCACCCCAGGCTATCCCGACGGAAAATGGCCGCCGCGCCGCGGCATGACGCTTGAGGAGAACCTCGCCGACCTTCGCCGCCACGCCGACGACTTCTCGCGTGGCGCCGGATTCACCTTCACCGTCCTCGACCCAGGCGACGGCGACGTCATCGGATGCGTCTACCTGTATCCCTCAACCTCCGAAGAGTGGGACGTCACGGTGCAGTCCTGGGTGCGGGCGGACAGGTCGAACCTCGATGTACCCCTTGCTGATGCCGTCGCACGCTGGCTCGCCGCCGACTGGCCCTGGCAGCGTGTTGACCGCTGCGGTCGCTGATCGCGTCGGCACGCAACATTTCGCAGTTCCCGCATGCGGTCGCGTGTTCATCGAGGAAGTACGCGCGCCGCGTCCCATTGCCGCAGTGCGTTGATCAGTCGTCCGTCGGCCAGTGCGGCGACGCGGAGCGCATGTTCGCGCGGATTGCCGGTCGGAGCCCGGTTGCGCCAGCCGATGACACCGGCCAGGGCGCACAGCAGCCGCCGCCGGCCGTCCTCGATGCCGGCCGCATCCAGCCCCGACCGTTCGATCAGGTCAGCGCCATAGCGCTGTTGATCTTCAGGCGACAGCGAGGAGCTGATGAAGGGAAAGATGTCGACGGCCGGCGAGCCGGCACAGGTGGAACCCCAGTCGAGCACGGTTGGGCCGTCGGCGCGGAACAGCACGTTGTCGAGGTGTAGGTCGGCGTGCGCGATGCGGGCGGGTGCGCTTTGCAGTGCGGCCGCGACGTGCGCGAGCGACGTCGAGAGCCGGTCCGCGATACGCCAGATGTCGGCTGGTAGTTCTGCGGTCAGTGCGTCGCGCTGCGACCCCCAGTTCTGGGCATAGCGTGTCTGTCGGCCAGCGGGGTCACCGCCCCATCTCGGCAGGTCGACGAATGATGGTTCGTCATCGCGATGTCGCCAGACGGGAATCATCGAGTCCAGCGCGGCCGCGACGTCGTCGGATGAGGCGCCGCTGAGGGCGTCACCCCCGCGTGCTGCACCGACGTCTTCGAGGAGAAGGAGCGGGGCGCCGTTCGCGCCGGTTCCGGCGTAATGACATCGCGGTGCGGGCGCATCCAGAGCGGGAGCGGGTCGCCGAACCCCCTCGCCGCCCCTCCGGCCCCGGACGTACGTCATCTTCCACGAGCCCTCGCACTATCCGATGCCCGCGACCAGCCCGAAGCGGACCATCGCCACGCGATCGACCGCCGCTTGGAGGCCCGAGTCCTCGAAGTCAGCTCGACTGTTCATGCTCGGCGAAGATCTGGTCCAGCACGTACCTCGCGTCTGCGAGCCCGCCTCCGCTACCGTCCAGGGCACCGGCAGTGGTCACGAGAGCCTTCCACAGTGCCCAGCCTCTCCCGCGTGCCCATGTCGCCGGGTCGACAGAAAGCTGGTCGCGAAATGCGCTGCGGGCCTCCTCCGAAAGCAGCGTCCACGCGATCGCCAGGTCGCAGGCTGGGTCTCCCACGCCGCAGGTACCGAAGTCGATGACGGCGGCCAGCTCGCCGTTCTTCACCAGAAGGTTCCCCCGGGCAACGTCGCCATGGAACCAGACCGGTCGCTGGTCCCACGTCGCTCGTAGAGCGGACTGCCAGATCTCCTTCGCGACGTCGGTCTTGATGTGGCCGTCGAGTGCCTCGAGGGCGAGCCGCGTCTCCTTGTCGTACGTGGCCAGCGGCCCACCTCGGAACCAGTTGTGCAGTCCCGGAACGGGGCCGGCGGTGGGATCGACCCGTTGCATAGCCGCGAGGAAGCTCGCGAGAGAAGTGGCGAACTCGATCGAATCACCAACGGTCGCGAGAGTTGCCGGTTCGCCACTGAGCCACTGGTAGACCGACCACGCGTGTGGATAGCCCTCGCCGGGCTCGCCCAGCGCCAACGGAACAGGGATGGGCAACGGCAGCTGCCGGCCGAGAACAGGCAGCCACCGGTGTTCCTTCTCGACCGCCAGTTCATACGGCGAGGCGCTCGGCAGGCGCACGATCATCTCGCTACCCAGATGGAACGTGCGGTTGTCCCACCCCTCGTTCGCGACCCGACAGATCGGAAGCTCGGCCCATTTCGGGAACTGCGCCGAGACCAGTCGACGTACCAGATGTGCATCGGCAGGAAAGCGAGTCGGTACGGGGCCAAGGTCTGGCGCCTCACTCATATGCCCACACCCCAACTGGCTGAGAACTGCCCGGTAACATTCGGGGACGCCAAGGCCGCGAACCTACTATGCATCAGGCCCGGCCCGCCACGGACACTGCCTCAGCGGGGACAGCAACGAGGACGGTCATGGAAACATCGGAAGCCCGGCGCGGGGTGGCGGCTGCCGGGTCGACTGCTGCAGCGCTGGGACTTCAGGTCGACGATGCGGTCGTCATAAACAACTCGGATCGTATCGCGGTTCGCCTGATGCCTTGCGATGTTCTTGCTCGGGTGACACCGTCGGTGCATCAGGCCGACGCCCGGTTCGAGATGGAGGTCGCCCGTCGTCTGGCGGAGACCAACGGCCCGGTGGCTGAGCTCGAGCCTCGAGTCGACCCGGGCGTCCATGTGCGTGCCAGCTTCGCTATCACGCTCTGGACCTACTACGAGCCGGTGGGATCCGGCATCGCACCGGCCGACTAGCCCCATGCGCCCGAGGAGGTTGGGGAGCACTATCCAGATGCTGATCAAGACCTGATTGGGCAGTGCCGCATCCTGATGTGGGCGTTGTTCACGACCTGGCGCTGGCGCCGAGGCGACCAGCTGCCCAGCGGGCGCTACTGGAGAACAGAGGGGCTCAACCTGGTCCGGGCAGCACTCGATCGCTACGGCTTGGACGGAGCCTGACCGCAACGCCACGAGGGGGGCTTGCGCCACTCATGCGGATGGAGACGACTGATCGAGCGCTACCGTCGTCCGGTGAGCAACGAGATAGTCGCCCTCGGAGCGTGGTGCGACTTCGTCCCCGAGGAGGAGTCGTCTGCCAGCCCCGGCAGCGTCTCCTTTGACGTCGAGGAGTTCGCCATGCTCGCCGACGGGCGCCGGGTCACCCTGCATTCGGGCGAACGCGGTTTCGCGGTTTCCGGGCCACGCCGACCGTCAGCAGGCGACCCGCTCGCCGGCATGACGGCCGAGAGCATCGAGGCCGACGTCCGAACGACGGTGCTGCCCGACGAGGGCGACTCGGCCCGTCACCCATGATCAAGAGGGGATGTCGGTGCGAAACGCCGTACGGATCCCCTCTTGATCATGGGTGAACGGACGGTCCGGTGTGCCGGACGCAGCTAGGCGTCGAAATCGAGGCGTACGAGGATGCGCGGGAGACGGCCGCTGTGCGCCGAGGTGACGAGTACCCGACGGAAGCCGGCCGCATCGAACATCGACGCTATGCCGACGTAGCCGGCGCCGACCTCGACCCGTCGACCCTCCGGATCGATGGGGTAGGCCTCCACACCCGGTGCACCGGCTTGGCGCGCGGCGTCCACGACTCCGTCGAGCAACGCGGTGGCGATTCCACGCCGACGGAAGCCGGTGCGGATCCGGAAGCAGCCGATGACCCACACCGGCAGATCGTCGATCGCCGGAATGGTGCGCGAGGAACGTAACCGGGGAGTCTCCGTCCGAACGCTGACCCCCACCCAGCCGACCGGTTTGTTGTCGAGATAGGCGAGGTATCCGGGTGCCGGCGACTCGCCGGCCATCTGGTCGCGCAGAATCTCGGGCCGAGACCTCCCCCCAGAAAGCGCCTTCGTGTCGAAGCCGCGCCAGGGCTGGCACAGACAACCGATGCCCTCACCGCTGGGGAGAAGCTCGCCGACGTCGTCGAACCGATCGATCGTCGCTCGCTCGACGACCGGGATCGGCCCATGCTCGGCGGCCTTGGACGTCACCTTCGTAGCATAAGACCGCCGCGCACCGGTGGCGCGCTCGGTGCAGTCGAGAACTCAATGGGTCGCCGACGCTTTTCATGCTCACGGCGGGTTCATTTATTAATGGATCTCTGACTCTCCCATCGTGATCCCTGCGACGACGAAGAACAAGACTGTTTCTTCCATTTGTCGTCACACAGAATCACGAGCCGTGAACTCCGGACTGATGAGACGCGTGGGTCCCGTCGGTGTGCTTGCGCGACGGGGACGCTTCCGCCTGTTCTTCCTGGGGGTGGCCGCATCCCGGCTCGGCGACACCTTCCTCGGCGTGGCGTTGGCGTGGTTGGTGCTCCGGATCGGTACGCCGACCGACCTCGGCCTCCTGCTCCTGATCGGCGGCATACCCCGGGCGGTGGGGGCACCGGTCGCCGGCCACCTCCTGGACCGGTTTGGGTCACGCCTGATGCTGTTCGCCGACAACAGCCTGCGCGCCGTCCTCCTCCTCGTCATCCCGTTGCTCTCCGCCACCGGCGCGCTCCGGATCGAATACCTGTATCCGCTCGTCTTCGCCGGTGGCCTGCTCTCGAGCGCCACGGAGGTCGGCCTGGACGTCGTCGCGCCATCTCTGGTGGCGGACGACGAGCTGGAAGCGGCGAACTCCCTGCTCGCCGTGACTTTCGACCTGGCCGAATGGGCCGGGCCGGCCGCTGCGGGACTGACGGTCGCTCTGGCCGGAA
Organism: uncultured Actinomycetota bacterium; assembly: GCA_963837545.1. Classification (GTDB taxonomy): domain Bacteria; phylum Actinomycetota; class Actinomycetes; order Mycobacteriales; family QHCD01; genus DASXJE01. The sequence continues at coordinate 528,709 of CAWINQ010000003.1, read as the reverse complement.
TCGAACCAGCGATCGTCGTCGACGCGTGCTCGTTCCTGGGCATGGCCGCGGCCGCCACCGCTCTCCCGGCCCGAAGGGGAAGGCCAGGCAACCGAGCACCCAGGGCCACGCTGGGCGACCTCGCCCATGGCTACCGAGCGCTCCGGGCGCGCCGCGGCGTGCTGACGTTGACGCTGACCGCGCTGGGGGTTCTCGCCGTCGACGGCGCACTGCAGGTCTTCTGGCCCGCTTACAGCCGGACAACTCTCGGCAGCGGCCCAGCGGCGTACGGCCTGCTCATCTCGGCCGCCGGCGTGGGATCCCTGGCCGGGACTCTCCTGTTCACCCCCGTCGTCGGCCGGCTTTCACCTTCGCGTTCCCTTTCGCTGGCCGTCGCCGGGAGCGGAGCATGCGTGGCCCTGCTCGCCGCCGTTCACACCGTCGTCGTCGCGATCGGTCTCGCCGTCCTCGTCGGTGTGCTGGCCGCGCCGTTCCACCCGATCGCGCGTGCCGTCCTGCAACGCCTCATTCCCGAGGACGAACGAGGCCGGGTCTTCGGTGCCCGCTCATCGATAACAGCCTGCGGCTTTCCCACCGGGGCAGCCCTCGGCGGGCTGCTTCTCACCTCGACCTCCGCACCGCTGACCGCGCTCATCATCGCGGCCGCACACGCCCCGATCGCCCTCGGGCTCCTTGCCGGTCCGAGCCGAACCGCCTACTCCTCGAGGTCCCCGTCCCGGATGAGGCCAAGCCTTCCTTGAAGCCTTGCCGCCAGAACGGATAGCGCAGCTCCCAGCCGAGCTCCCGCCCGGCCTTGGCGACCGGCCGTCGGGCCTCCGGCACCTTTGCACAAGTCGTGCTGACGGGGTCCGGGCTGTGTTACACATTTCATGACTGAGGGGGCGGATGTGAAGCAGCTCAGTGTCGGACTCATCGGGCAGTCGCGCAAGGAGAATGAGCGCCGCCTGCCGATCCACCCGCGCCACCTCGAGCGCATCGATCCCGACCTCCGGCGGCAGATGATCCTCGAGACCGGGTACGGCGAGCTCTTCGGCCTCTCCGACGCGGATCTGGCCCCCCTGGTCGGAGGGATCCATCCCCGCGCGCAGCTCTTCGCCGAGTGCGAGGTCGTCGTCCTGCCCAAGCCGACGGTGCAGGATCTGGCCGAGATGCGCGACGGGCAGGTCCTGTGGGGCTGGCCGCACTGCGTCCAGGACCCCGAGTTGACCCAGCTGGCGATCGACAAGCGGCTGACCTTGATCGCCTTCGAGGCGATGAACTATTGGAGCGATGAGGGTTCGTTGCACCTGCACGTCTTCCACAAGAACAACGAGCTCGCCGGCTACTGCTCGGTGTTGCACGCCCTGTCGCTCATCGGCTCGACGAGTGAATACGGCCGCCGGCTGAGCGCGGTGGTGATCGGCTTCGGCTCCACCGCCCGCGGCGCGGTGTCGGCCCTCAATGCGATGGGCGTCGGCGAGGTCGACGTTCTCACGCATCGCCACGTCGCCGCCGTCGCCGCACCGATCCACTCCGCCCGCATCGTCCATTTCGATCACGGCGAGACCGACGTGCACCACCGCAGTGATGTGTTCACCGAGGCCGGCCGCGAGCCGCTGGCCGGCTTCCTCGCCGACCACGACATCATCGTCAACTGCGTGTTGCAGGACCCCAACCGGCCGATGATGTTCCTCGACGACGAGGACCTGCCGGCGCTCGCTCCGGGGACGCTCGTCGTCGACGTCTCCTGCGACGAGGGAATGGGCTTCAGCTGGGCGCGACCCACGTCGTTCAAGAACCCGATGTTCACCCTCGGCAACAACGTGCGGTACTACGCCGTGGACCACAGCCCTTCCTACCTGTGGGACTCCGCGACGTGGGAGGTCAGCGAGGCTCTTTTGCCGCAGCTTCCGGTCGTGCTCGCCGGACCGGCCGCCTGGGACGCCGACGAGACGATCCGGCGCGCGATCGAGATCAAGGACGGAGTCATCCACAACCCCGCCATCCTCGCTTTCCAGTCGCGGTCGGCGGAGTTCCCCCACACCGTCACCGCCGAAAAGGTCGGCTGACCGGACCGGGCCGACGACCGATCTCGTTGCCCAGGCTCCCCGCTCAGCCGCTGTCCGTGTTGATCACGCAGAACAGGTTCCCTTCGGTATCCGCCAACACGACGAAGTCGGCGTCCTCCGGATAGACCCAATCCACCCGCTTGGCGCCGAGTGACTCGAGTCGACTCACCTCGGCCCGCTGGTCCGCCTCGTTGGCCGCGTAGAGATCGAGATGCGTCCGGTCGTCCTCGTCCAGCCAGAGGGTCGGTCCCTCGCCGCGTTCGGGTACGAGAACTGCTCCGTCGCTCCCGTCGCGGGCGACGTATCCGAGCGCGCTGCTCCAGAACGCCGATGCGCGTCCGATGTTCGAGACGTTCAGGACGATCGATCCGATGCTGACCATCCGCACACTCCCCTGACCCGACCTGCAGCCGATCATCCGTTGCGCACCAGGCAACACCAATCCGCACCGGATGACCACGGCAGGATGCGCACTCCGCGGGTCGACCGGTCGGATCGGGGTCGGCTCAGGCGGAGTAGGCGGCGATGGTGAGCTCGACGATGCGGTCGGCGTAGCGGGTGGTGACCGGCTGTCCGGTGACCAGAGCCCGCAGGAAGAGCGGTGCGACCAGCGTCTCGATCAGCAGGTCGGCGTCGGTCTGCGGGTCCAGTTCGCCCCGCTCGATGCCGCGCTCGACAAGCGCGCTCGCCAGGGCGAAGCGATGCGTCCAGAACGATCTGGCGACCTCGTCGATGCCCGGCACCCGGCCGGACTCCGCGACGTAGGTCTGCAGCAGCGTCCGGCTGACCGGCGAAGCAAGGGTGGCGACGATCGCGTGGGTGAGCGCGCGGAGATCCTCCCGCACCGACCCGGTGTCCGGGGTGGGCACGTCACGCGCCGCCGACGCGAGGACGGCGTCGACGACGAGCTGCTCCTTGTCGGCCCAGCGCCGGTAGACGGTCGAGCGATGAACCCCGGCCCTGGTCGCGATGCGGTCGAGGGAGAGGGAGGCGTAGCCCACGTCGACCAATTCGGCGAGCGCCGCGTCGAGAATCGCCTGGCTCGCGCGCGCCGTGCGACCGCCGGGGCGACGCGCCGTCCCGGACGAGCCGCGTCGTCGCGGCGAGACCGACACCATGGGACTCCTCGATGCACCGTCGGGCACCTTGCGTCGCGGACGCGACTCTGCCACCGTAACCTATGGCGACACGACGTCGCCTTAGCGACAGCGTTGCCTCAAAGACAGGAGGTCGGTGACCATGCTCCGCATCACCCGGGGACTGATGGCGCTCGCCGCGCTCGGTGCGCTGGCCGCCACCCTCTCGGGCATCCCGACGGTGGTGAACGCCTCCGCGGGGACCGCCGTCGTGGAGACCTGGCGGGTGTGCGGATTCGCGCTCTTCACCGGCCTGTTCACCCTCCTGGCGGTCAACCCCACCGGGTACCGCGGCATCTGGGAGCTCGTCATCGCCAACAAGCTGGTGCTCACCGCACTCGCCATCGGCTATGCGACCCACGGAGGCATCGACGGGACGACCGACGTCCTGGTCTGGGACGGGCTCCTGACGATCCTGCTGATCGCCGCCTACGTCTGCTGCCGCGGCTGGCAGCGGACCGACCGCCTCGCCTACCCGGCCACGGACCGCGGGCTGACATGACCGCGGTGAGCCTCGACGGCGACTGGACGCTCTACTACCGGGGGGAGGTGGTGGAGCCCGCGCCGACCCTGGACGCCGCGATCGCCGCGGGATACGAGTCGATCGCCGCGACCGTCCCGGGCAACGTCGAGATCGATCTCGTCGCAGCCGGCCGACTGCCGGATCCCTACTTCGGCGACAACATCACGCAGACGTGGCGGCTCGAGTACGGCGACTGGTGGTATGTCCGCGACTTCGAGTTGCCCGCCGGGTGGGACAGGGAGGCGGAGACCTACCTGGACTTCGGCGGCATCGACACCGTCGCCGAGGTGTTCCTCAACGGAACCCTTGTCGCGACCTGCGCGAATATGCTGGTGCCCCTCGGAGTGCGCGTCGACGACCGGCTCGAGTCCACCAACCGCGTCGTCGTCCACATCACGTCTCCGATGCGATACGCGGAGCAGTTCCCCTACGACGCGGTCAACCGGCCGTCGTTCCCCCACCCGGAGTCGCTCTGGGTCCGCAAGCCACCGCACATGTACGGGTGGGATATCGCACCGAGACTGCTCTCTGCGGGGATCTGGCGACCCGTCACCCTCGTGTCCAAGCGCAGGCCACGCATCGACGAGATCTACGTCCACACGATGCGCGTCAGTCCGGCACGGGACCGCGCGATGCTCGAGGTCCACTACGTGCTCTCCGACGCGCCGCGCTCCGCGGATTTCACGATCGAGGTGGCCGGGTTGCATGCGGCCACCGGATCGCGCTTCGATGCCCGCCACCAGGTGCGCTTCACATCCGGACGCTTCACCATCGACGTGGCGGACCCGCAGCTGTGGTGGCCCCGCGGCCTGGGCGATGCCCACCTCTATGCGACGGCAGTCACGCTGTCGGTGGCCGGCGAGGTCAAAGACCGCCGCGACGAGAACGTCGGCATCCGCGAGATCGCGGTCGAGCGTATCGAGGCCGCCCCACCCGACGGACGCTTCGGCATCGAGGTCAACCACACCCCGGTGATGGTGGTCGGCACCAACTGGACCCAGCTGGATGCACTGCACAGCAGGGACGCGGGCCGTCTGCCGCAGGCACTCGACCTGCTCGGCGACCTCGGATGCAACATGGTCCGGTGTTGGGGCGGCAACGTCTACGAGGGCGACGACTTCTTCGCCTGGTGCGACCAGCACGGCGTCCTGGTCTGGCAGGAGTTCGCCTTCGCCTGCGCGATCTATCCGCAGGCGGAGGAGTTTCTCACCGCTGCCGGGGACGAGGCGACGGCGCTGGTCCGACGGCTCCGCAACCACCCGTCCCTCGCGCTCTGGTGCGGAGGCAATGAGAACGACGATCTCCACACCCTCCACGGCATCGACCCCAACACCGACAAGATCTCCCGCGAGGTGCTGCCCTCCGCCGTACGGCGCGGCGACCCCGCGCGCGCCTACCTTCCGTCGTCGCCGTACCTCGGTCCGGCGCTCTTCGAGGGCGCGGATCCGTCGCCGCCGCCCGACCAGCATCTCTGGGGACATCGGGCCTACGTCAAAGACAGGTTCTACCGGGACAACACCGCCGCATTCATCAGCGAGACCGGCTTCCACGCCTGCCCCGCCCCGGCGACGATCCGCTCGTTCCTCCCGGAGGGGCACCGCGAGGTCGATCCGGCCGACCGGATGTGGCGGCTGCACGACAGCAACGATCTGCGGGACGACCAGCAAGCGCTGGACAACCGCATCCAGCTGATGGTCGACCAGACCGCGCTGTTCTTCGGCCACGCGCCGGCGGACCTGTCGACGTTCGCCCAGGCGTCACAGATCGTGGGCGCCGAGGGCGTGAAGTACATGGTCGAGCAGACCCGGCTCGGCAAGCCGCACAAGTCCGGCATCCTGTGGTGGAATCTGCTGGACTGCTGGCCCCAGGTGTCGGACTCGGTGGTGGACTACTACTTCCGGAAGAAGCTCGCCTATTTCTACCTGCAGCGGCTGCACACGCCGGTCTGTCTCATGCTGGGGGAGGAACGCGGTTGGACCCGGCCGGCTGTCATCGCGAACGACACCAGGACGCCGCAAACTGTCACCTTCACCGTCCGCGAGATCCCGTCCGGGACCGTGCTGCTCGACGGCGTCGCGACGGTCCCGCCCGGCGAGAACGCGACGGTCGGCGATGTCCCGGTCTCGACGGTCGGCCAGCGGTGTCTCGGACTCGAGTTCGCCTACGACGGACAAGCACACGGCAACCATTACCTCGAAGCCGCGCCGCCGGTCGACCTCGGTCTCTATCTCAAGGAGTGGATGCCGGCGATCGCGGCCCTGGCTCCACGGATCCCCGTCGAGGAAATCTGGCGCTGAACCTCAAGTCGTGGACCTCTCCGGCACGTCACGGTTGTTCGGCGTGAGCTGGTGCGGCTCCTGGTCCGGGTCGTCGATCCCGAAACTGATGATGCGCCGCGGGTGTATCCGGATGATCGGAGCGTCCGATCCCCCGGCCGCGTCCGTCGGCGACGCGGAACTTGCGGCTGGGCCATGTTCATGCCGCCGATGTCGATCGTCGCCGTGTCGGCGTTGTACCGGAAGCCGACCGGGCTGACCTGTAGCGTCCCGTCGGGTTGAACCGTCGCCAGCCGGCCCAGTCGCTGGGTGGACAGATAATCGAGCTCTTTGCGGGTGAAGGTCATGTCCGCTCGCCGTTCGGGCGACCGGTCTCCGGCGACCTTTCGCTGTGCCATCAGCCTAAGACTTCAACAAAGCTCGAAGTCAAGGCGTCGCAGTTTCCGACGGGGGCTGGACCTGCAGGGTGGTGACGACGTCGCGCCACAGCACCACGAGGTAGCCGGCCGCGGCGATCAGGGCGGCGGCCCCGGCCGCGAGCCACTGACCGGCGCCGGTGTTGATGACCGCACGGTCGATGCCGTAGCCGGTGAGCCAGACGCCGGAGACGCCGAACAGCACGACCCCCACGAGCGCGGTAGCCATGGCCAGGTCCGGCGGGACGGCCCGGGCGGTACGTCGCCGCCACCACAGCAGGCCCACCAGCAGCATCAGCCCGACGACCCCGGCCGCGAGGCGCTGCAGGATGGTGTCGTCGCGCCCCTCCGCGAGTGCGGCCTGCGCGCAGGTGGTGGCGGCCGGCTGCACCGCCAGGAAGTGCGCGCAGGATCCGGGGTCGTAGTGGATGCCCGGTGCGTCGGCGAAGACGGCGCCCGTGCCGAACGGGGCGGTCAGCATCCAGGCGATCAGACCGCTCGCCCCGATCGCGATCAGCCCCACGACGGCCAGCTGCCAGCACTGGACCGTGACCGCCGCGGCCAGTGTGCGGAGGGCCCGCGGGCGGTGGGCGGCGTTGAGCTCCGCAGCGACCGTCCGCGCCGATCCGAACGCGGCCACGGCATCGCGCGCGGCGTCCCGGGGATCGCGACCGGCGCGGATCTCGGCCTCGGCCCGGTCGCGCAGATGACTCTCGCACTCGAGCAGGCTGCGGCGTACGTCGCCGGGAGTCCCGCGCAACCAGCCGAGCAACTCGTCGAGGTAGGACTCGATCGGGTCGGTGTCCGCACGTCCCGCGGCGGCGCTCACGCCGTACCCGCCAGAACGGCACCGATCCCGGCGCTGAAGTTGCGCCACGCGCTGCGCTCCGCCCGGAACGCGGCCGCTCCGTCGCCGGTGAGCTGGTAGGTACGGCGCCGCCGGCCGCCCGCCTGGCTCCACCCGCTGGAGAGCCGTCCGGCGGCCTCGAGTCGGTGCAGCGCCGGGTAGACCGTGCCCTCGGGCAGGTCGAAGGTTCCGTCGCTGCGATCCCGCAGCGCCGTGATGATCTCGTAGCCGTGGGCCGGGCCGGACCGGAGAACGGCGAGCAGTAGCAGGTCGAGGTGCCCCTTGAGCTGCTCCCGGGCCAGTGACCGCTCCGGCTGATCTCGTCTCGCCATACCTAGTAACGCTAGGCTTCGTCGACCCCGCGGGCAAGCAGGTCGGTGGAAGTCACGAAAACGTCGGGGTGGGTGCCTCACATCGGGCCGGTCTGGCACGTTGGCTAGATGTGGGACGCGAACCATTCGAAACGATCGTGGAGCGGTACGGGCCGACCGTGCTGCGGGTGTGCCGCGCCGTCGTCGGGCCGGTAGCCGCGGACGACGCCTGGTCGGAGACATTCCTGTCGGCGATGCAGGCCTATCCGACCCTGCGGCCCGGCAGCAACGTCGAGGCGTGGCTGGTGACGATCGCGCACCGCAAGGCGATCGACCAGGTGCGCACGCAGGCGCGGGCGGTCCCCACCGACGCGGTGCCGGAGCGGTCGAGCCCGCACGGGCGCCCGGGCGGGTGGGAGTCCGACCTGTGGGCGGCGCTGAAGGAACTGCCGCTCAAACAACGCGAAACCGTCGCCTACCACTATCTCGCCGGGCTCCCGTACGCCGAGATCGCCGAGATCGTCGGCGGCACCCCCGACGCGGCCCGGCGAGCCGCCGCGGACGGCATCGCCGCCCTCCGCCGGACCTACCTGCGGCCGCCGCTCGACCAAACCGTCGACGTGCACACCGCACAAGGAGAAGCATCGATGATCACCACCTCTGAGTCCCCCGCCGGGCCCGACCTGTTCGCGGCCCTCCCCACCGCCGACGAGGCGGCCGAGCGCCGGCTGCACGCCCGCCTGGCTGCTGCCGCCGCCGGGGCCGGCGTCCTCGACGTCGCGTTCCGCACCGTCGACACCCCGCTCGGCCCGCTCCTGCTCGCCGCCACCGACCGGGGTCTGGTCCGGGTGGCCTTCGCCAGCCAGGACCACGACCGCGTGCTCGAGCAACTGGCGACCGCGATCAGCACTCGCGTGCTGCGCGCACCGGCCCGGTTGGACCTCGCCGCGCACGAGATCGAGGAGTACTTCCTCGGCCGGCGGACCGTCTTCGACCTGCCGCTGGACTTCCAGCTCTCCTCGGGATTCCGCCGTACCGTGTTGAGCCACCTGCCCGACATCGCCTATGGCACCACGGCCAGCTACGCCGCGATCGCCGCCGCCTCCGGCAGCCCGAAGGCGGTGCGCGCCGTCGGAACGGCCTGCGCGACCAACCCGCTGCCGGTCGTCGTGCCCTGCCACCGGGTGGTGCGCAGCGACGGAACCCTCGGCCGATACGCCGGCGGTGTCGAGGCGAAGCAGACCCTGCTCACCCTGGAGGCGAGCGCGTGAAGTCCGTGAGCCGGCTCGACTGGCCGACCCTCTCCGACGAGGTCAACGCCTTCGGGTGCGCGCAGACCCCGTCTCTGCTGACCCCGGCGGAGTGCCGCTCCATCTCGGACCTGTACGACGACGCCGGGCGCTTCCGGTCCACGATCGACATGGCCCGCTACCGGTTCGGCTCGGGGCAGTACCGCTATTTCGCCAATCCCTTCCCCGAGCTCGTCGCGGACCTGCGGGAGGCGTTCTACCCGCGGCTGCTCCCGATCGCCCGGGGCTGGGCGGACAAGCTCGGCAAGCCCGCACCCTGGCCGGACACCCTGGCCGAGTGGCTCGAGATGTGCCACGCGGCGGGTCAGACCAAGCCGACCCCGATCCTGCTGCGCTACCGCGAGAACGACTGGAACGCGCTGCACCGCGACCTCTACGGCGACCTGGTCTTCCCGCTGCAGGTGGTCGTCGGCCTCGACCGACCGGGCGTGGACCACACCGGCGGAGAGTTCCTGCTCGTCGAGCAACGACCCAGGGCCCAGTCCCGCGGCACGGTCACCACATTGCAGCAGGGGCACGGCCTGATCTTCACCACCCGGGACCGGCCGGTGCGCTCCACCCGCGGCTGGTCGGCCTCGCCGGTGCGGCACGGAGTCAGCACCATCCGATCGGGGACCCGGCACACCCTGGGCCTGGTCTTCCACGACGCCGCGTGATGGACACGCCGCTGCCGCTGCCGCGGGCCCGGCGTGAGATCGCGCCGGGAGCGGTCCACGTCCCGGACTGGCTCAGCGTCGTACAGCAGCGCGAGCTCGCCGACGCCTGCCGGGGGTGGGCCGCGGGACCGGTTCCCCTTCGCGCGGCGCGGCTGCCCGGCGGGCATCCGATGTCGGTGCAGACGGTCTGTCTCGGTTGGCACTGGCAGCCCTACCGGTACACCCGCACCGCCGACGACGTCGATGGTGCCCGGGTCGCGGAGTTCCCGGACTGGCTCGCCGACCTCGGCCGGGCCGCCGTCGCCGACGCCTATGGGGACCGCACCGCTGCCGCGCGCTACCGGCCGGACACCGCGCTGATCAACTTCTACGACGACGCCGCCCGCATGGGCATGCACCAGGACAAGGACGAGCGCAGCGACGAACCCGTCGTCTCGCTCAGCATCGGCGACCGGTGCCTGTTCCGGTTCGGCAACACCCTCAATCGCAACAGGCCCTACGCCGACCTCGAGCTGGCCTCCGGCGACCTGTTCGTCTTCGGCGGGCCGTCCCGCTTCGCCTTCCACGGCGTCCCGACGGTCTACCCGGGAACCGCCGATCCGGCCTGCGGTCTGCGCACCGGGCGCCTCAATCTCACGATGCGCGTCACCGGCCTGACCTGACCGCGGGGGCCGCCGGCCGCCGTACCTCCGCCGGCGACATCGTGCGGCATACGTCGGCGCCTGCCGGCGACATCGTGCGGCGTACTCGCACATCGGACCGAAGATGCGAGTACGGCGCACGATGTCGGGCCGGTCCACCATTAGCCCCCGCCGACGCCACCCACCATCGAACCGCGTTCGACATCGGACGCGCTACTCGCAAATCCCGGCCCAAAATGCGAGTACAGCGTCCTTCGTCGGCGCCCACCGGCGAGCCGCAACCAGCCCAGCGCAGCCGCCGCCGCCGGAGCCGGCCGACCGGCCCCCCCGGCAGCTTCATCCCGACGCGACCAGCGACGGCCGCTCCACCGAAACTGACGGCCTTGGCCTTCCGAGACATCGGGTGTTCTGACAGCATGCTCGTGTGCGTAACCGTCCGGGGCGCACGCGTGCGGGCGCCCAGAGCGGAGGTGGACATGGCCGGAACGACGCTTACTGAGCAGGGAATCCGAAAGATCCGAGGCTTGATCGAGGACGGCGAGCTCCGGCCCGGATCGCGGCTCCCTCCGGAGGGCGACCTGGCGACGCTCATCGGGACGTCGCGCAACACCGCGCGGGAGGCGGTGAGCGCGCTGGCGAACGCCCGGGTCCTCGACGTACGACGCGGTGACGGTACCTACGTCACCAGCCTGAGCCCCAAGCTGCTCCTGGAAGGCTTCGGGCTCGCGATCGACCTGCTGCAGGAGGACCGGATCCTGGAGATCCTCGAGGTACGCCGGGTCCTCGAGCCGGTCGCGACCGGGCTGGCCGCGCAGCGCGTCTCCGACGAGATGCTCGCACGGCTCCGCGAGTGCCTCGGCCGGATGCGGGAGTGCGCGCACGACAGCGACGACCTGGTCACCCACGATGCGGAGTTCCACGCGCTGGTGGCCGAGGCGGCCGGCAACCAGACCCTCGCCTCGATGCTCGACGGCCTGTCCCGGCGGACGATCCGGGCCCGCGCATGGCGGGGAGCGGTCGAGGCCGGCTCGGCGCGGATGACGATCGAGCAGCACACCAGCATCCTGGCCGCGCTGGAGGGCAGGGACCCGGCGCTCGCCGAGGCCACCGCACTGATCCACGTGGCGACCAGCCAGAAGTGGTTCGCCCAGATGACCGTCTCGCACAGCACCGACGAATCCCCGACGAGCTGAGAGGAAGACGCTTCATGGACGAGGGAGCAGCCGACACCGCCCTGGACCGGCGGGGCGCGCAGACCCGCGGGGGACTCCTCTCCTGGACGGCCGGTGGCGTGTCGGTGCTGCTGTCGGCGGCACCGGACGGACCGGTCGCCCTGGTCGGGATGCGCGCCGGAGCGGAGCCGCAATGGTCCGACGCCGCGGTCGACAAGGCCCCCCCGCTGGTGGAGCTCAATCTCGACGCCCACGGCCGGGTCGGCTCCAGCACGGGCGCGCAGCACCGCGACTACGCGGGCTCCGCTGCGCTGCGCTACCACCGGCACGAGATGGTCCACGACGGCGGCCGGGAGCGCCTCGACGTCATCCAGCGCGACCCGGCGACCGGACTCGAGGTGACGACCCGGTTCGAGCACCTGCCCGGCGCCCAGGCCCTACGGACGACCACGACGGTGGAGAATCTCGGCGGCTACACCGTCCGCCTGCACTTCGTCTCGACCCTCACCCTGACCGGGTTCGTCGAGCCGCCTGCCCGTTCCTTCCCCGACACGCTGCGGCTGCACTATGCCCGCAACGCCTGGACGGCGGAATTCCGCTGGCAGGACGCCAGTCTCGAGCAGGCCGGCCTCGTCGACATCGGTCCCGGCGGCGGCACCCACGGATCATCCCGGGGGCGGTTCGCGATCCAGAGCACCGGTACCTGGTCCACCGGTGACTACCTCCCGGTCGGCGCCGTCGAGAACGTCGAGACCGGCGAGACCTGGAGCTGGCAGATCGAGCACAACGGCGGCTGGCAGTGGCAGGCGCTCGACCGGGCCGGCGACGTCTACGTCGGGCTGAGCGGCCCCACCGACACCGACCACCAGTGGTCGGTCGAGCTGCGGCCCGGAGACAGCTTCACCACGGTGCCTGCGGCGATCGCGGTCACCACCGGCGGTTTCGCCGCCGGTCTGGTGGAGCTCAACCGCTACCGCCGGGCGATGCGCCGCCCCAACGAGGACAACCGCACGCTGCCGGTGATCTTCAACGACTACATGAACTGCCTGTCGGGCGATCCGACCACCGAAAAGCTGCTCCCCCTGATCGAGACCGCGAAGCGGCTCGGCAGCGAGTACTTCGTCATCGACGCCGGCTGGTACGCCGACGGCCCCGGATGGTGGGACACGGTCGGGGCGTGGGAGCCCTCGACCCGGCGGTTCCCCGACGGCGGGCTACGCGCCGTCACGGACCGGATCCACGCCGCCGGCATGCGCCCCGGGCTGTGGGTCGAGCCGGAGGTCGTCGGCGTCGACAGCCCGGTCGCCGACCTCCTCCCGGCCGACGCGTTCTTCCAGCGCGACGGGCAGCGGATCGTGGAGAGCGGTCGCTTCCACCTCGACTACCGGCATCCCGCGGTGATCGAGCGCATGGATCGGGTGATCGACCGGCTGGTCGCCGACTTCGGCCTCGGCTACTTCAAGTTCGACTACAACATCGACCCGGGGCTCGGCACCGACGTCGGTGGCGACGCTCCGGGACAGGCGCTGCTCGACCACAACCGGGCGTTCAGCCGCTGGCTGGACGGCCTTTTCGCGCGGCACCCCGACCTGGTCATCGAGAACTGCTCCTCCGGCGGGATGCGGGTCGACTACAGCCAGCTCGCCCGACTGTCGATCCAGTCCACGACCGACCAGACCGATCCGCTGAAGTTCGTGCCGATCGCCGCGGCGGCACCGTCGGCGCTGACCCCGGAGCAGGCCGCCAACTGGGCCTATCCGCAACCGGACTGGTCCGACGACGTCAACGCGCTGACCATGGTCAACGCGCTGCTCGGCCGGATCCACCTCAGCGGCCGGGTCGACCTGCTCGACGCCGGTCAGCTCGCCCTGGTGTCCGAGGCGGTGTCGCTCTACAAGCAGATCCGGCCGGACCTGGCCGGCGGCGACCCGTTCTGGCCGCTCGGCCTGCCCGGCTGGTACGACGCCTGGTGCAGCCTCGGCCTGCGCTGTGACGGCCAGGACCTGGTCGCGGTGTGGCGGCGCGGCGGCGAGCCGGCGGCGCGGCTCCCCCTCCCCCAGCTGCGCGGCCGCGACGTCACGGCCGAGGTGCTCTATCCCGGGACCACTCCGGCCCGGGTCTACTGGGATCAGGGCGAGGGCACGCTCGACGTCACGCTGCCCGCGGCGCCGATGGCCTGCCTGCTGCGGCTGCGCGACAGCTGATCGGGTGCGGCTGCCGCTGCTACGGCTGCGGCAGACGGTCGGCGAGGACCGTCACGCCGTCGCCGCTGAGCTCGCCGAGCCCGGCGGCGCGGCCGGACATCGCCAGGATCAGGGGAAGCAGCGGACCGGTGACCAGCGGGCCGTCGCCGGCCGACCAGTCGGCGTCGGTGGCCTTCAGCGCGAGCCCGCGGCTGCGCTGTCTCCCGCGGATCGGGGAGCCGGCCTTCCGGTAGTTCCCGGCGACGACCACGAGGTGATCGCCGGAATGTGCGCCGGCGGGACCGAGCGCCTGCCGCACATCCTCACCGTGGACGATGATCTCGCCGAGCAACGCCGTACCCGGTCGGGTGCGGGTCGCGACCATTGCCTCGAGCGCCGAGACGAACTCGTCCGGAGTCCGGTCGACCTCACGGGCGACCGCCTGTGCATTCATCGTGTCGAAGGACATCCGCGCCCCGATCATCCCGCGGATGAATCTCGGCGGCGTACTCTTCGCGCCCGCGATCAGGTGCGCGACGACATCCTTGACGCGCCAACGCGCCGCGAGCGACGGCTTGTCCCAGTCGGCCGGAGCGAGCGTACGGAGGTAGTCGACGAAGTCGGCGCGTTCGGCGTGCAGCATCGGCCAGACGTCTGCGCTCATCAGGTCCCCTGACGCTGCGGTCGCGGTGGCTCGATCCGGAAGACGGGATGGTCGGGCGCGATCTTGAGGAGTTCGTCGTCGGAGGCGGTGGCATCCACGCCCCCGAAGAAGACTCCGGTCTCGGACTTCCACTTACGGAGGTATCCGCGCAGGATCGGCGGCTTCTCCGCGTCGGGGATCTCCACCACGCTGAATTGCTCGGTGTGCTTCCCCAGTCGGAGCGCCCCTTCCTTGGAGACCCGGATGTTGCGTACCCACTGCGTCTCACCGCGCGGGGCCACGAGGTAGCGCACCTGGTCCAGGGTCAGCGGGTTCACCGGCGTCTCGCGGATCTGTCCGCTGGTGCGCCCGCGGACCTGCAGCACCCGCGAGCCCCGCAGGCTCAGCCCGGACCGGGTCAGCACGGCCACCAGCGGGTTGGCGAGGTGCTGGGTGAACCAGCCCGGCTTGTCGTAGTGCGGTTCGCTCATCCGATCATCGTGCCAGCAGCCACGGTGTTTGGCGGGTAGTGCCGCGGGAAACCACGCCAGGAGAGGATTCGTCGAGCAGGATGGAGTGACGACATGAGTGCGCAGAACTCCACGGTGGCCTTCCTCGTCGCGCCGGAGGGGATCGAGCAAGCCGAGCTGACCGAGCCGTGGAAGGCGGTCGCCGACGCGGGCGGGACGCCGCGGCTGGTCGCCACCCAGGCCGGCGAGGTGCAGGGCTTCCACCATCTCGACCCGGCGGACACGTTCCCGGTCGACGACGTGGCCGCCGAGACAGCAGCAGACGACTACGACGCGTTGGTGCTGCCCGGCGGCGTCGCCAACGGCGACCAACTGCGGATGGACGCCGACGCGGTGCAGCTGGTGAAGGACATCGCCGCCGCTGGCAAGCCGATCGCGGTGATCTGCCACGGCGGCTGGATCCTCATCGAGGCGGGCGTCGTACGCGGTCGCCGGCTGACCTCGTGGCCGAGCATGCAGACCGACTTCCGCAACGCCGGCGCCGAGTGGGTCGACGAGGAGGCCGTTGTCGACATGAGCGGGTCGCCGACGCTGGTCAGCAGCCGCAAGCCGGACGACCTTCCGGCGTTCACCAAGGCGTTCCTCGCGCAGTTGTGACCCGACGCCGCGGGCGGGCGTCAGCCGGGGTCGATCCCCCAGGCGCCGTGCCATTCCTGGCCCGGCGCCAGCACGATCAAGCCGTCGCCGGAGTTGAACGCGTCCGGTGCGCAGGTCATCGGCTCGATCGCGAGGGCGTCGCTGCGACCGTCGAACCGGTCGCCGGTGAAGACCTGGACGTAGTCGAACCTGCGGTCCATCCACACCTCGACGGCGCGACCCTCGATCAGCGACAGCCGCACCCGCGCGAACCCGTCGTCATCGCGTCGCAGATCGGTGAAGCCGGTGTCCAGCCGCAGCGAGCCGAGCCGACGTCCGTCGCGCAGGTCGTAGTCCGACCCGTCGACGTGCTCCGAGCCGACCGGGATCTGATGGTCGTCGACAACGAGCCGTCGGCCGGCCGGGACCTGCAGCCACACGTCGTCGAACGGCAGGCCCCCGAGGTCGAGGTAGGGATGCACACCGAGCCCGAACGGCGCCGGACGGTCACCGCGGTTGGTCGCGGTGTGCTCGACCACGAGACCGTTCCGACCGACCGTCCACCGGACGGTGACCTCGATCTCGAACGGGTAGCCGGTCTGCGGCGGCACGTCGACGGCGAGCGCGACCGAGTCGCTGCGCTCGTCGATGATCCGCCACCGCGCCCATCTGGCCAGGCCGTGGATGGCGTTGCCCGCGTCGGGCTCGGTGAGGGCGAGCTGGTGATCCTCATCGGCGAACCGGTAGCGGCCGCCCGCGGTGCGGTTGGGCCAGGGGGCGAGCACCGAGCCGGCGCACTTGGGCGCCATCACCGACTCGGCGTAGCCGGCGATCACGGCCTGGCCCTCGACGTCGTACCGGCGGATCCCGCCGCCAACCTCGACCGCGACGGCGCGGTGGTCACCCGCGACGATCGGATGCTGCCGCCCGGAGGGCGCGCGATGGTCCTCGGTCACGCGTACACCGTAGCCTCACGACCATCTGCGTACGGCGAGGAGCGATGAGCGACGACACCAGGAGCGGTCCGGCCGAGGTACCCGACGGTGCCGGCCTCGACGAGTTGCGCGCCGCGGCCGGTGAGTGCCATGCCTGCCCGCTGTGGGAACCGGCGACGCAGACGGTCTTCGGGTCCGGCTCGGCCTCGGCCCGGATGCTCTTCGTCGGAGAGCAGCCCGGCGACGTGGAGGACCGCCGCGGGCAACCCTTCGTCGGCCCGGCCGGGCGGCTGCTGGACGACGCGCTGGTCGACGCGGGGATCGACCGGTCCCTGACCTACGTGACCAACGCGGTCAAGCATTTCTTCTTCCGGCCGACCCCCAAACGGCGGCTGCACCAGACGCCGACCGTCGAGCACGTGAAGGCCTGTCGTCCCTGGCTCGACGCCGAACTGGCCGTGGTGGCACCGGAGGTCGTGGTCTGCCTCGGCGCGACCGCGGCCCGCGCGCTGCTCGGCCAGAGCTTCCGCATCACCAAGTCACGGGGCGCCCTCATGCCCTATGACGGGCCGTCCGCCACCGAGGAGGCCGGGGTCCACTCCGCGTGGATCCTGGCGACCACCCATCCGTCGGCGATCCTGCGTACGCCGGACGAGGAACGCCAGAAGGCCTACGACGCGCTCGTCAGCGACCTGGCCGTGGCGGCCGGAGCCCTCGCCTGACCCCGCTGCCGCTGCGCTGAAACAAACGCACTAGTAGTGCGTTGTGGAGGCCCCGTACGGCGTGTCGCGGACCCAAACGCACTACTAGTGCGTTTGTTGCGACTGCGACTGCCCCTGCGAGTGGGCCTCGTGGGTACGGCGGGCGTCGTAGCGCACCAGCGCGGGCACGAGCGCGGCGACGAGGACCACGCCGAGGACGCACAGCAGTCCGCCGACGATCGACGTCATGCCCGGCGACATGAACGACGCGAACCCACCGGCCCGCAGGTCCCCGAGCCGCGGCCCGCCCGCGACGACCACGATGAAGACGCCCTGCAGCCGGCCGCGCATCTCATCCGGCGCGTCGGTCTGCAGCATCGACGACCGGAACACCGCGCTCACCATGTCACCCGCGCCGGCGACGGCCAGGCAGAGGACGGCCAACGGCAGCGACCTGGCCAGACCGAACGCCGCGATGGAGAGCCCCCAGACCGTCACCGCGCCGAGGATCGCCACCCCCTGCCGGTTGATCCGGCTGAGCCAGCCGCCGGAGATCGCGGCCGCCAACGCCCCGATCGCGCTGGCGGCGTAGAGCCAGCCCAGTGCGCCGGCTCCGCCGAACGTCGTCGACGCCAGCTGCGGGAAGAGCGCACGCGGCCAGCCGAACACCATCGCGATGATGTCGACGAGGAACGTGGTGAGCAGCACCGGCCGGGCGGCGAGGAACCGGAAGCCCTCGGCCACCGACGCGACCCCGGCCTTCCGGATCGTCTCCGGGCGCAGCGGCGGGAGCCGCAGGATGGTGTAGAGCGCCACCAGGAACGTCGCGGCGTCCACGAAGTAGCCCCAGGGCAGCCCGCCGCCGGCGATCAGTACGCCGGCGAGCAGCGGGCCGACGATGACCCCGGCGTTGAACACGACCTGGTTGAGCGCGTTGGCCGCCGGCACCTGACCGGGCGGCACCAGCCGCGGGATCACCGTGCTGCGGGCCGGGGAGTTGACCGCGAACAGCGCCGACTGAATACCGACCAGCGTCCACAGCACCGGCAGCGACCCGGGGCCGGCCAGCAACGCCTGCCCCCACAGCGCGAGGCTGGTCAGCGCCAGGCCGGTGCCAGTGATCAGCAGCAGGGTACGGCGGTCCATCGCGTCGGCGATCGCGCCGCCGAAGAGGCCGAACACGATCAGCGGCAGCAGCGCGACCATGCTGGTCAGGCCCACGTCGAGGGAGCTGTGGGTCACGGCGTAGACCTGCACCGGGACGGCGACGACCGTCATCTGGCTGCCGATCACCGTCACGGTCTGGCCGAGCCACAGGCGGCGGAAGGCGGGCACGGACAGCGGACGGGTGTCGACGGCGATCCCGCGGACCCGGGCGGCGAGGTTCAGGCTCATCCCGGACCGGTCACGGAGCGAGTCGCTCGATCACCCACGGTGCGTCCGCGGCGTCGCCGGTACGCCGGAACCGCAGCCGGTCGTGCAGCCGGTCCTCCCGGCCCTGCCAGAACTCCACCGCCGACGGCCGGATCCGCAAGCCCCCCCAGAAGTCCGGCAGCGGGACCGTGGTGTCGTCCGGGTAGCGCGCGGCGATCCGGTCCCGCTCGGCCTCGAGGGTGGGCCGGTCGGGCACCACGTGCGACTGCTCGCTGATGCTGGCCGCGATCTGCGATCCGTGCGGCCGGGAGTGGAAGTAGTGCTCGGACTCCTCGCGGCTCACCCGCTCGACGTCGCCGTCGACGATCACCTGCCGCTCCATCGCGTACCACGGGAAGACGCAGCACACCCTCGGATTGGCCGCGAGCTGCCGACCCTTGCGCGAGTCGTAGTTGGTGAAGAAGACCAGGCCGCGCTCGTCGTAGCCCTTGAGCAGCACGGTGCGGGCGCTCGGCCGGCCGTCGGGGGCCGCGGTGGCGACCACCATCGCGTTGGGCTCCGGGAACGCCTGGCTGTCGACCGCCGCGGCGAGCCAGATCCGGAACTGGCGGTGCCAGTCGGGCTGCAGATCGGCCTCGGCGAGGGCCTCGGCGCGGTAGGAGCGGCGCATCGCCGCCACCCGGGTCGCGAGGTCGGTCGGGTCCGGCCGCTCCCCTCGGTCCCCGTCCACCATCGCCTCCCTCTCCGCCCGGCATCCTCGCATAACGCCGAGACCGGTGAGAGCGGACCCGGGTGGGGATACCGTTCGGTAGCCCCCGCCTGTGCGGGCACCTGCTGGTCGGTCAGAATGACCCGAACAGACTCATCGACGACGATCGGAGCAGGCTCGATGCCGGACTTCACCCCGGGGCTCGAAGGCGTGGTCGCGTTCGAGACCGAGATCGCCGAGCCGGACAAGGACGGCGGCGCACTGCGTTACCGCGGGGTCGACATCGAGGACCTCGTCGGGAACGTGACCTTCGGAAATGTCTGGGCCCTCCTGGTCGACGGGCGGTTCGGCCCGGGCCTGCCGCCTGCGGAGCCGTTCCCGCTGCCGGTGCACACCGGCGACGTCCGGGTCGACGTGCAGGCCGCCCTCGCGATGGTGTCCCCGATCTGGGGCTACAAGCCGCTGCTGGACATCTCCGACGACGAGGCCCGCGACAACCTCGCCCGCTCGGCGGTCATGGCGCTGTCCTACGTCGCCCAGTCGGCGCGCGGCATCGGCGTACCCGCCGTACCGCAGTCGCGGATCGACCGGTCCGAGACCATCGTCGAGCGGTTCATGGTGCGCTGGCGCGGCGAGCCCGACCCGAAGCACGTCGCGGCCGTGGACGCCTACTGGACGTCGGCCGCCGAGCACGGGCTCAACGCCTCGACGTTCACCGCCCGGGTGATCGCGTCCACCGGGGCCGACGTGGCCGCGGCGATGTCCGGCGCCATCGGTGCCATGTCCGGACCGCTGCACGGCGGCGCTCCGGCGCGGGTGCTGCCGATGATCGAGCAGGTCGAGCGCAGCGGCGACGCCGGGCGGGTGGTCCGCGAGATCCTCGACCGGCACGACCGGCTGATGGGGTTCGGGCACCGCGTCTACCGGGCCGAGGACCCGCGCGCCCGCGTGCTGCGCCGGGTGTGCAAGGAGCTGAACTCGCCGCGGTACGACGCGGCCGAGGCGCTGGAGCAGGCCGCCCTGAGCGAGCTGCGGGAGCGCCGGCCGGACCGCCCCATCGAGACCAACGTGGAGTTCTGGGCCGCGGTCATCCTCGACTTCGCCGAGGTGCCGCCGCACATGATGCCGGCGATGTTCACCTGCGCTCGTACGGCGGGGTGGAGCGCCCACATCCTGGAGCAGAAGCGGGCCAACAAACTGGTGCGGCCCTCCGCCCGCTACGTCGGCCCGGCGCCCCGTCGAGCCCGAGGACGTCGACGGCTTCGACGAGATCGACACCCTCTGATCCCTCCGCCGGAGCCCGTTCCGACAAGCCCAACCGCGCCGCTGACGCGGTGAGCGGCGGGCGGTGCGGGGCCGGGTGGGGGCGGCGCCGCCCTCCGAACAAACGCACTAGTAGTGCGCTCCGGAGATCTGGCACGGCGTGTCGCGGATCCAAACGCACTAGTAGTGCGTTTGTTGTGAGCGGGCGGGGGTGGGCGCCGGGGCAGGAGATGCCGGCTGCGAGACTGGACGTCGTGACCGACACCCAGGCCGAACTGCTGATTCCCGAGACTCTCAAGCCGGCCGACGGCCGCTTCGGCAGCGGCCCGTCCAAGGTCCGATCCGAGGCGGTGGCCGCCCTCGCCCGCGACGGCGCGCTCACCCTCGGCACCTCACATCGGCAGAAGCCGGTCAAGAACCTCGTACGCCGGGTCCGGTCCGGTCTGCGCGAGTTGTTCGACCTGCCCGACGGCTACGAGGTGGTGCTCGGCCTCGGCGGGGCGACTGCCTTCTGGGACATCGCCGCCTTCGGGCTGGTCCGCGACCGCATCCAGCACCTGTCCTTCGGCGAGTTCTCCACGAAGTTCGCCTCGGTCACCAAGGGCGCGCCGTTCCTCGGCGAGCCGAGCATCCGGACCGCCGAGCCCGGCTCCCTGCCCGAGCCGGCCGCCGAAGCCGGCATCGACGCCTACGCCTGGCCGCACAACGAGACCTCGACCGGCGTGATGGCGCCGGTACGCCGGGTGGACGGCGCCGACCCCGACGCGCTGGTGCTCATCGACGCGACCTCCGGCGCGGGCGGGCTGCCGTTCTCGGCCGCCGACGCCGACGTCTACTTCTTCGCCCCGCAGAAGTGCTTCGCCTCCGACGGCGGGCTGTGGCTGGGCCTGTTCTCCCCGGCCGCGCTGGCCCGGGTCGGCGAGATCGCGGCCGGGTCGCGGTGGATCCCGCCGTTCTACGACCTGCCGACCGCGATCGACAACTCGCTGAAGGACCAGACCTACAACACGCCGGCGGTGGCCACCCTGTGGCTGCTCGCCGACCAGATCGAGTGGCTCAACCGCAACGGCGGGCTCGACTGGGCGGTCGCCCGCACCGCGGACTCCTCCGGCCGGCTCTACGGCTGGGCGGAGAAGTCGGCCTACGCGCAGCCGTTCGTCCCCGACCCCGCCCACCGGTCCCAGGTGGTCGGCACGATCGACTTCGCCGACACGGTCGACGCGGCCGCCGTCGCCGCGACGCTCCGCCGCAACGGCATCGTCGACACCGAGCCCTACCGCAAGCTCGGACGCAACCAACTGCGCATCGGCATGTACCCCGCCGTCGAGCCGGATGACGTCGAGGCGCTCACCGCGTGCATCGACTACGTCGTCGAGCGGATCTGAGCACACATCTCCCCGCGTGGCCGGTGTCACTGGAGCGGTCGGCTGTCGTAGGGTCCAGGGAGCACTCACGCCCGGCAGACGAGCCCGGCAGATAGGGGGCCCGACCATGCGCCAGCTCCGTTTCGTCGGTGTGGCGGAGGACGGCACCCATCTGGTGTTGCAGTCCGACACCACCAGCGACGCGGGCAACGGAGTCGAGCAGTTCCTGCTGCCCGTCGACGAACGGCTGCGGGTGGCCTCGCGCGGTGATCGCAGCCGGCTCGGCCAGATCGAGATCGAGTTGGAGAGCACGCTGCGGCCGAAGGAGATCCAGGCCCGGATCCGGGCCGGCGAGACCCCCGAGGAGGTCGCCGCCGCGGCCAACGTCCCGGTCGAGCGGGTGCTGCGATTCGCCTACCCGGTGCTGCAGGAGCGCGAGCAGGTCACCATCGAGGCGCGGCGCACCCGGATCCGCCGGAGCGACAGCGCGGCGCGGCTCGGGGCCCAGGTCGAGGACCGGCTCTCGCGGCAGGGCATCGATCCGTCGGCCACCTCCTGGGACGCCTACCGGCGCGAGGACGGCACCTGGTGGCTGACCCTGTCCTGGCGCGCCGGCAAACGCGAGCAGCGGGCCCAGTGGGCGTTCGACCTACCCGGTCGCACCCTCACACCGGCCGACGACCTCGCGGCGGAGCTGCAGGCCGAGCAGCCCAGGAAGCGGTCCGTGGCCGCCGTGCCGTTCGTCCCCGAGGAGGAGGACGACGAGGCGCCGCCGGCCCGTCCGGCGCCGCGGCGGAGCCGCTCGACCCGGCGGTCCGAGCCGGCGTCGCGGGCGGTCGAGGTCACGCCGGCCAGCCCGATCTCGATGGTCCCGAGCCCGGAGCCGGACCCGGAGCCCGACAACGAACCCGACGACGAGTCCGAACCGACCGTCCCCGAGCCGCCCGCGGCGGCGTCCGAACAGCCGGAGAAGCCCGAACGGGGCCGCAAGCCCAAGGTTCCGTCCTGGGACGACATCGTGTTCGGCACGCGCGGGGGCCGCGCCTGACCGGCCGATAACCGGATGAGCTCGTCGGGGCAACCGAGGTAGCCTGCTCCATGCGATGAGCTCCCCTCTCGACCACGGGTCGAAACTTTCCTCTTTGTGGCGCCTGCGTACCTACGTCCGGCCGTATCTCGGGCATCTGATCCTGATGACCGTGGCCGCGATGCTGGCGACCGGCGCCCAGATCGCCGTACCGCTGCTCACCAGGCAGCTCATCGACGGGCCGATCAAGCACGGCAACCGCGACGCGATCATCCCGCTGGGGCTGCTGGCCCTGCTCTTCGGTACGGCGGAGGCGGCGCTCGTCTTCATCCGCCGCTGGACCACGCAGGGCTCCTCGCTGGGCCTGGAGACCGACGTACGGCGCGACCTCTACCACCATCTGCAGCGGCTCCCCGTGGCCTTCCACGACCGCTGGCAGTCCGGCCAGCTGCTGTCCCGCGCCACCACCGACCTGTCAACCGTGCGCCGGTTCATCGGCTTCGGGCTGGTCTTCCTGGTCGTCAACTTCGCGACGTTCATCGTCGTGTCGGTGATGCTCATCATCGTCTACCCGCCGCTGGGCATCCTGGTGACGCTGTGCGCGCTGCCGCTGGCGTGGGTGTCGCTGCGGTTCGAGCGCCGCTACAAGAAGCAGGCCCGGCGGGTGCAGGACCAGCAGGGCGAGATGGCCACCTCGGTCGAGGAATCCGCGCTCGGCATCCGCGTCATCAAGTCCTTCGGCCGCCGGCACCTGGTCTTCGGCAAGTACGACGACCAGGCCCGCGACATGCGCGACTTCTCGATGGACAAGGTGCACACCCTCGCCGTCATCTGGGCGGTCATCGAGGCGCACCCGCAGCTGGTGCTGGCCCTGGTCGTGCTGGTCGGCTCACTCGCGGTGGCGCACGGCGCCTTGACCCTGGGCACGCTGGTCGCGTTCGTGGCGCTGTTCCTGCTGCTGCTGTGGCCGATCGAGTCGATGGGCTACCTGCTCGCCACCGCCCAGGAGACCATCAGCGCCACCGACCGGATCTTCGAGGTCTTCGACACGCCGCCGACGATCGTCGACCGGCCCGACGCGACGCCGTTGACCCAGGCCGAGGGCCGGGTCCGGCTCGACGGCGTGGGCTTCACCTATCCGGACAGCGACGAGCCGGTGCTGCACGACATCGATCTCACGATCGAGCCCGGCGAGACGGTGGCGCTGGTCGGGGCCACCGGCACCGGCAAGACCACGCTGACGGCGCTTGTCCCCCGGCTCTACGACGTCACGGCCGGGGCGATCACCATCGACGGGCACGACATCCGCGATCTGCCGGTCGCCAACCTGCGCACGCTGGTGGCGACCGCGTTCGAGGACCCGACGCTGTTCTCGGCCAGCGCCCGGGAAAACCTCACCCTCGGCTACCCCGACGCCACCGACGACCAGGTGGCCGAGGCGCTGGAGGTGGCGCAGGCGGAGTTCGTCTACGACCTGCCGTGGGGCCTGGCCACCCGGCTCGGTGAGCAGGGGCTGACGCTGTCCGGCGGGCAGCGGCAGCGGCTCGCCCTGGCCCGGGCGATCATCGGCCACCCCCGGGTGCTGGTGCTCGACGACCCGCTGTCCGCGCTCGACGTACACACCGAGTCACTGGTGGAGGAGGCGCTGCGCCGGGTGCTGGCCGACTCGACCGCGCTGGTCGTCGCACACCGCGCGTCGACCGTGCTGCTCGCCGACCGGGTCGCGCTGCTCGAGGGCGGCACGATCACCGCGGTCGGCACCCACCACGAGATGTTGGAAAGCGTCCCCGCTTACCGCGCGATTCTTTCGCAGGACTCGGATCTGGAGGTGGCGTCATGACCGCGGCGCCGGTGCAGGACTGGCGCGGGGTCGCCGCGGAGGAGAACGACGACGTCCCCACCGGCATCGGCGTGCTGCTGCGCGACCGCAGCCGCCGGCTGCTCGGCTCGCTGCTGCGGCCGCACAAGCGCGCCGTCTGGCTGATCGTCGTCATCGTCCTGGTGGACAACGCCGCGTCGATGGCCGGCCCGGCGCTGGTGTCGGTCGGCATCGACCGGGGCATCCCGGACGCGAGGGACGGCAACTACGTCCCGGTGATCCTCGTGGTGGCCGCCATGGTCGTCTGCGCGATCGTCGACTCGCTGCTGCGCTACCAGTTCCTCATGCGCGCCGGGCGGGTCGGCCAGGCGGCGCTGCTCGACCTGCGCCGCAAGGTGTTCCTGCACTTCCAGCACCTGTCCATGCGGTTCCACGGCAAGTACACCTCCGGCCGGGTCATCTCCCGGCTGACCTCGGACCTCGACGCGCTGCAGGAGCTGCTCGACGCCGGCCTCGACGGGCTGGTCACGGCGCTGCTGTCCGTGGTCACCATCGGGATCATCCTGCTGGTGCTCGATGTGCCGCTCGCGCTGGTGACAATGGCGTCGTTCCCGCTGCTGCTGTGGCTGTCCCGGTGGTTCCAGAAGCACTCTTCGGTCGCCTACCGGCGTACCCGGGAGGCGGTCGCGCTGGTGATCGTGCAGTTCGTCGAGTCGCTCGGCGGGATCCGCGCGGTGCAGGCGTTCCGCCGGGAGAAGCGCAACGAAGCCATCTTCGAGGAGCTCAACACCGGCTACCGGGAGGCCAACTCCCGGGCGATGAAGCTCATCGCGGTGTTCGTGCCCGGCGTGACGATGCTCGGCAACGCCACCGCCGCGGTGGTTCTGGTCTACGGCAGCTACCGGGTGCTCGACGGCCACATCGAGATCGGCGTGCTCACCGCGTTCCTGCTCTACCTGCGCCGGTTCTTCGACCCGATGCAGGACCTCGCGATGTTCTACACGTCGTTCCAGTCGGCCACCGCCGCGCTGGAGAAGCTGTCCGGCGTGCTGGAGGAGGAGTCCGACGTCCCGGAGCCGGCCAACCCGGTCCCGCTGCCGGCGCCGCGCGGGGAGATCGGCGTGCACGGCGTGCGGTTCGGGTACGGCGACGCCGTGGTGCTGCCCGGACTGGACCTGGCGGTGCCGGCGGGTCAGACGGTGGCGCTGGTCGGGGCCACCGGTGCGGGCAAGACGACCCTGGCGCGGCTGCTCGCCCGCTTCTACGAGCCGACCGAGGGCCATCTCACCCTCGACGACATCCGGCTGCCGCACCTCGCCGACGACGACCTGCGGCGCGCGATCGTGATGGTCACCCAGGAGAGCTTCCTCTTCTCCGGATCGGTGGCCGACAACATCGCCTTCGGCAATCCGGAGGCGACGCGGGCGGAGATCGAACGCGCGGCCAAGGCGATCGGCGCGCACGACTTCATCACCAGGCTGCCGGACGGCTACGACACCGACGTCCGCAAGCGGGGCGGCCGGCTCTCGGCCGGCCAGCGGCAGCTGGTGTCGTTCGCCCGCGCCTTCCTGGCCGACCCCGCCGTCCTCATCCTCGACGAGGCGACCTCCTCGCTCGACGTGCCGAGCGAGCGGCTGGTCCAGCGTGCGCTGCGGACGATCCTGGCCGACCGTACGGCGCTGATCATCGCCCACCGGCTGTCGACCGTGGAGATCGCCGACCGGGTGCTGGTGATGGAGGCCGGCCACATCGTCGAGGACGGCAGCCCCGAGGCGCTGGTCGGCGGCGAAGGGCGGTTCGCCGGCCTGCACCAGGCCTGGGCCGACAGCCTGGTCTGAGCCCCGGCTGGGGCTCAGCCGGTCGACGCCGCCCCCACGCAGCTGGTGGAAGCCGAGCGCGGCGGCGGTCGCGACGTTCAGCGAGTCGACCCCGGGCGAGATCGGGATCCGGGCCCGCAGGTCGGCGGCGGCGAGTGCCGCCGCCGACAACCCGGGTCCCTCGGCGCCGAGCAGCAGCGCGAGCCGGCCGGCCGGATCGATCCGGGCGAGCGGGACGGCGTCGGCGGCGGGCGTCAATGCGACCACGGTGAAGCCGGCGTCGCGGAGTGTCGACAAGCCGTCCGGCCACGGTTCGAGCCGGGTGAACGGGACCTGCAGCACGTGACCCATCGACACCCGCACGCTGCGGCGGTAGAGCGGGTCGGCGCAACGCGGACCGAGCAGCACGGCGTCGACACCGAGCGCGGCGGCGTTGCGGAAGAGCGCACCGAGGTTCTCGTGGTCGTTCACGCCCTCGAGGACGGCGACCCGCCGGCTCCCGCGCAGCAGCACGCCGAGATCCGGCGGTGCCGCGCGGCCCGCCGTCGCGAGCACTCCGCGGTTGAGGTGGAACCCGACGACGTCGGCCATCGTCGCGGCACCGACGACGTAGATCGGTACGTCCACGGTCGACATCTCGTCGGCCAGCGCGGCGCACCGGGCGGGCACACCCATGACCGCACGGACCGGGTACGGCGACGCCAGCAGCCGTTGCACGACGGGCAACCCCTCGGCGACCACCAGGCCACGACCGCCCGGCCGGTCCGGCCGCCGGTCGGCCCGGGTCAGGTCCCGGAAGTCGTCCAGCCGCGGATCGCCCGGGTCCTCGACGGTGCAGACGGTGGCCACCCACCGATCATCCCCGGCCACCCGGCGGCAAATCGGCGCGCATCCCGACGACGGACCGGGCCGAATTCACAGCAATCATTTAGCGTGCCTTCAGCAAAATGCGGGTGAACAGTGGGAGTTTGTGACGCTGAGTACACGACGCACTCGATTCGGATGAGGAGATCCACCGTGGCCCCGCAGCTGACGAGACGGACATTCCTCACGGCGACCGCCGGCGTCGTCACCGTCGGTGTGGCCGGTGGCGTGGGATACAGCCTGCCGCACGGCAAGTCCCAGACCCCGGCGAAAACCCAGACCCCGGCGAAGACCCCGGCGGCCAAGGCTCCGACGGCCAAGGCTCCGGCGGCCAAGGCTCCGGACACCGACGTCGCCGCGTTCAAGACGCGTCCCGACCTCACCCCGCCGAGGGTGAGCGTCATGCACCGTGAGACGGGCGCCGCGAAGGCAGAGACCGCGCAGGCCGGCGGGTCGAGGTTGTTCTTCCTCGCCCCCAAGGGCTACCCGAAGACCGGTCCCGGCACCCAGGGCCCGATGATCGTCAACCGCCGCGGTGAGCTGGTGTGGTTCCTCCCGCTGCCCGGCGACGACCGCGTGCCGATGGACTTCCAGGTGCAGACCTATCACGGCGAACCGGTCGTCACGTGGTGGCAGGGGTCGACCGAGAAAGGCCACGGCCAGGGCAAAGGGATCATCGCCGACTCGTCGTACCAGCAGATAGCGACGGTCGAGGCGGCCAAGGGTCAACACGTCGACCTGCACGAGTTCTCCCTCACCAGCACCGGGACGGCCCTGATCACGGCCTACCGCACCGACCGGGCGGACCTCTCCTCCGTCGGTGGCCCGGCGAAGGCCGAGGTGCTGCACGGGCTGATCCAGGAGATCGACGTCAAGAGCGGAAGGCTGCTGTTCAGCTGGGACAGCGCCGACCACATCCCCTTCGCCGAATCGGCGATCCGCCCCTCGAAGAAGGCGAAGGCGACGGAGCCATGGGATTACTTCCACATCAACTCCATCGCCGAGGGACCTGATAACACCCTGCTCGTCTCGGCCCGCAACACCTGCGCCCTCTACCAGATCTCGCGGACCGACGGCCGGATCCGCTGGCGGATGGGCGGCCGGAAGTCCGACTTCACGATGGGCCGCGGCACCCGGTTCTACTGGCAGCACGACGCGCGAGCGCTCTCCGCCACGAGGATCAGCCTCTTCGACGACGCGTCCTCTCCCCCCAAGGAGGCTCAGTCACGGGGGCTGATCCTGGCGGTCGACCAGGCCCGGAAGTCCGTCTCGCTGGTCCGGCAATACACCCATCCGTCGCGGCTGCTCGCCGACAACCAGGGAAGCATGCAGGTGCTCGCCGACGGCGGTGTCTGCGTCGGCTGGGGCGCTGAGCCGTACTTCTCCGAATACAGCCCCGCAGGCGACCTCGTGCTCGACGCCCGGATGCCAGCCGGAGACCAGTCCTACCGCACCTACACCGCGGACTGGGTCGGCCGGCCGACGGACAGCCCGACGGTGGCGGTCGGGTCCAACCCGGCACGGGGCGCCACCGTGACGGTCAGCTGGAACGGCGCCACCGAGGTCGACCAGTGGCGCGTAGTAGCGGGCAAATCCGCCGGGTCGCTGTCCGAGCGGGCCGCCGCCCCCCACGCCGGGTTCGAGACCGAGATCGCCGTGAACGACGAGGGGCCGTATTTCGGCGTCGTGGCTCTGGACAAGAACGGCAAAACCCTCGGAAAGGCGACACCGGTCCGGCTCCATGCCTGATCATCCGGACGAGCACCACCGGCGGCTGAGCCGGCGTGACCTGCTCCTCGCCGGCGGGTGTGCCTGCGTCGGTGCCGTCGTGGCCGGATGCTCGGGCAGATCGGCGAGTTCGGCGGGCAGGCCGGCCGGTCCCGCCACCCGCTCCCCTACCGCTACGCCAACCCCTGCGGTCAACGTCTCGCGGGGTCCGGCGGCCACGCACGGCGACGTGAGCAGGTTCCGGTCCCGGCCCGACCTGACGCCGGCCGTGGTGCGGATCAATCG
Source organism: uncultured Actinomycetota bacterium (assembly GCA_963837545.1). Classification (GTDB taxonomy): domain Bacteria; phylum Actinomycetota; class Actinomycetes; order Mycobacteriales; family QHCD01; genus DASXJE01. The sequence continues at coordinate 499,555 of CAWINQ010000003.1, read as the reverse complement.
GCCGGCCCGGCGTACCGCGGACGGCCTGATCTTCCTGGACTCGCACGCGGGGATCGGGCAGCAGGGCCCGATGATCGTCGATGACCACGGCGAATTGGTGTGGTTCAAACCGCTGTCGTCCGGTGGCGATCAGGCGCACCGTGCCTTCAACCTGCGCGTGCAGCAGTACGCCGGCGAGCCGGTGCTGACGTGGTTCGAGGGCGCCGTCGTCGACGGTCACGGCCAGGGCGACTACGTCATCGCCGACACCGCCTACCGGGAGATCCGACGGGTGCGGGCCGGGAACGGGTACCTGGGTGACCTGCACGAGTTCCTCCTGACCGACCAGGGAACCGCCCTCTTCACGGCGTACGCCACGGCCCGCACACCGGTGACACTCTTCACCGGCGAGAAGGTGAACGGCTATTACTACGGCATCGTGCAGGAGGTCGACGTCGCCACCGGAAAGGTGCTCTTCCAGTGGCGCAGCGACGCGCACATCGACATCGACGAGTCCGAGGACGGTCCGAACCGCCAAGGGATCGTCGACTCGGTGCACCTGAACTCGATCGCCGTCGACGCTGCCGGACAGCTGATCATCTCCGCCAGGAACACGTCGTGCGTCTACAAGGTCGACCGCAGGACCGGAGAGGTCATCTGGCGGCTCGGCGGCAGGAAGAGCGACTTCCGCTTCGGGGACGGCGCCGCGTTCGCCTTTCAACATCACGTGGTGCCTCATCCGGACGGCACGTATTCCGTATTCGACAACGAGTCGCCCAAGCCCGGGGCCGTCCAGTCGCGCGGCCTGGTCCTCGCCGTGGACGAGACGGCCCGCACGGCGACCCTGAAGCGCTCCTACACCCACCACCCCCGGGTGCTGGCCGGGTCGTTGGGCAGCGTCCAGATCCTCGGCAACGGCAATGTCTTCGTCGGCTGGGGAATCCCGCCCTACTTCTCCGAGTACGCCGCCGACGGCACGCCTCTCTTCGACGGCAAGATCGCCGGTAGAGACACCAAGTGCTACCGCTCGTTCCGCTACCCCTGGACGGGTTCCCCGGCCGACAAGCCCGCGATCGCAGTACACCGGTCCGGCGGGAAGGCGATCGTCTCGGCCAGCTGGAACGGCGCCACGGGGGTCGCTCGCTGGCGGGTCCTGGCCGGCGACCACGCCGGCGCGCTCCACCCGATCGGGTCGCTCCCGCGATCCGGTTTCGAGACCGTCCTGTCCGTGCCGGTCGCCGCCGCGCATTACGCGGTCGAGGCCCTGGACCAGTCGGGCAAGGTCCTCGGCCGGTCGTCCGTGCGCCCGGTGTGAGGTCAGCGCCGCGCGGCGAGGGTGCGGACGTCGAGCTCGCGGTCGACCGACACATGCGCGGCGAGCTGCCGGTCGTGGGTGATCAGCAGCACGGTGCCGTCGTAGGGTTCGAGCGCGCTCTCCAACTGCTCGATCGCCGGCAGGTCGAGGTGGTTGGTCGGCTCGTCGAGCACCACGCAGGTCGAGCCGCGGGCCTGGAAGATCGCGAGCCCGGCCCGGGTCCGCTCCCCCGGTGACAGCGAGTCGGCGGGTCGCAGCACCGCGTCGGCGCCGAGCCGGAACTTCGCCAGCAGCGTCCGGGCGTCGACCGCGTCGAGCGCCGTCAGCTCGCGGAAGATGTCCAGCAGCGCAGCGGCGCCGCGCAGCGCGAGGCGGGTCTGGTCCATCTCGCCGATGACGACTCCCGGGCCGACGTACGACGTTCCGGAGACCAGCGGGAGCCGGCCGAGCAGCGCCTCGACCAGCGTCGACTTGCCGCTGCCGTTCGGGCCGGTGATGCGCAGCCGCTCACCCGCGCCGATGACCAGGTCGACCGGCCCGAGCCGCACGTCCCCCCGCTCGATGACCGCCTCCCGCAGCGCGAAGGCGACCTCGCTGCCCCGACCGGCCGAGGAGATCGTCAGCCGCAGCTCCCACGGGTCGCGCGGCTCCTCGACGGCCTCGAGCCGGTCGAGGGCGCGTTCGCTCATCGCGGCCTTGGCGCCGGTGCGCTGCGCACGCTGCACCTCGCGGTAGCGGATGTGTTTGTCCGGCTCGCGCCGCGGGTTGGCCGCCGTCTTCGCCCCTGTGCGGGCCCATTCCCGCTGGCGGCGGGCCCGGGTGATGAGTTCGTCGCGGGTCGCGGCGTAGGTCTCGTACTCCTCCTCCGCGCGGGCCCGCGCGGCCGCGCGCTCGTCCAGGTAGGCCTGCCAGCCCCCGGAGTACTCGCGGCCCTGGTGGGTGAACTCGTCGATCTCCAGCACCCGGTCGACGGTGCGGGCGCAGAACTCCCGGTCGTGCGACACCAGCACGATGCCGCCCGCGAATCCGCCGACCGTCGACTCCAGTGCCTGCAGGCCGGGTTCGTCGAGGTCGTTGGTCGGCTCGTCCAGCAGGAGTACGTCGGCCCGCACCAGCAGCGCCGTCGCCAGCCGCAGCCGGGCGGACTGCCCGCCCGAGAGCTGCCCGGCGCCCCGGTCGGCCAGGTCCGCGGCCAGCCCGAGCTGCTCGGACACCGCCGCCGCGCGCTCGGGGAGGTCGGCCCCGCCGAGGGCGAGCCAGGCCTCCAGCGCGTCGGCGTACTCGGTGTCCGACCCCGGCCGCTCCGCCCCGATGGCGTCGGTGGCCGCGGTCAGTCGGCGCTCCGCGGCCGCGACACCGGTACACCGCGCGAGGTAGCCGGCGAGGGTCTCGCCGGACTCGACGGCGGCCTCCTGCGGGACCCGCACGATCGTGGCGGTCGCGGGGTGGCGGGTCACCCGGCCCCGCTCCGGAGTGATCTCGCCGGCCAGCGCGCGCAGCAGGGTCGTCTTGCCGACGCCGTTGGGCCCGACGACACCGACCCGGTCGCCGGCCGCGACACCGAGATCGATCCGGTCGAGGACGACGACCGCGCCCTGCGAGACGGTGAGCTGATGGGCTCGCAGGGACGCAGACACGACGCCCAGTCTCTCCCGCGGACGGGCCCGGCCCCAACCGAATTGCCCCGATCGATGTGGCTAGAGCTCGAGCCAGCCGAGCCGGCTGCGCCAGTGCCCGCCGGAGCGCAGGTGCGCGACGACGGCCCGTTCGAGGGTGGTCCGCTGCGGCAGCTCGTCCAGGGACGGCTTGACCCGGCGGAAGACGAACTCGAACACCGCCCGGTCGCCGTCGCCGCCGCCGGGCGTGAGGCGGAACCGGCGTTGGAAAGCGACGATGTTCGACGTGTCCGGCAGGTAGTCCGCGAGCTGGTCGTCGAGCAACCAGGACGAGCAGGTCGCGATCCGCACCGGATGCTCCGGGAAGTGTTCCGGGAAGAACTCCCGTGCCGCGGCGAAGGACGCGTCGCAGGACTCCGGGGTCATCGCCCCGGTCTCCGGGATGTGGACGCCGAGCCCGACGTCGCCGGACGTGAAGTCCGGCACGGCCTCGGCCAGGGCCGGATCCGCCAGCTCGATCCGGTGCAGGTTGAACTGCAGCCGGCCCAACGCGTAGATCACGCCGCGGAAGTGCAGGGTGAACCAGAACTGCGTGTCCAGGCCGCCGGTCCCGTAGATGCGGCGGTGGATCCCGACCTTGCCGCCGAGGTCGGCGAGGGTCTCCCGCGAGATCTCCTCGGACACCCCGCGGGACCGGTGGTAGGCGCGCACGGCCGGGACGGCCGAGACGAAGACCCACAGGTAGAAGAACCGGGCGACCGCGCCGTGCTCGGCGGGCACGCTGGGCCAGGGCAGATTGCTCCACCCGCCCATGTCGGAGACGAGCCGCTGATGACAGCGCTCGAGCAACCACCACAGCTCGGGATCGCGATCCGGATCCGGCTGCGCGGCAAGAGCCTCGGCGGCGTCCTGGTCGGGCACCGCCAGCTCGGCGAGCAGGGTCCGGGCCTCGTCGCCGGCAGGCAACCGGACCGGCCGGTCGGGTGCTCCGGCGGCGGTCAACTCCTCGAACCACGGCCCTGCGGACAGTCCCAGCCGCTCGAGGACGGCCTCCGGGTCGGGGTGGCGGTCGGCAATTCTCATCGGTTCGGTCACGGAGGCGATCCTGCTACAGCGGCAACCGGACCACATCGGTGAGGGTCGGGTTGTCCGCCGACCCGGTCCGCTCGAGCAGCACCTCGGCGCGCCGACCGTCCAGCACCAGGGTGCCCAGCTCGTTGCCGAAGAAGGGCCCGGCGAGCTTCTCCCAGTCCAGCGGAGTCGGAGGGACCTTCGCATACTGCCCGATCCACCGGGTGAGGCGTTCGGCGGCGCGGCTCCAGCCGAGCCGGAAGCCCAGGTGCATGAAGGCCTGGACGTGGTTGTGCACCGGCGAGCAGACCATCTGGTAGACCGCCGACTCGACCGGCTCGGGGTATCGCGCCCGGGTCACGTAGGCGTGGTGGACGTCGCCGGACAGCACGCAGATCGTCGCCGGCGGGCGGCCGCCGTGCTCGCCCCGCCCGACCCGGGCGATCAGCGCCGCGAGCCGGTCGAACGATCTCCGGAATGCCGCCCAGTGCTCCATGTCCGCGGCCCGGCGCATCTTCTCCGCGATGCCGGTGAACTTGGGGCCACGACTGCCCGCCGCCAGCGCCTCGTCCCAGGACTCGACGTCGTGCAGCGCCCGCGGCATCAGCCAGGGCAGCGACGTACCGATCAGCAGATGGTCGTAGTCACCGCCCTCGACCTGACGCTCGATCCATTCGAACTCGCCGTCGCTCACCATGGACCGGTTGCCGTCGGCGAGGACCCGGCCGCACCGGGAGTCGACCATCAGCAGCCGGGTGCGGCCCAGGTCGCGCCGATAGCTCCACCGGGTGCCCTTCGCGCCGTCGACCTCCCGGTCGGCGTGCCGGGCGAACTCCCGGAGGATCGGTTCGGCGTCCTCCGCCGCCTGGACCTTCGCGTACAGCTCGTTGTCGGCCAGCTCGGCCGGGGAGAGGTTGCCGAGGTGCTGGTAGACCCAGTACGACGACAGACCACCGATGATCCGTTCCTCCCACCAGTCGGTGGCCTGCATCTCCTCGCGCCAGGACTGCGAGGTGTTCCAGTCGTCCTTCACGTCGTGGTCGTCGAAGATCATGGCGCTCGGGACGGTGGACAGCAGCCAGCGCAGGTCCGGGTCTGTCCAAGACTCGTCGTAGAGCGCCGTGTATTCCTCGAAGTCGGCGACCTCCGTCCCGGGCGGGCGCGACGTGTCTCGGCGGCGGGCGATGAATTCCCGGGTCCGCGCGGAGGTCTCGTCGGCGTAGATCTGATCACCGAGCAGCACCAGCAGGTCGGGCCACTCCCGCACCGGCCGGGTCGCCATCCGGGCCGCGTAGGTGTCGAGCGCGTCAGCGGCGATCGGTCCTTGCACCGTCTGCGGGCTCGCGTAGCGGCACGACCCGAAGATGACCCGCACCGGCCGGTCCGGGTCGATGGTCCTGATCCGGCTCGGCGGCCGGGAGGACGACGGCTCGGGCCAGACCTGCTCGCCGTCGAGGCGGACGTCGTACGGCGTGCTCGATCCGGGCTCGAGCCCCTCGATCACGACCAACGCGTAGTGGTGCTCGCCGACCCGGAAGGTCTGGGCGGTCGAGTCGAGGATCGTCACGCGGGTGGGCCGGTCGGTCTCCACCCATACCGTGGCGGTCGTCTCGCCGACGTGGCGGAGCACCGGACCGAGTCGTAGAGATGCCATGGCCGCAGTTCGTACCCGATGACGACGCAGCCCATGCACCCGGGCCGGGTGCCGCGCCGATGCGTAACGATTGAGTCACTCCACGATCGCCACGCTGACGGAGGGTCGCGGGGGGAACCTAGGGTGCGGAGCGGAGCGGTGAGTTGATTCCGGGAGCGCAGCTGTGGCGTCGCAACGCGGTGGGGCCGAGCTGACCCGGCCGACCGCCGCCCCGCCGCGGCGGAGGTCGGGCGGGGGCACGATCCTGCTCCCGCCGTGGACCAGGGCCCCGTTGCTCGGACTGCGGCAGCCGGCCGTGCTCCTCGCGGTCATCGGCGCCGCGGCGATCCTGGCCTGCGCCAGTTCGTCGGCGGCGCTGTTCCTGTCCTCCGCCTCGTCGGCATCGCTGCAGCGCCTCGTCGCCGCCCGTTGCCCGGATGCCGCCTACCCCGCGATCCAGAGCAAACCGGACATCAGCCGGTCGCTCCCGGCACAGGACGGCCGGTCCGGGGCCGCGCTGACGGCGACGCTGAACCGGCAGGTGCCCGCCGCGATGACCGCGAGCGGGCTGCCGGCGCCGTACCCGATGCTGCAGAACAGCGGCACCCTGCTGAGCCGCGGGAGGATCGGTCCGGGGGCCACGACCGCACTGGTCTACGAAGGCGGTGCGCTCAGCCACGTCACCCGGCTGGCCGGATCCGTGGCCAACCGCGGCGTGTGGATCCACGACGGCACTGCCCGGCTGCTCGGGGTGGGCGTCGGATCCACCGTCCGGGTCGGCGCGGCGAGGGTCCGGGTCGTCGGGATCTACCGCGATCTGGGTACCCAGCCGGTCTCGCCCTTCTGGTGCTCGCAGACCGCGCTCTTCCTCAACCAGAGTTACGGAAACGACACGCCGCCGCCGCACCTGATGCTCGCCACCGATCCGCAGACCTTCCTGGCGGCCACGGCTCGCAACCATGACCTGCCGACGGCCAGCTGGATCTCCCCGATCACGACGCACGGTCTCACCCTCGACGCCGCCCGTCGGATCAACCGCGACGAGCGCTCGGCGATGGGGCGGCTGTCCGGTGCGGTCCGGGCGGCGAGCCGGGTCGGCGCGACCTTGGCCCCGCAGGCCGGGAGCCTGCAGGTCGAGCAGGGCCTGCCCACCATGGTCGGCCGCACCGCGTTGATCCGGCAGGGCCTGACCGGTCCGGTGGTCCCGATCGCGGTGGGGGGCAGCGTGCTGGCACTGCTGTTGGTGGGTGCGGCCGGCAGCTACTGGGCGGACCGGCGGCAGCGTGAGGTGCGGCTGCTGTCCTCCCGTGGCGTCGGTCCGGGCGCGCTGGCGGTGAAGGCGGCGCTGGAGCTGACGATCCCGGCGGTCATCGGCACCGTCCTCGGCTGGGTGCTCGCGGTCGAGTTGGTGCGGGTGATCGGCCCCAGCCCGGACCTGGACCGCGCCGCACCGTGGACCGCGGCGGGCACGGCGGTCATCGCGCTGATCGTCGGCATCGGACTGTTGTCGGCGGTCGCCGGGTTGCGGGCGCGGGACGCCACCGAGCGGCCGCTGGGGCACCGCCGCGGCTGGGCGGCGGTGGTGCCGTGGGAGGTGGCGGTGCTCACCGTCGCCGGGATGCTGTATCTGCGCCTGCACTCCGAGCAGGCCGTCGTACTCAAGAACGGCGTGGCGCAGGTCAACCTGCTGCTGGTCGCCTTCCCGCTGCTGTTCCTGCTCGGCGGGGCGGTACTGCTGGTCCGGCTGCTGGCCTTCACGCTGCCGTGGCTGCGCCGGTGGAGCAGCCGGTGGGGACCGGCGTCCTACTTCGCCGTACGCCGGATCACTGGCGCCGTCGTGGTGTCGGTCACCCTGCTGGGCGCGGCCAGCCTGCCGGTCGCAGTGTTCGTCTACTCCGCCGCGATCACGAGAACTTCGCAGGTCACCGTCGACGCCAAGGCCGGCACCTACGCCGGCAGTTCGGTCGACGTGTCCACCGTGGACAGGCTGCACCGCACCGCAGCGCTCGATCGGGTCGGCACCATCGTCACCCGCTACAGCCAGGTCACGCTCGGCGCCGACCAGGCCGAGGTGCTCGCCGTCGACCCGGCGACCTTCGCCCGCTACGCCTTCTGGGACGACCGGTTCGCCGACCGGCCCCTGCCGACGTTGATGCGTGACCTGCGCCGCCCGGCCGTCGACGGCCGGCTGCCGGCGATCGTCGTGCCCTACCGGCCGAACCGGTCCACCGGCCTGCAGATGGGGAACACCTCCCGTCGGCTCGACGTCATCGCCCGGCCGATCGCCTTCCCCGGCCAGCAGAACGCCTTCGCCGACCTCGTCATCGTCGACGCCGCGCGGCTCGGCCGCGTGGACCCCTTCGTGGTGAACTTCGACGAGCTGTGGAGCACCCGCAGCGCGGCCGCTACGCAGTCGGCGATGACGGCGCAGCACGCCCGGCCGTTCGTCACCTTCACCCCGCACGGTGTCGTCGACGCCACCAACTACCTCGCCGTCACCTGGACCTTCGGCTACCTGCAGGCCCTCGCCGCGCTGGTCGGCCTCATCGCGGTCGGCGGGCTGCTGCTCTACCTCGCCACGCGGCAGCGCTCCCGCACCGCCTCCTACGCGATGGGTCGCCGGATGGGGCTCACCCGGCGCGCCCACCTGCGGTCCCTGGTCGTCGAGCTCGGGGCGCTGCTCGGGGTCGCCTGGCTGCTCGGGGCGGGGCTCGCGGTCGCCGTCGTGCTGCTCGTCTACGGCCGCCTCGACGTCGACCCCAGCCGCCGCCCGCCACCCCTGCTGACGGTGCCGGTCGTCGTCTTCGTCGCCTCGGCCGCCGCGGTGGTCGTGGTGGCGCTGCTGGCCGCGATCTCCGCGCAGCGGTCGGCCGACCGGGCCGACATCGCGGAGGTGATGCGCCTTGACGGCTGACTACGCCGACCTGATGCCGGACCGGTTGGCCGCCTCCTGCACGGCGGTGGTCAAGACCTACCGGACCGTCGACGAGGAGGTCGCCGCGCTGCGCGGCGTCGACAAGGACTTCCCGGCCGGGCGGGTCACCGTGATCGTCGGCCCGTCCGGGTCAGGCAAGTCGTCGCTGCTGCGGATCCTGGCCTGCGTCGACCGGCCGACCGAGGGGTTCGTGCGGATCGGCGGCGCGGACGTGTCCGAGCTGCGGACCCGGGAGCGGCGCCGGATCCGGCGTCGTTCGGTCGGCTACGTCTTCCAGGACCCGATCGACAACCTCGTCGAATACCTGTCGGTGACCGACCAGCTGCGGCTGGCCGCCCGGCTGCGCGGTGTCACCGCCGACGACGAGGAGATCACCCGGGTGCTGGACCTGCTGCGGATCGGGCACCGGGCCGACCACCACCCCGGTCAGCTCTCCGGGGGTGAGCAGCAGCGGGTCGCGGTCGCCTGCGCCGTGATGGGTACGCCGGCGGTGGTCGTGGCCGACGAGCCCACCGCCGAGTTGGACACGGCGTCCGCGGATCGGGTGCTCGACGCGATGCAGGACCTGCGCGCCGACGGGGTCGCGTTCGTGGTGGCCTCGCACGACCCGCGGGTGGTGGACGTCGCCGATCATCTGCTCCGGATCGAGCACGGACGGGTGGTGGAGTCGTGGTGAATCCGGCCGCCCTCGTGTCCGCCCAGCGACTGTCCAAGACCTATCGACGCGGCACCGAGCAGGTGCACGCGCTGCGAGACGTGACCGTCGTCCTGCACCCGGGCGAACTGGTCGCCCTGGCGGGCCCGTCCGGGTCGGGCAAGTCGACCCTGCTCAACGTGCTCTGCGGCTGGGAGCATCCCGAGGAAGGCGGTGTCGCCTACGGCGGCGGTCTCGGGCCGGCCGGTGACCCGGCGGATCTGGCCTGGTCGCGGCTGGCGCTCGTGCCGCAGGCCCTCGGCCTGCTCGAGGACCTCACCCTGGCCGAAAATGTCACCCTGCCGGCCCGGCTCGCCGACCGTCCGGGCGCCGGGCGGGCCGACGCCGCGGCGTTGATGGCCCGGTTCGGCATCGACCGGCTGGCCCGCCGCTACCCGCGCCAGACCTCGCTCGGCGAGCAGCAGCGTTGCTGCGTCGCCCGCGCGCTGCTGCTGCGACCCGCGGTCGTCCTGGCCGACGAACCGACCGCGCACCAGGACGCGGATTGGGGAGACGTGATCTTCGCGGCGATGCGCGATCTCGCCCGCACCGGATCGGCGTTCCTCATCGCCACCCACAACCCCGACACCTGGCACCACGCCGATCGGGTCCTGTCGATGCGGGATGGCGAGTTGCGGACCGGCGCTCCGGAAACGATCTCCTGAACGCGGAACCGACCGGATACCCGGAATAGCGCGACCGCCGGGTGAGTGGCAGGGTGATCGCCATGGACTATACGAACCTGGGCCGGACCGGCCTCTCCGTCAGCCGCCTCTGTATGGGCACGATGAATTTCGGCCCGCACACCGAGGAGAACGACGCCCACAAGATCATGGACCGTGGGCACGAGCTGGGCTTCAACTTCTACGACACCGCGAACCGTTACGGCAGCCAGCCGGGCGAGACCGAGACGATCATCGGGAACTGGTTCGCGCAGGGCGACGGTCGCCGCGAGCGCACGGTCCTCGCGACGAAGCTGTACGGCGCGATGAGCGACTGGCCCAACGACGGCAAGCTGTCGGCGCTGAACATCCGGCGGGCCTGCGACGCCTCGCTGCGCCGGCTGCAGACCGACTACATCGACCTCTACCAGATGCACCACGTCGACCGGGACACCCCGTGGGACGAGATCTGGCAGGCGATGGAGGTGCTCACGACCCAGGGCAAGATCCTCTACGTCGGCTCGTCGAACTTCGCCGGCTGGCACATCTCCCAGGCCAACGAGGCGGCGTCCCGGCGCGGATACCTCGGCCTGGTCAGCGAGCAGTCGATCTACAACCTGCTCACCCGCGAGGTCGAGATGGAGGTCGCGCCGGCCGCCGAGCACTACGGCCTCGGCATCATCCCGTGGAGCCCACTGCACGGCGGCCTGCTCGGCGGCGTGCTGCAGAAGGAGAAGGAAGGCAAGCGCCGCCGCGAGGGTCGCTCGAAGGACGCGCTGAAGAAGTACCGCAAGCAGATCAAGGCCTACGAGGACCTGTGCGCCGAGCTCGGCGAGGAGCCGGCCAACGTCGCGCTCGCCTGGCTGCTGCACCAGCCCGCGGTCGCCGCCCCGATCATCGGCCCGCGCACGATGGAGCAGCTCGAGGGCTCGCTGCGGGCGGTACAGCTCACGCTCGACGACGAGGTGCTCGAGCGGCTGGACGAGATCTTCCCCGGCTACAAGACCTCGCCCGAGCACTACGCCTGGTAGGGACCTGGCGGTAGCTCTGGTCACTGCGGGCCGGAGCCGAGCGGGAAGCGACCGATCGGGTCGTAGCTCGGCTTCGGCCCGAGGTGGCTCGAGAACAGGACCACCTCGCCGACCTCGAACACCGGTCCGCGGTAGTCGGTGAGCTCCCCCGGAAGGGACGGGTCGGCGCCGTCGTCCCGGCGCCAGCGACCCAGCGTGAGGTGGGCGCGGAAGGGTCCGCGCTCCACGCCGATCCGGCTGGCGCGGGCAGCCCGTCGAGCCGCCCGGGCCAGCACGGTCAGGGCATCGAGGTCCCCGGCCAGGCCCGCCCAGAACACCCGGGGCGCTCCCCGGGCGGGAAACCGGCCCGCGCCCGCGACCTGCAGCCACACCGGCGCCGCGGCGGCCGCCATGGCGCCGAGCTCCCGCCGCAGGCGGGGCAGCGCCGCCTCGTCGACCTGGCCCAGGAAGACCAGGGTGACGTGCCACCGCTCGGGAGGGATCCAGCGCGGTCCGCCGGCCCGCTCGCGCAACGGCTCGACGGCCGCGGCCAGTGAGTACCGCACGGCGGACGGGGGGACCACCGCGACGAACAGGCGCACGGCCGGCGGTCAGCTCACCGTGCCGCGGTAGCGGCGTACCGGCAGCCCGGCGCACTCCAGGCAGGCCTCCACCCGCAGCCGCTCCACATCGCGTTCCCAGCCGGGCGGCACGTCGCGCAGCTCATGCGGGACGTCCAGTGCCCGGCAGGCCGCCACCAGGACGTCGTCGTAGGCCAGTTCGGCGCCGCGATGCTGCACCCAGGTCGTGTGCTCGGGCATCGCGCGGGCACAGCCGGCGATGCGGTGCAGGTCCCGGACGATCTGTTCCAGCGCGCGGTCGGCCACTGCCGGCTCCGGCGGCACGTCGCCGCGGTGCGCGGACCGGCGGGCCCACGCGGTGAGATCTCCCCGTCGCCGCCATGCCCACATCGCAGCCGCGGGGATCGCGGAGAAACCCACACAGACGGCCGCATAGAGGCCGACGTTGAGGGCAGGCGAGCCCATCTGCTGACGGTAGGCCGCCGCCCGCCGCGGGACAAGGAGTTCGCTAGTCACCGGGCCGGCGGGCCGACATCGCCCGCTCGGGCGTCGACACACGCAGGTGCGGCACCGGGCGCGGCTCGACCCGCACACCGATCCGCCGGGCGAGCGTCAGGCCGAGGACGACGGCGGCCGCGACCGAGGCGATCCCGCCCATCCCGATACTCACCCGTGGGCTGAGGACCTGTGCGATCCAGCCGATGAACAGCGAGCCGAACGGCGCCCCGCCCATGAAGACGAGCAGGTAGACCGCCATCACCCGCCCGCGCATCGACGAACTGGTGCCCATCTGGATGCTCGCGTTGGCCGCCGTGGTGAAGGTGAGCGCGGCCAGGCCGGTAGGGACGAGCAGGACCGCGAAGGCGGCGTAGGTCGGCATCAACGACGCGGTCAGCTCGCACGCACCGAAGGCGAACGCCGACCCGAGGAGCAGCCGCAGCCGCGGCCGGCCGACCCGCCTGGTGGACACGAGGGCGCCCGCCAGCGACCCGATCGCGATCATCGTCGACAGCAGGCCGTAGGACTCGGCGCCGGTGTGGAAGACCCCCTTGGCCATCAGGGCGATGGTGACCTGGAAGTTCAACCCCAGTGTGGCCACGACGAAGACGAGCAGCATCGGGAGCATGAGGTCGGCCCGGGCCCGGACGTAACGCAGGCCCTCGATCACCTGCCCCTTCGCCCGCTGCAGCGGCTTCGCGCGGTGCAACTCGGCGACCCGCATCATCAGCAGGCAGCCGATCGGCGCGAGATAGGAACCGGCGTTGATCAGGAAGACGAAGCCGGTCCCGACGATGCTGATCAGGACGCCCGCGACGGCCGGTCCGATGATCCGGGCGCTGTTGAAGGTCGCGGAGTTGAGACTGATCGCGTTGGCGACGTCCTCCGGGCCGACCATCTCGATCACGAACGACTGCCTGGTTGGGTTGTCGACGACGGTGGCGAGTCCGAGGAGCAGCGCGAGGACGTCGACCTGCCAGACCCGCGCGAGCCCGGCGAGCTCGAGGGTGCCGAGAGCGCCGGCGATCAGGGCCATGAAGGTCTGGGTCGCCAGCAGCAGCCGGCGCTTGTCATAGCGGTCGGCGATGACGCCGCCCCACAGGCCGAAGAGCAGCGTGGGGACGAATTGCAGGGCCGTGACGATCCCCAGCGCCGTACCGCTGTTGTGGCTCAGGTTCAGGACCAGCCAGTCCTGGGCCACGCGCTGCATCCAGTTCCCGGTGTTGGACACGACCTGGCCGCCCGCGAACAGGCGGTAGTTGCGTACCCGCAGCGAGCGAAACATTCCGACTCGTGGTGCCGGTCGTGCTTCGGCCGCTGCGGGGACGCTCAGGTCTCCAGGATCCGGTTGATCACCCCCACGGCCTCCTGCAGAGCTTCTCGATCCTCGCGGGGTAGCTCCTTGATCCGTCGACACAGCCAGGCCTCGCGGGCCCGCACCTCCTCGGCGACGAGTTGGGTACCGGCATCGGTCAGGGCCACGATGACCTGACGCCCGTCGGTCGGATGGGGAACGCGGACGACGAGACCACGCTCCTGAAGTGCCACGAGCACGCGGGTCATGGACGGGGGCTGGACCTTCTCGTGCGCCGCGAGCTCTCCGGGCGTCATCGGCCCGTGCCGTTTCAGCGTGGAAAGTGCCGCGAGATGGGTCAGCGTCACCGAGGTGTCCGCGCGCTGGAATCTCAGCCGCCGGTTCAGCCGCACCACCGACAGTCGTAGCGCGCTCGCGAGCGCGCTCGTGGAGGGTGCGGCCGTCTTCGGCATATCGTTAGCTTACCTCACGATCTTGCCGGCTGCACACCGGCGCGGCGCCCGCCGGATACCGGGCGCGGGACGCCGGTAGCCACTCGTGCGGCTCCCCCGACGTGTTGTCCCGGCTCCCCAGCGCCCTATGCCCTTGCTTCGCTGAGCGGAGCAAGGGCATAGGGCTCTGGCGGTGGGGCACCCCATTCCGCGTGAACGTCACGTTCAAGCGCTCTAGCCGCATCAACGTCACGTTGACGCGGAATGGGGGCGGCGGAATGGAGGTGGCGGAATGGGGGGCCGGCGGAATGGGGGGCGGGGATCAGGTGATGCCGAGCATTTCCCTGATCGGGCCGATCGCGAAGTAGACGACGAACAGCACCGCGACGATCCACAGCAGCGGATGGATGTCGCGCGCCCTCCCCTTCACCGAGTGCAGTACGACGTAGCTGACGAAGCCGGCGCCGACGCCGTTGGTGATCGAGTAGGTGAACGGCATCAGCACGATCGTCAGGAAGGCCGGCAGGGCGAGCGAGAAATCGGTGAGGTCAAGCTTGCGGACCTGCGCGAGCATCAGGCAACCGACCACCACCAGGGCCGGTGCCGCCGCCTCCGACGGCACCACGCTGACCAGCGGGGTGAGGAAGAGCGCGGCGACGAAGAGCAGGCCGGTCACGACACTGGCGAGCCCCGTGCGCGCCCCGTCACCGACACCGGCGGCCGACTCGACGTAGGTGGTGTTGGACGACGTGCTGGCGGCCCCGCCGGCGACGGCCGCGAGGGAGTCGACGAACAGCACCCGCTCGATGCCCGGGAGGTGACCTTCCTCGTCGAGCAGGTCGCCCTCGGCCGCCACCCCGACCACGGTGCCCATCGTGTCGAAGAAGTCGGAGAGCATGATCGAGAAGACGATCAGCCCGGCGGCGATGATCCCGATCTGCCCGAAGCCGCCGAACAACGAGAAATGGCCCAGCAGCGAGAGATCAGGCGCGGCGAACACGTGCGAGGAGAAGCTCGGCACGTTGAGCTGCCACCCGGACGGGTTGACCTTGCCGGCCGCGTCGACGGCCGGCCCGGCATGCACGATCGCCTCGACGATGACGGCGATGGCGGTGTTGACCACGATGCCGATCAGCAGTGCGCCGCGCACCCGCAGCGCGATCAAGGCGGCCATCAGCAGCAGCCCGACCACGAACACCAGCACCGGCCAGCCCTGCAGACCGTTTCCGACATCGAGCTGGACGGGCACCGTCGTCTGCGCCGCGTCGGGCACCCGGCGCACGATCCCTCCGTCGACGAGCCCGATCAGCGCGATGAACAGGCCGATGCCGACGCCGATCGCGATCTTCAGCTGGGCCGGGATGGCCCGCAGCACCGCGGTCCGGAAGCCGGTGAGGACCAGCAGGGTGATGACGATTCCCTCGCACACCACGAGGCCCATCGCGTCCGGCCAGGACATCTGGCTGGCCACCCCCGCGGCGATGAACGCGTTGAGGCCCAGGCCGGTGGCCAGGGCGAACGGGTAGCGCCCGATGACCCCCATCAGGAGCGTCATGACCGCCGCGACCAGCGCGGTCACGGCGGCCACGGTGGGGATGCCCAGGACGTGGCCGTCGGCGTCCTTCGCGGTGCCGATGATCAACGGGTTCAGGACGATGATGTAGGCCATCGCGAAGAAGGTCACGAGGCCGCCACGGATCTCCCGCCGTACGGTCGATCCCCTGGTGGTGATGGAGAAGAACGAGTCGAGCCGGCCTCCGCCGGTCCGAACAGGGGGACGGGCGATGGTCTTCACTGGGTCCTCCGGCGGCGCGGTCCTGCGCAGTACTTCCGGCAGGTAGCCTGCCTTACGTGCGCCGGCCCGCGCGACCCTCCCCCCCACCTCTCGATGTCGACAGCGTGCGCGTCATCGGGGGCGCCACGGTGGCCTGGTTCGCCGCCTTCTGGGTCCTGCTGGGCCTACCCGACGTAGTGGGCCGGATCTGGCTGTGGACCAGCCTCGCGGGCTGGGTGCTCGGCATCATCGGCCTGCTCATCGTGCGGGCGCAACGGCGCGCCGCCGCCCGCCGTGCCGGCGTGAGCCGCTAGCCCGGCGACCACCTTCTCGATGAACGCGGTGAGCACCCGGCGGTAGAACCACCCGGTCCCCGGCGTCTTGCCGGTGAACGTGGAGTGCCAGTGGATCGCCGTACCGCCGTCGGCCGTCGGCTCGAGGTCGATGTCGGCGCGGTAGTCGCGGATCGCGAGCCCGGACAGCAGCACGTAGCTGAAGCGGCGGTCCCGGCGCAGCTCCACGATCTTCTCCCGGCTCCTCGTGCAGCCGACCGGGTGGTCGGTGGCGAAGACGCGGACCGCGCCGAGGCCTTCTCGTTCCCGGGTGCCGGGCCGTTCGAGCTCGAACCGGTCGATCGGCGAGAACGACGGCCAGCTCGCCCCGTCGCGCAGCAGCGCGTAGACGGCACTGGGCGGTGCGGCCGACCGGCCCCGGACGTCGATCTTCTGCGGGTTCATCTCCGTGTCCTCCTCCGCTGAACCAACTGGTACACGTACCATATGGTACATGGACCCGACGGACAGCGCTTCTCCGATTTCCCCCGACCCGAAACAGCGCCTGCTCGACGCCGCGATGGACCACGTGGCAGCGCACGGCGTCGGGGACCTGAGCCTGCGGCAGCTGGCCGCGGCACTGGGCACGAGCCACCGCATGCTGATCTACCACTTCGGATCGAAGGACGGGTTGCTGGTCGAGGTGGTCCGGACCATGGAAGCCCGCCAGCGGGCGGTCCTGGCCGATCTCGACGACGACCTCGGCACCACGCCCGCGGAACTCTCCCGGGAGCTGTGGCGCCGGCTGACCGATCCGGCGGTGGCGCCCTACGAGCGGCTGTTCTTCGAGCTGTACGGGCAGGCCCTGCAGGGCCGGCCCGGCACGACGCAGCTGCTCGACGGGATCGTGGACTCGTGGGTGGACCCGGTGGCCCGGTCCGCCGAGGCCCGGGGCGTGCCGGCGGCCGAGGCGCGGGCGCACGCCCGGCTCGGTGTCGCCGTCACCCGCGGGTTGCTGCTCGACCTGCTCGCCACCGGCGACCGCACCGGCGTCGACGCCGCCATGGAGAGCTTCCTCGCCCGCTACGACGCGGGCTGGCCCGACGCGGCGGCGGCGCACAGCACGCAGGTGGCGGGATAGCGGGCTACTCCGCGGCGTCCTCGGCCACCAGGCGGGCGGCGTCACCGGGCCGGTCGAGCGCTTCGGCGGCCGCGGCGCGCCGGTCCCACCGGCCCAGCCGCCAGGCGACCGCCCGGCCCAGGGCCTGCGGCCCGGCGCCGGCGTCGATGTGGTCCACATCCCCGTCCGGCCACCAGGGCACCGCGACGCCGGCGACCCGGAGCCCCTCGTGCCGGGCGACCCGCCCCGCCGGGACCGATCCGCCGCACCGCCGGGCCGCCAGCTCCGCGCCGGGGACGTCCGCCCAGCGCACCGTCTCGGTCGATGTCGATGTCACGCCGGCCGAGGGCCGGCGCTGCGAGGCGAGGTCGACCCCGAGCAGGTCGGCGACCTCCTCCGGATCGTCGCCGCCAGGGACCACCGACGCGTCGAGCACCGGCAGCAGGTACGGCGCGTCGAGCACGACCACCCGGCTCCGTTCGACCACCCGGTCCGGGTCGACCCGCACCCCCGCCGGCCTGTCGACCGCCAGCCCGGCCAGGGACCGGGCGATCCTGGGGTAGAGGTCAGGCAGCACGGCGGCCGGCGCCGTACGGCCCGAGTCGGCCAGCCGGGCGAGCAGGTCGCGGGCGCCGTCGGCGTCGGCCAGCACGTCGTCGATGCCGGACCGCACGCCCAGCAGGGCGGCGAGCCCGGTGTCGACGTCGGCCTCGTCGTAGAGCCCGGCGAGGTCGGTCGCCGCCCGCACCCGCATCCGGTCCGGTCGGCGGCCGTCGAGCACCGGATGGGTCGCGAGCCACCATCGGGTGTAGGACGTGACCTCGACCCGGGCGCCGTCCGGCAGCACCGCGACCGCCGGAGTCAGCACGGCGGTGCGCAGTGGCTCGGTGGCGAGCAGCACCAGCGCGGCCGGCCACCGGTCGGGCCGGACCAGTTCGAGGTCCCGGACGGCGACCGGCCCGGTCAGCAGCGGAGGGACGTCGGTGTCGGGCAGCCGGTCGAGGACCGCGTCGTACCACGCCTGCTCGTCGTCGAGGTCATGGTCGGCGTCGGTCGGGTCGATGTCCTCGGCCCGCAGCACGGCGAAGGTCCCCAACGCGCCGACGGCCGCGAGCGCCTCGGTGCCCCACCGCCCCGCGTACGCCGGGTCGAGCCGGCCGAAAGGGGCGTCGGCGTCGACGATGTCCGCAAGCGGGCTGTCCGGGAGCAGCACCTCGCCGGCCGGGTAGTGCTGGCCGTCGTCGCCGGGCAGAGCCAGCTCGGCCAGCCAGGGCAGCTCCCCCGGGACGATGCCGGCCGCCGTCACGAGGGCGAGGACCGCCTCGGCGACGGGGTCCGGATCGTCCTCGTCGTACGAGGCTTCGACGGCCGCACGCACCCGGTCGTCGGCCAGGACGGCGCGGGCCGTCGCCGGCCGGGCCCCGAGCCGTTCGAGCAGCGGATGCGCGGCGTCCGGATCCACCACCCGCAGCCCGAGCGGCCCGAGGGCCTGCGCCGGGAGCCCGCTGTCGGGCAGCAGCACCTCCCGCGGTCCGGTGACCGTCCGGCCGTCGGCAAGGGGCACCGGCAGGCCGGTCAGCGCCTCCCGGTCGGGCGAGTCGGCCAGCCCGGCGTAGACCCGCCGCCACCACGACGCCGGCCGGTCGACGCCGGCCAGCAGGTCGACCAGGTCCGCGGTGGACAGCCGTCGTACGCCCAGCGCGGTCAGTGCGGGGGCGCGCGAACGCCCCGACCACTCGGCGCCGAGCAGCCCTTCGAGGGTGTCGGCGAGGGCGTCGACGAGTGCTGGGGTCGCCGCGTCGACCACGACCGCCGCGGGGGCGGCCACCCGGGTCCCGCCGACGGTGGCCAGCACGGCCGCGCTGCGCAGCGCGTCGAGCGCGGCCCGGCAGAGCGCCGTGTCGAGCTCGGAACCGGCCAGCCGCGGGCGGGGCACCAGGGTCAGGATCTCGGGCCGCGCCGCGAGCCCGGCCGCCAGCGCGGCGTAACCGGCCGCGGCCCGCGCGATCAGGTGGTCGGTGAGCGGCCCGGGCTCGACGTGCCGGCGGTCCGGGCCGAGCGGGAAGGTCCCGATCAGCCGCGCCGGCAGGGACACCGGCTCCTCGCTCGGGGTGGGGGCGTGCAGGACCGGGTCGCCCGGCGGCGGCAGCGGCAGGTCCGCGCCGTCGACGGGCACCGCCCAGCACAGGGACCAGTCCGGCCGGGCCCGCTCCTCGGTGGGCCGCTCGGCGAGCAGGTCGGCCGGGATCCGGCCGGTGTCCCGGTGCACCCGCCAGCGGGTCACCCGGCCGTCGTCGGAGAGATCGGCGCCGCCGTCGTGGTCCGCGCGGCGCAGCAGCCGGTCGCCGATCTGCATCTCGGCCAGGCCGGGCAGGCTCAGGAGCAGTTCGGGGTCGACCGCGGCGAGCATCGCCCGTACGGCGTCGACCTCACCGGCTCGCAGCGGGAGCCGGACCTCGGTGTCGAAGCCGGCGGGGGGCGCGCCGTCGTCGGGCCAGGGCAGCCGGAGCACCGGGACGTGCCCGGCCCGGTGGCCGACCTCCGCGGCGAGGCTCGGCTGGGCCTCGACCGCGGCGCGGGCCGCCGCGGCGGAGAAACGGACCCCACCCGCGCGGCTGGTGAGGACCGGGTCGTCGGTGACGGCCAGCACGGCGACGAAGCCGACCCCGAAGCGCCCGACGGTCGAGTGGTCACGCTTGGCCGACGCCCGCAGGCTGGCCAGCGACTCGACACCCGCGAGATCCAGCGGCGCTCCGACGTTGGCGGCGCGCAGCACGGTCCCCGTCGTAGATCCGCCGGTCGCGGACCGGTCGAGGGTCAGCCGCAACCGGCCCGGTACGCCGGCCCGGGCCGCGGCATCGGCCGCGTTCTGGGCGAGCTCGACGACGAGCCGGTCGCGATAGCCGCCGAGCGCCAGGTCCTCCTCGGCGTTGGCGTCCTCACGGAACCGGGCCGGGGAGGCCGCCCACGCCTCGAGCACCCGCCGCCGGATCGCCGCGGTGCCGAACGGGTCGGCCGGCGGCTCAGCTGTGGCCGAGATCGTCGTCTTCCGTGGTGTCGACCGAGCCGGCCGCCGGCGAGCGCCGCGGCTCCACGTCGAACCCGACGTCGTCGAGGGTCGGCTCCGGCGCCGCCGAGCGGGGCACCGCCTCGACCAGTGCCTCGGAGTGCGCACCGCAGCCGAAGTCGGCCGCGACGACCTGGCCGTCGGCCGGGGCGAACTCGTTGCTGCACACACCGAAGGCCGCGCGCAGCGAGCCGGCGAGCGGCAGGTAGAAGCCGCACGTGGCACACGGCGCGGGGGCGTGCGTCGCCATCGCCGTCTGCGGTCCGCGGTCGCCGCCCCGCCACCGGAGGGCCGACTCGTCGCGACCGGACCTGGACAGCACCCGCACCCGGCCGAGGCCGAGCTCGAGGGCGACCTCCTCGACGGCCGGATCGTCGGACTGCAGGTAGGCCGGGGCCAGCCGGTCGTCGTCGGGCTCGGTGAGCAGCAGGTCACCGACGCCGAGGTCGCCGGGCTGCAGCCGCTCGCTCCACGGCAGCCATTCCGGCGCCAGCACCGCGTCGGCGCCCGGCAGCAGCACGACCTCGTCGACGGTCACCAGCTTGGCCCGGGAGGCCCGCGCGACCGTGACCGCCCACCGCCACCCCGAGTAACCGGGCACCAGCGAGGCGAACAGGTGGGTGACCACCCTGGCCCCGTCGCTCTGTACGCCGAGGTGCTCGCCGACCTGGCGGCCGCCCTCCTCCACGGCCGCCGCACGGGCGACGTCGACGGCGTCCGCGCAGATCTTGTCCACGGCCTCAATGCGGGTGGCTCGGGTCACGCCCTCCATGATGACCCATCGCCACCGCCGGGCCGTCGCCGGCCGACACGGGACGCCTCCGGTCCCCGTGCGTACTCCCCTGTGGGACGACTCGTGCGGCAGGATGGGATCTGTGGGAAGCACGCCGGAACCGAAGATCACGGTCACCCGTGCCGTCGCGTCCCGCACCAGGTATTTCTCCCGGCTGACCGTGCGCAAGATCGGCGACGCCAGCCGGGCCGGCGGCGCGTCCCGGTCGGGGCTCACCCGGCTGATCTGGCTCAACGTCGTCCAGACCGGCGGCGACGGGATGGTGGCCGTCGCCCTGGCCAACACCATCTTCTTCTCCGCGGCGACCAGTCAGCAGCGCAGCAACGTCGCGCTCTACCTGCTGATCACGATGGCACCGTTCGCCGTCGTCGCACCGGTCATCGGGCCGCTCCTGGACAAGCTCCAGCGCGGTCGCCGTTACGCGCTGGCCGGCACGATGGTCGGCCGCGGGCTGCTCGCCTGGATCATCGCCGCGAACTTCCACAGCTTCGCGCTCTACCCGGCGGTCTTCGGGTTCCTGGTGATCTCCAAGGCCTTCAACGTGCTCAAGGGCGCCTGCGTGCCGCGGGTGCTGCCCGGTGCCCTGACCCTCGTCTCCGCCAACGCGAGGCTGTCCATCTTCGGACTCGCCGGCGGCGCCGCCTTCGGGCTGCTCGCCGGCGGCATCACCAAGCTCGGCGGCAGTCCGTGGACGTTGCGGGTGGCCACGCTGGTCTTCCTCGTCGCCGCCGTCCTGGCCGTCAAGCTTCCCAAGCATGTCGACAGCTCCCTGGGCGAGGCCAGCGTCCGCCTCAGCCGGCCGGCGACCCGGCCCGGGAGCCGCAAGCGCAGATGGCGGCAGCGCTCGCTGGGCCGGCACGTGGTGACCGCGCTGCGCGGGGCGAGCGCCCTGCGCGGCCTGTCCGGCTTCCTGACCCTCTTCCTGGTGTTCCTGGTGCAGCACGACTACCACGGCTTCGAGGCGGTGGTCGCGCTCGGCGCGGTCGCGGTGGCGGCAGGGGGCGGCAGCTTCCTCGGTACGGCCGCCGGTGCCCGGTTGAAGCTCGGCCGGCCGGACGTCATCGTCGCCGGGTGCGTGGCCGCCGCCGCGGTGGTCTGCGTGGTGACCGCCCTGACGTTCTCGATCGAGATCGCGGTGCTGGCCGCGCTCCTCGCCGGGATCGCCAACAACCTCGCCAAGCTGTCCCTCGACGCGATCATCCAGCGCGAGGTGCCGGACCAGATGCGCGCATCGGCGTTCGGTCGCTCCGAGACGCTGCTGCAGCTGGCCTGGGTGCTCGGCGGCGCGCTGGGGATCGCGCTGCCGATGGACGGGCGGATCGGGTTCGGAGTCGCCGCGGTCATCCTGCTGATCGCCCTGGCCGGCACGTTGGCGGGCAACCGCGGGCTCGGGGGCGGTGCCCGCCTCGACCGTCCGCAGCGCGTCGCGACACCGCCGCCGCCCGGCGACCACCTCGACCCGACGCCTCGGGCGCCCGAGGCCGGCTAGGCCTCCAGTCCTTGGCCTCCAGTTTCTGGGCCTCCGGTTAGGCCTCGAGGTCGGAGGCGACGGCCCGTAGCAGCGACGCCACCTTGCGGGCCACCGGCCGGTCCGGGTAGCGCCCGCGGCGCAGCGTGTTCGAGACGCCGTCGAGCACCTTGATGAGGTCCTCGACGATCACCGTCATCTCGTCCGGCTTCTTGCGCTGCGTCTGGGAAACCGACGGCAGCGGATCGAGGACGCGGACCGAGAGAGCCTGCTCGCCCCGCCGGCCCTCGGCGACACCGAACTCGACCCGCTGGCCGGGTTTGAGCTCGGTCACGCCGGCGGGCAGCGCATCACGGTGCACGAAGACGTCGGCTCCGTCCTCCCGGGACAGGAAGCCGAAACCCTTCTCCGCGCTGAACCACTTCACCTTGCCGCTGGGCACAAGCTGCCTCGCTCGATCGGACCGGAGGTTGACTCTCCGAGCGGCGCTCGCGCCCCTCGTCCGTACAGGCTAGCGAGTCCTGCCTGCCGAGGTCGCCAGGAATCCTGCGTTCGGCCTCCGGCGCGCCTACGCTGGGTATGCGGGTGGGGGCCCGCCCGTCGCATGACGCGACGGATGGGGGGATTCACCATGAGCGATCAGCGACCGCCGAGCGGCGGTCCTGAACCGCCGTACCAGGGCCAGCCGCCGCCTCCTCCTCCCGGGCCGGACCAGCTCTCCGCGCCGGTGCCACCGCCGCGCCGCCATCGCCGTGGCCTGATCCTCACCGCCGTCGCGGTCGTGGCGGCACTGGCCATCGGTGGCGGCGCCTACGCCGTCGTCGCGAGCCTGAGCTCGGGCACCGACGAGGCAGCCCGGCACCTGCCCGCGGACACGCTGGCCGTGGCGTCGGTCAACCTCGATCCGGGCGGGGGCGAGAGCCTCGCGGCGCTGAAGTTCCTCCGCAACTTCCCGTCGATCGCCGCGCACAGCTCCGGGCTGACCCTCGGTGACGGCCTGCTCCGACCGATCTTCGAAAGTTCCGGGACCGGGGTGAACTTCGACCGGGACATCAAGCCCTGGATCGGCGACCACCTCGCCCTCGCCGCAGATCCGCAGGGCGACAGGGCCCACCCGGTCGCCGCGATCCAGAGCACGGACGACCCGGCCGCGAAGGCGGGCCTGGCCCGGCTGGCCCAGGGTCAGCACCGGTTCGGCTACGTCGTCAGCAACGGCTACGCGATCGTCAGCGACTCCCCTGCGGCCGCCCAGCGTGCGTCGGCCGACGCGGCGCAGAGCGCCCTCGGCGCGACCGGCACCTACAGCTCCGATGTCGCGGCCCTCCCGGCCGGCGCGATCGCCACCGGCTGGGTCGACGTCCACGCCGCGCTCGCCTTCGCAGCGCGCACCGGGGCCACCAGCCCAGGACAGACGCAGACCGCCAAGGTGCCCGCCCGGCTCGCGATGTCGGTCCGGTTCGACACCTCGGTCGCCGACGTCCGGATCAAAGCGTTCGGAACCTCGGGCCTGCAGAGCGGTGACGTGGGGAGCACCGTGTCCCGGCTTCCCGCCGACACCGCGGTCGCGATCGGTGCCAGCCACCTCGACTCCGACATCCGGTCGCTCTACTCGGTGCTCCGCCGGGGACTCGGCGCACGGGCCGCCGGGCCGCTCACATCGTTCGAGACCCAGTCCGGCCTGACGCTGCCCGGCGACCTCGTCGCGCTGGTCGGCTCGAAGACGGTCTTCGCGCTCGGCGGGCCGGACCTCAGCTCGCTCGGCCTGCTCGCCATCACGACGGATCGAACCCACGCCGCAGCCGCCGCCGCCAAGGTCAACAGCACGCTCACCGGGGGTGCTCTCGTCGTCCGGCAGACCGCCCATGGACTGGTGATCGCGAGTTCGGACCAGTACGCCGCGGCGCTGCAGCACGGCGGGTCGCTGGGAGCGCAGAGTCTCTACCGGACCGCCGTACCCGACGCGGGTCACGCCGCCGCTGTCGTCTATCTCGATCTCGGCCGGATCATCGCGAAGCAGGGCAACGCCTCGCCGGACGTGAAGGCGCTCAAGGCCTTCGGGCTCACCGCCTCGGTCGACGGCGGTACGGCGACGCTGCGGATGCGCCTCGTCGTCGGCTGACCGTCAATCCTGCATTCCGGTATAGGTCCATTCCGCGTCAACGTGACGTTGATGCGGTAAGAGCGCTTGAACGTGACGTTCAAGCGGGATGGGGGCTCCCGCCGGATGTCACGTTCCGCTCACAGCGATTGCACAGGAAGCTCTGCGAGCGTGGTCGCAGCCCGGGATCTCCGGGCGCTCTGTCCGGGCGAAAGCCCACCGGGCCGCGACGAAAGCAGGAATTGATGTTCTTCACCTACCTGAGAAGGGAATTGGGACGCCGCCGCCGGCAGTCGTTGGTCGTCTCCATCGGGTTGGCCGTCGGAATCGGCCTGGTGCTCACCGTCACCTCGCTTGCGAGCGGCGTACGCACCGCGCAGGGCACCGTGCTGCACTCGCTGTACGGGGTGGGCACCGATGCCACGGTGACGGAGGCGGTGGCTGCGCCGCCGGCGGGCACTTCGGCTTCGGCGGACCGCCCGCCGGCCGGCGGAAGAGCACCCAGCGACTCAGCCGCGATCGGTTGCGGTCGGACGGCCTGACAGCGCTCAACTCCTCGACGGTGACGACGGGCAGATCCCCAACCCGAGTCAGGGGTTCGGCGGTCCGCCCCAGGGTGGCTCGTCCTCCGGCGGGGGGAACTCGGGCAGGAGCTCGTTCACCATCAATACCTTCAGCGTGGAGGGTGTGGATGCGGCGTCGCACGGTGTCGGTCCGTTGACCTCGACGACGACCGCGTCGGGTCGTCTGCTCACCGCTGCTGACGCGGGCCGGAAGGTGGCAATGCTGGACAGCAGCTATGCCAAGCAGAAGAGCATGAAGGTCGGCTCGAAGCTCACCATCGCCGGGAAATCCTTCACCGTCGTCGGTGTCGTCCGCGCGACGGCGAGCGCCAGCTCGTCCGCCAACGTCTACATACCCCTCCGGCAGGCGCAGACCCTCGCCGGCTTGTCGAGCAAGGTCAACACCGTCTACGTGCGGGCGGCGGATGCGAGCCAGGTGTCGGCAATGAAGTCGGCGATCCGGAAAGCACTCCCGAAGGTCACCGTCAGCACATCCAGTGATCTCGCCGGTCAGGTTACCCTCTCCGCCGTGACCCGGCGTACCGCGGAGTTCGGAACGCTGAAGTCACTGGGCTGGCGCAGTCGTCGCGTGGTCGGCCAGGTCATGGGCGAGTCGCTCAGCCAGGGAATCCTCGGCGGCGTCCTCGGAATCGCGCTGGGATTCGGCGGCGCAGCGTTGGTCACGGCGCTCCCACCCCCGCTCACGGCCACGGTCGGCAATGCGGCGGCCGGCACGGGCGCCGGAGCGGGCCCCGGGGGCAGGATTTGGCCGCAGGCCGCCGGGACTGGCGCAACAGGCGTTGCACACCGTGGGCGACGTGCAGCTGGACATCGAGGAGGGCGAGAAGGTCGTCATCCAAGGCCCGACCGGTGGCGGCAAGTCGACGCTGCTGCAGATCCTCGGCAGCCTGGACCGTCCGACCGCCGGGACGGTGCTCTTCGATGGAGACGACCTCCCCCGGATGTCGGAGGGAAGGCTGACCGGAATCCGGGCCCGGGCCTTCGGATTCGTCTTCCAGACCTTCAACCTGATCCCGACGCTCACCGCTCTGGAGAACGTCGAGACGCACTGGTGCCGTCGCACGTCCGGCCCGCCAGACGGCGTGAGCTGGCCGCGCAGGCACTGGACTCGGTGGGGCTTCTCGACCGGGCGCACCATCCTGCGCTCCCGGCCCGGCGCCACCGTGGTCACCGTGACCCTGCCCGCACCCGGCACCGGACCGGCCGCCATTCCGCGTCAACGTGACGTTGATGCCGCTAGAAGGCTTGAACGTGACGTTCAAGCCAAACGAGGGGGCCGGATCCGCGGGTTAGCCGGGTCCGCGGATCAGCCCCGTCAGCGGTAGCGGGCCGGGTCGGGCAGCAGTTCGTTCATCGAGCCGGACCGGAAGCCGCGCGGATCGACCGAGACGGTCGGGAAGCCCTCGACGACCTCGAGCAGATCGGGTCGGACCGTGAGTACGTCGACGAGGTCGCGGTCGACCTCGACCCGGGCACCCTCGTCGCCGAGATCGCGGACCCGCAGGTTGCCGACGTCGTACCCGGCCGTCGTGAGCGCGTGACGCAAGGACGACTCGGCCCGGTCCACCCGGGCGAGCCGGCTCGGGGTGATGGTGACACCGAAGGCGATGCGGCTGGACAGGCACGCGGCCGCCGGCTTGTCCCAGGTGACCAGGCCCCAGTCCCGGGATGCCGTCCGCACCTGCGCCTTGGTCAGACCGGCGTCGCGCAGCGGGGTGACCGCTCCGCGCTCGGCCGCGGCCCGGATACCCGGCCGGAACCCCGCGACCGCGTCGTCGGCGTTGGTGCCGGTCGCGACGGCGGCGATGTCGAGGCGGTCGGCGATGGGTCCGAGGACGTCGAGCAGCTCGGCCTTGCAGAAGTAGCAGCGGTCACCGGCGTTGGCACGGTAGCCGTCCTGGGCCATCTCGTCGGTGCGTACCACCTCGTGCCGTACGCCGAGGCCTTCGGCGAAGGCGCGTGCGTCGTCGAGCTCGCCGCTGGCGAGACTGGCCGACACCGCGGTGCCGGCGACCACCCGGTCGGCGCCGAGCGCCCGGACGGCCGCGGCGAGCACGAACGCCGAGTCCGCACCCCCGGAGAAGGCGACCAGCACGCTGCCCAGCCCGCGCAGTCGCGCGTCGAGGTCGGCCAGGCGGACGTCGAGCTGCGGATCGGAGGAGGCCACGCTCAGAGCCTAGGCGAGCAGCCGGCAGCGGGCCGGTCGAGGGGTACGGGGCTGGACAAGGCGGCCAACTCCGACCCGCGCGCGCATTCCGGGGGGCACACTGGGCTGAGCAGCACTGCACACGGGGGAGACGTCATGAACGACAGCATGCACGTGCCCGACCTGGTCCCCATGCTCTCGCGCGGCAAGCACCGCAGCCCGCGCAAGGGCGCCTGCTTCATGGAGCTGGCCTCCTACCTCGCCGGGGAACGATGGAGCGACCATCCGTCCTGCACCCATCCCTTGCTGGCCGCCCTCGCGCGGCATGTCAACGACAACAGCACGGACGACGGTCGTCAGCGCCTTGCCGGCCTGATCCCCGGGGTGATCGGTCTGGTCGACGACGACCCGCACGTCGACGTCGACCTCGCCCTGCGTGCGGCGACGACGGCGCTGCCCATCGTCAGCGCCGAGCGCCAGCAGGTCATGGCGGTCGCCGTACTGTGCGGCAACCGCGTGCTCGGGGGCCTCGACGGACACCCGCCCGGCTGGAGTGAGCAGCGCAGCCGCGAGCTGCTCGCCGACGTTCCGCACGCCGCCCGCTGGGCCGCGCGGCACAGCATCACCAGCGGACCGTCGAAGCGGGCGTTCCGCCGGCATGCCGCCCCGAGCACCGTCCGCTACGCGGTCTACAGCATCGCCGCGTCGGTGCCCGACGCCGACAACCATCTGCACGACCTGCTGGCGGCGAGCATCGACGACGTACGCGGCCGGTGCGGTCGGGTTCCCGAGCGGGTCGCCGGCGTGGATCCGGCCGCGACCCGGGCCACGGTCTCAGCGCACCGCCTGTCCTGAGGCTGGCGGACCGCGACGCGATGGTCGGGCTGGTGCCGGTCAGGCGCCGCGCAGGGCGTCGCTCAGCCGCACCCGCGCCCCGGTGCGGATCACCGCGTTGCGGTAGATCCGGCCGGAGAGCCAGGTGAGCGCCGGGATGAGGGCGATCACCAGGACGACGGCGAGTCCGGCCTCCCATGCCGGCACCCCGCCCATGGCCAGGCGCATCGGCATCAGCGTGGGGGCGAACATCGGGATCACCGACAGCACCTCGATCAGCCCACTGCCCGGGTTGGACGGCAGGATGGAGATGCCCAGCACGTAGCCGATGATCACGAACATCAGCACCGGGGCGATCACGCCGCCGACGTCCTCCTGCCGCGACACCAGCGCCCCGACGGCGGCGAAGGCCAGCGCATAGGCGAAGAAGCCGAGCAGATACCAGACGACCAGCCAGACGAGGGTCCCGGCCGCGGTGGAGACCGAGATCGTGAGCACGCCGGTCGTCAGCCCGGCGACCACACCGGCGACGCCGATGGCCACCATCTGTAAGAGCCCCACGATCCCGATGCCGAGCACCTTTCCGGCCATCAGCTGCCAGGGCCGGATCGTGGAGAGCAGCAGTTCGACCACCCGGCTGGACTTCTCCTCGACGACCCCCTGGGCGACCGACTGCCCGTTCATCATCAGCGACATGTAGATGAGGATCCCGGCGATGATGCCGACGATCAGCTGCTGCGTCCGGTATTTGTGCGGCGGTTGCAGCGCCACCACGTCGAGCTTCGCCGCGGCCACGCTCCGGTCGACCTGAGCGGGGTTTCCGCCGAGCGCCCCGATCTGTCGGTCGAGCGCGACCTGCCGGGCGAGCACCGTCAGCGCGCTCTTGACCTTGCCGTCGAGGTTCTTCTTCACCACGACCCGCAGCTGCCCGCCGTCGGTCTCCACGAAAGCGTCCAGCCTGCCGTCGCGGACCTCTTGCCGCCCCGTCGCGGCGGAGACGGTCCGGGTGGTCATCTTCTCGCCGACCGCCGAGGCGGTGGCCCGCAACGGCGCGGCGATGGCGGCGTCCTGGGCCGCGAGTCCCACCGTGGCGCCCGAGCTCCCGCCGTTGACGAACTTCAGCACGACGGTCAGCGCGACAAGGATGACCACGCTGAGGCCGGTCGCGATCCGGAAGGCCTTGGACCGCAGCCGGGTGTCGACCTCGCGGCGGGCGATCAGCCAGACCGCCGACCTCGACCCCAAAGTGGTGTCGGCGGACTCCTGCGGCATGCCGGTCACGCGGCCTCTCCCTCACTCACGACGTTGCGGAACAGCTCGGTCAGCGACGGTCGCCGCCGGGCGAACTCGTGCACCGGCCCGGAGGCGAGTGCGGTCTTGAGCACCAACTGGTCGTCGGCGTGCGACCCGAGTTCCAGCACGGTCGCGGTGCCGTCGTGGCCCCGTACGGTCACGTCGGGCAGCCCGGCCGCCCACCCCTCGGCGGCGCCCGGTGCATCCACCACGAGGAAGGAGCTCCCGGCGGAACGCAGCTCGTCGACCGATCCGCAGGCCACCATCTGGCCGCCCCGGACGATTCCGACACGGTCGCAGATGCGCTCGACCAGGTCGAGCTGGTGACTGGAGAAGACGACCGGGACGCCGGCCGCGCACCGCTCGCGGAGCACCTGGCTCATCACGTCGACCGCGATCGGGTCCAGGCCGGAGAACGGCTCGTCGAGGACGAGGATCCGCGGATCGTGGATCAGCGCCGCGGCCAGCTGGACCCGCTGCTGGTTGCCGAGGCTGAGCTTCTGCACCTCGTCATCCCGGCGCGCCGCGACGCCGAGCCGGTCGGTCCAGGAGCCCATGGCCCGCCGGGCCTCCGCCGTCGACATGCCGTGCAGGCGGGCCAGGTAGATCAGCTGCTCGCCGACCTTCATCCTCGGGTAGAGGCCGCGTTCCTCCGGCATGTAACCGATCTGGCGTCGGGTCTCGAGCGTGATCGGCCGACCGTTCCACCGGACCTCGCCGGAGTCGGCCGCGAGCACACCCAGAGCGATCCGCATCGTGGTCGTCTTGCCGGCGCCGTTGCTGCCGACGAACCCGAACAGCTCACCGGCACGGACGTCGAAGGTGATCCGGTCCAAGGCGATGAGCTCCCCGTACCGCTTGGATAGCGCGTCGATCTCCAACCGCGCGTCGCCCCGGGTCGCCGATTCCGTCATTCCGCCCGCCCTCGTCGCTGAAGTGCCTGTCGCCCGCCGATGTCGGGCCCATCCTCCGGTATCGAGCGCGCGATCGCGAACCTGATACACGGGAGATATCCCGGTATTACCCCACAACCCCCGCACAGGGCCACAATGGGCACGTTGCCCGGCTCACCCGGGCGACACCGGGAAGAAAACCAGGATTTGAAGGGAGAGGGCACGGACGCCCAGGCCGTCGTCGTGCCGGACGGAGCCGGGTCCCTCGCCCGGCCCTACGCGAAGTACGCGACCAACGGCACCGACAGCATCCTCATCGCCTTCACCGACGGTCACCCGCGCGACGTCCCGACCAACTCGGTCTATGCGCTGGTCTACGGGCAGGGCGTCCTGCACAACGTCGACGGAACGCCGCTCGCGACCCTCGGACCTCGTCCGTCCGGCAGCACGCTGCCTGCCGCGCCGGTGCACACCCGCGCGGTCACCAAGGCCTACAACGGAGCCGGACCCGACGGCAAGGCATGGGTGCACAGCGCCGCCTTCGACCAGACCGGGCATCCGGTGATCGCGTTCGCGTCGTTCCCCCGGTCGGGATGACCGACATCACTCCTGGATCCGCGGTCAAGAACGTCCGCCCGGTCGTCCCATGGGGACCGCCCGGTGACGTCAAGGCCTTGTGGATGTCGGGCCGCTACACCCACTGGAAAGGCAACTACCTGACGCAGATCCGTGCTCTCACCAGCGGCCCGGCGCCGACGACCACCCGCATCAGCGTCTCGGCGCCCCGCGCCACACCGGGAGAGCCGCTGACGATCGGTGCCCGGGTGGTGCAGGGCTACCGGGGAACGCCGGTCGCCCACGGGCGGCTGACCCTCTGGAGCCATCTCGCCGGCCTCCCCTACCACGAGGTGTCGACGGTGACGGCCGACGCGTCGGGGCTGGCGACATGGACCGTCCGCCAGAGTGAGAGCACCCGCTATCAGGTGCGGTTCGCCCGCGCGGATCCCTGGGGCGCCTCGATCTCTCCGTCGCCGGCCGTCGACATGAAGGCGAAGACGGCGATCCGGCTCAGCGTCGACCACGCCAGAGTTGCCGCCGGCGGACCCGTATTCGTCGGCATCCGCCTCGTCTCGGCCACCTCCGGGGCCGGCCTGGTCAACCTTCCCGTCCAGCTGTGGCAGACCACCGACGGGCACACGTGGGCACGGCGCGCGACGCTGCGCACCGGGGCCGGCGGACTGACCCACGTCACGACCCATCCGGGGCGCTCGCTCTACTACCAGGCGCGGTTCGGCGGCAGCGTCACGCTCCTCCGGAGCAGCAGTCAGCCCCGAAGGGTGGGTGTCACGGGCGTCTGACCTCGGCGACCCGGAGCGCGAGGTCGAGCAGCGCACGGTCCTGTCCCGGCCCGGCCAGCGCACACAGGCCGACCGGCCGGCCGCCTGCCTCGAACCGGGCGAGCACGACCGCGGGCAAGCCGGCCAGGCTGGCCAGACAGGTCAGGGCGAACGTCCCGGACCGGGTGGCGGCCTTCTCATCGGCCGTCATGTGTACCGGTGGAGCGGTCGTGCCGGTCGCCGGCAGCAGGACGGCGGTGCCCGGCGGAATCCGGTCGACGAGCATCGCCGCCGCGGTCCGCAGCACGTCCGCGGCGGCGTTCTCCTGCGCTGCCGTCACCAGCGCGGCCTGCGCGAACCGGTCGGTGATGCCCGGACCGAGCGCTCCGGGGTGATCGGTGACCCACCTCCCGTCGCAGCGCCACGCCTGCGCGGCCTGCACGGCGCGGAACGCCGTTCGCCAGTCGTCGAGACGGCCGTCGCACAGGGCCGGGACGGTTCGGACCTCCAGCCCGGCCACGGCGGCCAGCTGTCGACCGGCCGTCCGCGCCGCGGTGGCGACGTCCGCCTCGGCGAGGTCGAAGAGGTCTGTCGCGAGTACCGCGGTGGTCGGAGGCGGGACGGGAGCCTCCGGGAGCAGCACGTCGCCGACCAGGGCGAGCGTGCCGACGTCGCGGGCCAGCCAGCCGACGGTGTCGAACGACGGGGCCAGCGGGAGAAGGCCCGCAGTGGACACGACGCCGTGTGTGGGCCGGATGCTCACCAGCCCGCAGTAGGAGGCCGGTACCCGGATCGACCCGGCGGTATCGGTGCCCAGGCCGATGTCGGCGAGGCCCAGCGCGACCGCGCTCGCCGGACCACTCGACGACCCGCCGGGGACATGCCCGGGAGCCGCCGGATTCGGTGGCGTCCCGTAGTGCACATTGGTGCCGGACAGGCTGTAGGCGAATTCGTCGGTCTGCGCCAGTCCGCGGACGTCGGCACCGGCGTCGAGCAGGGCACCGACCGCCCATGCGTTCGAGGTCTCCACCTGTGCCTCGGCCAGCCAGATGGGGTTGCCGGCGCCGACCTGCTGCCCGGCGACGGCGAAGAGGTCCTTCACCGCGACGCGGAGACCCGTCAGCGGGCCGCCGGGCGTCCCGGACACCAGCGGGTCGCCCTCCACCCGCCAGACCGCCCGGGAGCCACCGCCTGCAGTTCGTGCCGACATTCCCACAGCATGCCTGCTGACCGATGCGACCATGAGGAGATGGCAGAGGACGCGGCGGCGGTGCTCGCAGCCAAGCGGGCCGAGCTCGAAGCCGAACTGACCCGGCTGACTGTGCCGACGAGTGAGCCGAGCGGGATCTCCTTCGGCAAGCGGATCGGGGAAGGAACCAGTGTCGCGGTCGATCGGCTGTCGCAGGTCGCTGCGCACGATCGGCTGCGGGGGCTGCTGGCCGAAGTGCTCCGCGCACAGGAGAAGCTCAACGAGGACACCTACGGCACGTGCGACCGGTGCGGCCGCCCGATCGCCGCGGAACGTCTCGATGCACTCCCCTGGGCGACTCGATGTGTCGACTGTGCGGCCAAACGCGACTAGGCGCCTGGTGTCGAGGCGGTGAGCCTCAGAGTGGATCGAGGCGGGATCTGAGCAGGCAGAACTCATTGCCCTCGGGGTCGGTCAGGACATGCCAGGACTCCTCCCCGGTCTGGCCGATGTCGGCCGGGCGCGCACCAAGCTTCAGAAGGCGTTCGAGCTCGGCGTCCTGATCGCGGTCGGTGGCGTTGACGTCGAGGTGCAGCCGGGATTTACCCTTCTCCGGCTCATCCCTGCGGCTGAGGATGATCGTCGGCTGCGGGCCACCGAACCCTTCGCGCGACCCGATCTCCAGGGTGCCGTCGTCCTCGCGATCGAGTAGGACGAAGTCCAGGACCTCGCACCAGAACCGCGCCAGCACGTCAGGATCGCGGCAACCGAGCACGAGCTCACTCAGACGACATGCCATCACGAACCTGCTCTCAGACTGGGAACTGCCCGGGAGGCCGCGCGAACCCCACGCCTCCCGGAATGGAACAATCCGGGACCGTACCGGACGAGGCGGAACGGCGGAACGAATTCGGGTAGACGCGTCGCAGTCGCGGGTACCTGCGAGCAAAGCCGTAAGCCACCGTCGGGTGACGGAAAGTTCTTGTGTGGTAGGGGTTTCCGGGCCCGGTGAATTGTCGGTGGTCGCCTTTATCGTTGCTGCATGGTCGATGGCTGCGGTGAGCATCCGGTGTGGGTCACGCCGGCGGGCTCACCGCCGCGGTGGACGGGTTGGCCGGCGCCGATGTGTGGCGGCTCGGGGATGATGAGGTCCTCGACCTGATGCGGGTGGTGGAGTGCCAGGCGCGGCGGTTGTTCGCGGCGTCGTTGCGGCTGGTCGCCGAGGCCGACGCCCGCAGCCTGGGCACGGACCGGGGGGCGTGTAACACGCCGGCGCTGCTGCGGCAGGTGTTGAACCTGGCCCCGGGCGAGGCCGGCTGGCGGGTCACGGCCGCGGAGAAGCTGCTGGACCGGGCACCACCACCCGCCCGCCCTGCCCGATCCGCCCGACGACACCGACCCACCCGACGACACCGACACCGCCGGGCAGCACGCCCCGCCTCAACTGGTCACCACCAGCTGAACCACGCGGGACAGGCGCCCGGACAACGGGCGCGCCGAGCACCAGAAGCCGCCAACACCAGCCGACATCACGCGTCCTACCCGGACCTGTCCAGCAGCGGAGCGCGACCGGCGACATCGTGCGTCCTACTCGCACGACCCGACCTCCGAGGCGAGTACGACGCACGATGATGGGCACCGCCGCACCGGCTGAGGGAGCGTCGCAGGGCCGGACAGGGCTGATCCTGTCGACGCGGCCAGGCGGGCGGCGCGTCGGGCCCGCTCGGCGACGAGGTCTAGCCCGCCCGCTGCGTGTGGTGAGCGTGCCGGACCTCGAGGTCGTCGAGCAGCGCCGCGGTGGCCGCGGCGATGGTGTCGACGGCACGATCGAAGGCCGCGGCGTTGTGCGCGGCAGGCTTTCGGAATCCGCTCACCTTCCGCACGTACTGCAGGGCCGCGGCGTGCATGTCCGCCTCGGTGACCTGCTCGGTGAAGGGCTCACGCAGGGTCTTGATGCTCCGGCACATGGGCCGACGGTACCCGACCTACCCGCCGGTCGGAGGCGGCTCAGGCTGGTGCCAGCGGTCTCCGGCCACCACCCGGTCGGCCTCGGGCGGACCCCACGAGCCGCGGTCGTACGGCGCCGGCCGATCGGGCAGGTCCAGGATCGGGGCGACGATCCGCCAGGCCTGCTCCACCGAGTCCTCCCGGGCGA
The DNA here is from genome assembly GCA_963837545.1 of uncultured Actinomycetota bacterium. Classification (GTDB taxonomy): domain Bacteria; phylum Actinomycetota; class Actinomycetes; order Mycobacteriales; family QHCD01; genus DASXJE01. The sequence continues at coordinate 464,792 of CAWINQ010000003.1, read as the reverse complement.
AGCGCCGCGCGTCCCCGTCGATGGCGTCCAGGAGCAGCCGTTCGTAGGCCTGGGGGCGGTGGCCGAGGGCGCTGGCGAAGTCGACGTTCAGATGGATCGGGCAGGTCTCGGGCTGGTCGCCGGGATGCTTGGCCTGCACGGTGAAGGTGACCCCGTCCCGGCTGCCGAGCCGGAACCGCAGCAGGTTGGGTTGCGGGCGGACCCCGTTCGGGCTGGTGAAGAGCATCCGGGGCGGCTCGCGCAGCTCCACGACCGCCTCGGTCCCGGTCGTCGCGAGGGCCTTACCGGCCCGGATGAAGAACGGGACCCCGGCCCAGCGCCACGAGTCGAGGTGCACGCGCAGGGCGATGTAGGTCTCCACCGTCGACCCGGCCGCCACTCCCGGCTCGTCGAGGTAGCCACGGTACTGGCCGCGTACGACGTGGCCCGGCTCGATCTGCGGTATCGACCGCAGCACCCTGACCTTCTCGTTCCGCAGCGCGTCGGCGTCGTCGGACAGCGGCGGCTCCATCGCCAGCATGGCGAGAACCTGCAGCAGGTGGTTCTGTACGACGTCGCGCACCGCGCCGACACCGTCGTAGAAGGAGCCGCGGCCCTCGACCCCGAACTGCTCGGCCATCGTGATCTGCACGGAGGCGACGTAGGTGCGGTTCCAGATCGGCTCGAGGAAGGTGTTGGCGAACCGGAAGGCGAGCAGATCCTCGACCGACTCCTTCTCCAGGTAGTGGTCGATGCGGCGCACCGCCGCCTCGGGGAAGACCTTGTGCACGGTCTCGTTGAGCGCCCTGGCCGACTCCGGGTCGCGTCCGAACGGCTTCTCCACGACGACCCGCGCACCGTCGGCCAGGCCCGCGGCATCGAGCCCGCCCACCACGGTCGCGAACAGCGACGGCGGTATCGCCAGATAGTGCACGGGGTGCCGCGCTCCCCGCAGTCGATCCGCCAGCGCCGTGAACACCGCGGGGTCGCCGTAGTCGCCGCCGACGAAGCCGAGCCGGCCGGCGAGCCGGGCGAAGACCTGCTCGTCGAGGTCACCGGTGGTCTCGACGGCGGTGCGCGCGTAGTGCCGCAGCCCGTCGTCGTCCCAGTCCGAGAGCGCGACGCCGACGACGGGTACGTCGAGCAGTTCCTGCCGCTCGAGCTGGTAGAGGGCAGGGAAGATCTTCTTGTGCGCCAGGTCGCCGGTCGCACCGAAGACGACGAGGACGTCCCCGCGCTCGCTGCTCACGTGCTGTGCTCGTCCGGACTGAGGTCGGGGGCCACGCCGCCGACCTTCTCGTCATGACCGCCGAACTGCTTGCGCATCGCCGAGAGCAGCTTGTCGGCGTAGTCGGCCTCTCCGCGGGAGGAGAACCGCTCGAAGAGGGCCGCGGTCAGCACGTGCGCCGGGACGCTCTCGTCCACCGCCGCCATCACCGTCCAGCGACCCTCGCCGGAGTCCGACACCCGGCCGGCGAAGCCGGACATCCGCGGGTCGTCCACCAGGGCCGCGGCGGTCAGGTCGAGCAGCCAGGACCCGATGACGCTTCCGCGCCGCCACACCTCGGCGACCTGCGCGGTATCGATCGCGTACTGGTAGTACTCCGGGGACGACAGGGGCGCCGTCTCGGCGTCGTGCAGCTGCTCCTCGCGCCCGATGCCGGCGTTGCGCAGGATGTTGAAGCCCTCGGCGTACGCGGCCATGACGCCGTACTCGATACCGTTGTGCACCATCTTGACGAAGTGGCCCGCGCCGTTGGGGCCGCAGTGCAGGTAACCGTGCTCGGCCGGGATCGGTTCGCCGGTACGACCGGCGGTCCGCGCCGCCGCGTCGACGCCGGGAGCGATGCTGGCGAAGATGGGATCGAGGTGTGCGACCACATCGTCCTCGCCGCCGATCATCAGGCAGTAGCCGCGATCGAGGCCGTAGACGCCACCGCTGGTGCCGACGTCGACGTAGTGCAGGTGCCGGGTCTTCAGCACCGTCGCGCGGTGGATGTCGTCGCGGTAGTAGGAGTTCCCGCCATCGATGATGATGTCGCCGGGGTCCAGCAGGTCGGCGAGCTGGTCGACCGTCGCGCCTGTGACGCCCGCGGGAACCATTACCCAGACCGCGCGCGGTGTCTGCAACTTCGCCACGAACTCCTCGAGCGACGTCGCTCCGGCGGCGCCGTCGGCTTCGAGGGCGGCCACCGAGTCCGGCGACAGGTCGTAGACGACGCAGTCGTGGCCGTCGCGCATGAGGCGGCGCACGAGGTTGGCACCCATCCGGCCGAGGCCGACCATTCCGAGCTGCATCTTCCACCCCTTCGAGTCGTGGTCCTGACCGGTCCGGCGCAGACTTCCCTCAGTGCAACACACCCGTTGCCGGTGTCGCATCGTGATCGGCTGACCCGGACGGTCAGTGATGTTAGACCTCGGTGTGGAGGGCGCCGCCGCAACGCCCCGACCCGAGGAGGCCCGATGGCCGGCACGGACCCTGCCCCACCGAACGACGTCCGCGGGCTGATCGGCCGGTTCAACGCGGCGTGGAATGCCCATGACCTCGACGCCGCGATCGCCATGACCGGCGAGGACGTCGTCTTCGACAGCACCTCCCCCGCCCCGGACGGGCGGCGGTCCGAGGGGCAGGAGGCGGTACGGGCGGCGTGGCGGCCGATCTTCGACGATCCACGCAGCCACTTCGATGTCGAATCCGACTTCGTCGCGGGCGACCGGCTGGTGCAGCACTGGCGCTTCGACTACGGCGACGGCCACGTCAGGGGGATCGACGTCATCCGCGTCCGGGACGGGCTGGTCGTCGAGAAGCTTTCCTACGTCAAGGGTTGATACGTCAGGGGTTGATACGTCAGGGCTGAAGCGTCAGAGCACGGTGTGGCCGTACATCTCGCCGAGCGGGTCGGCGATCAGCTCGACACGGGCCCCGTCCGGGTCGCGGAAGTAGATCGACGTCCCGCTCTCCTCCTGGTAGCCGACACCCGCGGCGTCGAGATTCGCCTTGAGCCGTCGCCATTTCTCCGGCTCGACCGAGATGGCCAGGTGGTGCAGTCCCCCGAGCACCTCGCCGTAGGGCCCCAGATCGAGTCCGGGAAAGTCGAAGAAGGCGAGCAGGTTTCCGTGCCCGATGTCGAAGAAGAAGTGGTTCGAGCCGCGGTAGTCGCGATTTTCGAAGATGTCCGTCAGGGGGAATTCGAGCACACCCTGGTAGAAGCGCACGGTGCGTTCCACGTCGGAGCTGAGCAGCGCGACGTGGTGGACGCCGCGCGCCGACGACGCGGGACGTTCGTCGCCGTCGCGGACGTAGGCCGCCCTGATGCGGTCCCGCTCGGCCTCGATCTCGGTGTAGTCAGTCGTCATCGCCGATATCCGTCCTTTCCAAGGAGAACCACGCGGCCCGGCGCAACGAACCGTGCCAGAGGAGCAGCGCCTGGCCGAGGTAGAGCCGCGGGCCGACCATGACGAGTTCGTCCAGGACCTTTCGCACCGGCCAGTCGGGGTTCTCCTCGACATCGCGGTAGTCGATCCGCAGGACGTCGACACCGGGATCGATGGCGCTCGGGCCGACCGACGTGAGGAAGCGGAAGGCGCTGCACCGCCCGTCGCCCTCGTCGCGCACGTCGTCGTAGTTGGGCAGCGTGACCCGCATCATCCGCTGGGCCGCCGTCGAGAAAAGGTTCCGCCCCTCTCCCCCCTCCCGGTCGAAGGTCTTGCCCTGCCACGGCATCCAGCCCTGCGCCATCGCTTCGAACAGGCCGTCGACGCCGTGGCCGATCGTCGTCGCCACCAGGCGTCCGCGCAGCGGGCCGTCCAGGCCTTCGGGCACCCGGCCCTCGGCGAAGCACCTCTCCAGCCCGGCCAGGCCCGCGCGCCGGTCGAACCGGAGCAGCCCGACGGCGCGCCAGTAGAGGGCCTCGTCCATCGCGGTCACATCCGGATTGTGTCGCCTTCAGCCGCCGTGGACAGACGAACGGGCAACTCCCGCGACCTGTTTCCGCGTTCCACTTGCGCGGCGGTGCGACGGCGGCCGACGATTCAGGGCAGGCAAAGGAGAAGCCATGGCCGGTTTTGTGCAGATCATCGAGTTCGACACCTCGCGGATCGACGAGGTGAGGGCGCTCGCCGAGGAGTTCCAGACCCGGCGGGACGCGGGTACGGTCCGGCGCGGCGAGGTCACCGCCGACCGCGATCGCCCGAACCACTACATGACGGTCGTCGAGTTCGACTCCTACGACTCGGCGATGGAGAATTCCCGCCGGGCGGAGACCGGCGAGTTCTCGGCCCGGATGGCACAGCTGTGCGACGGACCGCCGACGTTCCACAACCTCGACGTGCTGGAGTCCTGGCAGGAGTCCTGACCCACCGGGTTCCCGCTACGCCGAGTCCGCTCCGGCGAGCAGCTGCACCGAACGTTCCCGGATCTCGACCTTGCGGACCTTGCCGGTCACCGTCATCGGGAACTCGTCGACGACGTGCACATAGCGCGGGATCTTGTAGTGGGCGAGCGTCCCGGTGCAGAAGTCGCGCAGAGCCGCGGCGGTGAGGTCCGGCGCGCCCGGTCGCAGCCGCACCCAGGCCATCAGCTCCTCGCCGTACCGGTCGTCGGGCACGCCGACGACCTGGGCATCGACGATGTCGGGGTGGGTGTACAGGAACTCCTCGATCTCGCGCGGATAGACGTTCTCGCCGCCCCGGATGACCATGTCCTTGATGCGGCCCACGATGCTGAGGTAGCCGGCGTCGTCCATCATCGCCAGGTCGCCGGTGTGCATCCAACGGGCCGGGTCGATCACCTCGGCGGTCAACTCCGGCTCGTCCCAGTAGCCGAGCATCACCGAGTAGCCGCGGGTGCAGAGCTCCCCCGGCGTACCCCGCGGCACCGTCAAACCGGTGGCCGGGTCCACGATCTTGACCTCGACGTGCGGGTGCACGGCACCGACCGTCGCCACCCGCCGCTCGAGGTCGTCGTCGACGCGGGTCTGGGTCGACACGGGCGACGTCTCGGTCATGCCGTAGCAGATGGTCACCTGGGTCATTCCCATCTCGTCGACCACCCGCTTCATCACCTCGACCGGACAGGGTGAGCCGGCCATGATGCCGGTCCGGACGCTGGACAGGTCGTAGCCGGCGAAGTCGGGCAGCCCCAGTTCGGCGATGAACATCGTGGGGACGCCGTACAACGACGTGCACCGTTCCTCGCTGACCGCTCGCAGGGTTGCTGCCGGGTCGAACGCCGGCGCCGGGATGACGATGCAGGCGCCGTGGCTGGTGGCGCCCAGATTTCCCATGACCATCCCGAAGCAGTGGTAGAAGGGCACGGGAATGGCGATCCGATCGGTCTCGGTGTAACCGCAGAGCTCGCCGACGAAGTAGCCGTTGTTGAGGATGTTGTGGTGCGAGAGCGTCGCACCCTTGGGAAATCCGGTCGTTCCGGACGTGTACTGGATGTTGATCGGGTCGTCGGCGGACAGGGTCGACGCGATCCCGGCGAGGCGCTCGGCCCCGGAGTCCGCGTCGTGCCCGAGGAGCGCGTCCCAGGCCGGGTCGCCGAGGAACACCACCTGCTGCAGGTCGGGGTGGTCGGCGCGGACCTCATCCACCATGGCCCGGTAGTCGCTGCCGCGGTGCGCCGGTGCGCTGACCAGCAGCCGCACCCCTGCCTGGCCGAGGACGTAGCTCAGCTCGTGGGTGCGGTACGACGGGTTGACGGTGACCAGGACCGCCCCGATCCGGGCGGTCGCATACTGCACCAGCACCCACTCGGCGCAGTTGGGCGCCCAGATACCGACCCGGTCGCCCTTGCCGATCCCGGCGTCGAGCAGGCCGACAGCGCAGCCGTCGACGGCCGCCGACAGCTCCGCGTAGGTGTAGCGGCGGCCGCTGCCGCGGTCGACGACGGCCTCCCGGTCCGGGAACGCCGCGACCGCCCGCCCGAGATTCGCCCCGATCGTGTCCCCGAGCAACGGGACCGAGGAGGTCCCCGAGGCGTACGACGGGGTCGCCGATTCCGGCATGCTGACCTCCGGATGCCCGGACCGGCCGACCGTCAGCGGTTGGGCCGGTCCTCCGCGCGTGGATGACGGTAACCGAGGCGGTCGACCGGCAGCGGGAACTCCGGGTCCTCGCCGAAGGGCGACAGCGCACCCTGGATCTCGGCGGTGAACTCCGAGACCGCCACCGCCCCCTCGTCCGTGGGCCAGGTGGGGTCGCGGCGCGTCAGCTGGTCCGGCTCCGGCACCGCGACCTCCCGTCCCTCGTCCTCGGTGTGACTCTTCCAGTGTGGCCGATCCCGCCTAGTAGAGCAGGCGATCCTTATCAGTAGGCCAGGCCAGGGTCGCGTAGATCTGCACCATCGCCGCCTGCTCGATGGCCTGCGTCTCCCCGTTGCCGGCGAACTGGAACAGACCCGTTGCCGCGTCCCGGTGCTGACTCCAGGTCGCGTCGGCGTAGTGCTGCATGGCCTGCCGGTAGGTCGTCCCGCCGGTCACCGATTCCAGCAGCAGGAGGTTCTTGAAGAAGATCGAGTTGAAGTACGGAGGCTGTCCGGCGAGGTTGCCCTGCTCGACGAAATAGTCGTAGGAGGCCTTGGCGACGCGCTCCGCCGCCGTCAGGTAGGACCGGTCGTGGGTGACCTCGTAGAAGAGCACGTCGACGCCGATGGGCACGCCCTGGTTGTAGGACCACTGCGTCTCCTGGACCTTGCCCTGAAGGTCGACGTGGTCCCAGTACATGCCGTTGGGGGCGAGCAGGTAGCGGTTGGTCCAGTCGTACATCCGCGTCGCCCAGTCGAGGTAGGTGCGGTCGTGGGTGGCCTGGTAGAGCCGCAGCCCCAGCTCAGCGCCGGGCATGTTGGAGACCGTGTTGCGGTCGGTGCTCCAGGTCGCCTGGGTCCAGAAGACTCCCCCGGGGTCGGCGTGCGTCGCGTCGGTGTCCCACCCGGACTCGACCAGGGCGAAGATCTGGCGGGCCCGGGCGAGCGCCGCCCGGTCGCCGGTCATCAGGTACTGCTGGACCTTCTCCAGCCCGACCCACTCGTTGTCGTCGTAGAACATGTCGCCGCCGCCGCCGTAGGGCGCGATCGCGTACGAGTCGTATCCCGGCACTCCGGTGGTGCCGCCCGAGGCCTTCCAGTACCGCTCCTGCCCGAGCGAGCGGGCCTTGAGGTCCCGCCCGAAGGAGGTGCCGGCGCCGCGGGCCATGCCGGTCAGGTCGAGCGTGGCGACGTGTGCCTGGGAGAACGGCCACTCGTAGGAGTAGTGGTTGTCGGACGACAGGACCGGATACTGCTCGTGGTAGAGGAAGGACCCGTCGTCGACGTAGAGGTAGTTCTGCAGCGCGCGGTACGACGCCACGGCGTGTCCGGCGTCCGCCCTCGTCACCGCTGCCCTCCCCGTGGATGTGCCCGTAGATGTGCCCGTGGACGTGCTCGCGCCCGCGGCTCCGGGCACCGCCCAGGCACCCAACGCGACAGCAGCCGCGGACAGCACCGCCACCCCCGCCATTCTCGACCTCATGGGTTGATGAGCTCCTTTCGATGACCGGCGCGGCGGCGTGGTGGGACGCGCCGCTTCGGTGGGGGAACGAGGATGTCGCGGGCACGCAACCATGTCGCGCGGGCCCGGTCAAGAGCCGACCGTGATCTGTGGAGTCCTCGCGCACGGTGGGTGGAGGACGCGCCGGGTCGGTGGGTGCGGCTACCGTGGTCGCGATGAGCACGACCCACCCCGCGAGTCTCGCCGACTGGCTGCGGGCCTGGCCCGACGAGGCGTTGATCCGGCTGTTCCGGGAACGCCCTGACATCGCGGTCCCGGCCCCGGCCGACCTCGGCGTGGTCGCCAGCCGGGCGGCGATCCGGGTCTCGGTGCTGCGGGCCCTCGAACAGCTCGACGCCTTCTCGCTGCAGGTCGTCGATGCACTGGTCCTGCGGGGAGCGCAGACCTCGCTCGTCGAGCTCGTCGAGACCCTGGGGGCGGCCGAATCCCCTGTCCGCGCCGGTGTCGACCGGCTGCGGGACCTCGCCCTGATATGGGGCGAGGACGACGCGCTGCACCTCGTCGGGAGCGTCGCCGACGCGTCCGGCCCCTACCCCACCGGACTCGGCCGGCCGGTCGGCGTCCTCCTCGGCCGGCACGACGATCGGCAGATCGCCCCGCTCCTCGAGGCCCTGGCCCTTCCGCCGACCCGGCAGCCGGCCGCCGGCGGGTTGATCACCGACATCTTCGCCGACCCGGCACGGCTCGACGCCCTGCTCGCCCGGTGCGGTGAGCAGGAACGCGCGGTGCTCGACCAGCTCGCCGGCGGGCCGCCGCTGGGCACGGTCCGCGCCGCCCAGCGGCCGGTGTCCGTCGCCGACGCCGACACCCCGGTGCGCTGGCTGCTGGCGCACGCGCTGCTGGTGGCGGTCGACGTCGACACGGTGGAGCTGCCGCGGGAGGTCGGGCTCCGACTTCGTGGCGACCGGCCGCTCGGACCCGCGCAGGCCGAGCCGCCCGCGCTCCGCGCCCGCGAGACGGGTCGGTCCCTGATCGACCAGGTGGGTGCCGGACAGGCCGTGACGGTGCTGCGCCTGGCGCAGAGCGTCCTCGACTCCTACGGCGAGGACCCGCCTCGGCAATTGCGCTCCGGCGGTCTGGGCGTGCGCGAACTCCGCCGCACCGCCCGCGCCCTCGACGTCCCGGACGACCTCGCCGGGCTGCTGCTGGAGGTCACCCACGCCGCCGGGCTGCTGGAGACGAGCGCGGAGGCCGAGCCGGAATGGCTGCCGACGGCCGACTTCGACCTGTGGGCCGGCTCGCCGGCCGAGCAGCGCTGGTGCCGACTGGCCGGCGCCTGGCTGGGCATGCCGCGGCTGCCGACCCTGATCGGTCAGCGCGACGAGCACGACAAGGTGATCGCCCCGCTGTCCTTCGAGGTCACCCGCAGCGGCACCCCGGCCATCCGGCGCCAGGTCCTCGAGGTGCTGGCCGAGCTGCCTCCAGGCCATGGGGCGAGCGGTGAGGACGTCGGGGCCGTGCTGCGTTGGCGCTCGCCGCGGCGCGGCGGGGCCTACCGGGACGCTGTCGTGGCGGCCACCCTGGCCGAGGCCGAGACGCTCGGCGTGACCGGCCGGGGAGCGCTGACGTCGTTCGGCCGGGCCCTGCTCACGGGCGACGATCCCGCCTCGATTCTCGCCGACCACCTGCCCGCACCGATCGACCACGTCCTGGCCCAGGCCGACCTCACCGTCATCGCCCCGGGCCCGCTCGAGCCGGATCTCGCCCGCGAGATGGGGCTGGTCGCCGATGTCGAGTCCTCCGGCGGCGCCACCGTCTACCGGGTGACCGAGTCGAGCGTGCGGCGGGCGATGGACGCCGGGCGCAGTGCCGACGACCTGCACGAGCTGTTCCGCAGCCGCTCCCACACGCCGGTGCCGCAGGGGCTGACCTATCTCATCGACGACGTTTCCCGCCGGCACGGCGCGCTGCGCGTCGGCAGCGCCTCGGCCTACCTGCGGTGCGACGACCCGGCGCTGCTCGCCGAGGTGGTCGCCGACCGCGGGCTGGAGGTCCTGCGGCTCCGGCGGATCGCGCCGACGGTGCTGCTGTCGAGGTCGCCGGTCAACCGGGTGCTCGAGATGTTGCGCGACCACGGCTACGCACCGGTCGCCGAGTCCGCCGAGGGAGCGCTGGTGCTGTCCCGGCCCGATGCCCGGCGTACCTCCGTCCGGCAGCGCATGGCGGGGCGGTCGGTGGAGCCGCCGACGCCCGGCACGGAGCAGCTCGTCGAGCTGGTGCGCCAGATCCGCGCCGGTGACCGGGCGGCCCGGGAGGCGCGGCGCTCACCGGTGACCAGCACCTTCCCGGGGGTGACGAGCGCGACGACCCTCGGGGTGCTCTCCCAGGCCGTCCGGGAGGCGCGCCCGGTGTGGCTCGGCTACGTCAACGCCCAGGGTTCGGCCTCCCACCGGATCGTGGAGCCGGTCTCGGTCGGGGGCGGCTACCTCCGCGGGTTCGACCACCAGCGCGACGAACTCCGCACCTTCGCGCTGCACCGCATCACCTCGGTCGCCCTGCTCGACGAGGAGGCGCGCGCCTGACCGTCGCCCTACCCGCCGAGCCAGGGTAGCGACCGGCTCCCACAGCCGCTCCGGCGCCGGCCCGGGCGAGTACCAGTAGATGTCGCTCACCTCTCCGGTTTGAAGGGCGCCGACGTAGATGCGCGAGTCGACCGGCACCACGGTGTTGCGGGCAGACCGCACGGTCACCAGGCCGCGGGACTCGGTGAACCGGACGATCCGCAGGTCGTGACCCGGGTTCCACAACACGACCGCGTCGCCGACGCGGGTGTGGACCACCCGCGCCAGCCCGCTCTCGCCGTTCGTGACGTCGGTCGAGGAGAAGGTGCGGTCGGCGTGCCCCCGCCACAACCAGTCCTTCGCCCAGCCCGGCGCGTAGAACAGCACGTCGTCGTACGGGTCGTTCGGCCCGAAGTGCCCGACCACCGGTCGGTAGTCGGTGCCCCTCAGGGAGACGGCCTGGGAGCTCCACGCGGTCGACCGGCCGTTCTTCGTCCCGGTGAAATACCACGCCCAGTCCGGCGTACTGCCCGGCCCGTACCACAGCACGTCGGCGAATCCATTGCCGTCGAAGTCGCCGGTGACGGGTCGATAGTCGTGCCGGATCGCGATCGGCAGCCGGGTGACGCTCGCGCGGCCGCCGGCCGGCCAGCTGTAGTGGTCGACCTGGTCGGTGTCGGTCGCCGGTCCCCACCACAGCATCTCGTCGTTGGTCGGACCGCCATGGGCGGCGTTCTGCTTCAGCACGAGGGCGTGCCGCACCGGCGGCACCGTGATCGGCGTCCACGGCGTGGTGAACGGCGCCCGGGCGAGGTAGGCGGTCGTGCTCAGCGGGCTCCACCAGATGATCTCGTCGCGCGAGTCGCCGGTGAAGTTGCCGACCTCCGGGGTCCAGGTGCGGGCGATCTGGGGCAGCCGCTGCTGCGTCCAGCCCCCACTGCCGTCGTTGATCTGCAGGTAGTCCGGCCCACTTCCCGGCGTGTAGGCGAGCAGATCACCGGCCTCGTTGCCGCCGAAGTCTCCGGGGATCATCCGGTAGTCCGAGCGCAGGTAGCTCGGTCCCCCGCTCCGCTCGCGGAAGAACCTGCTCCCCGGTTCCACCGCCGATACGCCGTTGGGCAGCACCTTTCCGGCGGCGTCGAGACCTCTCGACCGCGACGACCGACGCGGAGTCGGGCACCGGGATGGCGGTCTCGAAGCCGGACTTCGCGACGGGTGGGCCGATCGGGATGAGGTCCGAGCCGTTGACGCTGCCGATCAGCTGCCACTTGGCGAGGTCGGCCTCGCCGTTCCAGCTCGCGAAGGCGGTCGGGTGGCCGCCAGGCGTCTGCACGACCATGTCCGGACGCAGGGTGGACGAGCCGTGCCACACCGAGCGCACGCCCCGATAGCTGAAGCCGTTGAACTTCATGTCCAGCTTGATGCGGCCGTCCGAGCCGAATTCGCTGAGCTGTGGGACGTTGGCCCAGTCGACCACCGCGTCGCCGTTGGACTGCGTGCGCATGCTGCCGGTGAACTGCGTGTAGATGTCCGGGCCGTGCCGGAACCCGCGGACCAGGGTGGCGACCTTGCCGCCGACGTTCAGGTGGAACAGCATCCCGCGGGCCGGATGGTTGCAGCCCGGCCCGCCGCCGCCGTCGTCGTACACGGTGTAGCTGCCGTCGGGGTTGGCCCGGGCGTCGTGCTGGTAGCAGAACCAGCCGAGCTTGGACCCGGAGAGCCGGAACTGCGCCGCCGCGTGGTTGGGCTGCCCCAGCTCCCACATGACCTTGCCGGTCGAGCGGTTGATCTTGTAGACGACCCAGGTGTTGCGCGCCGACACGAGCAGGTTGCCGTCGTTGTCCTGCGCGATCGAGTTGCCGTGGAACCAGTCGTAGTTGCCGCTGGCCGGCACCGCGAGGTGCGACTGGGACAGCGGGACGTGGTCGAGCGCGTGCCACTCGAAGAGCACCTTGTTGCCGTGCTGGAAGTCGACCTCCTGCACGACGTAGTCGTAGACGACCTGGTTGCCGTGGCCGAAATTCTGGAAGACCGGCTCGTAGGCGCCGATCAGCGCGGTGCCCTGCTTGGTGATCTGCAACTCGTGAAAGTCGGCGTGCAGCCCGTTGCCCGCGCCGATGTGCGCGACGAACTGGTAGTGGTCGTTGAGCAGCGTGTATTCGCCGTAGCCGTGACCGGCGTCGCCCGGCGCCCGGTTGCCGGCGTAGAAGGCGAGCATCTCCTGACCATTGAGCTGGACGACCTTGAAATCGTGGACGACCTGCGTCGTCTGCGGGCGGAACCAGACCGGTTGACCGGTGTTGTCATAGATCCCCGGCCCGACACCGGACTCGCCGCCCGGGGTCAGGAACAGATCACCGGGGGCGATACCCGCCCGCCGGGTGATGACGCAGGCGGCCGGGGGATGCAGATCCGGGCGGCTGTTGAAGACCCGGGCGGTCGGCGTACAGGTCGACGCGGCGGCGCGCGACGTCGACGGGGCGGCGGCCGTCTGGGTGTCGTCCGGCGGGATGGCCGGCGCGGGCGCCGGGAGGGCGACGGTGAAGCCGTAGGACCCGTTCGTCCCGCCGCTCACGTCGACGCCGGTGCCGACGCTGACCCGCTCTCCGGGGACGAAGGGGGTCGCGGGCTGGAACACCGACCCCCGGCCGGCTGCGAGCGCCGAGACGGTGCCGCGGTGCACACCGCTGCGGGATCCGGTCACCACCAAGCGGCTCAGCGCACCCGGCGACACGCCCCGGAAGGTGATCCCGGTCTGGGGCGAGGCCTCCCGGTCACCCGGAGCGGGGAAGGCCTGCACCGGTGCCGACGGCCGTGGTGGCGCCGCGGTGGCCGGTGAGGTCGCTCCGGCGACGACCACGACGCTCATCGACACCGTCATGGCCGAGCCGGCCAGAACGGCGATCGTCGGAAGACCGAACCGCGATGTCCGCATCCGAACCAACCCCCCAGTTGCGATGGTGTGGCGGCCGAATGCTAGTGCACATTCGGCGAATCTCCGATAGCCGTTCAGCGCGGCGGCGCCGGCCTACCCGGGCAAGCCGGGGAGGACCGGCTCCCACAACCGCTCCGGTGCCGGCCCGGGCGAGTACCAGTAGAGGTCACCCGCCTCGGGTCCGGTGAAGTCTCCGACGGACAGACGAGAGTCGGTCGGCACCACGGTGTTGTGCGCCGAGCGCACCGTCACCAGGCCACGGGACGAGGTGAACCGGACGATCCGCAGGTCGTGGCCGGCATTCCACAGCACCACGGCATCGCCGACGCCGGTGTGGACGACCCGGGCAAGGCCTCTCTCCCCGTTCGTGACGTTGGTCGAGGAGAAGGTGCGGTTGGCATGTCCCCGCCACAGATAGTCCGAGCCCCACCCGGGCGCGAAGAAGTACACGTCGTCGAACGCATCGGCCGGCCCGAAGTGCCCGACCTCCGGTCGATAGTCGCCGTTGATGGACACCGCCTTGGAGACCCATCCGGTGGTCGCGCCGTGAGCCGGGCCGGTGAGATACCAGACCCAGTCCGGTGTGCCGCGGGGCCCGTACCACAGGACGTCGGCGTATCCGTTGCCGTCGAAGTCGCCGGTGGCCGGGCGGAAGTCACGCCGGATCCTGATCGGCAGCCGGGTGACGGTCGGGTTGCCTGCCGCCGGCCAGGTGTAGTGGTCGATCTGGTCGTTCTCCGTCGCCGGATCCCACCAGAGCACCTCGTCGTTGGTCGGCCCGCCGCGGCTCGCGTTGTGCTTCAACAGTAGGGCGTTGTGCACCGCGGGAACGGAGATCGCCTTCCAGGGCGCGGCGAGCGGGGTCCGGGAGAGATAGGCGGTGGTGTGCATCGGACTCCACCAGAGGATCTCGTCGCGCGAGTCTCCGGTGAAGTTGCCGACCAGGGGTCTCCAGTCGCGGGCGATCTGCGGGAGCCTGGACTGCGTCCAGCCGCCCGCGCTGTCGGAGATCTGCAGGTAGTCCGGCCCGTCGCCGGGCGTCTGTGCCAGCACATCGTCGCTGCTGTCTCCGCCGAAGTCACCGACGATCATCCGGTAGTCCGAGCGCAGGTAGCTCGGCCCCCCGCTGCTCTCGTGGAAGAACGCGCTGCCTGGTTCCGGCGCTGATATGCCGTTGGGCAAGAGATTTCCGGCGGAGTCGAGTCCATGGACCTCCACGACCGCGGTCCCTGCCGGCACCGGGATCGCGGTCTCGAACCCGGACTTCGGTACCGCCGGTCCGAGCGGCGCGAGGTTCGCGGGGTTGCGGCCGCCGAACAGTTGCCACTTCGCGAGGTCCGCCTCGCCGCTCCAGCTCGCGAACGCCGTCGGGTGACCGCCGGGTGTCTGCACGACCATGTCCGGGCGCAGCGTGGACGAGCCGTGCCACACCGAGCGCACCGCCCGGTAGCTGTATTGGTCGAGTTTCAGGTCCAGGCGCAGACGGCCGTCGGCGCCGAACTCGGTGACCTGCGGCATGTTGGCCCAGCCGACCAGGGCGTCGCCGTTGGACTGGGTGCGCATGCTGCCGGTGAACGTCGTGTAGATGTCCGGGCTGTGCCGGAACCCCCGGACGAGGGTGGCGACCTTGCCGGCCACGTTCAGGTGGAACAACATCCCACGGGCCGGATGGTTGCAGCCCGGCCCGCCGCCACCGTCGTCGTAGACCGTGTAGCTGCCGTCGGGGTTGGACCGCGCGTCGTGCTGGTAGCAGAACCAGCCGAGCTTGGACCCGGAGAGCCTGAACTGCGCCGTCGCGTGGTTGGGTTGCCCCAACTCCCACATCACCTTGCCGGTGGCCTTGTTGATCTTGTAGACGACCCAGGTGTTGCGGGAGGAGACGAGGATGTTGCCGTCATTGTCCTGAGCGATCGAGTTGCCGTGGAACCAGTCGTAGGGTTCGCTCGACTGCGCCGCGCTGTGCGACTGCGACATTGCGACGTGGTCGAGTGCATGCCACTCGAAGAGCACCTTGTTGCCGTGCTGGAAGTCGACCTCCTGGACCACGTAGTCGAAGACAACCTGCCGACCGTGGCCGAGATCCATGTACACCGGGTCGTAGGCGCCGATCAGCGCGGTGCCCTGCTTGGTGATCTGCAACTCGTGGAAGTCGGCGTGCAGCCCGTTGCCCGCACCGATGTGGGCGACGAACTGGTAGTGGTCGTTGAGCAGGGTGTACTCGCCGACGCCATGACCGCCAGCCCGGTTGTCGGAGAAGTAGGCCAGCATCTCCTCGCCGCCCAGGTGCACGACCTTGAAGTCGATGACCACCTGGGTGTGCTGCGGGCGGAACCAGATCGGCTGGCCGGAGTTGTCGTAGATGCCCGGCCCGACTCCGGCATCGCCGGCCGGGGTGAGGAAGAGGTCACCGGGAGCGGTGCTCCCCTTCCGGCTGATGACGCAGACGGCAGGGGGATGCAGATCCGGCCGGCTGTTGTAGAGCTGGTGCCGCAGGGTGCAGGTGGCAGCGTCGGCATGCGCGGCATCGGCCTGCGCGGCGGTGGGCGCAACGGCCGTCGGGCTGTCCGGAACGCTGGCCGGGGCCGGCGCGGGTCGGGCGACGCCGAAGGCGAAGGACCCCGCCGCTGCGCCGTTCACCTTGACTCCGCTGCGCACGCTGACCCGTTCCCCGGGCTGGAACGGCGTCGCGGGCTGGAACACCGAACCGCGTCCGGCGGAGAGCGCCGATACCCGCCCGGCGTGCACGCCGCTCTGCGAGCCGGTCACCACCACGTGACCCAGCGCCCCCGGCGAGGCGCCCCGGAAGGTGATCCCTGTCTCCGGCGAGGCCTCCCGGTCGCCCGGCGACGGAAAGGCGTGCACCGGCGCCGCCGGGTGGGACCGTGCCGACGGGTGGGACGGCGCCGCGGTGGCCGGTGCGGTGGCCCCGGCGATGACCACGACACTCATCGACACCGCCATGGCCGAGCCGGCCAGAACGGCGATCGTCGGAAGACCGAGCCGCGATATCCGCATCCGAACCAACCCCCCAGTTGCGATGGTGTCGCGGCCGTATGCTAAGGCACATTGGCAGAATCGCCGGTAACCGTCCAGCGTGGCGTCGCACTCTTCGAGCGGGGACAATGGTCGCCGTGACCGACGGCCCCCTGATCGTGCAGTCCGACAAGACCCTTCTCCTCGAGGTCGACCATCCCGCCGCGGGCGAGGCGCGGATGGCGATCGCGCCGTTCGCCGAGCTCGAGCGCTCGCCCGAGCACGTGCACACCTACCGGCTGACCCCGCTCGGCCTGTGGAACGCGCGGGCCGCCGGGCACGACGCCGAGCAGGTGGTCGACGCGCTCGTCCGGTTCAGCCGTTACGCCGTACCGCACGCGCTGCTCGTCGACGTCGCCGACACCATGGACCGCTACGGCCGGCTGCAGCTGCAGAAGGACCCGGCACACGGGCTCGTCCTCGTGGCGCTCGACCGGGCTGTCCTGGAGGAGGTGCGCCGGCAGAAGAAGATCGCCCCGATGCTCGGCACCCGGGTCGACGACGACACCGTCCTGGTGCATCCGTCCGAGCGCGGCCGGCTCAAGCAGGCGCTGCTGAAGGTAGGCTGGCCGGCCGACGACCTGGCCGGCTACGTCGACGGTGAGGCGCACGAGATCTCCCTCGTCGAAGAGGACTGGACGCTGCGCGACTACCAGCGTGACGCGCTGGACGGCTTCTGGGCCGGCGGGTCGGGCGTCGTCGTGCTGCCCTGCGGCGCCGGTAAGACCCTGGTCGGCGCCGCGGCGATGGCCAAGGCGCAGGCGACCACGCTGATCCTGGTGACCAACACGGTCGCCGGCCGGCAGTGGAAACGCGAGCTGATCGCCCGCACCAGTCTGACCGAGGAGGAGATCGGCGAGTACTCCGGCGAGCGCAAGGAGATCCGGCCGGTCACCATCGCGACCTACCAGGTGATGACCACCCGGCGGAAGGGGGAATACCGCCACCTCGAGCTGTTCGACTCCCGCGACTGGGGCCTGATCGTCTACGACGAGGTGCACCTGCTGCCGGCGCCGATCTTCCGGCTCACCGCCGACCTGCAGTCCCGCCGCCGGCTCGGGCTCACCGCGACGCTGGTCCGCGAGGACGGCCGGGAGGGTGACGTCTTCTCCCTGATCGGGCCGAAGCGCTACGACGCCCCGTGGCGGGACATCGAGGCGCAGGGCTGGATCGCGCCGGCCGATTGCACGGAGGTCCGGGTCACCCTGACCGACGCCGAGCGGATGACCTACGCGACCGCGGAGCCCGAGGACCGCTACCGAGTCGGGGCCACGGCGCACACCAAGATCGCCGTCGTACGCCGCCTCGTCGAGCGGCACCTCGGCGACCAGGTGCTGGTCATCGGCGCCTACCTCGACCAGTTGGACGAGCTCGGCGAGGCGCTCGACGTGCCGGTGATCCAGGGGTCGACGACCAACCGGGAGCGGGAGCGCCTCTACGACGCGTTCCGCCGCGGCGAGATCCCCACGCTCGTGGTCTCCAAGGTCGCGAACTTCTCCGTCGACCTGCCCGAGGCCGCGGTCGCCATCCAGGTCTCCGGCACCTTCGGGTCACGGCAGGAGGAGGCGCAACGGCTCGGCCGGGTGATGCGGCCGAAGGCCGACGGCAAGACCGCGCACTTCTACACGATCGTCTCCCGCGACACCCTGGATCAGGACTATGCGGCCCACCGGCAGCGCTTCCTCGCCGAACAGGGCTACGCCTACCAGATCGTCGACGCCGACGACATCCTGACCGGCTGAGGCAGGGGTCAGCTCCTCTCCGATGAACGACGTCACGAGCTTCGGGCTCATCCTGCTGGTCACTGCCGCCGTGACCATCCTGGCCATCCTGTCCAACCGGGTCAGTGCGCGGATCCGGATCCCGGCGCCGGCGATCTTCCTGGTGGTGGCGGCCGCCGCGTCCGACCTCTTCCCCAGGCTGAGCACGCTGCCGTTCGAGACGGTGCAGCGGGTGGTCACGGTCGCGCTGGCGGTGATCCTCTTCGACGGCGGCATGCACATCGGGTGGCGGCGCTTCCGTCCCGCCGCCGGGGCCATCGCCTGGGTCGGCGTGGTCGGTACCGCGGTGACCGCCGGGGCGCTCGCCCTGCTCGCGCACGGGATCTTCGGCTTCGCGTGGCAGGCGGCCCTGCTGCTCGGGACGGCGCTGGCACCCACGGATCCGGCGGTGGTGTTCTCCGTGCTCGGACGGCGTGAGATCGCCGGCCGGGCCGGCACGATCCTCGAAGGCGAGTCCGGCGCCAACGACCCGGTCGGCATCGCTCTCATGGCCTCCCTGTTGATCGCGTCCGGCCACGGTCTTGCCGTCGTGGGCCACGGCGTCCTGGAATTCCTGTTGCAGATGGCGGTCGGTGCAGCCGTCGGCCTCGCCGGCGGCGCCGGGCTGCTGGCGCTGATGCGCAAGGTGCCCCTGCCCAACGCCGGGCTCTACCCGCTGCGCACCCTCGCCGGAGCGCTGGCCCTCTACGGTCTGGCCACGGTGGCCCACGGGTCCGGCTTCCTGGCGGTATTCATCGCGGGCATCATGCTCGGCGACGCCCGGGCCCCCTACAAGGCCGAGATCGAGCGGTTCCACTCCTCGCTGGCCAGTCTCGGCGAGATCGTCGCCTTCACCGTGCTCGGTCTGACCGTGACCCTGCACGCTCTTCCGGTCGGTGACGCGTGGCTCACCGGGCTGGCCCTGGCCGCGCTGCTCGCCTTCCTCGTCCGACCCGTACTCGTCGGTCTGCTGCTGCAGGTCGTCCAGTTGCGGCGTACCGAACGCGTGTTCGTCCTGTGGTCAGGGCTCAAGGGCGCGGTGCCGATCCTCCTCGGTACCTTCGTGGTCACCTCCGGCGCCCAGGACAGCCACCGGATCTACGACGTGATCTTCGTCGTCGTGCTCTTCTCCGTGGTCGTCCAGGGCGGCCTCGTGCCGACCGTCGCCACGCGGTTGAAGATGCCGATGCGGGTGGTCGAACCCGAACCGTGGACGCTCGGAGTCCGGTTACGCCATGAACCCCGCGGCATCCGGCGTTACGTCGTCGCCCCGGGGTCCGCGGCCGATGGGTCCGCGATCGGCGACCTACCGGTCGACGAGGACGTGTGGGTGTCGCTGGTCACCCGGCGCGGTCAGCTGGTACCGGTCCGTGGCGAGGCCGTCCTGCAGGCCGGTGACGAGGTGGTGACCCTGATCGATTCGGAGAACGGCGGGTCCGATCCGGAACCCGTGTTCACCGGGCGGGCCCGGTCCCGTCCGGACGAGTAGCCGGCGCCGCGCCGCGCCGCAGGCCTGCGGCCCGCAGCCGCCGGACGAGCTCGACGCTGGCGACCGGCACCGCACCCAGGCCGATAGCGCGCTCCCGCAGCGCCCGCGGCACGTCGTAGTGGTCACCCTGGAAGGCCCGCCGCGGGACGCCGAGGTCCGCGGCGAAGCGGTGCAGCTCGTCGTAGCTGGTGTCGCTGACCAGGTGGGCCCAGCGGTCACCGCGGTGCGGCCAGACCGCCGGGTCGACGAGGATGGTCATGCGGTCCGACCCGGGTCAGGCGATCCGCCGGTCGGCGCCGCGCACGTCCGGGGCACCGAGGCGGGCGGCGTCCGCGGTCCGGTCGTCGGGCTGCTGCTGCGACTCGCGCTCGGCGGCGACCCGCGCCCGGTAGTGCTCGACCTCCCGGGCGACCGCCGACGCGTCCCAGCCGAGCACCGGTGCGACGAGCCGGGCGACCGCCTCGGCGGCCGCGACTCCCCGGTCGGGGGTCTCGATCGAGATGCGGGTACGCCGGGTGAGGACGTCGTCGAGGTGCAGGGCGCCCTCGGCGAGCGCGGCGTAGTAGGCCTCCGCCGCGAGGTACTCCGGAGCGCCGGCCAGCGGCAGGAGCAGCTCCGGCCGCTCGCCGCCCAGGGCGAGCACCTCGTCGGTCAGCGACCCGTAGCGGCGGAGCAGGTGCTCGACCCGGGCGACGTCGAGCGCGTGGTCGCGCGCCGTGCCGCCGCGGGCCTGCCAGGCGGCGTCGAACCCGCGCGCGCCGAGCAGCGGGATGTGCTCGGTGCGGCTGGCCGGGACGCCGGACAGGTCGTGGGCCGCGGCGTCGACCGCGTCGGCGGCCATGACCCGGTAGGTCGTGTACTTCCCGCCCGCCACCAGGACCAGACCGGGAGCAGGCCGGACGACGGCGTGCTCCCGGGACAGCCGGCTGGTCGCGTCGGACTCGCCGGCCAGCAGCGGCCGCAGCCCGGCGTAGACGCCCTCGATGTCCTCGCGGGTGAGTGGCTTGTCGATCACCCGGTTGACGCGCTCGAGGATGTAGTCGATGTCGCGGGAACTGGCGGCCGGATGGGCGCGGTCGAGGTTCCAGTCCGTGTCGGTCGTGCCCAGGATCCAGTGCTGGCCCCAGGGGATCACGAACAGCACGCTGGTCTCGGTGCGCAGGATGAGCCCGCCCTCGCCGGACAGCCGCTCCCGCGGGACGACCAGGTGCACGCCCTTGGAGGCGCGCACGGTCAGGCCGGTGGGGTCGTCGAGCATCGCGCCGACGTCGTCGCTCCACACGCCGGTCGCGGCGATCACCGTGCCGGCGTGGATGTCGAACTCCTCGCCGGTCTCCAGGTCACGCACGTGGGCGCCGACCACCCGGTCGCCCCGCCGGTTGAGGTGGGTGACCCGGGCGCTGGAGACGGCGTGCGCGCCGTACTGCACGGCCGTGCGGACCGCGGTCATGGTGTGCCGGGCGTCGTCCACCTCGGCGTCCCAGTAGCGGATGGCGCCGACCAGCGCGTCGGGCCGCAGCGAGGGGAAGACCTCCCGGGCCCGGCGCCGGGACAACTGCTGGTGGCGGGGCACGCCCCGGGTGGCGCCGAACGCGGCGCCGAGCGTGTCGTAGAGCGCGACACCGGCGCCGTAGTAGCCGCGCTGCCACAGGTGATGGGTGAGCGGCAGCAGGAAGGGCACCGGCCGGACCAGGTGCGGGGCGATGGTGCCGACCAGCAGCGCCCGCTCCTTCAGAGCCTCGCGGACGAGCGAGACGTTGAGTTGCTCGAGGTAACGCAGCCCGCCGTGGATGAGCTTGCTGGACCGGCTCGACGTGCCGGACGCCCAGTCGCGGGCCTCGACCAGTGCGACCGACAGCCCGCGGGTCGCCGCGTCGACCGCGATGCCGGCGCCGGTGACGCCGCCGCCGATCACCAGCACGTCGACCGGTTCGTCCCGCACCCGCGCGACGTCCCGGCGGCGTTGCGCGGGGTCGAGTCGTGCCGCATCCCGGACCGGGTGCTGCGACTCCTGCTCGGCCACCGCCGGACCTCCATCGCCGTGTCAGCGCGCCGCACCGCAGCCTTGCTGCGGCCCCGGCCTCGTGCCGAGGCTAACGTGCACCCGTACCCCAGGCCGAAGGAGACTCCGTGGCAGTCACCACCACCACGATCCGGCTCGCCGACGGCCGGGAGCTGATCTATTTCGACGAGCGGCCCGGGATCGACCGCAGCGCCCGTGATCCACGTGACCTGCCGCAGACCGCGACGATGTCCCAGATCCGGTGGGATCCGCTGCTCGACGACTGGGTCGTGATCGCCTCCCACCGGCAGAGCCGCACCTTCCTGCCCCCGGCCGACCAGTGCCCGCTGTGCCCGTCCCGCGACGGGCGGCAGACCGAGATCCCGGCGTCGGACTACGACGTGGTGGTCTTCGAGAACCGCTTCCCCTCGCTGGCGGTCGACGCCGGCGGCGCCGTCTCCGACGACGGGCTCTTCGTCGCGCGGCCGGGGCGGGGACGGTGCGAGGTCGTCTGCTTCACCAGTGACCACAACTCGGCGTTCTCCCGGCTGTCGACGGAACGGGCGGAGACCGTCATCGAGGCGTGGGTCCACCGCACCCGCTTCCTGTCCACGGTGGAGGGTGTGGCCCAGGTCTTCCCGTTCGAGAACCGCGGCGAGGAGATCGGGGTGACCCTCGCCCATCCGCACGGGCAGATCTACGCCTACCCGTTCGTCCCGCCGCCGGTGCGCCGCACCCTCGACAGCGCCCGGCGGCATCGCGACGAGCACGGCGGGTGCCTGTTCTGCACCGTGCTGGACGCCGAGCGCAAGGCGGGTGTCCGGGTGGTCGCAGAGGGCGAGCACTGGACGGCGTTCGTGCCCTACGCCGCGCGCTGGCCCTACGAGGTGCACCTCTACGCCCGCCGGCACACCCCGGACCTGCCGTCGCTGTCCGCCGCGGAACGCAGCGACCTGGCTCGTGTCTACCTCGAGGTGCTGCGCCGTTTCGACGCGCTCTTCGACACACCTACGCCGTACATCTCGGCGTGGATGCAGGCGCCGGTGCACGAGGACCGGGACCTCGCCCACCTGCACGCACGGATCTTCACCATCCGCCGGGCGCCGGGCAAGCTGAAGTACCTGGCCGGCAGCGAGTCCGGCATGGGCGTGTTCATCAACGACATCGCTCCCGAGCAGGCCGCGGCCCGGCTGCGCGGCGAGGAACCGACCGGCTGACCCCCTCCGATCCATGATCGTGATCGGATTCGTTCGGCGTGTCGCGGCTTTTCCGATCACGATCATGGGCGCGGGGGGTCACGACCATGCGGCGCGGCCGGCGGACCTCCCGGACCTCGTGGGCCCGGCGATCATGGTGGCGTTCGTCACGATCGCATGGTCCGGGGAGTAGCCCCCGTGGTATTGCCCGTTGGCCTGGGTAGGACGATGGATTCAGCTCGACGACCGACGACCCCATGGAACCGATGACTGAGAACTCCCGGACTCCCCAGGAGACGCAAGACCGGCCCGAGGCCGGGCAGGAGTCGGCCCAGAAGCCCCGGATCGAGTTCAACTTCGGCCGGCTTGCCGCCGGCGCTCTCGCGGCGGTCACGGCCGCCGCGTTGGGCTCGCGACTGGGCGTGGCCGGCACGCTGGTCGGTACCGCCGTCATCAGCCTGGTCAGCGGAGCCGCCAGCGTCCTCTACCAGCGGTCGCTGGAACGGACCCGGAGCGTGGTCGTATCCACCAAACAGCGGATCGCCGACAACGGGGTGTCGGTGACTCGCGTGCTGCGTGTCGAGCGCGGGACGACGGATGAGCCTGAGCGCGGAGCCGGGGACCAGGCCACCGAACAGTTCCCGGTCGACGCCGACGGCTCCGACGCGGCCGCCAACGAGCACGGCCCGCGGGGCGTCTGGTCGACATTGCGCAGTTACGTGCACTCGCCTGGCCGCCGGTGGGTGCTCGCCGGGGCCGGTGCTCTGCTGACCTTCGTGGTCGCCCTCGGCGTGGTCGCCGGGCTCGAACTGCTGCGCGGCGAGTCACTGTCGGGACAGGCGCACGGTACGACGGTGGGAGCGATCTTCGGGGGCGGCACCGGGAATCACCCGGCCCCCGTCCGGCCCGCGCCGACGACCTCCGGGAGCAGTACGCCGTCGGCACCGGTCGCGCCGTCCGGTTCGGCCACGACCGGGCCCGGCAACCCGCGGCCCACGACGGCTCCCTCGGGCTCCTCGGCACCGTCGAGCGCGCCGACACCGAGCCCGTCGACCGCACCCACCACGCCGACCCCGACGCCGTCGGCGCCGTCGCCGAGCGGCAGCGTCACGCCGGGGGGCTGACCGGCCTGCCGATCGGCCGGCAGGACAGGAGTGCGCCGTCCGACATTCTGCGGTCAGGACAACCGCGGTCAGGGCATCTTCGGCAGCCCGGCCGCCGGCACCGGCGACGTGGCGTCGGCGCCCTCGCGGGTCTGCCTCGGCGGCACCGGCCGCACCTTGCGCAGGGTCGCCCCGCCGATCAGGGCGGCCGCGACACAGGCCATTGCTCCGAGCGCGAGACCCCAGCGGGGACCGACGTGCTGGGCGACCGCACCCGCAATCGGCCCGCCGATCGGCGTGGAACCCATGAACGCGACCGCCCACAGTGCCATCACCCGGCCGCGCATCTGCGGTGCGGCGGCGAGTTGCAGGGTGCTGTTGCTCTTCGACAGGAAGGTGACGCTCGCCGCACCGACGAGCGCGATGGCGAGCAGTTCGACCGGGAGGGTGGGCGCGACCGCCGCCAGGGCAAGCACGCCGCCGAAGACGGTCGCCGACAGAACCAGCGGCCGCAGACCGGTGCGCCCCCTGCCGGCGGCGTAGAGGCCGCCGATCACGGCGCCGGCACCCATCGCCGCCGTCATGAAGCCGTAGGCCTGCGCTCCTCCGTGGAACGTCTGCTTGGCCACGAGGGGCAGCACGACCTGGAACTCGTAGGCCAGGCACCCGATCAGACCCATCATCAGCAGCGGGACGGCGAGCTCCGGGGTGTGCCGGACGTAGGCGAATCCCTCACGCAGCTGGCCCTTGGCCCGCACGGCGGGCTTCGAGGGCTGCAGGGCCGAGACGTCCATGGTGAGCAGGGAGATCACCACCGCGGCGAAGCTGGCGGCGTTGAGCAGGAAGCAGATCCCCAGCCCGCCGAGGGCGATCAGCACGCCCGCGACCGCCGGCCCGATCGCCCGGGCGGCGTTGGCGAGCACCGAATTCAGGGTGACCGCATTGCGTAGGTCGTCCGGACCGACCATCTCGAGCACGAAGGTCTGCCGGGCCGGGTTCTCGAAGGTGTTGTTCAGGCCGAGCAGCAGCGCCAGCAGGTAGACCTCCCACAGCACGACCAGGTGGGTCACCGTGAGCAGGCCGAGGACGAGGGCCAGCACGCCCATCATCGACTGCAGCCCGATCATCAGGTGCCGCTTGTCGACCCGGTCGGCGACCACCCCGCCGTACGGGCCGAGCAACAGAACCGGCAGGGTCTGCAGCCCGACCACGATCCCGAGCGCCGTGCCGGAGTGGGTCAGCTCCAGCACCAGCCACGACTGCGCGATGCTCTGCATCCACGTCCCGATGAGAGAGATCGCCTGGCCGGAGAAGTACCGGCGGTAGTTCGAGACGGAGAGCGCCGAGAACGTACGGCGGCTCATGGCGAGGACGTGGCTCACGGATTCCTTTCCGGTCGCGGTGCGACCTCGATACGGGTGCCGGTCAGTGGTCCCCCAATTCGTGCGAGAGCGCTTCCAGTGCGGGCAGTGCGGCCAGTACGGCCGCGGCGGTGTCGTCGGGCAGCCGGTCGAGGCCGGCGGCGAGCGCGCGGGTGCGTTCCGCGCGGATGTGTTCCTGCAGCCGGCGACCGTCGGCGGTCACCTCGACCCGGGCGGCGCGGCGGTCCTGCGGATCGGGCAGCCGCCGAATCAGCCCGGCGTCGTCGAGCTTGCCGACCACCCGGGACAGCAGCGTGGGGTTGAGGCCCTCCCCCTCGGCCAGGTCGGCCAGCCGCACCGGACCGCGCCGGGCGACCGCGCCGAGCACGGTCATCTGGGTCGGGGTCAGACCGGCCCCGGCGGCGGAGGCATTGAGCTTGCGGGCCAGCCGCCCGATGCTCGCGCGGAGCCGGGTAGCGGTGTCGGCGTCAAGTCCGGTGGTGGGTGTCACGGCGCTTCCGACGATAGTCCTTTACTTGCCTGCTAGCAAGCAACAACCAATCCCCGGCCGGGACATTCCCCTGCGGCCCACGCCGCCCCGGGGCCCGCGCCCCGACCCATGATCAAGAGGGGATTTGCGCGCGAAACGCCGAGCGAATCCACTCTTGATCATGGTTGACGGAGGTCGGCGGGACCGGGGACGCGCGAAGGGCGGCTTCCCGGAGGAAGCCGCCCTTCGACTGCTGTGTGCTCTGGACGCGGGGTCCAGTATCGCTACCGGACTCTAGAAGTCCATGTCGCCGCCGCCGGGAGGACCGGCGGGGGCCTTCTCCTTCTCCGGCTTGTCCGCCACGACCGCCTCGGTCGTGAGGAACAGCGCGGCGATGGACGCGGCGTTCTGCAGGGCCGAGCGCACGACCTTGGTCGGGTCGGGCACGCCGGCGGCCAGCATGTCGCCGTATTCGCCGGTGGCGGCGTTCAGACCGTGGCCGACCTTCAGGCCGCGGACCTTCTCCACCACGACGCCGCCCTCGAGGCCGGCGTTGACGGCGATCTGCTTGAGCGGCGCCTCCAGGGCGATCCGGACGATCTGCGCCCCGGTGCCCTCGTCACCCTCGAGGTCGATCTTGGCGAAGGCCTTCTGCCCGGCCTGCAGCAGGGCGACGCCACCACCGGCGACGATGCCCTCCTCGACCGAGGCCTTCGCCGCGCGAACGGCGTCCTCGATGCGGTGCTTGCGCTCCTTGAGCTCGACCTCGGTCGCGGCACCGACCTTGATGACCGCAACGCCGCCGGCCAGCTTGGCCAGCCGCTCCTGCAGCTTCTCGCGGTCGTAGTCGGAGTCGCTCTTCTCGATCTCGGCGCGGATCTGGTTGACCCGGCCCTGGATCTGCTCCGAGTCGCCGGCGCCCTCGACGATCGTCGTCTCGTCCTTGGTGACGACGACCTTGCGGGCACGACCGAGCAGGTCGACCGAGGCGTTCTCGAGCTTGAGGCCGACGTCCTCGCTGATGACCTGGCCACCGGTGAGGATGGCCATGTCGGCCAGCATCGCCTTGCGGCGGTCGCCGAAGCCCGGCGCCTTGACGGCGACGGACTTGAAGGTGCCGCGGATCTTGTTGACGACCAGGGTCGCGAGGGCCTCGCCCTCGACGTCCTCGGAGATGATCGCCAGCGGCTTGCCCGACTGCATGATCTTCTCCAGCAGCGGGAGCAGGTCCTTCACCGAGGAGATCTTGCCCTCGACGATGAGCACGTAGGGGTCGTCGAGGACGGCCTCCATGCGCTCGGCGTCGGTGGCGAAGTAGGGCGAGATGTAGCCCTTGTCGAAGCGCATGCCCTCGGTGAGCTCGAGCTCGAGCCCGAAGGTGTTGCTCTCCTCGACGGTGATGACGCCTTCCTTGCCCACCTTGTCCATCGCCTCGGCGATGATCTCGCCGACGCTGGTGTCGCCACCGGCGGAGACGGATGCGGTGGAGGCGATCTGCTCCTTGGTCTCGACGTCCTTCGACGCCGACGCGAGCTGCTCGACGACCCGCTCCACGGCCTTCTCGATGCCGCGCTTCAGAGCCATCGGGTTAGCGCCCGCGGCGACGTTGCGCAGACCCTCGCGAACCAGGGCCTGGGCGAGAACGGTCGCCGTGGTGGTGCCGTCACCGGCAACGTCGTCGGTCTTCTTGGCGACTTCCTTGACCAGCTCGGCGCCGATCTTCTCGTACGACTCGTCGAGCTCGATCTCCTTGGCGATGCTCACACCATCGTTGGTGATGGTGGGCGCACCCCACTTCTTCTCGAGCACGACGTTGCGGCCCTTGGGGCCCAGCGTCACCTTGACGGCGTCGGCGAGGGTGTTCATGCCCCGCTCGAGACCGCGGCGCGCCTCCTCGTCAAACGCGATCATTTTGGCCATTCGGTACTTGCCTCCGATGGATGGTCGACTATGTGGCCGGACCCGATGCCCGCGACGGACGGCCCCCTCTCAGACGGGGAGCCTCACCGCCCGGCCTGGCACTCACCGATGGCGAGTGCCAGCTATAGGTCTAGCACTCACCCCAGGAGAGTGCAAGCTACCCCACCCGCTGCCGCACCCGCAGAACGGTGAGTTCGGGGACCACCCCGAGCCGCCATGGGACCAGGGACGTCCCGATTCCCGGGCACACGTACAGCGGCCGGAGGCCGGCCGGCGACCCCGACGGCCGGAGGCCGTCCGGCGACCCGGGAATCTCGCCGGCGGGGACGTCGTAGCGCCCCCGGACGAAGGCATTGCCGGTGAACGGCGAGATCTCGTAGAACGGCCGCCCGAAGAGGCTGATCTGGCCGGCATGGGTGTGCCCGGCGACCGTCAACGCCACCCAGGCCGGGACGTCGAGCACGCAGTCGGGGTTGTGGCTGAGCACCAGCGTCGGAGCGCCTCCCGGGACGCCGGCCAGCGCCGCGGACACGTCGGGTTGCCGTTCCCACAGGTCGCCCACGCCGGCCAGCCAGAGGTCGTGCCCGCGCACGCTGACCCGGACGGCGGACTCCTCGAGCACGGTGAACCCGGCCCGCTGCAGCGCGGCCCGGACCCGGTGGCCGCCGGCGTACCAGTCGTGATTGCCGAGGACCGCGGCGTGCGGCGCCATCCGGGTGACGGGCGCGAGCGCGTCCGCGACGTCGTACGGGTCGAGGTGGGCGCCGCCCCGGACGTCGGCGAAGTAGTCGCCGAGCAGCAGCACGAGGTCGGGCCGGAGTTCGGCCATCCGCTCGGTCATCCGGCGTACCTGGGCGAGACCGACCCCGGGCGAGCCGGCGTGCAGGTCGGAGACGACGGCGACCCGCAGCCCGTCCAGCGCGGTAGGCCAGCGGGGCAGCGCGACCCCCACCTCGCGCGTGCGCAGCCGGCGTGGCTCGAACACCCGGCCTTCGAGGGCCAGCCCACCGATCAGGCCGGCGGCGACGAGACCGGGCCACCATGAGCCGGACCGTGACAGGGATCGCCACAGGGATCGCCACAGGGACCGGGAGAACGTTCGACCCGGCCCCGCGGGTGCGGAGCCGGGTCGAGCGGCGGTCATGTCGTCGGTGACCCTGACCTGGTCGGCCTCAGCCGACCACGCGGACCTGGTCCGCCTGTGGCCCCTTGTTGCCCTGGGCAACCTCGAACTCCACCCGCTGGCCCTCGTCGAGAGAGCGGTAGCCGTCCATCGCGATCGACGAGTAGTGGACAAAGACGTCCTGCCCCCCGTCGACGGCGATGAAGCCGTAGCCCTTCTCGGCGTTGAACCACTTGACCGTGCCCTGTGCCACGTGCACTCCCACATCCGTGCGGTCAGGCCCCGCACCTCACGGGACCCGGGTCTTTCGTCACCGGTCCCGCACTACTGACTCGTCGATGCCGACGCTGCACTTCGCACACGAACGCTAACTTCAGACCGCCGGGGACTGTACACAAGAGCGCGGCGCAAATCACCCCTGTCCGCCGGATGCGGCCATCGGATCGGCACCGGCCGGTGCCGGCGCCGGCCGGACCCGGACCGCCCCGACGGCCCGGGTCGCCAGCCAGACCCCGCTTGCACACACCACTGCGGCCATGGTCACCAGCAGGACGCGGAAATCCACGACCGCGACGAGACCGGCGCCGATGCCGATCGACAGGGTCTGCGGGATGCCGACGAGCACGTCCACGGCGGAGTAGGTGCGCCCCTGCAGGTGGCCCGGGGTCAGGCGCTGCAGGAGGGTGAACAACGCGACGATGAGCCATGGCACACCCGCCCCCAGCACGGCCATCCCGGGAAGGACGACGCCGACCAGCGGGGCGGTCAGCAGAGCCGAGCCGGCGGCGAAGAGGACCAGGCCCGCCGCGCCGACCAGCGTCTCGCCGTAGCGGCGTACCGCCGCTCCCGCGGTCAGCCCGCCCGCGATCGCCCCCACCCCCATGGCGACCTCGAGGACGCCGACGAACGACGGCGAGCGGTGCAGGCCCTGGTCGGCGACGGCGAAGACGAGGGTCTCGGTGAAGCCCACGACCAGCAGCGCGATCCCCACGGCGAGGGTGATCTGGCGCAGCGGAAGGGTGCGCCACAGGTGCCGGGCGCCCGCCGTGATCTCGGCCCGCCAGTGGCCTTCGGCGGGATGCGGTGCGGGCTCGGCGACCCGGACGAGAAGGAATGCGGTCGCGACGACGATGAAGGTCGCCGCGTCGAGAATAGCGACGACTCCGCCGCCGACCACGGCGAACAGTCCCGCACCGGCGACCGGCGCCACGAGGCGCATGCCCTCGCGCACCGTCTGCAGCAGGCCGTTGACCGACGCCAGATCGCCGTCGTCGGGAACCATCGTGCGCAGCAACGCGGAGCGGGCCGAGGCGGTGACCGTGCCGACCAGGCCGTAGCCGAAGATCACGGCGTAGATGAGCCACAACTGGTCACGGTCGTGGACCAGGAGCAACAGGCAGACGACGGCGGCCAGGGTGAGCTGGCTGACGATCATCAGCGGCCGCCGGCGTACCCGGTCGACGAGCAGCCCGGACAGCGGCGAGCACAGGGTGGGAACGCCGAAGAAGAAGAACACCATGCCGGCGGCGGCGTTGCTGCCGGTGAGCTGCTTGGCCCAGATGCCCAGCGCCAGCCAGAGGGCCTGGTCGCCGAACATCGAGATCGCCTCCGCGCCGACGATGACGCGCAGATCGCGACGCGCGAGGACCGCGCGCATCAGGAGTTCCGGGGTGGTGCGCTCGGGAAGCCGAAAGCGACGACCGAGACCGGGAGCGCGTTCTTGGGGAAGCTCTCCGGGTGCTCGTTGCGCGCGGAGTAGGGGTCGATCAGCTCGTTGATCTGCTCGCCGAGCCGGTCGAGCTCGCCGGCGGTGAGCATCGCCGTGGCGTGGGTCTCGAAGGACGCCGTACGCCAGGTCTTCGGATACCGCACCTTGGTGGCGTACCAGTCCTGCAGCCGGTCGTTCTGCAGGTCGTGCAGTACGCGGCCGAGCCGGTGTGCGGCGGCCATCCCCTCGGCGTCGAGTTCCTCTTCGTGGATGGAGGTGGCACCGGGCACCGCGCGCCAGGGCCGTTGCCGCCCGCGGCCGCCGCCGGCCTCCTCCGCGAAGCCGTACTTCGCCAGGGTGCGCAGGTGGAACGAGCAGTTGGCCGGGCTCTCGCCCAGGTCCTCCGCCGCCTCCGTCGCGGTCATCGGTCCGCGCAGCACGAGCAGCTCGAGCAGCCGTAGCCGCAGCGGGTGCGCCATCGCCCGCAGGGCGCGGGGATCGGTGGTGCGCCGGTCGCTGGCCCGGCGATTACGCCGTTCAGGAGACATCTTTCGAAACTAATCCCTCGAAAGATTTCTTGCAACGGGGTTGCTCGAAACCCACTAGTAGTGCGTTTTGGTCAGCCTGCACGGCGTGTCGGCGACCAAAACGCACTACTAGTGGGTTTTGTCGGGCGGCGCGGGCGCGTTTGTTGCAGCCGTCAGCGGGGGTCGAGGGCGGCGTGCAGGGTGCCGGTGGTCGAGCCGTCCTTCCGGCTCCGGAGCTCTGCATAGGTCACGACGAAGAACGCCGACCCCGCGACCGCCTCCGGCAACGTGAGCACCGCCGAGAGCAGCTGCGCGCCGAGCGAACCCTGGTGATCGACGCCGAACGCCGTCCGCACGATGAGCTGGACGAGTTCGTTGTAGGCGAGTGCGACGAGCAGCGCCATCGCGCACCGGCCGAACAGCGCCCAGAACCGCCCGCGCACGAGCGCGAAGCACTGCCCGATGCCGCGTCGTTCGAAGGCGACGACGCCGAGCAGGGTCGGGCCCAGCACGGTCGCCAGATAGATCCCCGGGACGAGGAAGAGCACCAGCCCGACGATCACCATGATCGTCGCCACGATCTCCCAGCCGATCAGGGGCAGCGAGCGGCGGAGCGCGAACCGCGCGGCGAGTGCCAGGGACCCGGGCCGGCCGGCCGCCTGCGTCACGATCAGCCACAAGGAGGCCAGCTGTACGACGGCCCCCAGCACGATCGCGACGACGAAGAACAGTACGACGGACAACGCGAAGCGACCGGGATGGTTGAAGGTGATCGTCCCGGCGTTGGTGTCCAGCCCGCTGACCACCCCGTTGTCGAAGGTGATGCCGGACGAGCGCACGACCAGATAGGTCGCCACGGCCACGGGGATCGCGACCGCCAGCTGGAGCAGGATCACCAGCCGCCAGCTGCGGACGAAGGCGTCGACGATCCGCGCCGTCCAGGCGCTGAAGTCACGGGGCACGAGCGGGTCGTCCGGTGGCGGGCCGACCGGCCGGCCCCAGCCCCAGGGCTGCCCGGGCGGCGGCTCCTGTCCGGGCGGCGGCCCGACCCACGGCTCGCCCTCCGGAGGCGGGCGCATGGGCGGCGGCGGTTCGTACGGCGGTGTGGGCATGGTCCGGCCGACACTACCGACCGGCGTCCGGCCTCCCGGCGGACCGTCAGCCCAGCAGGCCGGCGTCGCCCACCGCCTGCAGCGTCGGGGGAATGGTGATCGACGGGCGGGCGGTCCCGGCGACCGCGTCCAGGGTCTTCAGACCGTCGCCGGTGTTGTAGATGACGGTCTCCGCGGCCGGGTCCAGCGTGCCGTCGGCGAGCAGCTGCTTCAGGACCGCCACGACGACGCCGCCCGCGGTCTCGGCGAAGATTCCGGTGGTGCGGGCGAGCAGCCGGATCCCGTCGCGGATCTCGTCGTCACCGACGTGCCCCATCGCTCCTCCGGTACGCCGCGCCACGTCCAGGGCGTAGGGCCCGTCGGCCGGGTTGCCGATGTTGAGCGACTTCGCGATGCCGGTCGGCCGGACCGGGCGGACGACGTCATGGCCGTCGGCGAACGCGGTGGCGATGGGGGCACACCCCGAGGACTGGGCACCGAACATCCGCCAGGACGACGAGTCGACCAACCCGATCTCGGCCAGCTCCCCGAACGCCTTGTCGATCTTGGTGAACTGGGATCCGGAGGCCATCGGAACGACGACCTGCTGGGGGATCCGCCAGCCGAGCTGTTCGGCGACCTCGTAGCCGAGCGTCTTGGAACCCTCGGCGTAGTAGGGCCGGACGTTCTGGTTGACGAACGCCGTGTCGTCGAACTCGTCGGTCTCGGCGAGCTCGGAGGTGAGCCGGTTGACGTCGTCGTAGGAGCCTTCGACGGCGACCAGGGTCCCGCCATAGACGGCCGTCTGCACGATCTTGCCGGGCTCCAGGTCGGCCGGGATGAAGACGATCGACCGCAGTCCGGCCCGGGCGGCGTGCGCCGCCACCGAGTTGGCGAGGTTGCCGGTCGAGGCGCAGGCGATGCGGGTCAGGCCCAGCGCCTTGCCGGCCGTGGCGGCCATCGAGACGACCCGGTCCTTGAACGAGTGGGTCGGGTTGGCCGAGTCGTCCTTGACCCACAACGCCTTCATGCCGAGCTCGCGGGCGAGGTTGTCGGCGCGGACCAGCGGGGTGAAACCCGGGTCGAGGCTGACCCGGGAGGCGGGGTCGGCGCCGACCGGGAGCAGCGGGGAGTAGCGCCAGATATTCGCCGGCCCGGCCTCGATGTCCTCGCGGGTGACCGCCTTCAGCGCTGTCTCGTCGTAACCGACCTCGAGGGGGCCGAAGCACTCGATGCACGCATGCATCGGGCCGAGCGGCACGGTCGCGCCGCAGTTGCGGCAGCGCAAACAGGACGCCGGGGACGCCGGGGTGTCCGTGGAGCTGGCAGTACTCATGCGCGAGGCCTCTCTCCTCATCTTTCCCCCCGGCGACGTGCGGTGGGACGGACTTGGCACCTGTCGCGTCGGGCTCGCGCCTGCGGATCGCATACGAGGTTCACGCGATGGTTGCCGGGGCTTCACCGGGCCGTTCCCTCTGCCCCTCTGGATGAGCTGTGCAGTATTCGGTTGTGCGGGCGAGTCTAGCCGAGCGCCCGGACAGGCGCGGGACGAGGTCGGCTCAGGGCCGGTTCAGTGCGCGTAGACGCCGGCGGAGACGAATTCCCGCCGGTCCTCGGTCGGGACGATCTCCCGACCGAGCGGAGTCAGCGACACCGGGATGAGCTTGAAGTTGGCCAGCCCGAGCGGGATCCCGATGATCGTGAGGCACAGCGCCACCCCGGTGACCAGATGCGCGATCGCGAGCCAGATGCCGGCGAAGATGAACCAGATCACGTTGCCGATGGCCGAGCCCACGCCCGCGTCGGAACGCTTGACCACGACGCTCCCGAAGGGCCACAGGGCGAAGACGCCGATGCGTGCGGCGGCGATCCCGAACGGGATGGTGATGATGAGGATGAAGCAGATCAGTGCCGCGGCGAAATAGCCCAACGCCAGCCAGAAGCCGGCCAGCACCAGCCAGAGAACGTTCAGTATCAGTCGCATATCGACACCCCCGCCTGATTTCAGTGTACCGGCGGGGTTCGTCGGTGGCGGTGGACTTTGGTCCCGCGTCGGCCGCTGCTGCGGGGGTTAGGAGGTGCTCCAGTCGGGTGCCAGGACGACCGTCAGGCCGCTGCTCGAGGAGAGTCCGGCCGGCAGCGGAGCGACCTGGGCGATGCCCGGGAACTGGGCGGCAAGGGTCCGGGCCGCATGCAGCTGACCGGCGTCCCGGTAGAAGACGGTGGTCTGCGCGAGCCGGCCCGTGTAATTGCTGACCTGGCTGACCGACCAGCCGTGCGACTCGAAATCCTGCGCCGCGTGGTGCGCGAGCCCGGTGACGGTGGTGTTGTTGAGGACGGTCAGGGGCACCCGGACCGGCGCCGGCGGCGCCGCTGCGGTGGTGGCGGTCTTGTGCGCGGTCCCTTGTGTGGTCCGCTGCGCGGTCTTGGCCGCGGACCTCCGGCCCGCCGGGCTGGCCGGAGCCGTGTTCGCGGGAGCCGCGTGGTGGCCGGGGCGGTCCGCCGCGGTCGTGCGCGACGGTTGCCCCGTCCGGCCGAGGAGCGCGACCACCACGACAGCGATGACGATGACGCCGATGACGCCGACGGCCGCCCCGACGAGTCGGCGCTGACTGCCGCCCGTGCCCGGCCGGTCACCGCCCGGCCGGTCACCGCCCGGTCGGTCACCGCTCGGGCGGCTCGCACTGAGGGTGTCGCCATTGCGGGAGTCGTCGGCCGGTCCGGCCGGCTCCGTCGGATCGGCGAGGTCGTCGAAGACCAGCCGGCGCGGGCTCCGATCGGGCCGGGCGGACGGGTCGGATTCCCGCGCGGCCGCCTGTGGTCCTCGCACCGGAGAGTGATCGACGGGAGGCTGGTCGACGGGAGGCTCGTTGACGGGCGGGGCATCCGGGTCGTCGGCCAGATCGTCGAAGAAGAACCTGCGCGGCCCGGTCGAACGCGAAGACGGACCGGGGGCCGCGGAGTCGTCACTCACGCCCTGCTCCTTCCCCGCGGGCCGCTGCGCTCACACGTCGATGCCGAGCCGGCGCGCGGACCGGGCGCGTTGCCTGCTCGCCCGCAGCCGGCGCAACCGCTTGACCAGCATCGGGTCGGCGGCCAGGGCCTCCGGCGCGTCGATCAGCGTGTTGAGCACCTGGTAGTAGCGGGTGGCCGACATGTCGAACAGGTCGCGGATCGCCTGCTCCTTGGCGCCGGCGTACTTCCACCACTGGCGCTCGAAGGCGAGGATCTCGCGGTCCCGCCGGCTCAGGCCGTCGGCCTCGGGCTGGGCGGAGCTCAGAGCTTCCGCGGCGTCCATATCGCCCCCTCGAAACGGTCGATGGTCCAGGCCAGCGTACCCGGTGAACCACACAGATGTAATTCACGACATCCCGGCAGCGGCGCGCCGTCCGCCGGGGCGGTCACGGATAGAGCCCGCGCATGCGGTGCGCGTCGGCGACGCGACCCACCCCGATCATCTGCGCCGCTGTCCGCATCGACACCTTGCGCTCGGTCGCGAGGGCGGAGACGTCGGCATAGGAGCGCTCGATCAGCGCCTTGAGCCGCTGGTTGACCTCGTCCTCGCTCCAGAAGTACGCCTGCAGGTCCTGCACCCACTCGAAGTAGGACACCGCGACGCCGCCGGAGTTGGCCAGGATGTCGGGGACGATGACGACGCCGAGGTCGCTCAGGATCGCGTCCGCGTCGGGCGTGGTCGGGCCGTTCGCGGCCTCGACGACGAACCGCGCCTTGACCTGGTCGGCGTTGCCGTCGTGCAGCACGCCCTCGAGCGCGGCGGGCACCAACAGGTCGACGTCGAGCGAGAGCAGCTCGGCGTTCGTGATCGTGTCGGTGCCGGGAAACCCGACGACACTGTCGGCCCCGGAGCGCAGGTGCCGCAGCAGGGCGATCGGGTCCAGACCGGCCGGGTCGTAGGCGCCACCGCCGACGTCTGACACCGCGACCACCGTGCACCCGGCGTCGTGCAGGAGCTGCGCGGCCAGACCGCCCACCTTGCCGAAGCCCTGCACCGCGACGGTCACGTCCTGCGGGTCGATGCCCGCGTCCCGTAATGCGCAGAATGCGGAGAACATCACGCCGCGGCTCGTCGCGCCGCCGCGGCCCTGCGAGCCGCCGACCGGGGTCGGCTTGCCGGTGACCACGCCGGTCACGGTGTAACCGGAGTGCGTGGAATAGGTGTCCATGAACCATGCCATGGTCTGCTCGTCGGTGCCGACGTCCGGCGCCGGGATGTCCTTCTCCGGACCGATGATCGGCATGATCTCCGAGGCGTATCGCCGGGTGACGCGTTCGAGCTCGTT
This sequence comes from uncultured Actinomycetota bacterium, assembly GCA_963837545.1. Taxonomy (GTDB): domain Bacteria; phylum Actinomycetota; class Actinomycetes; order Mycobacteriales; family QHCD01; genus DASXJE01. Next base: position 428,723 of record CAWINQ010000003.1, on the reverse strand, counting down.
GCGCGACAGGGCCTTAGGGTTGACCGCCACCCCGCCCTTGGCGCCGCCGTAGGGGATGCCGATCAGGGCGCACTTCCAGCTCATCCACATCGCGAGCGCGCGCATCTCGTCGAGGTCGGAGTCGGGGTGGAAGCGCAGCCCGCCCTTGGCCGGTCCCCGGGAGAGGTTGTGCTGGACCCGGTAGCCGTGCAGCACCTCGACCCGGCCGTCGTCCCGCCGCAGCGGTACGGCGACGGCAACCTCACGGCGGGGGGTCCGCAGCAGGTCGTGGAACCCGTCGTCGAGGCCGAGCTGGGCCACCGCCTCGGCCAGCTGGAACTGGGCGGAATCCCACGCGGACATGCGTGCAGGCACGGTTTCTCCCGGCGTCACACCCGCGATCTTCGGTGACCACGGTCGATCCGGAGCCTACCGACCCTGCGGGTCCCGCGCTCAGTGCCTGACCGTGACCGTGTCGGAAACGAACGGCCGGCCGACCTGGCAGTAACTCGCCACGTTCCTGCCGATATGGCCTTTGACCCGCACCGGCAGGGAGCCCTCGAGGCCCGGATGCCCGACCCGGGCCGTCACCGACCTGAGGCCCGGCCCGACGAGCTGGAAGGTCTGGCCCGCGGAGGTCCGCAGGACCACGCAGCTCGGCTCGGCGCCCCGGGTCAGGGTGCCGACGACGGACACCGTCGGCCCGTTCCGCTGCGGGCCGGGCAGGGGCAGCCGGCCAGGAGGCGTCGACGGCGTCGAGCTCGCCGACGGCGTCGAGCTCGCCGACGGCGACGGCGACGGGGACGGTGCGGCGCCGCTATTGCCGGCCTGGTGCGTTCCACATGCGGCGAGGAGCACCGCGGTGCTCGTCGCCACTACCCCGAGGACGGCCAGACGCTGGGAGGCACGCATACCCCTCCGACGGGCCGCCGGGCGGGTCGGTTCCGTCCGGTCCCGGCCCGAATCGGCCGGGTGATCAGCGAGGGGGTCAGCCGGCCGTCCAGGAGTCATCCGTCGGCCGGTAGCCGAGGATCGCGCAGGTGTCGGTCAGATCCAGGAAGCGGTACCGGTTGGCCGAGATGCCGTTGGCCACGCAGAACCGGAACCCCTCCGCCTCGACGGCGGCCCGGACCAGCTCGGCGGCATCCCGCGGACTCAGCCAGCCGGCGTGGTCGCGGGTGCTGAACTCGGCTCCGGTCGGGGGCCGGGCGGCGAAATAGCCGATCCGCAGGACGACGACCGAGGTTGACGTGCTCGCCGCGATCCACGATCCGAGCGCCTCGCTCCAGGCCTTGGTCGCGCCGTAGAGGTTCTGCGGGCGCGGCGGGTCCTCGGCCCGCACCTGGGTGTCGAGCGGGTACGCCGCCACCGCCTGGGCACTGCCGGCCAGCACGAGTCGCCGTACCCCGCACTCGGCGGCCGCGGCGGCGACATGGTGGGCCCCGATCACATTGGCCGGCAGCAACGCGTCCCACCCGGCTCGCGGATCGGGCACCGCGGCCAGGTGGACGACGGCATCGGCGCCGGTGAACGACTGCCGGCACGCGGCGGGGTCGGTGATGTCCAGGACGGCGTCGCACCCCGGCCGCAGGTCGCTGCGCCACAGGTCCCACGCGGAGGGAAGGAACGGGGTGATGGCGCCGCCGATCTTGCCGGCCGCTCCGGTCATGACCACGCGGCGGCGGTCGGCGTCAGATTCGGTCATGGCTGACCACCGTAGGGCGTCAGTAGTACCAGGGGACGCGCGGCACGCTCAGCGGCGGTTGACGGTCATTGTCGGCATCATGGGGCTGTCCTGCGAAGACTCGTCGGCCGCCGTTTTGTAGCGGACCGTGGCCGCTGTACGCCGGTCGCAGGTCGGTTCCCGGGCGGTCTGCCGTGGTGGTGGCTCCCGGGTCGGAGTGGGACGGTGCCATCGACGGCCCAGCTCGTACCCCAACGTGAGGAGTGCATGATGCCGAGCGACTACGCCTGGCTGTCCGCGCTCGGTCCGGTGATGAGCCGCCACCGGGCTGCGATCGCGGAGCTGCTCGCCTTTTGCGAAACCAGCACCGCAGTGTCTTCGTTATCCGTGGGCTGCTCGATCGGCCGAAGCGCGGGCGACGAACTCTCCGACATCGACGCGGCTATAGGCGTGACCGCGCCGCGCGGGGCTGCCGGCATCGGGCAGATCCACGAAGTGGAGGAGCAGTTGATCGACGCACTACCCGACCTTGGCAACCTCGTTGACGTGCTGCGTAGCGGCTCCGACAACACCGACTTCGCGATCCGGAAGGTCTTCGTCCAGTTCTCTGACAGAGTTCAGCTCGACCTCGCAATCATCGCCGAGGTCGAGGTGCGCCGCGGCGACGGCGCGCCAGACTTCGTGCCGCTGTACTGGCAGGAGGCGGCGCATGCCACGACAAGGGGGCCGTCGGCGTATGAGGTGCCTGCCGACCGGCTTCGGCAGTGGGCGTTTCTCGGGTGGCGTGCACTGCTGGATGCAGACAAGTATCTCCAACGCGGATCCATGTGGGAGGCACACCAGCGGTTGCACGAGGCACGAGAACAGATCTGGATGTTGTGGGCCGCCGCACGTGGAACCTCGTACCCGTGGCACGGTCTGTCCCAGGTCCTCGATGACAGTCCGAACCAGCTTCCCCCAGGCATCGAGGCGACCGTCGCGGGACTCAACGCCCTTGACCTGCGCTGTGCGGTATCAGCCGCTGCAGACGTCATGTCACACTGCAGCGCCCAAGCAGCGGCATCCCACAACACGCACATGCCGAACGGCATCGCCCAATACGCACGCCGGATCTTGTGCACCGGGTGATGTCCGCTCGTGGGCACGAGGACGTCGTCACCGTCCTGCGGAAGTAGGCGAGATCAGTAGTACCAGGGGAAGCGCGGCACGCTGAGCGGCCGTTGATGGTCGTCGTTGGTGTTGTGCGGCTGACCTGCGCAAACGCGTTGACGGGCGTCGGTTGAGGCCGATCGCGGCTGGCTCTCGTGCCACGCATTTGCCACGCACGAACGTATCGTCGGCCCGCCTCCAGCTCGCCCTCGTTGCCGATCTCGTTTTGGCCGAGTGCGACCCTCACCGGGTACCACGGCCTGCCCTCGTCATGGAGCTTCACCTCGAATGGTGGCATGGGTACGCCGTCGGCCCGTGCGCTCGATCGTGGCCAAGCCGGAGCGATAGACCTGTGGTCGCCCACGCCGGTGCACCAGATGACCGAGCTGGGCCCGGTCGGCGGCGCGTGGCAGGACGGGGCGGCTGAACGCGTCGGCCCGAGCGGGCCTCACCTCACGGTCGTGCCTCGTAGACGATGTTCAGCGGCGTCTCGGCAGCTCGGCGAAGGGTGTCGAACCCCGCCTCCTTGAATGTCTCGCGGGTACGTGCTTCGCCCGCCTGCGCACCGAGTCCGGGCCCGCCGTCGCTGATCGAGCAGGGCGTGCACACCAGAGTTGAGATCCCGTAGCCGAAGCGCCCGAGCGGGTTGAAGTTGTCTTCGAGGTGGTCGCCAGCCAACGGCTCCACGAGCAGGACCTGGCCGCCCTCGGCGAGCGCCTGGCGGGCCGCCTCCGCCACGCCAAGCGGGTCGGCGGTGTCATGCCAGCAGTCGAAGAACGCGATCAGGTCGAAACGCCCGGCAATGCTCGTCGCGTCTCCCAGCCGGAACTCCACCCTCTCGGCGACGGCGGCCTCCTGAGCTGCCGGGATCCACTCCTGCACCAGGTGCGCCTGGTAGCCCGGTCGGAAGGCCCGCTCGGTTGCGGTGAACAACGAGGGGTGGTGGTCTGCCCAGGCCAGCCCGGTGCCCGTGCGGAAGGCGTCGATCTCCTGGTCGATGCTCTGGTAGACCGCGGCGACCAGGTCGAACAGTCCCTGCACCATCGCCGGGCTCGACTCGTGGGCGAGGGCGACCGCGTGTTCGCCCGGCAGGCAGAAGGCGTCGGTCTGCGGGTCGTGGACCACGTAGCCACCGACGGTCTGGTTGTTCAACCACTCCTGGACCAGGCGCGGGTTGGTGTCGGTGCGGGACGCGAGTTCCTCCGCTGTGACCGGATCTCCGTCGACCATCGCCCGGTACAACCCGAGCCGGTCGCCGATGTGGGTGAGCAGCACGCTCACCGCGGCGGCTGCGTCTGCGACCGCCTGGCCGACGAACGCCTCGACCACGGCCCTGTCGACCGGAGGTGCGGTATTCGATGTCGCGCTCATGTCATCCTCCTTGCTGGCACCGCTCGGGTGCCGGTCCCGCGACCGTGTGTCGCGTACGTCGGGGGTACCGCACCGCCAACCAGGCGAACGCGTGCGGCACGGCGGCCAGTCCAAAGAGCGCACCCATGAGCACCCCGAGGCCGGAAAAGCCGCTGCCGGTCAGCACCACGCCGCCGAGTCCGGCGCCGACCAGGTAGCCGAGGAACTGCACCGACGTCCGGGCCGCCATGAGCGGCCCCCGCTGGTCCCCACCCAGGAACAGCCCGAGCGCACTGCCGGCTGGGTTGCGGCCGCCGTTGAGCAGACCGAGCAGCACCAGCAGGACGGTGCTGGTCGCCAGGCTGGTGCGGGCCAGCCCGAACGCCGCACCGGTCGCAGCAAGTGCCAGAGAGAGGCCGAGGAGCCAGGGTCGGGGTGCGTCCAGGCGCGAGCGCATCCAGCGTGCGCTGACCAGGAAGGCGGTTGCGCTCAGGCCGATGAGCATCCCGGCCGACATGGGGGCCACCCGGTAGCTGGCGATGAGCAGCGCCGCCGCGTAAACCGTGACCACAGACCAGCCGCCGTAAGCGAGGAACTCCCCGACCAGCCAGCCCGCTACGGCCGGCCGCCGCAGGGGCGATCTCGCCCGCCGGACCGCCCGGACCGGGACGCTCCCGGCCCGAACGGTTTGGCGGACCCCCGGCTGCGACCGGATCGCCCGCAGCGCGAGAAGGCACGCCGCGCCCGGCTCGAGCCAGGCCACTCGCCAGTCCAGCATGACCAGGGCCCCGGCCAGCGGCGTAGCCACCACGGCCGAGGTGCCCATCCCTAAGGTGGCGCGCGTCAGCAGTCGCGCCCAGCCACCGGGAGCGGCCCAGTCCGCCGACGCGGTCAGGGATCCACTGACCACGAGGCCGAGCCCGCCGCCGAGGAACAGGTGGGCGACCACGAGCCCGGTGAAGCTCCCGGCGGTCTCGGCCAGGCAGCATCCGGCGAGGTCGAGCAGGAGGCCGGCGAGAATCGCGGAGCGGCTGGTCACCTGCGGAGCGACGAGGGCAACGGCGAGGGGCGCCAGCACGGCGGCCGCGCCGCTGCTCGTGCGCAACTGGCCGACCGTGCCCATCGGGACGGCGAACGTCGCCGCCAGCCGGGGCAGCATGGGCGCCAGCACGAAGGCCGTCGACTGGGCCGCGAAGGTGGCCAGGAACAGGGCCGCACCAGGGGAAGCCACACCGCGGCTCATCCTCCGGCACGTTGGTACCTGCTGCATCGGCACGGCGCCACCTCCTTCGTGTGACGCTAGGGATCACCACCGGGCGCCGGCATCGGCGTGCGCACGCAACCTGGTGCGTCGGCAGACCCGAGCGATGACGGGATGCACGTAGGAGGTCAGGTGCCGCGCGTGAATCGTGCGGCCACCGCCGCACGGGCCGCCTTCCCGGTGACACCGAGCTTGAGGTAGATGTTCGACAGGTGCCGCTCGACGGTACGGACGCTCAGCGCCAGACCGGCCGCGATGCGCTCGTTGTCCTCACCGGCCGCGACGCGCTCGAGCACGTCACGCTCCCGACGGGTGAGCCGGTCTAGGACACGCTCGCGCGGGGTCGCCGCGGTGGCGAGGAAGCGTCGCAGCTCGGCGACGAAGACGGACCAGGCCGGATCATCCGGACCGAGGATGTGGTTGCGACCCTCGATCGGGACGAACTCGGCACTTGGGATCAAGCCGGCCAGCCGTCGACCTTCCTCGAACGGCGCCACCGCGTCGTCGCGCACGTGCAGGACCAGAGTCGGCACCGTCAGCTCGGCGGCGGCCGCGCTCACGTCAGTGTGGTAGCTCGTCTGCCGGATCGCGCTCGCGGCGTCCGCGCTCGCCGACAGCTGCTGCATCTCCTCGTAGGCGTCGACCTCGGACTCGCTCGCGTCGGGCATGAACAGGTTGGTGAAGACTCGCCGGAAGGCAGGATGGCCGCCTCCCCACCCGGCCCGAGTCAGCGACAGGAACATGGCCTCCTCGTCGGCTTGCCGGCTGCCCACGCCACGCAGGGCACGACCTCGTGCGTAGCTGCCGTAGAGCACCAGGTGGGCCACCCGGTGCGGGTGCCGGTGGGCGTAAGCGATGGCGACCGGGCCACCACCAGACACGCCGAGCAGGTCCGCCTGGTCCACCTGGGCCGCGTTGATCACCGCCTCCAGGTCGGCCACCTTCGCCTCGAGGGATAGGTCCGCAACGTCCCGGTCGGACAAGCCGCACCCGCGCAGGTCGTAGCGCAGGTACGTCCGGTCCGCACCGAGCTCGGCGAGCCAGTGCGCATACACCCGCGCGTCGTACTCCAAATGGGTGAGCCAGGTCGCCACCCGCACGAGTGGTCGCCCAGGACCGCCCCCAGAAGTGGCATAGGCGATTCGCACGCCGTCCGGCGCCGTACAGAACCCGATCCGCTGCCCGCGCATCGTCTTCGAGGATACGGCGGCCGGGTGGTCGCACGGCAGCTTCAGCCATGGTCCGACGAGAGCGGCAAGCCGTGGCATGACAACCTCGTCGACTACCGCTGGCGCTCGACCCGCACCGACGCCGAGATCACGCACAAGCTGCACGACCTGCGGCACTACTTCGCCGGCGGCCTGATCGCCGCAACGTGCGACGTGGTCACCGTCCAGCGCACCATTGGCCACGCGTCCGCGACGACGACGCTGAGCACGTATGCGCACCTCTGGCCGACGGCCGAGGACAAGACCCGCGCGGCCACCTCGGAGATGGCAGCGGCCGTCCTTGCCACGCGTCTGCCAGATCAGGTCGACCCAACACGCCCGCGCCAGTAGCCGGGTCGACGCTTCGCGTGAGCCACCGCGACGATGATCAGTTGGTCATCGCGGACGACGTAGACGACCCGGTAGGGAAAGTCGCTGACGCCCTTGGACCGCACGACCGGCTCACGCTCCCAGCCCGGCCAGACCGCCAAAATTCCGGCGAGTCGACCGCTGCGTCGATCGCGGCCCGCACGGCAACCTCGAATCGCTCGCCGACACCGACCTCGCCCGCGTCGTACCAGTCAACGTCCGCAACGAACTCGGCCCGAGCTTCCGGGTGGAAGTCGAAGCCGAGGGTCATGCGTTGCGCGCGGCTCGCCGCTCGGCCAGCTCCGCGAAGACCTGCTCACCTGGAATGGTCTCGACCTTGCCGCTGAGGAGGTCGCCCACCCGAGTTGAGACCTCGTCGGTCCACGCCTGGTCGATCGTGCCCTGATCAACGACCTCGACTGACTCCAGGAGCCGCAGGGCCACGTCCTTGCGCACCGAAGTAGGCAGGGCCAGCCCCGCCTCGTAGAACTCCCGTGCGCTCAGCGTCATGACGGCAGTCTACGGGCTGCCGACGACAGTGCCGAGGGAAGCTCCGAGCGTGGCCGGCGCCAGGCATCGATCGCGATTCTTGCCACGCCTCTGCCACGCATGAGGGGTCATTGGGCCTCTGATGCGATGAAGGAGCGGGGCCTCCGCTCCTGGTGACCCTCCGGCGGATGCTGGGGGTGTTCACCGTCACCGTTTGAGGAGGCCCCTGATGGAAGGGTATGCGGGTCAGCAGTTCGTGGGTATCGATCTGCACCGCCGGCGCAGCGTGATCGTGCGGACCACCGACACCGGGCAGGTGTTGGAGTCGACGCGGATCGTCAACGACGTCGACCGGTTAGCGGCGGTGATGGCCCGGGCCGGTCGGGCGCCGCAGGTGGTGATCGAGGCGACCTACGGCTGGTACTGGGCGGTTGATGAACCGTCACGGGTTCGTTGCCGCTTCTTCGTGGGGTAGCGACTCTCGGCTGAGAGCAGCGTAGTGGGCGTTCTCGAACTCCTGTGGGGTGAGCATTCCGAGTGAGCCGTGCAGGCGTCGGTGGTTGTACCAGTCGACCCAGCCGGCGGTGGCGAACTCGACATCGGCGGGCGTCTTGTAGGGGCCGTCGTGGAAGACGGCCGTGCCGATGCACTCGGTCTTGAACAGCCCGATGATCGACTCCATCAGGGCGTTGACGCTCCTATAGTCGTCAAGCTGCGTTCCCGGCGGGTTCCGGCAGGCTGCGCAGCGGTCGCATGAGGGCCCAGATCTCGCGGGCGAGCAGCCGCTTGAGGCACCTGATGATCTCGGCCTTGGTCTTGCCTTCGGCGGTGCGTCGTGCGACGTAGGCCCGGGTGGGTTCGTGGTGCTGCATCCGGACGATCACCGACCGGTAGAGGGCAGCGTTGGCCTGGCGGTGGCCGCCGCGGTTGAGCCGGTGCCGGGTCGTAAGTCCGGATGATGCGGGGATGGGAGCAACGCCGCAGAGCCGAGCCCAGGCAGGTTCGGAGCGGACTCGGTCGATGTTGTCGCCGGCGACGATGAGAAGTTCGGCGGCGGTGTCCGGGCCGACGCCGAAGGCGCCAACCAGCTGTGGGGTCAGTGCGGCGGTGAGCTCGGTCAGCAGCTTCTCGTGACCTTTGATCTCGACGTCCAGGGCTTGCCAGCGGCGGGCGAGCGAACGCAGCGTGTGCTTGGTCGCGGCGTGGATTGCATCGACCGGGCCGGGACGGAGACCGGCGCAGCGGTTGATGAGGTTCGTCTTAGTCAGGGGCTGCAGTTCTTCCCGCAGCTCCGGTATCGCAGTGACGAGCACCGCCTTGAGACTGATCATCGCCGCAGTGCGGGCTTTCACCGCGGTGTCCTTGGCGATCTTGATCTGGCGCAGCATCTCGACGGTGCCGTCGTTGGTCTTCGGGATCGAGTTCGCGTTGCCGGCCAGGCCGGAGCGGGCAGCGTTCTCGGCGTCGAGAGTGTCGGACTTTCCCCGCAATCGTCGGTCACGTCGGTCGGTGCGTAGCACCTCGACGACACCGACGTCGCGGCGGCGAACCGCTGCGGTCAGGCCGGCGCCGTAGGAGCCGGTGCCCTCGATCGCGAACGTCAGCTGCTTCGCACCGAAGGCCAGCGCCCACTCGAGCAGCTGCTCATAGCCGCTGCGGTCGGCGGCGAAAGACCGGGCATCCAGACGACCGCCGATCGCATCGAGCGCGACAGCCACGTGGACATGCTTGTGCGTGTCCACGCCAACCACCACTCGACGACGGCGCGGATCGGGGTTCATCCTTGTCACTGCGACCTCCAGCTCAGACCAGGGCGGCGGACGCGACGCTGGCCGGCCGGGTGGACGGGACTGTGACGAGACCTGTTGCGATCAGGCTCCTATGAGGTCACTGCCCGCCCGGCCAGCACCGCTGGATACTGCACCGGCAGGCAGACGACAGATCAACAGCAAAGACACCCAAACCGCGGGGTCAATCGTAGGAAAGAGTCAGGCCGCCTGACGGCAACGGACAGTCTCACAGTCGTAGGCGTCCCCAACGGTCCCGATCGAGGGCGCGATGCCCTCGAGATCCAGGTGCTCGGTGAACTTGATCGAGGTGTACTGGCTTCCTGCATCGGAGTGGTGCAGCAGCTGGCCGGGTTCCACGGGGGTCCCCTGGCGGTCGCGGTCCCACAAGGCGATCCGCAGCGGGGTGAGGACCAGATTGGTCCGCCGGTCGCTGGCGGCGTGCCAGCCCACGATCCGTTGCGCGAACACGTCGACGACAAAGGCGACGTAGACGAACCCGCCCCAGGTTCTGCAGTAGGTGAAGTCCGCGACCCAACGGGTGTTGGGTGCCGGTGCGGTGAAGTCGCGGTCCAGCAGGTCACCGGCACGGTGCCCGTCCCTCCCGGGGATCGTGGTTCGCACTTGGCGTCCGCGGCGCACCCCGTTCATCCCCAGATCCCGCATCAAGCGATCAATGGTGCAAAACGCCACGTCGTGACCTTCTCGGCGCAGCCAATGGGTCATCTTTCGGCGGCCGTAGAGGCCCTCAGGGGTGCCGACCGTGGCCAACAGCGCGTCGGTGATCACCGCATCAGAGATCGTCCGCGCAGCTACCGGACGGTTGGTCTGTTTCCAGGATCGGTAGGTCCGCGCGGCGACCGTGCAGCCCTGTGAGGACAGGACTCGGCAGGTCGGCTCGACCGCGTGGCCAGCAGCTCGCATATCGTCGATGAACGCCATGATCAGCGGTTGCGGGGGTCGAGCTCCCCGGCGAAGAAAACCGTTGCTGCCCGCAGGATCTCGTTGTCCTCGCGCAGTCGCTTGTTCTCCGCCTTCAGGCGCTTGAGCTCGGCCTGCTCATCGCTGGTCGCCCCGGAACGGGTGCCGGCGTTGACGTCGGCCTGGACCAGCCACCGTCGCACCGTCTCCCTACCCACGCCGACCTTGCTGGCCACCGCCTCGGCGAGCGCGGTGTCTGAGGGGTAGTCCTGCCGGTGATCAACGATCATCCGCAGCGCCCGCTCCTTCACCGCGGGATCGATTCTGTTGGGCATGTGCACATCCTCCTGAACTCAGAAAGATGCGGCATCAAACCCGTGACGGTTCATGATGCGTTGCAGGCCGGTGGGGCGGTGGTGCATTTGGCGCATCCGTTGGGGGTCAAGGCGTTTGAGTATCGGCGGGTGAAGAACGACGTCCGCGACGCCGCCGATCTCGCCGACCTGCTGCGGATGGGCCGGCTGCCGGAGGCGTGGATCGCGCCACCGGCCACCCGGGAGCTGCGGGAGCTGGTCCGGCACCGGGCCAAACTGGTCGGGTTGCGTTCTCACTGCAAGGCCGAGATCCACGCCGTGCTAGCCAAGTGCGGGGTGCAGGTCACCATGACCGACCTGTTCGGCCTGGCCGGCACCGACCTGCTCGACAGCCTGGACCTGCCCGCCCCGTATGCGGCGCGGATCGGTTCGCTGCGCCGGGTGATGGAATCGGTGGACTTCGAGATCGACGTGTTCGCCACCCTGGTGCGGGGCCGGCTGGCCCGCGACCCCGGCTACCTCGCGGTCGGCAAGATCCCCGGGATCGGACCGGTGCTCGCGGCGGTTCTGGTCGCCGAGATCGGCGACATCACCCGGTTCACCCGGCCCGAGCAGCTGACCTGCCGGGCCGGGCTGACTCCCCGCCACCACGAGTCCGACACCCACGTCCACCGCGGCCGGGTCACCAAACAAGGCTCCCGGCTGGTGCGCCCGGCGGTCATCGAGTCGGTCCAGGTCCTGCCCAAGACCACCGCCGTGGGCACCATCCGGGACCGGGTCGGGGCCCGGCGGGGCCGCAACATCGGCGTCGTCGCCGCCGGCCGCCGCCAGCTCGAGTACGTGTTCTACGCCCTGCGCGACCACCACGTCCGCGCCCTGGAACACCCCCGGGCCAGCGCCGCATGAGCGGCCCTCAACCCTCGGTCGGCGCGGGTCGTGCAGGTCAGGACCCCCAGCACCGGCGCGGTCGAACCCTCTGATTGACCCCGCCGATCGAGCTCTGCGAACCCCATCATGCCGCCCCCATCGCGGCGAAGGGATGACCGGCAGCCCACCCGGGCCCGCCCACCAGCCGGGTCACCGGCCATGACGAGCGCACACCCCACACCCGTTCACCGGTAAAGGAGCCCACCCGCCACCAGTCCCCGCCACCCATATCCTCCGACGACCCAGACGTCGACCTCAAGGCCCTCCGGCCGCTACGCGGTCGGGCAAGCCCGAGCCCAGACCCCGACGCCCGGCTCGACGTGCCCGCAACTACCGGGCCCCGCCAAATCCCCGGCCCCGAGACGACCTTGACCGGCCCCGCTCCTTCAGGGATGACCTGCGCAAACGCGTCAGATCAGTAGTACCAGGGGTACGGCGACCAGTCCGGCGGTCGCTTCTCGAGGAACGAGTCCCTGCCCTCGGCCGCCTCGTCGGTCATGTAGGCGAGGCGGGTCGCCTCGCCGGCGAAGACCTGCTGACCGACCAGACCGTCGTCGAGCAGATTGAAGGCGTACTTGAGCATCCGCTGCGCAGTCGGGCTCTTGCCGTTGATCTCGGCGGCCCAGTCCAGCGCCGTCCGCTCCAGATCGGCATGCGCAACGACGGCGTTGACCATCCCCATCCGGTGGGCCGCCTCGGCGTCGTAGGTCCGGCCGAGGAAGAAGATCTCGCGGGCGAGCTTCTGACCCACCTGACGGGCCAGGTAGGCCGACCCGAAGCCGCCGTCGAAGCTGGCGACGTCGGCGTCGGTCTGCTTGAACCGGGCGTGCTCACGGCTGGCGAGGGTGAGGTCGCAGACCACGTGCAGGCTGTGGCCGCCGCCCACCGCCCACCCCGGCACCACGGCGATGACCACCTTGGGCATGAAGCGGATCAGCCGCTGCACCTCGAGGATGTGCAGCCGGCCCAGCCGGGCCTGCTCGCCGTCGGCCGCCGCGGGGCCGCCGTCCGAGCCGTCGTCCGGACCGCCGTCCGGGCCGTCGTACTGGTATCCGGTCCGGCCCCGGATGCGCTGGTCCCCCCCGGAGCAGAAGGCCCACCCGCCGTCCTTGCGGGACGGCCCGTTCCCGGTGAGCAGGACGCAGCCGACGTCCGAGCTCATCCGCGCGTGGTCGAGTGCCCGGGCGAGCTCGTCGACCGTCTTGGGCCGGAAGGCGTTGCGCACGTCCGGCCGGTCGAACGCGATCCGCACGGTTCCCGACCCGACGGCGCGGTGGTAGGTGATGTCGGTGAAGTGCTGATCCCGCACCGGCACCCACGCATCGGGGTCGAACAGCTCCGAGACCATCCTCGCTCCTCCGCTTGGTCGCAGGGCGAGGATATGAGTCCGTCGTGGCAAGGTCCGTCACCGGGGCGTGTCTTGAATGAGCGGATTATTCGGTGACGGACTCGCTGTCGCCCTGAGGTCGGTCCCGGCCGCCGGCCTGGTCGAGCAGCCGGGCCGAGGACCGGTCGAGGAACAGCGTGACACCCGGTCGGGAGCGCAGCACGCTGGCCGGGCAGGCCGGGTCTACCGGCGCCGTCAGCGCGGTGCGCACCGCCTCGGCCTTTCGCGCCTCGGGGGTGACCACCTGCACCGTGTCCGGAGCGAGCAGCGCCGGGACCGTCAGCGTGATGGCCTGTTCGGGAACGTCGGCGATCGTCGCGAAGTGACCTTCGCCGACCTGCTGGGACCGGGACCGCTCCTCCAGCGTGATCACCTTGACCCATACCGGATCCGCGAAGTCGGCCTGGTGCGGCTCGTTGAAGGCGATGTGCCCGTTCTCGCCGATGCCGAGGCACACCAGGTCGAGCGGACCGCTCCGCAGCAGTGCTTCGTAGCGACGGCATTCGGCCCGCGCATCCGCGGCGTCACCGTCGATGTAGTGCACCTGCGCGGGCCCGAACGGCTCGGCGACGCTTTCCCTGATCCAGCGGCGGAAACTGGCCGGGTGGTCTTCGGCGATGCCGACGTACTCGTCCATGTGGAACACGGTGACGGCGCGCCACGGCACGTCGGGCTCGTCCCGCAGGGCGGTGATGAAGGCGAGCTGCGAATTACCCGTGGCGATGACGACACGCGCCGCACCGCGCTCGGCCACGGCCTTGCGGAGCACGTCGCCGGTGTGCTGAGCGGCGGCCCGGCCGAGTTCGGTCTCCCCCGGGTAGACGCGGACGGGGAGTTCGTCGACGCGGAAGCTGCTGCTAATGGCTGGCCACCCCTGCCTGCTGTCCGACCTCGAAATAGTCGTGCAGCGCCGGGTCGAGCGTCGGTACGTCGAGCGGGATGCTCCCCCGCCGCAGTGAGTCGGTCGCGGTGACCCCGGTGGCCACCGACTCGCGTGCGGCGACCGGCGAGGTGGCGGTGCGGCCGCCGGAGCGCACGAACCGCAGGAACTCGGCGATGATGGACGCGTCCGCCCCGCCGTGGCCCTCGTTCGACCCCGGAATGGGAAAGGTCGCATCTCCGTCCGGGTTGTAGTCGGTGCGCTTGTTCCACAACCGGACCAGGCCGTTTCCGCCGGTGTCACCGAAGTTCTCGATGCGGCCCTCGGTGCCGATCACCGTGTAGTTGCGCCAGTAGTCCGGGGTGTAGTGGCACTGCTCGTAGCTCGCTAGGACGCCGTTGTCCAGTGCCATGGACACCATCGAGAGGTCCTCGACGTCGATCACCGGGTTGAGGCCCCGCTGCGACAGCGGTGGCCAGTTGTCGTAGGAGAACCAGTCCTTCATCAGCCGGCCGCGGTTGTCGGCCCGGTCGGTGATGTCGCCGTAGAGCGTCAGGGCACCCATCCCGGTGACCCGCCGGGTGTAACCGCCGGCGAGCCAGTGGATGACGTCGATGTCGTGCGCGGCCTTCTGGAGCAGCAGGCCGGTGGTCTTGGCGCGCTCGGCGTGCCAGTCCTTGAAGTAGTAGTCGCCGCCGTTGCCGACGAAGTGCCGGCACCAGACCGCCTTCACCTCGCCGATCTCGCCGCGCTGGATCAGATCGCGCAGCAACAGGACCATCGGCATGTGGCGCATGTTGTGCCCGACGTAGAGCCGCGCACCCGAGTCGCGGGCGGCGGCGAGCACCCGGTCGCATCCCTCGACCGTGATCGCCAACGGCTTCTCGACGTAGACCGGCACGCCGGCGGCGAGGATGTCGACGGCGAGGTCCTCGTGCATGTGGTCGGGGGTCACCAGAAGCACCGCATCGACGTCGCCGTCGAGCAGATCGTGATAGTCCCTCGTCGTGCGCACCCCGGCGCCGTAACGCTCGCGGGCCCGCGACAGCGCCTCGGGGTCGAGGTCGCACGCCGCCACGACCTGCGATCCCTCTCCCGGCCGGTGCGCGTGGCGGGCGAGGGCGCTGCGCGAGCCGAGTCCGATGACGCCGATACGAAGATCTTCTGCCGAGGATGCCGTCATACCGGCATTCTCCCACGGGCTCCGCAGCGCGCTTCAGGCGCCGACGCGGACGACCATCTTGCCGGTGTTGTCGCCGCGCAACAGGCCGAGGAAGGCCGCCGGCGCCTGGTCGATCCCGTCGACGACGGTCTCCTCATAGGTGATCTCACCCGCCCGCAGCCAGCCGCCGAGGTCACGGGCGACGACCGGGAAGCGATCGGCGTGATCGACGACGATGAACCCGCGCAGCGTGAGTCGCTTGCCGACGGCCAGCCCGAGGTTGCGCGGACCGGGCGCCGGTTCGACGGCGTTGTACTGCGAGATGGCGCCGCACATCGCGACCCGCCCGTTGCGGCGCAGCGCCGACAACGCTGCTTCCAGGTGGTCGCCGCCGACGTTGTCGAAGTACACGTCGATGCCGTCCGGAGCGGCCTTCGCCAGCTGCTCGGCGACCGGGCCGTCCTTGTAGTTGAACGCCGCATCGAATCCGAGCTTCCCGGTGAGGTAGGCGACCTTCTCGGCCGAGCCGGCGCTACCCACCACCCGCGACGCGCCGCGCAGCCGGGCGATCTGGCCGACCAGGCTCCCCACCGCCCCGGACGCGCCGGAGACGAAGACCGCGTCTCCCTCCTGCATCGCGGCGATGTCGACCAGACCGACGTACGCCGTCTGGCCAGGCATCCCGAGCACGCCCAGGTATGCCGACACCGTCGATGCCGGGGAGCCGTCGATCCGGTGCGTATGCGAGGCGTCGACGACCGCGAACTCGCGCCAGCCGAGCTGGTGCAGGACGACGTCGCCGACGGCCAGGTCGGGACTCTCCGACGCGATCACCGTGCCGACCGCACCGCCGTCCATCACCTCGCCGAGGGCGAACGGCGGGACGTAGGACCTCGTGTCGTTCATCCGGCCCCGCATGTAGGGGTCGACCGAGATGAAGAGATTGCGCACCAACACCTCGCCGGGGCCCGGCTCGGGGATGTCGGCGTCCACCACGGCGAAGTCGTCGAGCGTCGGGGTGCCGTGCGGCCGGGCGACGAGATGCACCTCGCGGCCGGTGCGGGGATGGCTCATGCAGATCACGTCCAGACGAGCGGGGTCGGTTCATCGGGCAGGGCGTTTATCGGGCATGGCGCCCGCGCCGGCGCGGGCGACGCAGGTCGGCCAGCCCGACGAGCAGGGCGAGCACGACGAACCCGATCGCCACCCGGATTCCGACGCCGAGCGCCGCGGCGAAGTCGCCGTGCTTCTGCGCCACGGTAGAGAAGAACACCGCGGTGACGACGGCCACCCCGACCGCAGAGCCGATCCGCTGCGCGGTCTGCACGACGCCGGCGCCACTCCCGCCGCCCGCGGCGGACACCTCCGACAGGGTGATGGTCTGGTTGGGCGCGATGACGAAACCGCTGCCCAGGCCGGTCACCAACAGCGGTGCGACGAGGACGAGGCCGACGTCGTGATCGACGTGGGCGACGACCACGTCGACCCCGACCAGCCCGATCACCACGAGCACCAGCCCGCCGACCACCACGACCCGACCCAGCCGGTCGACCATGCGGCCGCCGAGCGCGGCGGTCACCGCCGAGCCGAGCGCGAACGGCGTGGTGATGAGCCCGGCGAGCAGCGCGTCGTACCCGAGGCCGGTCTGCAGGTAGAGCGTGAGGACCAGGAAGATCGACGTGAAACCGGCGAAGTACGCCGTCCCCAGCCCGGTCCCGAGCGCGTAGGACCGCCGGCGGAAGAGACCGAGGTCGAGCACCGGATCACCGCCGCGACGGCGGAAGGCCCGTTCCCACAGGACAAAGCACACAAGCAGGACGGCAGCCACACCCTCCAGCCACCACGCCCGGTCCGACAGCGACGTCTCGTCGCCTTCGACGAGTGGCAGCAGCACGAGGAACGTGCCTGCGGCGAGCAGGGCGATCCCCACCGGGTCGAGCCCTGCCCCCGTGCGCCGTCCGGTGCCGGCCGGGAGCAACCGCCGGATCAGGACCAGCGCCACGACACCGATCGGCAGGTTGACGTAGAAGACCCAGCGCCAGCCCTCCTGGGTGCCGGCGGCCACGACCAGGAGGCCACCGAGCAGTGGACCGATCGCGGTCGAGATGCCGATGACCGCGCCGAGCATGCCGAAGGCCTTGCCGCGCTCCGGGCCGCGGAACAGCGTCTGGATGAAACCGGCGATCTGCGGAATGAGCACACCGGCGCCGACGCCCTGGACGATGCGGGCGATCGACAGCCAGAGCGGGCTGGTGGCTGCGCCGGCGAGCCCGCTGGCCACGGTGAAGATGATCAGGCCGGTGGCGAAGACCACCCGCCGGCTGCGGGTGTCCCCGACCCTGCCCGCAGGGACGAGCACCAGGCCGAAGGCGAGCGCGTAGCCCGCCACGATCCACTGCAGGTCGCTCGAACTGGCGCCGAGTCCCGCGCGAACCGACGGCAGCGCCACATTCACGATGCTGACGTCCAGCAGCGTCATGAAGCCGCCGACCAGACAGACCACGAGCGCCTTCCAGCGACGAGGATCCGGCTGATCGTCGCCGACGGCCGGTGCGCCCAGCGCGCCCGGTGCGTCCGGTGCGTCCGGTGTGCCGGCCGAGCCGGTCACCGCAGTGCTCACTCTCACCCCCCGTTCTCCGACATCGCCCGGCCACCCGACACATACCCGTGATCGTGATCGGATAACGCCGCGAAACGCCCGACAGACCCGATCACGATCATGGTCGTCGGCGCTCGGCGGGGACCGGCGGGCGGCACGGCGGTCCGGTAGGTTCCCCGCGAGCCGGATGGCGACGTATCTCTCCCAGGAGCCGACCGTGACCGACCTGCCGGAACCCGACCACACCCTCTCCCCGCGCACCGGGTGGACCCGGTCCCATTGGGAAGCGCTTGCCGACCAGATGTTGGCCGCCGTACGCCGGCACGGGTCCCCGCACCACGCGCTCATCGACCTGCCCGGCCCGGCCAGCAGCGCGGGGCGGTGGAGCGACGGTCTGGAGGGGTTCGCCCGCTCCTTCCTGCTCGCCGGGTTCCGGCTCGCCCGGTCCGGGGCGGACGACGTCCGCAACGTCGCGGAGTGGTACGCCCGCGGACTGGCCGCCGGCACCGACCCGAAGTCGGCCGAGCGGTGGCCGGCACTCGACGAGATCAGGCAGGCGAAGGTCGAGGCGGCCTCGATCGCCATCGCATTGCACGAAACCCGGCCGTGGGTCTGGGACCGCCTCGACGACGAGGTCCGGCAGCAGGTCGTCGACTGGCTCGCCCGCACCGTCGGGATGCCCCTCCCGCACAACAACTGGATCTGGTTCCAGGGCGTGACGAATGCGTTCCTGCGATCGGTCGGTGGCCCGTGGTCGGCGACCGACGTCGAGCGCATCGTCGAACTCACCGACGACTGGTACGCCGGCGCCGGGTGGTACTCCGACGGCAACCGCCGGCCGGGCGAGTACCGCAACTACGACTATTACAGCGGCTGGGTCATGCACTTCTATCCGCTGTGGTACTGCCGGATGATCGGCGCGGACGCCGACCGCGCACTCCTCGACCGTTACCGGCAACGGGTGCAGCGCTACCTGCTCGATGCGCAGCACCTCGTCGGCGGCGACGGCAGCCCGCTCTTCCATGGGCGTTCGCTGACCTACCGGTTCGCGATGCTGGCACCGTTCTGGGCCGGCGCGGTCTGCGACGCGTCACCGCTGGAGCCGGGCCTGACCCGGCGGCTGGCCAGCGGAGTGCTGCGGCGGTTCGTCGGGGCCGGCTGCCTCGACGCGGACGGGCTGCTCTCGCTCGGGTGGCACGGTGAATTCACCCCGATCCGGCAGAGCTACTCCGGTCCGGGGTCGCCGTACTGGGCGGCCAAGGGATTCGCCGGTCTGGTGCTGGCCCCGGACCATCCGGTGTGGACCGACGTCGAGGAGCCGCTCCCGGTCGAGCAGCGCGACGTCGAGACCACGATCGGGCCGCCTGGCTGGATCGTCTCGGGCACCACCGCCGACGGCGTGGTCCGCATCGCCAACCACGGCACCGACCACGCCACCGCCACCGAGTTCGCCACCGATGATCCTGTCTACGCGCGGCACGCCTTCGCCACCCACGCGGCGCCGGCCATGCCGCCGGGCGGGGATCTGGCGCCCGGTGACTCCCACGTCGCGCTGCTCACCCCGGACGGCCGCCCGTCGCTCCGGCGCCCGTTCGAGCCGGTCCACGTCGCCGGCCGGGTCGGGATCTCCCGGCACCGCGCCCATTGGACCGACGGGCCCGAACGGCGGCACCTGGCCGGGCCGTGGGTCACCACCGCGTCGGTGCTGCACGGTCCGCGGGAGGTGCGGCTCGTCCGGGTGGACGAGGGCGACGTGGCACCGGCGTATCCCGACCCGGCCGGCCACGGCGAGCGGCACCCCGGCCCGTGGCTGCTCCGCATCTCCGGGTTCCCGCTGGCCGACGCGATGCGGCCGCAGTGCGAGGTCCGTGACGGGGCGATCGCGGCGATCCGCGCGGACGGGCTGACCAGCACGGCGGGCGGGCTGCGCGAGTTGCCGGTCGCCGACATCACCGCCGCCGAGGGCAGCAACGCCTTCGGCCGGTACTCGGTGACCCCGTGGGTCGCCGGTTCGGGCGCCGTCGTGCCCGGGGTGGTCTACGCGGCGCTCCTGGGCCTGTCCGCGCAGGTCGGCGGGACGGACGCCGTCGACGGTGTCGGCGTCGAGGTGGTCGAGGACGATTCGGGGGCACTCGTCCGGATCCGGTGGCCGGACGGCGAACGCGACCACCTGCGGCTCGACCCGCCGGGATCGGTCGTCCCTCAGCCTTCGGTCGAGACCGGCGGCACCTGAGTCGGCTTCCGGCGCGGGCGGCGCAGCGACGGCGGCTGGTAGAGCGCGCCACTGTAGGCGGGCGCGCTGAGAGCGAGGTCCAGGCGCCGGCACAGCTGCGGAGCGAGATACCACAGCAGGGTCGGGATCAGGAGCAGCACGACGAACAGCGCCAGCTGCTGCGAGCCGAGGACCGCGGCGGCGCTGGCGAACCCCACCAGGCCGACCATGCCGAGGTGCGGCCTGATCGACCTGGCGAGCTTCGAGCCCCGGCGGGCGAGGACCGTGAACGCGCCCCATACCAGCGGGGTGACCAGCAGCGTGGCCTCCGGCCAACCGCCTCCGGCCCGGTGTCCGAGACAGCCGACGGCGGCGAGCGCGATGGCGAGCGAGCTCAGGACCAGCTTGGCGATCACGGACTTCGCCGTACGCCGGGTCGAGCCGGCGAGGTCGTCGCTGTAGGTGTCGAGCGGCGTCGGCGGGAACTCCGCGAGCATCGCGGCCTTGTTCGCATACATCGGCACCTGCGGGTAGCGGTCGGCGACCTTGCCCGGGATGTCGTCGGGCAGCCCGGCACCGAGCCAGAGCGCGACCACCCGGGCGTGTTGTGCCCGCAGGCCCTTCGTCCCGGTGACGATCCGGCCGTGACAGGCCACGATGGCGAGGACCTCCCGCGCCTGCGGATACTGCGCCGCGACTTCCTCGGCCCGGCCGAACGCGTACAGCCCGCAGGTGCACTCTTCGGCCGGCGCGGAGTGGCGTGCCGAACGCGCGCAGACCGCCGTCGCGGTGGCCGCGGCCCATGCCCGCGGCTCACTGGCCATCGCACCGATCGGGACGAGGGCGCCGTCCTCGGTGTTGATGCGGAAGGTGCGGACCGCGTAGACCTCCCCGACGCGCGGCTCGACCTGACCGAGGTCGAACTGCTCGTCCGACATGGGTCAGCCCACCGACGTCCTGGACGGTGTCGCCGGTACCGCCGGGGCCGGCGCGCGCGGCGCCTCCGCGGGCTGCGCCACCGGCTCGGGAAGCGAGTCCGGCAGCACCTCGATCGTCTTGCGCTTCCTGTCCCCGATGTCACCCATGCCCGCCGCCTCTCCTCGGGAGCCGCCGCCGGGCCGACCTTGTCTCCCCCGACACCCGTACAGCTCGTGATCCTCTGCCCAGTGTGACCCAGTGCGGGGCGGTGTGCGCCGGGAATTGGTCAGGTCGTCCACGGGCTCGGCTGTGCGCAGGCTCGGCGGCTAGCGCAGCCAGCGGCGCAGCTTCTTCCTGGCCGCGTCGGGCCACGCGCCGGCGAACTGGCGCTCGTTCTCGGCGCCGGCGGCCTCCTGCAGGGCGTGCAGCCGTCCGTAGGTGAAGGTGTTCTCGCCGGCCCGGTGGGCGTTCCGTGCCATGGAGCGCAGCAGGTCACGGCAGACGACACTGTCGTGGTGATCGCCGAGGATGGACTGCAGCTTCTTCATCTGACCGGCGAAGGTCTTCGCCTCGGCGCCGAAGGTGGGTACGGCGGCGTCGGCGGTGTAACGGGCCCGCTTCGCGGCCTTGCGCACCTCGTGCAGCCGTGCCGCCCGGTCCTCGTCGGCGAGATCGGGCTCGTCGGCGTCGCGGGCCGCCCGGCGGAGCTTCCGCCAGGTCTTGTGGACGGCATTGGGCAGGACCTGGGTCGCAGGTTCCGCGGCGAGCTCGGTCAGTGGTGGTGCGTCGATCAAGGCGTCGAGTGAGTCGAGCAGGCGCAGGTAGCGGGGACTGTCCAGGTCGGTGAGCAGCTCGCCGTGCGCCCGCCGGTAGTCGCCGCGCAGCTCACGGTCGAGCCGGCGGAGGACAGGTCCCATCACCAGCGCGCTCGGCTGGGCGTCGACCATGGTGCGCAGCCGGTCGTACATCACCTCGTCGTCGCGGGCGGTGCCGAGCGCGGCGCCGAGCCATTTCAGCTCGGCGCGGACCGGCTCGGTCACCGACCGGTCGAACAGCGTTCGGTAGGCACCGAGCACGCTGCGCAGTCTGCGCGTCGTCACCCGCATCTTGTGCACCGAGTCGGACTCGTCGGCGCGCACCTGGGGATCACAGGCCTTGAGCAGGTCGACGTGCTCGCGCAGGTAGCCGACGATGTGGGCCCCCGCCGACATCGCGTCGTCGGGAGACCGGGTGGCGTCCTCCCGCCGTCGTCCGAGGGCCCGGGCCAGCTTGGACGGGCTCGTGGACGGCCGGGCGCCGGCCCGCACGAGCTGCTCGCCGATGGCGCGCAGCAGCTTCCGGTCGCCGTCGACGAGCTCGACCTCGACCTCACGCCACTCACCGGGCCCGGCGTCGGTCCCGAACGAGTCGGCGATCACCCGGTCGTCGCAGACCTCGGCGAGCACCTGGCCGTCCGGGCCGCACACGCGGCGCATCAACCGGGTCGTGCGCAGCCGCACCACCGGGGCGAGGGCGCCGTCGCGCACCCAGGCCCGCACCTGCTCCACGAGAGCTTTGGGTGGGGTGCGCGCCGACCGACCCGGAGGACGATGAATCTCGGTCCGGGCGTTCCCGACCGCCGGCAGCTTGAGATGCCACCCGGCGTCCTCGCCGCCGGTACGGCGGCGCAGCGTCACCTTGGCCGCGGCGAGCCGCAGGTCTGCGGTGTCCACGTAGGTCGCATCCAGGTCGAGCTGGATCGGCTCGGTCACCGACGCAACACCGCGCACGGTGGTCAGCTCCGGCACGACGAAGGCGTCGTCGACGTCGTACTTGTCCTCGACCTCGGTGTGCACGTCGGCCATGGGAACTGTCTACCCGTCCTTCCGGCGGTGCGCGGTCGATCGACGATAACGTCGAACGGGCGGCGAACTAGATCCTGGTCACCCGGCTCACCGCGGCGACGGCGCATATTCCGACGAGGGACGCGGCGAGCAGCTCGAGGCGCACCCGGCTGCCGAGGATGACGGCGGCGGCCAGGACATAGAGCGTGGAGAGATTGCGGTAGTTGGTGTAGCCGTACCAGTTGGACGCGGACAGGCAGAGCGTCAGCGCCAGCAGCAGGATCGCCGCCACCTTGACCCAGTCCGGTGCGCGCGAGGTGCGGACCGTGACGAGGAGCAGCACCACCACGGCGATCCAGAGCAGCGTCTCGACGAGCTGCAGGATCCCGACCAGGCTGTGGATGCGGAGGAACCACGATCCGGCGTAGTGCGCGATGCCCGCGAACGGCGCGCCGAGGTTGCTGTCGGCCGTCGTGGCGGGCAGCGTCCCGGTCCGGGCGTAGACGAACAGCTGCCAGCCGGCGTAGAGGCACCCCGGGATGATCCAGGCGAGGTCGGACCGGCGGAGCAGTCCGCGTTCCCGCAGCATCCGGACCACCGCCACCAGGCCTACCGCGGCGACGACGAACAGCGAGGACTCCCGGGAGAGCACCGATGCGGCCAGGGCGAATCCCATGGCCACCGGCCGCCGCCGCGTGCTCGCCACCATGGCGAGCGCGAGAAAGGCCGCCTCCGCGATCTCGGTGGTGTCCCGCGCGAGGGTGTAGAAGAAACCGGGGTAGGCGGCCAGGATGATGCCCCAGGCGGCGTGCCGCCCGAACTGCCGGGCCAGGTCGCCGCCGCACCAGGCCAGGACGCCGAACAGCACGATGTTGACGACGACGATGGCCCACGGGACGAGATTCGGTGATCCGCCGCCGGTGACCACCCACCCGATCAACGACAGGGTGATCCGCTGGAAGCGGTAGGCGTGGTCGACGGTGATCCCGAATGCCGTGTGGTGGAAGTCGAACGGGTCCAGCGCGAGCCGGAAGTAGAACTGGCCGTCGTACCCGCCCCCATGTGCGGTGGGAAGGACCGACGGGGTCTGGCCGGGGTGGCTGTAGCGGCTTCCCGGTACGACGAACCGCGCGATGTCACCGAGCGCGGCGCTGTGCAGGCGGGCTGCGACGAACGTCGACGCCGCAGCGACCACGAAGACCGCGACCGCGAGCGGCGACCCGCGGCCGGTCGCCCACCGCGGGTCGGCCGGTGCCTTGGCCGCCGGGGACTCCTGGGAGGCGGCTGGGGACGGCATCTCGGGGACGGTACCCGGCGGTCAGCCGAGCAGGGCGTCCGGCAGCGCCGCGCCCCACCCGAGCTTCTTGGCGGTCCGGTAGGCCGGGTGCGACCGGGTGATCCGGACGGTGCGCAGACCGGTATCGGTGCAGGCGGCGAACTCGATCCGCCGCGGCGGCCGGTGCGGATGGCGCAGCACGCGGGCCGCCGCCCGGTCGGCAGGCGACCGGGTGAACACGACGTAGCTGAACTTCTCGTCCTCGTAGGACAGGTCGGCGCCCTTGACCTGGCGATGCAGTGCGGAGCGCTGGACACGGGCGGCGAAGTGGCACCAGTCCGACCCGGTCATCGGGCAGGCCCGGTCGTGCGGGCACGGCGCGAGCAGCCCGGCGCCGTCGTCGCACAGGGCCCGGCGGATTTCGCGGATCACCGCGAAGCCCGCCGGGGTGCCCGGCTCCACGACGGCGAGCAGTCCGCCGGTCGCCGCCCAGGCCGCCCGGCACACCGCCAACCGCCGGGCCGGGTCGAGCTCGCCCAGCACGTAGGACAGGCTCACCAGGTCATGGCGCGCGAACCGCGCCCCGGGGAGGTCGGCGTGCTCCCACGTCCACGAGGCGTCCGGCGCGCGGGGGTCCGCCTCCCGAAGCCGGCGGCCCAGGGCCATCATCTGCTCCTCGCGGTCGAGCAGACGCACCTCGGTGATCCCAGGCCAGGTGGCCGCGGCGGCCCACGCGGCGGCGCCGGTGCCGGCTCCCAGATCCAGCTGCGAGGCCGGGTCGAACGCGGGGTGCAATGTGCCGGCGGCGGTGAACACGTGGGTCAGCGCGGTGAACGTCGCCGGCAGTCGCGCCGCCACGTATGCCTCGGCGTCGGCCGCCCCGCGCACCGGCCGCTCCCCGGCCCGGGGCTCGCGGTAGCGGCCGGTCAGCTCCCGGGAAGAGCCCACCAGCCGCCGCCGGGACGCCCCGGCGAGGACGCGATCGACCGCGACCCGCAGTGCCTCGTCCGCACCATCCGCCGGAATCACCGCGCCAGACTATCGGCCGGAATCCGCCGCAGCGGGTGCCGCCGGACGGGCTCGGCGACCCTGGCTATTCGGGGTGTTCGAGCAATTTGCCGATTTTCGTCCGCGCAGGTGTATTCAGTCCGATCCGTGCCGCTCCAGGTAGTACGCGGGACGGCATCCGTCGCCGACCCCGCCCGATCGGAGGATCACCCCCGATGACTGGGATCGGTCACCACCTCGTCGGTCACACCCGACGCCAGCTGGAAGTTCATCGACAGCTACTTCTGGGGCAGCGACTGCATCAACGCCGGAAACCGCGGCGTGGACAACGGCGCCTGGCAGAAATACGAATGCACGGGCGGCGGTCAGGCGGTCGGGCGCAGGTCGACGCCATAGGTGACGGCGAGGTCGGGTTTGGCCTCGTGGTCGGCCCAGCGCCGGATGTGCGTCAGTTCGTGCTGGCAGTGCCCGGTCGGATCCGGGTAGCCCTTGCCGTCGGGCCCCGGCTGCACGGGGCTGCGGTGCTCGGTGATCCGGTCGACCCGCCAGACGCGTCGCCCGTCCCCGGTCCCGTGGAGCACCGGGTTGGTGAGGTCGTTCCACAGGTAGTCGGGTGCGACCGCGACGGTGCCGTGGACGGCGACGGTCTGGCCGGCCGCCGGCGTCGGCGGCAACGCCGCGTCCACGTTGCCGTCGAGGGTGTAGAGCGCCGCCTCGTCGTTGACGGCCAGCAGGATCCCGTCGATCTCCATCACCCAGGTCGGGTTGGGGTGAGGTTGCCGGGCGATGCCGATCAGGTCGTGCAACCCTCCGGTGTGGCCCTGCGGGTCGGGCCGGCCGACCGCGGTCGCGCGGGTGCGCTCCGGGCGGGCGAGTGTGGTGCGGTTCCAGCACCAGACCTCGAGCCCCACGTGCAACTGGTCACCGATGCGCAACTCGGGCACGAGTTGCTCCTGCACAAGGAATGCCGGAAGCAAGGCTTGCACTGCAGTCCTCCGCTATGCCATGCCCCCGAACCGGCGGTCGGCGTCCGCGCCGACTGCGTCCGCCATTGTGCCGGAAAGGGATCGGGCCTGCGGCCGGTTTGTGGATACCGGTTTCCGTGGGGCCGCGACCGTCCCGGTCGGGGCCCGGCGGACCGGCGGAGCGGCCGACCGACGGACGCCGGCGGATCCTTTCCGGGTCCCAGACCCGACAAAGTCGGTCGGCGTACTATTCTTAGGTCCGTGACCCAGGATTCGCTCGTCCAACGCCACCCTCCGGACGGCACGGCGATGCGGGGACTCGCCGACACGGTGAGCGACCTGCGCGGCAGTCTGCGGCGGGGAATCCGGACGACCTACCCCTGGGAGGTCCTGCCCGCCGCGCAGATCGAGATCCTCCAGCGGGTGTCCCAGCAGCCGGGGTTGCGGGTCAACGAGCTGGCCGCCCAGCTCCGCCTCGCGCCCAACACGGTGAGCACCCTGACCAGGCAGATGACCGGCGTCGGGCTGCTGACCGTCCGGGAGGATCCGGTGGACGGTCGGGTACGGCGCCTCTCGCTCAGCGATCGTGGCCGCGAGCAGCTCGACGGCTGGCAGCAGGCCCAGGAGGAGATGCTGGCCGCCGCGGTGAGCAGGCTCGAGGACACCGACCGCTCGGCGATCATCGCCGCGATTCCGGCCCTCGGCCGGCTGGTGCGCGCCCTCGACGGCGTCGACCCGGTCCGGTAGCTGCCGGGTCCGGAGTCGGCGTCACCGAACTCGGCGTCACCCAGCTCGGCGTCACCCGGCCCGCCACCCCCGCCAGGTGTGCACGGTGATCTCGATGACCGGTCCCCCGACGCTCACCTCGGCGTACTGGTCGTACTTGCGCCGCAGGGCCCGCACGGCCCGATCGACGATCTGGGTGTCCTCGGTGACCACCGCACTGCCGTCGGCGCGCACCCACCACAGCCGGTTCCAGTCTTCGTCCCAGTGCTGCACGAGCAGGGTCGCCTGCGGATTGCCGCGCACGTTGGCGTGCCTTCGCAGTCGGGCACTGTGTTTGGGTTTGCCGTCGACGGCGGTCCACACCGTGTCGCCGTCGCCGGCGAAGGTCACCGGAACCGCGTGCGGCGCGTGCCCGGCGTCGACCGTGGCGAGCACGGCCACCCGTTCCCCGCCGAAGAGCCGGCGCGCCTCGTCGCCGGTCACAGCACGGCGTCGGCGAGCCGATCGACCTGGTCGAGGGATCCGATGGTCGGGTTGAACACGACCTCGGTGACTCCGACGCCGGCAAAGGCCTGGACGAGACCCTTGGCCGCCTGCGGACTGCGCACCGCACCCTCGACGATGGCGTCGACCCACTCCCCCAGGAAGGCGTAGTAGCGCCGGAGGGACGCCCGCGATGCGTCGTCGTCACCGAAGCCGAAGTAGGCCAGCGCGGCGATGCGCGGTTCTCCGGCCCGGCCCGCATCCCGCCACGCCGTCCGGACCCGCTCGACCATGGGTGCGGTCATGTCGGGAGAACCACCGCCCGCGGTCCAGCCGTCGCCGTACTCCACGGTGCGGCGGATCGCGGCGTCGGACGTGCCGCCGATCAGCACCGGAACCCGCCCCTTGTCGCCGGGCGGAGGCCCCACCGTGAAGTCGCCGCCGGCCACCGGATCCCCGCTCCAAGAACGCCGCAGGAGCGTCAGCGTCTCGTCCATCAGGCGACCGCGCTCGGCGAACGGCCGGTCCATGGCCGGAAAGTCGTCCGGCCGGCCACCCACGCCGAGTCCGAGCGTCAGCCGACCACCCGACATCGCCTGCAGGCTCGCCGTCGCCTTGGCCAGCCACACCGGCGGATAGACCGGCGTCAGCAGGATGTCCGGGAAGAGCCCGATCCCCGTGGTGGCGCCCGCGGCGACCGACAGCGCGGTCAGCGAGTCGAACGACGGGTAGACGATCCGGTCGATGGTGGCTAGGGCGGCGAAGCCGCGTTCCTCGGCGCGACGCGCCCACTCCGGGAGGAGCGTTCCCGGGACATCCACGGTGTTCGGAAGGCCGATGCCGATCTCCATGTGGTCACCTCCGGCGTCAGGCTACTGCGGGGTCCGGGGGTCGGCGACGGCCCCGGCCGGGCGTGCTGACGACGCCAGAACGCGAGCAGACGCGGCGCGAGAAGCGCCGCTGCGAGGTCGAACCAGCCGTAGCCTCCCGCGGCTCCGCTCGGCGGATTCCCGATGGTCACCAGGCCGGTCGGGTCCAGGTCGTGCCATCGCCAGGTGCCCAGGCGCGTCCCCAGCAGTTCGAGGAAGGTCACCGCCACGAAGGCACCGACGTACAGCATCCGCGAGCGGCCCCACAGCAGGAACCCGAGCAGGCAGAGGTACCAGAACGCGCCGAGCGCGTCCGGCCGGCTCGACGCCAGCAAGCCCCACGCGGCGTACCCGCCTCCGACGAGCACCGTGCCGACGACGAGGGTGCGGCTGTGCGCCCGGAAACAACGGGACCGGCCGAGGCTGAGCGCGGCGAGGTAGACGAGGCCGTGTCCGGGCGGCACGAAGAGCGGAACGTTGCCGAGCCGGTAGACGTAGACGTGCAGCACCGCCGAGAACGAGTACTCGACCATCGTCGCGAAAACCACCACGACGAGGATCTGGAGGCGAACCAGCGGAGTCTCCCGGCGCGCCAACCCGAGCAGCAGGACCCAGGTAGCCAACCCGAGCAGCCGTTGCGCCCCCACCGTCGCCCCGTGGTCGAGCCCGAGGATGAGCGCCATCCACGCGCCGACCGTCGCCGCGACGGCCAGGTCGGCGTCGAGCCTCGGGCGGCGGCTGACCGCACGGCTCTCGGAGACCGGGACCGGACCCATGCACGAATCCTCCCGTAACCGCCCCGCCCTGACCCCCGAACCGCCCCGCAACCCCTTCGCCATTCCGCCTCAACGTGACGTTGATGCGGCTAGAGCGCTTGAACGTGACGTTCAAGCGGAATGGTGGGGCGGAAATGAGGCGGGAGGGGGCGGAAATGGGGGCGGTCGGGCGGGGCGGGTCACCTACGATCACCGGCGTGATCGCCGACTTCGTCGCCGCCGTACCCAAGGTCGAACTCCATCTGCACCTGGTGGGATCCGCCGCGCCCGACACCGTGCTGCGCCTGGCGCGGCACCATCCGGACGGCGAGGTGCCCACCGACGCCGGCGAGCTCGCGCGGTTCTACGAGTTCGTCGACTTCACCCACTTCATCGACGTCTACCGCAGGGTCGACGGACTCGTCCGCGACGCCGGCGATGTGCGCGCGCTGGTGGTCGGGCTCGCGCGGGACGCGGCGCGCAGCAACGTCCGGTACGCCGAGGTCACCGTCACGGCGGCGATGCACCTGGCCAAGGGCATGCCGGCCGCCGACCTCACCGACGCCCTCACCACCGGTCGCGAGCAGGCCCTCGCCGACCACGGGGTCACGCTCAACTGGATCTTCGACATTCCCGCCGGGTTCGGCGACCGGGCCGTGCAGGAGACCGTGGCGTACGCCGTCGAGGAGCGCCCGCCCGGCACGGTCGCACTCGGCCTCGCCGGACTGGAGACCGGCTACCCCCGGGCGGACTACAAGCCCGCCTTCGACCGGGCTGCCGAGGCCGGCCTGCACCTCGTCGCCCACGCCGGCGAGACGACCGGGCCCGACGAGGTCTGGTCGGCGGTGACGGCGCTACGCGCCGAGCGGATCGGGCACGGCATCGGCAGCGTGAGCGACGACGCGCTGCTCACCCATCTCCGCACGAACGGCATTGCGCTCGAGGTCTGCCTCACGTCCAACGTGTGCACCCGCGCCGCGGACTCCCTGGACAGCCACCCCCTGCCCCGGCTGCTCGCGAGCGGCGTACCCGTCATGCTGAGTACGGACGATCCCGGCATGTTCGACACCGACCTCAACAGGGAGTACGCGACGGCGGCCGCGCTCTGCGACCTCGACGAGGCGGGCGTGGCCGAAATCGCCCGGGTCGGCGTTCGTGCGTCCTTCTGCGACGCCGATCAGCGTGCCCGGCTCCTGGCCGAGATCGACCAGGTGCTCGCCGGAGCCCGCTGACGAAATTTTCGTTGCGGCCGCCCGGGCCGGGTGGTCGGATGAGCGCGTGAGCGCCACTGGAGAAACCGTCGTCGTCGCCATCGGCACCAAGAAGGGGCTCTGGCTGGCCACCAGCCGCGACCGCGCCACCTGGTCGCTGTCGCAGCCGCACTTCCTGATGCACGAGATCCCCAGCATCGCCATCGACACCCGGGGTGACCGCACCCGGATCCTGGTCGGGGTCCGGTCCGAGCACTGGGGCCCGACGGTCGCCCACTCCGACGACCTCGGTGCCACCTGGACCGAGCCGGACAACGGCGCGATCCGCTTCGCCGAGGACACCGGCGCGGCACTGGAACGGGTCTGGCAGATCCACCCCGACACCGACGACCGGCCGGGCGTCGTGTGGGCCGGCGCCGAGCCGATCTCGGTATGGAAATCGACCGACGGCGGCGAGCACTTCGAACTCAACCGCGGACTGTGGGACCACCCGCACCGCAAGGACTGGGGGGCCGGCTACGGCGGCGCCGCGGCCCATTCGATCGTCGTCGGTGCCGCCGACGAGGACACCGTGCACGTCGCCATGAGCACCGGCGGCGTCTACCGGTCCAAGGACGGCGGGACGACCTGGGAAGCCCGCAACACCGGGATCTCGGCGTACTTCATGCCGGATCCCCATCCGGAATTCGGCCAGTGCGTGCACAAGATCGCCGCCGACGCGGCCGTCCCCGGGCGGCTCTACGCCCAGAACCACCACGGGGTCTACCGGACCGACGACGACGCCGAGACCTGGAAGTCGATCGCCGACGGGCTGCCGTCAGACTTCGGGTTCGTGATGCTCACCCATCCCCGCGACGCCGGCCGGGCCTGGGTCATCCCGCTGAAGGCGGACGGCGAGCGGATCCCGCCGGAGGGCAGGCTTGCCGTGCACCGCACCGATGACGCCGGGAACACGTGGACCCGGCTCGACTCCGGACTCCCCGATGCGGAGTTCAACGCGGTGCTGCGGGATGCGGCCGCCACCGACACCGCCGACCCGGTCGGGGTGTATTTCGGCACCCGGGGCGGGGAGGTCTATGCCAGTGCCGACGAGGGCGAGACCTTCGCCCGGATCGCCGCGCACCTGCCCGACGTCCTCTGCGTCCGCGCCGCGGTCCTCGACGGCTGATGGCGCCCGAACCGGCCGGGATCACCGTGCGGATACCGCGCACGCTGATGTCGGTCGCCGGCGACCAGCGCCTCCTGCAGGTCCCGCTGACCCGCTCCACGACCGTCCGGGACCTGCTCGACACCCTCGGCCGGCAGTACCCCGTCTTCGAGCGGCGGGTGCGCGACGAGACCGGATCGCTGCGCCGCTACGTGAACCTCTACGTCGACGGGGAGGACGTCCGCCGGCTCGGCGGGGTGAGCACCGAGATCCGGCCCGGCCAGGAGGTGCAGATCATCCAGTCCGTCGCCGGCGGGTCGTAGCCGCCGGTCACTCGCGGGTACGCCGCCGATAGTCGCGCCCTGGAGTCATGGCGCGCTCCGGTGTCGTCGCCATTCGCGGGGGGACATGCCGATCCGGACCCGGAACAGCCGCGAGAAGTAGTACGGGTCGGCGAGACCGCTCTGCCGGCCCACCTGCGCGACCGTGAGCTCGGTCGTCGACAGCAGGCGCGCCGCCCGTTCGATCCGCCGGTCGATCACCCAGCTCATCGGCGAGGTGCCCAGATGACGCCGGAACAACCGGTTCACGGACGTGACGCTGATGCCGACGACGGCGGCGATGGACGGCACCGTGATCTGGTCGGCCAGGTGGCGTTCGATCCAGATGAGGAGCCGCCGGAGTTCGCCCGGCATGCGCAGGTCGTCGTGCGGAGCGGCCGGTGGCTCGGTCGTGAGCTCCCGGACCGCCAGTACGCCGAGGGCCTTCGCGGACGCCACGTCCGGCCCGGGCGGATCCCACAACTGTGCGGCGTAGTGCATCAGCGTCGCGAGCTGAGGGCGGCGCGCCTGGTCGGTGACCAGCACCCCGGCGTCCGCCACCAGCGGCGCGTCCCGGCGCCAGGCGACGCCGGCGAGCTCATGGCCGGGCCAGTGCGGGATCGACAGCTCGACGTCGACCCGGTCGCGGTGCCAGGGAACGAGATGCATGCCGTAGACGAAGAAGGGGTCCGTCGTCTCCGGCAGGTATCGGATCGCGTGTCCCCACGGCAGGAGGACGATCACCGACGGTGCGAGGTCGTACTCCTCGCCGTTGACCTCGATGCGGCCGTGGCCGGTGACGCACATCAGCAGCATCCGGGACTCGACCCGCGGAAACCCGAGCCGGTCGTCCGGCCCGAACTGCACCGCTGACGCCTGTGCGACGAGGGGAAACCCGCCGCCCGGCCTGGTCGGATTGTCCATCAACTGGATGCTAACGGCATGGACCTCGCCCGGCCGCCCGGCGGAGGGTGGTTCCTTCGACAGAAGAGGGAGACATGACGACATCCGCAGTTCCGGGCACCGTCGACTTCGTCGACTCGACCGAGTTGCTGGACGATCCGGACGCCCTGCGTGCACGGGCCGCCGACCTCGGGTACCTGTTCTTCCGCCAGCTCCTGCCCAAAGAGGAGGTGCTCGGCGTCCGCCGGAGCATGCTCCGGATCATCGACGACCACGGCTGGCTCGCCCGCGGGTCGGATCTCATGGACGGGATCGCCGACCGCGCGGCCATGAGCCGGGTTCCGCGGGAGGAGATCGACTTCTGCGGAGTCGGCGTGCCGCCCGACGCCTACCGCGACATCCAGCACCTCGAGGACTTCCACCGGCTCTCGCATCATCCGAACCTGCTGCGGGTTTATGCGACGCTCTTCGACCGGCCCGTGCTGCCGCACCCGCGCAACATCGCGCGCGTGATGATCCCGACGGACCACAGCGTGCCGACCCCGCCGCATCAGGACTTCATCCACATCCAGGGAACGAAGAACGTGTGGACCGCGTGGTTCCCCCTCGGCGACTGCTCGGTCGACCTGGGCGGCCTCTCGATCCTGGTCGGATCGCACCACGAGGGTGTCCTGTCCTACAAGTCGGTGGAGGGGGCCGGCGGTCTCGAGGCCTACCTGTGCGACATGGACCATCCGTGGGCCGTAGGCAACTACGAGGCCGGCGACGTCCTGAGCTTCTCCAGCCAGACCGTGCATCGCGCCCTGCCCAACAGTTTCGCCGATCGGGTCCGGCTCTCCTGCGACTACCGCTATCAGCCGGCGGACGAGGAGCTGCACGAGCGCTCGCTCGAGGTGCACTGCAACGTCGACACATGGGAATCGATCTACGCCGGATGGAGCGACCGCAGCCTCGCGCACTACTGGCTCGACCAGCGCCTGCACCTGTCGGACTGGGACGAGGCGATCCGCTGGCAGAAGGACAGAATCTGCTGACGCGACGCCATTCCCCGACCGGAGGAGTTACCACCGCATCGCGCCGCGTTCGAGTTCGATCAGCGACGCCCTGACGATGTAGCGCTCTGCGGATGAAGGAGGGTCGCGGTCTGCGCAGACCGGCGGGGCGAGCCGGCGATCAGGGCAAGTGCCGGAACGATCGCGTTGGCTTGGGGACTGCCGAGCCCGGACGCCGCGTCCCAGCCCTTGTGCGCGGAAAATCCGGGCACCGTGACGGGACCATGGAACGTGTTGTCCCCGGTGACGATGTCGTGGAACTGCGTTCGGTAGATCCTCGGCGCAAAGGCAAGGGCGTAGAGCGCTCGGTTGATCTCGCCGAGCCGATGGTGTCGCAGCTGTGCGCTGAGCGCGACGAGTCCGGCCCACTGCGGCGACCCGCTCGACGTACCACCGAAGATCCACACTGCCTGATCGTTGGGATCGGTCGAGCCTTGGCTCCAGACGACGAGGACCCCGCCGTTGATCGCGGCGTTGTAGGAGACGTCGGGTACGCCGCGGGAGCGCAGGTGCTGCGCCAGCTGGTATCGCGGCGCCCGGTAGAGGACGGAGAAGCCACCCCCGCCGCCGACCTCGAATTCGGGCTCGTTCCATACCGTCTCGCCCTTGTAGTCGCCGGTCAATCCATCGGCGGAGAGGATGGTTCCGCCGACACCGGTCACGTTCGGGTCCGAGGCGGGGGTGCTGGCCGCCTTGAAGAACGACGAGTAGTCGCAGGTCGGCTGGGCGGCGCCGTCGTCACCGGAGGAGGCCAGCAGTGTGATGCCCTTGGCGACCGCTCTGGAGAACAACCGGTGCTGGGCCGCCAGCAGCTTGGGGTCCATGCACTGCTCCGCCTCACCGAAGCTCTGCGAGATCACGTCGCCGAGGCTGTGGTCGACCGCATACTTGGTCGCCGAGAGGATGTCGGCGTCGTCGCTCGACCTGGCCAGGACCAGATCGATCTTCGCCCGTGGGGCGATCGCGTGTGCCCACTCCACATCCAGCGTCATCTCGCCGGACCATCCCACCTGGTCCGCGTCGTTGGGGTCGAACGGCGTCTTCCCATCGGGCGCGGATATACGGAGCTGAGTGTCGGGCAGGCCGAACAGCCGGTCGAAGGCGGCGACGTCGCTCCGCAAAGACGGACTGGAGAAAGCGTCCACGACCACGATGGTCCGCCCCAAGCCGGTGAGGCCGTGGCCGGCCAGCTTGTCCACGCCGTACGCGGCCCGGATCTGCTTCGGCCCGTAGCATTGCAGGTCACCGGGGGCCGGCCGCTGGCAGGAAAAGACGGGATCCGCCGACCTCGCGACCCTTCCGACCATCCGGTAGTGCGGGTGCGCGCCGATCGCCGGAATCTTCTTCCCCGACCGGTGGCTGGACATCGCCTGATGGCCGGACGCGTGCGGAGCGATCGCCACGGCCGCCGTCACCAGCCCGAGAGCGGAGATGGCGGCGAGGCCGCGACGGCACCGAGTGAGCACTGCGTTCATCCCGTCCCCCTGTCCACCCCGACGCCCAGGCGGTGCCGGATCGACCGCCCGGTGATCGGGCGACTGGTGGCGCATGCTACTGGCGAATCCGGAGATTCTGTATCAACGACCTCCGACGGCGCGTCATGCCGGTTATGGATCGGACAAAGCACACGCGCAAAGGTCGGGATGGACTTGCCGGCGGGTCTGCGTAGCGGACCGCACATGATCAGGAGCGCATCCGTACGGCGTTTCGCGCCCGGATCCCCGCTAGATCACGCGGCTGGGGATGAGTCGGCGTCCTGTACGGCGCGGATGAGTGCCTGGATGTAGCCGATGGCGTGTGCCCTCCCCCGGTGCATCCAGTCGCTGTCGCCGGTGGTCTGCGGCACGTGGTCGTCCAGCACGAAGCCGTCGAAGCCGACGGCGTGCAGTTCGCTGATGACGCGCAGGGGGTCGTAGTTGCCCTCGCCCAGGAAGCATTCGGTGAACCGCGGCACGGTTCCGATGACGTCACGCAGGTGCACGTAGACGATCTTCGAACGCGCCCCGAGCTCCCGGACCGCGCGCAGTACGGCGTCCTGCCCGCCCATCTCCGAGACGGTGCCCAGACACAGGTCCAGTCCCCACGCCGGGCTGTCGAAGTCGTCCGCGGCGCGGATGAGCGCGTCGACGGAGGTGAAGATGCGGCCGATCCCGCCGAGCTCACCCACCGGCGGGTCGTCGGGATGCAGCGCGAGGCGGACGCCCTCGGACTCGGCGACCGGGATCAGCGTCTCCACGAACCGGGCGTGCCGGTCCCACATCTGCTCCGACGTAGCCGGCGGGAGGCCGGTCCACGGTCCGGGAACCCACACGTCCTCCAGGTGCTCGTCCCGGCGGGCGACCCACACCTCGTGCCGGCGGGCCGGGTCGCGGACCACGGCGTCGTCGTACGACGTGACCTTCGCGCCGCCGCGGCCGTGCGGGCCGACCCCGGTCCGCCACACCGAGTTCGGCATGAAGCAGTAGCCCAGGACCGGGATCTCGGCGGCGCCGAGGTGCCTGATCGTCTGGGCCACCGCGGCGACCTGTTCGTCGCCGCGGTCGCCGCCGAGCATCACGTCGTCGTAGAAGAACGTCGGGATGTTCTCGATCGCCTCCAGTGTCAGGCCGAAGCGCTCGGCCCGAGAGCGCAACGCGACCAGGTCGGCAACCTCCCACCGGTGCCGGCCCGGCAGGCTGGGCGTGTTCACCTGGACACCGGACAGGCCCAGCTGCGCGGCGAAGGAGCAGAACTCGTCGGTCAGGGCAGGGACTTGACCGGCGATCACGCGCATCGTCTCTCCACTTCAGTGCGGTGCGAAGGTGGTCATCGTCAGCACGGTCGTTCGTCGTACGCCGGGCGCCAGGAGCAGACCGGCGCCGAGATCGTGCCCGCCGACAGCACCGCTTCCGGGCAGCGTCGTGGTGGGTTCGATGGCCATGACGTAGGCCCGGCGGTACCACGGGAAACCCTCGCTGGCCGCCAGCTCCTGCCAGAACCACGCATGCGGCTGGAGGGCGCCGTCCCACTCGTAGCTGACGCCGAGGTCGACACCGGGATTGACGATCGTCGCGTACGGCCGGTCGAAGTCGGTGAGGGCGCCGAAGACGGCCCTCGGCTCGCCGCGGGCCGGCAGCGCGGCAAGGTCGAGATCGGCGCCGCCGGGCGTGCGGGCCGTCGGCCACCGGTGCACCGACCCGGGCTTCAGCCGGTCGCCGGGGGACGTCTGGTCGGCCAGGAAGGTCCGGGCGCCGGTCTCGATCCGGGTGTCCGGTCCGATCAGCGGCGCGCCGAAGGCGGGATGCTCCTGGCAGAACACCTCGACCGGAGCCGGCCCGGTGTTGGTGAGTTCGGTGGTGACGCGCAGCCGGGACCCGTCGACGGACAGCGTGCGGCGGAGGTCCAGCGGGGCCACGGTCAGGGCGGTCGTGAGGGTCACGGCGTCGCGGCGGGCCTCGGCGACCGTCCAGGGGATCGTGGCGGCCTCGCCGTGGAACGGCCAGAGGACGCCGTCGACCTCCCGCTCGTCGCCGGCGTTGGGGACGAGGACGTTCCACCCGCCCCGGTAGCGGGCATGCCACGTCGTCCAGGTGTTACGGGGTTCCGCGGCGGGGACCGGCACGTCACCGGTCCACGGCGGCCGGAAGAGCACGTCGGTGCCGGTACGCCGGTCGACGATCGAGCTGATGTCGGCACCGCGCCCGGGCAGCACGGTGACCTGCAGCTCGTCACCGTCCAGGCTGACGTCCGGAGCGGAGCGGCCGGCCGTCACGGCAGCCGGACCGGCAGACCGGCGAGCAGGCCGCCGTCCACGACCAGGTGCGACCCGGTCATGAACGAGCTGGCCGGCCCGGCAAGGAACGCCACCACCTCGGCGACCTCGTCCGGGCGCGCGACCCGGCCGAGGGGATGCGACCGGCCCCAGTCGCCGATGACGTCGTCGGCATCCTGGCCGTCGCCGGCGAGCAGGTCGGCCGCCGAGCGCAGCATCGGGGTGTCGACCGAGCCGGGACACACGGCGTTGACCCGGATTTCATCGGCGGCGTGGTCGACGGCCATCGCCCGGGTGAGGCCGAGGATCGCCGCCTTGCTCGCCGTGTAGGCCGCCACCCGCGTCTGGGTCGCCAGCGCCTGCACCGACGAGACATTGACGATCGACCCGCCACCGCGACTCTGCAGCGCCGGGACGGCCGCCCGGCAGACGCGGAACATCCCGCCGACGTTGACGTCGAGCACCTCGTTCCAGGTCGCGTCGTCGGTGTCCACGACCGTGCCGTAGCGCTGGATCCCGGCGCTGTTCACGACGATGTCCAGCCCGCCGTAGGCCTGCACCGCCGTGTCGACGAGACCCGCCGCGTGCCGGGTATCGGTGACATCACCACCGGCGGCGACGGCGGAGCCGCCCGCCGCCCGGATCTGCCCGGCGACCTCCTCCGACTCCTTCACGTCCAGGCCGGCCACCACCGTCTGCGCACCGGCGGCGGCCAGGGCGACGGCACTGGCCCGGCCGATCCCGGTTGAGCCGCCGACGACCAGCGCGACCCGCCCGGTCAGGTGCGCAGTCATCGTGGGGTTCGGCCGGGCGCGCCGACCGACGGCTCGAGCAGGAGCCCGGCGGTGCCTGCTGCCGGTACCGGGATCACGACCGCGGCACCGTCCATCTCGAGCCGGTCACCGGGATCGCCGATCCACGTCGCGGAGCGCGCGGACCGCACCGGGACGCCGCAGGTGATCCGGGCCTGCACCGGTTCCCGCGCCACCGACTGCAGGCGGAGCAGGACCGCACCGTCCGGCTCGGTCGTCGTGCCGACCAGCCGGATCCGGGGATCGTCGACGGTGAAGAACGACGTCTCCGCCGTCATGCCGCCGGCCGAATCGGTCCCGCCGCGGGCGAGCACGGCGTGCAGCGGCCTGCTGGTTGCAGCCGCCGTCCGCATCCCCAGCGTCTCGGCCGGCAGGTCAGTCGTGGACCGGGCGCCTGCGATGCTGTAGCGGAAGTCCATCTCGAAACCCTGCTGGGACGGGAAGTTGGTGTCCCACAGGTTGTTGTGGAGCCACGAATAGACCGTACCCGGCTCGCGTGGCTCGGTCGTGTCGGGGAACGGCGCGTAGGGCAGCGTGATGGTCTCGAACTGGACCAGCGGGGCATCCGTCGTCGACCACGCGATCGCGTAGTCGTCGTCGGCCATCGTGACCCAGCGCCGGACGGCACGCATGTGCCGGGCACCGCCGGGAACCAGCGAGATCCCGGTGCCGACCACTCCGCCGGTCACCTCGGCACGCACCGTCGGCGAGTCCATGTCGAAGGGAAACGCGATGTAGGCGCTCTCCTTGGCCATCGTCGCGGCCTTGGAGAGCCGGTGGGTGACGTCGAGCCGCCCGACGCCGTGGACCAGGGTCAAGGTGGTCACCATCGACCGCGCCCCGGGTGCGAACGACGAGTAGGTCAGGGTCTGCGCCGTGTTGGTGGTGTGCGCGGCCAGCAGAACGGCGGGACCGGCGGTCTCCCGGCCGCCGAGCAGGTCGAGCCGCTCGTTGCCCTCCAGCTTGTTGGCCTGGTGGTTGGCCATCCCGGCCGAGGCGTAGCTGTCGTAGACGTAGCCGGCGAACCCGACGGTGCTCTCGGCCGCCACCAGCTCCCGGCCGGTGGACTTGTCGAGGATGGACGCGATCGCCGACCGCGCGAGGTCGACCTGCACGCGCAAAAGGTCGTTCTCCAGCACGGCGCCGTCCGAGGGCGGCCGGTCGTCGTACGCCCGGGCACCGTCCGTCGCCGGGACGTCGGCGGCGACCACGTCCAGCCGCACCATCCCGGCCTCCGGCGCATCGGGAACGAGCACCACGAGGAACCGGCCCGCGTCGCGGTGGGCCGGGTTGATCTGCGGTTCCTCGTCGTGGGCGAGCGCGGTCTTGGTACGGGCGTCGAAGACCTGCACCGGCGCCTCGAGCGGCACCAGGCTCTCGGGCAGGAAACACCGCACCCGCTCCGTCCGGCTCCAGTTCACGGTATTGACGACGTAGAACGACGCCAGGGCGCCCTCGGCCTGCGCTAGTCGGGAACCGAGCCGGGCACTCGCGCGGTCGAGAAGCGACAACGACTCGTCGTGCGCGGTGAGCGCCTGGCCGTACTTCCAGTGCCACTGCTGGTCGCCGGAGTTCACGCCGGAGTCCCCGTCGGTCCAGGCGTTCGAAGCGCCCCAGGTGTGCTCGTCGAAAAGCGACATCGCCTCGTAGCTGATCGCGGCGTCCCTGCTGTCATTCGGCGCTCCGTCGGCGCCGAGCAGGCCGGCCAGCGTCCCGACGGTCTGCGCGTCGGACACGGCACTCTGCGCGCGCCGGTTCATCGCGACCGGCCGCGCGCCGGAGCCGATCCCCTCGACCCACCAGTCGGTCCAGTCACCCTCGAACGTCTCGATCCGGTCGCCGAGTCGCTCTTCGGCGTCGACGAAGAAGTCCTCGTTACGGGACAGCCGCATCTTCGGGTAGGCCCACTCGTCGTTCCACCGGCGCGCGGTCTCGGCCATGATCACCCGTGGCGGGGCGTTGTCCGCGAAATGGCCCTGCACCCGCAGATGCAGGACGTCCCACGGATAGGGCTTGCGGTGCAGGGGAGCGTCGGCGACCGGCCAGCCGAAGACCGTGCCGTCGAACGGGTACGGCTGGGTGGCCAGGGACTCGAGGTAGGCCGGGAAGAAGTCGTCGACGGCGTCGAAGGAGGTGTCGAAGCCGAGCATCGGCCCTTCCATGTAGGCCAGCCCGTGCGGCGTGTCGGTCATCCACACCAGGACCGAGTTGCCACTCGGCGCCGTCCAGCGGAACAGCCGGGGCAGATCCTGACCGCCGGTGAGGTGCGGCACGGACCGGCCCGCCCAGTTGTGGCCGACGGACAGATAGCGCACCCCGAGCTGCGCGAGAGCGTCGATCTGGCCGATCGTGGAGCCGGGGACGTCGGTCTGCATCGCTGCGGTGAAGCCGATGCCGTGCCGGTCCCGGATTTCCTTGGCGGGCCGGAGCATCTCGAACAATTCGTCGGTGGAGCACGCCTCGGTGTGCA
The DNA here is from genome assembly GCA_963837545.1 of uncultured Actinomycetota bacterium. GTDB lineage: Bacteria > Actinomycetota > Actinomycetes > Mycobacteriales > QHCD01 > DASXJE01. The sequence continues at coordinate 388,556 of CAWINQ010000003.1, read as the reverse complement.
GGTTGTAGGGCATAGCGGTCAGCTCGATGCGGCCCTCCCGCACCCGGTCGACGAACTCGGCGACCCGCGCGGCCGGCCGGGCCTTCTCCCACTGCCGGAACGACAGCAGCGCCTCCACCGCCCAGCGGAACTGCGACGCCTCGGGGTAGTGGTCGGTGGCCCGGGTCAGGTCCAGACACGAGTCCAGGAACGACAGGTGCTCGGCCAGCACGGTGCCCTGCGGGTCGGTGTAGCCGATGTCGAGGTGGGAGTGATGGACCAGGTGTACCTGCCAGTGCCGCTGCGGGGTGAGGGTGACGGCGACGACCGCGGTCGGGTCGAGCGCCGGAATCGTCACCGACACCGGCGTCGGTACGTCGACCGCGGGAACCAGTACCCGGATGCTTTCGCGCGGGCCGACCCGCCGGGACACCGGGAGCCGGGTGCCGCCGTCGGTGGCCACCACGATCTCGGTGTCGGCGGGAAGGCCACCCGCCGCCTCGATCCGGACCGACTGGGACAGGCCGCCGGACGCGTCGGCGGCGAGGAGCGGCTCGACGAAGATCCGGACGTCCCGGCCACCCATGGTCGCGGCGGCCGAGCAGGCGCGGTCCCGGAGGTTGGCGCGGGCACGGTCGTGGTTGAAGGCCGATGACCTGACCAGGGCACGGGTCGTCACTCGGGGTCAGTCCTTTCCGGTGGCTGGAGTCAGATGTTGGTCTTGAGGCTGGAGACGAACAGCCGCTGGAACCCGAAGAACAGAAGCACCGTCGGCAACGAGACGAGAAACGCCCCGGCGAGCACCACCGGAGGCCCGACCGTCGAATAGTTGTCCTGCAGTCCCGCGAGCGCCGCCATGACCGGTCGGATGTTCGGGCTGAAGGTCAGCGTGATGCCGAACAGCAGGTCGTTCCACACCCAGACGAACTGGAAGATGAAGGCCGCGGCCAGCGCCGACTTCGACAGCGGAAGGTGCACGCTGCGGAAGATCCGCCACCACGACGCGCCGTCGATCCGGGCGGCCTCCATCATGTCCCGGGGAATCACCGCGAGGTAGTTGCGGACGACGAAGAACGCGAACGGTATGCACAGAGCCGTGTAGATGAGGATCAGGCCGAACCGCGTGTTGTAGAGGTTCGTACTCGCGTAGGCGCCGAAGAGCGGGCGAAGGAAGACCTGCAGCGGGAAGAGGCTTCCGGCGTAGATGACCCAGAACCACAGGGCCCGGCGCCTCGTCGGCATGACGATGACCGCAAAGCCGGCGAGTGCGGCCACCAGACAGGCGAGCGCGGCGCTGACCACGGCGTAGAAGAGGCTGTTGAGCATCGCCGGACCGAAGGATGCGGCCTTCCACGCGGCGCTGATGTTGTCGAACAGCCCGAAGCTGTTCGGATACCAGTGCGGGGACCCGGTGTATCCACTGACCGTCGTGATGCCGTTGACGATCAGCAGGTAGCTGGGGACCAGCCACAGGCCGGCGAGAACGATGATCGTGACGTTGCGCAGGGCCTTGCCCATAGGACGATCCTCTCAATCCGCCGGATGCAGCTGACGGCGCAGGTAGAACCAGGACGCGGCCAGGACGACGAGGGTGAGCACCACCGCCACGGCGGCGCCGGCGCCGGGCCGCTGCAGGACGAAGGTCTCCCAGTACATGCTGACCGCCAGCGTTTCGGTCGACCGCGCCGGACCGCCCTGCGCCAGCACCCAGATCAGGTCGAACGCCTTGAGGCCGTTGACCAGGCTGATCCCGACCACGACGACGGTGACGGTGCGCAACTGCGGGAAGACGACATGCCGGAAGCGGCTCCACCCGACCGCACCGTCGAGGGCCGACGCCTCGATCGTCTCCGGCGGGATGGCCTGCAACCCGACGAGGAAGAGGATGACGGCGACGCCGGTCGCCTGCCAGGCGTTGGCCACGATCATCGACACCGTGTTCAGCGGCCAGGTCAGCAGCCAGTCGTGGGCGAGCGACCCGAGGCCGAGCGACGTGAGTGCCTGGTTGAGCGCTCCCCCGCTCTGCAGCACGAAGTTCCACACCACGGCGACCGCCGAGCCGGAGATCGCATACGGAAGTACGACGGCGAGCCGCGCGAGGCGCCCCCACCTGACGGCGTTGGTCATGACCGCGATCGCCAGCCCCAGCCCGATCGGGAGGATGACCGTCCCGACGAGCCAGAGCAGGGTGTTGAGCAGCGACTTCAGCACTGCCGGGTCGCTGAACATCCGCTCGTAGTTGGCGAACCCGGTGAAACCCTGGTTGATGAAGCGGTCGTTGAAGAAGCTGCGGTAGAAGGTCGCGACGAACGGGACGGTGAGCAGAGCGGTGACCAGCACGACCGCCGGGATCAGGAACGCGGCGGACTCCAGCCGCGCCGCCCAGCTCGATCGCGGCCGGGTCCGAATGTCCGGGCGCCCGGCGGTGTCCGTGCGCTCGTCACCCGCCCGCAGGGTCCGCGTGGATCCGGTCATGCGACCTCCTCCCGCCAGTACGCCCATTCGGCGTCCGCCCGCCGTTGCATGCCGGCCAGGATTCCGTCGACCTGGTCGGGGTGGATCATGAAGCCGCCCAGGTCCTGCACGTTCCCCTCGATCAGTGAGGGCGGACTCGCCTCCCAGTACCGGATGATCAGTCGCGGATCGTTCGCCTTGACCTGGGCGAGCACATGCTGGATCACCGGGTCCGCCGATGGCACGGTCGGATTCGGCGGGATGTCACCGAGGAAGGACATCCAGGCCTTCTGCACTCCGGGATCGAGCCAGTGCGACAGCATCTTCAGCGTCGCGTCCTTGTCCGGTGCCCGGCCGGGGACGACGAGGGTGGCCACCTCGCTGATCACCGACTTCGGCACGTCCGGCTTGACGGTCGGCATGATGAACGCGTCGTAGTCGACGCCGCCCTTCATCCCGACCGCAGGGAACGACTGGTTGTTCCACGTGCCGATCGGGAACATCGCCACGCTCCCCGAGTTGAGCATCGCCGGAGCGTTGGCCTGGTCGACGTCCGGGCTGGTGAAGTAGCCCTTCTCGATGAACCCGCGCCAGATGTCCATGGCCTCGCGGGCCGTCGCGTCGGTGTAGGACGCGTGCCCTGCCGTGAGGCGCTCGTAGAAACCCGGATCCAGCTTCGTGAGGAACTCCTGGAACCAGATCAATGACGGCCAGCCGCCGTTCTGCGTACCGAAGAACGGCGTGACGCCGTGCTTCTTCAGCGTCGCGGCGTTGGACTCGAACTCCGCCCACGTCTCCGGCACGCGAAGTCCGTACTTCGCGAACGTCTTCTTGCTGTAGAAGAGCACGTAGTAGGACTCGGTCAGCGGCAGGCCGTAGACCCGCCCCTGGTAGGTGAGCCCGTCCTTGACGCCGGTGTCGACCCAGTCCTTCTTCGCCGCCGTGTTCCACAGGTCGGTGAGGTCGGCGACCTGACCGGTGCGTGCCGTGTCCTGCAGCCGGTAGCCGTTCCACCACTTGAAGACGTCCGGCGCCTGCGATGTCTCAAGCCGGGACTTCATCACCTGCTCGTAGGCGCCGAGGTCCGGTGCCGGTACGGCGTCGAGACCGTAACCGGACGCTCGTTTGAGGACCCGGCTGGCCTTGGCGAAGCCCGGGGCCCACGTGAGCACCGTCCCGTACACCGGGACGTTTCCGCCGCTGATCGCCGATGCCGGGCCGCCGCAGCCGGCGAGGAACGCACCGGAGGCCGCCGCGCCGGCGGCCACGAGGAATTCGCGCCGATTCACGATCACGCTTCCCTTCGCTTGGGCTTCCGACCCGTCCGCTCGGCGAGCCGTGCGGCGACGACGTCGCGCACCTCACCGAGATGGTCGGTCATCAGCCGACGGGCCTTGTGCGGCTGACCGGTCCGGATCGCCGCCGCCAGCGCGCGGTGCTCCCGCTGGTCGAGCTCCCGGTCGTCGAACAGCCGCCCGATCTGCAGCTGGTGGTCGCCGTAGAGCTCGGTGATCGCCCGTACGGCTTCGGCGAGCACCACGTTGCCCGCCATCGCCGCGATCGTGGCGTGGAAGGCCATCGTCGCCGCGGACAGCCGCCGGTCGTCCCCGGCGGCGATGGCCGCGTCGGCTTCGCCGAGGATCTCGTGCAGACGTTCGTCGTCGGCCCGGGTGTGCCGCCGCGCGGCCGCCTCGGCGAGCGGCGGCTCGAGGACCAGCCTGGCGTCGAGCACGTCCAGCATCATCGACTCCGCGGTCTGCCTGGAGGGGTTGGCGATGACCATCCGCGGCGCGTCATCGCGGACGAAGGTGCCCGATCCGTGGCGGATACTGACCACCCCGGTCGCCTCGAGACGGAGCAGGGCCTCACGCATGGTGGGAGTCGCCACCCCGAACCGTTGCGCGAGCGTGCTGGTCGACGGCAGCCGGCTACCTGCGCTCAATCCCTCGTCCCGGACCAGCGCGAGTACGTCGAGGATCAGGTCGTCGACCAGACTGCGCCGACGCCGCCCTGCGGACTCCGCCGACCCGCGACGCGGCACGTCGCTGGTGGTGGGTCGCGGATCCTCGGCTCGCACGCGGCGTGGCGTCCTTCCGGCCGCCCCGCAGTCGATCGGGCAGCTAGTCACTAAGTCATCTGATGTGTGAGGAAAGCAGGGACCGGCATCCGTGTCAACGCCGAATCCGTGCGCCCCGCCCCGCCCCGCCCCTGCTCATGATCAAGAGGGGATCCGCTCGGCGTTTCGCCCTTGAATCCCCTCTTGATCTTGGGTAAAGGAGGGGCAGATCGACCACGATCATGGACGACAGGGTGGCTGGGGCGGGTCCATACTCACGCCCATGACCGAACCCGTCGATCTCGCCGCGGCCCTGTCGACCTTCACCGAGCCGTGGTCTCCGCGCACCGTCGCCGTACTCAACGATTACGACATCCGGGTGGTCAAGACCGTCGGGGAGTTCACCCCGCACAGCCACCCGGACACGGACGAGGTTTTCCTCATCCTCACCGGATCGCTGACGATCCGGATGGACGCCGGTGACGTCACCCTGGGTCCGGGCCAGCTCTACGTCGTCCCCCGCGGCGTCCGGCACCAACCGGTGTCCGAGGCCGGCGCGGAGGTGGTGTTGATCGAGCCCAGCAGCACCGTGAACACCGGGGACACCCCGAGCGAGCTGACCTCGGCGCGACGGACGACCTAGATCCGGCTGCGAACGGCGTCACCCGCGTAGGGAGGACCCTCAACCGCATGGATGCAGACGTCGCCGTCATCGGCACCGGGACGATGGGCTCGATGACCGCGTGGCGGCTGGCCCGAGCCGGTGTCGACACGGTCGCCTTCGAGCAGTTCACCCTCGGGCACGACCGGGCGGCGGCCGGCGGCGAGTCGCGCATCTTCCGGACCGCCTACCGGGAAGGACCGCAATACGTGCCGATCCTGCTCCGGGCCTATGAGTTGTGGCGTGAGCTCGAGGCCGAGTCGGAGCAGGACCTGCTGACTCTGAACGGCGGCCTGATGATCGGACCGGCGCAGAGCGAGCCGATGCGCAATGTGCTCTCCTCGATCGAGAACTTCGGGCTGCCGTACGACGTTCTCGACGCCGCCGCGATGGCCGAGCGCTATCCGCAGCACCGGATCATGCCCGGCGAGACGGCGATCCTCGACCGCACGGCCGGCGTCCTGCGGCCGGAGTTCGCGGTGCTGGCGGCGGCCCGCCGGGCCGCGGCTCTCGGCGCCCGGATTCTGCCTGGCACCGCGGTGACCGCCATCGAGCCCGGCCCCGACGGCGTCGTGGTGCGGACCGGCAACCGGGACTGGCGGGTGCGGCAGGCGGTCGTCACCGCCGGTCCGTGGACGGCGCGCTTCGCCCGCGGCCTGGCCGCCCACATCACCGCGCAGAAGCTCGTGATGACGTGGTACCTGGCCGAGGATCCGGCGGCATATCGGCCCGACCGGTTCCCGGTCTTCATCCGCGACTCCGGGGCCGAGCACTTCTTCGGCATCCCGACACTGGACGGCGGCTCGGTCAAGGTCGCACCGCACGCCTCCTACGGCGAGCTCACCGACGGCGACGACCTGGACCGCAACGTCGATCCCGCCGAACTCGCGCCCATCAACGCGGCCGTCGCCCGTTACCTGCCCGGGCTCGTCCCGGCACCCGTGCGGGTCTCGGCCTACATGGACGCCTATACGAGCGACCGGCATCCCCTCGTCGGGCCATTGCCCGGAGCCGACAACGTCTGGTTGCTCGGCGCCTTCTCCGGCCACGGCTTCAAGATGTCACCGGCGATCGGGCAGATCGCGGTCGACCTCGTCACCACGGGCAAGACCGACCTCCCGGTCGATCACCTCGATCCCGCCCGGTTTTCGGCCTAGCCGCGCTCAGCCGCGCCGGACACCGGCCCGGACGACCGTGCCGTCGGAGTCGGACCGGATCTCGAGACGGTCGCACAGCTCGTCGGCCAGCCATAGTCCGCGGCCGCTGACCTGCTCGGTGCCCGGCCGGGGCCGTTCCGGAAGGAGAACGGGCATGATCCCCCTGTCGCGGACCTCGCACACCAGCCAGTCGGGCTCCGGCCACAGCCGGAGAACGCCATGACCGCCGCCGTGTTTCACGCTGTTGCACGCGATCTCGTCGACCGCGAGCACGAAGTCGGCGGCCCGGTCCCGCGGCACGCCGAGCCGCGAAGCGTGCTCGCCCACCACCGCGCGCAACTCCGCGAGGCCGGTGAGGGTGAAGCAGCGTTCGGCGACCACGGAGACGGTCGGCTCGGACAAGGCCCGATCGGCCTGGTTCATCTCGGGTTCACCGGTCTGCGGTGGAGCGGACTCACCGAAGTCGACCCGCTGTTCGACCGGGCTGTCCGCGTCGCTACCTGGGGTGGTTCGGAATTGAGTCATGCGTCGCCTACTGCCAGACGGTCGCGCCGGATGGTGCATTGGGCGTACACCCGTCACGCTCCGCTCGACTTCGGCCACTGTCCACCCTTTGCCGATGTTTATTTCCACGGCGCGGGTCCCGGAACCTCCTCTGTGCCTCATACCGCCTCATCCGCTCAGATCGGCTGATGGTGCCATTCCGCGCAACCGCCCGGTCAGGTCCGCGCCGCCTCGACGGACGCGGGCTGCGCGGCGTACGCCGCACTGACGTCGGCAGGGGTCCGCTCCGGGCGGAGCAGACTGGTGCCGACCAGGACGACGGTGTTGGCCGCGAGCGCCACGATCCCGGCGTTGAGCCCCCACAACGGGTCGTGTCCGCCGATGACGAGGAAGAGGACCAGGCCGACCCCGACGATGATTCCGGCCGCGGACCCGACCTTGGAGGTACGTCGCCAGACCAGGGACAACACGATCGCCGGGAAGAACTGGGTCACGCCGTCGTACGCGGTGAGCAGCAGGTTGACGATGGCGGACGGATTGATGATGGCGAAGTAGAGCGCGACCGCCATGACAAGCAGCACGCACACCCGGGAGACCCGCAGCACGGACGACGCGCTTGCTTGCGGGCGCAAGAGCCCCTGGTAGATGTTTCGCCCGACCAACGTCGCCGCGCCGAGCACCAGTGCGCTCGCCGGCACCATCGCGGCCAGCGCCCCGGCTCCGCCGACGAGTCCGGCTATCCAGGACGGCTCCCCCTTCTTGACCAGGTTGAGCAGCGCGAAGTTCGTGTCCGGTCCCTTCAGGCCCGGCACCACGAGCAGCGCGGTGAACCCCACGTAGAACATCAGGAGAAGCAGCACCTGGTAGAGGGGCAGGAAGGTCGCGTTGCGCCGGATCGCCCGGGTGGAGCGCGCGGAGTAGGTGGCCATGAAGGCGTGCGGGAACATGTAGAACCCGAAACCGGTCAACACCATGGTCGAGATCAGCCACGGCACACCGAAAACCCCGCTGCTGCCGGGCAGAGCCAGGTGTCCGGGATGGGCGTGGTTGACCGCGTGGACGACCCCGCTGAACGAGCCGAAGTACTTCAACGGCAGTCCGATACCGATGATCAGGACGACGACGACGAGCAGCAGGTCCTTGAGGACCGCGGTCCACGCCGTGGAACGCAGACCGGCGACGAAGACGAACAGGGCCACGAGGACGAACGCGATCAGGATGCTGAGCTTCGGGCTGACCGCCCCGTCGGTGGTCGAGTTGACGATGTCGCCCAGCCCGGTCAGTTGCAGGTCGGTGTAGGGCACGACGAAGACGACGCCGACGAGCGCCACCAGGGCACCCAACCACCGGCTGTTGAAGCGCTGCGTGAAGTAGTCGGCCTGGGTCACGAGACGATGGTGTTTCGCGTAGCGCCACAACGGCGGCAGCAGGAAGAAGGAGACGATGTAGGCGAGGGCTCCGTAGCCGAGGATGTAGAAGACGGGTCCGCCGTTCTCATAGGCGTAACCGGCCGCGCCCAGGAAGGTGAAGGTCGTGTAGATCTCGCCGGCCGCGAGCACCCAGAGGAACAGCCCGCCGAAGTTCCGTCCGGCGACGGTCCACTCCTCGAGGTTCATCGTCCGCCGGCCGCGGGACAGGAAGCCGAGGCCGACCGCCACGGCGACGATGAGCAACGTGATGAGCAGGGGGAGGTTCATCGGGTCGACTCCTCCCGCTCCGCCGCCGGAAGCAGTCGGTGCGCCGCGAGCAGGAAGAGCGGGGTGACGAGCACCCAGGCGAGGATCCACACGCCGAGCAGCGGGATGCCGATGACCTCACGGGTGCTGTTGACGAATGGGATGCCGACCAGCATCCCGACGAACGGTATGAAGCCCACTGCCATCGATCTGGCCATCCCGGACCGCCCCTCTCCTCGGTTCGGGCCGACGCCGGCCCGCCTTGACGGGAGCCATACCCCGTTCGAGCCACGGCTCACCCCCATTCGGGTCATCATTCATAGGTCTTTCGGATGGCCGGCGCACCGCCCCCGGCCTCAGCCGCCGGTGTCAGGAGCGGGGCCTCAGCCGCCGGTGTCCGGATCGAGCCGCTCGAGCCGGGATCGGGCGTCGCGTTCCCGCCGGTCGGCATCCCGGGCCGCCCGCTCGGCGGAATCGGCCGCCCGGCGGGCCTGCGTGAGCCGGCCCTGGAGCCGGGGTACCTCCGCCTTCGCGTCGCTCAGGGCGGCGGTCAGCTCGTCGATCCGTGCGCTCACCTCGGTCTGGCGCTGTTGTAGTGCGTCGGCCTCGCGTCGGCTTTCGGCCGCCGCCTCCGCCGACGTCCGGGCGTGCTGCCCGGCCGCTCGCAGGTCGGCCCTGGCCTGGGAGAGCTCCCGGGCGCGGACCTTGGCGGACCCTTTCCCGGTGCCCGGGTCCCGCCGGGGCGGTGCTTCCCGCGCCGGCGTGGGACCGTCCTGGACGGTCGGCCCCATGCCGCTGTGCCGTAGCGCGGTCGTCAGCCGGCCGGAGGTGAAGAGCGCCGCCGCCGCATCGTCGGCCAGCACGGCGGACAGGGTCTCCTCCACCTGCCGCGAAACGTCCGCGCTGACCTGTTGTCCGGCCGTTCCGCCGAGCCGGCGGGCCCGTCCGGTGAGGCCGATGACGAGCTTCCGTCGCTGTTGCGAGAGCGCACGCATCTCGTCTCCGGCCAACTCCTGCTGAGCCTGCCGCAGCGCGCGGCCCAGCTCGACGAACGACCATGCCTCGCTGCGGTCGTCGCGCACCAGCAGGTTGACCAGCCACGCGCTCGTCGACGGCCGCCGCATCGCGGCGATGGCCCGCGCGGTGTCCCGCTCGCCGTCCGCGCGGGCCTCCGCAGCCCGGCGGTCCCTCGCGGCGGTGAACTCCGCCGGAGGCAGGCCGTAGAGCTCGTCGGCCACCTCGTCGACGTCCATGCCGTCACGATCCCCGATCCGGTCGCCGACGGCGAGCGAAAAGGACACAGTCGGCGACCGGGGCCCGCCCCATTCCGCCCTCCCCATTCCGCCCTCCCCATTCCGCCCTCCCCATTCCGCTTGAACGTCACGTTCAAGCGCTCTAGCCGCATCAACGTCACGTTGACGCGGAATGGCGGCTCCATTCGTGTTGCTTGAACGTGACGTTCAAGCAAAACGGTGGGCGGCGGCGGGCGGGTGGACGAGTGCGGCCATCCCCGCCGGAAGAGGTACGACGCCCGGGTGCAGGATTCCGGCGAGCGTCTCGACGCCGTCGACGAGACGCGGGCCCGGGCGTACGAATGCGGCGTCGGCGTCGACCGCCCACACCGGAAGGTGATCGGGCAGGTGCCCGGCGCCGACCACTTCGGTGGCCAGACCGGCCGCGCCTTCGAGCCCGTAACCGCACGGCGCCACCACAACGAGGTCACAGCCGCTCGCCGCGACGTCGGCCCACGTCGTCGCGGCCGACCGGGCACCGGTCGTCCCGAGCGCGGCCACCCCACCCGCGGCGGCGACCATGTCCGGGATCCAGTGCCCGGCGGTGAACGGCGGGTCCGTCCACTCGACGACCGCGACCCGCGGCCGCCGCCGGCCGGCCACGGTGGCCCGTACCGCGTCGAGTCGGGCCCGCAACGACGCGACGAGCACCGCTGCGGCGTCGACACACCTGGTGGCTGCGCCGATGGTCTCGATGCTCGCCAGAACCTCGTCGAGAGTTCCGGGATCGATGGTGAGCACGTCGGCCCGGCAGCCGAGGTGCGCGAGCGCCGCGTCGACATTGCCCACGTCGACGGCGCATACCGCGCAGAGGTCCTGGGCGAGGACGAGATCCGGGTCGAGTTGCCGCAGCGCGCCCTCGTCCAGGTGGTAGAGATCCTCGCCCGCCGCGAGCCGCTCGCGGACGTAGCTGTCGATCTCCTGCGGACCGAGGCCGTCCGGACGCAGCGGCGTCGAGACGATCGTCCTCGTCCGCGCCTCGGGCGGGTAGTCGCATTCGACGGTGACGCCGGCGACCTGCTCGCCGGCGCCGATCGCGAACAGGATCTCCGTCGTCGACGGAAGGAGGGAGACGACCCGCACTCCGCGAGACTAGCCCGCCACGCTCAGCTCATTCGACGACGATCATCGCGTGGCCGTCGGTGACCGTGACCCGCGTCGTGAGGTAGCCGTCGACGGTCTCGACCTCGAGCGGCGTTCCCGCCGGCTGGAGGGTCGCCCGGGTCACCTCGCGGTCGACCCGGATCGACACCGGTACGTCGACGAGCGGGAACGGGTCGTGGACCAGATCGAGTCCGTCGGCCTGCCGGGAGGGCAGGAAACTGAGCAGGTGGACGACCACGGCGTCGGCGGTGCGCACCACCGACGTCTCGAGGTGGACCGGCCCACCCGTCCGCACCAGTGGCCGCGGCAGCAGCCGGTCCAGACACCCACCGACCAGCTCGCGGTAGGGGACGTTGGCGTGCCGGCCGAAGGCCAGCAGCAACGGCTCGCCCATCGTGATCACCCGGCCGTTCTGAACAATCGCGGCGTAGTCGGAGAGCGCGTCCGGTGCGGTGTAGGAGTGGCCGCTGAACCGGTCGTAGCTGCGCTCGAAGTAGGGCTCGACGACGCCGCAGAGCACCTCGGCACCCGGTCTCGGCGTGATCCGCCAGCCGCGCTCGTAGCAGACCGTGTCGTAGTCGGCGGTCACGCCCCGCAGTGCCTCGAAGGGTCGCAGGAAGGTGTGGGTGTACGGCGATTCGCCGTGCACCTCCACGCCGAGCTCGTCGAGCACCGGCCGGCCATCCTCGTCGACCGCGGCCGGGCCGGAGACGAGCAGACCGCCCCCACCTGCCACGAAGGCCTGCAGCGACGAGCGCAGCGCTTCGTCCACCCGGGTCGTCTCGGGAAGGATGACGACCTCGTAGGCACCGAGGTCGGTGTCCGGCGGCACGATGTCGAACTGCTGGCGCAGCTGCTGCAGGGCGCGGACGGTGCCGATCCCCGCCGGGCCCGGCCGGTCACCGAGTGCCGGGTCCACGACGACCGCGACCTCGGCGACGTTCTGCCCACCGTGCACGAACGGCTCGCACGCCTCGACGTGCGCATAGACCGAGCCGATCATCCGGTAGGTCTCCTCGTTGACCCTGCCCCGCGGGTGCAGCAGGTCGCCGACGCCGCCGGTCAGGCCGCGGCTGAGGATCTGGCAGCACTCGTACCTCAGCGCCGCCTCAGGCTTGAGCGCCGCGTTGTCGCCCCAGCTGCGGTGGAACCGGCCGGTGTGGCTGAGCGTGGGCAGGCCGAGCGGCTGAACGAACCGGCCGACATAGGGCAGGTAGGCGTAGCCCCAGCCGCCGGTGGGCAGCGACTCGATCTCGACGTGTCGGAGGAACTTCTTCTCCTCGTGCAGGTTGGTCTTGGGCCGGCTGTTGAACCACACGCCCATCGCCGAGTCCGGATGCAGTGCGGGCTCGATCATGTCCCGGAAGCGCCCCATGTAGGTGTGCGCCAGCTGACGGGCGTAGCGGGCGCGGTCGTCCGGATCCCGGGGATCGAGACCGAGTCGCCGGGCACCGTCGACCGCCCACCTGCTCGCGCTCGGCTGGTCCCAGCACATGTCGAGGAAGATCCCGTCGACCGGGGCGAACCGCCGCAGCACCTCCTCCAGTTGGCCGGCGACGTGGTCCTGGTAGGGGCTGGACATGTCGAGGATCTGCCAGCCCGCCTCGAACGCCGAGCTGCCCCACTTCACCTGGCGCAGCTCCTCGGTGAGCGCGACCCACTCCGGGTGGGCGTTGGCGGATGCCTCGTCGACCTGAACGCTCAGATAGATCGGTGCGCGGATCCCCCGCGCGTGCAGTGCCTCGATCTGCGCACCGAGCAGATCGAGATCGGCCGGGAGGGACGGGTGCCGCTCGGGTCGGTCGGTGGCGAAGTAGAGCTGCCCGTGGTGGCACTTGGCGAAGACGGTGACGCTGTCGACGTGGGCCGCCGCGAACGTCGACGCGAACTGGTCGGGATCGAAGTCACGCCCGACATCGGGCACGTCGGGCCCGGTGTGGAAGTCCAGGTGCACGGTCCGGCGGGGGAAGGTCTGCGCTGTGATCACCCGGGCAGCATTCACCCGATGTATGTGCCGGTCAAGAGGTCAGTAGCGGTCATGTAGCCCCGATGACCGCCCAGACGTCGGACTTCTCGTGCGCGCCGGTCCGGGGGGAGCACGAGGGTGGCCACTCAGCTGGCAGGGATCCCGGCAACCGCCCGGAGGGCCTCGTTCGCCCGGTCGAGCTCGGTGCTCAGCTGCCGGACGAGCTCCGGAGCTCCCTCCCCGCCTCGCGCGGCCACGTCCTCGATCTCCGCGGAGACCGTCCCCACAGTGGTCGCCCCCAGGGTGAGTGCCGCCCCCTTGAGCTGGTGTGCTCCGCGCCGGAGCGATTCGTCGTCGCCGACCTCTACCGCCGCCCGGATCTGGTCGAGCACGCCAGGAACCTGCCCGAGGAACGCCTCCACCAGTCTCGCGAGCAGGGAGTCGTCGGAGGGATTCATCTGGCGCAGCAGGGCCAGCCGCTCGTCGTCGATCGGACTCTCCGTGGGCACGCGCCGCCGCCCGCTCTCCGCCGGACCGGCGACGTCCGCCTCCTGCGCCCACCTGGTCAGGGCCGCCGCGACGTCGCGCGGCCGGACCGGCTTGGCGACGTAGTCGTCCATCCCGGCGGCCAGGCATCGATCGCGGTCGCCAGGCGTGGCATGGGCGGTCATGGCGATGATCGGGGTGTGCCGGGTCGTGCCCTCCCGGCGCCGGATCTGCGCGGTCGCCGCGTAGCCGTCCATGCCCGGCATCTGAATGTCCATGAGGACCGCGGCGTAGTCGCCGCGGGCGAGCGCGTCGATCGCAGCATTGCCGTCGGCCGCGACATCGGACTCATAGTGCAGTTGGTCCAGGATCCCGGTGGCGACCATCTGGTTGGTGGCGTTGTCCTCGACGACGAGGACCCGGCCACGAAGCGCCCGTGACGCGGGCGTCTGTTCCGGTTCCGCGACCGGCGTCGGGGGGCCGACGATGCGGACGAGGCAGTCGTAGAGCTCGGACTGACGAACCGGCTTGGTCAGGACGTCGACCACCCCGGAACTGCGGGCGGTGTCCGAGCTGATGTCGGTGGCCGAAGTCAGGAGCACCATCTTGGTGTCCGCGAACGCCGGAGCGGCCGAGACCAGACGTGCCAGCTGCAGTCCGTCGACACTCGGCATGCACATGTCGAGGAGGGCGAGTGGGTAGGGCTCGCCCCGCTCCGCGGCCTGGGTGAGCTCGTCCAGCGCGGCCGTGCCGTTGTCGACCACGACTGGTTTCAGCTGCCACGCCGTCAGCTGCTCGGACAGGACCATCCGGTTGGTCCGGTTGTCATCGACGACGAGCACGGCCAGGCCGTCGAGCAGATGATCGGTCGGCCTCGGTCCGGGAGAAGTGGCGCCCTCCTGCAGCCGGAGCGGAAGGGTGAAGGAGAAGGTGGCCCCTCGACCGACCTCGCTCTCCACCGTCAGCTCGCCACCCATCGCGGCGACGAGCCGGCGGGAGATCGCCAGACCCAGGCCGGTCCCGCCGTAGACACGGGCGGTGGAGGAATCAACCTGAGAGAACGGCTCGAAGAGCCGATGCATGTCATCCTCCGCAATCCCGATGCCGGTGTCGGAGACGTCGAACCGGACCACGACCCGGTCGTCACCGGTGTCGGCGAGCCGCGCCTGAATCACGACCTCACCCTCGGAGGTGAACTTGACGGCGTTCGACCCGAGATTGGCGAGGATCTGGCCCAGCCGCACCGGGTCTCCCCGTAGCGCTGTCGGCAGGTCCGGATGGCAGGTCGCGACGAGGGTCAGACCCTTGCTCCGGGCGCTCTCGGCGAGCAGTGCGACCGATCCCTCGACGACATCGAGGAGATCGAAATCGATGATCTCTAGTTCCAGCTTGTCGGCCTCGATCTTCGAGAAGTCGAGGATGTCGTTGATGATGGCGAGCAACGACTCTCCCGCACCCTTGACGCCTTCGGCGTACTGGCGCTGCCGGGAATCGAGCTTCGTCCCCAGGAGCAGCCCGGTGAGCCCGATCACCCCGTTGACCGGGGTGCGGACCTCATGGCTCATGGTGGCGAGAAAGTCCGACTTCAGCCGGGAGGAGTCCATGGCCGCGTCGCGCGCAGCCGAGAGGTCCGCGGCGGTCCGCACCCGCTCCGCAACCCGGCTGAGCTGGGTGCCGACCTGACTGATGATCTCGAGAGAGTCCACGTCGGGATCGATCGGCTCCCGGGAGAAGAACTCCAGGACGCACGCGACGTCATCGCCGACGAGCACGGGGAAGGCGAACGCACCTTGGAAGCCCAGCGCCAACGGCACCTTCAACGTCACCGTGTCGCTGTCGTTGCGCAGATCGGTCCATGCCGGCCGTCCGCCGACGAGAACCCGACGGGCCAACCCCCGGGACTCACCGTCGCGGATCGTCTTGCTCGCCGTGCGGAACGCTTGCATCAGTGCGGGCTGATCGGCGTTCCAGATGGGCGCCGGCGTCAGACCGTCCACCGCCGTGTCGGACGGGAGGTAGACGTGTCCGGCGGCCCATCCGGTGTGGGCGCAGATCTGGTCGACCGCGACCTGCAGCGCCTGATCGAGGCTGGTCGCCTGGTTGGCCGCGGAGGCCATCTTCTGCAGCAGCTGATAGCGGGCCGAGGTGGTGCGGAGCTCCTCCTCGGCCCGCTTCGTCTCGGTGATGTCGTGGGCGGTGCCGACCACCCGGATCGGCGCACCGGCCTCATCTCGCACCGCCTTGCCGCGCGAGCGGATCCAGGCCATCTCACCGTCCGGCCGGATGGTGCGGGCGTCGTATTCGAACGTCGGCTCCCCCCGCAGGAGGGCCTCGACGCCCTCGTCGAACTTGTGACGGTCGGCCGGATGCACCCTGCCCCTCGCCAGTGAAGCGGCGAACGGCGCCTCGGCATCGAACTCGCCCTCGGTGATGCCGAAGATGCGGAACATCTCAGCCGACCACGAGACCTTGTCGTCGGCGATGTCCCACTGCCAGCTGCCGAGATGCGCCACCCGCTGGCCGTCGGCGAGTTGCTGCTGGCTGTCGCGCAGCATGTCCTCGACGTGCTTGCGCTCGTTGATCTCATCCACCAGGCACACCGACCCGAGGTGACGACCGTCGACCCGTAGCGGGCTCGCGTGCATCACCACCCAGGTCCGTCTCCCGTCCCGACGGACGAAGTTGCACTCCATCGCGTCGACGTGCCCGTGCCGACGGCGTTCGAGGTTGCCGGCCGCCGCCGCCCGACCCGGCTCGTCGAGCACGTCGTACACCGTGAGCGCCGCCAGCTCGTGGGCGGAACAGCCCAGGATCGCCGCCATCTTGGGGTTCGCGAACACCGTGGATCCCTCGGGGTCGAGCACCCAGACACCCTGGTCCGCCGCGTCCACGATGCGGCGGAAGAAGTCCTCGCCCATGACCTGGGCGAGGACCGGTTTCGCCATCCCGCCCGGAGACGCACGGTGCCCGTCGGATGCCATCCGTGTCCAATCGCCCGATTTGCCGGTTGCGGTGGCCGGCGCAGCCGGTGTCGGCCCGACCCTGGTCACCGCCCTACTACCGAGAGTAACTGCTCGGTGAGTCGATGCGACGGGCGTTGCCATCCCGAGGGTGAACGCCGGTAAGCGACCGCGATCACTAAAAGTGTTGTCCGAGTTACGCGTAGTATTTGGCTTTGGGCGAGCTGGTGCACGAGGAGACTCCATGACGACTCACACGCCCCGCCTGATGCGAGTGCTCGTCATCGAGGACGACCCGGTCACGACGATGTTTATTCAGACGGCGCTTGACGCGGGCGCGGACCTCGAGGTGGTGTGCGTCCCGGACTCCACGCGAGCTCTCGCCCTGGTGCGGACCGAGAACTTCGATGTGGTGGTCACCGACATCGAGTTGCCGGGAATGAACGGCCTCGAGTTGCTCGACGAGATCCGGTCGCTCCGGCCCGCCGTACCGGTGGCGGTGATGACCGCCCATGCCAACGTCGACTACGCGGTCGCTGCGCTGCGCCAGCGGGCCGACGAGTTCATCCTCAAGCCGCTCGATCCCGCCGACTTCGTCGGCAAGATCACCGCTCTGGCGCGGTCCGGACGTGCGATCACCCGAGCCTACCGGCGGGTCGTGCTCGCCGTGGGAGCCCATCCCGACGATGTGGAGATCGGCGTCGGCGGCCTGCTGTCCGTGCACCGGTCGAACGGGGACCAGGTGTCGATACTGACCATGACCCGGGGAGCCCGCGGCGGTGGCGCCGGCGAACGCGCCGAGGAGTCGGCGCGGGCGGCCAAGTACCTCGGAGCGCGCCTCTTTCTGGAGGACATGCCCGACACCCGCATCTCGCAGTCCGATCCCACGGTCGGCGCGGTCGAGCGGGTGATCGCCGAGATCCACCCGACAATCGTCTACACCCACAGTGCGCACGACCTCCATCAGGACCACCGGGCGGTGCACCAGGCCACCCTGGTCGCGGCGCGGCGGGTGGGAACGGTCGCCTGCTACCAGAGCCCGTCGGCGACGTTGGACTTCCGCCCGAACCGCTTCGCCGGGATCGACGGGCACACCCAGAGCAAGCTCGACCTACTGGACAACTTCGCGTCCCAGATCGCGACCCGGCCCTACCTCGAGCACGACATCGTGGTCGCCACCGCCCGGTACTGGTCGCGCTACGGCGACAGCCGGTACGCCGAGCCGCTCGAGGTCATCCGCGACCGGGCCGAGACCTCGGACGTGCCGTCCTCGCGCCAGGGAGTCGACGATGCCGCCTGACGTCGGATCACGGAGCCGCAGGGTCCTCGTGACCGGCGCCGGCGGCCCGGCAGGCGTCGCGGTCATCCGCTCGCTGCTGCACGACCCGGGGACGGAGATCATCGCCGCCGACATGGACATCTATGCATCTGGCCTGTATCTGGTCGACGGCTCGCGACGGTGGATCATCCCGGCAGGTGACGCGGATGGCTTCAGCGGACATGTCCTGGCCCGGTGTAGGGCCGAGAACGTCGACATCGTCATCCCCACCGTCGACGCCGAGATGTTGCCGCTGGCCGCCGTACGCCATCGGTTCACCGACGCCAGCATCCGGATCGCCATGACCGGCGAGGATGCGTTGCGCTGCGCGTTGGACAAGTTCATGCTCGCCCGCCGGTGTGCCGGCCGGCTCGAGGTACCCCGCACGGAGCTCCTGGCGACCGATCTCGATCCTGGATCCTGGCAGTACCCCGTGATCGTCAAACCGCGGACCGGAAGCGGGTCCCGGGGCATCCGCACGATCAGGAGCACCGCCGAACTTCGTGCCCTGCCCTGCGACGAGAGCCTCATCGTGCAGGATTACCTGCCCGGGCCGGAGTACTCGCTGGACGTCATGGCCGACGAGGACGCGCGGGTCATCGCGGTCGTGCCGAGGGCGCGCCTCCGGGTCGACTCCGGGGTTTCCGTCGCCGGTCGCACGCTGCACGATCCCGACTTGGACCGACTGGCCCGTGCGGTCGTGGCGGCGATAGGACTCACGCTCGTCGGCAATGTGCAGGCCCGTGTCGACCGCGCCGGTCGACCCGCGCTGCTCGAGGTCAATCCGCGCTTCCCCGGTGCCATGCCGCTCACAGTTGCCAGCGGTGTGGACATGCCGAGACTCTGCCTGGACGCCGTCCTCGGACGGCCGCTGCCGACCGCCGTCTCACATATCGACCTCGTAATGGTCAGGTTCCTGGACGAGCGGTTCTTCGCGCCCGCGACGCTCCCGGCGGAAATGAAGACCGTGCCGGCATGACCACATCCGTCCGCTCCGAAGACCGGCACGTCCACTCCACGTTCTCCGACGGTCGGAGCACCATTTCCGAGAACATCGCCGCCGCCGGGAAGATCGGACTCGAGGCGCTCTGCCTGGTCGACCATGTGCGGGTCGACACCACCTGGGTTCCGGAGTTCGTCGGCGCCGTGCGCGACGCTCCGCGTCCGGAGGGGCTGCGCATCACCTACGGCGTGGAGGCAAAGATCCTCGACAGCTCCGGCCGGCTCGACCTTCCGGCGCAGCTCCCGGATCTCGACCGCGTGCTGATCGCCGACCACCAGTTCCCGGGCGAGCAGGGACCCGTCCATCCGGACGAGGTACGTCGGAAGCTCGCCGCGGGCCAGATGACGCCGGCCGAGGTGATCGACATCCTGGTGATGGGTACCGCCCGCGCCATGCTCAAGGTCGACAAGCCGCAGCTCGCCCACCTCTTCAGCCTGCTGCCCAAGGTGGGGCTCGACGAGGACGGAGTCGAGGAGGACCATCTGCGGCTGCTGGCGGCGACGGCCATCGCGACCGGCGCGCTCGTCGAGGTGAACGAGAAGTGGGGATGCCCGTCCCCGCAGGTCCTCTCGGCCTTCATCGCCACCCGTGTACCGGTCGTCGCCAGCACCGACAGCCACTACGCGGATGACGTCGGGGTCTACCGACGGGTGCCGGAACTGCTCGCGGTCGCGGCCGCGCAGCCCTGGCCGTCATGACCACGCTCGCCGGCGTCCTCGCGTCGGTCGGGCAGGGCTTGCTGATCGCGTTCGTGCTGGTCGGTGTGGTCCCGCTCGTCGTCGGGACGATGCAGCTGGTCCTGGTGACCTTCCACGGACGACGGAACCACTACGGCGAATGCCGGCCGATCTTCCCGCGGGTCGCCATCCTCGTCCCGGCGTGGAATGAAGCTGCCGTCATCGGTACGACGATCGACCAACTGATGCGCCTGGATTACCCGAAGGACCGGATACGCATCTACGTCGTCGACGACGGCAGCACCGACGAGACTCCGCGGATCCTCGCGGCCAAAGAGCTCGAATACCCCGGCAACGTCTTCCCGCTCCGGCGGGAAAACGGCGGGCAGGGCAAGGCGCACACCCTCAACTACGGCCTGGCGACCGCGCTCGCCGACGACTGGATGCAGGCCGTGCTGGTGATGGACGCCGACGTCATCTACCTGCCCGACTCACTCCGCACGATGACCCGCCATCTCGCCGACCCGAAGGTGGGAGCGGTCACGGCGTACATCAAGGAGGGCAGCGGCACCGGGACTTATCTGACCCGGTTCATCGGGTACGAATACATCACCGCGCAGGCGGCCGCGCGACGCGGACAGAACGTTCTCGGTGCGCTGGCCTGCCTGGCCGGCGGGGCGCAACTGCACTCTCGGGCGAATCTCGTGGCACTCGGCGGCCAGATCGACACGTCGTCGCTCGCCGAGGACACGTTCACGACGTTCAACACCGAACTCGCAGGGAACCGCGTCGTATTCGAGCCGCACGCGGTGGTCCTGGCCGAAGAGCCGGCCACCATCGGTGCATTGTGGAAGCAGCGGCTTCGGTGGGCGCGCGGGAACGTTCAGGTGACGCGGCACTACCGAGCGGTGTGGTTCAGGCCGGCGAGAGACCACGGGCTCGGCGGGACCCTCTTCGGCCTGCTCTGGTTCAGCATCTTCCTGCAACCGCTGCTCATGATCGTCGCCTCCGCCAGCCTCGTCACGCTCTTCTTCGTCAATCATGATCTGGCGTGGCAGGCGTTCCGCGTGCTGTGGATCCTCAGCGCGGCGTGCTATCTGTTCATCACCGGATTCACGTTGCTGATCGATCCCTCGACGGGACGCCGGACCTGGCGTGAGGCGATCCTCTTCCCGGGTCTGGTCTCGCTCGTCATCATGCTCTTCACGGTGGTGCCGATTCTCTTCACCGGATACATCGCCTCGGGCCTCGCGTCGGTCCATCTCCTGCCCACCGGTGCCGCCGCGGATGCGCTGGTGCTCTTCTGCTACGTCTGGCTGTCGGCGTGCATGGGGGTCGCGTGGTTGGCGAAGATCGTCGAGGACGACGGCCGCCGACCCCGGCTCGCCGCGGTACTGGTGTACGTCGGCGGGTATGGGCCGCTGCTGTGCGCCATGACCTTTGCGGCGTACATCAAGGAGATGCGCCACGCGGATCTCGTGTGGGAGAAGACCGAGAAGGCCGGGAAGGTGGCGATGACGTCGTGAGCCGGTTCACCACGGAGATCGCCGACGCCCTCCGGTACGAGCGGGGCCTGTGGAAGAAGGCTCTTCTCGTCGCCGTCGTCGTCGCACTGTTGATCGTCGCGCGCCAGCTCTACTTCATCTGACACCGGCGTTCGAGCGTCGCGGCGAGGTCGCCGGGGACCGTCACGGTGCGCGGCGCGGTGTCGAGCTCGAGGCTCACCTCGACGTCGTCCCCCGCAACGACCCCGGCCTAGCTGATGCAGAACTCGTTTCCCTGCGGATCGCGAAGAGTGAACGTGACCGGGCCCCTGTCGCTGGTGATGCCGACGCGGGTGGCACCCAGCCCGACCAGTCGGTCGGCCTCGGCCGCGGCGTTCTCGGCCCCGACGTGCAGGTCGAGATGGCAGCGGTTCTTGGCGGTCTTCTGTTCGGGCACGAGCTGGAAGAACAGACGGGGACGTACGCCGCCGGGATCCCGGGCCGCCGCGACGTCACGGAAGGCGGCGTGGCCGTCCACCTGGATCACGTCGCTCTCGGGCATCTGACCGGCCGCGACCAGCTGGCTCACGATCCGCGAGTGGTCCTCCACCTCGTAGCCGAGGGCGGCCGCCCAGAAGTCGGCCAGCGCGTGCGGATCCGACGCATCGAACGCGACTTGGATTCCGGTCGTCATGCCCTGTTGATAGTCGGTGACGGCACCGGCGGGCAAGGCCGTCCTGCGTCATCGGTCATCGCCACGGGGTGCCGGATGCGTCGAACGGGAGGGGAAGCTTCGATCCGGTGAGTCGGCCGTAGTCCCAGATCAGCCCCGTCCAACGGGCGCCGGCCCAGACCGGGTCGGGTGTCGGCCACTCCTCCCGATCCGGGAGCGGGAAGCGGGCCACGACACGGTAGGACTCCCCCGGCACCGGCTCGACCACCGTGCCCGGCGCCCACCCGGTCTGCAGCACCGGCTGGATCGACAGCCCGAACGGCAGGCCGTGGATGACGTCGAGCCACACCAGCCCGGCCCACCACTGGCCGTCGGCGGCCCGGCCCCAGGACTGCAGGAACGCCAGATGCGGCGGCCAGCGCAGCCGGACCCGGGTGGTCACGGCTGGACCCCGCCGCGTCCGGTCACGGGTAGTTGGTAAGGGCGGCTTCCCCGTCGAGGGTCAGCCGCGGGAGCCCCGCCAGCGGGAGGTGCACGAGCCCGCGCCGGTGTAGCGCCCGCAGCTGCCCGCCCACATCGGCCCCGTCCAGCTCGTACGGCGACCACAGCCCTCCGTCGGCCTCGTGCCGGATCCGGCCCGCCGCCACGGCCCGGAGCAGCGCCCGGCCGGCGTCGCCCAAGGGCGGCAATCCGGGACGATGACTCGAACGCATGTTCGAACTGTAGCGCATCCGGCCGGGATCGGCGGCCCCTCGTCGCCGGCCGTCAGGTCGTGCGCCACTCTGTCGAGCGGGGCCGGTTTCCGGATACGGTCTCGGGCCATGACTTCTGTATCTGGGCGCACGGCGCACCTCGCCTGGTCCCGCACCGGTACGCCGGTCGAGGTGTTGTTCCTGCACGGCTTCTCCGACTCCGGCGCATGCTGGGATCCCGTCGTGCGGGTCGTCTCGCCCCGCTGGCAGGTGCTGACGCCGGACGCGCGAGGTCATGGAGCATCGACGCTGCCCGACGGGCCGGCCGGCGCGGCCGAGCAGGCCGATGACGCGGCGATGCTCCTGGACGACCAGCCGACGGTCGACGGCGGCGTCATCGTGGTGGGCCACTCGATGGGAGCCGGTACGGCGATCGCCCTCGCCGAGCAGCGTCCGGACCTCGTCCGGGCGCTGGTCCTCGAGGACCCGATGCTGCGCCTGCCCAGCGAGGAGCCGCACGCCCGGGCCGCCGGTCCCCTGCCCGAGTGGCTGCGTGCCCTGCGGGCGATGCCGCTCGAGCAACGGGTCAAGCAGGGTCGCGCGGAGAACCCGACCTGGGCCGACGACGAGTTCGGCCCCTGGGCGCGGTCGAAGGCCGAGCTGGCCGAGGACTTCACCCGGCGCAGATCCGCGGTACGCCCGCCACCCGACCTGGCCGCGGCGACCGGCTGCCCCGTCCTGCTGATGCGCGGCGATCCCGACCGAGGCTCCATCGTCACGCCGGGCGCGGTCTCCGATGCCGTGGACCGGGCGGGGGGTCGGGTCGAGTCGGTGCACATCGGCGGCGTCGGTCACAACATCCGCCGCGAGGCCCGCGACCGGTTCCTCCTGGAGCTGGGCGCATTCCTCGGCCGGCACGGAGACTGACCCCGCCGACCGCAAAATGGGTGGGTCAGCGGTCGAAGCGCTGACTACGCTGCACCGATGGCGTTGCTCCGGGTCGAGACGTTGCCCCTGTTCGCCCCCGTACGGCGCGCGCTGATCGACCTGCTCGACACGCTCGACGTCGAGGAGTGGGCGCGCCCGACCGCCTGCCCCGGCTGGGACGTGCACGACGTCGCGGCGCACCTGCTCGGCGTCGACCTGGCAAATGTCTCCCGCCGCCGCGACGGTCACTGCCTCGACCCCGGCCCCGGCGAGGAACTCGGCACGTGGCTCGCCGGGTTCAACGAGCAGTGGGTGGTGGCCGCGCGCCGGCTGAGCCCGCAGGTGCTCACCGGCATGATCGAGCCTGCCGGCCGTCAGTTCGACGACTACCTCGCGGGCCTCGACCCCGACCGCGTCGATGCGTACGTGACCTGGGCGAGCGAGAAGCCGGTGCCGGTCTGGCTGGACATCGCCCGCGAATACACCGAACGGTGGGTACACCAGCGGCAGATCCGCGACGCGACCGGGCGACCCGGCCTGACCGACGAAAAGTTCGTCGGTCCGCTCCTCACGACGTTCGTGCATGCGTTGCCCATGACCTATGGGCAGACCGCGGCAGCGGACGGCTCCTCGGTGCAGTTGGTGGTCACTGGTCCCGGCGGCGGGCGGTGGTACCTGGTCCGGGAGGCGACGGGGTGGGAACTGTACGCCGGGGAACACCCACGGCCGGCGGCCCGGATCGTCACGGACGCCGACAACGCCTGGCGGCTGCTCACCCGCAGCCCGACCGCGGTCGACCCGACGTTGGAGGGCGACCGCCCATTGGCCGCCGTCGTGCTGGCGGCGGTATCGATCATCGCCTGACCTCGGCGCGTCCGAGCGACGCCCCACCCATGATCAAGAGGGGATTCACGTGCAACACGCCGCGCGGATCCCCTCTTGATCTTGGGTGCGAAAACTGGGAGTCACGCATGGAGAAGGGAAGACGCCTCGAAGGCGGCAACGCAGGTGGTGCGGTTCGGATCGGGGACACGGTGCGTCGGCCGGCCGGGCAGTGGACGCCCTCGGTCCATGCGCTGCTGGGGCACCTCCAGCGGTCCGGTTTCGACCGCGCGCCACGTGCGCTCGGCATCGACGGACACGGCAGGGAGGTCCTCTCCTACCTCCCCGGTGAGACGGTCGGCACCCGAAGGCCGTGGCCAGACTGGGTGCACAGCGATGACGCCCTCGTGCAGGTCGCCGAATGGCTACGCGACTATCACTCCGCCGTCGCGGACTTCCGCCCGCCTGCCGACGCGATATGGCGGGAAGGCGGGACCTGGGAACCGGGTCTCGTCATCGGGCACAACGACGCCGCGCCCTACAACGCGACGTGGGCCGACGACCGCCTGGTCGGGTTCTTCGATTGGGACTTCGCCGGACCTGTGACCCGGGAGTGGGACCTGGCGTTCACCGCGTTCGCCTGGGTCCCGCTGCACGCCCGGCACGTCGTCGCAGCGGAAGGATTCACCGCCTTCGGCGACCGGCCGAGGCGGCTCCGGCTCTTCCTCGACACCTACGGCTGGACCGGCCCGACCGGCGAGTTCATCGGCACGGTGCAGGACCGGGTCCGCGCATCGGCCGAGGGCATCAGACGCATCGCGGCTGCCGGCGACCCCGCCTACCGGAGGATGGTCGAGCAGGGTGTCGACGTATCACTGGAGACCGCCGCCCGTGAACTCGACGACATCCCGCGTACGCAAGGCTGTTGACCAGCGCACGGGAGTCGCCGTCACGGTCCCGGGTAGGCCTGGGCCGATCCCTATGCCCTTGCTTCGCAGGGCGGAGCAAGGGCACAGCGATGGGATGCGGTGCCATGAGCTAGGGCGTGATGCGGAAGGGCCCACCGCGTGGTCCGGGTCGGGGAAGCGCGCGTCGGTCTCGTCAGGCAGGAACCCTTGCTCAAGGTCGCTGTCGGACCGTCCCCCGGCGACGGTCCGACGGGAAAATCGTTCCTTCCGGCCTAGTGTTCGTGCCTCGGGACATCGTCGCCGGAGTCTCCTCCGTGGCCGCGACGCCGCACGGTATCTCCCCGACCGGACGATTCTTCGGAGTTGTTCTCCGAACTCTCCGCCCGGTGACGATTGAGTATTTGAACTATCCGTTCCTTCTCCGCTTGCGACGCGGGAACGGCGCCTGTGGTGAATGCCTGCAGATCAGTGAATTTGATCGACACATCGACCCCTTCCTGGAATCCGCAAGGCATCGACACCGGGTGTCGAGGGACCAGGAAGAAGAATCCGGCCGACATGGCTGGACGAGGGCTGACTTCCTAGCCGCATATGACTGTAAGGCCACCGACGATCGGGCGGTAGCCCCCGGCACAATGTTCGTTTCTTGTTTCGCCACACGTGCTCCGGCAGCGGTCGCGGCGACCCGGGAATTTGCTCCGACAAGTAGGCCGCTCATGCGGCTCACTCGAATGTCGAGCGATACCCGCGAAGACGATCCGTCCTCCGTTTGCCGAGGGCACGGTCGCATTTCCTTTTGAGCGGGCGGATCGAAACATTTGTGACTGCCTGTGCCGGTGTTCTCCAGAGTTGTTCGTCCGTTTCCTGAGGCATTCCGAGCCATCCGGTAATCACCCTCGGGCAGTGCCTGAATGACTACTCTCAGTCCGCCCGGCGACGAGCCGGGCCGCGTGCGGATGGCCGACTCGTTTGGCGTTCGGCTGTCGTGGGGTAGGGGATGGAGTGCGGGTGATCCAGATGCCACCGCCTGGATCCTTCTGCCCGCCGGCGAATCTGCTGGTTGCAGCTCATAGCCGCAATCACAGGGTGCCGATGTGTGGGGACGGCTATGCGCGGGTGGGCAGTGGCAGAGCCCTGAGGCACCCCGGCCGGACGAGGAGAGTTCCTCTCGTCTCGGCCGGGGTTTCGTCGCAGCGGGGCGAGCCGCACCAGCCGGCGCGGCAGGGGCGCCGCAGGTCTCCGACTCGCCAAGCTGAGCGGTCGGTGCAAAGATGGCGTTGAGTTCGCGGCGTTCCGCGGCCGGCACCCGGCGGTGGACGCCGAGTGGTATCCGGCCCCTCGGCGGGACCGGCGGAGAAACAGGCTCTGTCGTGAGCATCACCAACTGCTCGATGAGGCGCGAAGGACCCGGCGTCACAGTCGTCAGTGTCTTCGGCGAGATCGATGCGTACACCGCCCCCAAGGTCCGTGTCGGCCTCCGCGGCGCGATCAACGATCCGGAGACCAGGCACCTCCACATAGATCTGTCGGATGTCTCGTTCCTGGACTCCTCGGGCATAGATGCGCTGGTCCGCTGCCGGGCGGAGGCCGGTTCACGCGGGATTCAGGTCGTCGTGATCAATCCGCAGCCCCACCCTCGCAAGGTGCTGGACATGTTGGGCTTGATCGACTTCTTCGGAATCGCCCCCGATCCCCTCGCCTGAGCCGACCATCCTGCGCCACGGCCGGTAGTGGCTTCCGGGGCACCGGCATCAATACAGTGAGGGCGTCGCAGTGGGCGCTCACGGAGAGGAAATGCGGCGACCGTGTCAGGGGTATCAGCCGGCGCCTTGGCGCCGCTCCTCGTCCTGCTCGTCGTTCTTGCGTCCGACGCCTGGGTATACGTGGACGCAACCGCCCAGGAGAGCCGCGGAACTCCGATCGTCTTCTCGTCCGGCCCGCTCATTCTGGAAACCCCCTCCGCGTGGTTCCTCGCGAGCCTTGTCGTCTGGATCGTGTTCTTCCCGCTCTATCTCGCCGGCCGCCGGAACCGAGTCGGCTAGCCCCGCCCTCCCCGGCCAGAGTTCCGCGTGCTGTCCATCAGAAGACGAATTGCTGCCCGCCGTCGACGTCGTACGTCGCACCGGTGAGCGCCGTGTTGATCATGATGTGGACGGCGAGCGCGGCGACGTCGGCGGGGCCGAGGCCTAGCACCACATGCCCACCGATCGCCTCGCGGACCTCGGCCGGGTCCATGTCGAGCATGGGCCCGCCGGCAGGCTCGTCCAGCACAGGGGCTCCGCCGGCCGGCGGGGACAAAGGTCCTGACGGTCGATGGTTCGCGGCGGACCGTGCCGTCCACGACCTATGGTTACCTTATGTGGGGGCCCTGGTACCGAGCGTCACAGTCACGGGTGGGGCCGGTGCAATGGCTGGGGCGGGTGCTGATGGTGTTGGCCGGCGTGGTCGTGGTGTCGACAGCCGCGTTGATGCTTCCTGGTATCGCGGGCGGACCCGATAGCGGGTCCACCGGCTACCGTGCCGGCGCGGACGGGCACCCGTTGCACCATGCCACCGGGATCCAGGCGCACAGACCGGGTGATCCGGCCGGGGCGCGCTTCGACGACTACGACCCGGCCAGCTACGGGTGGCGATGGATGCCCCCGTCACGGGTCGGGTTCCGCTATCACGGTCACACCTTCCGTGGCGGCGTCGTGAACGCCGACGTGGCGGTGATCTTCACCCGGATCCTTGATGTGATCGTGCCCAAGATGCGCGAGCCGTTGTGCCAGAACCGGGACTGCTGGGGCTTTGTCGTCCCCGACCGTGGTCGGGGTGAGACCCGGTCTTTTCACGGCTACGGGCTCGCGCTCGACATCAACTCTTCGTCCAATGCGGCGACATCGCAGCCGATCTCCCGCTACGACACGACGTTGCCGCTGAACACCGGGGCGCTGATCCGCCGGTACGGCGCGGAATGGGGCGGCGACTGGGCGAACGGCGTGCCCCACGATCCGATGCACATCGAGCTTCATCTGTCGCGCGCCGCGGCGGCGCGGGTGGCCGCAGCAATCCGGGCCGATAGGCCGCTGCCCACGGATAGCCACCGGCCTCCTCACCGGTGACGCCACGACCGTGACCGAGGTACCTGCCAGGCAGGACACCGCGGTCGTCACTTATCGTATATAGTTAAATTACTCAGAGTTAGGTAGTCCCGACTGGCGTGAGGCGACCAGTCCTCAGGCGCAGGCGAGCTCGGGTTGGCGTCGCATGGATCGCTCCGCGACGTTGTTCCCCGGCATCGACCAGCGCCATGAGGACTCCGTGACAAGGCCCAGGACACTCCGCCGGATCAGCCGCCCGGGATGGCGTTCGCTCTTCTGGGCAGCCGTGCTCAGCGGGCTTGTCATACGACTCGTGCAGGTGGTCAGCGGCCAGCCGCCGGACTGGGCGACCGCGGTCGGCGGCGCGCTCGTCATCGGCGTAGTGCTCTGGCTCGTGGCGCAAGGCGCGATCACACTGATGAACCGCTCGGCCGCGTCATCGAGGCGTGGCCGCCCCTGACCGAGCGACCGCACGCGCGGCTCCGTCGGTCTATTCCCCCGATCCCTCGCGGGGCCCCGGCCCGGACCCGTCGGGGGATTGACCGTTCGGATGGTGGTGTGGCGCCTGGAGCTGGAGGGAGGCGACGATGCCGGTAGCGACGGTGCGCAGTTTGACGTTGCGGTTCTGGGAAGTGGCGCGCAGGACGGCGAAAGCCTGCTCGGAGCTGCACCGGCGCTGGGTCATGATCGCGCCGATGGCCTGGTCGATCACCGCCCGGGACTCCAGAGCCTGCTTCAGCTGCTCACTGAGCCGGACGTGGGCGGCCATCCTCGCGGCGACGATGAGCGCCCCGGCGGCCCGGTCGGCGAACTGGCCGGCCCGCCGCCGATGGTCCGCGGTGAAGGTGCGCGGCTCGGTGGAGTACAGGTTCAGCGCCCCGATGACCTGCCCGTTGGTACCGATCGGCACCGACAGTGAACTGCGCAGCCCGTGAGCATAGGCGTCGGACCGGTAGGCGCCCCACCGCTCGTCGCTGGCCATGTCCTCGATCTGCACGACTTCGCCGGTGTTCAGGGCATGCATGCACGGACCGATCTCGTCGGCGTACTGCATCTCGTCGAGCCGGGCGGCGAGCGCGTCACTGCTGGCGACGGTCACCAGACGCCGATCGGAGCGGGCGGTGATGCCGCAGGACAGGTCGCCGCCCACCCCCCGCGCCGCGAGCACCGCCAACTCCTGCAGGAAGGCCTCGAAGGTGTCGGTCGAGGTCAGCAGTTCGAACAGTTCGTCCGCGGCGCTGATCTGATCCTCGAACACGGATTCTTGCGACTCGGCGGCGCGTAGGTCAGCCGCGCCCTCATCGGCGCTCATGTGTGCCGTCCCCCGGGCCAACAAGACGGCCCGAATCGGTTGTCTACCGTGGACGGCGCGCCATTTCCCGACGCACACGAGTTGCCCGCGATACCTCCACCATCCGCCCCATCCGCGATGGCGGCAACCGCGACTCGCAGATTGACGACCGACTTGGAGATCGCGCACCGGCGGCGACGCTCACCATGCCGGTTGTGCGCCGGTAACGTCCCTCCGGTGATGAGAGGCGTGAGGCGGCCCGACCCGGCCGACGAGGCGCGCATCGAGCCCTATGACCGCTGCGGCGCCTGACCGCCACGGCCGCGGCGGGCGGCTGTGGCGTCATCGCATTCTTCGTGCTCGGCACCGTCGTCGGCGGACTGGCCGGAGGTGCGGGCCTCCGGCAATGGCCGGGAGAAGTAGTGCGGCACCGCGGGCGCGCGCTAGGTGACGGCGAGGAACGCTAGGTGACGGCGAGGAAAAGGTAGCGGTTGAGGCTGAAGAAGTAGTCCGCGCCGAGCCCGACGAGATCGTCCCGCCAGGCCGCCGCCTCCTCGTCGGTGACCCCGGCGCGTCCGGGCACGAAGGTGGCGGCCAGGTCGATCACGCCGGCACTGAGGGTGTTCGGGTCGTAGCCGGCGTTGAGCACCGGGTGCACGCGACGGCGCGCCACGGTGAAGCCCGCGCCGGTGAGCAGCCGACCGAGCCGCCGGGGCAGGTACGGGTCGGCGAGATGCTCGTCCCAGGCGACAAGCACGCGCCGCATGCGATCCGGATCGGACGAGTGCCAGACCAATGAATCCCAGTCGGTGTCCAGGATCAACAGCCGGCCGCCCGGCCGCAGTACCCGCCGGGCCTCGGCCAGCGCGGCCGGCATGTCCGCGACGTACTCGTAGACCTGGGTCGCAGTGATGGCGTCGAACGAACCATCCGGGAAGGGCAGGTTCACCGCATCGCCGATGCCGAACCGGAGGGTCGCGGCGTGCTCGCCGGTCTCCAGACGGGCCGCGGTCGCCAGCATGCTCTCGCTCGGGTCGACACCCCACACCGCGCCGGACGGCCCCACCTGTTGCGCGACCTCGCGAGCCAGATAGCCCGGTCCCGAGCCGATGTCCAGGACGTCCTCACCGACGTGCGGATCGAGCAGATCGAGCACCACACGCCTCTGCTCGACGACGTCGGGGGTGGTGTACACCGCCTCGATCGTGCGGACGTTCGCGTCGTCGAAGGTGACCATGCCGGTCATCGTGTCAAACGCCTCCGGCGGGGACTGCGGGTGTGATGTCCGGGAGGCGCCGCATACGGAACGAGTTGGCCAGGCCGAGCAGCGAGGCGATGGCCGGGACGAGGAGCGCGATCTGGAGGGAGCGGTTGCGGGCGTCGGTGTTGATGGCGAGGACCGCGTCCTGGATGTCTTGGGGCTGGTCGGCGATCTGTCGCTGCAGCTGGGTGTTACTCATGACTTCTGCGTCTTGCTCGAGACGGGCGGAGATCTGCTGTTGCTGCGCCGGGGGGATCACCGTGCTCTCGTTGGTCTGATTGGTGAAGCTCAGGGCCAGCGCCCAGAGCATGAGACCGCCCGCGATGGCGAGCCCGAACGACAACCCGAACGAGCCGGCGGCGGAGTTCACTCCCGCCGCCTCGCTGACGCGTTCCTCGGGGATCGGGGCGAGGGTGAAGTTGTTGAGCTGAGAGACGAGCAGACCGAGTCCGCAGCCGGCGACAATCAGCGGGATCACGAGATACCACCCCGAGTCCACCCTCGGCACGATGGGGATGATTGCGGCAATACCGATCGTGCTCAGGGCGAAGCCGGCCAGAACGATGTTCGCTGGCCGGTGCTTGCCCGCCTTGCGGCCTGCAAGGACCGCCACGCCGAACATCGACAGCGAGAGTGGCGCGAGGGCGAGGCCGGCCTGCATGGCGTCGTATTCGAGCGTCATCTGCAGGAAGAGTGGCAGGGCGATCATGGCGCCGCCGAGGGTGATCTGTTGGAGCATCTGCTGGGTAATGCCGATGCGGAAGTTCAGGTGCTTGAACAGATCCGGGTCCAGCAGGGTGGGCTTTCCACGACGCTTGCGCTCGACGAGCCAGTAGGCGAACGCTGCCAGGGTCACGGCGCCGATGGCGATGGTAAGGCCGACGTAGCTAGCGCCTTCCTGCCACAACAGGATGCCGAGAACGACGCCCCCCATGCCCACGACGGACAAGACCGCGCCCACCAGGTCGACCTTGCGCGGGCCGGTGTAGGGGACGTCCTTGACGAGGCGGATCTGCGACAGCACGACGACGATGATGACCACTTCAAGTCCGAAGCCGACGCGCCACGACAGGTAGGTGGTCACGAATCCGCCGAGCAACGGGCCGATCGCAGCGGCGACTGCGGCCGAGGCGCCCACGAGTGCATAGGTCCGTTTCTGCGCCGCCCCCCTGAAGTTGCCATGGATGAGGGATTGCATGGCCGGCAGCAGCAGCGAGGCTCCGAGGCCGCCGATGACCGCCCAGAACACCATGACCGTCGTCAGGCTCTGGGTGAGGGTCATGGCCAACGCGCCGACGGCGTATGCGATCAGTCCGATCACATACGCGCGCTTGCGACCCATGAGGTCGCCCATCTTCGAGTTGATGAGGATGAAGGCCGCCGAAACCAGGGCCTCCAGGGCGATCGCCGATTGGACACCGCTGGCCGTCGTATCCACGTCCTTGGCCACCGCGGAGATCGATACGTTCATGAACGAGGTGTCCACGACGAGGACGAACATCGCCGCCGCCAGCAGAAACGGGAGCCAGCGGCTCGCCGGCTGCACCGTCACATCGGGTTCGGCGCTCATGCCAATGCCGGAACTTCCGCCGATTCCGGCTGAGGATTACCTCGCGCTTGACTCATGTCGGCGAAGCCTCCCCGAGACGACTCCAACCAGTTTGCACCCCAACCCGAGGGCCGCGATGCTCTTTCGTTCCCTGACGGGGTTTCGCTGCGACCCGGCAACCGCGACCCGATCGCCGGCGCGGCTAGGTCCGGCCTGCCGGATGTCCTCGGCTTCTCAGCAGGTGGGTCGCGGCGGCGAGGTGCCGTTGCCAGTCTGTCGGGCGGCTGCGGATCGGGTTCATGGTGACCGGCGGCGGCATCCCGGGCCGCGGCGGCTGCGATCAGCCCGTGGTGGGCCGGCGGGGGACGTGGCGTGGGACGGGTCAGGAGTTCTCCCAGGTTGCCGGCGCGTGCGATGCGCGTCCCCACGTAGTGCGGATGGCCGATTCTGAGCCAGGTGGACAGGCGCTCCCGGCGATCTCGTTGTTCGAGGCCGGCGACGCAAAGGCGCAGCAGGATCGTCTTGGTGATCGATGTGTGATCGAAGAGCGTGTGTGAATCCGACGCCGGCTCGACCCAGGGCAACACGATCAGTGCCGGCACCCGCACGCCGTAGCGGCCGAAGGTCTCGGGATCGTCGTCGTCGGCTTCGGGCGGCGGGACGTGATCGAAGAAGCGCCGTGCTCGTCGTAGACGATAACCAGGAGCGTTTTGTCCCACTGCGGGCTCGTCGCCAGCGCGTGGTAGACGGCCAGAACGAGGTCTTGGCCGTCGCTGATATCCGCAGGTGGATGGTCGTCGTCTTGCTTGAAGCCGAACGGGTTGAAGTTGCCGAAGTTCGGGTCAATCCACGAGCCCGACGGCAACGTACCGCGGGCGGCGTCTTCCAGGAAGGTTGGATCCTCGCCCTGGACCCTCGGGTTCAGCTTCGCCTTCCAGGGCAGGCCGGTCTTGGTGAGGTACGCGAACCGGTCGTGGTGACCAAGGCAGTAGAGCTGATCAGCCATCCGCAGCGTGCCGACGTCGCTGGAGTACCAGCGCCAGGAGACGCCGTGCGCGTCGAGGTGGCGGACGAACGAGGGCTGGTCGTACACCGGCGGCAGGTTGTGCGGGTGGCAATCACGGCTCCCGGCAGCGCGACCGCACAGGGCATACAGGCGGTTCGGCCAGGTCGCCCCAGGAACCGAGGCGAACCAGCGGTCACAGACGGCGAACTCGCCGGCGTGGTGGTCATAGACCGGCACATCCGCGGCGTTGTAGTAGCCCATGATGGGAGCCGGGTTTCCGTTCTGAACCCCGCGGCTCTCCATCGTTGCGGCGTAGCTGGCCACAAAGCCGTCCATCCTGCCGCGGCCGATCTGCCGGTCGACCGAGCTGGCGGAGTGGTCCGGATCTTCTGCGACGACCGTGCTGCTGAGATGGTGAACGGGATACCGGCGCTCCCGGTGCTCGTTGGCCAGCCCTTCTCGCAGGCCGCCGACGTCGCCACGGCCACCCTCAAGTGACAGGTAGCCGAGCAGGTGATCGAAGGAGCGGTTCTCCAGCATCAAGACAACGATGTGGTCGACCTTCGCAAGGTTGGCCGTGCCGTCCTCCTCCACCGCGACACCTCCCCTGGCCTCAGCCCCCGAGAGTGGCACCTAGGCGGAAAGTGAGACCCTGGTTGCCGGAAGTCTGCATTCGTGTGCACGGTGATCGAGGACGCAGCGCGGCGCACGGGAACGCGTCCGGTGGCCGAGCGACGCGATCAGCAACCGCCGGTCACATCGGGTGGCCGGTGTCATCGCGACGCCAACGCGTCGCGGCGTGCCCGGTACTCATCCCCACTGATCTCGCCCCGGGCGAACCGCTCATCGAGGATCCGCCGCGCCTGCTCACCGTCCTGGGTGGGCGTCGGCGGGGCCGACCGGATGGCCCGCACCAGCCAGATCACACCGGCAACGACGAATGCCCAGAAGATAAGCATCAGCAGGCCCATCATCAGCCAGCCGCCCACGCCCCAACCGTCATGCCACATCACTGAGCACCTCCGCAGGGCGACTCCACATCACCTGCCCTCCAGAGTGTCCGTCACGGCGCCGTCCGGCCATGGGCTTTGGTCCGGCAACCCGCGGGCCCAACGTCGCCACCCGTCGCCCGGCAACTACTCCACGTCATGCCGGCCATGCTCGGGACGGCCGCCGACTCGATGGAGGCTGCGCTGTGGAGCACGGACGAGTGACCGGCCGCCGTGGCTACTCGGTTGGCTACTCGGGGGCCTTCGACCCAAGTGGCCGACCTGCATTTGCCCAGGTCAGGGGTGGAGCCGACGCTCGGATTCGAACCGAGAACCGCCCGATTACAAGTCGGGTGCGCTGCCAGTTGCGCCACGCCGGCGAGGTACGTCGCCGATCGTAACGACCCGCTCCGGGGGTCGCCGTACGCATCGACACGTCGCCGCGCCCACCGACGGTCGGTCGGTCGGGCCACAATCACCTCGTGCGGGTCGTGGTGGTGGACGGGCGCGATGGCGGCGGCGTCCTGCAGCCCCTCGACGACGTCGATGCGCCCGCCGGCCCACCGGAGCCGACCAATGACCTCGTCGGCGCGATCGCCGGCCGGGAGGCGCGGGACCATCCGCGCTGGGTGTGGCCCGACAGCGCGGACACCTATCCCCTGCTGATCGGGGCGGGGGTACGCGTCGACCAGGTGCACGACCTCGCCCTGACCGAGGCCGTCCTGACCGGATACACCGGCCGCTGGGGCGCTCCCCGCAGCCTCGCCGCGGCCTGGGCCCGGGAACACGGCGACGCCGAACCGGCCGACCCCGCCCCACGGCAGGACCGGTCCGGGCAGCAACCGCTCTTCGAGGCGACGGGCGACGGACTGCCGGCCGGCGTCGACCCGGTGCAGGCCGCGGTCGCGGTGCACGCCGCCCAGCGGCGCCGGATCCGGGAGCCACCGGCCACGACGGCGTACGAGCCGAGTCCGGTCACTCCGCGGACCCTCGACCTGCTGGTGGCTGCGGACTCGGCCGGTGCGCTGGCCGCGGTCGAGATGGGCCACACGGGTCTGCCGTGGCGGCCGGACGTGCACGACCGGCTGCTCACCGACGCGCTCGGTCCCCGACCCCGGCACGGCGCCCGTCCGGCGAAGCTGCAGGCGCTCGCCGACGAGATCGCGACGGCTCTGGCGACCCCCTTTCTCAACCCCGACTCCCCCGCCGAGCTCTCCCGCGCCTTCGGGCGCGCCGGGGTCACGGTGACCTCGACCCGTGCCCACGTGCTGCGTGAGATCGACCACCCGGCCATCGAGCCGCTCCTTTCCTACAAGGCACTCGCGCGACTGCACGCCGCCCACGGCTGGGCATGGCGCGACGCCTGGGTCACCGACGGGAGGTTCCACCCCGAATACGTGCCGGCCGGGGTGGTCTCCGGACGGTGGGCCAGTCGCGGCGGTGGCGCGCTGCAGATCCCCCGGGCGGTTCGCGCGGCGGTCGTCGCCGATCCCGGATGTGTCCTGGTGGTCGCCGACGCCCGGCAGCTCGAGCCCCGGGTCCTGGCCGCGCTCGCCGCCGATCCGGAGATGACCCAGGCCGCCGCCGAGGGAGACCTCTACGCCGGGCTGGCCGCGCAGGCGTTCGGGGGC
Source organism: uncultured Actinomycetota bacterium (assembly GCA_963837545.1). Classification (GTDB taxonomy): domain Bacteria; phylum Actinomycetota; class Actinomycetes; order Mycobacteriales; family QHCD01; genus DASXJE01. Next base: position 352,947 of record CAWINQ010000003.1, on the reverse strand, counting down.
GACCGGGCGCAGGCGAAGGTCGGCCTGCTCTCCGCGATGTACGGCGGGAGCAGCCCGGCGCTGCGGACCCTGAGCCGTCGCTACCCCGCCGCGCTGGCCCTCGTGGAGGCGGCGGCCCGCACCGGCGAAGCCGGCGGAATGGTCCGGTCGGTCCTGGGCCGGACCAGCCCGCCCCCGGGGCCGGACCGGGAGGACCTCGATGAGCGGCAGGCGCTGCGGAGAGCCCGCGACTGGGGTCGGTTCACCCGCAACTTCGTGATCCAGGGCTCGGCCGCCGACTGGGCCGCCGTCCTGCTGGCACTGCTCCGCCGCCGGTTGGCGGCCATCTGCGACGACGACGGCCGGAGCCCCGAACTGGTCTTCTTCCAGCACGACGAGGTGGTCGTCCACGGCCCGGCGGCGCTCGGTGACGCTGTCGCGGAGGCGGTCACGGCGGCGGGCGACGAGGCGACCGGACTGGTGTTCGGCGCGACGCCCGTCCGGCTCCCCCTCGCCACCGCGGTCGTCGCCGACTACGCGTCGGCGAAGTGAGCTAGCCGCGCGGCGGGCCGGTCGAGCGGCGCACGACCAGGGAGGTCGGCAGTGCTACCCGACGGGCCCGGCGCCCGGACGCCCGCACCAGCCGGCCGGCCACCGTGCCCTTGTCCAACATCGGCTGGTGCACCGTGGTCAGCCCGACCCGCTCGGCATCCGGGACGTCGTCGAACCCGGTCACCGACAGCACCCCGGGCACCGCCAGGCCGCGGCGATCGGCCTCGGCGATCACCCCCAACGCGAAGACGTCCGACGTACACGCGATCGCGGTGAGCTCCGGGTGCTCGGCGAGCAACGCCGCGGCGGCATCCGCGCCGGCGTCGACGGTGTGGTCGAACCGTTCCTGCACCGGTACGGCGGCCCAGTCGATCCCGCCCTCGCCGAACCCGTCGGTCAGCCCGCCGAGCCGGGCCCGCTCGAGGGCGTACGCCGCGTCCTGCTGCCGCTGCGTGCCGGCCCGCCCGTCGTTGCGCTCGAGGGTCAGTCGACTGCAGACGACCCCGATGTGCCGGTGACCCAGGTCGACGAGGTGCCGGGCGATCCCGGCGCAGGCCGTCCGGTCGTCCACCCCGACCCAGTCGACGCCGTCCAGCCCGACGGGCTGATCGACGATCACGATGGGCACCGGACGGCGCAGCGCCTCGGCGACGTGGGGATCACGGTCGGGCATGGAGTAGACGACGAAGCCGTCGACGCCGGCCCGCGCGACCGCCTTCGGGTCGTCGGGCCGGTTCGGACCCGCCGGCACGAGGAGCAGACCGGTGTCGGCGACCTCGCACGCCAGCGCAAGCCCCTCCAGGAACGCGACCGCGGCCGGGTCCCGGAAGGCATAGGAGAGGGTCTCGGTGAAGAGCAGGCCGACCGCGCCCGCACGGCGGGTGCGCAGGCTGCGGGCCACCGGGTCCGGACCGGGGTAACCGACCCGCCGGGCGGCGTCGAAGACCCGCTGCCGCAGCTCGGGCGAGAGCTGGTCGGGGCGGTTGTAGGCATTGGAGACCGTGGTCCGGGACACGCGCAGCTCGGCCGCGATCGACGCCAGGGTCGCCGAGCGGCGGCGGAGACGCGGCGACCGGGGCACCATCGCACCGTAGTCAGGCCCGGTCCGGACCGCTCATCGGCGCCCGGCACCTCAGAGAGCCGGATGGCCGCCGCACGAATTCGTCATAACAACGTGGTCGCCAACTAATGACGTACCGCGAGGTCATCAGTTACGTTGTACCGCGATCCCTCAGAGTCGCGGGGTGCTATATCCCCGCCTGTCCGCTTTTGTGAAAGGACGCCTCCATGGCAGAGGTCGCCTACGTCAGTGCATCTCGGATTTACCCCGGCAACCCCACGCCGGCTGTCAACGAGCTGAGCCTCGATATCTCCGACGGCGAGTTCATGGTCCTGGTCGGTCCGTCCGGATCCGGCAAGACGACCGCGCTGCGGATGCTCGCCGGCCTGGAAGACATCGACCAGGGCGAAGTGCAGATCGCCGGCAAGGATGTTTCGAACAAGCCGCCCAAAGACCGTGATATCGCCATGGTCTTCCAGAACTACGCCCTCTACCCGCACATGAGCGTGGCCGACAACATGGGCTTCGCGCTCAAGCTGAAGGGCGTATCCAAGTCCGACCGGGCCCAGCGGGTGCGCGAGGCCGCGAAGCTGCTCGACCTCGAGGCCTACCTCGACCGCAAGCCCAAGGCCCTCTCCGGTGGCCAGCGGCAGCGGGTCGCGATGGGCCGCGCGATCGTGCGGGAGCCCAGCGTCTTCCTCATGGACGAGCCGCTGTCCAACCTCGACGCCAAGCTGCGGGTCGAGACGCGGTCCAACATCGCCGCGCTGCAGGCGCGCCTGGGCACCACCACGGTCTACGTCACCCACGACCAGACCGAGGCCATGACGATGGGCCACCGCGTCGCGGTCCTTCGCGACGGTCTGCTGCAGCAGTGCGCCACCCCGCGCGAGCTGTACGACAGCCCGAACAACGCCTTCGTGGCCGGCTTCATCGGCTCGCCGGCGATGAACCTCAACAAGGTGCCGCTGGCCAACGGTGGTGCGCAGCTGGGGTCGCTGAGCGTGCCGCTGCCGAAGAACGTGCTCGACGCGGCCGGCTCGCAGAACCTGCGCGAGGTGCTGCTCGGCGTCCGCCCGGAGGCGTTCACCCTCACCTCCGACCCGAGCGGCCTGCCGCTGAAGGTGGACCTCGTGGAGGAGCTCGGCGCCGACGCCTATCTCTACGGCACCACCGACCTCGGCGACGAGGAGAAGTTCGTGGTGCGGGTCGACGGCCGGGTGCCGCCGCAGATGGGCTCGACGGTGCGGCTGGCGGTCGGCAACGAGGAGCTGCACGTGTTCAACCCGGAGTCCGGCGACCGGCTCAACTGACGCCGATCACCTTCGGTTCAACTCACCGGATCGGGCCCGACCATCATGGTCGGGCCCGATCCGTCTTTCTCCCCGCCTTGTTTCTCCCGGCTACGACGACTGTCCGCCGTCGGCGGGCGTCGAGATGATCGCGAACGAGGCCCCGAACGGGTCGCTGAGCACAGCCATCCGCCCGTACGGCGAGTCCTCGGCGGGCCGCTGCACGGACCCGCCGTGGGCCACCGCCCAGTCCACCGCCGCGTCGGTGTCCTCGACGCCGAAGTAGGGCAGCCAGTAGGACGGCACCTCCTTGGGCACCATGTCCGGCATCGGCATCCGACCCCCGACCATCGCGTCGCCGAGCTTCAGGACGGAGTAGTCGAAACCGCCGTCGCCGCCCATCGGATGGAACTCGTAAGGGAAGAGCGAGCGGTAGAAGGACTCCGATGCCCCGGTGTCGCGGGTGAGCAACTCGTTCCAGGACAACGCGCCTGGCTCGTTGACCACCTGCGCGCCGGTGTGGTGGCGGGCCTGCCAGAAGCCGATGCCGGCACCGGTCGGATCGATCGCGAAGAGCATCCGGCCTTCCTCGCCGACGTCCATCGGCTCGGCGACGATGGTCGCACCCCCGGCCTTCGCCGCCGCCGCGGTCGCATCGGCGTCGTCGGTCGCGAGGTAGGTGTTCCACATCGGTGGCGTGCTGGACTCCGGCATCATCGGCATGAGCCCCGCGACGTTGCGACCCCCCTTTCGGCACATGGTGTAACCGCCGAACTCGGCCGGGCCGGTCTCGCACTCCCAGCCGAACAGTCCGCTGTAGAAGGCCTTCGCGGCCTCCAGATCCGGGACCGACTCATCCACCCAGCTCGGCGTCCCGGCGACATAACTCGAACGCTCCGACATCTGCTACCCCCTCGAAGTCCGGTCAACAAGGTGAGTGTGTCGGAGGGGGCCGACAATCTGCAGGGCTATCCGGCTCTACGTCGGCGGGCGATCTCGGCCAGACCGACCGACGCGGCGACGCTTGCGTTGAGCGACTCGGTCCCCGAGGCGATCGGGATCGACACCCGCAGGTCGCACGTCTCCCCGACCAGCCGCGACAGGCCGCGCCCTTCGGAACCCACGACGAGACAGATCGGGTCGAGCGCCGCGTCCAGCGCATCCAGGCTGATCTCGCCGTCGGCGTCGAGCCCGATCAGGATCAGGCCGGCCTTCCCGTACGCCGTGAGTGAGCGGGCCAGGTTGGTGGCCCGGGCCACCGGCAGGCGCGCGGCCGCTCCGGCGCTGGTGCGCCACGCGGTCGCCGTCATCCCGGCCGCGCGGCGCTCCGGGATCACGACGCCGTGCGCCCCGAACGCCGCGGCCGATCGCACCACCGCGCCGAGGTTGCGCGGGTCGGTCACCCCGTCCAGCGCCACGAGCAGCGCGGGGTCGGGCGACTCCTGCGCCCGGGCCAGCACGTCGTCGGGATGGGCGTAGTCGAACGGCGGCACCTGCAGCCCGACGCCCTGGTGCAGCACGCCGCCGGTGAGCCGGTCGAGTTCGGGCCGGGTGACCTCGAGGATCGGCACGCCCCGGTCGCCGGCCCGCCGGACCGCCTCGGCGACCCGCTCGTCGACCTCGACGCCGAGGGCGACGTAGAGCGCGGTCGCCGGCACCCGGGCCCGCAACGCCTCCACGACCGGATTGCGCCCGACGAGGAGCTCCGGGCCCTCCTTGCCCCCGCGCTGGCCGGCCGCGGACCCGGCCGCCTTGGCCCGGCGCTGCGCCGGGTGACCGGGACGCTGCTCGGCGGGCGGCGTCGGCCCGCGGCCGTGCAGCCGCTTGCGGCCCTGCCCGCCGGAGCCCGCGACCGAGCCCTTCTTGCTGCCCGGCGTCCGGCGCGCTCCGCGCCGTCGGGAGTTACCGGCCATGTCGGTCCGATCGGTGGGGGTCGACGGTCCTCACTGACGCAGGCTCCACCGCGGGCCGTGCGCCGTGTCCTCGACGACGATGCCGGCGCCGCTGAGCTGATCGCGGATCGCATCGGCGGCGGCGTAGTCCTTGCGCGCCCGGGCCGCCTGCCGCGCCTCCAGGGCGAGCCGCACGAGGGCGTCGATGACGTCGGTCATGTCCGTGTCGCCGGCGGCGCCCCAGTGCGGATCGCGCGGGTCCAGACCGAGTACGCCGAGCATGGCCCGCACCGACGTCACGGCGCCGCGGACGGCGTCCTTGTCGCCGGCCGACAGCGCGCGGTTGCCGTCGCGCACCACGTCGTGGACGGCGGCGAGCGCGCGGGGCACCGCGAGGTCGTCGTCCATGGCGGCCGTGAACTCGGCACACAGGACACCGTCGGCGGGATCCACCTCGCCGACCAGCTCGGTGGCCCGGTCGACGAAACCCTCCAGCCGCCGGTAGGTCGCGCTCGCCTCCTCCATCGCCTCGTCCGAGGCCTCGATCACCGAGCGGTAGTGCGGAGCGGCGAGGTAGTAGCGCAGCTCCACCGGACGCATCCGGGTGAGGACCTCGCTGACCAGCAGCGAGTTGCCGAGGGACTTCGACATCTTCTCCCCGGCCGTGGTCACCAGGCCGTTGTGCATCCAGTACGCCGCGAAGCCGTTGCCGGCGGCGTTCGACTGGGCGATCTCGTTCTCGTGGTGCGGGAACATCAGGTCGAGCCCGCCGCCGTGGATGTCGAACTCGGGCCCGAGGTAGCGCTCGGCCATCGCCGAGCACTCGATGTGCCAGCCGGGCCGGCCGGTGCCCCACGGGGTCGCCCACGACGGTTCGCCGGGCTTGGCCGACTTCCACAGGGTGAAGTCGCGCGGGTCGCGCTTGCGCTCGCCGGTGTCCGCGTCGTCGGCCGGCTGCACGTTGTCCGGCCGCTGCCCGGAGAGCCGGCCGTAGTCGGGCCAGGACGCGACGTCGAAGTAGACGTCGCCCCCCGAGGCATAGGCGTGGCCGCCGTCGATCAGCCGCTGGATCAGCGCGGTCATCTCCGGAATGTGGCCGGTGGCACGGGGCTCGACGGTCGGCGGCAGGCAGCCGAGCGCGGCGTAGGCGTCGGAGAAGGCGCGCTCGTTGCGCGCCGCGACCACCCAGGAAGGCACGCCCTCCGCCGCCGCCCGGGCGATGACCTTGTCCTCGATGTCGGTGACGTTGCGGCAGAAGACGACCCGGACGCCGTTCCGAAGCAGCCAGCGATGCAGGATGTCGAAGTCGACGGAGCCGCGGACGTGGCCGATGTGCGGCGGGGCCTGCACGGTCGCGCCACACAGGTAGAGGGACACCACGCCGCCGACCCGCGGACGGAATTCGCGCACCTCGCGCGCGGCAGTGTCATACAGACGCAAGCTCACGCGGCGAGTCTACGCAGGACGACGGTGCGCCGCGGCTGCGCTCAGCCGGCCTCGATGAAGGCGTGCTGCAGGTAGTCGTGCACCGCCTGCTCGGGCACCCGGAACGAGCGCCCCACCCGCACCGCCGGCAGTTCGCCGGAGTGCACCAGCCGGTAGACCGTCATCTTGGAGACGCGCATCATCCCGGCCACCTCGGCGACCGTCAGGAACGAGACCTGAGCCGGAAGGGACTCCTGGCTCGACTCCGTCTCAGGCTTCGACCCGTCGGGCCGTGGGTTGCCCCCCGACGACTTTGAGGAAGACGCCATCACGTCACCGCACCTTCCGCACGCGACGAGCCGTCACCCTTCCCCAGCGGTGGGCGACGGGCACGAACGTGCTTCACTCAGCGTAGCGGTACGGGTGTGACACGTGCGCTGGAACGGCAAGAACCGGTCGACAATCGGGCCCGCGGGCCGGCGTGCAGGCCCTCGTCGTGGGCCCTAGTCGTGGGCCCTACTCGTGCGCACGGCCCAGCTCGCGGCTACGGTCCCGGGCGGCCTCGATCGCGGCCAGCAGTGCGGCCCGTACGCCGTGGTTCTCCAGCTCCCGGATCGCGTTGATCGTCGTCCCGGCCGGGGAGGTGACCGCCTCGCGCAGGCGGACCGGGTGCTCACCCGAGTCGCGCAGCATCACGGCGGCTCCCAGGGCGGTCTGGACGAGGAGATCGGCGGCGACCGTACGCGGCAACCCGAGCAGGATCCCGGCGTCGGTCATCGCCTCGACGAGGTAGAAGAAGTACGCCGGGCCGCTGCCGGACAGGGCGGTCACCGCGTCCTGCTGCGATTCGGGCACCCGCAACACCCGCCCCACGGGCCGCAGGAGTTCCTCGGCCAGGGCGAGGTGCCGCTCGTCGGCGTGCGACCCGGGGCTGAGCGCGCTCATCGCCTCGTCCACGAGGACCGGGGTGTTGGTCATGACCCGGACCACAGGGGTGCCCGGCGCCAGCCGCCGTTCGTAGAACGCGGTCGGGATTCCGGCCGCGAAGGACACGATCACCGTGCCCGCGTCGACCACCTCGACCAGTTCGTCGACCAGCCCGTCGACGTCCTGCGGCTTGACGGTGAGCAGCAACGCGTCGGCCTCGGCGGCGGCCTGCGCATTACCGACCGCCCGGACGCCGTAGCGGTCGGCGAGCTCCTTGGCCCGCTCGGCCCGGCGGGTGGTGACGAGGACGTCCTCGGCCCGGCGGCCGGCCCGCAACATTCCGGAGAGCAGTGCCTCACCGAGCTTTCCGGCACCGAGTACGGCGAGTCGCGTCATCGGGTCCTCCTCAGGAGCGGGTCGCGAGCGAACGGAGGAAGAAGGCGACGTTGGCGGGTCGCTCGGCCAGCCGGCGCATCAGGTAGCCGTACCACTGGTCGCCGTAGGGGACGTAGACCCGCATGGTCTCGCCCGCATCGACGAGCCGGCGCTGCTCGTCGGGCCGGATGCCGTAGAGCATCTGGAATTCGTAGCTGCCCCGCTCCCGGCCGTACCACCGGGCCCGCTCGCCCGCGATGGCGACCAGCCGCGGATCGTGGGTGGCCACCATCGGGTGCCCGTCGCCGGCCATCAGCACGTTCAGGCACCGCACGTAGGACCTGTCGACAGCCTCCTTGTCCCGGTAGGCCACCGACTCCGGCTCGCTGTAGGCCCCCTTGCACAGCCGGACCCGGGAGCCCTGATGGGCGAGCTCACGGCAGTCGCCCTCGGTACGCCGGAGATAGGACTGCACCACCGCGCCGGTCGCCGGGAACTCCTTACGCAGCTCGGCGAGCAGCGTCAGCGTCGACTCGGTCGTCGTGTGGTCCTCCATGTCCAGGGTGACAGCCGTGCCCGCAGCATCGGCCGCGGCGCAGATCTGGGCCGCGCTGTCGCGGGCCAGCTCCCAGTCCACGAGCTGTCCGACCGCCGACAGCTTCAGGCTGACCTCGCAGTCACCGGCCAGACCCTCCTCGTGCAGCCGCCGCAGGATGTCGACGTAGGCCTCAGTCGTCGCGGCTGCCTGCCCCGGTTCTACGCAGCCCTCCCCGAGCCGGTCCAGCGTGCTGCGCAGGCCGTCGGCGGCAAGGGACCGCACGACCGCGACGGCGTCCTCGGCGGTCTCGCCGGCCACGAAGCGGCCGACCATGGTGCGGCTCACCGGCAGCGTGGACACCAGGTGCTTGACCCTGTCGTTGGCCGCTGCCGAGAGGATCGCTGTGCGCAGCATGGGCAACAGGTTACGGCCCACCCGTGCCGCCGGTGCGGACTCAGGTGTCAGCGCGCCAATTCAGGCGTCCACACCTAGGATTCTCCTAGCTGCGAGGACAGGGAGGTCGGCATGGTCGCCTCGGCCCAGGTCCCGGACTTCGCGCCGAGCACCGACGCCCTGCGGTTCACCAACTCCTTCCCGCCCCAGCCCGACGTGCAGATCACCCTCGGCCGGGCGGGGACGGTCGGGATAGGGGACGCAAGCCGCGGCCTGTGCGGCGGGATGGTGTTCGCGGTCCGAGACCTCTTCGAGGCCCATGTCCCGCCGCCTTCCGAGACCGTGCCGCCCCGCCGCGACAATCCGCTCTTCGGCTTCCTCGTCCGGCGGCTGATCGACAGCTTCAACCTGCCGCTCGGCGTGGTGCAGTACTACCGCTGGATGGCCACGCCCGGGCACGACACCGGGATCGGCTCGCTGATCAGGCACGGCGTGTCCCGGATGACGATCATCGACAACTGGCCGCAGATCAGGGCCGATATCGACGCCGGACATCCCTGCCCGCTCGGGCTGGTCACGGTCGCCTCGCTGAACCCGGGCGACCTGGGCAAGAACCACCAGGTGCTCGCCTACGCCTACCAGGTCAGCGATGCCGCCGATCTCACTCTGTCGGTCTACGACCCCAACACCGGCGCCGACGACGACGTCCGGCTGTCGCTGTCGCTGCGCAACCCGGCCCGCGAGACGCCCATCACCCACAACATCGCCATCGACGAACCGGTCCGCGGGTTCTTCCGGGTGCGCTACCGGCCGGCCGACGTGACATCGATCGTGCCGGACCGCGACCGTCATCCCGCCGGCGGTCAGTGAAGGACCGACGGCGCGGCGAAGTGCAACCTCGTGAAGGCCAGCGCCTCGGCGAGATCCTCCTCGCGGCGGTCGCGGTTGGCGACCCGGCGGGTGTTGACCTCGACCACGATCGCCCCGGTGAAATCCCGCTGCGCCAGCCGTCCCAGCACCTCGCCGCAGGGCTGGTTGCCTCGGCCGGGTACCAGGTGCTCGTCCCGGCCGGTTCCCGTCCCGTCCCCGACATGCAGGTGGGTCAGGCGATCGCCCATCGCGTCGAACATCTCGAGTGCGTCGCTGCGGGATACCGCCGTGTGCGACAGGTCGAGGGTCAGGTGTGCATAGTCCCCGGTGACCGGCGACCAGTCCGGCGCGTAGGCGGAGACCTCACGCCCGCGCATCCGCAGCGGATACATGTTCTCCACTGCGAAATGCACCGCGGTCAGCTCGGACATCCGGTCCAGTCCGGCCCGGAACCCGCTGACGTAGCTGCCCTGCCAGCGGAACGGCGGATGGACGACGACCGTGGCCGCACCCAACGTCTCCGCGGCCGCGCGACTGCGTTCGAGCTTCCCCCACGGCTCGGTGCCCCAGACCCGCTGGGTGATGACGAGGCAGGGCGCGTGGAGTGCGAGCACCGGCAGCCCGTAGTGGTCGGACAGCCGGCGGAGGGCGGCGACGTCCTGGCTGAGCGGGTCGGTCCAGACCATCACCTCGATGCCGTCGTACCCGAGCCGACTGGCGATCTCGAACGCCGCAGCGGTGGACTCGGGATAGACCGACGCCGTGGACAGGCCGATCGGCGCGGGCGGCACCGACACGGTTCCCATCAGTCCGCCTCCACGGGTAGCGCCGGATCGCGATGATGCGCGGCGAGGCGGAGTAGCTGTGCCTCGCTGACCCGGCGGGTGGACAGGGGCGGCAACTCGTCGAGGGAGAAGAACCCCACGTCGGTGGTCTCGCCGTCGAGACCGGCCTCCGGCTCGGCCTCGTTCTGCCGCTCGCAGAGGAAGAACACCTTCCAGACATGGAACGGCGGGCCCGCGACCAGGTGGCCGTTGCTGACGTTCCCGTCATGGACCGCCGCGACCCGGGTGGCGCGCACCGGCAACCCGGCCTCCTCGGCGAACTCCCGTTCCACGGCCGAGGTCGGGGTGTCGAGTACGTCGGCCCAGCCGCCGGGAAGGGTCCACAGCCCGTCCGACGCCTCGCGGACGAGGAGGACCCGGTCCCGGCCGTCGAAGAGCGCGCCCCGCACGTCGACGTGCGGGGTGGCGTAGCCGCCGTCGGCGGCCAGGATGCTGGAGATGTCGCCCAGGGGCACACCCGTGAGCAGGCTCAGCAGCTCCGAGGAGATCTCGCCGATGCGGACGTAGCGGTCGACGTCGTAGTGGTTCTGCGCGAAGGCCGCACCGGTCTGTGCCAGACCGGCCAACTCGACCGCGATACGGCGCAGCAGCTCGGCGGCCGGAGCCTCGTCCTGCGCGGTCACCGGGCGTCCTCGGGATCGGTGTCGTCGATGCCGGAGAGCCAGTCCAGCCGGCGCAGGATCACTCCTTCCCGCAGGGCCCATGGGCAGATCTCGACCGCGTCGACACCGAGGGCGCGCATGCTCGACTCCGCGACCACGGCGCCGGCGAGCAACTGGTGCGCACGTCCCGAACTGACTCCTTCCAGCTCGGCAAGCTGGTCGGCCTCGATCCGGGAGATGAAGGCGATGGTCTGACGCAGTCCGGAGATCGTGAGTATCCGCCGTACCCGCGGCCCCTCGGCCGACGGCGCGGCTCCGGTGAGGCGGGCCAGGGAACGGAACGTCTTCGACGTCGCCACCACCCGGTCCGGGTCCCCGACCGCCCTGATCCCGGCCGCCTCGGTCCCGATGGAGTCGTCGACGTAGGCCCGCAGCTTGTCGATCTTCGACCGCGACGGCGGATCTCCCGAGACCCGCTCGCGGGTGAGCCGGCCCGCCCCCAGCGGCAGGGACACCGCCGCGTCCGGCTCCTCGTCGATCCCCGAGGACACCTCGAGCGACCCGCCGCCGATGTCGAACACGAGCAGCCGCCCGGCGCTCCAGCCGAACCACCGGCGTACGGCGAGGAACGTCAGCCGGGCCTCCTCGACGCCGGTGAGCACCTGCAGGTCGACGTCGGCCTCCTTGCGGACCCGTTCGAGCACCTTGTCGACGTTCGCTGCGTCCCGGACCGCGGAGGTGGCGAACGCCAGTACGTCGTCGCAGCCCAGCCGGGCCGCCTCGACCCGTGCCTCGCCGGCGGCGGCGACCAGGGCGTCAGCGCCCCGCTTCGTCAGCCGGCCGGACTCGTTGACGTGCTCGGCGAGGCGCAGCACGCTCTTCTGGGAATGGGTCGGCGTGGGGTGCGCGCCGCGGTGCGCGTCGACCACCAGGAGGTGCACCGTGCTCGAACCCACATCCAGGACCCCTAGGCGCATGGGCTCACCGTAGAGGACCCCCTAGGCTGAGGCAGTGGTTACCCGAGCAGGCGCCTCCGATCCGCGCAGCCGCGAAGTCGGGCTGGACTTCGCCCGGGAGTGGATCGAGTTCGTCGATCCCGACGACGACGAGCACGTCGTCCGCGCCGATCTGACCTGGCTCTGCTCGCGGTGGACGTGCATCTTCGGGCGCGGGTGCCACGGCGTCGTGGGCCGGGCGGACGACGGCTGCTGCAGCCACGGCGCATTCTTCTCGGACACCGCGGACGAAAAGCGGGTCCATCGGATGGCCCGCGAGCTCGACCCGTCGACGTGGCAGCACGCCAAGATCGGCAACCGCAAGGGGATCAGCGTCCGGGACTCGGTGGGCGAGGAGAAGGACCGCCGGCGCACCCGCCGGGTCGACGGCGCCTGCATCTTCCTCAACCGGCCCGGATTTCCCGGGGGCGAGGGCTGCGCGCTCCACGCCCTGGCCCTGCGGACCGGCCGGCACCCGCTGGAGACCAAGCCCGACGTCTGCTGGCAGCTGCCGATCCGCCGGGACCAGGAGTGGGTCGAGCGGCCGGACGACACCAAGGTGCTGGTGAGCACCATCACCGAGTTCGACCGGCGGGGGTGGGGCAGCGGCGGCCACGACCTGCACTGGTGGTGCACGTCGTCCCCCGAGGCGCACGTCGGCGGTGAGCCGCTCTACGTCTCCTACGCCCCGGAGCTCACCGAGCTGATCGGAAAACCGGCGTACGAGGAGCTGGCGCGTCTCGCCGCCGAACGCCTGGAACGCGGCCTAGTGGCGCCCCACCCGGCCGGCTCGGACTGATTCCGGCTGAACCGCCGGCGGGCCCGCATTCGTACGTCATCACGGGGCCCGATCCGAGGAGGTTCACGATGGCAACACCGTTCGGCGTCGCCAGGCCACTGCGGGCACCGCAGCGGTGGGTGCTGGTGGCAGCGGCGCTGGTCGCCGGCGTCGCGCACATCCCCGTCACGCCGGAGCACCTGCAGGAGGCGCCGTACATGGGCGTGCTGTTCGTCCTGCTGAGTACCGCCTGCGCGGCGCTGGCCGCCATGGCGGTCATCCGTGACGTCCCAGGCGTCTACCTCGCCTCAGCGACGGTCTGCGGCCTCGCGATCGCCGGATACGCCGCCACCCGGCTCGTGGCCTTCCCGATGCTGGCCGACGACGTCGGAAACTGGCTGGAGCCGCTCGGCGTGGTGTCGATCATCAGTGAGGCGGTCGTCGTCGCCGCGGCGGTCAGCGCGCTCCGCCGGGCCTGGCGGGCCGACCTGGACTGGACGAATCAGCCCTCGAACTTGTAGCCGAGCCCGCGGACGGTGACCAGGTGCCGCGGGTTACCCGGATCCGGTTCGACCTTGGCCCGCAGCCGCTTGACGTGCACGTCGAGGGTCTTGGTATCCCCGACGTAGTCCGCACCCCACACCCGGTCCACCAGCTGGCCCCGGGTGAGGACCCGCCCGGCGTTGCGGACCAGCAACTCCAGGAGATCGAACTCCTTCAGCGGGAGGGCGACCTGCTCGCCCCGGACGGTGACCACGTGCCGGTCGACGTCGACCCGCACCGGGCCGGCCTCGATCGTCGACGCCACCAGCTCCTCCGGCTCGCCGTGCCGCCGGAGTACGGCGTGGATGCGTGCCACCAGCTCCCGCGAGGAGAACGGCTTCGTGACGTAGTCATCGGCGCCGAGCTCGAGGCCGACAACCTTGTCCACCTCGCTGTCCCGCGCGGTCACCATGATGATCGGCACGGTGGAGCGATGCCGCAGCGTGCGGCAGACCTCCGTCCCGGGCAACCCCGGCAGCATCAGGTCGAGCAGCACGAGGTCCGCGCCACGCCGGTCGAACTGACCCAACGCATCGGGTCCCGTCGCCGCGACGTCCACCTCGAACCCCTCGCGGCGCAGCATGTAGGACAGTGCATCGGAGAACGAGTCTTCGTCCTCCACCACCAGCACGCGGGTCACCTGGTTCCTCTCACCTCGGCCGCCGCGGCGGCGGCGATGGGGACGACCCGGTCGGGGACGTCGCGGATATCGGGTCCCACGGCGGGCGGCAGTCGCAGGGTGAACGTCGACCCGGACCCCTCGGCGCTCCACACCGTCACCTGGCCGCCGTGGTTGCTCGCGACGTGCTTGACGATCGACAGGCCGAGACCGGTGCCTCCGGTCGCCCGGGAGCGGGCGGGGTCGGCACGGTAGAAGCGCTCGAAGATCCGCTCCTGGTCCTGCTCGGCGATCCCGATCCCCTGGTCGGCGACGGAGATCTCGACGTAATCGCCGGCGCTGCCGGTATCGGGCTCGTCGGACGCCGCCCGCAGCCTCGTTCCGATGGCCACCCGCGTCTTCGACGGGCTGTAGGCGATCGCATTGCCGACGAGGTTGACCAGGGCCATCACGAGCTGGGGTTCGTCCCCACGGACCACCAGGCCTGGCCGACCCCCGCAGACCACGGCGATGCCGGCCCTCTCCGCGGCGAGCCGGGTCGCGTCGACCGCCTCGGCGATGATCCGGTCGACCGGCACGACGGTCGCCGACGACGGCAGCGGGTCGGCTCCCTGGAGGCGGGACAGCTCGATCAGCTCCTGCACCAGCCGTCCGAGCCGGTCGCCCTCGTGCTGGATCCGGGCGGCGAACCGGCGCACCGCCTCCGGGTCGTCGGAGGCCTCGACGATGGTCTCGGCGAGCAGGGTCAGCGCGCCGACCGGGGTCTTGAGCTCGTGACTGATGTTGGCCACGAAGTCGCGGCGCACGGCGGCCAGCCGGCGCGCCTCGGTGATGTCCTGCAGGAAGAGCGCGACGTGGCCGGACTCCCCGAGCGGGGCGACGTAGACGCTCACCGCGACCGGGTGCTGGCCGAGGCGCGAGTCCGGCAGGTCGACCAGCACCTCCTGAGCGTCCCCGCTGGCCCGCGCGTCGCGGGCCAGGCGGTGCAACTGCTCCACGATGAGGTGACCGCCCCGCACGACGCCCATCCGGCGTACGGCGGCATTGGCGAGCGCGACGTCGGAGGAGTCGTCGAGCACGACGACGGCGAGCTGCATGACCTCGGGCAGCCGGCGCAGGACCGGCGCGGGCACCAGCAGCTCGGGTGCGGTCTCGCCGGGAAGGCGCGGCGCGGCGACCCGCCGGCCAGCCGCCAGGACCCGCCGGCCGAGCAGCCAACCCACGGCGAGGCCGACCGCCAGCGCTGCGACGACACCGAGAGCGATGCCGAGCGCCAAAGTCACGCAACGATGGTAGGCATGTCATAGGGGTGATGGCTCCCCGCCGGGCCCCCTGACCTGCACGGAAGCGCAGAGTTCACCCGTCGTACGACCGGGGTTCACCGCAGCTGGGGCGGCGCGTGGCCTCGCCGAGCGACGGTCGGTGCACGGCCCGCGGCGCACCGGCGACCGGACGAGGGGCGTCGTCCCGGCGACCCCGTAGCTGACTGAGGACGGACCATGCGAGACAACTTCCACGACGAGCTGGACAAGATCGGGACAGACCTGGTCGAGATGACACATCTGGTGGCATCGGCCATGTCCCGGGCGACCACGGCCCTGCTCGACGCCGACGTGGCGCTCGCCGAGAGCGTGATCAGCGCCGACGAGCGGGTCGACGAGCGCTACCGGCACGTGGAGGAGCAGGCCTTCGACCTGCTGGCCCGCCAGCAGCCGGTCGCCGGGGACCTGCGCACCCTGGTCACCAGCCTGCGGATGGTGACCGATCTGGAGCGGGCCGGCGACCTCGCGCTGCACATCGCCAAGGTGGCCCGGATGCGCTACCCGATCTCGGCGGTGCCGCCGGAGCTGCGCGCGACCGTCCGGGAGATGGGCCAGGTCGCCGAGCGGATCATCGCCAAGGCGGGCAGCGTCATCGCCGGCCGCGACGTCGGCCAGGCGACCGAACTCGAGGCCGACGACGACGTGATGGACGAACTGCACCGCCGGCTGTTCACCGACCTGCTCTCCGAGTCCTGGCCCTACGGCGTGGAGACGGCCGTCGACATCGCGCTGCTCGGCCGCTACTACGAACGGTTCGCCGACCACGCCGTCTCGGTCGCCCGCCGCGTCGTCTACCTGGTCACCGGCGAGCTGCCCGAAACCGTCTCCTGACCAGCCCGCCACCTGTGCCTCCCGTGGCGACATCGTGCGTCCTACTCGCACATCGGGGCGGAATGCGCGAGTAGGGCGCACGATGTCGGCAGGTGCGGTCCCCCGAGCCGGACGCTGCGGTTGACTTCGAGTCAGGTTGAGGTCGCACGATCTGGTGATGACTGACCAAGCGTTGCTCGAACTGCTCGTCGCTGCCGACCGGTTTCGGGATCGCGTCCGAGGCTGACGTCATCGCAGGGCGGCGACATCGTGCGGCGTACTCGCATGTCGGGGTCGGTTGTGCGGGTAGGGCGCACGATGTCGACCGGCCGGGGAAGGTGGCTTCGCCGGCCCGTCGAACGCCGTGGGCGCCGTTCGACGCCGGACGTCGTACTCGCATTTGTGCGGCTGGGATGCGGGTGGCGCGTCCGATGTCGATCTCGTTCGACCCGAGCGGCGGGGTGACCGGCCTCCGGGTCGTGTCCGGGGCGACATCGTGCGTCGTACTCGCATGTCGGGGTCGATTGTGCGAGTACGCCGCACGATGTCGACCGGCTACCGGGATTAGTGGGATCTTGTTGTGTGGCAGGGGTTTCCGGCGTCAAGAATTGTCGGTGCCCGCCGGTAGCGTGGGGGCATGGAAGACGGTGGGCATCCGGTGCGGGCGGCGGTCACCGCGCTGAGGTCCGGGGTGGACGGGCTGGCCGCCGCGGACCTGTGGCAGGTCGGTGACGACGATCTGCTCGAGGCGATGCGGGTCGTGGAGGTCCAGGCCCGGCGGCTGTTCGCGGCGTCGCTGCGGCTGGTCGCCGAGGTCGACGACCGGGCGATCTCCGGCGGGCGGGGTGCGGCATCGACGGCCGCGCTGGTCCGCCAGGTCATGCGGATCGGGCCGGGCGAGGCCGTCGCGCGGGTCGCCGCGGCCGAGGCCCTGATCGACCGGGTCGGCCCCGCTGCGCAACCGGTGCCGGCGGCCTTGCCGGCCACCGCCGCAGCGGCCCGGGACGGCGACATCGATGCCACGCAGCTCCGGGTCATCCTGGCTGTGCTGCGTCGGCTGCCGGCGACGACGGACGCCGGCACCCGGGCGCACGTGGAGGGGTTCCTGGCCCAGCAGGCGGTCGAGTTCGACGCGACCACCCTGGGGCGGATCGGCCGGAGGCTCGTCGCGACGCTGGACCCGGACGGTGCGCTGGCCGACGACGAGGACGCGGTCGCCGCGCGGGAGCTCACTTTCCACCGGGACGCCGACGGCATGATCGTCCTGCGCGGCCGGCTCGACCCGGAGGGCAGCGCCGTTCTCCGCACCGCACTCGACCCGATTGCCGGCCCGCGTCCGGCGGGCGACGACGAGCCGGATCCGCGGTCACCGGCCCGGCGGTCCGCCGACGCGCTGGTCGAGCTGGCGCGCCGCGCCCTGATCACCGGTGAGCTGCCGACCAACGGCGGTCAGCGGCCGCAGCTCGTCGTCACCGTCGACCTCCCGACTCTGCAGCAACAGATCGCCGCGTCCCGACCGGGTCTACTGGACTGGGGCGGGCCGGTCACCGCGGGCACCGTCCGGCGTATCGCCTGTGATGCGCAGATCATCCCCGTCGTCCTGTCGGGCGCCGGCGTCCCACTCGACGTGGGCCGGGCCACTCCGACCGTCCCGGCCGGCATCCGCCGTGCACTCCTGGTCCGCGACCGTGGCTGCGCCTTCCCCGGCTGCGACCGCCCGCCGACCTGGTGCGACGCCCACCACATCACCCACTGGGCCGACCACGGGCCCACGTCGCTGGCCAATCTGGTGCTGCTGTGCGGAAATCATCACCGCACCATCCACCACAAGGGTTGGCAGGTCCGCCTCGCCGGGGGTCATCCCGAGTTCATTCCCCCACCCTGGGTCGACCCGGCCCGGGCCCCGCGGCGCAACCGGCTCCACCACCTTCCGGAGTGCCCGCGGGTGGGATGACCGGCCATCCTGCGTACGAAGCCGCCGCCCTGGCGCTACAGCTGGTTACTTCTGGCAGGGCGACGCGGTCTACCCCTGATTCGCGGGGTCAGCGGGCCTGGTCGTGATCGCCGCCGCTCAGCGACCCTGGTTCTTGACCGCCTCGATCGCGGCCGCGGCCGCCGCCGGGTCGAGGTAGCGGCCACCGCGCTCGACCGGGCGCAGCGCGTCGTCGAGGTCGTAGGCCAGGGGTACGCCGGTAGGGATGTTCAGCCCGACGACGGCCTCCTCGCTCATCCCGTCGAGGTGTTTGACCAGGGCGCGCAGCGAGTTGCCGTGCGCGACGACCAGCGTCGTCAGTCCGGCGCGCAGATCGGGCACGATCGCGTCGTACCACCAGGGCAGCATCCGCTCGAGCACGTCCTTGAGGCACTCGGTCTGCGGCCGCAGTTCAGGCGGCAGCGCGGCGTAGCGCGGGTCGGAGTACTGCGAGAACTCCGCGTCCGCCTCCAACGGCGGGGGCGGGGTGTCGTAGGACCGGCGCCAGAGCATGAACTGCTCCTCGCCGTACTGCTCGGAGGTCTGCTTCTTGTTCTTGCCCTGCAGGGCGCCGTAGTGCCGCTCGTTGAGGCGCCAGGAGCGGCGTACCGGGATCCACTGCCGGTCGGCCACGTCGAGGGCGAGCTCCGCGGTGCGGATCGCCCGCCGCAGCACCGACGTGTGCAGTACGTCGGGCAGCAGCTTGGCCTCGCCGAGCAACTCACCGCCGCGGCGCGCCTCGGCCTCACCGGCCGGGCTCAGGTCGACGTCGACCCAGCCGGTGAAGAGGTTCTCCTTGTTCCACTGGCTCTCGCCGTGGCGGAGCAGGACGAGCGTTCCGGTCATGGCCGAAAGCCTGCCAGAACCGCCCTCCTAGCCTCGGTCGGGGTCGGCAAATCGCGCGAACGCCGCCAGATTGGCCAGCGACTCGCCGCGGCTGACCCGCCAGGCCCACTCCCGCCGGATCGAGTCGGCGAAGCCGATCTCCAGCATGGTGTTGAAGTTGTCGTCGGCGTAGCTGAGTACGGCGCCGAGCAGGCGGTCGATCTCGTCCGGGGTCACCGCGTGCAGGGCGACCCGCCCCACCAGGTAGACGTCGCCGTGCGGGTCGACGCTGAACGCGACGCCGTACATCCGGGAGTTGCGTTGCAGCAGGAAGTCGAAGAGCTGCTCGCGGTTCTGGTCGGGCTGGCGCATCACGAACGACTCGACGTGCAGCGCGTGCTCCCCCACGATCAGCCAGCACATGGTCGCAAGCTTCTGGGTGCCGGGCAGCGTGACCAGGAACGAGCCCTCGGCGGTGTGCTGATAGCTCAGCCCGCCCTCGTCGAGGGTGTCGCGGATCACCGCGTCCAGCGCCGCGCGGGTGGGACCGGTCGCCGCCGGCCGGTCGGGCGAGGTCATCGCCAGTCGGTGCGGGGGCCGGTCACCTCGCCAGCCCGACGCGCGCCCTGGCCCGGTGGAGCAGGGACTCCCGGTAGGCGGCGAGCAGCCCGTCGACCGTGCGGTCCCAGGTGAAGTTGGCGGCGTGGACGGGGCCGCCCCGGGACAGCCGGGCGGCCAGGTCGGGCGCGGTGAGGATCCGGTGCACGGGCGCGGCGATCTGCTCCGGCGTACCGCCCGCGGTGAGCAGGCCGGACCGCTCGTGGGCGACCGCGACCGGCAGCCCGCCGACCGGTGCCGCGACGACGGGCGTCCCGCACGCCTGCGCCTCGAGCGCGGCCAGGCCGAACGACTCGCTGCGGCTCGGCATGACCAGGACGTCGGCGGCCCGGTAGACGTCGGGGAGCCCCTCCCGGGCGACCGGCGGCAGGAAGCGTACGGCGTCGCCCAGACCCAGCTCGGCGGCGAGCACCGGCAGCTCGCGGTCGCCGTAACCGCGGCCGCTGACCCCGCCGACCACCGCGACGACAAGCCGGTCGGCCAGGCGCGGGTCACGCCGACGCAGCTCGGCGGCCGCCCGGATCAGAACGTCGGGCCCCTTGTGCTGCTGCACCCGCCCGACGAAGGCGAGGACGACGGCGTCGGCCGGCAGCCCCAGCCCGGCCCGGGCGGCGGCCCGGTCACCGGGCCGGAACCGGTCGAGGTCGACGCCGGGCGCGACGATCGACACCCGCGCCGGATCCGCGGCGTAGAGGTCGATCAGCTCGTGGCGCTCGACCGCGGTCGCGGCGACGAGCCGGTCCGCCTCGGCGACGATCTGATCCTCGCCGACCATCCGCACGGCCGGCTCGAGCGGCTCGTCAGCCGAACGCCGGGCGTTCTTCACCTTGGCGAGCGTGTGCGCGGAGTGCACCAGCGGCACACCCCAGCGGTCGCCGGCCAGCCGGCCGACGTGGCCGGACAGCCAGTAGTGGGAGTGGACCAGGTCGTACCAGCCCGCGTCGTGACCCGCCTCGGCCCGCAGCAGCCCGGCCGCGAAGGCGCACAGTTGGGAGGGCAGCGCCCGGGTGGGCACTCCGCCGAACGGCCCGGCCGAGACGTGCCGCACCAGGACGCCGGGCGCCAGCTCCACGCTCGGCGGGAGGTCGCTGCGAGCCGCCCGGGTGAAGATCTCGACGGCCACGCCGCGGGCGGCGAGCCGCTTGCTGGTCTCCACGACGTAGACGTTCAGGCCACCGGCGTCGCCGCCGCCCGGTTGCTCCAGCGGCGAGGTGTGCACCGACAGCACCGCCACCCGGCGCGGCAGTCCCTGGCCGGAGAGCTCCCGAGAAAGCTCCCGAGACGGCTCCCGGGACGGCCGGGTACATCCGGTCGACGGCACGAGCACCTCCGAGTCGAGATGGGTCACGGCTGGCCTAACGCCGTACCGCTTCAGATCCTGCCCCATGCCCCGCGGGCCTGCATTCGCGACTTGGCAGGATAGGCGCCATGACCACTCCCGGATCCCGCCCACCGGTCGCTCTCGTCACGGGAGCCAGCAGCGGTATCGGCGCCGCGAGTGCCCGCCGGCTCGCCGCTGACGGCTTTCACGTCGTACTCGGGGCCCGCCGGCGGGACCGGCTCGACGCCCTCGCCAAGGAGATCGGCGGCACGGCGCTGACCCTCGACGTCACCGACCAGGCCTCGGTGGATCAGCTGGTCGAGGCGGTCCCGGAGTGCCGGGTGCTGGTCAACAACGCCGGCGGCGCCAAGGGCCTCGACCCGATCGAGGACGCCGACCCGGACGACTGGGCGTGGATGTACGACGTCAACGTGCTGGGCACCCTGCGGGTGACGAAGGCGATGCTGCCCGCGCTGGTGCGCAGCGGCGCCGGTCACGTCGTCGTGATGAGCTCGACCGCCGGGCGGATCGTCTACGAGGGCGGCGCCGGCTACACCGCGGCCAAGCACGGGACGACCGCGCTCGCCGAGACCCTGCGACTGGAGCTGTCCGGGAAGCCGGTCCGGGTGAGCGAGATCGCGCCCGGCATGGTGCGCACCGACGAGTTCGGGCTGGTCCGCTTCGGCGGCGACGCGGAGAAGGCGGCCGCGGTCTACGCCGGGGTCCGCGAGCCGCTGACCGCAGAGGACATCGCCGACTGCGTCGGCTGGGTCGTCACCCGCCCCCCGCATGTCGACATCGACCTGCTCGTGGTCAAGCCGCTGGCCCAGGCCGCCCAGCACAAGGTCCACCGCGAGACCTGAGGCCGCCCCCGACGCCCCGCATTCCGCGTCAACGTCACGTTGATGCGGATAGAGCGCCTGAACGTGACGTTCAAGCGGAATGCGGCGGGAGCGGAGGGCGAGGCGGCGCGGTCAGTCGAGCGAGACGCCGACCAGGCGCGGTTCGGGGCGCAGGGTCACCCCGAACCGGTCGCGTACGCCGTCGCGGATCTCGCGGGCGAGGGCGACGAGCTCCGCGGTGGTGCCCCCGCCTCGGTTGGTGATCGCGAGGGTGTGCTTGCCGGAGACCGCGACCCGCCCGACCCGCTGGCCCTTCGTGAAGCCGGCCCGCTCGATCAGCCACGCCGCGGACAGCTTGGTCGTGCCGTCCGCACCGGGCCAGTGCGGGTACGACGTCCCGGGCGCCAGGCCGGCCTGCACGGTCTCGACCTGCGCCGCGGTGAGGACCGGGTTGGTGAAGAACGACCCGGCGCTCCAGGTGTCGTGATCGTCGGGGTCGAGCACCATGCCCTTGCCCCGGCGCAGCTCCAGCACCGCGGCACGCACCGCACGCAGCGGTGCGGAGGCGCCCTGGCCGACACCCAACCGCCGGGCCAGCTCGGCGTAGCGCACCGGCATGGATCCGGCCTGGCGCCGCAGCGAGAAGACGACGGACAGCACGACGTACCGTTCGGAGTGCTTGAAGCGGCTGTCCCGGTAGCCGAAGTCGCACTCCGCCGCGGAAAGCTCCCGGACCACGCCGTCCGTCCGGTCCCAGGTCCGCACCGAGGTGATCGTCTCGGCGATCTCCTGCCCGTAGGCGCCGACGTTCTGCACCGGCGTGGCCCCGACCAGTCCGGGGATGCCCGAGAGGCACTCCCAGCCGGCCCATCCCTCGTCGACCGAGCGGGCCACGAGAGCGTCCCACGGCTCGCCGGCCTGGACGTCGAGCCCGATCCGGTCGCCGTCGACCGTGACGGCGACGCCGCGGGACCGCATCAGCACCGCCGGCCCCGGCCACCCGGAGTCGGCGACGACCAGGTTGCTCCCGCCGCCGAGGAGCAGCACGCCGCTCCCCCGAGCGTCGGCCTCCTGGACGGCGGACACCAGCTCATCGGCCGTCGAGACCTCGACGAGGGAGGCGGCCGGGCCGCCGAGCCGGAGTGTGGTCAGCGGCGCCAGCGGGACGTCGGCACGCTCGAGCACCCAGCTACCGTAGCCGTCCGGGGCGCCGGGGAAGATTGACGGCATGAACCCACAGGACCACACCCACCTCGTCAACAACGGCAAGCGGGACATGACCGTCGACGAGCTGGCCCGCATGCAGCCGGGCATGGATCGCCTGATGGCCGAGGTCGGCCCGCGGGTGCACCGCCTCTATTACGCCGGGAAGGCCGGGAACTGGCCGCTGGCCACCTACTTCTACAAGTCGGTGGTGAAGCAGCTGCGGCTCTGCGCCCAGAGCCGGCCGAAGTACGAGCCGCAGATGACCGCGTTCGTCGAGCAGGACTGCGCGCCGGTGCGGGCCGCGATCGCCGCCGGGGACGGCGCCGCGTTCGAGGCGGCCTACGACAAGATGGTGCAGCGCAGCAACGACTACCACGTGGAGTTCGGCAAGCCCTACATCTCCTGGCGCACGCCGCCCCAGCCGCCGGACGACCTCGATCTCACCGCGGGGATGGGCTGAGCCGCGTCAGGTCCCGGCGAGGGCCCGGGCGAACGCGTCGTACGCCGTACCGTCGAAGAGGACGAACCGCGCGTGCGTGACATCCGTCACGGCGTCCCGGACGGCGGCCACGGCGACCTGCGCCCCGTGCTCCAGCGGCCACCCGTAGATTCCGGTGGACACCGCGGGGAAGGCCACGGTGCGTGCGCCGACCTCGTCGGCCACCCGCAACGACTCCACGTAGCAGGAGCGCAGCAGCGGGGTGCGGTCCTCGCGCTTGGCCCATACCGGCCCGACCGTGTGGATCACCCACCGGGCCGGCAGCCGCCCGCCGGTCGTCGCTACGGCCTGGCCGGTGGGCAGACCGTCCCGGTATCGCCCGGCGCGCAACTTCTGGCACTCGGCCAGGATGTCCGGACCGCCCCGGCGGTGGATGGCCCCGTCGACGCCGCCGCCGCCCTGCAGCGACCGGTTGGCCGCGTTGACGACGGCATCCACGTCCTGCTCGGTGATGTCTCCGCGCACCAGGGTGATCTCCATGGCCCCCAGGGTGCCAAGCTCCACGGAGCCGCCCGCGGCCCGGTCCGCTAGCGTGACCGCCCGACGTCCCCGGCAGAGAACATCTGAGGTGCCCGTGCGCAGGTTCGACGTGGCCGCGCTCCGCGGGCGCCGCCCCGAGGTGTCCGGTGCCGACGTGGTGCTGATCGCCGCCGCGGTCGTCGCCTGTTCGGTCACCAGCAAGACGACCTACACCCTGGCCGGGGTCAGCCTGCTGATCGCCGCGGTCCTGGCCCTGGCCGCCGGGCTGATCCGGTCCGGCTCGGCGCTGTGGCCGCACCGATGGGCGATCGCGGTGGCCTACGCCGCCAGCGTCGTCGTACAGATCGCCCGGCCGCCGCTGCACAACGTGCACGGCAACGTGACGCTGCGGGTCGCCGTCGGAGTCGGCATCGCGGCCACCGTCGTGGCGGCGATGAGCCTGCTCCGCGCGCGGCGGGCCGTCGTGGTCGGCGCGGTCGCACTGGCCGGCATCTCCTATGCCCTGGTCGTCGCCGGCGGTGCGCCGATCATCGACGTGTGGGTGATCCTGCAGCAGTCGTCGCTGGGCGTGGTGCACGGCCTGAACCCCTACGTGCTGCACTTCTCCGGGGTGCCGCACGGGCAGACCTCCGGCTGCTTCAACTACCTGCCGGCCACGTTCCTGCTGCCGGTGCCGGGCCGGCTGCTCGGGGATGTGCGCTGGATCGAGGCCGCCGCGACGTTCGCCGCCGTCATCGTCCTCGTCCTGCACGTGCGGCACACGGCGCGCCGCGACCCGCGCTGGATCGCGCTCGCCCTCCTGCTCGGCGTGCTGCCGGGGACGTTGTACGACGTCCAGCAGGCCTGGAACGAGACGCTGCTGCTGGCCGCACTGGTGATCGCCGCCGTCCTGCTCGCGTCCGGCCGGGGCTGGTGGGCGGTGCTGCCCCTGGCGGTGGGGCTCGCCACCAAACAGCATCTGGTGCTGCTGCTGCCGCTGCTGTGGTGCTGGCCGGGCCTCGGGCCGCGCCGCACCGTCGCCGCCGTCGGCGGGGCCGCCGCGATCGCCGCCCCGTGGCTGATCCTCGACTACGGCCGGTTCCAGACGTGCACCGTCGACTTCTTCCTCCGCATCGCCCCGCGCGGGACCTCATTGTCGGTGTGGCACTGGATCCCGTCGGCACTGCACCTTCCGGTACTGCTCACGGCCCTCCTGGTCGGCTATGTGGTCGCGCTCCGGTGGGTACCGCGCAGCGCCGGCGGGCTGCTCATCGCCAGCGCCGTCGTCTTCGCCTTCTTCGACATCCTGAACAAGCAGAGCTTCCTGAACCAGTGGCTGTTCGTCGCGCAGCTGCTGGTCGCCGGGCTGACAATGAACGGGGCGGCGCAGAGCCGGGAAGTCCCCAGTCAGCCGGTGAGGTCAGCCGGTGAGGTCAGTCGATGACCCGTACCCGCAGCCGGCGGAACCCCTTGCCCTTGTTCTCCACCTTGGCCACCTCGATCCCGCCGATGAACTTCGTCGACGCGACGTGGGTGCCCCCGTCGGCCTGGGTATCCAGGCCGACGATGTCGACGATGCGCACCTCGGTCAGATCGGGCGGCAGGAGGTTGGTCGCCGTGCGGATGATGTCGGGGATGGTGAAGGCCTGATCACGCGGCAGCGTCGTCACGTCGATCCGCCGGTCGGCGGCGACCTCGGCCGCGCACGCCGCCGCGATCCGGTCCTTGAACTCGGCGGGGACCTCGGGGAGGTTGAAGTCCATCCGGGCGGAGAGCGGCTCCATGTTGCCGCCGGTCACCAGCGCGCCGAAGTCGCGGTAGACCACGCCGGAGAGCAGGTGCAGCGCGGAATGGGTGCGCATCAGCGCCGTACGCCGGTCGTCCTCCACGGCCCCGCGGACCGCCGTGCCCGCCGCCGGGACCGGGTCGCCCTCCGCGGGCAGGAGGTAGAGGTCGTCGCCCTTGCGGACCCCGATGATCCGGGTCTGCACGCCGCCCCAGAGGAGCACGCCGTGGTCGGGCGGTTGTCCGCCGCCGCCGGGATAGAACGCCGACCGGTCCAGCACGATGCCGGCCTCCGGGTCGGCGGCGAGAACCGTCGCGTCCCATTCCCGCAGGGTCTGATCGGCGAGCTCGAGCCGGTGCGTCCGTCCGTGCAGATCACTGCCCATCCGCCCACTTTAGGGCGGTCCGCTACCAGCGGCCGGAACCGCCACCGCTCTGGATCTCCCGCACCGCGGGGCGCACGTCGACGAGGTAGACGATCGAGGCGATCAGCCCGGCGATGCCGAAGAAGCTGAGGACGTTGAAGAGGAAGAGGACCAGGGCCGCGACGGCGGTGATGGCGAGCCAGGCCGGCTTGTTCAGCTTGCCGGCGGCGACGAAGGCCGGGGTCTTGCGGGTCGCGCAGTCGATCAGCGCCCACAGCTGCAGGGCAAGGCACGCGAACTGCACGGCGGTCATCAACGCCCCGGAGAGATTGCCCACCGGATCAGGGTACGGCGTCGGCGGGCGGTCCGCCCCTGCTGTTCCCCGGTCGACCGGCGACCGGGTGAACCCGGGACCGATCGGCGACGTGCCAGAGATAGAGGGCCTGATCGGCGGGCCCGTCACCTACGGGGACTCCAGATGCATTCGCGCCACACCGACCACCGCCTGACCACGCCAGATCCCTCCGAGCGGCCGGGCCGACGACCGCGGTGGCGATGGCTCGTCCCCGTCGCCGCAGCGGTCGGCGCGGTCGGTCTCCTCGCCGCCGCGTGCGGAACCAGCACCTCGAGCACCGGACAGTCCGCCGCCGGTGCGGCCACCCCGAAGACCGCCTCGATTGTCTCGGTACGCACGGTTCCCGGGGCCGGCAAGGTGCTCGTGGACTCCTCCGGGCACACGCTGTACGCCGCACAGCAGGAGGCCGGCGGGATGATCCACTGCACCGGCTCGTGCGTCGCCGTGTGGGTCCCGCTCACGACGTCGAGCACGTCGGTCACCCTGCCCAGCGGGGTGTCCGGCCACCTCACGACGATCAAGCGCCCGGACAGCGGGAAGATGCAGCTCGCCTACGGCGGGAAGCCGCTCTACTCCTTCAAGCTGGACGGCTCGGCCGGCCAGGCGAAGGGCAACGGGGCGCACGACAGCTTCAACGGCACGGCGTTCAGCTGGCGGGCGGCAGTGGTCGCCGGGGGCGCGGCTGCTCCGGCCCCGAGTCCGTCGACGACTGGCGGCGGCGGGACCTACTGACCCCGGTTCGGACACACGACGATCCCCCCGGAACTCCCTCCGGGGGGATCGTCGTGTGTGCCCGGCGTGCGCCGAGCGGTCAGTCGGTGCTCGGCTTGCGTGTCGACCGGGTCGTCGACGTGCCGGTCGTGCGCCGCGGCGCGCTCTTGCGCGCGGTGGCCGCCCGCCCGGTACGCCGCGCCGACGCAGTGGCCTTGGTCGTCTTGTCCCGCGCGGTCTCGGCGGCCGCGTCGGCGTCGTCCATGACCTGCTCGAAGCGGGCCTCGGCCTTCCGGCTCTCCGGGCTGCGGCGTACCTGCGCCACGACCTGGGCCCCGCGCCGGGCGAAGTAGTCGTAGGCGTCCTTGGCCTGCTCGCCGTAGGCCTCGGCCATGGCCCGGACGCCGGCCGGGGTGATCTGCTGGGCCCGGTCGGGGAGACCGCCGGCGGTCTCCTGCAGTCGCTT
The DNA here is from genome assembly GCA_963837545.1 of uncultured Actinomycetota bacterium. Lineage (GTDB taxonomy): Bacteria > Actinomycetota > Actinomycetes > Mycobacteriales > QHCD01 > DASXJE01. The sequence continues at coordinate 325,706 of CAWINQ010000003.1, read as the reverse complement.
GGCCCGGGCCTGCGCCTCGGTCTGGACGGCCGCGATCCGCTTCAGCGCCAGGTCGGAGGCTCCGACCCAGGCGTAGAACGGCTTGCGGGCGTCGCCGATGGCTGCTTTGCCCTGGGCGACCATGGCCTCGCCGGCCTTGCGGGCGTCAGTGGTGAGGGACATCGTCGATCTCCTTGTCGTCAGGCGGTCGTCCCGCCGTGGTCTCGTGGTCCGTGGCTGCGGCTGTGGCTGTGGCTGTGGCTGTCACACGGTCTGCCGCGGTGACGGGGCTGACCGCGGCGTTCTCCCGGCAGAACGACTCGTAGATCTCCACCAGGACCTGCCGCTGCCGCTCGGAGAGCCGGGTGTCCCGCAGGATCGAGGCGATGACCTCGACGTCTCCGTCGCGCTCCTCGAGGATCCCTGCCTGCACGTAGAGGGTCTCCGCGGAGATCCGCAGCCCCTTGGCGATCTGCTGCAGGATCTCGGCGCTCGGCCGGCGCAGTCCCCGCTCGATCTGGCTGAGATAGGGATTGCTCACCCCGGCCAGTTTGGCCAACTGGCGCAGTGACACCTGCGCGGCGCGGCGCTGCTCGCGGATGTAGTCGCCGACATCGCCGACCGACAGTGCGGGCATCGCCACACCCCCTCCGACTCGCATCCGTGGCGTCACTGCGCACCACGGTAGCCGGATGTGCTAGCTCCTGCAAGCGGCCAGCTAGCACCGGCACTCCTCCCCCGGCCGCCCTGGAGAAATCTTCCGGCGTCCGGGAATGGCCGGCGGGGTAGGCCGGTTGTCACGCGTGGCCGGCCCGGTTCATGCCCCCGGGCCTCACCTTCTGCCGCTGCGAGCGGCCACTCGCCGAGAGGCGGCTGTCGGGCCGGTCCAACGATCGCGGCCCCGCTCCGACCTTGTCGGGCGGGGCCGCGGTCGGTTTCGGCCCAGAACGGCCGCGGCCGACCGCTACCGTGATCGCAGGGGCCGATGTGGTGGCCGATGTCGCCGACGCGGCCGACCGCTCCGCCGGGCCCCACGACACGACCGGATGACGAGATGACCGAATCCGCGCAGCGCAGCCGAACACGTCACGGTCCTCGAGCGAAAGGGGCCGCGATGGCCTGGATCCTGCTCGTCTTCGCCGGGTTGTTCGAGGTCGGCTTCGCGATCTTCCTCAAGCAGAGCCACGGGATATCCCGGTTGTGGCCGACGGTCGGGTTCGCGGCGTGCGCACTGGTCAGCTTCGGGCTGCTGACCATCGCCCTCAAGCAACTCGAGGTCGGTCCGGCCTATGCGGCCTGGACCGGAATCGGCGCCGCCGGCACCGCGATCGTCGGCATGATCGCCCTCGACGAGACCGTGTCCACCATGAAGGTGGTTTCGATCGCGCTCGTGCTCATCGGCGTGATCGGGCTGAACCTCTCGGGGGTCCATGCCTGACCCCGGCCCTGACCCCCGGGCCTGGCCCCGGCGCCTGAACCCGCTCAGCTGCCCGGCTGCACCTGCACCTTCAGCCCGCCACGGGCCCGTACCCGCTCGAGGGCCTGCTCGAAGCCGTCCAGTCCGAACCGGTCGGTGATCATCGCGCCGGCGTCGACCGCTCGCGCGGCCAGCAGCCGCATCGCGGGCTCGAAGGTGGAGAGAACCGCCATCGACCCGATGATGGTGATCTCGTCGTTGTAGACGCTGTACGGCGACACCGCGATCCGGGCGTCGGCCGGCGCGACCCCGAAGACCATGAACGTGCCGCCCCGGCTCACCGCACCGAGGGCCGCCTGCGCGGCGGCCGGGACGCCCGTCGCGTCGATGACGTAGTCGAAGCCGCCCGGCTCGTCGGCCACCGCGTCCTCGACCGAGTCCGCCGTCGCATCGGCGCCGAGCCGGCCGGCCACCGTGAGCCGGCCGGGGTCCGTGTCGACGACCGTCACCGTGGAGGCACCGGCCCGGCGGGCCAACTGGGCGAGCAGCAGGCCCATCGTTCCGGCGCCGATGATGAGCAGCGTCGACCCCGGCGGCATGGCGAGCCGGCGCAGCCCGTGCACGGCGCACGAGATGGGCTCGACCAGTGCGGCCTCGCCGAAGGACAGATGATCGGGGATCAGGTAGGCGTTGGCCGCCGGCACCGCGACGAAGTCGGCGAAGGCGCCGTCGACGGTGTCGCCGATCGCACCCCAGCTCTCGCACAGGTTGCCGCGCTGCCGGCGACACTGCCGGCACCGGCCGCAGAACAGGGACGGGTCGACCGCCACCCGGTCGCCCTCCTCCCAGCCGGTGACGCCGGGGCCGAGCGCGGCGACCTCCCCGGCGAACTCGTGGCCGGGGATGATCGGGTACGGCGTGGGGGGGAAGTCGCCGGCGGCGATGTGCAGGTCGGTGCCGCAGACGCCGCAGGCCCGGACGGCGACCACGATCTGCCCAGGACCGGGCGTCGGGTCAGGAACGTCGGCAACGCGGATCTTGCCGGGTTCGTCGAGCACCACGCCGCGCATGGGTCCTCCAGGTCGTCGTCCGGTCGAGTCGGCGTCGGTGCCGGTCTCGGTGTCGAGATGTCCGTGTCGATGGGCCACCCTAGGGCGCCCGGTCGGCCGCCGCCTACCGGCTCGTACCAGGATGGGTGGATGAGTGCCGGTATCCGCGGTGTGACCGCGCTCACCGCCCGGTGGGCGGGGACGTGCGACGGGACCTCGACGACGCTGTCCGGCCTGGGCGTGTGGCCGCTGCTGGCGCTGCTGGCTCCGGGGGCGGACGACGCGGTCCGCGTCGAGTTGGAACGGGCGACGGGAGTCGCGGCGGCCGGGTCGGCCGAGGCGAGCCGCGATCTCCTGGACCTGGTGTCGCGCACCGCCGCCGTCCGGGCCGCGCTCGGCCTGTGGACGCGGGCCGGGCTTCCGCTCGAACCGGCGTGGGCCGACCAGCTGCCCCCGGCGACCCGCGGCACGCTCACCGGCGACCCGGCGGCCGACACGGCAACCCTCGACGCCTGGGCCGACCGCGAGACCGACGGCCTGATCAGGCACCTGCCGATCACGCTCGACGTCACCATCGCGCTGGTCCTGGCCGGCGCGCTGCTGGTCCGCACCGAGTGGGAACACCTCTTCGCGGACGGCCGGTGGCAGGTGGACCACGGACCGTGGGCGGGCGAGGCGCTCGCGGGGCTATCCCGCACGACCACCGACCTCGACGACGTCGCCGTCGCCGACACCGCCGCTGGGCCGCTCACCGTCACCCGGGTCGCGGGGACGGACGGGATCGACGTCCATCTGGTCCTCGGCGAGGAGGACCGGCCGGCCGGCGCCGTACTCGCCGCCGGAATCGGGGCGATCACCGGTGCGGGGCCACGTACGGGCGGCGCGGCGCTGGCCGACGGCGAACCCGGTCCCGGCGTCCGGGTGGGGCGGGTGACGTCGTCGTCGACGACGCCGACGGTGCGGTTGCGCACGGTGCGCTTCATGCTCGACGCTGCCCACGACCTGCTCGAGCACGCCGACCTCTTCGGCCTGGCGACCGCCTGCGAGGGCGGTCACTTCCCCGGGATCAGCGCACGATCGCTCGCACTCGGGCAGGCCCGGCAGAACGCCACCGCGACGTTCAGTGCGCACGGCTTCGAGGCCGCCGCCGTCACGGCCATGGCGATGCGGACGGCGCGGGCCGTCCGCGAGCACACCGTGCGCCGGGTGGACGTCACCTACGACCGGCCCTTCGGTTTCGTCGCCACCCACCGACCCACCGGGCTCGTGCTGGTCGCCGGCTGGGTGGCCGATCCCGACCCGTGGAACGAGCCGGAGCCCTGAGCTGCGGCCGGCCGCTCAGCCTCAGCCCGCCTCGACGGCCCGGATCACCGCCGCCATGTCCGCCTCACCGTGCCCCTTCTCGACGGCGCGGGCGAACGCGGCGGCTGCGGCGTCGACGAGCGCGGTGTCGATGCCGGCCGAGCCCGCCGCCGTGGCGATGAGCCGGGCGTCCTTGGCCGCCCCGTCGACCGAGAAGCTCGTCGGGAACTCGCCGGCCAGCATCGCCGCGCCCTTGATGTGCGCGTAGGGACTGTCGGTCGGGCTGCCCTCGATCGCCTCGAGGAAGTACGCCGGATCTACGCCGAGCGCCCGGGCCAGGGCGATCGACTGGGCCGTGCCCACGGTGAGCACCTGGACCCAGGCGTTGACGACCAGCTTGAGCCGGCTGCCGGAACCGGCGGGCCCGACCCACAGGGTGCGGGAACCGATCGCATCGAAGACCGGTGCGGCGTCGGCGCGCGCGTCGTCGGGGCCGGACGCGAGCACGACCAGTTTGCCCTGCTCCGCAGGCTGTTTCGTCCCGAGGACCGGCGAGTCGACGTAGCGCCAGCCGCGCTTCTCCGCGACCGCGGCGAGCCGCTCGGCACCGTCCACGCCGACCGTGCTGGTCTGCAGCCACAGCGTCCCGGCCGGGGCGTCGACCTCGTCGAGCACGGCGGCGATGCTGCCGGCGTCGAAGAGCATCGTCACCACGACATCGGCCCCGGCCACCGCCTCACCCGGCGTACCGGCCACCGTGATGCCGTCGCCCGCCAGCGGCTGGGCCTTCGCCCGGCTGCGGTTCCAGGCCCGTACCGACAGCCCCTCCCGGGCCATGCTGCGCGCCATACCGGCACCCATGATCCCGGTGCCCAGCAGCGCCACCGTCGTGTCCGCCATGTCGATGCCTCCCAATCGAATGAATGGCGCCGTCGCGTGTTCGCCCACCCCAGTCTCGCCGCCCACCGCGACAGCGACGAGCACCCCCCTCCCACCCATGATCGAGAGGGGATCTACGCGCGAAACGCCGCACGGATCCCCTCTCGATCATGAGGGGGCGGCGGGCAGGCCGTGCAGTGCGGAGTGCGGCGCGGGTCAGAGGCCGATACGGCGCAGGGCGAGGTCGGCGACCACCTCGATACGGCGGCCGACCCGCCAGCGCCCGGCGGTGAGCGCGAAGTCGCGCCGGTCCACCCGGGCACGCAGCCGTAGCCGGCAGGTGTCGCCGGTGGCGTCGGCCGGGGTGACCGGGGCGACCAGGCGGACGCCGTCGGTGAGCCCACGCATCGTCAGCAGCCCCGATCCGCTCCACCGGCCGTGCTCGTCCGGGTGACCGTCGCAGATCCGGAGCATGATTTCGGGACAGCGACCGGCGTCGAGGAAGTCGGCGGACATCAGGCGCAGCAGGGTCCGGCGGTGGGCGCAGTCGGGAGCTCGCAGGCCCACCCACACCGCACCGTCGGTCGGGGTGCCCGACGTCGATGCGACCTGGACGTGGCCGGAGACCTCCCGGCTGATGACGTCGATGCCCCGTCCGATGAGGTGCCGGAACCGTAGGCTCGCCGTGCTTCCCTCGTCGGCCATCCACACGCCGGGCGGCACCAACCCAGGGCCGGAGAGACCGGATACACCGAAGCCGTCATCCCGCACCGCACTCACCCCGCTGCCGAGAAGTCCACCCAAACTGTAGCCTTCCGCGCGCTCCGCGGGGAGTTCAGCGAGATCCGAACGCGCCGGGAAGCAGACGCACCTCGCCCACCTCCCGCCCGCCGCCGCGCACCGGCGCGCGGGCCAGGCCCGCGAGGGCGTCCGGATCGACGCCGAGGCGGACGAGCGCGCCGATCAGCACCGGCATCCGGGCCCGCGCCGCGCCGTCGTCGATCTTCACCACGGCGGCGGCCCCGGACGGGAGTGCCGCGGCGTGCACACCCTCGGCGCCGCCCTTCATCAGCAGGCCCGGTACGGCGTCCATCGCCACGGTGTCCTCGCGCCCGGTGCCGGCCACCAGCCGCGGGTGGGCGCGCATGGCGTCGGCGACCCGGCGCGCCGGCGTGCCGGGTTCGGCGGTGATCAAGCGGGAGAAGGCTCCGGCCAGCCCGGCCAGGGTCAGTGCCATCACCGGCGCGCCGCAGCCGTCGACACCGACTGCGGCGACCGGCTCGCCGCTGAGTTCCTCGATCGTGGAGCGGGTCAGCCGCTGTAGCGGGTGTTCCGGGTCGACGTACCCGTCGGTCGGCCAGCCGGCGGCGACGCAGGCGAGCAGCATCCCGGCGTGCTTGCCGGAGCAGTTCATGAACACCCGGCTCGGTGGGAGCCCGGCCCGGATCGCCGCGGTGCGGGCGGCCCGGTCGGCCGGGAGATCGGGTGGGCAGGCGAGCGCTTCCTCGGTCAGCCCGGCGCGGGCCAGCAGGCCGCGCACCCGGTCCACGTGCACGTCCTCACCGGTGTGCGAGCCGGCGACGAGGGCAAGGTCGGCGTCGTCGACGTCCATCCCGGCACGCAGCATGGCGAGCGCCTGCAGCGGCTTGTTGGAGGACCTGGGGAACACCGGCACCCGGGTCTCCCCCACCTCGACGGCAGGTGTGCTGTCGGCGTCCAGCGCGAACGCCGAGCCGCGGTGGAGGCACTCGACGAAGCCCGAGCGCACCACCTCGACCAGCGGGCGACCGGCCGGGCCTGCGGGGTCGACGGTCATTGCGGCCAGCTCCTGGGTCTGCTCAACCACGGTCCGCCGCCACCTGCCGATCCTTGATCCCCAGCAGCGCGCGGGCGTCGGCCGCGCCCATCGGCGGGCGTTGCGCAATCTTGGCCAGCCCGACGGCGCGGGCCACCAACTGGCTGTTGTCGCGCACCGGCTCTCCCCGGGCGTAGCTCAACGTGTCCTCCATACCGACCCGCAGGTGGCCACCGGCCGACAGGCTGGCGAGCATCACCGGGATCGTCGTACGCCCGACGCCGGTCGCCGAGAAGGTGGCGCCCTCGGGCAGCAGCCGGGTCGCGGCGACGAGCGCGTCGGTGGTGCCGGGCATGCCGCCCGGCACCCCCATCACGAAATCGCAGTGCACGTGCCCGCCGTACGGCGGCCCGTGCCGGTCGAGCAGGCGGTGCAGGGTCGCGAGCTGGCCCAGATCGAAGATCTCGTACTCCGGGACGATCTCCCGCTCCCGCATGGCCTCGTGCAGCGCGACGATGAACTCCCACCGGTTGAGGAAGACGTCGGCACCGAAGTTGACCGTGCCCATGGTGCAGCTCGCCGCGTCGGGCTGGGCGTCGAGCACGCGCAGCCGGTCGGACTCCGGATCGGTGACCGCGCCGCCGGAGGACAGCTGGACGATGAGGCCCGTCTCCTCGCGCAGCGCCGCGACGGTCGCCCGGAGCCGGCCGAGGTCCAGTGTGGGCGCCGCCGCCTCGTCGCGGATGTGGACGTGGACCACGGCGGCGCCGATGTGCTCGGCGTCCCGCGCGGCGTGCACCAGCTCGTCGAGGGTGACCGGCAGGCCGGACGCGTCGGCCTTGGCCGTCTCGGCGCCGGTGGGCGCGACGGTGATGAGCGTCGCGGCGGTTGTTCGGGTGGTGGCGGTCATGTCGCCGATGCTCGCATCCGGGCGCGGGCTCAGTCGATCGCGGCCGGGACGTCGCCGGCCAGCAGGGTCGCGTCGTCGGGCACCGAGCGCTTCACGAGGGCGAGCGCGACCGGACCCAGGTCGTGGTGCCGCACCGCCGTACCGACGAATCCGACCTGGCGCCCGTCCACGGTCACCGGCGCGCCGCGGGCCGGCAGCGTCTCCTGCGATCCGTCCAGGTGCAGCAGGACCATCCGGCGCGGCGGCCGGCCCAGGTTGTGCACCCGGGCCACGGTCTCCTGGCCGCGGTAGCAGCCCTTGTCGAGGTGGACCGCGACCCCGATCCAGCCGACCTCGTGCGGAATGGTGCGGTGGTCGGTGTCGGCCCCCTCGCGCGGGCGCCGGGACTCCACCCGCAGCGCCTCGAACGCCCAGGTCCCGGCCGGGCGGGCACCGGCGGCGGTGAGCCGGTCGGCGGTCGCGACCAGTTGCCCGCGCGGCACCAGCAGGTCCGCGGCGTCCGGGGACGGCCAGGGCATCCGGCGTACCCAGCCGCCGTCCGGGAGCGCGGCCACGTCGTACGGCGCGGCCACCTTGACCTGGAGCGCGGCGAGGATGTCGGGGGTGCGCGGGCCGACGACGCTGAGCAGCGCCCAGTCGGCCGTCACGTCGACGGGGTCGACCCGGAGGAAGAACCGCATGGAGTCGAGGTAGCCGAGCAGCGACCCGGCGGCCCCCGGCTCGACGTCGAGCCAGGTCCGGCCCTCGACCTCGGCGACCTGCAGGTGGTGCTCGACATGCCCGTGCGGGCTCAGCAGGAGCGCTTCGGTGCCGCGGCCGTCGGGGAGATCGGTGAGGTGCTGGCTGGTCAGACTGTGCAGCCAGGACAGCCGGTCCTCCCCCGGGACGACGAGGACGCCGCGATGGCTGCGGTCGACCCAGCCCGCGTCCTCGGCGAGCGCCCGCTGCTCCCGGGACGGGTCGCCGTAGTGCCAGGCGACGCCCTCGTCGGGCGGCTCGGCGGCCACCGCGCCGGGTCGGTCGAGCAGGGGTGAGCGGTAGGAGGTCACACCCCAGTATCGCCGGTACGCCGCCGCCCATTCCCGGGGTGGCGGGTGGCCGGCCCGCGCACCCCTCATTCCGCGCCCTCCTTCCGCGACCCTCATTCCGCGTCAACGTGACGCTGAGGCGGCTAGAGCGCCTGAACGTGACGTTCACGCGGAATCGGCGGCCCCCCGTTCGGCATGAACGTGACGTTCATGCCGCTAGATGGCTTGAACGTGACGTTCAAGCCAAACGAGGGGGCGGGGCGGCGCGGGGGCGGGTGCGGGTGCGGGGGCGGGTGCGGCTACTACGCTGCGCAGGCGTGAGTGACCACGTGCTCGGTGTGCTGGGTGGCGGGCTGGTCGACCCGGCCTCGCCCCTGCTGCGGGTCGACGACCTCGGCGTGCTGCGCGGCGACGCGGTGTTCGAGACGCTCCGGCTGCACGACGGGCGGCTGGACGCCCTGGCGGGCCACCTCGACCGGCTGGTGCGGTCCGCGGCCGCGCTCGACCTGCCCGACCCCGACCTCGCCGCCTGGCGGGCCCTGATCGACGAGGTCGTCGCGGCCTGGGGCGACCGGGGCGAGGCGATGCTGCGCCTGGTCCTGACCCGGGGGGTCGAGGGTGGCCCGCCGACGGCGTTCGCCCTGGTGGCTCCGGTGCCCGGGTCGACGCTGGCCTACCGGCGGCACGGCGTGCGGGTGGTCACCCTCTCCCGGGGCGTCTCCTCGACCGCCCACCGGGACGCTCCGTGGCTGCTCGGCGGCGCCAAGACCACGTCGTACGCCGTGAACATGGCCGCGCAGCGTTACGCCCAGGCGCTCGGCGCCGACGACGTCATCTTCGTCAGCACGGACGGCCTGGTCCTGGAGGCGCCGACCGCGACGGTCGTCTGGGCGGTCGGGCAGCGGCTGCACACCCCGCCCACGACCGTCGGGATCCTGGCCGGCACCACGGTGCACACCCTCTTCGCACACGCCGCGGCACACGGGTTCACCACGGCGGTGACGAACGGCACCGTGGACACCCTGCACCGGGCCGACGGGGTGTGGCTCGTCTCCAGCGTCCGGGGCGCGGTCGCGGTCACCGCGATCGACGGCACCGCGCGCTCGGACGCCGGACTGACGGCGCGGGTGCAGGCGGCGGCCGGACTGTGATGCAGGAGTTGGAGATGTCACGGCATTTCTCCATTGCGGCCGGGCCGCTGCGCACGTAGCGTCTTCGGTACACGAGAGAGGAGGTGGTCCTAGGTTGAATAGCTACTGGACTCGTGAGGTGGCTGTCCGCTAGCCGCCGTCTTTCTGACCCGGTTTTGCCGAGGTCGCCGACGTGCGGCGCGGTGAGTACCAGGCAGCCACCCGACCCCCGGGCCGCCGGTTTGTCCAGCCGGCCTGTGTCGTCACCGTACGACGCAGCCCCGCCCGGGGGTCGTTTTATGTTCGTCGTCTTATGTTCCGGACGGGATGTGCGTGCTATCCGCGGACCCGCTCGAGCCGGGCCGACAGGTGCGGCTGCAGCGGCTGCCCCATCGCGGCCATGTCCATGGCGTAGAGCAGGTCACCCTCGACGATCCCGTACAACCGGTGGTTGCCGGTGACCTCCTTGGCCGTGGCGGTGCGCACGACGGCGTCGGTGGCCAACTCCCACTGGGTCGCGGTCTTCGCCGTACCGATGTAGATCTCGGTGATCCCGGTCGGGTGCGCGAGCGTCACCTCGAACTGGTCGCCCTCGCCGGGCCGCCACCAGCCCACCTCCCGGGCGGACGGCCGGATGACCTCGCCGTCGGGCCCGATCAGCCAGGACCACGACTCGTAGGACAGGAACGGCCGCCCGTCGTGGGCGAAGCGCACCTGCTGGCCGAAGTCGAAGTCGTCGATCGTCGGATAGCCGCCCTTGCCCACCCCTCGCCAGGTGCCGATCAGCGGCAGTAGCGGGAGCAGCGCGGGATGCAGATCCGGACCGGCCCGCAGGTCGTCGGTGTCCGCCTGAATCGGGAGTCCGTCCACTGTGGACAGCCTACCGGTGGGAGAGGCGATAGGCGGCGAACACCGACGCACCTGCGAGCACGACGCAGGCCAACACCAGGACGACCAGACTCACGGTGGCGAGCACGGGTCGAGACTAGCGCCTGGTGTGCCTGTGGCCGGCTCAGGCCAGCTCGAGTGTCACGTCGGTGACACCGCGCTCGGCCGCCACGGCCTGCTCCGCCTTTCCCCCGGGGGCCAGGGCACGCAGTGTCCACGAGCCCGGCGCAGCGAAGAAGCGGAAGCCGCCCGAGGCACCGGTTGGCACCTCGGCCGTGAACTCGCCGGAACTGTCCAGCAGACGGACGTACACCGACGCCGCCGGCGTGCCGTCCCGCACCACCCGACCCTGGATCACGGTCTCGGTGTCGGCTCCGCCGCCGAGCGGCGCGGCGTCCTGGTCAGGTGCTCCACACATGGTCAGGCTCCCTTCTGGACCGGAACGCCGACCAGCGAGCCGTACTCGGTCCACGATCCGTCGTAGTTCTTCACCTTCGGCTGGCCGAGCAGCTCGCGCAGCACGAACCAGGTGTGCGAGGAGCGTTCCCCGATCCGGCAGTAGGCGATCGTCTCGCGGGCCTCGTCCAGACCGGCGTCGCCGTAGAGCTTGCGCAGGTCGTCGTCGGACTTGAAGGTGCCGTCGTCGTTGGCCGCCTTGCTCCACGGCACGTTGATCGCGGACGGAATGTGGCCGGCCACCTGGCTCTGCTCCTGCGGCAGGTGGGCAGGGGCGAGCAGCTTGCCGGAGAACTCGTCGGGCGACCGTACGTCGACCAGGTTCTTGGCCCCGATGGCACTGACCACCTCGTCGCGGAAGGCCCGGATCGAGGTGTCCTGGGCCTTGGCCTGGTAGGTCGTCGCGGGACGCGTGGGGACGTCGGTGGTGAGCGTCCGGGAATCCAGTTCCCACTTCTTGCGGCCGCCGTCGAGCAGCTTGACGTCCTGGTGGCCGTAGACCTTGAAGTACCAGTAGGCGTAGGCGGCGAACCAGTTGTTGTTGCCGCCGTAGAGCACCACGGTGTCGTCGTTGCCGATGCCGCGGGACGACAGCAGCTTCTCGAACTGCTCCTTGTCGACGAAGTCGCGGCGGGTGCCGTCCTGCAGGTCCTGCTTCCAGTCCAGCTTGACGGCGCCCGGGATGTGTCCCGTGTCGTAGGCGGACACGTCTTCGTCGACCTCGACGAAGACGACACCGGGGGTGTCGAGGTTCTTCTCCGCCCAGTCGGCGGAGACGAGCACGTCAGATCTGCTCATGCGGTAGCTCCCTTGCGTGTAGTCGTGCGGAGGATGATCAGGTAGGTCTGACAACCGAGGCAGAAACCGAAGGCGGCGTTGAGAAATGCCGCCGCGAGGGCGATCGCGGTCGCGGCCAGACCGAGCGCAGGGACTCCGGCCAGGAAGCCGACCGTCCCCAGCGCAGCGAACGCGAACCCCACACCCTGCGCGAACCGCGGCGGCGCCTCGGGTTCGCGCGGTGCCGGTGACCCGAGGTGCGGGGCCACCAGCCGCCGGTAGAGCACGCCGTACGGCGCGTATCTCAGGCCGACGAACGCGCCCACCGCGAAGACCAGGGTCTGGGCGAGCAGTAGCCACCCGCTACCGGTCACCACGACCACGGCGAGCACCAGCGTGGTGATCCACGCGGCGAAGCGCAGGCCTCGCGAATCGACGTGCACGGCAGGCTCCTGACGGTCGCGTAACGGGCGGGCACATCAGGCGACCAGGTCCGTCGAGGTCAGTACGACGAAGGGCCGCCGGTCAGGAGAGGCGACACAGGCAGCTGCCCACGCGGCACAGGTCGACCGCGCGGCGCGAGGTGAGCAGCATGCTCATGGCGGCCACCCTAACAGTGATCTGCGGCACGGCGGGAGTCAGGCCGATCCCCTCAGGCCGATCCCCTCAGGCCGATCCCTCAGGCCGATCCCTCAGGCCGATCCCCGGGCGACCGCCGCCCGGACGTCGGCCAGCCGCGGCTGGCCGACCGCGCGGGTGACCACCCGACCCACCTTGTCGAGGATCAGGACGGTCGGGGTGCGGCGGATGTCGAGGGCGCGCACCGCGTCCAGGTGTGATTCGGCATCGACCTCGACGTGCGCGACGCCCGGCGTGTCGGCCGCGACGGCGGCCAGCACCGCCCGGGTGGCCCGGCACGGGGCGCAGAAGGCGGACGAGAACTGCACCAGGGTCACGGTCGCGGCCGAAGGGTCGACGCCGAGCTCACCGAGGGTGCCCGCCGGCACCTCCACGCTGTCCGGAACCGGCTCACGGACCCGGCCGTCGCGGCTGCGCCACAGGATCCCGAGGGCGCTGGCACCGGCCAGTACGGCGATGAGCACGACTACACCCGTCATCGGTACAGGGTGGCACGGGCCGGCGTGGACGTCATGACGCGCCCAGCAGGGCGCCGCGGCGCAGCACGACGTCGTCGACCCTCGCCGCCGCGACGATCCCGTCCGCGGCTGGGTGCACGTCGGTCACCTGGACACCGAACGGCAGGTGCCGCAGCGGGACGGCGAAGCTCAGGGCGCCGATCACCTGCGCCACGGCCGCTTGCCCCAGGCTTCCGTCACCGGCCTTCGGCGCCCGCGCACTGACCCGCAGTGCGCCGTCGGACACCGTCAGCACGGCCGCCGCCGAGATGTCCAGCTGCTGCCCGAACACGGTCAGTGGTGCCGTCAGGACCACCGCGTCACCATCCTGGTGCAGCCGCAGCCCGGGCACCTTGCTCGCCGAGGCGATGTCGTCGTAGGGAACCGTGACGGCACCCTGCACCCGGTCGACCGGGACGGCGTCCAGCCGGCGGTGGATCAGGTCGCCGGCGGACAGGTGCGCGCCCACCAGGCGCACGTCGACCGACAACCCGGGCAGCCCCGACACGTCGACGCCGTGCGCGGTGATCTGGATGTCGTCGTAGCGGCCGGCCGCGACCTGGGTGAGGAACGGCCAGCCGTGCACGGTCACGCTCGGCTTGTCCTGCAGATGCAGATCGTCGCGGAGCGCGCCGCCGGCCATCGATCCCGCGGCGAAGGCAGCGACCCGGTCGACGACGACGAGGAGGAGCAGAAGGACGACCAGGACGATCGTGAGCCGGCGCACCCGTCAGCCCGCCACCATGCGCGCGAGCAGGTAGGCCACCGGCGCGGTCGCGGCCAACGGCAGGGCGACCTGCAGGTAGGGCAGGGCGAGCCACCACAGCGGGCCGCGGCGGGGAACGGCGCCGACCTCGACGTAGGCGATCCCTATGGCGACCAGCCCGACCACAAGTCCGATCACGAGACCGAAGAAGACACCCCCGGCGCGGGTGACGACGTCGCCGAGCCGCGCGGTGCCGGTCGCCGCGGCCGCCGCCGCGCCGACCAGGACCGCGAACGCGCCCCGTGGCACCTGGACGGCGAAGCGCGGGAACGCCACCACCGCGTCGACGAGGTGCCCGACGCAGATCGCCACCCCGGCGGAGAGGACGGCCGCCGACACGAGGTCGGGTCCGGCCGGGATGCGGTGCAGGACGAGCAGTGCCGCGGCGCCGACCGTCAGCGTGACCAGCATCGCGACGCCGGCGATCGAGGCGGTGGCCCGGACCCGGACGACGCCCCGGGACAGCTGGTGCACGAGCATCGCCAGGAACGCCACCGCCAGGACGGAGAGCAGTGCCGCCAGGCTGGGCGGGTCGTAGAGCGCCGCGGCGATGTCGGCCGCGGCCGCGGTCGCCAGGCCCAGTACGACGGTGCCGATCCGGCCCGGCAGCGCCAGCCCGGCCATCCAGGCCAGCACGGTCAGAGCCTGTACCGCAGCGAGCGCGACCACCAGGCCGGACCAGCCGGCGACGGCCGGGAGTCCGGCGAGCACGGCCGTGACCGCCGCGGCGAGTGCCGCCACCGTGAGGTGGGCCCGGCGATCATGCCGGGGCGGACTCACCGGTTGCGTCTGCGTCACGGTCCGACCGGATCGGGCCGCTCGGCCGCCGGGGCGATCCCGTGGGCACGACCGGCCGCGGCCACGCGGGCCCGGATCCAGCCGCCGATGTCCTGCATCAGCTCCGATGTCGTCCCGGTCTCGGCATGTCCCATGCCCTTGATGATCCACAGGTCGGCGGACGGGCCCGCCGCCGCCGCCAGTGCCCGGGGGTGCTCGACCGGGAAATAGAAGTCGCGGTCGCCGTGCACGATCAGCAACGGCGTCGGCGGGATCGCGCCCACCACCTCGACCGGCGCTTCCGGGACGACGTCCCAGTGCGTGACCAGCCGGGTACGCATCAGGCACCGTGCGGTCGCGCGGCCGAGCGCGGTCTCGCAGAGCCAGTGCACCCGGCGCATCGGCACCGTGTCCCGTACGAACCACCGGGACAGCGCGCTGACGCTGACCACCGCGTCCACACCGCCGCACAGGGCGGCGTGCCGCAGGGCCACCGAGCCGCCCATCGAGAAGCCGAGGGTGGCGACCCGCTGGTAGCCGCGCTCGCGGGCGGCCCGCACCACCGCGGCCAGGTCCTGGATCTCGGCCGCGCCCAGGGTCGACCGGCCGGGTGACTCCCCGTGGCCGCGGAAGTCGCAGGCGAGCACCCCGGCGAAGGACGCGGCCTCCTCGAGGATCCGCCGGACGCTCGGCCGGGAGACCGACCCGGTGAAGCCGTGGCCGACCACGACGGCGAGTGACCGGTCCGGGCCGGGGAGATGGACGCCGGAGAGCGCCAGGCCGTCATCGGTCTCGACGCGGAGGTGCTCGGCCCGGTCGCCGGATTCGGGGAAGGTCACGTGGGATATCCTTCCCCACTACAGGGCCCGGGCAACGTCGGTCGGCGCAACGTCAATGGAACGGCGACGTCGATCGAACGGCGACGGGTCCTGTTGCCGTTTCTCGCCCCCCGCAGAGGGAGATCCGCGTGGACCTGCTGCTGATGACGACGGCGCGCCAGCCCACCGCGGAGGTCCTCCCGGCGCTGGGACTGCTGAGCCACCGGGTGGCCGTGGTCCGCCCCGAGATCAGCGTGCTGCTCGACGCGCCGGCGGTGGACACGGTGCTGGTCGACGCCCGTCGCGATCTCTCCTCGGCCCGCAGCCTGCTCCGCCTGCTCGGCACCACCGGCGTCGCCTGCCCGGTCCTCGCGGTGCTCACCGAGGGCGGGCTGGCTGCGCTCGCCGCCGACTGGGGGGTCGACGACATACTGCTCGACACCGCCGGACCGGCCGAGGTGGAGGCCCGGCTGCGGCTCGCCGCCGGTCGCCGTACCGGCACCGAGGCCGCCACCAGCGCCCTGACCCGGGTCGGCGACCTGACCGTCGACGAGGACACCTACACGGCCCGCCTGCGGGGTCGCCCGATCGACCTGACCTACAAGGAATTCGAGCTGCTGAAGTTTCTGGCCCAGCACTCCGGCCGGGTCTTCTCCCGCGCCCAACTCCTGCAGGAGGTGTGGGGCTACGACTACTACGGCGGCACCCGGACCGTCGACGTCCACGTCCGGCGGCTTCGGGCCAAGCTCGGCGCCGAGCACGAGTCGATGATCGGCACCGTCCGCAACGTCGGCTACAAATTCGTCCGCCCGGCGGCCACCAGTGCGAAAGCGGAGGCCGACAGTACGGTCGACCGGTGACTCCGACCATCGCCCGGCAGGGGCACCTGACGCCGGACGAGGTCGACGAGGTGCAGGCCGTGGTGACGGCCGCCACCGAGGCGGACGGCGTGAGCCCGATGTCCGAGCATGTCCTGCTGCACCTGAGGCGCGGCGGCGACCCACAGGCCCAGAACCTGCTCGCCCGCGACGGCGGCACCCTGGCCGGCTACGCGCACCTGGACACCACCGACGCCGTGACCGGGTCGAGCGCCGAGCTCGTCGTCCATCCGGACCACCGGCGGGCCGGGGTCGGCGCGGCACTGGTGGAGGAGCTGGAGCGGGCCAGTCCGGACGGCCGGCTGCGGCTGTGGGCGCACGGCCGGCTGCCCGGGGCCGCGGAACTCGCCCGCGGCCACGGGTACGTCGAGGAACGCGTTCTGTGGCAGATGCGCAGGTCACTGCGGACCCCGCTGCCGGAGGTGTCACTTCCGGCGGGCATCCGGCTGCGGGCGTTCGTGCCCGGCCGGGACGAGCAGGCCTGGCTCGAGGTCAACAACCGCGCCTTCGCCACCCACCCCGACCAGGGTGGCTGGACACTCGACGACCTGCACAGCAGGCAACGGGAACCATGGTTCGATCCGGAGGGGTTCCTGCTGGCCGAGCGCGAGTCCGACGGCGCGCTCGTCGGGTTCCACTGGACCAAGGTGCACGGGGCCGCCCGCAGCGTCCGGCCGGGCGGCGGCCGGCACGACCACGAGCCGGTGGGAGAGGTCTACGTCCTCGGCATCGACCCGTCCGCGCAGGGCAAAGGGCTCGGCCCGGCCCTCACCCTGGCCGGCCTCAGGCACCTGCAGGCGGTGGGGCTCGCCGAGGTCCTGCTCTACGTCGACGAGTCCAACACCGCAGCGGTGCGGGTCTACGAGCGGCTCGGCTTCACCCGGCGGGACGTCGACGTCCAGTTCCGGCGGGCCGCCGGCCGGACTGGACCTGTCGGGTGAACCCGCTCGGGCGTTCACCAAACGGACACTCCGCCGCTCGGCTGCGGCCGTTTCGAGGACCGCACCTGTTCACTGTCCGTTAACCGCGCCAGGGCCGCGACGCTACCTGCCTTACCTACCGTCCGAGGTATCGCCGGCAACGGGCCGGTGCATCTCGTCTCGCGCGGAGGACACGTCTCGTGAAGCACCGTTTCGCCGCAAGCGCCTGTCTGCTGGCCGCAGGCGCCTTTGCGCTCGCCGCCTGTGGTTCGGACAACAACAACGGCTCCACGGCGTCGGCCGGCGGCACCAAGGCCAACACCTCGAGCATCACGTGTTCGAGCGGCCAGTTGCAGCTGGCCGGCTCGACCGCCCAGGCCAACGCCATGTCGGAGTGGATCAAGAACTACCAGACGGCCTGCTCCGACGCCACCATCAACTACGGCGGCGGCGGTTCCGGCCAGGGCGTGCAGAACTTCCAGGACGGCACCATCGACTTCGCGGGCTCCGACTTCCCGCTGGCCGCGGGTGACGAGCAGAGCAAGGCCAACGCCCGGTGCAAGAGCGGTCCGGCGATCAACCTGCCGATGGTGCCCGGGCCGATCGCGGTCGCTTACAACCTGCCCGGCGTGAAGAGCCTGAACCTGTCGGCGGCGACGCTGGCGAAGATGTTCTCCGGCAAGATCTCGAAGTGGAACGACCCGGCGATCGCCAAGGACAACCCCGGGGTCAAACTGCCCTCGACCGGTATCCAGACGTTCCACCGTTCGGACGGCTCGGGGACGTCCTTCAATTTCACCAACTATCTCGCCCACGACGGCAAGGCCGACTGGACCTACGGCGCGAACAAGGACTGGCCGGCTCCTGGCGGACAGGGGGAAAAGGGAACGGCGGGAGTTGCGCAGGGCGTCAAGAGCACGGCGGGCGGCATCGGCTACATGGAACTGTCGTACGCCACGCAGAACAGCCTCCCGTACGCGAAGGTGGGCAACGCCCAGGGCAAGATGGTGGCGCTGACCCAGACCAATGTGCAGAACTTCCTGGCCAAGGCGACCTCCGGAAGCGGGAACGACCTGCCGCTGACCTTCGACTACGCCACCACGGACGCCAACGCCTACCCCAACCTCCTGGTGACCTACGAGATCGTCTGCTCGAAGGGCAACCCGTCGGACAAGAAGGACCTGATCAAGAACTTCCTCACCTACCTGGCCAGCAACAGCGGTCAGTCGGTGCTGCCCGGGCAGTCGTACACGAAGCTCCCGGCCAACATCCAGTCCAAGGTGCAGGCAGCCATCAAGACGATCAGCTGACCCCGCGCAAGGGAACCGGATGTCAGACGACGTGATTGCTGGAGGCGCCGGCGGCGGGTCACCCCGCCGCCGGCCCTCTGCGACCAGTTCTCTCATCGGCGCGAAGCGGGGATCCCGGGGTGACGCCACCTTCCGGCGCCTGACGAAGACCGCGGGCATCGGCATTCTGGTCCTGCTCGCGGCGGTCGCGGTCTTTCTGATCGTCAAGGCCGTCCCGGCGATCCAGAAGGACACCGTCAGCTTCTTCACCACGAGTGAGTGGAGCCCCGACGCTTCACCGTCGGTCTTCGGTATCGCCGCGCTCGCGGCCGGCACCCTGGTGAGCTCGGCACTCGCTCTGCTCATCGGCGTACCCGTCGCGGTCGGAGTGGCGCTGTTCATCAGCCACTACGCACCGCGCCGGCTCGCCCAGGGTCTCGGCTACATCGTCGACCTGCTCGCTGCCGTGCCGAGCGTCGTCTACGGGCTGTGGGCGTTGGTCTACCTGGTGCCGAACATGATCCCGTTGTCGAAATGGCTGCACACCTACCTGGGCTTCATCCCGCTCTTCGCATCGGAAGGCATCTACGGGAAGTCCCTGTTGGTCGGCGGCGTCGTGCTTGCGGTCATGATCCTGCCTATCGTCGCCGCCATCAGCCGTGAGGTCTTCCTGCTGACGCCGCGCGAACATATCGAGGGTGCCTACGCCCTCGGTGCGACGAGGTGGGAGATGGTGCGCACCGTCGTCCTGCCGTACGGCAAGCCCGGCGTCATCAGCGCCACCGTGCTCGGCTTCGGCCGGGCGCTCGGCGAGACCATTGCCGTCGCCCTGATCCTTCCCGCCAACTACATCGCCACGCTGCACATCCTCGAGCCCAAGGGGAACTCCATCGCCGCCAATATCGCCAATGTCTACGGGGACGCAGGTGAGATCGGCCGCGGCGCGCTGATCGCGTCCGGGTTGGTGCTCTTCGCGATGACCCTGGTCGTGAACATCGGGGCGCGGCTGGTCATCGCCCGCCGCCGTGACTTCCGGGCGGCGACGTGACCGCGGCGACGGTCGAGCAGTGGAACGGCGGAGCATCGCTGCGGGGCCGGAGACTGCCCACGTGGAGCCTCTACGCCGTCGCGGCCGGCGTCGCCCTCGTCACGTGGGGTGTCTTCGCCGTCACACCCCTACAGGGTCGGGTCGACTACTTCGTGGTCGCCGTCCCGGCGTATCTCGCCGTCCAGACGATCGTGGCGGCCGTGGTCGAAGGTCGCCGGCGGGCCAAGGACCGGCTCGCCACGCTGCTCCTCATCGTCTGTTTCGTCCTCGCCGTCATCCCGCTCGTCGGCGTGCTCGGTTACACGATCGCCAAGGGCCTTGCCCGGTTCGACGTCACCTTCCTGACGCACTCGATGCGCAACGTCGCCGAGCAGGATGCGAACGGCGGCGCCTACCACGCGATCGTGGGGACCATCGAGCAGGTCGGTATCGCCACGCTCATCGCGGTTCCGTTCGCGATACTCGTCGCGATCTACCTGGTGGAATACAGCCGCGGTCGGCTGGGGCGGGTGGTGAGCTTCTTCGTCGACGTCATGACCGGCCTGCCCTCGATCGTCGCCGGCCTGTTCATCTATGCATTCTGGGTGCTCGCCCTCAACCAGGGTTATTCCGGTTTCGCCGGCTCGCTGGCTCTCCTGGTGCTGATGTTGCCGACCATCATCCGCGCGTCCGAGGAAGTGCTGAAGCTGGTACCGAACGAACTGCGCGAGGCGAGCTACGCCCTCGGCGTTCCGCGGTGGCGGACGATTCTGCGCGTGGTGCTGCCGACCGCGCTGCCCGGGATCGTCACCGGGATCATGCTTGCCATCGCGCGGGTCATCGGTGAGACCGCACCGTTGCTGCTGACCGTCGGCTTCGCGACCTCGATCAACAACAATCCGTTCAGCGGCCCGCAGCAGGGACTCCCGCTCTTTGTGTTCACCGAGTCAGGGCTGCCCAACCAGACGGCCCTGGACCGGGCCTGGGCCGGCGCCCTCACGCTCATCATCATCGTGATGCTGCTGAACCTGATTGCCCGATCCGTTGCCCGATTCGCCCGCGCCCGCGGCTGACCGAGGAGAGAATCCTTCCATGGCCAAACGCATCGAGGTCTCCGGGCTCAATGTGTACTACGGCAAGTTCCTGGCCGTCCAAGACGTCTCGATGTCGATCGAGCCCCGCCACGTCACCGCTCTGATCGGCCCGTCCGGCTGCGGCAAGTCGACGTTCCTGCGGACCCTCAACCGGCTGCACGAGGTCGTCCCCGGCGCCCGCGTCGAGGGAAAGGTCCTGCTCGACGACGAGGACATCTACGGCACCGACGTCGACCCGGTCAACGTGCGCCGCACGATCGGCATGGTCTTCCAGCGGCCGAACCCCTTCCCCACGATGTCGATCTACGACAACGTCGCCGCCGGCATCAAGCTGCGCGGTCACCACAGCCGGTCCGAGACCGACACCATCGTGGAGCGATCGCTGCGCAGCGCCAACCTGTGGACGGAGGTGGCCGACCGGCTCAAGCGGCCCAGCGGGATCCTGTCCGGCGGCCAGCAGCAGCGCCTGTGCATCGCCCGGGCGATCGCCGTCGAGCCGCAGGTACTCCTGATGGACGAGCCGTGCTCCGCGCTCGATCCGATCTCCACCCTCGCCATCGAGGACCTGATCGGTGAGCTCAAGGAGCGCTACACCATCATCATCGTCACCCACAACATGCAGCAGGCCGCCCGGGTCAGCGAGCGCACCGGGTTCTTCACCCTCGCCGGGGTGGGTCAGCCCGGACGGCTGATCGAGATGGACGACACCCAGAAGATCTTCAGCAACCCGACAGAGAAGAAGACCGAGGAGTACATCACCGGCCGCTTCGGCTGAGCGCGCCGATCCGGCGGACCGTCAGCCGCTGCAGCTCGTGTCCGCGGCGTTGATCGCGCCTGCCTGACTGGGTTTCGGCGACGGCGGGTGGGACGGCTTGGACGACGGCGGCTTCGTCGGCGTACTGCCGTGCTGCCCTGCCTTCTTGGTCACCGTGGTCGTGCTGTCCTCGATGATCTCCTTCCACAACCGGTCGCCCGCGGCACGGTCGAGCAGGACCTTGCCGGCGTTCGCCGGATAGCCCGGCGGCGAATAGTCACGGTTGGCGATCGGCGCCGTCAGGAACGTCGCGTGGGCCGGGTCGAGGTGCCGGAGGCGCCCGGCCAGGCTGTAGAGGTCGGTGATGTGCGTCGACCGGTCCAGGGTCACCGACTTCGTCGCAGCGTCCAGGAAGGACTTCAACCGGCCCGGGTTGAACAGGATCCCGTCGCTGGTCGCGACGCGGATCACCGAGCCCAGGAACCGCTGCTGCCGCTTGATCCGGTCGAGGTCCGACCCGTCGCCGAGGGTGTAGCGCGCACGCACGTAGGCCAGCGCCATCGAGCCCGTGATCGTCTGGGTACCGGCGTGCAGGCGCAGACCGCTCTTGGGGTCGTCGACCGCCGTCGGGGAGCACACCGGTACGCCACCCAGCGCCCGGACCATGTTGGTGAACCCGCTGAAGTCGACCTGCACGAAGTGGGTGATCTTGATCCCCGTCAGCGACTGGAGCAGCCGGATCGTGCAGGCGGGGCCGGCCAGTTCGAACGCCGAGTTGAAGGACCCGTCGTAGGGCTTGGTCACCTGGCCGTCGGCCTTCCGGCAGGACGGCACGTGCACCCACGCGTCGCGCGGGAAGCTCACCATCGTCGCCTTGGCACCGGTCGGCGAGATGTGCGCCAGGATGGTGGTGTCCGAGCGGGCACCGCTCACCTCTCCCGGGCTCGACTCGAAGGATTTGTCGGCGCCCGCGCGGGTGTCGGAGCCGATGAGAAGGAAATTCTGCGCGTGCAGCTGGCGCGTCACCTCTTTGATGCTCGGGTCCTTGGTGGCCAGCACGTTGACGCGGTGTATGGAGTCGTCGTAGTGGCGGTAGGCGGCGTAGCCGAAGGCGGCGACCCCGACCAGCAGGCACGCCACGGCGCCCGCGGTCCAGGCCGCGAACCGCACCCACCGACGTCGTCGCGGAGCGGGGTGCCGGTGCCGGCCACGTCCGTCGTCCGGGTCGCGTCGCAGCCGGGACCGGTCGGGCGGCCTCGCGTGTGTCACGGCGCTTGGACTCCTCGGCGCGTCGTGGCGGCCCGTCAGACGGGCCCCCGGAAACAGTGACTCGTCGAACCTGGCGGACCTCACGCGCCCCGCGTCCGCATCAACGGCAGATGCTACGGGGTCGCGGCGACGGCCGGCGAATCAGGTCGGCCCTCCCGGGCCGGCCTTCACCGTGTGATGCCGGTGTGCCCCAATGAGTAGCGACCGGGCTGCGGCCAGACGCACAGACCGTGCGGACCGGTGCCGACCGGGATCTCTTTGATCAGGTGCCCGTCCCCGGTGCTGATCGCGTAGACCACATTGTTGTATCTCCCGGAGACCCAGAAGATTTTGCCGTCGGCGGACACGTTGCCCATGTCCGGGCTTCCCCCGCCGGGGATGTGCCACTTCGCGATCGGTCGGCGGGTCGCCAGGTCGATCACGGTGATGCTGCCCTCGCCGCGGTTGGTGACGAACAACCGCTTCGCCGAGCGGTCGACGTAGAGTCCGTGCGCGCCCACCCCGGTCCGCTGGAAGCGCAGCACACGGGTCGTCGCCGCGTCGACGAGGTAGACGCCATTCGCCACCATGTCGGCGACGTAGAAGACCTTGCCGTCGGGCGAGAGCTTGACGTCCTGCGGCATGCCGTCCGCCCGCTCCGGCAGGGAGATGGTGCGCACCAGCCGACGGTGGGCGACGTCGACGACGACCATCCGGTCGGAGAACTCACAACTGGCCAGCAGGAAGCGCCCGTTCGCGGTGAAATCCATGTGGTCGACGCCGTTGCATTCCGGCAGGGAGAGCGAATGCTCCCGCCGCCAGGTGTGCGGATCGTAGAAATCCAGCCGCCGGTAGGCCTCGGCGACGACGATCGCGAACTTGCCGTCCGGCGTGAAATACATGTTGTACGGGTCCTGCACGGCGATCGGTCGGCCCGGCCGGCCGGTCTTCGGATCGATCGGCGTGAGACTTCCGCCGGGTACTGCGTCCGCAACGGCGTAGAGCGTCTTGAGGTCGTAGGACGGGACGACGTGCTGCGGCTCGGTGCCCACCGGGAACCGGTCGATGACCCGCATGCTGTGCTGGTCGATGACGTAGACGTCGTTGCTCTTCGTGTCCGGCACGTAGACGAGGGCGCGGGCCCCGCCCACCGCCGGGCTGAGCATCCCGGGTCCGGCGGCGGCGTAGACGTCGGTCGGCGACAGCGGGGGCGGCATGCCGGGCAGCAGATCCGACCGGTGGGGCTTCTTCGTGGGCGCGGGCGCGGTGCTGGTCGGCGCCGTGGGGCTCGGGGTACCCGGGCCGGCGGACGAGCTGCCCGCCGGGGAACGGCTGGTCGGCGGCGCGGTGCGGGCGGTGTGTGACGCGGTCGAGCAGGCCGCACTCATCACCGGGGCTAGGAGTGCGACGCAGATGGCCACGCGCCGCGGGCCGGTCCTCACGATTGCAGGAGCCTACTGGCCGAGACCGGCCGGAGTCCGCGATTCGCCAGATCGTCGAGTACGCCGGGCATCGCACCGGCGGTGCCCGGGTGGCCGAAATGCATGCTCACGACGGACCCCGGCCGGGCCGCGGTCACATTGCGTCGCACCGCATCCGGTCCGGGATCGGTCCAGTCGAGGGAATCGATGTCGTAAGAAAGGCAGACCCGGTACCCCGCCGCGCCCGCGACCTGGCGGATCAGCGGGGTCGAATGCTGTGCGGACGACTGTCGGAAATGCACGCCCGGTGAACCGGTCAGGCGGTCGATCAGGTCCCGGCAGCGCTCGATCTCGCCTTGGACCGCGGTCTTCGGAAGGTCGGCCAGTACCGGATGGGTCCAGGTGTGGTTGCCGAGTTCATGCCCCGCTCCGACGATCTCCTTCGCCATTTCCGGGTTCGCGGCGAGCCATGTCCCGACCGCGAGCACCGTCACCTGTGCGTGCCGTGCCGCGAAGATCTCGAGCAGTTGGCGGGCTACCGCCGGGTCGCCGGCCCCGTGGAACGTGAGCGCCACCTCGGGGCGGCTGCGCGGTCCGTGGACCGACTCGGTCGCCGGCCCGTGGGGCGCCGCCGACCGCGTGGCCGGCGGGGTCGTCGGACCCGGAGAGCGGCTGGCGGACGGGCGGGTCGCCGTCGGCGCCGACGGCGTCCGTCCGGCCGCGACCCTGCGGCCGGCCTGCGCGCACCCGGCGGCACCGGCCAGGAGAGCCAGCCCCACCATCGTCCGCCGGGAAATAGGAGATGGCACGACAGCAGCGTAAGGCGCTCCCGTCTTTTCCCGGGCATTTCTCCATCCGCCGGCAAAGTAATCGCAAGGGCGCGATGAGCGGCTGCGGGAGCCGTACCGTACTGGTGTCGGCCACCAGGATCGGGCGGAGTCGATGGCGCATCTCACGGAACGTCCCGAACCGCTTCCGGCCGGCACCGACCTGCCCGAATCCGTCGGCTACCGGATCAAGCGGAGGCTGCTCGGTCCACCGTTGGTGACGTCGGCGATCCGCGGCGAGAAACTGTCGAAGAAACTCGCGCTCGGCGTGTTGTCTTCGGATTGCATCTCGTCGTCGGCGTACGGCTCCGAGGAAATGCTTCTGGTTCTGCTCGGGACATTCGGAATCGCGGGTTTCACGATCCTGATGCCGCTGACCGGCATCATCCTGCTGATCCTGGTGCTGATGACGCTCTCCTACCGCGAGGTCGTCATGGTCTACACCAAGGCGGGCGGGTCCTACGTCGTGGCGCGGGACAACTTCGGGCCGCGGGTGGCCCAGGTCGCCGCGGTCGCCCTCATGGTGGACTACGTCGTCACCGTCGCGGTGCAGTCCGCGGCGGGCACCGCGGCGGTGCTCTCGGCGGTACCCGCACTCGACCCGTACAACCTCGAGATCACCCTCGGTGTCGTCCTCGTGCTCTGTTTCGGGAATCTGCGCGGACTGCGCGAGGCCGGCCGGGCGTTCGCCTTTCCGACGTATTTCTTCGTCGGATCGATGGCGGTCGTCATGCTCACCGGCCTGATCCGCGACGCCTTCGGAGATCTGCCGGTCTACACCCACAGCGCCGGAATGATCGCGGTCCAGGACAAGCAGCAGGCGCTGCTCACCTTCGGGGCGATTTTCATCCTGCTCCGGGCGTTCGCCAACGGCGGCTCCTCGCTGACCGGCCTCGAGGCGATCTCCAACGGTGTCAGCGCATTCCGCCCCCCGCCGGCCAGAACGCCCGCCGGACACTGTCCTCGATGAGCGTCATCCTCGGCGCCACCGTGCTCGGGGTCTCGTGGCTGGCGTTCCGCACCCACGCCACGCCGTACGCAGACGGGTCCCCCACGGTGATCTCGCAGGTGGTGAAGGCGAGTTTCGGGAGTGGCCCGGTCGCGCACGTGGGCTTTCTCGTCGTTCAGTTGGCCACTATGCTGATCCTCTACACCGGCGCCAATACACCGTTCAACGGATTCCCGTTCCTGGCGAGCTTCGTCGCGGAGGATTCGTTCCTGCCCCGGCAGCTCACCCGCAGAGGCCACCGGTTGGCCTTCTCCAACGGCATTCTCGTGCTCGCGACGCTGGCGATCGCCTTATTGCTGGCCACCGGTGCGCACGTCGACTCACTGGTGCCGTTCTACGCGATCGGCGTCTTCACCGGGTTCACCATGGCCGGATTCGGCATGGCGCGCTATCACAAGACCCACCATGAGCAGGGCTGGCGGAGGCGGCTCGTGATCAATGCCAGCGGCGGCGCGGCGTCCGCCCTGGTGGTGCTCATCTTCGCCGTCGTGAAGTTCACCGAAGGCGCCTGGGTGATCCTGGTCCTCTTCCCGATCCTGGTGGTCGCTCTCATCCGCCTCAACCGCAAGTACCGGGCGGAGGCACGCGCGCTGGACCTGGCCACCGGGCTCACCAAGGCACCGCCGAACTTCCCGGGACTGGTGGTGCTCCTGTTCGTCGACCGGCTCGACCTCGCGGTCATCCGGGCGCTGCGCTACGCGGGGGGCCTGCGCCCCACGGAGTTGCGCGCCGTGCACTTCATGGTCGACGACGCCGCCGCCGCCGACCTGCAGCAGGAGTGGGAGGCCCGCGGCCTGGCGGAACGGGTGCCGCTCGACATCGTCGAATGTCCCGACCGCCGGGTGCTCCGGGCCGCTCAGGAACTGGTCGACCGGACCGTCATCGAGGAGCGGACCGAGGTCACGGTGTTGCTTCCGCGGCGTACCTACTCGCGGTTTCTCGGGCGGCTGCTGCACGACCGGACCGCCAATGCGATCGCCGCACAGGTCAGCAGGCTGCCCCACGTCGCTGCGACGATCGTTCCCTTCGACACCACGCTTCCGCCCGAGGTCGAACGTCGGCTGGAGCGATGGGCCGAGGGCGGCGACTCCGGACCGTCCCCGGCGCCCGGCCGGGGCCGGGCGGACCACCCCGACGGTCAACCCGAGCTCGGGCACGCGGCGCTCGCGGTGGACGGGGATCGGGCGGCCCGGGACGGTACGACGCCGATCGCCGACTGCGGCTGGCGGGAGCGGGTGCGGGTGGAGGGCCGGGTGCGATCGGTCCGAGAGGGGACCGCGACGGGTCAGTCCATGGAGTGCCAGCTGGTCGACGCGAGCGGCGGCGTCCGCCTGCTCTTCTTCGGGCAGCAGCGGATCCCCGGTCTCGCGCCGGGCACGTGGGTGCGGGCCGAGGGCACCGTCGGCCAGTACCGGGGCCACCTGGCGATCGCCAATCCGGAGTACACCCTGCTGCCCGGCGACACGCCGCCCGCGGACTAAAGCTCGGGACCGCGGGTGCGGACCTCGTCGACGGAGGTCATCGCGGCGCGCAGTTCGGCGAGCCAGCCCTCGGCATGCTCGCCGACCAGCCGGATGCACCAGGCGAGCGCCTCGGAGCGGGAGCGGGCCACCCCTGAGTCGACGAGGGTGTCGAGGACCTGCCGCTCAGGTTGACGGAGCCGCGTCA
The DNA here is from genome assembly GCA_963837545.1 of uncultured Actinomycetota bacterium. Classification (GTDB taxonomy): domain Bacteria; phylum Actinomycetota; class Actinomycetes; order Mycobacteriales; family QHCD01; genus DASXJE01. The sequence continues at coordinate 298,464 of CAWINQ010000003.1, read as the reverse complement.
TCACCGGGACGGCGGCCGTGGTGAAGAGCTGGCGGGTCCCGCCGACCTCGGCCCCCCACGCGACCTTGCGCAGATAGCGCGCCTCGGCCTCACGGGCGATCCCGATCCGCTCGTCGCGGGTCTCCTCCCGGAACCTGCTGATCCGGCCGCCCTCGGCGGCCGCCCGGGCCTCCGGAGTGGCATCGCCGGGCACATCGGGGGGATCGAGCCGTCCGACCACCACGATCTCGTCGCGGTCGGTCGTCACCGTCGGCGGGCCGGCGAACCACCCGTCCGGGAGCCGGCCGGCGAACCACGCGGCCGCATCGGCGACCGGCGGCAGATCGGCGTGCTGCGGGCGGCCGCCCCGGCCACCACTCCACGGGGGTCCAGACCATCGTCCTCGGGGCATCTCGCACCCTCCTCACTAGATGATTACATCATTACTCCCTTGCAGTTCATGCACAAGCAAGCGCAGTACGCCCGCAGCGGAATCACGGCCGTTACACGGTCGGTAGTCCGGCACTCACCGACCGGCGAAGATCACGACCTCGAATTGACACGGCCACTTGGCCCACGGAGGCTGACTCCATTCACATCGTCCTCCCCGGACCTCCACGCGGATCCCGGCCGCCGTAGCCGGCCGTCCGGCCGGGCAAGACAGGGCGTTCGGGGCAGGGGAGCACACAAGCAATGGCACGACACGCAGCGGCGAGGCACGGGACGCCGTCGCGCTGGTCCCGTCGGGCGAAGATCATCGCTCCGATCGTCGTCATCGTGGTCATCGCGGGCGCCATCACCGCGCTGGCCTTCGGCCGGTCACCGAGCCGGCCGGCCGCCCAGAAGACCGGCCCCTGCTCGCTCGGAACCATCCGGGTGCCGGTCGGCGCCGACCCGGACGTGGTGGGGTGGCTCCAGGGGCTGACCAGCCAATACGTCGCCGCCCGGCACGAGGTCAACCACGAGTGCATCGTTCCTCAGGTCGATGCGCTCTCCACCGCGGACGCCAGCCTGGCGCTGCGCACCACGCCGGTCACCGGGGCGACCCCGCCGGCGGTCTGGATCCCGGAGTCGTCGACGGCGCTGAACCTGCTGCGCGCGAACCCGGCCAGTGCCGACGTCCTGCCGGCCGGCGCGCCATCTATCGCGACCTCTCCCCTGGTTCTGGCGACATCGGCCGACGCGGCCGACGCCGTCCAGTCGGCCGGGCGCGGGCCGGATCTGGCCAAGGCATTCCTGAAGGCCGCCACCGACCCGCACGCCTGGGGCGCCCTCGGCCACAAGAACTGGGGTCCGATCCGCCTCAGCGTGCCCGATCCGGAGACGTCGGTCACCGGTCTGGCCGCGGTGTCGGCCATCGCCTCGACCACGGCGGGCGTCTCGCCGCAGGACCTGTCGAAGAAGATGTTCACGTCGTCGTCCGTGCAGGGCGGCCTGCGCGCGCTGAGCCGGATCACCCGCACCGGCTCGGGGACCGACGACCTGCTCTCCTCGGCCCGGAAGGCGACGTCCGACGACTCGCTGCGCAGCCAGGACGGCGTCCTCACCGTCCTCGAGCGGGACGTCTGGCGCTACAACAGTGATTCGCCGAAGGTGCCGCTGCACGCGACCTATCCGTGGCAGGGATCGCTCGGAGCCGACTATCCCTTCGTCATCACCGACGGCCAGTGGATGGACCCGCTGACCCGCAAGGCGGCGACCGACTTCCAGAATTGGCTGCGCAGTGCGCCGGCCCAGGCGCAGCTGGCCCACGACGGACTGCGCCGGGCGGACGGGTCCCCGGGCGGCCTTCGGGCCACCGGGATCTCGACGGCGACCTTCGCCCCCGCCCCGCTGCACGCCGACGGAGCGGCCGCTGCCGGGCGGACCGCGTGGGCGCTGATCACCCGCCGTGTCTCGGTCCTCGGCCTGATCGACGTGTCGGGGTCGATGGCCGCGACCGTCCCGCCCGGCAAAGACACCAAGCTCGACCTCGCCCGTGCCGCCGCCACCGGGTCGCTCGACCTCTTCTCCGGCAACGACCAGATCGGCCTGTGGGAGTTCTCCACCGGTCTCGACGGCGACAAGCCCTACAAGGAGCTGGTCCCGCTCGGCGGGGCCAACGGCAAGGTGGGCGGTGTCACGCGCAGGGACGCGTCCGAGGCGGCGTACAAGTCGCTCCAGCCCACCGGCGGGACAGCGCTCTACGCCTCGGTGCTGGCCGCCGACGACGCGGCCGAGCACTCCTACCTGAAAGACGGCGTCAACACGATCGTGCTGCTCACGGACGGGCGGAACGAGGATGCATCGGGCGGTCCCGACCTGCGTACCCTGCTCGACCACCTGAAGCAGACGGCCGACGGCGATACGCCGGTGCATATCGTCACGATCGCCTACGGCAAGGACGCCGACACCGATGCGCTGGCCAAGATCGCCAAGGCGTCCGGCGGGAAATCCTTCGTCGCGCCGGATCCGCGCACCATCGACGACGTCTTCGTGAGCGCGCTGGGCGCCCTCGGATCCTGACCACCCGGCCCCACCGCCTCGCGCGACCGGCCGATGCGGTCCGGACGGTGGACCGATAGCGTCTCGCAGAACAACCGGTCTCGGAGGTGTGGTGCTCGTGCGGGCATGGATCGATGGACTCGAGTCGACGATGTGTTTCGTCGACGGGGAGTCGAGCGGCGACCAGCCGCGGCAGGTGGTACGGATCCGGCTCCACGTGGAGGGCCGCGGCGGCACCCTCTCCGTGGCGGTCACCGGAGGTGGCCTGGTCACCCCCAGCCGGGTTGCGGCCGAGTCGGACGACGGCGAGCTCACCGTCGAGGTCGGGGTCCTCGGGTGGGCGGAGCACTCCGCCGGGACCGCCGTACCGGTCACGGCGACCGTGCAGGACGACCGCGGCGAGCAGCTCGCCAGCCGGGACGGCGAGGTGATCATCTGCGAGCCGGGCTGGACGATGTGGATGGTCCCGCACTTCCACTACGACCCGGTCTGGTGGAACACCCAGGCGGCGTACACCTGCCGCTGGGACGAGCTCCCCGACGCCCAGGCGACCCGCGGCGACGTTCAGCAGGCCGGCTTCGACCTGGTGCGGGCGCACACCGAGGCTGCCCGGCGCGACCCGGACTACCGGTTCGTGCTCGCCGAGATCGACTACCTCAAGCCCTACTGGGACGCCTTCCCCGAGGAGCGGGCGATCCTGCGGCAGCTCATGGCCGAGGGTCGGCTGGAGCTGATGGGCGGCACCTACAACGAGCCCAACAGCAACCTCACCAGCGCCGAGTCCACGGCGCGCAACGCCGTCTACGGGATCGGATTCCAGCGCGACATCATGGGCGGGGCGCCGGAGACCGCGTGGCAGCTCGACGTCTTCGGTCACGACCCGCAGTTCCCGGGCCTGATGGCCGACGCGGGGCTGGCCAACAGCTCGTGGGCCCGCGGCCCGTTCCACCAGTGGGGCCCGATCCGCAACCCGGGCGGTGAGAACAAGGACGTCACCCGGATGCAGTTCCCGGCCGAGTTCCGCTGGCTCTCCCCCTCCGGGCACGGCGTGGTGACGAGCTACATGGCCGACCACTACGGCTCCGGCTGGGACATGGCCTCGGCGACGACGCTGGCCGAGGCGGAGGCGTCGGCGTACCGCAACTTCTCCGAGCTCGCCAAGGTCGCCTCGACCAAGAACGTGCTCCTGCCGGTCGGCACCGACTACACGCCGCCGACCCAATGGGTGACCGAGGTCGCCCGGGACTGGAACTCCCGCTACGCCTCGCCGAAGTTCGTCTGCGCCATCCCGCGGGAGTTCTTCGAGGCCGTACGCCGGGAGTCGGCCGGCGGCGCCGGGCTGTGGCCGCAGACCCGCGACATGAACCCGATCTACACCGGCAAGGACGTCTCCTACATCGACATCAAGCAGGCCCAGCGCTTCGCTGAGGATGCTCTCGTCGACGCCGAGAAGTTCGCCACCCTCGCCGGACTCCTGGCGGGCGCCCGCTATCCCGAGGCCGCGTTCGACAAGGCCTGGCGGCAGCTGGCCTACGGCGCCCACCACGACGGCATCACCGGCAGCTTCTCCGACCAGGTCTATCTCGACCTGCTCACCGGCTGGCGGGAGGCGCACGACCTTGCGGTCACCGCGCGGGACAACGCCCTCGAGGTCCTCGTGTCCACTGTGGACACGCGCGCCGATTCCGCTGCCGACCGCCCGCTCGTCGTGGTCAACTCGCTGTCGTGGCCGCGCACCGACGTGGTGACCGCCCGGATCGACCTGCCCGAGGCAGGGACGCGCGGACTGTCCGTCGTGGACGACGCGGGCGACGCGCTCCCGGTACTCACCGAGGCCGCCGAGCACCACGCGGACGGCACCCTGCGGTCGGCCCTGCTGACCTTCCTGGCCCGCGACGTCCCGGGAGTCGGGCACCGCACCTTCTGGCTGCGGCCGGCCGACTCGACCCCGACCGGATGGTCCGCGGTGGACGGCGTCGAGGCGTCGAGCGACGCCTACGCGGTCCGGCTCGACCCCGCCCGCGGCGGCGGCATCGCCAGCCTCGTCGAGCGCGCGAGCGAGGCGGAACTGGTGCGGGACGGCGGCGTCGGCAACGAATTCCGCCTCTACGACGAGCATCCCGCCCACCCGACGTTCGGCGAAGGCCCGTGGCACCTGCTGCCCCGGGGCCCGGTGGTCACCTCCGCCGACGGGACGGCCGAGGTCACCGTCGAGACCTCGCCGATCGGGCAGCGGATCACCGCCCGCGGGCGACTGGCCAGCCTCACCTACACCACCGAGCTCCAGCTGCTGAACGGCACCGGCCGGGTCGACGTACGCACCACCGTCGACGGCTTCGCCGGCGCCGACCAGCTGCTGCGGATGCGGTTCCCCACCGACATCCCCGGGGCGCTGCCGGTGTCGGAGGTCGCCGACGCGGTGATCGGCCGCGGCCTCGGCCAGCCCGACGTCGACACGGCCGAGGCACCGTGGACGCTGGACAACCCGGCCTACACCTGGTTCGGGGCCGGCAGCACGGCACGGGTCCGCATCGGCGACACGGTGCGCGCGATCGGGATCGCCGAGGTCGTCGCCGACAGCGGCGAGCTGTCGGCCGGGCATCTCGACGGTCTGGTCACCCAGCTCGGGCGGGTGGGCGTGACCGTCACCTCGTCCTCGCCGGAGCGGGCCCGCTACGGCGGGCTGGACTTCGACTCCAACCTGCCCGACGTCCGGATCAGCGTGGGCGGCCCCGGCAGCAATGCGTTCACGGCGCAGGTGCTCGACGCGGCCGACGCCTCCTACGCCGCCGAGCTGACCCGGCAGCTCACCGCGCACGGCAGCGGGCGGGTCTGGGTGCCGGCCAGCCGCACCCTGGCCGAGCAGTTCGTGCCCAACGCCGACGTGCGCGGGGTGCGCGACCTGCCCGTGCTCATCGTCGCGGCGGCCGACGCCGACGCCACCCGCGCCGCCGTCGCCGAGGTCATCAGCGACCTGTCCGACGCGACGATCGACGTCACGCAGGACGCCGGGCTGGCCACCGCTCCGGACGACGAGCCGTCCCTGGTGGACCGCACCGTCGGCGTACTCAACCGCGGCATGCCGAGCTTCGTGGTGGACCCGGCAGGAGCTCTGCACCTCTCGCTGCTCCGGTCCTGCACCGGGTGGCCGTCGGGAGTGTGGATCGACCCGCCGAAGCGCACCGTGCCGGACGGGTCGCCGTTCCAGCTCCAGCACTGGAGCCACACCTTCGACTACGCATTCGTGGCCGGTGCCGGCGACTGGCGGAGCAACCGCCTTGTCCACAGTGGACACGGGTTCAACCATCCGCTTCTCCCGCGGTCGACCTCGCAGCACGACGGCCGGCTGTCGGCCCGCGAGACCCTGATCGCCGTACAGCCCGACACGGCGATGCTCGAGACGTTCAAGGCCACCGGCAACCCGCTGTCGCGCGGCTCGTCGACGGTTCCCGACCCGCGACGGCAGGTGACCGCCCGCCTCTACGAGGCGCACGGCAGTGCGACGGAAGCGGATCTGCGCACGATCGTGCCACTTGCCGACGCGCACCAGGCCGACCTGCTGGAGCGGCCCGGTGAGGCGTTGGCCGGCGCCGGATCACTGACCGTGCCCCTCGGCGGGGCCGGAATCGTGACCGTGACCGCGCGGCCGGAGTCGGCGCACGAGGGCGACGGGCCGGTCCTCGCCCCCGAGCACGAGCCCGCGCAGCCGGTCTACACGCGTTACTGGATGCACAACAAGGGCCCGGCGCCGGTGGGCTACCTGCCGCTGGCGGTGCACGTGCATCCGTCCGAGCTGCGGACCGACGGTCCGTTCTCGCTGCGGGTCACGGCGGCGTCGGATCTCACCGACGCGCCGGTGCACACGCGGGTGCGGATCTCGCTCCCGGACGGCTGGACCGCCGACACCGCCGAGCAGCTCGTCGGTCTCGAGCCCGGTGGGCACACCGAGTTCGAGGTCGCCGTGACACCGGCGTCGGATGCGCGGTCGGGTCTCTACGTCGTCGCGGCACAGGCCGACGCACCCGACGGCCAGGTCGTGGAGGATCTCGCGGTCGTGTCGGTCGGCGGCGCGGCCGACGTGACCAACGAACTCACCGCGAGCATCGCCTCCGACGTGGTCACCGCGCCGGCCGGACGGCGGACCGAGTTCGACCTGGAGATCGGCAGTACGGCGCGCAGCGAACTGCACGGCGAGGTGGCCCTGATCAGCCCGTGGGGGACGTGGGACATCCTCGGTCCCGCGGCGGCGGCCTTCTCGGTCGGGCCAGGTGGCCGGACCACGGTGCGGTTCGCCGCCGACGTCCCCGGCGGCGCGGCGCCGTCGACCACGTGGCTGCTGGCCAAGGTCATGTGTGCCGGGCGGGTGCTCTACACCGAGGCCGTGCCGTTCGCCGTCGTGGAATGACCCACGACCACACGGTGATCGGCACCGTCGCCGGGCGGGGCGTCCCCGTGGAGCTGCTCGAGGAGCGGCTCACCGCGATGTACGCCTCGCCCGCGTCGGTGGCGCTGCCGGCCCGGGGAGACATGGAGTGGCGCCGCCTGCGCCGGTGGGTCGCGCAGTTGCTGCTGACCGAGGCGCTGGTCCGCGCCGAGGCCGACCGGCTCGGGGTTACCGCCGCGTCGGCGCCGCCCGCCGACGTCGCCGAGGCGGTCCGGCTTGCGGCGACCGGAAGTCTCGCCGCGGCGGCACTGGCGGCGCAGCCGCTGGCGCGCTCGCTCTTCGACCGGGTCGGTGCGGACGTCGATGTCGACGCGGCCGCCGTACGCCGCTACTACGACCGCAACCCCGACCGGTGGCGGCGCCCGGCGCGGTGCCGGGTGCGTCATCTGCTGTGCGACGACGAGGCCGGTGCGCGGGAGGCGATCGGCCGGCTCGACCGCGACGGCCAGCAGTGGTCGCGGGCGCTCGACGACCTGCCGCGCCCGCTCGCCGCCGCGATCGCGGATGCGTCGGCCGGTGCGGTGGTCGGACCGGTCGCGTCACCGTTCGGCTGGCACGTGGTCCGGGTCGACGAGGTGCGCCCGGCCGAGATCGCGCCGTACGACGACGTGCGGGCGGGCATCGCCGACACGCTGCGTAAGGCCGCCCAGGCCGACTACTTCGAGCGCTGGCTCGAGCGCCGACGCCGCGAGCAGGTCGTGGTCGCCGAGGGCTTCGAGCATCCGGGCAGCCCCAACCAGCCCGACTTCGCCCACCATCACTGACCGCGGTCGGTACCCCGCAGGACGAAGACCCCCCAGCCCATGTACCGGCGGCCGTAGTCGAGGTAGGCGCGGCGGCCGGCGGAGACCCGGTCGGCGTACTCGGCCGCGTCCGGAGCATCCGGGTGCTCGCGCAGCCAGTCGCTGGCGGTCATCCACTGGGCCGCGACGTAGCGATCCCAGCTGTCCTGGTCGGCGAGGACCATCTCCACCAGTTCCACACCGGCCGCCTCGAACCGATCGAGCGTGCCGGCCAGCGAGGTGAACTCCTCCGCGCCGAGTTCGAGCGCGTCGAGTGCTCGCGGCGGAGGCGGGTCGATCCAGTAAGGCTCGCCGACGAGCAGGATGCCGTCGGGCTTGCATGCCGGCCGCATCAAGTCCAGCGTCCCGGTGAGTCCGTCGCCGATCCAGGTCGCACCGATGCAGCTGACGACGTCGAACGCGTGTGGTTCGGCCCGGTAGTCCTCGGCCTTGCCGTGGACGAACTCCACCTGTGCGGTGACGGTCAGCTCTTCGGCGCGGTCCCGCGCCGCATCGAGGAAGACCGGGCTGAGGTCCACCCCGATGCCGTGGATGCCATAGCGCGCGGCCCAACTGCACAGCATCTCCGCCTTGCCGCACGCCAGATCGAGCTGCCGCAGTCCTGGCTCGAGCCGGCAGATCTCCCCGAGCAGAGCGAGCTTGTCCTCGGTGAAGGGGTTGAGGATCCGGTGCGACGCCTCGCTGCGCTCATGGAACTCCAGTGACATGTGACTCCTTTGCCATCGTCGTCGGGGCGACGGTAGGCGGACGGCGTACACAGCCCAACCGATTTCTCCGCGGGCCGGACGCTAGCGTTTCCGTCATGGCTGACCACCTGTCCAACGGTGAGCAACTCCTCAACGGCGTCGACCTGTGCGTCAAGACCTCCGGGAACGTCGAGCACCCGACCGTCCTGCTCATCCATGGAGCGACCGCGTCGAGGTTGTGGTGGGACGCGGAGCTGTGCGAACGGATCGCCGTACACGACCGGGCTACTCGCTCACCGGCCTGGGCGGGGATGCGCCCGGCATCCTGGATGCGCCGGGTGTCGAGCGGGCGCACGTCGTCGGCCGGTCCATGTTCGGCGGACTCGTCCTCGTCGTCGCGCTGGACCACCCTGACCGGGTCGCGTCGCTGACGTCATGCGCACGTCGCTGTCCGTTGCCGCTTCCCGTCCGCGGGCATCGTCGGTGGACCGGCTATCCGGACCGTACGCGGGGTGTGGACAACGCCCGCGCGGCGTCCGGCGGTGTCAGTAGAATCGAACACATGTTCGATGAAGGGTTGACCGAGACCGGGTGGGCGGCCGCTGTTCCGTCCGCCGACCTGGCGCGGCGGCTGGCGGAGACCGATCCGGTGACGCTCGGCGATGACGACCTGATCGAGGTGATCGCCGGCTATGACCGGCTGGCGTCGTGGGCGCAGGCGGGGCAGGCCCGGGCGATCGCGGTGTTCGCCGGTCGCCGGCCGCCGGTGGACGCCGACGACCAGGGGGTCTCGGTGAGCGAGTACGCGGCCGACGAGTTGTCAGTAGCGCTGCACTTGTCACGCCAGGCGGCCGGTAACCGGCTGCATACCGCGATCGAGGTATCGACCCGGCTGCCGGGCACCATGCACCAGTGGTCGGCCGGAGCGATTGACGCGGTCAAGGTCCGGTCGATCGCCGACGCGACCCGACCGCTGACCAGCACCCAGGCCGCCGACGTCGAGGACCGGGTGTTTCCTCGCGCCTGCCGCCAGACCTTCGGTCAGCTGCGGGCGGCGTTGGCCCGCGCGGTGATTCTCGCCGACCCTGGCGGGGCCGAACACCGCCACCAGGAGGTCCACGCAGACCGCCGAGTCGTAGTCACCCCGGTCGGTGACGGGATGGCCGAACTGTGGGCCCTGATGGGCGCCGCCGATGCCACCGCCCTCTACCGCCGGCTCACCACCCTGGCTAAGGCATCCGCCGACGGCCGGTCGATGGACGCCCGCCGCGCCGACGCGCTCGCCGGGTTCGCCCACGCCGCCGAGCCCCGCACACGCGCACCCGCCCTGGTCGAGATCGGCGTCGCCGCGAGCACACTGCTCGGCGCCGACGACCAACCCGCCGAGCTGGCCGGCTACGGACCCATCAGCGCCGGCGAAGCCCGCCGCATCGCCGCCGACGGTCGCTGGCGGCGACTACTCACCGACCCGGCCACCGGCGTCCTGCTGGACTACGGCCGCCGCACCTACGCCCCACCCGCTCCACTCGCCGACCACGTACGGGCCAGAGACCGCACCTGCCGGTTCCCCACCTGCCGGCAACCCGCACGCTCCGCCGACCTCGACCACACTGTCCCTTATCCCACCGGACCAACGAGCGATACCAACCTGGCAGTCCTCTGCCGCCACCACCACCGGCTCAAGCATCGTGCCGGCTGGATGGTGACACAGGAGGCCGGTGCCGCCCTCGGATGGACGACACCCACCGGCCACGGCCACGTGACCCGACCGCCGACCTTCGGCGTTGATGCCGCGGCAACCGACAGCACCGCTGCCACCGAGATTTCCGCGGTCTCCGGGACCATTGCGGTCGCCGAGGATCCGTGAGCCACCGCAGTGGCCGGTTGATGTGCGCTACGCCCGGTCGAGCCGGAGGTCCAGGCCGAGGTCGAGTACGGGCGCGGAGTGGGTCAGAGCGCCGACCGACAGGTAGTCGACGCCGGTCGCGGCGACCGCGGCCGCGGAGTCGAGGGAGAGGCCGCCGCTGGCCTCGGTGCGGGCGCCGGTCGTGCGGGCGATGTCGACCGCGGCACGCAGGTCGTCCAGGGACATGTTGTCCAGGAGGACGAGCGCGGCACCGGCGTCGATGGCCTCACGGACCTGCTCGACGGTGTCGCACTCGACCTCGCAGACGATGTCCGGGCGCAGGCGACGTACGGCGGCCAGCGCGGCCGTGACCCCGCCGGCGGCGAGCACGTGGTTGTCCTTGATCAGCGCCTGGTCGGCGAGGCCCATCCGGTGGTTGCTTCCGCCACCACAGCGCACGGCGTACTTCTCGAGGGTCCGCAGGCCGGGCATCGTCTTGCGGGTGTCCCGGATCAGCGCTCCGGTGCCGGCGACCGCCTCCACCCAGCGGTGCGTGAGGGTCGCGACGCCGGACAGGTGGCACAGCAGGTTGAGCGCGGTGCGCTCGGCGGTGAGGATCCGCGCAGTGGGACCGGCGACCGAGAGCACGACGTCCCCCGCGCCAACCAGGGTGCCGTCGCTGGATGTCGAGGTCACCGAGCCGTGTCCGCCGAGCTGGAGGTCGAAGACCGCCATCGCCACCGGGATCCCGGCGACGACTCCCGGCTCGCGGGCGGTCAGTTCCCCGACGCTGCGATGGCCCTCGGGCACCGTCGCCGTCGTCGTTACGTCGACACCGCCGGCGAGGTCCTCCTCCACCGCCAGCCGGGCGACGCGGACCACGTCGTCGACGTCCAGGTCGGCGGCGACCACCGCCTTCGCGACCTCCGCAGAGAGCATCACGCGTCGATCTCCTGTCGTAGTTGCCCGTCGGTGTCCATCGTGGACACGATGTGCCGCCGCCACTCGTCGCGCGCCACCGGCACGTCCTCGCGGGTGTGGCATCCCCGGCTCTCCGCCCGCGAGGTCGCCGCGGACACGATCGCCGTCGCCACGGTGTGCATGCTGGTGGCCTCCCACGAGGCCCGGCCCGGTACGGCGCCGGTCGGCACCTTCGCGAGCAGCCGCCCGGCCTCGGCGAGCCCGTCGAGGGTACGGCGGACGCCGACCTCGCGGGACATCGCCAGCGTCAGGTCCAGCCGCCAGGCCGGGTCCACGGCCCCCGCGCGGACACTGGTCGGCTCGGGTGGCCCGGGCGCCGGCAGCCGGTCGGCCAGCGCGCCGGCCAGCCGGGTCGCGGCGACCATGCCCTCCACGAGACTGTTGGAGGCCAGTCGGTTGGCTCCGTGCAGACCGGTGCATGCGACCTCCCCGACGGCGAAGAGCCCGGTCACGGAGGTGCGCCCGCTCATATCCGCACGCACGCCGCCACAGGCGAAGTGCGCCGCCGGCGCGACCGGGATCAAGTCGTGCACCGGGTCGATGCCGGCCTCCCGGCAGCCGGCGATCACGGTCGGGAAACGCCGCAGCAGATCGGCCTCGCCGATACCCCGGGCGTCGAGATAGAGGTGGTCCCCCACTCCGCCCGGCGCCTCAGCCATCCGGCGCGCCATCGCCAGCGCGACGACGTCGCGGGGCGCGAGATCCCGCAGCGGGTGGACGCCGTCCATCACCGACGCCCCGGCGGCGTCGACCAGCGTCGCCCCCTCGCCGCGCATCGCCTCGGTGACCAGCAGCTGCCGGCCACGGGCACCCGGCCCCAACCACAGCACGGTGGGGTGGAACTGCACGAACTCAAGGTCGGCCACCTGCGCGCCGGCCCGGAGCGCCAGTCCGACTCCGTCCCCGGTGCTGACGTCCGGGTTCGTCGTACTCGCATAGACCTGGCCGGACCCGCCGGTGGCCAGCACCACCGCGCCGGTACGCAGTTCCCCGACGGACGTGCACCGGCCGGCGCCATCCACCAGTCCGACCGTGAGGGCCGCCACGGCCCCGTGTGCGTCGCGTCGGACGTCGAGCGCGAACGCGTGCTCGATGACCTCGACCCGGTCGGCGAGGCGGACCGTCTCCTCCAGCGTGCGCTGGATCTCCCGGCCGGTGGCATCGCCTCCGGCGTGCACGATGCGCGGCTGGGAATGCCCTCCCTCGCGCCCGAACTCCAGCTCGCCGTCGGCACCGCGGTCGAACTGCGCGCCGTCGGCGAAGAGCGCGTCGACCGCCGCGGGTCCCTCCTCGACGAGCACGCGTACGGCGTCCTCGTCGCAGAGCCCGGCACCGGCGATCAGGGTGTCGCGCAGGTGCTGCTCGGGCGAATCACCGATGCCGACCGCGGTTGCGACACCTCCCTGTGCCCAGGTCGTGCTGCCGGCCGTCAGGACCGACTTGCTCACCACGACGACCCGCCGCCCGGCGCGGGCGAGCAGCCGCGCGGCACCCAGGCCCGCGACCCCCGAACCGACGACGACCACATCGGCGGTGCGGGTCCACGACGGCTCGGGCGCGGCCAACCGGGCGACGAGCGGACCGGTCATTCGCCACCGACCGACGGCGACCCGATCGACACCATGGCCTCGACCGCACCGCGGGCGCGATCGGCGACGTCGTCCGGGATGGTCACCTCGAACTCGCCCTCGCGCAGGGTGTGCAGCAGCTTCTCCGCGGTGATCATCTTCATGAACCGGCACACCGCACGGTCGTTCACCGCGGCGAAGTCGGTGCCCGGATTGGCCTGCCGCAGCTGGTGCAGCATGCCGGTCTCGGTCGCGACCAGCACCCGGTCGGCCGTGGTACGGCGGGCCTGCTCGAGCATCCCGCCGGTGGACAGCACCTTCACCCGGTCGGCCGGCACCGCGCCCGCGCCGACGAGGTAGAGCGCCGACGTCGCGCAGCCACACTCCGGGTGCACGAGCAGTTCCGCGTCCGGTTCCGCCTCGACCCGGTCGCGCAGGTCGGCACCGTTGATGCCGGCATGCACGTGGCACTCCCCGGCCCAGACATGGATGCCCGCGCGGCCTGTCACCCGCTGCACGTGCGCGCCGAGGAACTGGTCGGGAAGGAAGAGGATCTCCCGGTCGGCGGGGATCGCGCGCACGACGTCCGCGGCGTTGGACGAGGTACAACACACGTCGCTCTCGGCCTTGACCGCGGCCGAGGTGTTGACGTAGGCGACGACGACGGCGCCCGGGTGCTCGGCCTTCCAAGCGCGCAACTGGTCGGCGTCGATGGTGTCGGCCAGCGAGCACCCGGCGGCGAGGTCGGGGATCAGGACCGTCTTGTCGGGAGAGAGCAGCTTGGCGGTCTCGGCCATGAAGTGCACGCCGCAGAAAACGATGGTCCCGGCGCTCGCCTCGGCGGCGATCCGGGAGAGCGCCAGCGAGTCGCCGACATGGTCGGCGACGTCCTGGATCTCCGGGCGCTGGTAGTTGTGGGCCAGGATGACGGCGTCGCGCTCGCGGGCGAGGCGGCGTACCTCGGCGGCCCAGCTGGCGGGTCGGGCGTCCTGCTCGACCTCGGCGGTGATGACTGACATCACGCTTCCTCGTGGTCCCGGTTTTCGTCTGGTGAGCGAAAACTCGGTTTTGAGCTTACCATCAGGCCGTGCCCGCCGTCAGTCGTGATTCCCCCGCCGCCCACGAGGTTCTCGCCGTGGTGTTCCAGATCCGCGCCGGTGAGCTGTCCGTCCTGCTCTGGCGGCGGGCGAAGGGACCGCACGCGGGCCGCTGGTCGCTCCCGGGTGGCGCGCTCGCCATGGACGAGGGGCTCGACGACTCGATCCGCCGGCAGCTGGCGGACAAGGTCGATGTGCGCGAACTCACACACCTCGAGCAGCTCGACACGCGCGGCGCGCCCCATCGCTTCCCCGGCCGGCGCGTGGTCGCGACGGCTTACCTCGGCCTCGTCCCCGCCGACGCCGACCCGGAGATCCCGGACGACACCCGGTGGTACCACGTCGCGCAGTTGCCCCGGATGGCCTTCGACCACGCGACGATCGTGGCGTCGGGGCTGCGCCGGCTGCGGTCGAAGCTGTCCTACACCAACCTCGGGTTCGCCCTCGCTCCCCCGACGTTCACCATGTCGGAGCTGGCCGGTTATTACCGCGCGGCAATGGGATACACGGTCGCACCGACCAACCTGCAGCGGATCCTGCTCCGGCGGGGCCAGATCGAGGCGACCGGCCGCGCGACCGTACCGGGCCGCACCGGAGGGAGGCCGGCGGCGCTGTTCCGGTTCCGATCCCGCAACCTCGAGATCACCGATGCCTTCGCCGTCCTCCACCCGCCCGCTCCGCAGGAGCCGGCCCCGTTGTAAGCGTCACCCGGCCGATCCGCCCAGGTGCGGGGTGAGGCCCATGCCGGTCGCCCGCAGGCCCGAGGTGTCGCGCTCGAAGATGGTCAATGACGCATTGACCAGGGTGGTGGAGGCGACCATCTCGAGAAGCTGCTGCTCGGACATGTCCTCGACGACGTACCGGACGAGCAGCAGGACCGCCTCGTGCGCGAACACGATCAGGTGCCGGCCGGCATAGCGCCGGTCGATGTCGGCGAGCGCGCTGCGGACCCGGAGCGCGACGTCGGACCACGACTCCCCGCCCGGCGGGCGGTAGTAGAGCCGGCCGAGCCGCTGCTTGCGGGACGCCTCGTCGGGCCGGCGTTCGGCGACGCCGTGCGAGGTGAGCAGATCCAGCACACCGAGCTCCCGGTCGCGCAGCCGCTCGTCGGTCCGGATGCGACCCTCGTCGATCCCGGCCGCGGCGATCTCCGCCGTCTCGACGGCACGTCGGTACGGCGAGGACAGCACCGCGTCCGGGTGACGACCAGGAGCCAGCCGCTCCAGCCACCGGCCGAACTCCGCCGCCTGGCGTCTGCCCAGATCCGACAGCGGTACGTCGGCGTCCCGCGCCTCGATGTCGATGGACACGGCCCCGGAGTGCTCGGCCCGGTCCCGCGCGACGTTGCCGGTGCTCTCGCCGTGCCGAACCATCCACAGCGTCGCGACGCCGGTGTCGTTCATGGTGGCTCCGTACCCGTTGACCCGGTCTTCGACAGAGCGTAGCTTGCCACGCCAATACGAACGTTTCGTTAGTAGACCGGGAGCGGGCAGGCCATGGCGGTCAGCAGTGACCTTCCGGCCGGAGCGCAGCGCGTGCTTCGGCGGCTGAACGAGCGCTCGCTCTTCGCTGTCCTGCTGGCCGAAGGGCGGCTCACCCGCGTGGCGCTCCATCAACGCACCGGCCTGTCCCTGCCCACCATCACCCGGGCGCTGGGCAACCTGCAGGCCGCCGGGCTGGTCGCCGACGTCGGCACGGTGTCCAAAGGGCGCGGGCCCGCGGCGGCGGTCTACGAAGTGCGTCCCCGCGACGGCGGCGTCGCCGCGGCGATCGCGCTGACCGGCGACCTGGTGTCGGTCTCACTCATGAGCACCGCGGGAGAATCGCTCGCCCACGAACAGCTCGTGCCCGACCGCGCGGCACCGGGTGAGGTGCTGGTGCGCCAGGTGCGACAGCTCCTCCGCACGGCACTCAGGACGGCGCGCACCGACCGGATCCACGTGGCGCACACCGTGGTCGCCGTACCCGCGGTCGTGGACGCCGACGGACGACTGGGGACCGCCATTCCCTCGAGCCTTCCGGAGCTGGACCAGCACAGCGTCGACACGATCCGCGGACTGGTCGGGCGCTCCAGCAGCGTGGACAACGACGTCAACCTCGCGGCCCTCGGCGAGCACGACGCCGGTGCGGCACGTGGAATCGACGACGTCGTCTACATCTCGCTCGGCAGCGGCATCGGCACCGGCGTGATCCTCGGGGGCTCGCTGCACCGGGGAAGCCACGGTGCGGCCGGCGAGGTCGCCCACATGCCGGTCGGGCCGATCGACCCTCACAGCAGCGCGGCCCGCCGGCACGGCGCCTTCCAGCTCGCGGCCAGCGAGGACGCCGTCAGGCGCATGGCCCGCGCCGCCGGAATGAGCCGACGCAGCTCGCTGGATGCCGTCATCGCCGGTGCTCGCCGTGGCGAGCCCGCCGGGCGCGGGGTGTTCGCAACGTTGGCGAAACACGTTGCCCTTATGGTCGCCGCCGTGGTGAGCGTCCTCGACCCCGAGCTGGTCGTCGTCGGCGGCAGCGTCGGGGAGGCAGGTGACCTGCTGCTCCGGCCGCTGCGGAGGGAGCTCGCGCACATCTTCCCGTCGCCCCCGCCGGTCGTGTCCTCCGAACTCGGCGTCGACGCGGTACGCCGCGGTGCGGAGATCAGCGCGGTGAACGGCGTGCAGGCACAGCTCTTCACCGTCATCACGCCACCGCCGGCGCCGGCGGCTGTCGGTCCGCGAGCCCCCCGGGAGGCCACGATTGTCCGCTAGATTCCGGCGCCTGCGCCGAGTCCACCTGCGCCGAGTCCACCTGCGCCGAGTCCACCTGCGCCGAGTCCACCTGCGCCGGGTCGCAGCCGGCATCGCCGGTCTCGGCGTCCTCCTCACGACCGCCTGCACGGCGCAGATCGGCGACAACACGCCGATCGTGCCACTCGGCGCGAATGCCCACCACGCACCGGTCTCCCTGAGCCTGTGGAGCTTCTTCACCGGACGTGAGGCAGGTGTCATCGACGGCGTACTGGCCCGGATGCACAAGCGCTATCCCTGGCTCACCGTCACCCAGGTCCAGGGCAAGAACGACGACGACGTCCTGCGGGGCATCAACTCCGGGCACCCGCCCGACATCACTCTGCTCGGCGGCCCGCAGAATCTCGCGAAGTTCTGCGATTCCGGGGCGCTCCGCGACATCGGCCCGGTGGCGCGCAAGGACCACCTCGACCTGTCGGCGACCTTCCCCAGCCAGGTGCTCGCCTACTCCAGATACGGCGGCCGGACCTGCGCGCTCCCCCTGCTGACCGATGCCTTCGGGCTCTACTACAACAAGAAGCTGCTCGCCAAGGCCGGTTACCACCACCCGCCCAGGACGTTGTCGCAGCTGACCGCCATGGCCAAGAAGCTCACCACGTACAACAAGGACGGCTCCATCCGCGTCGCCGGGTTCGTGCCGCTCAGCACCTTCTACGAGTCCGCGCACGCCCTGCAGGGCAACTACTTCGGCGCCTCCTGGTACAGGCAAGGGCGCTCCGTCCTCGGCACCGATCCCGCCTGGGTGCAGGGCCTGAACTGGGAGAAGAAGTTCATCTCCACGATCGGCTACGCCAAGCTCAGCAAATTCGCCGCGACACTCGGCGCCGAATCGGAGTTCGCCAGCAACAACGGCTTCGAAACCGGCAAGGTGGCCATGCTGATCGACGGCGAATGGCGGGTCGCCTTCGCGACCGCGGACAAGACCAAGGTCGACTACGCCACCGCGCCGTTCCCGGTCGCCGACGACCACCCGGAGCTCTACGGGAGCGGGCAGATCGGCGGCACGCTGATCGGGCTGCCGGCCGGCGTGAAGCACCCGGCCGAGTCGTGGCTGGCGATGCGATATCTCGCCACCAACACCGCAGCGCTCAACCAGCTCTCGGACGGCCTGAAGAACGTCCCGACGACGTTCGCGTCACTGCGTACGTCGAAGTTCTCCCACAATCCGTTGACCGAGCCCTTCACCAAGATCCTGCAGAACCCGCACTCCGTGTGGAAGCAGCCCACGACGGCCGGCCAGGTCGATCTCGACCTCCTCACCGCCTTCGAAGGCAAGTGGGAGGCCGGCCAGGCCGGAGACCTGCAATCCGGCCTGCGGCAACTGGCCAAGGACATCGACACCCAGACGGCGATCAGGTGAGCGCGATGAGAACAGGGAGACTCCGGCGGCGCCGGAGGTTGACGGTGCTGGCCTTCATGTCCCCGTGGATCGTGGGGTTCCTGGCGTTCGTGGCCTACCCCATGCTCTCGAGCCTGTACTTCTCCTTCACCACCTACGACCTCACCAAGCCGCCGCGCTGGGTCGGCCTGCACAATTACCAGCTGCTGTTCACCCAGGACCCGGTGTTCTGGCAGTCGGTCCGCAACACGCTGTGGATCATCTGCATCGGCGTGCCGGCGAAAATCATCTTCGCCCTCGCGGTGGCGCTCGTCATCGTCCGCATCCGCCGCGGCGCCGGTGTCTACCGGACCCTGGCCTACCTTCCGGCCGTCGTCCCGATGGTCGCCGCGGGCCTGTCCTTCGTCTACCTGCTCAACCCCTCGGGTCCGGTCAATCACATCCTCGGCGCGGTCGGACTGGGGAAGCCGCTGTGGTTCAGCGATCCGTCCTGGGCCAAGCCCGGGCTCGCGGTCATCATGGTGTGGGCCGCCGGGAACACGATGGTCATCCTCCTGGCGGCGCTGCTCGACGTCCCGCGCGATCTCTACGAGGCTGCCGCCATCGACGGCGCGGGGGTGTGGGCGAAGTTCCGCAAGGTGACGATGCCGCTGATCTCGCCGGTGCTCTACTTCGCACTGCTGACCGGGATCATCGAGGGTTTCCAGTACTTCACCCAGGCCTACGTCGCCTCCAAGGCGATCTCGGGGAACGCCAACACCCTGGGCGCGCCGCAGAACTCGCTGATGTTCTACGGCACGTGGCTCTACCAGCAGGGCTATTCCTACTTCCACATGGGCTACGCCTCGGCGCTCGCCTGGATCCTCTTCCTCGCCCTCTTCATCGTGACCGCCGTCCTCATCCGCACCTCGCGGCGGTGGGTCCACTACTCGGGAGGCTGACCGATGGCCCTGTCGCTGCCCGCGACCGTCGACTCCTCGGCGAGCACGGCGCCGACCCCTCCGCCGCGCCGGTCCGGTCGGGGTTTCCTGCTCGGCGTCGCGAACCACTGCGTCGCGATCGCCCTGTGCGCCGCGCTTCTCGTTCCGTTCCTGTTCATCATCGGCATGGCGCTGATGCCCGACCGCGAGGCGCTCGGAAACGGCCTGGTCCCCCACCATCTGGAGTGGGGGAACTTCAGCCGGGTCCTGCACCTCTTCCCGTTCTGGCACTACCTCGGCAACACCCTGATGTATTCGGTGCTCTCGACGGTCGGGGTCGTCGTGTCCTCACTGCCGGTCGCCTACGCACTGGCCCGGCTGCAGTGGCGCGGCCGCGAGGCGGTGATGATCGTCGTCCTCGCGACGATGATGCTCCCGACCGCGGTCACCAGCGTGTCGCTCTACTCGGTGTACGTGAACCTGGGGTGGATCGGCACCCTCAAACCGCTGATCGTGCCGCTGTTCTTCGGCGACGCGTTCTCCATCTTCCTGCTGCGTCAGTTCCTGCGGACCATCCCTGAGGACCTCAGCGACGCCGCCCGCGTGGACGGCGCCGGCGACCTGCGGATCCTGCTGCGGATCATCGCCCCGCTGGCGCGGCCGGCGATCGCCGCGGTCGCGTTGTTCAACTTCCTCTACACCTGGAACGACTTCTTCACACCGCTGGTCTACACCGGCAACAACAACAGCTCGTGGACCCTCACCGTGGCGCTGTCCCAGTTCACGACCCTGCAGCGGGGCTCGCTCTACAACCTGCAGATGGCCGGGACCTTGCTGTTCATGGCTCCGATCATCGTGCTCTTCTTCTTCGCCCAGCGTGCTTTCGTCGAAGGCGTGACGCTCACCGGGGTGAAGGGTTGACCGGACGACTCCGGCAGGATGAACATCTGATCCGACATCCACCATTGGGAGTGTGACGTGGCACCCTCGATCGTTCCCCAGGTCAGCCGGCTGACGCCCGGCGACGGAAGCCTGACGCTCACCGACAGCGCGACGCTGTGGACCGACACCCAGGCGGCGCCCGTCGGGGAGCTGCTGCGCGATTACCTCACCCCTGCGGCCACACTTGCGCCGGCCGACCGGTCCGAGGGCGCCACCGTGCGACTGCGGGTCGACGCGACCGCCCTGCCCAACCCGGAGGCCTACCGGCTCACCGTGACCCCGGACCACGTCGACGTGGTCGGCGGAGCACCGGCCGGGGTGTTCTACGGCGTGCAGACCCTGCGTCAGTTGCTGCCACCGCAGGTGTTCGGCACCTCGGCCGACGGCGACGGGCAACTGACCGTGCCCTGCGTGCGGATCGAGGACGCCCCGGCGTTCGGCTGGCGTGGGTCGATGCTCGACGTGGGCCGGCACTTCATGCCGAAGGAGTTCGTGCTCCGCTACATCGACCTGCTGGCGATGCACAAGCTCAACGTGCTGCACCTGCACCTGACCGAAGACCAGGGGTGGCGCATCGAGATCCGGCGTCATCCCAGGCTGACCGAGGTCGGCGCGTGGCGCGAGGAGACGGTGGCCGGCCACAACAACGAGGCCCGCGATCCGGAGAACCGCTACGACGGCGTCCCGCACGGCGGCTTCTACACCCAGGAGGACATCCGGGAGATCGTGGCCTACGCCGCGGCCCGGTTCGTCAACGTCGTCCCGGAGATCGAGATGCCCGGCCACGCGCAGGCGGCGATCGCGGCCTATCCCGAGCTGGGCAACAGCCCCGAGACGCAGGTCCCGGTGGCCACGCGCTGGGGCGTCATCACGCACGTGCTCAACGCCGAGGACGCGACCATCGCCTTCTTCCAGGACGTGCTCGACGAGGTCCTCGAGCTGTTCCCGTCGCCGTTCGTGCACGTCGGCGGCGACGAGTGCCCCAAGGACGAGTGGCAGAAGAGCCCGGCCGCCCAGCAACGGATCCGCGACCTCGGGCTGGCCGACGAGGACGAACTGCAGTCGTGGGTCATCCGGCAGATGGACGACTTCCTGACCTCGCGGGGCCGCCGGCTCGTCGGCTGGGACGAGATCCTCGAGGGCGGTCTCGCCCCAGGAGCGACCGTGATGTCGTGGCGGGGCGAGGACGGCGGGATCGCCGCGGCGAAGGCCGGCCACGACGTCGTGATGACGCCGACCGACCATGTCTACTTCGACTACTACCAGTCCGAGGACCGCGACTCCGAACCGTTGGCGATCGGCGGGCATCTCCCGCTCGAGACCGTCCACTCCTACCGGCCGGTGCCGACCGAGCTGACCGCGGACGAGGCCACGCACGTACTGGGCGCCCAGTGCAACGTGTGGACCGAGTACATGGCCGGCCCGGCGCAGGTCGAGTACATGGTCTTCCCGCGGATGTGTGCCTTCGCCGAGACCGTCTGGTGCACCGGCCGGGAGAGCTTCGCCGACTTCCGGGCCAGGCTCGGTGAGCACCTCGAGCGTTTGGGCGCGTTGGGCGTGGGGTACCGGCCGCTCGACTGACGGACGGCGGGAGAACCAGTGAGCAGCACGTTCCACCGGTCGATCGGGGTCCTCTCGATCCCGCTGATCATGTCCACGGGCGTGATCGGTCTGGTGCAGTACCTCGGCTTCTTCTTCCCGCACCTGTCCGGCGGCACGATGCCGCGGTCGATCGTCGTGTCCATCGCCGCGATCATGGCCTTCTACCTGGCCCTCAACATCGGCGTCGTCGGCCGGACCATCCTGATCATCGTCGCCGCGTTCGCGTCGATCTTCGCCGGTCTGCTCGGCGGATCCCGGGTGCCGTTCAACGCCGCCCGCGACGGCCTGTTCTTCTCGGTCTTCGCCAAGCTGCACCCGCGCTACCTCCAGCGCGCGCAGGAGCGTCAGCCGGCGTGACCGACGATGGAGGGTTCGTTCTCGGCATCGACATCGGCGGCAGCAAGGTAGCGCTGGCCACCAGCCCCGTCGGTGATCCGCGTGATCGACTCGCTGCGCTGACCATCCCGACCCGGGCCGGGGAGGGCGCCGCGCGGGTGCTCGCCCGCGTCCTGGATGCGGCCCGCCGGATCACCGACGACACCCAGGCGCGCAGCGGCACGACGCCGGCCGCGATCGGCGCGGTGTCGCCCGGGATCGTCGGCGAGGACAGCATCCTGCTGGCCCCGAACAACCCCGGATGGGACCGGCTCGCGCTGCCGTCGAGCCTGCGCGACGGGCTCGGCGTATCGACCGTCGCCGCCGGCAACGACGTCAAGGCGGCGGCGCTGGCCGAGGCCCGATGGGGAGCGCTGGCGGGCGCCCGCACGGGGGTGTTCCTCAACCTCGGCACCGGGATCGCGGCCGCGGTGGTGGTCGACGGCGCCGTCCTCTCCGGCGCGCACGGGGCAGCCGGAGAGGTGGCCTACGCGCTGCACGGCCCGGCCGACCCCGGCTTCGCGAACGGGCGGGCGCCGCTGGAGGAGCGGATATCGGGGAGCGCGCTCGCCGCCCGCGGGCGGGCGATGACGGGCTGCGAGATCACCGCGGCCGAGGTGTTCGCCCGGGCGCCGGGCGACCCGGCCCTGCGCGACCTGCTCGACGAGTCGCTCGACGTCCTGGCCATGCATGTGACCAATCTCGCGATCGCGGTCGACCCCGCCGTCATCGCCGTCGGAGGCGGTCTGGCCGGCAGTTTCGACCAGATCCGGCCGAGGCTCGAGGCGATGCTCGCCCGAGCTGTCCCGTTTCCTCCCGTCCTCACCCTTGCCCGGTTCCGGGACGACGCGGCGCTGGTCGGTGCATTGACCCTCGCCGACGAGGCCGTCCGGCCGACCGCGGACAGTAACTGTGGCCTTGACGCCGTACAGACCGGGTTGGAAGGTTACGGTTAACTGTCCGTTCTGCGCCGGGTCGGAGCCGGCGCAGCTGAGGGGGTGCTGCTGGAGCTCACCACCGGCAGCGTACGGGGATGCTGGGCGCAAGCGGGGGGTCAGTGCGGATGAGCGCGGCACGGTGGTGGGGTGCTCTCGGGGCAGTGCTGGTGGTGTTCGCGCTGGCCGGAGTCGGCGGAGCAGCCCAGTCCCACCATGCCACCACCTCCTCCGCCGACCAGTTGGCTTCGGCTCGATCGAAGGCACCACAGGCCGCTGACCTGCTCGCGGCCGCCCGTGCCGGTCACGTCTCGGCGGCGAAGCTGATCGCCGAGTACGCCGGCCTGTCGGCCACCAGCCAGACCCAGGTGGCCAGCCAGCTCGCCGCCAACGGCATACCGCTCCCCGCTCTGCGCGCCTACCGCAATGCACAGGGTGCGCTCCAGCGCGTCGACCCGACCTGCCATCTCTCGTGGGCACTACTGGCCGGCATCGGTCGGGTGGAGTCCGACCACGGCCAGTTCGGCGGGTCGCAGCCGCAACCCGACGGCAACGTCGTACCCGCGATCATCGGCCCGCGACTGGACGGCCGCACGGCCGGGATGCAGCAGGTGCGCGACACCGACCACGGCCGCCTCGACGGTGACACCACATTCGACCGCGCCGTCGGTCCGATGCAGTTCCTGCCGGGGACCTGGCAGGCGATCGGCGTCGACGGCAACCACGACGGCAAGGCCGACCCGCAGAACCTCTACGACGCCGCCGAGACCGCCGGGCTCTACCTCTGCTCCAGCGGCCGGGACCTGTCGACGAGATCAGGGCAGGAGGCCGCGGTCTTCAACTACAACCACTCCCACGACTACGTCCGCCTCGTGCTCGCCCTGATGAATTCCTACCTGCGCGGCATCCCGGTGACCACGCTCCCCGCGCCGTCCGGTCACCTGCCCGGCGCGCACGTGCCGACCGGACCGCTGCCGACCGCCGCGGCACCCAGGTACCCCGGTCCGCCGCGGACCGCCGCCCCCCTGCCTGTCCCGACACCCGCGCCCACCCCCGGTCCGACGCCGGGTCCGACACCCGCGCCCACCACCATCGCCGGCGGCCCGGCCGGCAACCAGGGCGCCGGCAACCAAGGCGCCGGCCACCAAGGCGGCCCCGGACCGGGCCCTGCGCCGACCCCCTCGTCGACCGGTCACGCCCGGCCGACGCCGACGCCGACCCCGACAGCGACTCCGACACCCAGCTCGAAGCCGACCTCGAAGCCGAGCTCCAAGCCGACCGGCAAGCCCACGACGACGCCCTCGCCCACACCGTCCCCCACGCCTTCGCCGACGCCGTCCCCCACGCCTTCGCCGACGCCGTCCCCCACGCCTTCGCCGACGCCGTCCCCCACGCCTTCGCCGACGCCGTCCCCCACGCCTTCGCCGACGCCGTCCCCCACGCCTTCGCCGACGCCGTCCCCCACGCCTTCGCCGACGCGTCCGTCGCCAACGCCGTCCCCCACGCCTTCGCCGACGCCGTCGCCAACTCCTACTCCTTCGGCGCCCTCCGTGCCGCGGTTCGTGCACGTGGTGGCCGGCGATTCCAGCGCTACCGTCACCTGGACCGCGCCGGCGACACCGGGCAGCGGGGTGCTCGGCTACCGGCTCGCCCTGATTGATCGGGTCACAGGCGGGACGCGGCATGAGAAGCTGCCGTGCGCGACGACCTGCCCGTCCGGGACGGAGTTCTCCGACACGGTCACCGGGCTGGTCAACCACCACGCGTATGCCGTCGTCGTCACGGCCTACAACCAGGTCGGTCCGGCATCGGCCTCCGCAGTGACCGTCGCCCCCACGTCGGCGCAGCTCGCGGCGAGGGCGCTGAAGGTCACCCGTACGGCGAACCACGCGCACCTGACCTGGGCGCCGCCCGCCGCCAGCACCGCGGTCACGTCCTACGTCGTCCGGCTCATCGACGAGAGCAACGCGGACCTGGTCGTGTCGGTGGGGGTGGTCCCGGTGGGTAAGCCGCTCCGGGACGTCGCAGTGCTGCCGTCCCCGGCCCACACCTACCGGCTCGACGTCGCGGTGGTCACCGCCGCAGGCACCGGGGCGGCGACGAGCATCGAGGTACCGCCGCTGACGCACGGTTTCGCGCACACGCACACGCACCATGCGTCGGCGACCCGGCACCTGACCACCGGCCGTCCGGTGATCGGCGCGGCGTTCGTCGTCGGCCGCCGCCGCAGCTGACCGCCGGACGGGTGCCTCACCCGACGGCGGTCAACGGCGGGATGACGCCTATGTCCGGGTAGCCGGACGTCCAGCACAGCCGGCCGTAGCGGGTGACGGCGAACGCCTCGTAACCATCGATCCGGTCGATCAGGTCGATGCCGCCCCGGCCCATCGCGCAGCCGGCGGTCGCGTAGGCGTCGGCGAGCGCGAGATCCGGTCCGACGACGGTGAGGCCGGCCAGGCCCTCGGCCGGCCGCCCCGTGAACGGGTCCACGATGTGCGCTCCGCGTTCGGCGTCACCGGACGTGGCGACCGCGAGGTCCCGTCCGGTCGCCACCGTGACGCATGCGCCCGGGGTCAGCGGATGCGCGACGCCGATCCGCCACGGTTCGCCGGGCATCGGTTCGCCGACGGTGCGGATGTCGCCGCCGCCGTTGACGGCATGGGCCGTGGACCCGGCGGCCGCCAGCAACCGGCTGGCCCGCTCGACGCTCCAGCCCTTGACCAGCCCGGTCGGATCGAGCCCGCCGTTCCACCGCGCCGAGAAGTAGCCCTCGGTCTCCCGTTCGGCCCGCGCGCACAGGTCGAGGACCTCGGCGACCTCCGGCGGGCAGGCGGCCGCGCTCAGCTCTCCGCGCCGCATCCGGCTGATCTCGCTGTCCGCCCGGTAGGTGCTGAACGTCGCGTCGACCCAGTGCAGCCACGCCACCACGTCGTCGAAGGCCCCGGGTCCGACGGCCGGATCGCGCACATCAATGGTGAATACGGTGCCCATCACCTGTTCGACCCAGCGCTGCCGGGACGGGCCGTCGGCGCGGGCAACCTGGGTGGACGGCTCAGCCATGGCTGCTGTCCAGCGCCGACTGCAACGACTGCGCGTAGCCCTGGCTGTCATAGGACGCGCCGCTGATCACGTCGATGTTTGCGCTTCCCGCCTTCAACGCCTCGCTGCGCAGCAACGGCGCGGCGTACGACGCGATCTGCTGCGACTGCGGATTGTCGTTCGGCAGCTGCAGCGGCGTGACGTCGGTCAGCTTGCCGTTGGTGACGGTGATCCGCACCTGGACCGGGCCGTAGGGCGTGTTGACGGTCGCACCGTCGATGGTGCGGGGGCCGGTCTGCGCGGGCGCCTTGGTGTGTGTCGGCGCCGTACTGTGCGCCGGCTTCTTGCTCTGACCCGTTGACGGGGCCTTGGTGGACGGCGGTGTGCTGCCGGTCGGTCCCGGCTTGGCGGGCGCGAGGGCGACCGCCTGACCGCCGTGGCCGCGCGGCGCCGTCTTGAAGCCGAGGAGCAGTACCAGCCCGATCACGGTGGCGATCAGGGTGAGAGCGGCTCGTCGCATCGGTCCTCCTCCGCTACAGGTCGAACGACTCGTGGTGGATGTGGCGGCGCGGCACCCGGGCGCGGCGCAGTGACGAGGTCGCCACGGCCACCATCGGTCCCGGCCCGCACAGATAGACGTCGTGCCGGGCGAGGTCGGGCACCCTGCGGATCAGGCGGTGCGGCTGCAACGGGTCGGTCGGGCCCCCCGGCGGACCGAGCAGGTAGTGCAGCCGGGCGCCGCGCTCCTCCGCGATCTGCTCCAGCTCGTCCCGGAAGACCAGGTCTTCGGCGCTGTTGGCGCGGTAGAGCAGCGTGAGGTCACCGGGTGCGGCGGGCATCGTCTCGAACAGTGCCCGCAGCGGCGTGATCCCGATGCCGCCGGCGAGCAGCAGCACCTTGCGGCGGGTACGCCGGGACGCGGTGAAGGCGCCGTAAGGTCCCTCGGCGACGACGCGGGTGCCCGGGACCAGCAGGGCGAGGCTGCGGGTGTGGTCGCCGAGCGACTTGACCGTGATCCGCAGGAACCGCGGGTGCGGCGCCGCCGACAGCGAATAGGGATGCGACTGCCACCAGCCGTCCTTGGTGAGGAAGCGCCACCGGAAGAACTGGCCGGACTCGGCCCGCATCTCGTCGAGGTGGTGCCCGGTGACCACGACCGACACGACGCTGTTGCCCACCGGGTACACCGAATGCACCCGCATGCGGTGCCGCAGGTTCGCCCGGACCGGCGCCGCGACCCGGAACCACAGCAGCAGCGCGGCCGTCCCGGCGTAGAGCAGGCCCCAGAGCACCCGGGCCGGCGTGTTGGTCGTGAAGTCGGCGCCGGTGGCGAACTGGTGGGCGAAGGACAGCGCGATCGCCAGGTATGTGTAGAAGTGCAGGTAGTACCAGGTTTCGTAGCGCATCCGGGAGCGGGCGGCGCGCGCCGACACGATGCCGACGCCGACGAAGAGGCCGGCGCCGACCGTGGCCATCAGGACGTCGGGGTAGCTGCGCAGCAGGGTGATCGACTCGCCGACCGGATTGGTGTGCGCGGTCACCGCGTATCCCCAGACGATGAGCAGGGTGTGCGCGACGATCAGCGAGACCGTGTAGCGGCCGCCGAAGGCGTGCCAGCGGGCCAGCCGGTCGGCGCCGACATCACGCTCGAGCAGCGGCAGCCGGGCCATCAGTAGCACCTGCACGATCACCGCGTATCCGGCCAGCAACCCGGTGATCCGGCCGGCGTTGGTCAGGTAGTCCCCGACGCCGTGCAGCGTGCGGGGAGTGTCGTGCAGCCACAGCAGCACCACCAGGCCCGCGCCGGCCGCGATGGCCCAGAGGGCCAGCTGCGCGACCGGCAGCCGCGCCCGGCGCGTGACGGGTCGGTGGCGCACCCCCGGGTAGGCGGTCATGCCATCAGGGTGCGTCGGGAACCTGAGAAAGATCTTTGAATCGGCTCAGCCCCACAGATCCGGCGCGCCGCGGCGGCATGCCACGCTGGGCCCATGGCCGCCGAGGCGCGATCCCTGCTGCTGGTCGAGGACGACCCGCAGCTGTCGGAGATGCTCGCGCAGCTGCTGACGGGCGAGGGGTACGCCGTGACCGTGGCTCCGCGACGGCCAGCGCGGCCTGCACCTGGGGCTGACCCGCTCCTTCGACGTCCTGGTGATCGACCTGGGCCTGCCGGCGATCGACGGGCTCGACCTGCTCGGGCGGCTGCGGGGCCGGTCCGTCGGGTCACCCGCCCTGATCCTCACCGCGCGCGGGACCCTCACCGACCGCGTGGCGGGTCTGGACGCCGGCGCGCAGGACTACCTGGTGAAGCCGTTCGAGGTCGACGAGCTGCTCGCCCGGCTCCGGGCGCTGGTCCGGCGGCACGCCGACCTCGCCGACGCGCTCCCCTTCGGCACCGGTCGCCTCGACCTGGTGCACCACCGGGTCCAGTCCGCCGACGGGACGGTCGTCGTCGAGCTCACCGAGCGGGAGTGCGCGCTGCTGCGGATGCTGGTGAGCCGACCGGGTCGGGTGTTCACCCGCGACGAGCTGTTGCAGGGCGCGTTCGGCGACGCCGAGCGGGCCGAGGGCGCGGTCGACGCCTGCGTGCACTATCTGCGCCGCAAGCTCGGCCGGCAGGCGGTCACCACCGTGCACGGCGTCGGCTACCGCGCGGGCACCTGGTGAACCGGTCCGCGCCGGTCACGGCGGACCGGGCGCTGCTGCGCCGGGCGACCCTCACCATCGCGGCGCAGACGGCGCTCGCCGTGGCGATCGTCGTCATCGTGGTCGCCGGGATCGCCTACCTCGTCGACTCGCGGGCGCAGACGACGCGGGTGCAGGAGACGGTGCGCACCGCCGCGCGGACCGCGGACGACGTGACCGATCCGCCCGCCGGGGTGATCCTGCTCGAGAAGTCTGCGAGCGGAGCGGTGCAGCGCAGCCCCGGGACACCAGCGTTGCTCGCCGGGCTGGACCCGTCGTCGCTGGCACCGGGGCTGTCCACCTTCCGCCTCGGCTCGGACTCCTATCAGGCCTACGCCTCGTCCCGGCCGGACGGCGTCCGCTTCGTCGCCGTACTCAACACCAGCGAACGGGCCGAGGAACGCGACCGGCTCACCGGCGCGCTCCTGCTGGCCGGCGTGATCGGCATCGCGGGCGCGGCGGTCGTCGGCGGCCTGATCGGCCGCCGCGCCACCCGACCGCTCGGTGACGCGCTCGCTCTGCAGCGCCGGTTCGTCGCCGACGCCAGCCACGAGCTGCGTACGCCGCTGACGGTGCTGCACACCCGGGCGCAGATCCTGGCCCGCAACGTCGCCGCCGCGGACGACCCGGCACTGGCCGACCAGGTACGCGACCTCGTGGCCGACACCCGCGCGCTCGGTGAGGTCGTCGAGGACCTGCTGCTCTCCGCCGAGCTGGAGCACCGGCCCGACCGGCACGAGCAGGTCGACCTGGCGGCGGTCGGGGCCGACGTCGTACGGGCCTTCACGCCCTACGCCGAGGAGCTCGGCGTCGCGCTGCGGTTCGAGGGACCGCCGGCGCCGGAGCGGGCCCTGGTCGCCGGGGTGCGGTCCGCGTTGCACCGGGCGGTGGGCGCCCTCGTCGACAACGCCCTGTCCCACAACCGCCCCGGCGGCCACGTGAGCGTCGGGGTACGCCGGCGCGCCGACGACGTGGCCGTGACGGTGGCCGACGACGGCGAGGGCCTGGACCCGGAGTTCGCCGACGCGCTGCTCCACCGCTTCGGCCGGGGCGAGCAGGCGTCCGGCCGCGGCCGGCGCTTCGGGCTCGGGCTGGCGCTGGTCCAGGAGGTGGTGCAGGCGCACCGCGGTCGGCTGCACCTCGACGGCCGGCCGGGGGCCGGCGCGACGGTCACGCTGTCCTTCCCGCCGCTGGACCGCGGCGCCCCGGACGCCACCTCCAGCGACGCCCTGTAAAGGCCCAAATAGCCTTTGTGGAGGGATGATCGGCCGTCACCGGGCGTTGTCACCGTCGTGAGGAATCTCGTCGGGAGGCCTGCGGTGTGACTCTGACCGGAACGTGGTTCTTCGTCCTGACAGTGGCCGCCGCCATCGTCGCGTTCGCGGCCACCGTGCTGTGGTGGCCGCGCCCCCGCCGGGACGGCCTACCGGCCAGGGTCCGGGCCATCGTCGGGCGGGCCGCGATGCTGCTCACGGTCAACGCGCTGGTGCTGCTCGTCGCGGGCACCGCGCTCAACGACACCTACCAGTTCTACGCGGACTGGACCGACCTGGGCAGCAGCCTGTTCAGCAACCCCCCGAAGGTCACCGCCGAGCACAGCGGCGGCACGGCCGCCCAGACCTTCGGCGCCCACCCGGCCGCCCCGCAGGCGGGCCGCGGCCACGGGCGCAACAAGGCCGCCCACCTCTACTACGACCGCCTGGTGGCCGAGGCGGGAGTGGCGCACCGGTTGCGCACCTACACGGTGCACGGGCCGCGCAGCGGCCTGACCGGCACGGTCGGCGTGGTGCTGCCGAAGAACTACAGCGACCCGCGCGACGCCGGTCACCGCTACCCCGTTCTCGAGGCCTATCACGGGTTCCCGGGTGCGCCCTGGCAGGGGATCGACGCGATCCACCTCAACACCCACCTCGACTCGCAGGTCGCGGCGGGGAAGATCGCCGACACGATGATCGTGGCGCCGCAGCTGGAGATCCCCAACGACGTGGACACCGAGTGCCTCAACGGCGAACCCGGCACGTCGCAGATCGAGACGTGGATCACCGAGGACATCCCGGCCTGGGTCGACCGGCACTTCCGGGTCCAGACCGCCCGGACCTCGTGGGCCACCGTCGGCCTGTCCATGGGCGGATGGTGCGCGGCGATGTCGACGATGCTGCACCCCACGCAGTACGCCGGCGCGATCGTGCTCGGCGGCTACTTCCTCCCCCAGTTCGGCGACTACCACCCCTACCCGCGACCGAGCTGGTACAGCCGCCACTACGACCTGCCGGCCCTGGCGAAGCGCCACCCGCCCGCGGTCGCGATGTGGCTGGAAAGCTCGCACGCCGACCACCTCTCCTACCCGTCGACGCAGAAGCTGCTCGCCAACGCCCGCGCGCCCACCTCGATCCAGGCCGACATCCTGCTGCACGCCGGGCACCGGTCCAGCGTGTGGGAGGCCCTGCTCAACCGGGCGCTGGACTGGCTCGGCCGCACCGTTCCCGGGTTCGCGCCGACCTCCGGCTGAGCGGCCGGCCGGCCGACAACCCGGTTGCCACGGGCTGATCCCGAGGGCAGAGTTGGCCAGCTGTGAACAGCCGCCGCGCCTCCCGCCGGGCGGCCGTACGGACGCTGTTCCACGCGTTCCCCGGCCGAACGACGCTGCTGGCTGTCCTGGCGCTTCTCGAAGGCGCCCTGCCGGCCGGGTTCGCCGCGCTCGTCGGAGTGCTGGTCGGCGCGCTGCCCGGCGCCGTGAGCGGCGGATTCGGCTCGGTCGGCGGCCACCGCGTCGTGCTCACCCTGGTCTGGATCGGCGTCGTGCTCGTCGTGCAGGAGCTCGTCAGCAGCGTCAAGTCGGTCGCCTCCAACGATCTCTACCGGCGCTTCGACGCGCACCTGCTCGGAGCGATCATGGCGGCGGCCATGGACTGGCCCGACCTCGACCTCTTCGACGACCCGGCGAAGGCGGCGGCACTCGACCGGGCCCGGAAGATGGCGGCGTACGGACCGGGTGAGCTCGTCTCCGGCCTGGGCACGAAGTGGCAGAGCCTGGCGCAGGGTGCGGCGTCGGCCGTCCTGCTGGCCAGCTACTTCCCCTATGCGGCGGTCCCGCTGGCGCTGCTGTGGGTGGTCTTCGGCCGCGCGTTGCAGGCGAGCTACTACCGTGCCAATCCCTTCTGGGCCGAGCCCCTGCGCCGTGCGGGCTACCTCAAGCGGCTCGGCACGATGCCGGAGTGGGCGAAGGAGCTGCGGATCTTCGGGTTGGTGGAGTGGGTCGCCGACCGGTTCAGCGGCCAATGGCGGCAGGTGATGGCCGAGCTGCAGCGTGCCCGCCGCGCCGACTATCGGGTGATGGCGGCATGGAGCGCCGCCCTGTTCGTCGGGAACGCCGGGGCGGCCGCGCTCGTCGTAAGCAGTGCGTGGACCGGATCGCTGGGCCTCGGCGGCCTCGCGGTCGCCACCCAAGCCATCTTCGGCATGGCCCTACTCGCCAGCCAGAACGGCGACATCTGGATCGAGAACGGCGCGGTCCCGGTGCCGGAGGTGCACGCGCTGCAGGACATGGTCGCCGGCCGGCCCAGCGAGACAGCGGGGCGCACCGCCGACGCGCTGCCGGCTCGAAGCATCCGGTTCGAGCACCTGTCCTTCACCTACCCCGGCCGGTCGGAGCCGGTGTACGACGACTTCGACCTCGAGATCGAGGCCGGCACGTCACTGGCGGTCGTCGGCATCAACGGCGCGGGCAAGACGACGCTGGTCAAGCTGCTGACCGGTCTGTGCCACCCGCAGCGCGGTCGCATCACGGTCGACGGCACCGACCTGTCGACACTGACGACCGGGAGCTGGCGGCGGTCGGTCGGTGCAATCTTCCAGGACTTCGTCCACTACGAGCTCCCCGTCCGGGAGAACGTCGGGTTCGGTGCGGTGGAGACGCTTCGCGATGCCGGCAGGGACGACCGCGTGCTGGCGGCTGTCCACAGCGCCGGTGCGAAAGCGCTGGTCGACGGACTGCCCCGTGGGCTGGACACCATGCTGTCGCGGCGGTTCGACGGGGGCGCCGACCTGTCCGGCGGGCAGTGGCAGCGGATCGCGCTCGCCCGGGCGCTGATGGCGGTCGAGGGCGGAGCGCGGGTGCTCGTCCTCGACGAGCCGACCGCGCACCTCGACGTCCGGGCCGAGGCGGATCTCTTCGACCGGTTCCTGGATCTGACCCGTGGCCTCACGACCGTGCTGATCAGCCACCGCTTCTCGACCGTCCGGCGGGCGGACCGGATCGTCGTACTCGATGCCGGCCGCGTGGTCGAGGACGGCAGCCACGCCGACCTGGTGGCCGCCGGCGGCCGCTACGCGCGCATGTTCACCCTGCAGGCCGATCGTTACGCCGGTGACCACCGTGGCTGACTCAGCGCCGGGCGCCGGCCGGCTACGGGTCGCCCGGACGATGTTCGGCTTCGCCTGGGCCGCCGACCGGCGGCGCTGCATTCTGACGCTGGTGCTGCACGCCGCCCTGGCCGTCGTCGGCTCGCTGTTCGCGGTGTGGCTGAAACTGCTGGTCGACGCGGTAACGGGGCATCACCTCACCGAGGCGGTGCTCGCCACCTCGGCGATCGCCGTGTCGGTCGCTGCACTCGCGGGGCTGGACTACGCGGTCTCCCGGGTGCAGATGACACTCAACGACCACGCCCACCACCTGATCGAGCGGCGGTTGCTGGAGGTGGTCGGACGGACTCCCACTCTCGAGATCCACGAGACGCCGGCGCACCTGATGCAGCTGGAACTCCTCGACGACGATTCGTGGGCGTTCGGCGACGTGATACCTGCGCTGGTCAACGCTGCCGAGACCCTGCTCCGCATCGCCATCACCATCGTCCTGCTCGCCGCGGTCGACCCGCTGCTCCTGCTCCTGCCGCTCTTCGGACTGCCGTCCTTGCTCTTCAGCGGCCGGGCGAGCGGGCTCTTCAGCCGCGGCAATGAGCTGGCCGCAGATCCGTTGCGGCGCGGTACGTCGTTGTTCAACCTGGTCACCGGCAGCGCTGCAGCCAAGGAGATCCGGCTGTTCCGGCTGCGGGACGAGCTGCTGGGCCGGTTCCACGACGCCCAGGGCGACGTACGCCGGATCCAGGCCCGGCTGCAGGCACAGGGCGAGGCCGTGCGCTTCGCGACCCGGTTCACCTTCCTGCTGGGCTATGTCGGCGCGATCGTGCTCGTCACCCAACGGGCGGTGGACGGTCGGACGAGCGTCGGCGACGTGCTGCTCGTCGCCGTACTCGCCGGTCAGGTGCTGACCCTGGTGTCCAACACGGCCGAGCTCAGCCAGTGGGTGATCCGGACGCTGATCGCCGCCGGCCGGTTCGTCTACCTGGGACGGGTCGCCGAGCAGGCGGGCGGCGCGGTCCCGCACGACGCCGCCACCCCGGACCGGCTGGATGTCGGGATCCGGCTGGCCGACGTCTCCTACCGCTACCCCGGACGGCGGACCGACACCCTGCACGACATCGACCTGCTGCTGCCGGCCGGATCGACCGTCGCTCTGGTCGGTGACAACGGCGCCGGCAAGTCGACGCTCGTCAAGCTGCTCGCCGGCCTCTACCGGCCGTCCGCCGGCCGCATCTGGGTCGACGGCGCCGACCTGGCCCGGCTCGACCCGGTCCGCTGGCGGGAGCGGATCTCGGCGGGCTTCCAGGACCACGCGCGGTTCGAGTTCCTCGCGCGGGAGACGGTCGGGATCGGCGAGCTGTCCGCCCTGGACGACGAGGCGGCGGTCACTGCGGCGCTGGAGCGCGCGGCGTCCGGCGACGTCCTCGGGTCGCTGCCGGGCGGGTTGGCGACCCAGCTGGGGCCGAGCTGGCCGGGCGGCGTCGACCTGTCCGGCGGGCAGTGGCAGAAGCTCGCCATCGGCCGGGCGATGATGCGCACCCGGCCGTTGCTGCTGCTGCTCGACGAGCCGACCGCCGCGCTGGACGCGGAGTCCGAGCACCGGCTGTTCGAGAGCTGGACCCGCGCGGCGCGGGAACTCCGCGAGGCGAGCGGTGCGATCACGTTGCTGGTGTCGCACCGGTTTTCGACGGTGCGGATGGCCGACCTCATCGTCGTTCTCGACGACGGCCGGATCGTCGAGACCGGCAGCCACGCCGAACTGATGGCCCGCAACGGCCTCTACGCCGAGCTGTTCGAGATCCAGGCCCGCGCCTACCGGTGAGGCGCATCGCCGCGGATGGGAGGCTGGGGCCATGGCGCTGTTCGACGTGGCAGAGGCACGGGCCGAGCTCGACCGGCTGCGGCCGGTCCTCGACGAGTTCGTCGAGATGCGGGCCGACGCGGCCGAGCTAGCCGCGTCGCTGACTCCCGGTCAGGAGCCGACGCCGCTCGGCGGCCTGCCGGAGTTCAAGGCGGCGCAGGCCCGGCTGGACGAGTTGATGACCGAGATCCAGCAGACCGGCGTGGAGCTCAAGGGCTTCGCCCCGTTGCTGCTCGACTTCCCGGCCGAGCGGGACGGCGTCCCGGTCCTGCTGTGCTGGCTGGAAGGCGACGCGGGCCTGGAGTGGTACCACCGGGTCGACCTCGGCTTCGCCGGGCGCCGCCGGCTCAGCGCGCCGGAGTAGCGACCACCACCTGCGTCATCGCGTCGTAGGGCAGGTCCGGCGTGCCGTTGGCAATGACGTCGGCGCGCTCCCACGGGCGCTGGCCGGCGACGAACGGGACCTCCTCGGCCATCCAGCCGCGCATCGCCTCGACGGTCGGCGAGTCGCCGGGTCGGCCGACGCGATCGAGGTTCCGCCGCTCCGTCTGCTGTTCGTCGGCCTGGACCCACACCGCCGCGTCGATGAGATCGGTCAGCTCCCGCCGGGAGGCGCCGACGCCTTCGACGACCAGGACGCCGCACCCGACCGGTACGTCGATCGACCCCTCACGACCGCGGGAACGCCACTGGGGCGGGCGGTAGCTCACCGGCTTTCCGGCCCGGGCCGGGGTCAACACGCCGTCGACCATCAGGTCGACCCAGCCGAACCGGGAGTGCCACCACGCGATGTCGTCGGTGTGCACGACGGCCGCGTCCGGCCGGGAGGCGCAGATCCGCCGCGCGAGCGTCGTCTTCCCGCTCGAGCTCCGCCCGTCGACGGCGATCACGACCGGACGCCCGTCGACCGGTCCGGCGACGTCGAGCAGGGCGTCGACCAGCCACGGCACCGACACGACCCGCCACGGCCCGGCCAGCGGCTCCCCCGTCCTCAGCTGCATCGGCACATCACACCATGCGCCAGAATGGCCGCGTGAGCTCACCAGCGGTAGCGCCCGGCCCCGTCGATGCTGTCGTCTTCGACATCGGGGGCGTGCTGGTCGATGCCAACTACCGCCACCTCTACCGCAAGCTGATCCCCGACGAGACCGAGATGGAGGACTTCCTCACCACCGTCTGCACCCAGGAGTGGCACCACCGGCACGACGCCGGCTATCCCATGGAGAAGGGAGAGGCCGACCTCCTGGCCAGGTATCCGCAGCATGCGGACCTGATCACCGCGTGGCGGGCGCGTTTCCCCGAGACCTGGGCCGGACCGATCGACGAGACCGTGGCCATCGCGGCAGAACTCCGATCCGCGGGCGTGCCGACCTATCTGCTGTCCAACTGGCCGGCCGAGTTCTTCCCGGTCGCCCGGGCGAGGTTTCCGTTCCTCGACGAGTACTTCACCGGGCAGGTCGTCTCCGGCTACGAAAAGGTGGCCAAGCCCGACCCGCGGATCTTCGCGATCCTCGCCGACCGCTACGGGCTCGATCCCGGGAGGACGCTGTTCATCGACGACACCGAGGCCAACACAGTCGCCGCGTCCGACCTGGGGTTCCAGACGATCAGGTTCACCGGCGCGGCAGACCTGCGGGCGGCCCTGGAGTCGCGCGGACTCGTCATATCAGGCTGAGTACCCGCTGCGCCTGAGCATGCAGCGTCCCCGGCGGGTTGCGAGCCGCGGCGGGTCGGCCGGGCATGAGCAGGAGGAACCAACCGATCGAGCTGAGCCTGCGGGCGGCCGACACCCGCCGACGTTCCGAGGCGCTCAGCGTCAACCCGTCCAGCAGGTCCTGCCAGGTCTGGTCCGGCGTGCACCGGGCGGAAAGATGCTCGACCACCTCGGCGAATTCGCTGCACCGATCACCACGGCCGGAATCCTCGAAGTCCACGAGCCGGATCCGGCCGCCGTCCCACAGGAAATTCGGCAGGTTGTGGTCGGCGCGGGCCAGCACCGGCCGGTACGTTTCGCCGACGAGCCGGTCGACCTCCCGGCTCTCGAACCAGCGCACCGCGGTGTCGTACGCCGTCAGGACGATGGGGTCCGCGCGGTAACGCTTGACCAGGATCGCGCCGTCCCCCGACGGCGTGATCGTGTGCGTGCTCGGCCGGATCGGCAAAGAGTCACTCGTCCAGGACGGCGACCTCGTGGTCGGTGACGGACGGCACGACGAACTCGACCCACGCGCCGTCGCCGGTGGCGGAGACGGTGTCGCCCGTGACGAGCAGCCGTACCGAAGCGGGCAGCGCCGAGTCTCCCATGCGCACCCGCACCCGGAGGGGGCCGACCGGGATGTGTTCGTCCATCGGTCCGTCGCCCGCACCGGTGAGGTTGACGAGGTGCACGATGCGCCGGGCGCCCTGCGTGTAGATATGGCAGTCGAGCCGTCCCGGCCCCGCCACCGTCATCGGCAGATCGTCGTCGGCCACCCAACGCACGATTCCGGCAAGCAGGCGCCCGTGGTCGGGCTGCTTGTCCCGGTCGTAGCAGCGGTCCAGGTCCGCCGGAAGGTAGGC
Source organism: uncultured Actinomycetota bacterium (assembly GCA_963837545.1). Taxonomy (GTDB): domain Bacteria; phylum Actinomycetota; class Actinomycetes; order Mycobacteriales; family QHCD01; genus DASXJE01. Next base: position 261,177 of record CAWINQ010000003.1, on the reverse strand, counting down.
GACGCGCCCGCCGCCCGGGACCGTCCTGAGCACCAGGCCCGGGACGGCGCTGCGCGGAGCGACCATCCACGACTTCTCGGGCGGGTAGATCGGGAACGGCGGCACGAGGGTGAGCGGCAGCTCGGCCCCGTCGTCGGTGCGGACCACCTCCAGCCTGCCCGCGAAGGGCAGGATGTCGGTGTCGCCGAAGCCGTCCAGGACCGGGTGCCGCTCTCCTTCGGCCGGTGGTTCGGTCCCGACGAGCGGCCCGTCGACCTGCGCGCGGAGCTCGGGACTCGCCCGCAGATAGGTGTGCCGGCTCCACGACGCCCAGGTCGACTCCGGTGGCAGCGACGACCCGTGGTGCGACCCGGTCGCGTGGGCGCCGAAGAGTTCGGCAAGGCCGAAGTCGTCGCGGCGGCCACCGTTCTCGTCGAAGAGACTGGTCTCGCCCGTGGCGAAGACTCCCCCGCCACGGTGGGCGAACCGGTGGATCTGGTCGCACTGGGCCGCAGACAACGCTCCGACGTTCGGCAGGATCACGGCCGACAACCCGGCGGACTCGCGATCCAGGTGATCGGCGTGGATCACGCGGTAGGGGATCCGCGCCCGCAGCAACGCGTCGACGATCCCCCGGTACGGCGAGGCGGTCCGCCGATCGGCGTCGTCCCGGCCGTAGAAGTCGACGTTGTCCTGCGACCAGATCACCCCGACCGTCGCCGCAGGCGCCCGGTCGACGAGATAACGCTCGTGGTCGGCGTGCCAGGTGAACAGCGGCTCGGGGGTCCGGTACTGGCGCCGGTCCTCGTGGTAGGCGCCGATGTGGTGCCACCAGGGCTGGATCCCGGCCGCGAAGCCTTCCAGCGCCCACATCCGGGCCTCGGCCTCGGGCTTGCTGCCCAGCCGGAAGGTCGGGTCTCCGGCGTTGTACATCGCCGTACTCTCCGGGATCAGCGTGTCCCATCCGACCAGGTCGTGGATCAGCTTCCCGCTGTCGGCGTTGGCCTGGAAACCGCCGGTCATCGATCGACGCTGCGAGTCGAGGAAGACGATGGGGCTGCGCTCGGCGATCGCCTTGTAGTCGCGCAGCCGGACCGACTGGTCCTCCACCCGGCCGCCGTTCATGCCGATCCACCGGCAGTCCGGGCCGCCGGCCTTGGTGGTCCATTCATTGTTCAGGTCCCACACGGCGAGCCGGTTGGTGTAACTCCACCTGATCCACGCCCGGTAGGCCGGATCGTCCCAGTCCACCCTGTGCGGGAGAGCCATCCCGGTCGTGCGGCGGAAGCCGTCCGTGCAGAAACGGCAGTAGCAGATGTGGTTGCGGTCCAGCCCGCTCCAGCTGTTGTCGGCGAACCCTTCGGGCTGGCTGCGTTCGATGATCTCGACCAGCACCGAGGGGATGAACTCGCTGTAGTAGGGGCTGTTGATGCAGGTCAGGTAGAGGTCGCCGGCGCGGTAGGGGTCGCCGTGCGCGTCGACGGCGAACCAGTCGGGATGCTCGACGAAGAACTGCTCGTCGGCCCGGTTGGAGTCCATCCGGGCGACGACGACGAGGTCCTCGTCGCGGGCGGCGCGGACGATGTCGCCGTAGAGGTCACGCTCGCCCAGGCTCACCGCCCGCCGCTGCAGCGGATACCGGCTCGGGTAGTAGGCGACGATTCCGCCGGCGTTGACGATGACGCCCTGGACCTTCGTACGCCGCCAGTACCCCCGCCACCAGTCGGTGTCGTAGCGGGCCGGATCGGCCTCGGTGAGGTTGGTCTGCCCCCACCGCAGCGTCCGCCGGTACCACGGTTCCGGCCCGCTCACCTGCCCAGCTCCCGGAGCGCCGCGCCGGCGCCGCTGAGGTTGTCCAACGACATCTCGGAGTACTTCCGGCTGAGCACGACGCCCGCGGCGCCGCCCTCGAACGCGGCGAGCACGGCCTGCTTCACGCCGTCGGGGGTGCATCTGGTCAGGGCGGACCCCGAGGTGGAGTCGCTGTTGGTCCCCGAGGCCGCCTCCGCCCGCCGCCGGCGGTCCTCGGCGGCCGCCGCGACCTTGCCCACCGGGATGTCGATGTCGATGCCCGGGTAGATCCTGCTCCGGTCGCCGACCCCGGCGACCGCCCGTGCGGTCTCCCGGCGTACGTAGTCGGGCGAGAAGCCCTCCTCGGGAAGGCTCTTGTAGGCCGTCTCGTCCAGCTGTAGGAGCTTGAGCATCAGCGGGTAGACCTCGTCGGGCGAGGCGTCGGCAAAGATGCTCTGACAGATCTTGCCGATCCAGGTGTGGAACCGCGGGCCGGCGCAGTTGTTGTAGGCGACGACCTTGATGAAGTCCGAGAGCCGGCTGAGCTCCTCGTAGTCCTGGTCGGCCCGGTAGAACGGGCTGAACGAGATGTTGTGGTAGACGTGCCAGCCCACCTGTACGTCCCGGTTGCAGGCCTTGGCGACGCCGTAGATGTCGCGGTAGATCTGGCGCTGGCTGTCGGTCCACAGGTTCTGCCAGGCCAGGATCTCCGGGTAGGTGAGGAGCAGCCGCCAGAAGGCGACGAACGCGCCGTCGGCGGGGCGCTGTCCGCGGGACACCCGCTGGTTCCAGTCCACCAGCTCGCGGTAGCCCTCGTGCGCACGCCGGACGTCGATGCCGCGGTTGCGGGCCTTCTCCTCGCAGTGCTGGCAGAAGCAGCTGATGAGCTCCGGCGTGATGGGCCCCTCCATCGCGAGGTTGAGCGGGCCGGGCCGTTCCGAGCACCACGCCAGGCCGTCGAGGTCGTAGTTCTTGACGTAGTCCTCGACGATTCCCAGGTGCCAGTTGCGGTAGTCCGGGTTGTTGAAGCACGGGCGGGTGGTGGGCCGACCCCACACGTCGACCTCGAGAACCTTGGGGAAGTTCGGGTAGTTGCGCAGGGCCTGCGCGTAGCCGCTCTCCTCCATCCAGGCGTAGGACGCCATCCCGCGCTTCCTGGCCTCCGGCAGCACCGCCTCGAAGAGGTCCCAGTCCGGATGCTCGGGTGCCCGTCCGGCCGCGCCGAGCACCGTGTTGCCGTAGTACTGCGGGTGCACCTCGGCGTAGTTGCCGCCGATCCAGTCGTGGTCGTATTCCTGCGGGCCGTGGTCGGGCAGCGGGTGGCCCGGCACCTGCCGGCCCCCGGTGCCCCGGGTCCAGGTCGGCGAGGCGAGGAAGAGCGCGTTGACACCCCCACGCTCCTGCAGGGTGTCCAAGACGGGCGAGACGCCTTCGTCGACGAAGGACACCGCGCCGATCTGCATGGCAACGAACGGGTCGGTCATCACAGTTCTCCAGGATCAGGATCCGCGCCGAGACGCGCGACCAGTGGGAGGGCGTGGTCAGCTAGATGCCGCTTCTCTGCCGAGCTCAGCGCTTTGGTGGGGGACGCGAGGACGGGAGACCGCAGCACGCCGAGCTCGGACATGACCCATTTGAGGGCAGCGATCGACGCGATCCAGTCCGTCCGGCCGGGGATCCGGAACGCCCGGACGAGCGAGACGACAGCACGCTGGTGGGTGTGGACGGCAGGCCAGTCACCCCGCTCCGCGGCCGCACACAGGGCGACGAAGGTCCGTGGAACGAGGTTCGCGAGAGTGCAGACCGCGCCGTGCCCGCCGACGAACAGGCTCGCGTCCACGAGCGACTCGACGCCCATGAAGAACCGGAACGGCAGGCCCTCCTCGGTCATGCGGTGAACCAACTCGCGGTACCACCCGAAGTCACCCGCGCTGTCCTTCAGCCCGACCGCGGATCCCTGGCGGGCGAGGCGGAGCACCATGTCCGGGTCGAGCCGGACCTTCACCATCTGGGGCAGGTTGTAGAGAAGAAGCGGAACGGAGGAGGCCTTGCCCAGCTCCTCGTAATAGGTCCCGATCTCGCCGGTGTCGAAGCTCGCGTAGTACGGCGCCACCGCGCCGATGTGGGTCGCTCCTACGGCGACCGCGGCCTCCGCGTGCCTCACGGCGAGCTTGGTCGACGTATCGCCCACGTGCGCGACCACCACACCGCGGTCTCCGACGACGGCGGCGACCTCACGCACAACGGCCGCACGCTCGGACGCCGTCAGGTCGTTGACCTCACCGGTCGATCCGTTGACCCAGATGCCGCGCGCCCCCGCCGTCAGTAAGGAATCGACGAGCTCCCGGAGAGTGTCGAAGTCCGGGTCACCGTGAGACGCCATCGGGAGGACGACGGGAACGAGCAGGCCCTGCAGATCGCCTGTATCCAAGGTTCACTTCCCATCCAACGGATCACGCACAGCAGGCATGATGTGAAATTGCGGCGCCACCCACCTCTGGCGCCGTGTGACGCAGAGGCTCGACTTGCGCCGGGGAAACAACTCGGTTAGCTTTCATATAGGCGAATGGCCTTCCACCTATGAGAATTACCGGATACTAGCCCGACCTCGGGGGCTCGGGCAATGCCGGATTTGCATTCGGAGGTGCGTGGTGTCCGGCCCCGGAGACCTTGACGGCGCTACGTTGCGCTTCCGACCGGTCAAGTCGGCGGACCGGACCCTGGCCGTCCTCGAATGGCTGGCGACCCAGAGCGGCGGCCGGAGTCTGAGCGAGATCAGTCGCGCTCTCGGCATTCCGGTGAGCAGCCTGCACGCCATCCTCCGCACCATGGAGGGCCGCGGCTGGCTCGAGACCGGCCGCGACGGCGACCATTTCGGCATCGGGGTGGAGGCTCTGCGGGTGGGGTCGGCGTACTCCCGCGCCGACGATGTGCTCGCCCGGGCGGAGCCGGTGCTCGACTGGATCAACGAACGGACCGGCGAGGCCGTCCACTACGGGCGGATCGACGGTGCTCACATCGTCTATCTCGCCAAACGCGAATCGCTGCACCCGTTGCGCATCTACTCCTCGATCGGCCGACGCATTCCCGCACACGCCGCCGCGCTCGGAAAGGCGATTCTGGCGGGCCACTCGGACGAGGAGGTCAGGTCGATACTCGGTCCGTCGCTGCCGGCACTGACCAATCGCACCCGGACGACCATCGACGAGTTGATCACCGACCTCGCCCGGGCGCGCCGTCTCGGTTACGCAACCGAGACCGAAGAGAGCGACCAGGGACTCGGCTGCGTGGCCGTCGCCGTACCTGACCGGACACCGCCCCGGGACGCCATCTCGCTGGCGGTGCCGACGGTCAGGAGCACGCCGGCCCGGGTCAAGGAGCTTGCCGCACTGCTCATCGAGGCACAGCAGAGTCTCATTCACGGGCTGGCCGGGCCGCGACGGGATACCGACACCGGATTCCTCCGCGACCTTGACTGACGCGGGCCCCGGTGACGTCACGTAAGACCCTTGACCTCCAACCGGGGCAAAGCTAACCTCGCCCAATCCTTCATTGCGAAACGCTTTCGTCTACATGAAAGTGCTCGGCCCGCGCCGAGATGAGCCGGAGTTCGTCCGCCTTACCCGGCGGGTCCGGACAGCCGACCGATGCACTCCTCTCAATCCGAACTGCGGAAGAGCGATGACTACTGAGGCCAACACGTCCCGTGCTGCCGGGACAACGACGGCAGGACGTTCTCGCAAGCCGCGATGGATCGGCTGGCTTTTCGTCGGTCCAGTCGTATTTGGCGTCGTGGCCTTCCAGTTTCTTCCGGTCGCGATCTCGCTCTACGCATCGTTGACCAACTGGAGCGGGCTCACTGCGCCACAGTTCTCTGGATTCTCCAACTATGTCGAACTGTTCACGAAGGATCCGCTGTTCTGGCTCACGCTCAAGAACACCTTCGTCTTCACCGTCGGCAGTGTCGTGTTCAGCGTCGGGTTCGGTCTGATTCTGGCTCTCCTGTGCAATCAGGAGGTACGCGGCATCGGGCTCTTTCGCGCGGCCTTCTTCGCGCCGGTCGTGACGAATGCGGTCGCAGTAGGGTTCGTCTGGTTCTGGCTGTACCAGCCCGACGACGGGCTGATCAACGGTTACCTCTCGCAGCTGCACATCCATGGACCCGCCTGGCTGAGCAGCAGCCACTGGGCCATGATCGCCGTCATCATCGTCGCGGTGTGGCAGGGTGTCGGCTACCCGATGCTGATCCTGCTCGCCGGACTGCAGGGGATTCCCGCTGCGCTGCACGAAGCAGCCCGAGTCGACGGCGCGTCTGCGTGGTCGCGATTCTGGCGCATCACTCTTCCGCTTCTCACGCCCACGCTCTTCTTTCTTCTCATCATGCAGTTCATCACGTCGTTCCAGGTTTTCGGGATCATCTTCGTCATGACTCACGGCGGCCCGGCGAATGCGACGAACGTCTACATCTACCAGATATACGAGAGCGCTTTCTCCTACGGGCGACTCGGTTATGCGGCGGCGATGGGCTGGATCCTCTTTCTCATCGTCGGCGCCGTCACATTCTTCCAATGGCGGCTAGAGAAGCGGTGGGTCTTCTATGGCTAGGACGATCCGACGAATGGACTGCGCGTGATGGCGGCTACGGGCACGACCACCGAGATCCCGCGCGGGCAGCGCTCGACCCACAGCGTCACCCCACGCAGGCGGTGGCAGGCACGCAAGCTTGCGCGCCGTACGTTGCTCTACGTCGCTCTGGTGGTACTGGCGATCGCCTTCGTCGTGCCGATGGTCTGGATGCTCAGCGCGTCGCTCAAACCGGAGCATGAGGTTCTCGCCGTCCCCCCGCATTTCATCCCCTCCAAGCCGATGTGGGACAACTATGCGAAGGCCGGCAGCACGGTCCTGCCCTTCGTGTGGAACAGCGTCAAGCTGGCGTTCTTGAACGTCGTCTTCCTGCTGCTCTTCGCTTCGCTGGCAGGGTATGGGTTCGCGCGACTCGAGTTCCGGGGCAAGAAGGTCGCGTTCGCCTCGCTGCTGTCCACCGCGATGATCCCCGGGATCGTCTATCTGGTGCCGCAGTACATCATGTACCGCAAGATCGGCTGGATCGATACGCACTACCCGCTCTGGATACCGCGGGTCCTCACCCCGGTCTTCGGGACGTTTCTGCTCCGGCAGGCCTTCCGGATCCTGCCGCAGGAGCTGGAAGAGGCGGCGACGATCGACGGCGCGTCCACCTTCGGCATCTACTGGCGCATCATGCTCCCGCAGGTCAAGCCTGCATTGGCAGCCGTCGGCGTCCTCACCTTCATGGAGAGCTGGAACGACCTCTTCGGCCCGCTGATCTTCATCAACTCCCAGAACCTGCAGACACTACCGGTGGCTCTGGCGCTCTTCCAGGGTCAGTACTTCACCCAGACCAACCTCATGATGGCGGCGGCGACCATCTCCGTCGTACCGCCGCTCGTGCTCTTCTTCGTCGCCCAGAAGTATTTCGTGCAAGGAATCACCATGACGGGCCTGCGTGGATGAACGCCCGGTGCCGTCGACAACTTCTTTACAGTGGAGGGGATCGTGCTCACACGACGTAGCTTTCTCAAGACATCAGCGTCGGCGTTAGGGGCCGCCGGGCTCGTCGGCGTGGCGGGATGCAGCTCGGGCGGATCCCAGGGCGGCTCGGACTCCATCACCTTCCTGAACTGGGATCCGGTGACCAAGGGAACGCCGGTCGCCAACGCCGTCGCGGACTTCCAGAAGTCCAGCGGCATCAAGGTACAGGTGCAGCCGGCACCGAATGCAGACTACGACACCAAGCTATTGACGATCATGTCGTCGGGGTCGACGCCGGACGCCATCCGGATCAACGACGACTACGTCAACGGCTACTCGAAGCAGAACTCGTTGCTGGATCTCAACTCCTACATCAAACGGGACGGGTTGAAGGAGTCGGACTACTTCGAGCACCCGTGGAAGTTCCCCATCCAGTCCGACGGCAAGCACACGGCGTGGGCGTCCGGGACCCAGCCCAACATGCTCTTCTACAACGTCGACGCTTTCAAGAAGGCGGGGGTTCCGCTCCCCCCGACGACCTGGACCGACGACGGGTGGAAATGGGACGACTTCCTGGCAGCCGCCAAGAAGCTCACCATCCCCGGCAAGCGGTGGGGAGCGCTCGTCTACGACGACACGAGTTCGGAGACGACCTTCACCGTCAACAACGGTACGGACGGCATCTACTCGAAGGACGGCACGAGGTTCACACTTGCGGATCCGGGCAGCGTCGAGGGCATCCAGTTCCTCGCGGACCTCACGCTCAAGTACAAGGTGCAGCCGCCCTGGTCTGCGGTCCAGGCCGGAGCCAGCAACTCCAACTGGGCGCTGGACCAGTTCGCATCCGGGAAGGTCGCGATGATGACCCGGAACTTCGGCGCCGCGGCATACATGCGTCAGAACGTCAAGGGCTTCACATGGGACCTCGCACCTATCCCGGGACAGCAGGACAACAAGACGATCGAGACACTGATCGTGTGGGCCATCCCCGCGAAGGCGAAGAACCCCGACCAGGCATGGAAGCTGCTGCGGTCGTTCACCGACCTGCACGGTGCCAAGGCGCTGGCAGCACAGCACGACCAGGTCCCGGCGAACAAGCAGGCGGCGAAGATCCTCCAGGCGAAGGGCTCCACACCAGCGCACGTCGGTCTCGTCATCGCGGCCACCGAGCACGGGGTCAACGAGAACTTCAACCCGCACATCCAGCAGGCAAGGGCGATCTACCGGCCGCAGCTCGACCTGATCTACACCGGACAGAAGACGGCGTCGCAGGCGCTGAACGCGGTGAAGAGCCGGGTCGAGCAGGCACTGAACGCCGGTAGCTGACAGCGAGCTCAGTCGAGACGAAAGGTGGTCATGAAGGTTACGCAGGTGGAGTCGATCGTCCTGCTGGGGCGATACCAACTCGTGCGCGTTCACACCGACGAGGGCGTCGTCGGCGTGGGCGAGGTCAGCCCGATGGATGTCGCGGTGACCCACACGCTGGTCGAGAAGTCCCTCGCGCCCCTCGTCGTCGGAGAGAACCCGGCGGACATCGAGCGGCTGTGGCACAAGATGTTCCACACCCCGTACAAGCTCGGCCCGATGGGGGCGCTCCTCGAGGCCATCGCGGGCGTCGACATCGCGCTGTGGGACATCGCCGGCAAGGTCGCCGGCCGACCCGTCTACGAACTCCTCGGCGGAACCTTCCGGGAGGCGCCGGAGGTTTACGCGAGCTCGATGCAGCGCGGGATGTCACCCAAGGAGGAGGCGGAGCGCGCCGTCAGCTTCCAGGAGGAGGGCTACCGCGCCTACAAGATCCATTCGGCGACCCCGTGGATGTACGACGACGGCTTCGACCAGACGCTCGACACCGTGCGCGAGATGCGGGCCGCCGTCGGCGCCGACTTCGACATCCTCGTCGACGTCAACAACGCCTACTACCCGCACACGGCGATCAAGATCGCCCGGGGCCTCGAGGAGTACGGCGTCTGGCACTTCGAGGAACCCCTGGCCGCACACGACCACGACGGTTACGCGGCCCTCGCCGCCGCGGTGGACATCCCGATCGCCGCCGGCGAGCAGGAATACACCCGATGGCAGTTCCGGGACCTGATCCTGCGGGCGAATCTCGACATCCTCCAGCCGGACGTCATCAAGTGCGGAGGGATCACCGAGTTCACGAAGATCGCGGCGCTCGCCCAGACCTTCAACAAGCCCATCACCGTGCACAACACCCAGCCGACCGTGGGGACGGTGGCCCACCTGCACCTGTGGATCAGCACACCCAACTGCGTCTACCCGCAGGAGTACAACATCGAGCCGCACCCGCTGCGCGACGACTGGCCGATCTGGGAGGAGCCGCTGCTGGTCGACAATGGCCGGATGCGGGCTACCGGAAAGCCAGGTCTGGGCGTGGAACTCGACGAGAAGGTCGTGCGGCGGCTCGCGGCGGTCGGAGCGGGTGAGCGGCCGTGAGGGTCAAGGAGGTCCGGGTCGTCCACGCCGTGCGTCCGCGGGCGGCGAACCCGATCCGGGACGCGCTGCAGACCCTCACGGGGGGCGGGTCGGTCACCGTCGAGGTCGAAACCGAGGACGGCCTGGTCGGGACGGGCTCCTCGTCGTTCGGGCGCATCGACGGCGCGCCCAGGACGCTGGCCGTGCTCGTCGAGGAGGAACTCGCACCGAAGGTGGTCGGCGAGGACACCGAGCAGATTCCGGCGATCATCGAGTCGCTGAAAGCGGAGACGGAGTACCACGGCACGTCCGGGTTGGCGACGTTCGGGATCAGCGCGGTCGACGTGGCGCTCTGGGATCTGGTCGGCAAGCAGCACGGCGTGCCGACCTACCAGCTCTGGGGCGCCCACCGGGACCGGGTTCCCGCCTACGCCATGGTCGGCTGGTCCAACTACACCGTCGACGAGCTGCGGCGGCAGTGCGGTGACGCGGTCGCGCAGGGATTCCGCGGCGTGAAGATGAAGGTCGCGGCGGGCTCGCTGGAGGAGGACGTACGACGGATCCGGGCCGTGCGCGAGGAGATCGGTCCGGACATCAGGCTGATGGTCGACGCCAACCAGGTGCTCTCGCTCAGCGAGGCGCTGCGCCGCGGTCAGGTCTTCGAGGAGCTCGGCGTGGAATGGTTCGAGGAACCGCTCCGGGCCGACGACTTCGACTCCTACGCCGAGCTCACCCGACGGCTCCGTATCCCGATCGCGGCCGGCGAGAACCTCTACGGCGCGCGGCAGTTCCGGACCTTCTTCGAACGACGGTGCTGCGACATCGTGCAGCCCGATCTCCGGCGTGCCGGCGGGCCGACGGAGCTGCGCGCGGTGGGGGCGTTGGCGTCGGCGTTCGACGTCCCGTATGCGTCCCACGGCGGCGGCCCGGCAGCGCTGAGCATGCTGCTCTGTGCGCCGACGGCGATCTGGCTGGAGACCGGGCTACGGGACTCGGCCGATGCGTTCCCCCGCATCGAGGACGGCTGCGCCCTGGCCCCGCGCGGGCCGGGTTTCGACTGGGAGTGACCCGGGCCCCGCCACCCCTCTCAGCCCGACTCGGCGTCGTACCACCCCAGCACCCGGAGCGCGCGGAGCGTGTTCCAGCGACTGGGGTGCCCGTCGCCGTCCTCCATCGAGAAGTGCACCGCACCGGGATGGGTGTGCTCCAGGAGCCACGTGCCGTCGGGCTGCTGCTTGGAGCGCAGCAACGCGATCGCCTCGTCCAGTCGCGGATCCGGTGGGCCCCCGACAGCACGGAAGTAGTCCAGGGCCCACAGCACGTCGTAGTGCCACCAGGTCGGGAACGAGAACTGCAGCCAGTCCCGGTCGACCACCTCGCCGGTGCTCAGCCGCCGGAACAGCCGGCGGTCGAGCAGATAGTCCTCCGCCCGGCGGCGCGCGGCGAGCGCCCCGGCTGACCCGCCGGTCGCCCGCTCGTGCTCCAGCAACCCCTCGAGCACGCACATCGTCGTGGCGAACGACGACCGCACCGAGCCGTTCTCGGTCTCGCAGTTCCAGCCGCCGTCGGCGAGTTGCTCGCCGAGCAGTCGGGCGACGATGCCGTCGACGTCCACTCCGAAGTAGGCGCCGATCGCGACCGTCCGCCCGTTGATGCACGGCTCGACCTCACCGGCGAAGAACGGCTGTCCCGCGTGCTCCCACCGGCAGTTGTCCCGCACCAGGGTGATCGTTTCGCGGACCGGCTGAGCGTCCGGGTCGATGCCGAAGTCGCGCAGCAGCGTCAAGGTCGGGAAGGTCGAGGTCCAGGGCTGCCCCTGGGAGAAGTCGCCCCGGAAGTCCGCCGGGAAACACGCGCCGCCCGCCCACTGGCCGTCGTCGTCGCGCAGGGCGAGCAACCGGGCACCCCACCCCTCGGTCGCGACGCGGGCCCGCTCCTTGGCCACCGTCTCAGGGGGCGCGTCGCTCAGATCGCGTAGCACCTGCCAGCGCACCGCCGGGTCGGAGTCGTCCAGGAGCCAGTCCAGCACCGTCATGGGCCGACGGTAGACCCGCCCGCCGACAGTCGCACCAGGTCAGCGGCTACGCGGCGGGGAGCTGAACCGGGTGCCGCGGATCGAGAAGAGACCGGGCAGGGCCATGGAGCTGTCGGGGGGCTGCTCGTCGGCCGGGAATTCGTGCAGGAACTCGATCCTGATGCCCGATTCGACCAGCGCGGTCACCACATCGCCCAGCGAGTGGCTCCACTCCCGGGTCTCCTGGTGTTGCATGCCGACGCCGGAGAGCGCGTACGAGCCGTCCTTGACCACGATCGACGGCTCGGATGCGTGGAAATAGCTACCGCGCAGCACGTACCCGGAGTCCGTGGGAGCAAGAGCCAGGGCTACCGGGTGGATGTCCAGGAGGTAGAAGACCCCGCCGGGCTTGAGCAGGGTTGCGCACGCCTCCGCCCAGGCAGTGATGTCCTCGATCCACATCAGGATCCCCCGCGAGAGGAACACGATGTCGAAGGCGCCGCGGCCGAGCCGGTCGGCCGCACTGAACACGTCGGACCGGACGAACGTCGCATCGATACCGGACCGCTCGGCGAGCCCCCGGGCGATGCGGATCGCCTCGGTCGAGAAATCGACCCCCGTGACCTGTGCGCCGCGTCGCGCCCAGGACAGGCTGTCGAGGCCGATGTGACACATCAGGTGGGCCATCGTCCGGCCCGTGACGTCGCCGACCTCGGCGACCTCCCGGTCTCCGAGCGCGTCCGCCCCGGCCAGGAACTCGTCGAGCCGGTAGTAGCCCGACGCGGCGTGCAGCGGCGCCACCTCGTCCCAGAAGCTCTGGTTGACATCGGTGTGGCCGGTCATGCAGGCCAGCGTGCCGCGCCCGCATCCCGCCCACCACCGATTAACGGCGGCATCCTGGCGGTCGCGGACGTGGGAAACGGTGACACACTGGCCGACGTCGCCCACCGAGGAGGCTCACCCGGTGACCGCATCACCCCGAAGCCCGCAGCAACGCAAGCAGGACACGCTGACCCGGCTCGAGCAGGACATCGACGCGTGGGTGGCCACCGCCGACGGCGGAAGCGGGTCGCCGTACCTGGTGCCGCTCTCCTTCCTCTGGGACGGCAGCGCTCTGCTGGTGGCCACACCGGCGGCCAGCCCGACCGGCCGCAACCTGCAGGCGACGGGCAAGGTCCGCCTCGGTATCGGTCCGACCCGGGACGTCGTCCTCATCGAGGGGACGGCGCAGACACTGGCGGCCGGAAACCTCCCGGACGGGATCGGTGAGGCATTCGCGGCGAAGACCGGATTCGACCCCCGCGAGCTCACCAACTACTTCTACTTCCGCATCACCCCGAGCCGGCTCCAGGCCTGGCGCGAGGCCGACGAGCTCGACGGCCGCGAGCTCATGCGCGGCGGAGAATGGATCGTCGGGTGACGCCGCGAGGCTGGTCACCGCCGATCACTGGCGGCTGAGGGAGGCGGTTCGACGGTCCGCGCGCGCCACTGTCGACCACCTCGAAGGGTGCCGCCGCCCGCCCGGCCGTGCCCGACGCCCAGGCCCCGGTGCTGAGCAGCCCCAGGCACAGGATTCCGACGCCGAGCCCGAGCACCAGCCACCACACGCCGTGCTCCGCGGCGGTGAATGCCGTCCCGCCGCGGGCCAGGGAAGATCCCACGATCGTTCCGGAGACCGCGACGCCCAGGGTGGTGCCGGCCTGCCGCCCGGTGGACGCCAATGAGGCGGCCACTCCGGCCATCGACCGGGGCATTCCGGAGACCGCCGTGTTGGTGATCGGCGGGTTGACGGTGCCCAGGAAGACACCGAACAGCAGATAGATGGCGAGCACGGCCGGCAGCGGGGTGGCCGGTCCGAGCCGGATCGACGCGCCGCCGCCCAATGCCAGGGCGGCTCCTGCGACGACCAGCGGCAGTCGCGGTCCGCGCACGCCGATGTGACGGCCGGTACGCGGGGACAGCACGACGACCAGCACCCCGACCGGCAGCAGACACAGTCCGGCGGTGAGTGCGGACAGGCCGCGCACGTCCTGCAGATACTGGGTGGTCACGAACAGGAACGCGCCCAGCCCGCACATGGCGAAGACCGCCATCAGGATCGCCGAACTGAACGGCACGCTGCGGAACAGGCGCAGTTCCAGGAGCGGGTCGGCACGGCGCGGTTCGTACCCGATGATGCCCGCCACGCCGAGCACGGCGACGACGAGCAGGCAGAGGATGACCGGCGACGTCCAACCCCACCACGTGGACTCGATGATCGAGTAGACGACGCTGCCCAGTACCAGGATCACCAGCGTCTGCCCCACCGGGTCGAACCGGCGCGCCCGACCCGCGCGGGACTCCGGCACGAACAGTGCGGCACAAACGATCGCCGTGGCGACGATCGGCACGTTGACCCAGAAGATGGAGCGCCAGCCGAACCCGTCGACCAGTGCGCCGCCGAGTATCGGACCGAGCGCGAGCGCCAGTCCGGACGTCGCGCCGAATACCCCGATGGCCCTGGCCCGTTCTGCCGGGTCAGGGAATGTAGTGGCGACGATCGCCATCGCGACCGGGTTGAGCATGGTGCCACCGACGGCCTGCAGGATTCGCGCCGCGATCAGCCAACCGAGGCTCGGCGCGAGGCCGCACAGGAGCGAGCCGAGCCCGAAGGCGGCGAGGCCGACCTGGAAGATCCGCCGACGGCCGAGCCGGTCGGCGGTCGACCCGGCCAGCAACAGGAAGCTGGCCAGCACCAGGGTGTACGCGTCGACGGTCCACTGCAGCCCGGACACCGAGGCATGCAGGTCGCGGCGCATCGCCGGCAGCGCCACGTTGACGATGGAGATGTCCATCACCACGACGAGCATGCTGATGCAGCAGATCGCGAGCACCAGCAACCGGTGACGTCGGCTGAGCCCGGACACCGGCCCGCGTTCGTCGGTCGTCCTGGTCGCCGGCATTGAGTCACTCATGGGATCGACGGTAAAATCTAGAGCGTGGTCGAAGTCAAGCGGCAGCCGCCCGGACCGGCTCATCCCGACACCCGGGCCGGCCTGAGCATCGCCGAGGCTGCCCGTCGCACCGGGGTCAGCGTGCATACGCTGCGGTACTACGAGCGGGCGGGCCTGGTCGTCACCTCGGTCGACCGCTCGGGCGGCGGCTGGCGCCGGTACGACGAGCTCGACCTGCGCTGGATCACCGTCTGCACCAAGCTGCGGGCGACCGGCATGCCCATCAGGACCATCCGCAGGTACGCCCAGCTCGTCTCCGCAGGACCGGGCAACGAACAGGAGCGGCTGGCCCTGATGGAGGCCCATCGTGCCCAGGTGGTCCGGAAGCTCGCCGAGGTCCAGGAGAACCTGGAGCTCATCGACCACAAGATCGAGGTCTACCGGGGCAGCGTCGCCGCCGGCGACGCCGACCAGCTATGGGCGGCCGACCGGCTGGCGGAGGCTCGGTAACCTCCGCAGATGTCCTCCCCCACCCTCGTCGTCGTCAGCGGTCCGCCCGGCTCCGGCAAGACCACGCTCGCCCATGAGATCGCCCGCGCCCTCGGCTGCCCCGCGATCTGCCGGGACGAGATCAAGGAGGGCATGGTCCGCAACAGTCCCGGATTCACGGCCACCACCGGCGATCCGCTCAATGTCCCCACCAACACGGTTTTCTTCGACGTCCTCCGCCGACTGCTCACCGCGGGCGTCACGGTCGTGGCGGAGGCGGCGTTCCAGGACAAGCTCTGGCGCCCGGGACTCGAGCCGCTCGTCGAGCTCGGGGAGATCCGGATCATCCACAGCACCGTCGATTCCGCGACCCGCCGCGACCGACTGGAACGCCGACTCGCAACGAACCCCGGCCGGTCGGCCCATGCCGACCGGGACCTGCTGAAGGAGATCGACGGTCGAGATCCCGCGCTCGATCTCTTCGACGCGGTCGCCCTCGACGTACCGGCGATGCAGGTCGATACGACCGACGGCTACGACCCGGGCATCAAGGAGATCGTCGCCTTCGTCGACCGGGCGAGGGACGCCGACGCATGATCGGGACGGGATCCGTACGGCGTGTCGCATGAGGCGCCGACGCTTGATCAAGAGGGGATCCGTACGGCGTTTCGCACGCAGATCCCCTCTTGATCATGGGTCCCCCGCGGGGGCGCGACACGGCTGCCGAGGCCGGGGTGTGGACCCACCCCGATGATCGGCGCGGCGGCCTCGCATCCCGGTGACGACGGCCTGGGCCGCGGTGGCCCGCGGCCGCTACGACATCCTCTTCTACAGCACGTCCGCCGACAATTTCGCCTCGCAGGGTGTCGCGCGACGGCTCGGACTGCGGCCGCTCGGCTGGATCTGGCAGCTCCGACCCCAGCGGTGATCCCGATGCCCCGGGGCGGCTTACTGCCCGTCGGTGAATGCGGTGTCGGCGAGGTCGCGACCGACCGAGGCGCGCTGCCAGAAACCGTAGGTCCCCTCGTCCCGGAGCTCGCGGGCCGCCTCGACGAGCGCACCGAGCGCCGCGAAGGCGAAGGCCCCGCCCACGGAGATGCGGGCGACGCCGAGTTCGGCGAGTTCGGCGACGGTCGGGCCGCCCGGAAGCGCAAGGACATTGACGGGGACGTCGACCGAGCTCACGACGGCACGGATGTCGGCGGGCCGGGTCAGTCCTGGTGCGTAGACGACGTCGGCGCCGGCCCGCTGGTAGCTCTGCAGCCGGGCGATGGTGTCGGCCAGGTCGTCGCGCCCGTGCAGGTGGTTTTCCGCCCGGGCGGTGAGCACCAGCCGATCCGGGCCGTCGTGCGCCGCCTGTGCCGCGGCGGCGATGCGCTCCGCGGCCAGGCCGGCGTCGTAGATCGGCGCGTCCCGGTCGCCGGCGAAGTCCTCGATCGAGCACCCGGCGAGACCGATGCGGATCGCCTCGGCGACCGTGCCGGCAACCGCGTCCGGCTTGTCGCCGAAGCCGTTCTCCAGATCGGCCGAGACGGGAAGGTCGGTCGCGCCGACGATCGTCGCCGCGTGCCCGAGCGCGTCCTCCCGGGTCACGGAGCCGTCGAGAAGTCCGAGTGACGCGGCGAAACCACTGCTGGTGGTCGCCAACGCGCGATAGCCGAGCGCGGCGAGGACGCGCGCCGACCCGACGTCCCACGGATTGGGCAGCAGCAGCGGCTCCCCGGGCCGGTGCAGAGCCCGGAACGCGTCCGCCACCTCACCGCTGTTCGGCACGCGAGCGACTGTAGTCACGGCTGGTATGAGCCCGGAAGCCAGGCCCGGGTACTCACCGCGAGCGCGTTCCATGCGTTGATGGCCACGATCAGGCTCAGCAGAGCCGCGATCTCGTCGTCGCTGAACTCCGCTGCCACGGCGGCGAAGGACTCCGCCGGCACGTGGTGGTTCGCGACCAGCGTCACCGACTCGGTGAAGGCCAGCGCCGCCCGCTCCCTCGCGGTGAAGAACGGCGTCTCCTCCCAGGCCGGCAGGGCGTAGAGGCGCTGCTCGGTCTCACCGATCGCGCGGGCGTCCTTGGTGTGTTTGTCGATGCAGTAGGCGCAGCCGTTGATCTGCGACGCGCGGATGCGGACGAGTTCGCGGAGCCGGGGATCGAAGTCGACCCGGTCGAGCTCCTTGGTGGCGGCACCGTCCAGATGCGCGGTCGCACGGAAGAAACCGGGTGCGTGTGCGGCGAAATCCAGCCGGACGGCGGTGCTCTCGGTCGAGGTCTCTGTGCGGCTCTCGGTAGTGGTCATGTGCTCGAATCTAGGCGCCGATCAGACCAGCGATAAGGTCCAGTTCCATGACCGAAACGTGGGCCACTTTCGGCGCGGACCTGCACCTCGACCTGACCGGCCCGCGGGTGCGGGCGGCGCTCGAGGGCGCTCTGCGTGAGGCGGTGCAGACCGAGCGGTTGCACCCCGGAACCCGCCTGCCGTCCTCCCGCGCGCTCGCCGCCGACCTGGGCCTGGCGCGCAACACGGTCGCCGACGCCTACGGCCAGCTGGTCGCCGAAGGGTGGCTCACCGCCGTGCGCGGGTCCGGCACGCGGGTCGCCGAACGTCCGGTGGCCCCCGAGACGCCCGCCGCTCCGACGACCGCGGCGAGCCGGCCGATGCGCTTCAACCTTCGGGCCGGATCTCCCGACCTGTCGGCGTTCCCCCGTGGCCCGTGGCTCGCCGCGACCCGGCGCGCGCTCGGCGACGCGCCGCACGAGGCCTTCGGCTACGGCGACCCGCGCGGGCATGCGGACCTGCGGCATGCGCTGGCCGACTACCTGTCCCGGGCCCGCGGAGTGCGGGCCGCCGCAGATCGGATCGTGGTCTGCGCCGGGTTCACCCAGGCTCTCGGTCTGCTCTGCGAGGTTCTCACCGCCGGGGGCGCGAAGGCGCTGGCCCTCGAGGCGTTCGGGCATCAGCACCATCGCGACGTCGTCGCGGCCCACGGGCTCCGCCCCGCGACCGTGCCGGTCGACGACCTCGGCGCGGACATCGGCAGGCTCGGGCGGGTCGGGGCGGCGCTGCTCACCCCGGCGCACCAGTTCCCCCTCGGCGTGCCGCTCGCCGCGCAACGCCGTACCCAGGCGGTGCGGTGGGCCGGGTCCACCGGGTCGCTGGTCATCGAGGACGACTACGACGGTGAGTTCCGCTACGACCGGCAGGCGGTCGGCGCGATGCAGGCGCTGGCGCCCGAGCACGTCGCCTACGCCGGTACGGCGAGCAAGACCCTGGCACCCGGACTGCGGCTCGCCTGGCTCGTCCTGCCGGCCCGGCTCGTGGACGACGTCGCCGCGGCGAAGGTGCTGGCCGACCGGCAGTGCAGCAGCATCGACCAACTCACCCTCGCCCGGTTCATCGACTCCGGCGCCTACGACCGGCAGGTCCGCAGCCGCAGGCTGGCCTACCGCCGACGACGGGACCGGCTGGTCGCCGCCGTACGCCGGCATGCGCCGGCGGTGCGGATCGCCGGCGTCGCTGCGGGGCTGCACGCGCTGCTCGAACTGCCTGCCGGCAGCGACGAGGAGGAGGTGGTTGCCCGGGCGGCCGCTCGCGGTCTTGCCCTGCAGGGCCTCGGCTCGTTCACCGCACCCGGGATCGACCATCCTCCGGCCCTGGTCATCGGGTTCGGTACGCCGCCCGCGCACGCCTTCACCACGGCGGTGGCCCGGCTGTGCGCGGTGCTCGCCGACTCGTCGTCCTAGGTCCTAGTCCCGCCGCAGAATCGCGCGGAGCTGCCGGAAGCGGAACAGCCGATCCGATCCGGTGACCTCGGCGTAGGCGTCGACGACGTCGTCGACGAGGTGCCCCATACCGGTCAGTGTGGCGGCTGATCCGGGGCGTGGGAGCGGATCTGCGCAGCGAGATCGGCCAGGCGCGGCTCGCGGTGGGCACCGGCATCGGCGAGCGCGATGATCCGCGCCCGCCAGGAGCCGCCCGGGTCGGGACTGGTGATGCGGGCGAATCCCCTGTCCAGCAAGCCTTCCGCGTCACGGCTCCGGCCGCGGCCGAGCGCCTTGATGGCCGCGATCGCGTTCATCATGGCGCTTTCGGCGAGCGACCAGTCGGTGCCGCGTGCGTCGGGATTGTCGAGGTCGACCCGGTCGTCGTCCTCGTGGGACGCCGCCCATATCTCGAGATCGAGCCGCCAGAACAACGGCAGCCCGGCGAATCGGACGAAGATCAGCCGCCGCCACTGCGACCGCTGGAAGTCCGGGTCGGACCGCACCGAGGCGACCGGTGCGACCGGCGCGAGCAGCGTCGGCAGACCGTCGACGTAGCCGGGAATGCTGCCGTCGGGGACCGTCCACGCAAGATCCACGTCGCTGTACTGATCGTCGGTCCCGGCGGCCAGCGACCCGCGCAGCCGGACCCGCGAGTCGGGGGCGGCCCGGAGCAGGGCGCCCCGCAACCGCTCGGCGAGGACGCGTTGATTCCTGATCGCGTCGTGCCGGTCGATCATGTGAGGTCGGCATCGAGTAACGCGCAGATCCGTCCGTGCGCGGCGATCTCGTCGGCGAGGAACTTCGTCGGGTCGCCCGGGAGCCTGCCGGCGATGCGGTCGGAGGTGACGAGCCGGTAGATGGCCGCCCGGGCGAGCAGCGATTTCCGCTCCCGCCGTTCCGGCAGCGCCCGGGCGAGCTCCGGCCCGGCACCGCGCCAGGCGACGGCATCAGCCACGACGACCGCGAGCGAGAAGGCGCCGGGACGCCAGTACGGGGTGAAGTCGATGACGGCGGGCGGGACCCCGTCGGCAAAGAGGACGTTGCCGCCGAGGTCGCCATGGATGACCTGGGAGGTCAGTTCCGTCGGTACGACGTGGTACTGGAGCCGCTGCGCGATCTTGTCGAGGTCCGGGTGGGTGAGAATCAGTGGCACCTCGTCCCACGCGGCCCGGTCCCCCACGGCCCAGTCGTGGTCCCGCTGGTCGAGGAACGGCGGACGGGCCACGTCCCTGAGGGCGTCGTTCAGCGCACCACCCGCGACGAGCACCTCCGGCCACCGGTGCGCGAAGTCGTGGGCTCCCTCGAGGCACCGGGAGGCCGACCAACCACCGGACGTCCATGCGCCGGACCGGGCCGGGATCGGACGGCTGATGCGAAACCCTGCCTCCGGCAGTTCGGCCAGGACGGCTGCAGTCCACTCGGCCTCGGTCTCGTCGTCGACCGGCTTCAGAACCGCGGCACCCACCCGCCACGTGGCGCCCTGTCCGCCGGACAGGGGTTGCGGGGTGAGACCGGCCAACCCGAATGCCGCCAGGACGTCGGGATCGGGTGGCATGGACACCGCGGCATCCTCCCCCTGGTCGGGGGCCATCGTCACGACAATTTCGTCGGACCCGCCCGTTATGGTGGCGGCATGGTCAGGCGAGTGTCCTTCACCGGCAGTGAGAAGGAGACCCTGCACGTCAGTCTCGACCGGCACCGCGATGTCGTGCTGTGGAAGGTCGACGGGCTCGACGACGAGCAGCTGCGGCGGCCCATGACACCGTCCGGCACCAACCTGCTCGGGCTGGTCAAGCACCTGGCGTGCGTCGAGTACGGCTGGTTCTGCGAGACGTTCGGGCGTCCCGTCCCAGAGCTCCCGTTCGATCCCGACGAGCCGGATTCCGACATGCGCGCCGCGCCCGGCGAGAGCACGGGAGACATCGTCGCCCTCTACGGCCGGGCCCGGACGGCGGCCGACGAGGTCATCGACGAGCTGGATCTCGACGCCGTCGGCACCTCGTGGTCCGGCAACACGGTGTCGATGCGGTGGGTGCTCGTCCACATGATCGAAGAGACGGCCCGGCACGCCGGGCAGATGGATATCGTCCGCGAGCTCATCGACGGGGAGACGGGCGACCACAACCGGTCCTGACTGCGAGCCCGCCGGGCCGGCGTCCGCGGCGCCTACTCAAATGTCCGCCGGTAGAAGACGGCCGAATCCTCGTTTCCGAGGGCGAGGCAGAAGGTGCCCGTGTGCCATCAATTTCTCTACTGAAACACTGGAACCACAACTCACCGCCACAACGCCTCGATACGACCGCCACGTCGAGGAAGCGATTCTCTATGTGCACGACGTAAACACTCGAACGCGGCGAGTCGTCGCGTCATATTTGAGGTGGCCTTCGTATCGGAAACCGCCCGTCCGTGTCTTCATCGCAGGGCATCATGGGAGGAGACCAATGGGGGGTCGTCGTGCCGATTCAGCCAAAGAATGTCCCGCCGCAGCAGCCCAATCAGCCACCATCGGCGTGGCAATATGGGCCTCCGATCCAGCAGCCGCCTGTAGGTGGACCACCGCCCGCACCCGAGCCGCCGCCAAAGAAGGGTCACGGCTTGCGGTGGACGCTGATCGGAGTCGGAGCCGGCCTAGTGCTCGCCGGCGGCGGGGTCGGTGCCTACTACGCGGTGAACGGCGGGTTCGGCAACCAACCCGCTGCCGCTGCCGCGACGCATCAGCCCCGGGCCCCCAAGCCGCCGCCCAAACCAAAGGTAACGACCCTTACAGTGGATTTCACGCTGTATGACAAGGCCACTTCAGCGAACGGTTGCGTAGGCACGCTCGGCTACGAAGACATCTCCGAAGGTGCCGTCGTCACCACCACGAACCAGAATGGCACCATCATCGGCTCGGCCTCGCTCGGAAAGGGCGTGGCGACCAACGGCCAGCAATGCGACTGGGTCATCAAGATCCACGATGTGCCGACTACCGCAACGCAATACTCAACGAACGTCGCCCGGCGTGGCGCCGTCACTGTCAGCAAACAAGAGCTCGAAAGCACCTACTGGGAGACCGGCATTCAACTTGGCACCAAAGGCGATTAGCTCTCACTGAGTGATCTGGTCTTGCTGGTTCGCGCACGGAAGCCCGCACAATCGCACTCCGATGTCCCGATCAACGCCAGCCCCACAGAGCAGCCAAAAGGATTGGCCCGCCCACGGCAGTTTGGCTGGTCCCGGGCGTCTTCGACCGGATCATGTTCGACGCCTAAGTAGGTCGAGGACGTCCGATTTCGAGCACACGGCGGCCCAACTTCGGCGGGAATCCACGGGACGGCCGTGGAGAGGGGAGAATAGGCCTCTAGCGGCGGATACGAGCCGGCGACGAGGCTCGCCTGCCTCCACCGCAAGGGAGTCGTCATGCCGGTCGCCGGAATCATCGTCCTCGCTGTCCTCGGGCTGCTGCTTGTCGCGGCGGGGATATACCTGCGGGGCAGTCGCGGTCGCTCGGCAGCCAACATCGACGCCGCCGAGAAGGATGCCCGGCTGAGCGCGCGGCAGGCACGCCAGGCTCGGATCGGCCTCGACACCGAATCGAAGACGTGGCGGACCCCCGGCGATGAGATGCGGGACTAGCCGATCCACGGTGTGATGGTTCCATGTATGTTCCGGCGCATTTCGCCGCCGACGACGCAGCGGTGCGGGAGCTCCTCGACCGGCACGGGGCAGCGGACCTGGTCACCGCGACGCCGGACGGCCTGATCGCGACGCTGCTGCCGTTCATCCACGATTCCCGGGTGGGCGAACACGGCGCCCTGCTCGGCCATCTGGCCCGCAACAACGACCAGTGGCGGACTACGCCGCACGGCGACGCGCTGGTGATCGTGCGTGGGCCGGACGCCTATGTGTCCCCCTCGTGGTACGCGACCAAGGCCGAGCACGGCCGCGTCGTACCGACCTGGAACTACGTGACCGCGCACGTCTACGGCCGGCTCGTCGTGCACGACGATCCGGCCTGGGTCGAATCGCTGGTACGCCGCCTCACCGCCAAGCACGAGACGGGAAACGGCCTGCCGTGGTCCGTCGACGACGCGCCCGAGAAGTTCGTCGCGGGACAACTGCGTGCCATCGTCGGCATCGAGGTGGTCATCACCCGGATCGAGGCGAAGGCCAAACTGAGCCAGAACCGCCCGGCCTCCGACATCGACGGCGTGGTCGAAGGACTGCACGACCGCGGTGCGGACGCCGTCGCCGACGCGGTCCGCCGCGCCAATTCCTAGCGCCGCAAACTGTGTCCCGCAGCCTCAGCCGCCGTAGCGGCGGGTGCGGGCGCCGAAGCTGCGCAGGGCACGGAGGAAGTCGATCTCCCGGAACGCCGGCCAGTAGGCCTCGCAGAAGTACAGCTCCGAATAGGCGCTCTGCCAGAGCAGGAAGTTCGACAGCCGCTGATCACCACTGGTCCGGATCACCAGGTCCGGATCCGGTCGGCCCGCGGTGTAAAGATGCGCGGTGATGTCGTCCGCGCTCAGATCCGCGGCGACATCGGTCAGGGACTGCCCGGACGCGGCGCGCTCGTAGAGCAGTTCGCGAGTGGCGTTGACGACCTCCTGTCGGCCGCCGTACCCGACAGCGAGCGTGACGTGCGCCCCGAGGCCGCGGCCGGTCGTCGCCTCGACCGCGTCCTTGAGCGCTCGCGCCGTGCTGTCCGGCAAGACGTCGAGCATCCCCGCGATGTGCACCTCCCAGCGCGGGGTCGATCGGGACAACTGATCGGCCACCACGCTCTCGATCACCTGCATCAGAAAGGCGACTTCGGCGTCCCCGCGACGCTGCAGGTTCTCCGTCGAGCAGACGAAGACGGTGACGTGCCGGATCCCCAGAGCCGCGCACCAGGACAGGACATCCTCGACGTGCTCGGCTCCGTACTTGTGACCGAGGCTCGGGTTGACCAATCCTCTCTGCCGGGCCCAGCGCCGGTTGCCGTCCATGATTAGCCCGACATGTCTCGGGAGCGGGCCCGCACCGACCTGCCGGCGCAGCCGCCGCGCGTACGGCGCCCTCATCCAGCTGCCACTTCGCACCGTGCGACCCCTCAACTGTTGATGTCCCGACGACGGAAAACGACCAGCGCGACGAGCTCGAGGATCACGAACGGTACGACAGCGTGGGCCAGTACGCCGGCCCAGGTGCCGGTCGTGCCGACCTGACCTGTCGTGATCCGCTGCAGCACCAGACCCGGAAGCCACCGGTCGGCACTCGGACCGCTGTCCAGAAGGTGCTCGACGGGAAGGATCCAGCCCAAGGTGACGGTCAGCGCTACCGGGACCGATCGGGTGAGGACACCCACGGCATGACCGAACAGCGTGAAGGCCACGCACGCGATGCCCAGCCGACCCGTCGCGACGAGCGCGTCGTGCAGCGTGGGGACGGAACCGACCATGCCGCTGACAGCGTAGTTGAGCAGCCCCGCGACCACGGTGAACCCCACGGCGATGCAGATCGAGGCACCGGACTTGCCCAGGCAGGCCCGCCCGCGCGACGGACCGGAGATGAGCCACGGCCGGATGGTTCCGCCGCTGAAGTCGCCCGCCGCGACGGCTGCCGCGCGGCCCATGAGCAGCGTCGCGGTGAAGATGGCCACCTGTCCGAATCCCCACAGGGGCGTCTGGTGCTGGTGGCCGGCGTTGTAGACCGCGAACACCGTGATCGCCAGGCACAGGAGCAGGAACGCGGCGGTCGCTCTGTTGGCCGAACGGAGTAGCTCGGCGCGGAAGGTCCTCATTTGCCTGCTCCTGAGATCGTCGCGTGGAAGGCTTCCTCGAGCGTCGGCGCAATGTGACTGAGCTCGACCAGGCCGATTCCGGCGTCCGCGGCCACGCCGACGACGCGGTGCGCCGCCCAGTCGGCGGGCTCGGCACCCGGCACCGCCCGGATGCCGTCCTCGAGCGGGTGGACCTCGATTCCCCCGGAACGCAGGACCTCGGCGAGCTTGGTCGTGGCCTCGACATCGAACGCCCGGATGCGCAGGCTGGTGGATCCGACGAACGACCTGAACGGCCCGTCGTAGAGCACCCGGCCCTCATGCATCACGGTCAGGGCGTCGGCCGTCCCATCGAGCTCCCTGAGCAGATGGGTCGACACGACGACGGCGGTTCCGCGGTCGGCGACCCGCCGGATGAGGTGCCGCAGGTGGACGATCGCCTCCGGGTCCAAGGCGTTGGTCGGCTCGTCCAGGAGCAGCGCGCTCGGAGAGCCGAGCAGGGCGACGGCGATCGCGACCCGCTGGCGGTAGCCCTGGCTCAAGGTGCCGACCCGCCGATTCATCACCTCCCCCACCTGCGTCAGGTCGACGACCACCGGGATGCCGGCCGGGTCCGCGCCGGTGAGGGTGCGATGGATCCGCAGGTTGCGGCCGACCGTCAGTCCGGTGAAGAGCGCCGGGGCCTCGATCATCGCGGACAGCGCACGTCGGCCCGTCCCGGCCGCGACCGTCACCTTCCCTTCGGTCGGTGCGACCAGGCCGGTCATGACCCGCATGAGGGTCGACTTCCCTGCGCCGTTGAGGCCGACCAGCGCCGTCACCCGGCCTCGACGGGGTGCCCAGGACACCGACCGGACCGCGGTGGTCGACCCGAATCTCTTCGTCACGTTCTCCAGAACCACAGGAGCGGAATCCGTCATCATGCGGCGATAGTACACGCCGCGTACTACCTGTCACGTAGTATTGTGGACCGGTGACGAGAGCGAGGACCGCCGTGCAAGCCAACGACGCCCAGACCCTGGTGCTCTGCGTGCTGGCCGACGGGCCGCTGCACGGCTATGCCATCAACGCGGCGATCGAAGAACTGTGCGGGGAGAAGCTGGGACCGGGGAGCCTGTACGGCGCACTCACGCGCCTCGAGGCCAAGCACCTGATCGAGGCCCTCGACGAGAAGGGACGGCAGCGCCCTGTCCAGCTGACGGCCGAGGGTCGCGAGGTGCTCGAGGCCGAGCTGCGGGCCATGGCCAGGGTCGCGTCCGTCGGCCTGAGACATCTGGGGGTGGAGCCGGCATGAGCGTGACCGACGGTTTCGTCAGGCTGTATCCGGGTCCGTTCCGCGACAGGTGGGGTCCCGCCCTCGAGACCGAGGCGCGGTCCGCGGGCTGGAGGGCGTGGCCGAACCTGCTCGTGCACATGGTCGACATGTGGCTGCACCCCGCCGTCTGGCCGGCGGAGTCCCGGGCGCAGCGACGGGGCCGGGCCTCGGTGATGGTGATCACCGCGGCCGCGCTGAGCTGGTTCCTCGCGCACGTAGCGGCCGAGACGGAAACCCCGCTCGCCGCGGCTGCTCGGGGAGGGGTGATGAGCGGCTGTGCGGTGGCGATGCTCGTCGGCCTCGTCCTCGTCGCGCCCCGCCCGCGGCTGACCGTCCCCGCGACGACGGCCGTGCTGCGGCAGGCGGCACACCGCCTGATCGTCCCGGCGGCCCTCGGCGCCGTCGCGGTGGTGAGTGTGCACGGTGGTGCCGCCGATGCGCCGCCACCGGTGCGGGTGGCCGTGCTCGCCTGCTGGTGGTCCGCGTTGGCGCTCGGGGCGATCCAGACCTGCCGCATGGTCGGCGATCTCGACGTCGATGTCCTCGAACCGCCGCGTCCCGGGCGACTCCGGCTGGGGATCTGGCTGCTCATCGCGGCCACGGCCGTCACCGGCGCGATCATCGTCGGGATCTCGACGACCGGCGGGCGCCGCGATGTGATCTGGTCCGCGGTGGGCGCGGCCGTGATCCTGCTGACCTTGGCCTTTGCGGGCACCCTCCGCGATCTCCGGCAGGTCTCCGCCGCCGAGTGACGAGGTCGGGACGGCTCCCGATCGGGGCCGTCGGTGTCACGCGGTCAGGGCTCGATCGTCACGTCACGGAGCTTGTCCGGGTCGGCCACGATGTCGATCGCGGCGATCCGGTCGCCGACCACAGTGAACGCGGCAACGCCCAGCGGATGGTCGGGGCTGCCGGCGACCATCCCGGCGGCCCCGTTGACGACGGCCGGGCGCAGGATCGGCAGGAAGCGCGGCGCTGTCGACAGCACCTGCCGCGCGACGGCCTCCGCCCCGACCACCGGCGGTCCGGCAAAGGGGCCGACCGGCCCGGCATCGAGGCGGAAGACGACGTCGGGGTCGAGGAACGTCAGCAGCGCCTCGAAGTCGCCGTTCCGCGCCGCCGCGAGGAAGGCGTCGACGACGGGCCGCTGGCGGGCGAGGTCGGTGTCCGGATGCGGGGCGTCCTGCACCCGGCGGCGGGCCCGGCTGGCCAGTTGCCGGGCGGCCTCTGGGCTGCGGTCGACGATCACGCCGATCTCGTCGTACGGCACTCCGAAGACGTCGTGCAGGACGAACGCGAGCCGCTCGGCCGGGTTGAGGGTCTCCAGGACGACCAGCAGCGCCATGCCGAGCGAGTCGGCCATGATCGCCCGCTCCTCGGGTCGGTCGCCCGTGTCGTCGGCCACGATCGGCTCCGGCAGCCAGGTACCGACCGGATCCTCGCGGCGGGCGCGGCGGGCGCGCAACATGTCCAGGCAGATCCGGCCGACCACCGTGGTGAGCCAGCCGCGCAGATCGGTGATCCCGGCCTCGTCACTGCGGTGCAGGCGCAGCCAGGCCTCCTGGACGGCGTCCTCGGCCGAGGCCCGTGAGCCCAGCATGTTGTAGGCGACCGCACGCAGGTGCGGCCGGAAGCTCTCGAACCGGGCGGCGAGCCACTCGTCGTTGCTCGACGGCGGCCCCGATGTCATGGCCATACCTTAGGGACGGATCCCGGCCGCAGGACGTGACGGACTCGTCTCGCGCCCCGCGGCCGGTCACATCCGTGGCGCGGGATACGTCCTCCTCAGGTAAGGGCCGGAGAACCCTCCGTCCTCACCACTCACCACTCACCACGGAGCCACCGATGAAGCTCACGATCTTCGCCGCGACCGGGGGAATCGGCCGCGAGGTCCTCGACCAGGCCCTCGCAGCGGGCCACGACGTGACCGCCGTCGTCCGCAACCCGGGGAAGCTGACCCGGCAGGTCCACACCGTCACCGCGGATCTGGCCGGCACCCGCTCTTCTGCCCTCGAGTCCGCGGTCGCCGGGGCCGACGCGGTACTGTCCGGCCTCGGTCCCCGTTCGATGTCCGAGGCCGGGATCGCCTCCCGCGGCACCCGGGCCATCGTCGAGGCGATGCAGGCGACGGGGGCCCGGCGCCTCGTCGTCGTCAGCGCCGCACCGCTCGGAACCGTCCCGTCGCCCGGCCGGCCGAAGCCGCCGAAGGACGACCCCGGTGACGGCTTCTTCATGCGGCATCTGTTCAGCCACGTGGCAAAGACCCTGTTCCGGAGGCACTACGCCGACCTCGCCCTGATGGAGGACGTCGTACGCGACAGCGGCCTGGACTGGACCCTCGTCCGACCGCCACGCCTGACCGACAAGCCGCGGACCGGCACCTACCGGACCGCGTACGGGCAGAACATCCGGGGCGGCTGGGTCGTGCCCCGTGCCGACGTCGCCGACTACATGCTCCGCGCGCTCGACCAGCCGAGGTCGATCAAGCAGACCGTCGGAATCGCCAGCTAGGTGCGGGCCGTGCCGCGGCGGGCGGCCGGAGCTTGATCACGAGGGGATATGTGCGCGACACGCCGCGCGGATCCCCTCCTGATCATGGAGTTCGGGTCAGTCGATCAGCTCGTACGCCGGAAGCGTCAGGAAGTCCACGAAGTCCTCGGAGAGCGCGACCCGCTCGAAAAGCCGGCGCGCCTCGGTGACGCGTGCTCCGGCGAACCGTTCGTCGCCGAGCTCGGCGCGGATCGCCGCAGTCTCCTCGTCGAGGAGGCGTCGGACCAGCTCCGGGGTCACCGTCTGCCCGTCGTCGAGCACGGCCTCGTTGCGGATCCACTGCCAGATCTGGGTACGGGAGATCTCCGCGGTCGCGGCGTCCTCCATGAGGTTGAAGATCGCCGCGGCGCCGTTCCCGGACAGCCACGACGCCAGGTAGCGCAGGCCGACCGCGACGTCGGAGCGCAGCCCGGCCGGCGTGACCGAACCGCCGGCCGACGCCACGTCGAGAAGCTGGTCCGCGGTCACGTGCACCTCGCGGAGCCGCGTGATCTGGTGCGGAGCGGCACCGAGGACCCCGTCGAAGACCTCCTGGCACAACGGCACCAGGTCCGGGTGTGCGACCCAGGAACCGTCGAACCCGTCTGCCGCCTCCCGTTCCTTGTCGGCACGCACCTTGGCCAGCGCCTCGTCGTTGACGGCGGGGTCGCGACGACTCGGGATGAACGCCGCCATGCCGCCGATGGCCGAGGCCCGGCGTCGGTGGCACGTCGCGACCAGCAGATCGGTGTAGGCGCGCATGAACGGCGCGGTCATGGTGACCGTGTTGCGATCCGGGAGCAGGAACCGCGCACCCTGGTCGCGGAAGTTCTTGATGATGCTGAAGAGGTAGTCCCACCGGCCGGCGTTCAGCCCGGCGATGTGCTCCCGCAGCTCGTAGAGGATCTCGTCCATCTCGAAGGCGGCGGTGATCGTCTCGATCAGCACTGTGGCCCGGATGCAGCCGGCGGGTAGGCCGAGCTCGGCCTCGGCGTAGCGGAAGACGTCGTTCCACAGCCGGGCCTCGAGGTGGCTCTCGAGCTTGGGGAGGTAGAAGTACGGCCCGCTGCCGCGGGCGAGGAGCTCGGCGGCGTTGTGGAAGAGGTAGAGCCCGAAATCGACCAGCGCGCCGACCGCGGGCTGCCCGTCCACCTGCACGTGGCGCTCGTCCAGGTGCCACCCGCGGGGCCGCACGACGATGACCGGTCGCCGGCCCTCCCGCAGCTCGTAGTGCCGCCCGTCCGGGGCGTCGTAGGTGATCGTCCCCCGCACCGCATCGGCGAGGTTGACCTGGCCGCCGACGACGTTGTCCCAGGCCGGAGTGTTCGCGTCCTCCAGGTCGGCCAGCCACACGCGGGCGCCGGAGTTGAGGGCGTTGACGGTCATCTTCCGCTCGGTCGGGCCGGTCATCTCGACCCGCCGGTCGGCGAGGTCGGCCGGGATGGCGGCGACCGTCCAGTCCCCGTTCCGCACGGCGGCGGTCTCGGGGAGGAAGTCGAGGCGTCCGGTCTCGGCGATCTCGGCGCGCCGCTTCGCGCGTCGGATCAGCAGATCGTCCCGGACACCGCAGAAGCGGCGGGTCAACCCGGCGACGAAGGCCACAGCCTGCGGACTGAGCACCTCGCCGGCCCGGTCCACACCTGCTGGGGGGGCCACACTCACGTCGGTCACGTCTCGACTCCTAAGCTTTCACGATGTGAATGTTACAGTCCGAATTCCGGACGATAGGACGTCCTCGTCGGCCTGGCAAGGTCCCGACTCGGCCGTCCACGACCGGACCCGGACATGGTTGACCCGCCTCACCGCGCAGACTACGGTCGTCCGCACATTTGGACGGACGTTCCGCATCGTGAAACTGTCTCGGTCGCAAGGGGTCGCCGAATGAGTGAGCCGACGCGAGGTACCGGTCCCACCACGGTGCACCTGTCGCGTACCGGCAACGGGGCAATCGTCCACCGCCCGCCGGTCGACTGGGCGGTCGATCACCTGACCGACGCCCTGCGATCCGCCGGCGTCACCGTGGGCACCGCCGGGCCGGACGACGGGGACGGTGTTCTCCGCGTCGTCGTCTCCGCCAGCACCGGCACCCCGGGCGAGCCGACCGCCGCAGAGTCGTTCACGTTCGGTCGGCCGACCGGACGGAGTGGGCCGGTGGTCGTGACGGGAGCGGATGCCCGTGGACTCGGTTACGGCGTACTCGAGCTTGCCGACCGGGCGACGCACGCGGGCGATCCGGTGGCGGAGCTCGCGGCGACCGAGCCGCTGGCAGAGCGCCCGGCGACACCGGTCCGCAGCATCCTGCGCGTGTTCGTCTCCGTCGAAGAAGACACACCGTGGTTCCACGACCGCGACTTCTGGTCCGACTACCTCACCGAGCTCGCGACCGACCGGGTCAACCGCTTCCAGCTCGGATTCGGCATGCAGTACAACTACGGGCACCATCCGGCGACCGACAACTACCTCTGCTTCGCCTACCCGTTCCTGCTCGACGTGCCCGGCTACGACGTCAGCGCCAAGAACGTCTCCACGCCGGAGCGGGAGCGCAATCTCGAGACGCTGCGCTTCATCAGCGACGAGACCAAGCGCCGCGGGATCGACTTCCAGCTCGGGCTGTGGAACCACGCCTACGACCCGGGACCGGGATCGGAGCCGACCCACCCGATCGTCGGCCTCACACCCGATTCGCATGCGCCCTACTGCGCTGATGCATTGGCGCAGCTTCTGCGGGAGTGCCCGGCGATCGACGGGATCACCGCACGGGTGCACTACGAGGGCGGGGTGCCCGAGCCCGGCCACGAGTTCTGGCGCACCGTCCTGGCGGGCGCGGCCTCGGCGGG
Source organism: uncultured Actinomycetota bacterium (assembly GCA_963837545.1). Taxonomy (GTDB): domain Bacteria; phylum Actinomycetota; class Actinomycetes; order Mycobacteriales; family QHCD01; genus DASXJE01. The sequence continues at coordinate 229,804 of CAWINQ010000003.1, read as the reverse complement.
AAGACGGGTCGAGATCGACATGCATGCCAAGGGCGTCGACGAGGGCCTGCTCGACGTCGCGCGGAAGACCGGGCAGCCGGTGGTGGTGTCGGCCAAGCACTGGGCCGAGCACCAGGGACTGCCCTACCAGCAGACGACGATCCGGGACAAGGAGCGCGCGACGGCAGACCCCGGCACCGGGCTCATGTCCATCACCGCGCACCAGCGTCGCTTCACCCGCTACGGCTACGGCGACTTCCTCCGCGAGGACCGCGACTTCGATCTGCTGTTCCGGATCTGGCCCGGCACGCAGCGGGTCCTGCTCTGGGGCGACCCCGTGCTCGCGGCCGGATACGGCCGCCTCGGCACCATCGGCGGGGCGTTGGGCGTCGAGTTGTGCGAACCGCTCTTCTTCAAGGGCCGCAAGGCCAGCGGCTCGGTCGACGGCCGCGATCCCTATGCGGAGAACGATCTGCGGCTCGACGGCCAGGAGTGGCGCAAGTACCGCTACACCTACCGGCTGTGGGGCCGGCTGCTCTACAACCCCGACGCCGACCCGGAGACCTGGCGGCGACTGCTGCGGGCCGAGTACGGCGCGGCGGGGCTGCCGGTCGAGGCTGCGCTCGCGTCGGCGAGCCGGGTGCTCCCGCTCATCACCGTGGTGCACGGGCTCGGGGCGTCGAACAACGGCTACTGGCCGGAGATGTACACCGACATGCCCATCGTGGAAGGGCCGCACACCGACTACTACAAGACCGACACCGCAGCGCCTCCCACGTTCACCGGTGTCAGCCCGTTCGACCCGAGCATGTTCGCCCGGATCGACGACTTCGCCGACGACATGATCGCCGGGCGCCGGGACGGCCGCTACGGCCCGGACGAGGTCGCGGACTGGTTCGACACGCTGGCCTTCGACGCCGAGCGTGATCTCGCGGCGGCCCGCGCCGCGATCGCCGATGCCAAGGACCCGGCGTTCCGCAGACTGGACGTCGACGTCAGCGCGCAGGCCGGGCTCGGCCACTTCTTCGCCGGGAAATACCGCGCGGGCCTCGCCTACGCGCTCTACCTGCGCACGAACGAGACCCACCATCTGCGGGAGGCGGTGACCGCCTATCGCGGCGCCCGGGCGGCCTGGGCCGGGATCGTCGACGCGACCGACCACGTCTACCGCGACGATCTCACCTTCGGCGATCTGCTCACCGAACACGGCCACTGGAAGGACCGGTTGCCCGCCATCGACACCGATCTCGCGGCCATGGAGCGGCTGCTGCAGACGGCACCGGTGACCCGGGCCCGCACGAAGGTACATCCCGCTCCCCGCGGTGATCGCCCGGCACTCCGGCACACGCCGCCGGAGACCTTCGAGCGCGGCACGGCAGTGACCGTCACCGCCTCCGCCGACCGCCTCGACGGCGACGTCGCCCTGTACTACCGGCACCTCAACCAGGGCGAGGACTACCAGCAGGTGGTGATGACCCGAGCCGACGGCCGGATCGTGGGCACCATCCCGGCCGGCTACAGCGACTCGCCCTATCCCCTGGCCTACTACTTCGTCGTCCGCACGGTGGGCGGGGACGCCTGGATCGTTCCCGGGCTGGAGCGCACCCTGGCCAATCAGCCCTACCACGTGCTCCGGCAGGTGACCGCCCGCTCCCGGACCCGCTGAGCGGTACGGATGGCCCTGGAGAGCGATACTGCACGGGCACCCCTCTGCCGTACGGTGTATGGAGTGACGGACGCGCTGCAGGCCGACATGGTCGGCGTACTCGGCCCCAAGGCGGTGCTGACCAACCCGACCGAGCTGCGCACCTACGAGTGCGACGGCCTCACCGGCTACCGGGTGGTTCCCCGGCTGGTCGTCCTGCCCAGTTGTGCCGACGAGGTGGCCGCGGCCGTGGCGGTGTGCGCGCGGCATCAGGTGCCGTTCGTGGCGCGCGGCGCCGGCAGCGGGTTGTCCGGCGGTGCCCTGCCGGTCGCCGACGGCGTCGTGATCTCGCTGCAACGGCTGCGCCGGATCCTCGACATCGACCCGGTCAACCGGCGGGCGACCGTCGAGCCGGGCGTGACCAACCTCGCCGTGAGCCACGCCGCCGCGCCGTTCGGTCTCTACTACGCACCGGACCCGTCCAGCCAGCAGGTCTGCACCATCGGCGGCAACATCGCCGAGAACTCCGGCGGCGCCCACTGCCTCAAGTACGGCTTCACCACCCACCACGTGCACGCGCTCGAGGTGGTGCTCGCCGACGGCACCCGGACCTGGCTCGGCGGCGCCGGACCCGAACAGGCCGGATACGACCTGCGCGGCGTGTTCGTCGGCTCCGAGGGCACCCTCGGCATCGCCACGACGGCGGTGGTCCGGCTCCTGCCCAGACCCGCCAGTGTGCAGACCCTGCTCGCCGACTTCCCCTCCGTGGTCGACGCGGGCGAGGTCGTGACCGACATCATCGGCTCGGGCATCGTCCCCGCCGCCATGGAGATGATGGACCAACTGGCCATCGAGGCCGCCGAGACCGCCGTCCACGCCGGCTACACCATCGACACCCCGGCGGCACTGGTCATCGAGCTCGACGGCCCCGGGGCGGAGTGCCTGGACCTCCGTACCGCAGTGGAGGAGATCTGCCGCCGGCACGGCACCACCAAGATCCGGATCGCCGCCGACGAGGCGGAGCGGGCGGCGATCTGGCGCGGGCGCAAGGCCGCGTTCGCCGCGGTCGGCCGGATCAGCCCCAACTACTTCGTGCAGGACGGCGTGGTCCCCCGCACCCGGCTCGCCGAGGCGCTGGCGCGGATCGGTGCACTGGCCGACGACGCCGGGCTGCGCGTGGCCAACGTCTTCCACGCCGGCGACGGGAACCTCCATCCCCTGGTCCTCTACGACGAGGCCGCCGGTGAGCACGACCGGGCCGAGACGCTCTCCAAGACCGTGGCCGAGCTGTGCGTCGAGCTCGGCGGATCCCTCTCGGGCGAGCACGGCATCGGCACCGACAAGGCGTGCGCGATGCCGACGATGTTCACCGACGTCGATCTCGCCGCGATGGCGACCCTGCGGTCGGCCTTCGACCCGGCCGGGATCGCCAATCCGGGCAAGGTGCTGCCGACGCCGCGGCTGTGCGGTGAGAAGCCCGGCCGGTACCGCCCGCATCCTCTCGAGGCCGCCGATGTCATCCAGCGTCTGTAGTCCGGGCGACGTCGCGCAGGCGGCCGACGCGATCCGCGACGGCGGCCGGATCCTGATCCGCGGCGCCGGCACCGCGACGGACTGGGGCGGAGAGCCCACCGCCGTCGACACGGTGGTCGACACCACCGAGCTGTCCGGGGTGCTGGCCTACAACCCGGCCGACATGACCGTCGCGGTGCGGGCCGGCACTCCGCTGCGCGCCCTGCAGTCCTGGCTGGCCGGGCACGGTCAGTGGGTCGCGAACGACGCCGCCCGGGTCGGCGCGGGCGCCACCGTCGGCGGCCTGCTCGCCACCGCGGACTCCGGGCCCCGGCAGCATCGCTACGGGCCGCTGCGCGACCTCGTTCTCGGCGTCACGGTCGTCCTGGCCGACGGCCGGATCGCCCACTCCGGCGGCCACGTGATCAAGAACGTCGCCGGCTACGACCTGGCCAAGCTCTTCTCCGGGTCCTTCGGGACGCTCGGGCTGGTCGCCGAGGTGGTTTTGCGGACGCATCCGCTCACCGCCGGGAGCCGCACCCTCGTGGTCGAGGGCGACGCGCGCCACGGCCACCGGCTGGCCACGGAGCTCGCCGGCCGCCCGGTCGAACCCACGGCGGTCTGTTGGTCGGCCGGGCGGCTGCTGGTCCGCGTCGAGGGCACCGACGTCGGCATCGAGGAACAGCTCGGGCACGCCGATCTCCCCGACGGCGCCGTACTCAGCGGGCCGGAGGAGGAGGCCGTCTGGGCCGCAGAGGCCGATCTCGTCCGCGGCGCGCCCGGCGAAACCGTGTTCCGCGTCGGCGCCCTGCCGAGCCGTTTCCCCGACCTGGTCGAACTGGTCGAGAAACTCGTCGCCGAGCAGGGCATCGCGGCGGCGTGGTCCGCATCGCTCGGCGTCGGCGTACACACCGTCGTCCTGCGCGGCGGCGACGCGGCCGCGCACGCGCGTGTCCTCGGTGGGGTGGCGACCGGATTCGCCGACGCGGCGATCACCCGCCGCCGCCGGGTCGACGGCGTCGAGCGGCTGGTGGACGCCTGGGGCCCGCCGCCGGCGGCCATTGCCCTGTTGCGATCGGTGAAGAACGCGTTCGACCCCGACGGACGGCTCGGCCCCGGCCGCTTCTCTCCCTGGCTGAAAGGCACGCAGTGAGTTTCTTCGACGCCCAGCACCCGCCGTCGCACGAGCTGCTCGATGACTGTGTCCACTGTGGATTCTGCCTGCCCACCTGCCCGACCTACCTGCTGTGGGGCGAGGAGATGGACTCCCCGCGCGGCCGGATCCACCTGATGAACATGGTCGCCGACCAGCAGGCGCCGCTCGACTCCACGGTCGGCGACCACATCGACGCCTGCCTCGGCTGCATGGCCTGCGTGACGGCGTGCCCGTCCGGCGTGCAGTACGACCGGCTGCTGGAGGCGACCCGCGCCCAGGTCGAGCGCAACGTGCCGCGGTCGTGGAAGGACCGCGCCTTCCGTCGGCTGATCTTCTCGCTGTTCCCCTACCCGGCCCGGCTGCGGGTCGCCCTGCTCCCGGCGGTGCTCTACCAGCGCCTCGGGCTCGCCGCCCGGCTGCGGGCGAACGGACTCGTCAACCGGCTCCCGGCCCGGCTGCGCTCGCTGGAGGGTCTGCTGCCGTCGGTCCGGCTGCGGGACCTCCGCAGCCGCGCACCGTCGGCGGTGCCCACCAGCGGTCCCCCACGGCGCCGGGTCGCCATGCTCACCGGATGCGTGCAGCGGGTGTTCTTCCGGGCGGTCAACGACGCGACCCTGCGGGTGCTCGCCGCCGAGGGCTGCGACGTGGCACTCCCGGCCCAGGGATGCTGCGGCGCGCTGTCCTACCACTCCGGCCGCGAGGCCGAGGCCGCCGGATTCGCACGTCGGCTGATCGACGCCTTCGACGGGCTCGACGTCGACACCATCGTGGTCAACGTCGCGGGCTGCGGATCGTCCATGAAGGAGTACGGGTCGCTGCTGGCCGACGATCCCGACTACGCCGACCGCGCCGCGTCGTTCGCGAGCAAGGTGCGCGATGTCACCGAGCTGCTCGCCGAGCTCGAGCCGATCGCCCCGCGCCGCCCGATAGCCGGGCGCCTCGCCTATCACGATGCATGCCACCTCAACCATGCACAGGGGGTCAACGCCGAGCCACGGTCGATGCTGCGGCAGATCCCGCAGCTCGAGGTGATCGACATCCCCGAGGCGGCGATCTGCTGCGGCTCGGCCGGGATCTACAACCTCGTCGAGCCCGAGGCCGCCGAGGAGCTCGGCCGCCGCAAGGTCGGCAACATCGCGGCGGTGCGACCCGACGCCATCGCGACCGCGAACGCCGGATGCCTCCTGCAGATCCGCCGGCACCAGGGGCCCGGCGCATCGGAGACCCCGCTCTTCCATCCGGTCGAGCTCGTCGACGCCTCGATCCGCGGCATTCAGCCCTTCCGGGCCGACCGGACTGGCAAGCTGGGACCCGATCAACCAGAGGAGCGGTTCGTTGGCGAACAGAAAGCCTGACCGGGCCACACCCGGCGATGCGGCCCGACCCGACCCCATCGACAAGGTGGACAAGGGTGCCGTGCAGTCGGTCAACCGGGCACTCGACCTGCTCGAGGCGATCGCCGACGCCAGCGGGCCGCGAGGTCTCTCCCAGCTCGCCGCTACCGCGGGCCTTCCGCTGCCCACGGCACACCGGCTCATGCAGACGCTGGTGCACCGCGGATACGCGCGCCAGGAACAGTCCCGCCACTACACGCTCGGCGCCAAGCTGATCCACCTCGGCGACGTCGCCAGTCGGCTGCTGGGCGCGTGGGCGACGCCGTACCTCGCGGAGTTGCGGGACTTCACCGGCGAGTCGGCGAACTTCGCGATCCTCGACGACAACGAGGTGGTCTACGTCGCGCAGGCCGCAAGCCGGCACCAGATGCGCATGTTCACCGAGCCCGGTCGCCGCGTGCTGCCGCACTGCACGGCGGTAGGCAAGGCGCTACTTGCCGAGCTGCCCACGGCCGACGTACAGCGCATTGTCGCCCGGAACGGGCTGCCGTCCCGCACCACCAGGACCATCACCGATGTCGACGAATTTCTGATCCATCTCAAGACCATCCACCGCCAGGGCTACGCGATCGATGAGGGTGAGCAGGAGGTCGGGGTGCGCTGCCTCGCCGTGGTCGTGCCGGATGCCACCGTGCCGTCGGCGATCTCGGTCTCCGGTCCGGCCGCCCGGATGACCGCCGAACATGTCGAGCAGTCGATCCCGGTGCTGCACGAGATCGCGGGCCGGCTCTCGACCAGCCTGGCCGAGGGTGACTCCGCCTAGTCGTCGCCGCCGGCCAGGGCCGGGATGATCCGGCGCGCGTTGCCGCCGTAGAGCATGTCCAGGGTGTCCGGATCGAGATCGAGTCCGGAGATGTTCCAGCGGCCCGAGTCCGGCGGATCGTCGTCGGTGTAGGGGAAGTACTCGTCGGCCGTCTCGAGGAATCGGAAATAGAGCCGGTAGTCCTCTTCCCGGGGCGGGAAGCAGTCCGTGCCGAAGAGAACGCGGTCCGGGTGAGCCAGGATCAGGTCGCGGGTGCCCCGCGGCTGCCGACCGAGCTCGGGGATCCGGGCCGCGATGTCGACATGGAAGTTCGGGTAAGTGCTCATCATCCGAGCGACCCACGCGAGGTCTTCGGCGTAGCAGCCGACGTGCGCACCGATGATCGTGACGTCCGGATGGGCGGCCACGACCTCCTCGAGGGCGTCGAGCAGCGTCTGCATGCGCGGGAACCGCTCGTCCGCAAAGTGCCAATCCGGGTTCGCCAGGAGTTCTTCCAGGCGCTCGTTACGACCGTCGAGAGGCTCGAAGAACGCGGCGGGATCGGCGGTGTGGATCAGGATCGGAAGATGCAGCGACCCGGCGGCCGCCCAGAAGTCGGCCAGCCGGGCATCGTTGGCGAGCACCAATGAACCGGACTCGTCGCGGATGTGCAGGCCGAGGTCCTTCCACACCTTCACCCCGGCCGCTCCCCGGCGGGCGGAGTCCTCCAGGCTCCGCACGAGGAACTCCGGCCAGCCCTTGGTCGCGCACCGACTCCAGTCCAGGCGGGCGAACGTCGCGAACCGGGTGGGATGCGGGCGGTCGTAGCGGTCCAGATTTGCCTCGAGCTCGGATCCCCAGTCGCCGTCGAGGTTGACGATCGCGGCGACGTTGCAGGCGTCCATCGTGCCGAGGAGCTTCCCGACGTCCGGCGTGGACCAGTCACCCGAGTGCCGCCGGCCGAGATGGTTGTGCACATCGACCGCCGGGGCGGCGGACCGGTGCACCTCGTGCCGGGGAGTGCGCAGCATCGACACGGGCGTGTAGTCGCGGAGGCGGAGGTCGGACGGATCAGTGGTTCCCACGGGCATCGCCTCCGGCAGCCGGATGTGTGAAAGTGCACACTAGCGCGGCATTTGATCAGAGGTAAGGCCCTGCCGCCCGGTGCTGCATCGCGAATGACCGGCGGAGCCGAACAGATCTGCGCAGTCCAGGGATAGAATGTTGCGCATGCGGGCAGAGCGGATGAGCGCGGTCCTGGACTACATCGCCGAGCACGGCAGCGTCGACGTGGCGCGGCTCGCGGACGAGCTCGGCGTTTCGGGTGCCACCATCCGGCGGGATCTGCACGCTCTGCACGAGCAGGGCCTTCTCGTCCGCACCCACGGCGGGGCTATCGCCAACAGTGTGGGCCTGGAGCTCCCGATCCGGTACAAGGCCGCGCGACGTCAGCCCGAGAAGCGCCGCATCGGGCTCATGGCGGCCTCCCTCGTCGAGGACGGTGCCGTCGTCGGCATGACCGGCGGCACGACCGGTACGGAGGTCGCCCGCGCGCTGGCCGACCGGATCGGCGTCACGGTGGTGACCAACGCGCTGAACATCGCCGCCGAGCTGGTGCTCCGGCCCAACATCCGGCTGGTCGTCATCGGTGGTAACGCCCGGCACGCCTCGTATGAGCTGGTCGGGCCGTCCGCCGAGACGATGCTCGCGCAGTACCACCTCGATCTCGCCTTCGTCGGTACCGACGGCCTCACCGTGGCCGAGGGGTGCACCACCCACGACGAGATGGAGGCCCACACCGACGCAGCCTTCATCCGTCAGGCGAAGCGTTCCGTCGTCATCGCCGACTCGAGCAAGGTCGGCCGGGTCACGTTCGCCCGGATCTGCGGCATCGACGCGATCAGCGATCTGGTCACCGACGGCGAGATCGGCGAGCCGGCCCGCGCCGATCTCGAGTCCGCCGGGGTGAAGGTGATCACGGCCTGAGGGCACCCGCGGACGGCTGCCGGTCCGAGTGCAGTGCTGCACCCGAGTCGCCGTCGAAGAGGTAGGTGCGAGCCGGGTCGAATCGTAGTGTCACCTCGTCGCCCGGCTCCGGGCGGATGTGCGGCGGAGCCTGGACGATGACCGGAGGATCGTCCGACAGCGCACCGGCTGCATCGGCGGTCACCACCGGGATCTCGACATGCACCAGCACGTGACTGCCCAGTGGCTCGGCGAAGACCACCCGGGCCGGAACGCCACCTGTCGCCTGCAGGACGACGCTCTCGGGCCGGATGCCGACCGTCACCGGGCCGTCGTGCCCCGCCGTCCGGGCCACCTCCGCCCCGCCGACCCGCACGCTGCCCGACCCGACGGTGCCCCGCACGAGGTTCATGGGCGGCGATCCCATGAATCCGGCGACGAACGTGTTCGCCGGGTGGTCGTAGACCTCGGTCGGAGTGCCGATCTGCTGCACCTCGCCGGCGGACATGACGCAGATCCGGTCGCCGAGCGTCATCGCCTCGACCTGGTCGTGGGTGACGTAGATCGAGGTGATCGGCAACTCGGCGTGCAGCCGCTTGAGGTCGCCCCGCACCTGGGTGCGCAACTTGGCGTCGAGGTTCGACAGCGGTTCGTCGAGGAGGAAGGCGACCGGTCGGCGCACCAATGCGCGCCCCATGGCCACCCGTTGCCGCTGACCACCCGAGAGCTGAGCGGGCTTACGGTCGAGCAGCTCTTCGATCCCGAGCATCGTGCTCGTCTCGCGCACCTGCCGCTCGATGTCAGCCTTGGGAACCTTGCGTTGCCGCAGCCCGTAGGCGAGGTTCTTGTAGACGCTCATGTGGGGGTAGAGCGCATAGTTCTGGAAAACCATCGCGATATCGCGTTCCCCCGGGCCGAGCGCAGTGACCGGTCGCCCCCCGATCCAGACCTCCCCACTGGTCGGCTTGTCGAGTCCGGCCAGGATGCGCAGGGCCGTGCTCTTCCCGCATCCCGACGGGCCGACGAGGATGAGGAACTCCCCGTCGATCACGTCGATGCTCAGATCGCGCAGAGCCACGACGTCGGCGCCGAAGCGCCGGGTGACTCCACGGAACTGCACGTCTGCCACTGTTGCGTCCCTTCGTTCCCCGACTCAGCCCTTGAGCCCGGTCGCGGCGACCGACCGGACGAAATACCGCTGGGCGGCGAAGAACACCAGCACCATAGGTATGAGACTCATGACGTTACCGGCCATCAGCAGCGTCCACTGGGTCGCGTGAGTGCCCTGGAAATAGGTGAGACCGAGGGGCACCGTCATGTTGTTCTGCGCCGTGATGACGATGAGCGGCCACAGGAAGTCGTTCCATGACGTCAGGAACGTCAGGGCGGCCAACGTCGACAGCGCCGGCAACGACAGCGGCAGCAGGATCTTGAGCACCACACCGATCCGGGAGGTGCCGTCGATCCGCGCGGCCTCCTCGAGTTCGACGGGCACGGTCTGGAAGAACTGCCGGAGGAAGAAGATCCCGAACGCCGTCGCGAGGTTGGGCAGCATCAGGGCCCCGATGTGGTTGATGCCCAGCTGGTCCCAGATGTTGACGCCGAACCATTTCACGATCAGGAACTCCGGGATCATGGTCACCTGGAAGGGAACCATGAGCGTGGCCATGACCAGGACGAAGAGCGCGCCGCGACCGAGGAACTTCAGCCGGGCGAAGGCGTACCCGGCGAAGCTGCACAGCACCAGGTTGCTCACCACGACCACGAGCGCGACCGCGATGCTGTTGAGGAAGAAGTGGCCGAACGGGGCGGTGTTCCACGCGTCCACATAGTTCTGCGGCCGGATCTTCGACGGAATCAGTACGGGTGGGAACCGCTGGGCCTCCGAGGGCGTCTCGAACGAGGTGATCAGCATCCATATCAGGGGCACCAGCAGGAGGAACGACGTCGGGATCAGGACGAGGTGCCACGGGCTGAACGGCAGCCGCCACCGCCGCCGCGGCGCCGGGCTGGTCGTGCCCACAGCTTCGGAAGGCGGCCCGCTGACCGCGTCGGTGTAGGTGCTCATGAGTAGTGCACGTAACGCTTGCCGATACGGAACTGCACGGCCGTGATGACCAGGATGATGAGGAAGAGAACGTAGGCCATCGCTGCGGCGTACCCGGCGTTGAACTGCTGGAACGCCTGGTCCCACAGGTAGTAGACGATGACCGTCGTGGCGTGCAGCGGCCCGCCGCGGGTGGTCAGGTAGACCTCGTCGAAGAGCTGCAGGGCGTTGATCGTCAGCCAGACGACGAGAAACAGGCTCGCCGGACTGAGCAACGGAAGCGTGATGGTGCGGAAGATGGCGAAGGGCTTCGCGCCGTCGATCGCCGCCGCCTCCTGCAACTCCGCGGGAACGCCCTGGAGTGCCGCCAGGTAGACGACGACCCCGAAACCGGTCCACCCCCAGATCGTCATGCCCACGATCACGTACAACGCCTGGGACGGGCTGGAGAGGAACGGCTGGGAACTGATGCCGACGGCGTTGAGCGCAGAGTTGACCAGACCGTAACTCGGGTCGGTCAGCCAGAGGAAGATGATGCCTTCCGAGATGGACGAGACCGCCATCGTGACGTAGGCCGCGGTGCGGTAGAGGGAGATGAAACGCAACGGGCGGTTCATCGCGACGGCGATCAGCAGTCCGACGAGCATCGTCCCGGGGACGAAAAGCGCCGTATAGATGATCGTGTGCTCGATCGCCCCGGAGAAGAGCGGGTCGTGGACGAGTTGGCGGTAGTTCTTGGTGCCCACCCAGGGGGTGTCGGGGGTCAGCAGATCCGAGTGCTGGAAAGACAGCTTGAGCGACCACAGCACCGGGAGCAGCCCGAAGATCGCGATCACGATTACCGCAGGACTGGCGAAGGCCCAGCCGGTCATCGACTCCGAACGGGCCAGCCTACGCAGCGGCCTCCTACGACCGGCCTGGGCCGTCGCCGTCATCCCGTGAGTGCCTGGTTCGTCTCTGCCGCAGCTTGTTGGAGTGCGGCCGATGGGGTGCTCTTGCCGAGCAGGACGGAGACGATCTCGTTACCCAGAGCCTCGGAGATCTTGGGGTACTGGGTGACCTGCGGGCGCGCCTTCTTGGCATTGGCGAGATTAGCCACGAACGCCGCTGTTCCCGGCAGCTTGTCGTTGAGTTGTTTGACGAAGCTGGCCTGGTCGCCGACGGAGGCGCGGGTCGGCAGGTCACCGGTGGCCAGGGAGAACGATTTGACCTGAGCCGGGGCGGTGAGCCACTTGACGAAGGTCTCCGCCGCCTTCGTCTGTTCCGACCCGTTGTTGAACACGACCCAGTTGTCCGGCCCGGAGATCGTCTGGTGGCCGCCCGGAGAACCCGGATAGGTCGGCATGATCTGCACGCCGTAATCGATGTTGGGCAGCGAGCTGAGGTCCCAAGGTCCGGTCACCATCATCCCGATCTTGCCGGCGTTCATGAGCTGACTGCCCTTGGTGTTGGACGTGTCGACATAGACCGACTTGTTCTGGGCCATGTGTTGCAGCGTGGTGAGCGCCTTGATACCGGCCGGTGAATCGAATGCCGCCTTGGTATTGCTGGGGTTCAGGATGTCGCCGCCGGCCTCCCACAGCATGGCCTCCCAGTGCCACACCGTGTCCTCGCTGGCGTCGGCCGGGTAGTACCAGCCGTACTGGCCCTTCGACTTGTCGGTCAGCTTGGCCGCGGCGTTCTCGAAATCGGTCCAGGTCCAGTTGCGGGTCGGCGGAGACACCCCGGCCTGCTTGAAGAGTTTCTTGTTGTAGACGATCGCGAGGTTGTCCACCAGGGCGGGCACACCGACGACCTTGCTGCCGACCGTCGCCGTCGCGCGCTCTCCCGGGTAGAAGTCGTTCCAGTTCCACCCCGCACCGTGCACCGTGTCGGAAAGGTCCACCAAGGAAGGGATCTTGGCGATGTTCGGCGACCAGGACCCGTACATGTAGGCGACGTCCGGCGGCGTGCCGCCGCGGACCGCGGTCAGGACCTTCTGCAGGGCGTAGTCGTTGGTCGACTCCAGTGCGGAGACCTTGATGTCGGGGTGGCTCTTTTCGAACTGCTTCACCATGTTGTTGAAGGCCTTGCCCTCGACATCGGTGTAGCCGTGCCACACGACGATCTTCGTCACCCCGCCACTTGAGCCGCCACTTCCACTGCCACAAGCGGTGAGAACGAGGGCGGCCGCGGCGACCAGCGCGGGCAGACATAGTCCGAGACGTCTCATGAGGTGAAGCTCCTACCCGAGGCGGCCCGGGCCGCCCCGATCGAACAACCCAATGCCCTACCGTAGTGCAGATTAGAGCAGGTTCGTGCAGATTCAATGGACAAGGATGCGCAGTGGCGCGGAAGTGTCCAGGCCAACACGGTCATCACGGCGCGACGGGTTCGCGTAGTGATTCGCGGATGAGCCCGCCGTGCGCCGCAGTGAGCTCGTTGCACAGCGCCCAGATCTGGTCGACCGTGAGCGTGGCGGCGGTATTGGGGTCGAGCATGGCGGCCTGCCGGACCAGGCGAGGGTCCCCGCGCAGGGCCGCGGCGACGGTGAGGCTGCCTACCCCCACGTAGGGACGGTTGAGCGCCGCGCACTGGATCGGAAGCGATCCGACCGCATGCGGGCGGACGCCGTCCGGCCCGATGTCGGTGGGCACCTCGACGGTGAAGTCCGCGGGCAGGTTGTCGATCAGGCCGTGATTGGGCACGTTGGCGTAGATCACCCGGGGTGTGCCGGTCTGCAGGCTGTGGATCACCAGTGGCGCGTATTCGGTGGCTTCCCGCTCCGGCGGGCGGAGTTTCCCGGCGAGTACCAACTCCCGCGTCTCGGCATAGTCGTCGAGATTCTGCCGACTGATCTCGACATAGTCGCCGACCGGAATCCGAAGCCGGGCAATCTCCGCGTCGTCGTGCAGGTACCAGGCCACATATTCCGAGGAATGTTCCGACGTCTCCGTCGGGTAGTAGCCGAGCCGGCGGTACATGTCCACGCGCACGCGACGGCGCAGCTCGGGGTCCCGTTCGATCGCCTCGTCCAGGCGCGGGTAGAGGCTCTTCCCGTCGTGCTCCCACTTCAGCAACCAGGCCTGGTGGTTGACCCCCGCGCTGTGGTAGGTGACCTCCTCATAGGGGACACCGACGATCTCGCACAGCCCGACGACGGTCCAGTAGACGGAGTGGCACAGCCCCAGCACCTTCAGCCGGGGTGCGACAGCAGCGAGATAGGCGACGTTCATCGCCATCGGGTTGGTGTAGTTGAGCAGCCACGCGTCCGGACAGACCTCGGTCATGTCGGCGGCGATCCCGTCCAGGGCGTCGAACGTGCGGAGGCCGCGGAAGATCCCGCCGATGCCGATGGTGTCGGCGATCGTCTGCCTGAGGCCGTAGCGGGCCGGGATGTCGAAGTCCCGCACGGTGGCGTCGTACATCCCGACCTGGATCGAGTTCACCACGTACTGGGCCCCGGAGAGCGCCCTGCGGCGGTCCGTCGTCGCCGTCACGTGGGCGCGGCCACCGAGATGCTCGATGGTGCTCTGTGCGATCGCCTCGGCGGTCTCGAGTCGCTCGACGTCGATGTCCTGGAGCGCGATCGTCAGCTCGCCGAGGTCACCCAGGCCGATGATGTCGGCGAGCAGCTCGCGGGTGAAGACGACGCTGCCGGCGCCGAGAAAGGTGATCGTGGTCGCCATCGTCACGCCTCTCTGCTCACGGCCGCTCGTCCGCGCCGACGTCGATCCGTGGTCCTTGCACGCGTGGCTGCCGGTCGATGTCGAGGCGACCGACGACGGTGGCAGGTAGCGCGGCACCGGTATCGATCGCCGGCGAGTCGCCGCGCAGGTGCAGGTTGCCCCGCTGCGGCGCCACGAGGCGGGGTGCGACGAACCGGCTGTGTGCGTCCTGTCCGGTCGCCCGTCGATAGGCGGCCCACCCGGTGTAGGTCCGTCCGAGGGAGCCGAACGACGCCGTGCCCGCGTCGCCACCGCTGGCGTAGTAGAGGTTGTGGTCGACGTGGTTGCGGGTGCTCAATCCGTCGCGCTGCGCTCCCGGGACCGTCCCGAGCACCACGTGATCGGTGTTCGTCGCGTAGACGATGTTGTTCTCCACCGTGTTGCGGTAGGCGTAGTACTGGATCAGGAACTGCGGCGAACCGTCATCGAGGGTGTTGTTGGCGTAGAGCGTGTTGTTGACGAAGGTGTTGTCGTGCGACGTGCCGGTCTTCACCCCGCCGCAGTCCTGCGCCCCGTTGCAGTAGCCGCCGGTGGTGATCCCGGTGAACGCACTGGTCCGGACGAAGTTGTCGGCGACTACGACATGGTCGGCAGTCCCCCTGGGGTTCTCGGCGGCGACCTCGATGCCGATGTCGTCGCCGGAGAGGCGGTTGCGCTCGACCCGGATGTGCGAGCCGCCGTCGACGTAGACGCCGTCGGCGCAGTTGCACCACGATCCGTCCTCGTAATACGCGGGGTTTCCGCGCGAGATGATGTTGCGGACCGTGTTGTCGGCGATGAGGCCGTTACGGGCGCGATTGGCCTGGGTGTACCGGTACTTGCCGGTCAGAGTGGGTTCGAAGCCGATGGCGTCGATGCCGATGTTGTTGTTGTCGTGGATCGAGTTGCGGGTGATCCGCCAGCCGTCCACGTTTCCGTTGACGACGACGGACTCGCTCGCCCCGAGGGCGAGGTGGTCGACCTCATCACGGGTGATGGTCAGGTCATGGATCGGATGCGTCGGAGAGTCTCCGTAGGCGGCTATCCCGTGCGCGTTGAGGTCGAAGCTGCCCAGCGTGCCGTTGTAGTTGCCCATGGAGTGGACGTGGTCGCCTGCCAGCGTGATGTGCGCCGCGCCGCCGTGCACGTAGATGCCGATCGGCACGGCCTGCAGTCCGGTCGTGTCGTAACCGGTGATGTCCAACCCGGACACCGTGATCCGGCTACTGCCGAAGATCGTGACCATGGCCGAACGGCCCGCCGGCGGGCGCAAGCCGCTGCCGTCGAGGATCGCGTGCTCGTGACCGTAGGGCTTGATCGTCAGGTCATGCGCCGCGCCGCCCAGTGTCACGCGCTGGGAATAGTGGCCGCCGCGCAGCAGGATCGTGCCGCCATCAGGAAGTCGCCGCACCGCCTGGGCGACGGTGGCCAGCGGTCGGGCCGCCGTCCCCGGAGCGCTGTCGTCGCCGTCGGTCGCCACGACGACCGTGCGGAGTGTCGGGGCAGCCGACGCGACGGCACTACGGATCGGGGCGCCAACGGCCACCGCCGTCGCCAGCGCGAGCAGCGCGATGAACCCCACCCTCCGCCGTCGCCCGCCGAACGTCACGAAAACGGATGCGGCACGCCCCACGGCACTACTGCTCATACTTGAGCATGCTGATCTGCGCGATTCCTTCTGTCAATGCTCGGGACGCGCAACGGGAGCCCACCAGGGACCGGCGAGCTGACAGATAGTGGTGCCGCGGATGCGGAGCGCATCCGATGCCGCCGATCCGACGGCCGGCCGTAGCCTGGCCGGCGTACGGCCGGTCCATCCGTCAGGAGCGTGACATGCGAGCCACCACAGTGATGGTCAACCTTCCCGTCGCCGACATCGACGCGGCGCGCGAGTTCTACTCCGACTATCTCGGCCTCAGCACCGAAGAGATGAATCTGGGCTGGGTCGCCCGGTTCCGGACACCCGACGGACGGGCCGCACTGCAGGTCGTCACCCACGACGCGACCGCTCCGGAGAACCCGGTGGCCTCGATCGCGGTCGATGACGTCGACGCGGCGTACGACGAGGCGCGCGAGCGCGGTTATGAGATCGTCCACCCGCTGACCGACGAACCGTGGGGTCTCCGCCGGTTCTTCGTCCGTACCCCCGACGGCAGCGTCCTCAACATCAACAGCCACCCCGCCTGACCGACGGATCGGTCAATTGTCCGTGTCGGTGACCCCGGCCACGATGATCGCGACGACGTCCCGCACGAACCGGTCGTTGAGCGGACGGTGCCCGTGCAGGAGTCGGTGGGTGGCAGCGCCGAAGAGCAGATCGAGTACGACATCCTTGTCCACCCGGGCGGAGATCTCGCCGCGTGCGACCGCCCGGTCAAGCAGAATCGTGTTCCGCGCGCGCAGCGGTTCGATGACCCGCTCACGCCAGGCGGCGGCCAGCGTCGGGTCGGTCTGCGCCTCGCCGATGAGCCCGGCGAGCATGCGTCCGGCCGGGGTGCGTGTGACCGCCCGGACCCACGCACGCAACGCGCTCTGCAGGTCACCCCGCAGACTTCCGGTGTCGGGCAGCGGCTGCTGCTGCTGGAACTCGGCGAGGAAGGCATCCAGCGCCAGCGCCCCGCGCGAAGGCCAGCGCCGGTAGATCGTGGCCTTGCCGACACCGGCCCGGGCGGCGACCTCCTCCATCGACATTCCCCGAAGGCCCTGCTCGGCGAGGAGTGCCGTGGCGGCAGCCAGAATGGCCCGATCCGCCTCCTCGCTCCGCGGGCGACCGCGTCGGGCCGGGCCGCCGGTCGTCACCGGCGGAATCCGTCCCGGCGTCCCGGGAATAGGTGCATGGCTCATCACCTTGCAGCCTACGTCGAAACGAGCCGTGGCGTATCGAATAGATGGGAACCGCATGACCAGGCCGGCGGGTATCGCACGATCCTCGGAGAAAGAGCCGGAAGGGATCCGTGGGCTCGCTCTCGTCCTCATCCTCGCCGCAGCGTTCATGGTCGTCCTCGACTTCAGCATCGTGAATGTGGCCCTGCCGTCCATCCAGCGGGAGCTCGGCTTCCCGATCTCGGCGGTGCAGTGGATCGTCACCGGCTACGCCATCGCCTTCGGCGGGCTGCTGATCCTGGGCGGACGGGCGGCGGACATCTTCGGCCGGCGCCGGATGTTCCTCGCCGGCCTGCTCCTTTTCACCGCCGCGTCCCTGGCCGGCGGCCTGGCGCAGGACCCGGTGCTGCTCGTGGCGTCGCGGGTCGTACAGGGCATGGGTGCGGCGCTGGTGGCTCCCTCCGCGTTGTCCTTGATCACGACCGGATTCCCCGACGGCCCGCAACGGACCCGGGCCCTCGGGATGTACGGCGCGACCGCGTCCATCGGCTTCGTCGCGGGCCAGGTGCTCGGCGGGGTGCTGGTCGACGTCACCAGCTGGCGGGCGGTGTTCCTGGTCAACGTGCCGGTCGGCATTGTCACCGTGCTGCTCGCGCGCCGGCTGCTGAGCGAGTCGCGTCAGACCCACAGCGGACGCAGATTGGACGTCGGCGGCGCGTTGCTCATCACCACCGCGGTGGCGGCGCTGGTCTACACCGTGTCGCAGGTGGACCTGCTGGGCTGGAGCTCCCCCGCGGTGCTGGCGGCCGCCGTACTGGCGATCGGCGCGACAGCGGCCTTCTCCGTCGTCGAGCGGCGCCACCCGGATCCCCTCGTCCGCACCGACCTGATGCGGCTACCGAGTCTGCGCAAGGCGGGCACGATGAACATGCTGCTCGGGATGTGGAACGCCGGCGAGATGATCGTCCTGTCGCTCTACTTCCAGCAGGTCCTGCACGAGTCGCCGCTGGTGACCGGGCTGGCGATCGCACCGCAGGGCATGATCGGGTTCACCGCCGGGGCGTTCGGCGCCCGGCTGGCCCGACGGGTCGGCATCCGCCGGGTACTGATCCTGACCAGCAGTGCAGCCACCGTCGGCTTCCTCATCCTCACCCAGCTGCCGTCTGGTGGCGGGTACAACCCGCTGCTCGCCGCGGTGGTACTGGTCGGCTTCGGCAGCGCCGGAACGGCGTTCGGCACCATGGTGACGGCGAGCCGCGGAGTCGCCGACGACGACCAGGGGCTGATCGGCGGTGTCATCAACACCAGCCGACAGGTCGGTGCGGCGCTCGGTGCGGCGTTACTTCCCGCGGTGGCCGAGGCGGTCGACCACCAGGGCCGTGCCTCCGTGGCCGAGGGCGACCGCGCCGCCATGTTCGCCGCAGCCCTGGTCGCCGCGGTGGCGATCGTCGTGGCCTGGCAGGGACGTGGCGTCGTCGTACCGCGGCCGCAGCAGACGTGACCTGCCGCGACATCTTGACCAGCAGTAGTCGGGCGCTCACCCTCGGCTGAGAAATCGTGCCGGGAGTGGCGATCGCCCTGCCAGTCATGGACTTCGGTCTCCAGCCGGGCTCGGGCCGGGCGACAATCATGTGACGCGAACGCAGTCACGCGTCCGTGGGGAAACCGCACGGGGAGTCGACATGACTGAGACTCCGATCGATGCGCACGCAGTTGCTCATGCATCCGGTGGCGGCGGGCCGTGGTCACGACGGCAGTTCCTCGGGGCGGCCGGTGTCGGCGCGGCGGGTCTCCTCCTGCCGACATCCGTGTGGCTGCCTCAGCGGAGCGCCCAGAACGCTCCGAACGCCTTCACCGGCGCCAGCCCGTTGCGCCTCGCCATGCACGTGCACGGCAGTTGGTCCGAGCAGGCGGGCAGCTGGGAGGCGCAGTTCACCCAGGCCGTCGCGACCGGCACCGACGTGCTCTTCATGACCGACCACGACTACCGGGCGACCGCCAGCAACTACCTGCCTTCGCTGAACGGCGTCACCTGGGTGCGGACCACCACCGGGGGCCTCGCTCAGCAGGCGTCGACGGCGAGCGGCGGATCAGTCCACCTTCTCGCGGAAAGTTCCTCGGCCACGACCTCCGCGTCGGTGACGATGAGCGTGCGACCCAAACCCGAGGCCGTGAACAGGCTGCGGACGTCGATAGCGGGCCAGACCCTGGTGCAGACCGTCACGTCGGCCCGGCTGACCCAGGGCGCGACCTACGAGGTCGTGGTGGACATGAGCTACCACCCGGCGGCGAGCGGACGGCCCGCGGGGACCTATGAACTCGTGTACCGGTTCGGTGGCGGAACGGGCCAGCGGTTCACCGAGAACGGCGGGCTCAGGGGCGTCGTCGCGCCGCCGACTCCCGCCGCGGGATCGGTGTGGCGGCTCTCGCCCGAGGTGGACATCGCGGCGTTGTGGCCCACCATGCTGCCGATGGACAACGCGATGTACGCGTTGTCCTTCCGGGTCAAGAGCCCGCGTCGCGGCGCCGTCGCGGACGTCACGATCGCCGGCGTGAAATTCGAGCGCACGCAGAACTCTCCGGCGTCGGTAACCGCGAACCAGAGCCAGTTGATCTCGGCGTACCAATCGCGCTTCCCCGGCCTGACGGTCCGGGCGTCATCCGAAATCGGTCGCCACGAGCGGCACCTGAACCCGTTCGGCATTCCCCAGTACTTCCCCAACTACGCCACCCTGCCCACCGACGAGGACGCGCAGTCCAGGCAGATCGTGTCGAACGTCCATGCGCAGAACGGCCTCGTCTCGTGGAACCACCCGTTCGGCTACGAGATGGGTCCGCTGCTGAGTTCGGCCGGTCGGACCGCGAAGCGACGCAGCATCTTCCAGTCGATGCTCGCACTGCAGGTGCTCGGGGTGGACATCCTCGAGGTGGGATACAAGATCCGCGGCTACGTCGACGCGGCAACCCACATCGCGCTGTGGGACACCTTCTCCCGCAACGGAACCTTCCTGACCGCAAACGGCACCACCGACGACCACAGCGGCCAGCCATGGACGAATCTCACCAACGGCTTCACGACCGGTGCCTGGGCCGCCTCCCGGTCCGACGCCGATGTCGTCGCGGCGCTGACCGCCGGCCGGGCCTATGTCGCCGACATGAAGCGGTGGCCCGGCGGCGAGACGGACCTTCTGGTGGACGGCACCGTGCCGATGGGGGCGGCCTCGGTCTCGTCGAAGGTGACCCGGTCACTGACCATCTGGGCGGCGAGCCTCCCGGCGAACGGCAGTATGCAGGTCGTCTCCGGTCCGGTCGACTACAAGGGAGCCGTCGATCCTGGCACCGTGGTCGTGCGCACCCTGTCGCCGTCCGCCTTCACAGGGGGGACCGCCGCACTGAGCGTCGACACCTCGACGTCGCGGTTCTACCGGACCCAGGTCGTGGCGTCCGACGGCTCGATCATCGGGTGTAGCAATCCCGTGTGGCTGCTCCGCGAAACTCCCCCGGCCGGAATTCCCGCCGCCCGCGGCGGCTAACCGAGGATGGGTCGACCGGACGGCGCCGGACCGCGTACCGGCCCCTCACCACACCCATGATCAGAGCGGATCCGCACGGCGTTTCGCGCGCAAATCCCCTCCTGATCACTGGAGATAGGCGAGGCTGGCGTTGCGTTGCGTTGCGTTGCGTTGCGTTGCGTCGCGGCCGGCCGGTTCCACGTCACGTCAGGCGGTGACGGCGGCGACGTCTTCCTCCTCGGGCAGCACGACCTCGCTGACCATCGCCTCGATCTGCTCCCGGGGCAGCGACACCGCGAGCGCCCAGTAGTAGATCACCAGGCTGAACGCCGTCACCGCGACGATGTCCCACCACAGCGGAATCCAGCCCTTGGGTCCGAACGTGCTCATGTAGACGATCAGGCCCATCCCGACGAGGTAGACCGGAAGCCACTGCGCGGCCTTCCAGTTCATCACCGGAGCCCCGGGCATCGGAGTTAACCGGGCGCTCATCAGCCGTTACACACCGAGGATTCGGCGCACGGTGAGGTGACGATCAGATGTCCGTCAATTCCGGCGGCGTACGTCTGGGCCCAGGCGGGTTACTGATCCTCGGATCGCACCGCTGTCGGCCAGGCAAGCCACGGACCGGAGCAGCGGACGAAGCCGCCGGCGACGTAGAACGCCTCGGCAGCGTCATCCACGGCGGACACGAAGATCACCTGGGCGCCGAGTCCGCAGAGCCACCCTCGGGTTCGATCGACCAGCGCGGCGCCGACGTGCGCGCGGCGCCGTCGCTCGTCGACGACCAGTTCCTCGATCATCCCGTAGGCCTCGATGCCGTAGTCCACGAACGTCGCGGCGATCAGTCCGATGACCTCCTGATCGTCGGTGGCGACGAAGGTCCTCGACTCCTGCTGCACCTGCGGAAGTGTGGCGCGGCCCGCGCCGTCCGGATGGAGTTGCCGCAGCAGACGCCTGATCCGTTGCCGGTCCTCGGGCATTGCCTGCCGGACGGTGGGTCGGACCGGCGGTGTCGTCGCTGTCTCAGTCATCCGTGACCCGCCTCTTTCTCCCGGCCCACCCATGACAAATGTCGTGGGTGAGTGATGGGCGATCTCACTACCTGCGCCCCGGCGCCCGCAGCCACCATTTGATGGTCGTCAGAGTAGAGAAAGGACCCCTCATGACCACCCGCAATTCTCCCGTCGAAGCCCCGGCGAGCATCTCCGGACGCCCGATCGCCGTTGCCGATGAGGACCTCAGTCATCCGCGTACCCTCACGGCGTTCCGGACCATGAAGCGTCTCGTCGGCGGCTACCTCGCGATCAGCGTGCTCACCCTCGTGGCCATCGTCCTGATGCGCCATGACACCGCGGCGGTGAACTCCGCCGTCTGGGTGCGGGGAACCATCGTCGTCATCAGCGGCGTCGTGACCTTCGCGCTCACGTTCCTCGCGGCCCGTGGATCCCGTGCGGCGTACCGCAGGCTGCGGATCATCTCGGCAGTCATGGTGGTCGCCATCGCGGTCATCATCGCGCTCCCTGGCACCTTTCCCCTGTGGATGAAGATCGAACAGGCTGTGTGCGGGCTCGCCCTGATCGGCGTCGCGATGGCAGCCAACGGCAGGCACCTGCGGTCGCTGTTCGCCTCCGTATAACGGTTGGCCGGCGAGCGTAGGGTGTCTGTCGTGCACGAAGCCGGGGTGGAACCGGCGGCCGGGCCAGTTGCCGACCCACAGCCGTGGGCCCAAGGGTGGCGGCGGCGCGCCTTGGCCGCCGGGATGCTGGTCTATCCACTCGTGACCGCGGCCGGGGTGTCGCAGTTCTCGCGGGGCGGGGCAGCCCTCGCCGGGTACCTGATCCTGGCCGGCTTCTCGTGCTGCTACGTGCTCGCCGTCATCTCGGCCGCCCGGCACACCTGGGTCCGGTTCTGGCTGCTGCTGGGCGCCATGACCCTGCTGTTCGTCGCCGAGACGCCCTTCGCCCGGGCGCAGGCGTTTCTCCTGTGCGCGGTCATCGTCTCGGTGGCGGCCGCCAACCTGCGCCGTTACGCCGCACCGGTCGTCGTCATCGGTGTCCTCGCCAGCCTCGTCGTGCCGTGGGCGGTGCACCCGTGGCACAGCGGACCGGGCTGGTTCCAGGCGGTCGCGATCGTCTTCACCTTCCTGACCGTCTACGCGTTCTCCGAGATCACCCTGGCCAACAGCGCACTGCTCGAGGCCCGCGCCGAGATCGCCCAGCTGGCCTCGGAGGCCGAACGGTCCCGGATCGCGCGTGACCTGCACGATCTGCTCGGCCACTCCCTCACCGCCATCACGGTGAAGGCCGGTCTCGCCCGGCGGCTCGCCGGAAGCGATCCCGCGCGGTCGCTCCGCGAGATCGTCGAGGTCGAGGACCTGACCCGGCAGGTGCTCGCCGACGTACGGGCCGCGGTCTCCAACTACCGTGACGTGTCCCTCGCCGGGGAGCTCGCCCGCGGCCGGGAGCTGCTCCGGGCGTCCGGTGTCGCGGCCGACCTCCCGACCGCCACCGACGTGGTCGACGCCACGCACCAGGAGCTGCTCGCCTGGGCCGTTCGAGAGGGCCTCACCAACGTCGTCCGCCACGCGCACGCCACCAGGTGCACGGTCCTGCTGTCGGCGTCCGAGGTGGAGATCCGCGACGACGGCGTCGGCCGGCCGGCCCCCACCGGGAACGGCCTCGCCGGACTTCGCGAGCGGGTGGCCGCGGCCGGCGGCAGCGTCGAGGCCGGACCACTCAGCCCGCAGGGCTGGCGACTCCGGGTGGCCTTGGCTCCGGCGGTCGGGGCGCCGGCATGACGATCCGCCTGTTGCTCGCCGACGACCAGGAGCTGGTCCGCAGCGCACTGGTCGCCCTGCTGGACCTGGAGGACGACTTCGAGGTCGTCGCCTCGGTGGGCCGGGGGGACGAGGTCGTCGACGCGGCACAAAAGCATCTGCCCGACGTGGCATTGCTCGACATCGAGATGCCCGGCCTCGACGGTCTGGCGGCGGCGGCAGTGCTCGCGTCCCAGGTGCCGTCCTGCCGGGTCGTCATCCTCACCACGTTCGGACGGGCCGGCTACCTGCGCCGGGCGATGGAGTACGGCGCCGTCGGGTTCGTCGTGAAGGATTCCCGGCCCGAAGCGCTCGCGGCCGCCATCCGCCGCGTGATGGCGGGCGAGCGCGTCGTCGACCCGGCGCTCGCGGCGTCGGCGCTGGCCGCCGGCAAGTCACCCCTCACCCCCCGCGAACGCGACGTCCTCACCGTGGCCCGGTCGGCCGCGACGGTGAACGAGATCGCCGCCAAGCTCTACCTGTCGGAGGGAACCGTGCGGAACTACCTGTCCGCCGCGATCGCGAAGACGTCGGCCAGAAACCGGGTGGACGCGCTCCGCATCGCCGACGAGCGCGGCTGGCTGTAGTCAGAGGGCCGCGGCGATCCGGCGAACCCGCTCGGAGTCGGCGATCGCGTCGATCTCGGTGATCCGGCGCCCGGAGACGGTGAAACCGATCACCGTCATGGGCTTCCCGCTCACCGTGACGACGACTCCGGGTACTCCGTTCACCAGAGCGGGGCGCAGCTCGACCGACGGACGGCGGAGAGTCGTGGCCAGACCGCTGGAGGTCTGCCTGGCCACCGCCTCCGCACCGTCGACCACCATGGATGCCGCCGGGTGCTCGGCGCCGGCATCGATCCGCAGCACGACATCGGCGTCGAGCACGCTGACGAGAGCGTCGAAGTCTCCACCTCGCGCCGCCGAGAAGAAGGCGTCGACGACCTCACGTTGCCGGGCGAGATCGGGGCCGTCCGGCGCCGGGACCTCGGCGCCCTTCACCCGGCGCCGGGCGCGGCTGGCGAGCTGGCGCGCCGCCGCCGGAGTCCGGCCGACCATGGGGGCGATCTCCTCGAACGGCAGGTCGAACATGTCGTGGAGCACGAACGCCAGCCGCTCCGCCGGAGCCAGGGTGTCGAGTACGACCAGCAGGGCAAGGCCCACGGAGTCGGCCATCAGCGCCTCGTCGTCCGGCTGGAGCGCCGTCTCCGGGATGACGACGGGGTCCGGGACGTGCACCCCGAACGGCTCCTCGCGCCGGGTATTGCGCGAACGCAGCATGTTCAGGCACACCCGGCCGACGACCGTGGTCAGCCACCCGCCGAGATTCTCGACCTCATCGGCGCCTACCCGGTTGAGGCGCAACCACGCGTCCTGAACGGCGTCATCGGCCTCGCTGAGCGAGCCGAGCATCCGGTAGGCCACCGCGCGCAGCCGGGCCCGGTGCTCCTCGAACCGCTCCGCCAGCCACTCGTTCTCGTCCATCGGTCACATCCTCCCGCCGCCACGTGTCATAGAGGTGACCCCCCTCGGACAACGAATGTGACCGGGGACGGAGAAAAGGAGCACCACGATGCGGGTTCTCGTCGCCGGAGCGAGCGGTACCATCGGCAGCCGGCTCGTCCCTCAGCTCGTTGATCAGGGCCATGAGGTCGTCGGGGCCGCTACGTCGCCCGGAGGCGCCGCGCGGGTCCAGGCTCTCGGCGCGGAGGCGATCGTCCTGGACCTGCTCGACCCGCACGCCGTACGCGGGGCCGTCCTCGACACCAGGCCTGACGCGATCATCCACCAGGCGACCGCGCTGGCGGATGCGGCCTTCTCCCGGAACCTCGACCGCACCTTCGCCCGGACCAACCGGCTGCGGACCGAAGGCACCGACGCACTCCTGGCTGCCGCGCGGGCCGCCGGCGTGCACCGGTTCGTCGCCCAGAGCTTCGCCCCGTACCGCTACGCGCGGGAGGGTGGGCCGGTCAAGACGGAGGACGATCCGCTCGATCCCACTCCCCCTCCCGGGATGCTGGAGACCACCGCCGCGATGCGCCACCTCGACCGGGTGGTCACGGAGGCGGGCGGGATCGCGCTTCGCTACGGCGGCTTCTACGGCGCCGCCAACGACGGGTTGGTCGCGCCGGTGCGGAAGCGGCAGTTCCCGATCGTCGGAGACGGTGGCGGGGTCTTCTCCTTCGTCCATCTCGACGATGCCGCCGCCGCGACCGTGCTTGCCTTGGATCGCGGTGAGGCCGGCATCTACAACATCGTCGACGACGAGCCGGCGCCGGTGCGCGAATGGCTGCCGGTGCTGGCGAGCGCCCTCGGCGCCAAACCGCCCCGGACCGTCCCCCGGTGGCTCGCGCGACTCATCGCGGGCCAGGCCGCGGTGACGATGGGGACCGAGTCCCGCGGGGCCTCCAACGTGAAGGCGAAGCGGGAGCTGGCGTGGACACTGCGGCACCCGAGCTGGCGGGAGGGCTTCCAGGCCGTTTACGGACCGACCACCCCGACGGAGGGCCGCGCGGTCTGCTCGTAGTGTCCGCTGCATGGTGACGATCGACGGGTCGGATCGACCCCCGGCCGATGCAACCGCTAATCCAACGCCCGCCCGATGACGGGCAGGGTCACCTGTTCAGCCCAGCTTGGAGACGTCGCGGACGGCGCCCTTGTCGGCGCTGGTGGCCATTGCGGCGTACGCGCGCAGTGCCTGGGAGACCTTGCGGTCCCGGTCCTTGGGGACGTACACGCCGGCCCGGGCCTGCCGGCGGGCCTCGAGAACGGCGTCGTCGACGAGCAGTTCCACGCTGCGATCCGGGATGTCGATGCGTATGCGATCGCCGTCCTCGACCAGCGCGATCGTGCCGCCCGCGGCAGCTTCCGGCGAGGCGTGGCCGAGGGACAGGCCGGACGTGCCGCCGGAGAAACGGCCGTCGGTGACGAGTGCGCAGGTCTTGCCCAGCCCGCGGCCCTTCAGGAAGGAGGTCGGGTAGAGCATTTCCTGCATCCCGGGGCCGCCCTGGGGGCCCTCGTAGCGGATGACGACGACGTCGCCGTCCTTGATCTGGTTGGCGAGGATCTTGTCGACGGCCTCTTCCTGCGACTCGCAGACGACGGCCGGGCCCTCGAAGGTCCAGATGGACTCATCGACACCCGCGGTCTTCACGACGCAGCCGTCGGGGGCGAGGTTGCCCTTGAGGACCGCAAGGCCGCCGTCGGTCGAGTACGCGTGTGCGGTGTCGCGTATGCAGCCGGCCGCGGCGTCGGTGTCGAGGCTGTCCCAGCGCTCGGACTGGGAGAAGGCGGTCGCGGACCGTCTGCCGCCGGGGCCCGCGTGCCACAGCTCGACCGCCTCGGCGGACGGGGTGCCACCCCGCACATCCCAGGTCTTCAGCCAGTCGGCCAGGGACGGGGAGTGGACGGTGTGCACACCCTCGTTGAGCAGCCCGTCGCGGTGCAGCTCGCCGAGGATCGCGGGGACGCCGCCCGCCCGGTGCACGTCCTCCATGTAGTAGGTGCGCCCCGATGCGACGTTCGGCGCCACCTTGGCCAGACAGGGAACCCGGCGCGAGACCCCCGACCCGGCGAGGAACCGTTGGTAGTCGGGTTCGGGTTCGCTGAGCTCGCCGTGCAGGTACCAACGCGACGCCGCGAGCCCGGCCAGGACGGCGGCGAGCGCGCGGTCGTCGGTGCTGTCCATCGAACCGGCCTCGCGGTGAATGGCGCGGGGGTCGACCAGGCGGGTGATCCCGAGGTGGACGGCGCTGACGCCGGTCGGGTCGGCGAGCTCCGCCTCCGCCTGTCCGCCGAGCAGGTCCGCGAAGCCGGTCGCCACGTAGTCGGCCTCGTCCTGACCCGCCTGGTGCCCCGGATCGTCCGGCTCGGGATCCGCGATGTCGGGCCCCCCTTCGGCGAGGACCAGAAGCGATACGACGTCCGGCCGGGAGGCGGCGACCCGCCGGAGAAGTTCGGCTACGGCGCCCGGACAACGAGGGCTGGACGGCGGCTTCGAGCAACTCCCCGGTGGAGGTGCACTTCCAGCCGTGCAGCCAGAGCAGCGGCGGATCAGCACCGGGGACTTCGAGATAGCGGAGAAACGCCTTGTGGGCAGGCAAATAGTGCGCCTTCATGACGCCTCCGATGTCGAGCCGACCTGAAATCCGAGACTGCTCGTCACGCTACGCGTCGTCCGCGGCAGCCACCATCCCGGCGATCCTCGTGTCAGGGGTCGTGTCAGGGGCGTGTCAGGCGGGTGTCAGGCCCGCCACCGATGGTGGCCGCATGACACCTACAGCGATCGCAGCGTCCGGGCTGCGGAAGGCCTACGGGGACAAGATCGTCCTCGATGGCATCGATCTCGACGTTCGTGAGGGCACGGTCTTCTCCCTGCTCGGCCCCAACGGGGCCGGCAAGACGACGGCCGTGAACCTGCTGACCACGTTGACGGAGCCCGACGGTGGGACCGCACGCGTTGCCGGGCATGACGTCACGACCGAGACCAAGGCGGTGCGCGCCGTGATCGGGGTCACCGGTCAGTTCGCGGCGGTGGATGAGCTGCTGACCGGGCAGGAGAACCTCCAGTTGATGGCAGATCTCAAGCGCGTCGGCTCAAGTGAGGCCAAGCGGGTCGTCGCGGAGCTGCTGGAGCGGTTCGATCTGGTGGAATCGGCGCAGAAGCTGGCGTCGACCTATTCCGGAGGGATGCGCCGCAAGCTGGATCTGGCGATGACGCTGGTCGGTGACCCGCGGATCATCTTCCTGGACGAGCCGACGACCGGGCTGGATCCACGCAGCCGTCGGACGATGTGGGAGATCATCCGCAAGCTGGTGGCCGACGGCGTCACCGTCTTCCTCACCACCCAGTACCTCGACGAAGCCGATCAGCTCGCCGACCGGATCGCGGTGCTCGACCAGGGCCATCTGGTCGCGCAAGGCACTCCTGACGAGCTCAAGCGCCAGGTCCCCGGCAGCCATGTCCGACTCCGGTTCGCCGACGTCGCCGACCTGGACAGGGCGGCGCGGATCCTGACCGGTTCCACGCGGGACGACGAGAACCTGACCTTGCGGGTTCCCAGTGACGGTGGTGCAGAACCGGTGCGGAACCTGCTGAATGAACTCCACGGGCATTCGATCGACGTCGACGACTTCTCCGTCCACACGCCCGACCTCGACGACGCCTTCCTTGCCCTGACCGGCCGCACAAGCACAGAGGAGAACGCACGATGAGTACTGATTCGACGATCATGTTGCGTCGCAATTTCAAGCACACCCTCCGGAACCCGACCGCGGTGTTCAACGCGGTCTTCCTCCCGATCGTGATCATGTTGATGTTCGTCTACGTGCTCGGCGGCGCATTCGACGTCGGCGTCGACTACATCGACTACGCGACCCCGGGCATGATCCTGCTGGCCATCACGTACGGGTTGAGCGCGACCTCCATGGCCGTGAGCACCGACATGACGAAGGGGATCATCAACCGGTTCAAGGTCATGGATATCTCCCGCGGCGCCGTACTGACGGGTCATCTCATCGCCAGCATGCTGCGCAGTGCGATCGCCATTGCGGGCATCATCGGGGTCGCCTTCCTGATCGGATTCCGTCCGTCAGCGAGTCTCCTGGACTGGCTCGCTGTGGTCGGTTTCATCGGGCTGGTCGCTATCTCGACCAGCTGGCTCACGGTCGCTCTGGGACTGGCGGCCAAGACTGTGGAATCGGCGGGTATGGCGACCGTGCCGCTGATCATGCTGCCGTTCCTGAGCAGCGCGATCGTGCCGGCTCACACGATGGCGGCTGGGGTGCGGCAGTTCGCGGAGTATCAGCCCTTCACGCCGATCATCGAAACGCTGCGCGGGCTGCTGAACGGCGCACCATCGGCCGGCGACGCGATCGCCGCGATCGCCTGGTGCGTCGGGATCGGCCTCGTCGGATACCTGTGGGCGCTCGCCACCTTCAAGAAGCGGGCGTGATCATGCCTACCTTCACCACGCCAGGGCCCATCGCCGCCACCGTTGCCGTTGCCGGTGCTCATGTGCGGGTCACCGCACATGAGCACCGGACCGACACCGTGGTGCTGGTCGAACCCATCAACAAGGCGAGCCGGTCGGACGTCAGGGTGGCCGACAAGACCAGGGTCGCCTTCGCCGACGGGCAGCTCTCGGTGAAAACGACCGCCTCCGGGGACAGGAACGGTTCGGTCGCCATCACGATCGACCTGCCCGCCGGCTCCAGCCTGGTCACGTACCTGGCTCACTCGGAGGTGCACGCCGACGGCTCACTTGGCGAGTGCGAGCTGCACCTGGCATCGGGTCGGGTTCACCTTGATCGGATCCACGCGCTGCAGGCCAACATCTCGGCCGGTGCGGTCGCGATCGGCCACATCGCCGGGCGCGCCGACATCGACGGTCGCGCGGTCGATCTGCGGATCGGCGAGATCACGGACACCGGCAGACTCTCGAGCGCGGGCGGGCAGATCTGGATCGGCCACGCCTCGGCGGACCTCGATCTCAGCAGTGCCAGCGCCGGTTTCGACATCGACCGCGCCGACGGCAGTGTCACCGCCCAGACAGCCAAAGGTCCCATTCGGATCGGCCGGCTGACGCGCGGCCAGGCGAAACTGATGAACGGCTCGGGAGACATCGAGGTCGGCATCAGCGAGGGCGCCGTTGCCTACCTCGACGTCAACAGCGAGCGGGGATCGGTACGCAACTCCGTGACGTCGCTGCAGAACTCCGACGCGTCAGGGGAGAGGGTCACGGTCCACGCTCGTACCCGGCACGGCGACATCATCATTCAACGGGCGGCAAGCTGACATTCGCCACGTTCACGCACCGAGCGTGACGGTGACCAGCTCAGACCAGCTCGTCCGCGTGCCCTCCCGGGCCGCCTCGGCGAACCGTGCATCGCCGAGGCGGTTCCGCGCAATCTGCTCGATCCGGACCGCGTCCGGGTGGGAACGATCCGGCAGGCCGCGTGCGCCGGCGCTCGCCGCGAGCAGCCGTGCCGCCTGCTCGTACCGGTCGCAGCGGATCGCCAGGTCCGCGACCCCGACGAGTACCTGCGCGATCACGGTCGCGTGCCCCGCCTCGGTCGCTGCCTGGAAGGCTGCTGCGCGGTGCCTACGGGCATCGTCGAGATCGTCGGCGAGGTAACCGAGTAGGTCGTGCGAAGCCGCGCGGATGTGCGCCTGCTCCGCATCGTCGCCCAGCATGGTCGTCGCGACGCCGAGTTGGGTGTATGCCTCCTCGGCGTCGCCCCGCCAACGCGCGAGATCCGCCTTCGCGAGAGCCAGCTCGACCAGCGCATCCGGCCAGGTGACCCGTTCCGCATACCGTTGCGCCTCGGCCATCGCAGCCGCGCTGGAGCCCTTGTCGCCGAGCAGCCAGTACAGCTGGGCCTGTCTGGACCGCAGCCGGATGACATCCTCGACAGCACCGACCTCAGTGACGACCGTGACGGCCTGTTCGTAGTGCTCGCACGCCCGGGCGAACTCACCGCGCGTGGCGATTCGGTCGGCCAGCTCGGCCAGGGCGAACGAAATCCCGAAACGTTCGCCGAGTGCCCGGAACTCAGCGAGCGCCATCTCGAGATACGCGTCCGCATCCCGCCCACCCTGACCGAGCACGATCCGCATCTTGCCGAGCTGAAGCCGGGCCAGTGCCCGGACCCACGGGTCCTCATCGTCCAGCAACGGTTCGAATGCGGGTAGGAATTCGTCCGGCCCCTGCAACATGCGTTCCAGCGCGGTGATGAACCCCAGCTGCGGGTAGCGACGCCGAGCGCGCCTGCTGAATTGGTATGCCTTGTGGATCCACTCCTCGGCTAGATGTTCGTCGCCCCGCCCGGAACTCATGAAATGCACGACGAGCGCGTAAACCATGGCCCGGATCTCATCCGGCACCTCGCCGGGCATCTTCGTGGCGGCGATGATCAGGTCCATGCCCTCGGCCTTGTGCCCGCCGAGCCACCAGTACCAGCCGGCACCCGCCGCGAGCCGCATCGCCGCGTGCGCCTCGCCGGCCGCGAGCGCACCACGCATCGCGGCACCGATGTTGTCGTGCTCGACCCCGAGCGTGGCCAGCCATTCCAACTGCTCGGCGCGGCGAAGGTAAGGCTCCGCCGTCTCGGTGAGATCGGTGAAGTAGGCGAGATGCGCCTGACGCGCCGGGTCCGATTCCCCCGCCTCCGCCAGCCGCTGGCCGGCGTACTCCTTGATCGTGCCGATCATGCGGTAGCGCGGGGCGCCGTCGCCCTCGGTGAGCAGCAGCGATTTCTCGGAAAGCGCGGTGAGCAGCTCGAGCACCTGCTCGTGCTTGACCCCATCGCCGACGCAGACCCGCTCGGCCGCGTCCAGGCTGGCTCCGCCCGAGAACACCGAGAGCCGGCGCAGGACCATCCGCTCGGCGTCGGGGAGCAACTCCCAGCTCCAGTCGACCACCGCGCGCAGCGTCCGGTGCCGCGGCAATGCGGTACGGCTACCCCCGGTCAACAGGCGGAACCGGTCGTGCAGCCGGTCGGCGAGCTGATCGATGGACATGGTGCGCAACCTGGCCGCGGCCAGTTCGATCGCCAACGGGATCCCATCCAGCGCCCGGCAGACGCGCGCCATCGTCGACGACGTCTGGGCATCGACCGCGAGATCCTTGCGCACCGCGCCCGCCCGGTCCCGCAGCAACCGGACGGCCGGCGAGGACTCGATGTCGTCCGGGCCGGCGTCCGCCTCCGGCAAGGCCAGCGGCTCGACCAGCCACAGCGCCTCACCGGTGATGCCGAGCGGTTCCCTGCTCGTCGCCAGGATCCGCAGCCGCCGGCACTCCCCGAGCACCCGATCGGCGAACACCGCCGCCGACTCGATCACGTGCTCACAGTTGTCCAGAATCAGCAGCGCCTCCCGCTCGCGGACCGCGGCGATCACCCGGTCGGTCAGATCAGCGCTCGGCGTCCCGCCTAGCAGAGCATCCCGGAGTCCGAGCCCGTCGAGCGTCGGCTGCGCCACGTCACCGTCCGCGCTGATGGCGGCGAGCTCCACCAGCCAGGCCCCGTCCGGCAGGTCGCCGACCAGCGTGCGCGCGGTTTCCCTGGCCAGCCTGGTCTTCCCCGAGCCGCCCGGCCCGATGAGGGTGGTGAGCCGATGTTCGGCGATGAGTTCGCGGACCGCGGCGACGTCGGCGTCCTTGCCGACGAAGCTGGTCAGCTCGGCGCGCAGGTTGGTCTTCCGGTCCTCCTCCCGCCGTCCCACCTCGCCGCGCAGCAGGGCGACGTGCAACGCGGACAGCTCCGGCGAGGGGTCGACACCCAGCGCGTCGGCCAGCGCTTCCCGCGTGCGCTGGTAGACGAGTAGCGCCTCGGTGTCGCGACCGGTCGCGACAAGAGCACGCATCAGGGCAGCGACAAGCCGTTCCCGCACCGGATGCGCGGCCACCACATCGGTCAGTTCCGTGACCAGGGCCGCGCCATGGCCGAGGCCGATCTCCGCATCGAAGCGATCCTCCATGGCAGTCAGGCGCAGCCCCTCGACCCGGGTGACGGCCGCGTCGAACGCCGCACTGTCGGGCAGACCGATGTCCTGCATGGCCGCACCACGCCACAGTGCAAGGGCTTCGCGCAACAGCCGTACCCGCTGCGGATCCTCGTCGGTGCGAGCCCGGCCGACGAGGCGTTCGAACCGCACCGCGTCCACAGCGTCGGTCGCCACCGTCAGCCGGTAGCCGTCCGGCCGTCCCTCGACCACCCCCTCCGGCAGCGCCTTCCGCAGCCGGGAAACCAGGCGTTGCAGCGCATTGGCCGCGTCCGAGGGCGGGTTCTCACCCCAGATCCAGTCGACGAGCGTCGCCTTCGGGACCACGCGGCCCGGTTCGAGCGCCAGAGCGATCAGCAGCCCGCGCAGCCGGGCACCCGGCACGTCGGCCATGTTGCCGTCATCCGTGCGCACCTCGAAGGGGCCGAGCATCCCGATCTGCACCTGCTGATTTTGCCATGGGCGATCGGCGGCCGCTTCAGGCAATTGTGGCCCGAAGCCGCAACGGCCCGGTGGTTCTGTGACCAGGGGCCGTCGACCTGGACGCCGACCCATGATCAAGAGGGGATTCACGTGCGAAACGCCGATCGAATCCCCTCTTGATCAAGAGGTGACGCTCACGCTGGCACGCAGTCTCGATCGCACGGCGTACGGCGACGTGACCTCCCTGGCACCGTCGGCGCCGTCGCAGACCTCATGACGGCGTCCGGGCGACCTGTGGTGCGGTTGGGATAAACCCGGTGACGTCGGTCGTCATCCCCGCGATAGTGGCCGACGTGGAGGATGTCGAAGTCGTCGTTGCCCATAACGAGCGCGCAACCCTGCGCGTCGGTGACGTGTTCCTGAAGATCGACGCTGATCAGAGGCGCACCGACGTCGAGGTCGAGGCGATGGCTCTGGCGCCGATCCCCACGCCGCAGGTCCTGTGGCGGAAGCCGCCCGTGCTCGCGCTCGCCGCCCTCCCAGGGACGGCACTCGGCCGCCTCGGCGAGCCGTCGACCGCGTCGACGGCGGCGTGGGTCGCGGCGGGTGCCGCCGTACGGAAACTGCACGACGCACCGCTGCCGCCATGGCCCGGCCGGAGCCTCGACGAGATCACATCGGAGCTCGACGGGGAATGCGAGTGGCTCGTCACGAACGGCGTCCTTCCCACCGACCTGGTCACGCGCAACCGCCGGGTTGCCGAGGCCGCGCTCCGGCCGTGGACGCCGGCGTTCACGCATGGCGACCTGCAGATCACCCACGTGTTCATCGACGGTGACACCATCACCGGTGTGATCGACTGGTCCGAGGCGAGCCAGGGCGATGCCCTGTACGACCTCGCCATCCTGACCCTCGGACACGAGGAGCGCCTCGGCGACGTCGTCGCCGGCTACGGCGCCGACGTCGACCTCGACGTGATCCGCGGGTGGTGGTCGCTGCGAAGCCTGCAGGCGGCCCGCTGGCTGATCGAGCACGGCTTCGACCCATCCTCGCCAGGCTGCGAGTTCGACGTCCTGAAATCCCGGATGTGAGGCTGCACGAGCGCTCTGACCGCGTCCTCGCGGGTCAGGTGTGGTGGGCAGGGGCGGGATCGAACCGCCGACCTTCCGCTTTTCAGGCGGACGCTCGTACCGACTGAGCTACCTGCCCCTCATCCCACGAATGGGACTGAGCGACCCCGACGGGACTCGAACCCGCGACCTCCGCCGTGACAGGGCGGCGCGCTAACCAACTGCGCTACGGGGCCTTGGTCGACCACGTGCCCCCAACGGGATTCGAACCCGTGCTACCGCCTTGAAAGGGCGGCGTCCTGGGCCTCTAGACGATGAGGGCAGTGGATCCGCAGGACCCGGCACCATGCTTGCACACCGGCCGGACCCGCAGTCACGCCCCATACGTCCAGTACGTCGGGAGCCGGCTCAGCATACGGGACGGCGCGGACCAGCGGCAAAGCGCTACCCGGCGCCGCCGGCCCCAGAGAGGCTGACCGGCCGCGGCGGGGCCGGGGCGGTCAGTGGGTCGCCTGGGGCTCCCCGCCGACGAGGTGCCGCTGGATGGTGGCCTCGGTCTCGCCCAGCCCGCCCAGGGTGACGTCGTCGTAGGCCTGCAGCTTGTGGGTCCGGGCGTCGAAGTAGAGCACCGAGCACTCCAGCGGCGTGGGCTTCTCCCCCTGCAGCCCGCGCAGCCCGGCGCCGCCGGTCGACCCCTCCACCAGCACCAGCGTGCTCCCGAGCCGCTCGGCCACCCGCTTGTGCAGGTGCCCGGCGAGCACGAGCGGGACCTTGTCCTCCAGCGGCAGGGCCGAGAGCGGGTCGTGGACCATGGCGATGTCCGGCGGCGAGGGCATCGTCGCGACGAGCGCGGCGAGCTGGCGCCCGGCCGACTGCACCTTGGTCGCCGAGGCGGTGTCGTCGCGGGTGGTCTTGTCCGGCGTGAAGCGCGGATCACCCGTCCCGACGATCGACAGGTGCTTGACCGTGACCGGCTTCGTCCCGTTCAGCACGATGGCGTTGGGCTGCCTGGCCACCGCCGCGGCGATGGCGGCAGAGTCGTGGTTGCCGCGGATGAAGACGTAGGGCAGGCGCAGGCCCTTGATCTGGTCGGCGTACTTCGTCTCCGGGCCGGTGCTCCACTCGACCAGGTCGCCGGTGTCGACGATGAAGTCGACCTTGAACTGCTTGGCCACCGACCCGATGACGTTGAACGCCGACGGGTTGAGGTGCAGATCGGAGACGTGCAGCACCCGGATCGTCGACGAGTCGGGCCGGTACGCCGGCAGCGTGGAGGCGGCCGTGTAAAGCCGGCTCACGTTGGTGATGATCCCGGCGAGCTCCTCGCGGTAGACCCCGAACCGGCTCACGATGCTGCGGGCGTCGCCCACGACGGACGGCGCGTTCGCCAACAGGCCGGTGTAGGTCGGCTCGGTCAATTTGGCGGGGTTCCAGGTGGCCGCCGCGGTCGCGCCGACCCCGATGAGCGTCACGACGGCGATCGCGGCGGCGATCAGCGACTCCCGCCGCCGCCGGTAGATCACCAGACCGACCACTGCGGCGCCGACGATCGCGGCGACCGCCGAGATCACCAGCAGCCGGATGAGCGCGGCCTTCACGTCGTCGGCCGCCCGGTCGCCGATGCCGGCGAGCCGGGCGGGGTCCTTCAAGAGTCGTTGCGCCTCGGCCTGGCGGAGCTGGACGAGGTTGATCCGCAGCCCGATCGGGCCGTCGTACGCGTGCAGCGTCAGCGTGCCCAGGGGCGGCACCTGCACGACCGCAGACCCGTCCGTCGTCGGTGCGAGCGACAGCTGGGCCTCGAACGGGCCGACGTCGTGCGTCACGTTGGCGCCGAGGAACAGCCCGAGCAGGGCGCCGACGAGGGCTACGACGACCCGCCCCAGCCACCGGCGGAGCCAGCCGGGCACGTGTGAGCGCCACCACCCGCGCGCCGCGATCACCGCGTCCGCGACGCGGGACGTCGCGGCACGCAGTGGCATGACCGGCTCCGATCGGGTCGAGTCGTCCGAGCGTATCCGGCGCCAGTGGCGCAATCGGCTCAGATGGGTCGATTGTCGACGATCCTCCGCGCCTTGCCCATCGAACGTTCGATGCCCTCCGGCTCGACCACCTCGACCCGGGCCGACACCCCGATCGCCGACTTCACCAGCTCGGCCAGTCCCTCCCCCGCGTCCGAGCCTGGCGCAGCCCCGGGCCGGCGCTCGACCCGCACGGTCATCTCGTCCATCCGGCCAGGTCGGGTCAGCACCAGCTGGAAGTGCGGCGCGAGGCCCGGGGTGCGCAGGATCAGCTCCTCGACCTGGGTCGGGAAGAGGTTCACCCCGCGCAGGATGATCATGTCGTCGGTGCGGCCGGTGACCTTCTGCATGCGGCGCATGGTCCGGGCGGTGCCCGGCAGCAGCCGGGTCAGGTCACGGGTCCGGTAGCGGATGATCGGCATCGCCTCCTTGGTCAGCGAGGTGAGCACGAGCTCTCCCGGCTCGCCGTCGGGGAGCGCCTCGCCGGTGACCGGATCGATGACCTCCGGGTAGAAGTGGTCCTCCCAGACGTGCAGGCCGTCCTTCGTCTCGACGCACTCGTTGGCGATACCGGGACCCATGACCTCCGACAGCCCGTAGATGTCGACCGCGTGCATGTCGAGCCGGCTCTCGATCTCCGTGCGCATGTCCTCGGTCCACGGCTCGGCGCCGAAGATGCCGACCTTGACCGAGCAGCCGGCCGGGTCGACGCCCTGGCGGGCCATCTCGTCGAGGATCGCCAGCATGTAGGAGGGGGTGACCATGATGATGTCCGGCTCGAAGTCCCGGATCAGCCGCACCTGCCGTTCGGTCATCCCCCCGGAGGCCGGTACGACGGTGCAGCCCAGCCGCTCGGCGCCGTAATGGGCGCCGAGGCCACCGGTGAACAACCCGTATCCGTAGGCGATGTGCACGGTGTCCCCCGGCCGGCCGCCGGACGCGCGGATCGACCGGGCCATCACCTCAGCCCAGGTCGCGAGGTCGCCGGAGGTGTAGCCGACCACCGTTGGCTGGCCGGTGGTTCCGCTGGAGGCGTGGATGCGGCGCAGGCTCTTGCGCGGCACGGCCAGCATGCCGAACGGGTAGTTGTCCCGCAGGTCCTGCTTGGTGGTGAGCGGGAACCTGCGGAGGTCGTCGAGGCCGCGGCAGTCGTCGGGGTGCACGCCGGCGGTCTCGAAGGCGCGTCGGTAGTGCGGCAC
This sequence comes from uncultured Actinomycetota bacterium, assembly GCA_963837545.1. GTDB lineage: Bacteria > Actinomycetota > Actinomycetes > Mycobacteriales > QHCD01 > DASXJE01. The sequence continues at coordinate 192,314 of CAWINQ010000003.1, read as the reverse complement.
GCACTCGTAGGCGCGGCGCAGCGTCGTCCGCAGGCGGTCGAGCTGCAGCTCGGCGAGCCGGTCGCGTGATGCGGTCTCGATCGGATCGAGGTCACCCGGGCGGGGAGAGAGGTCGAGCACGGTGCCTCCTGCGGACGTCCGCTCATCGATGTGTCTAGCCGCGGTCGGCGAGCAGCCCCCGCATCACCAGGTCGGCGACGGAGTCGGCCAGGCGTCCAGCCGGCATGCCGCGGTCGGGGCGATACCACTCGGCGATGGAGTTGACCAAACCGAAGACGAGCCGCGTGGTCAATCCCGGATCGAGGTCGGCGCGCACGTCGCCGGCCCGGCGCGCGTCGGCAACCAGCCGCCCGACGAACCGGTCGAAGGTCCGCCGCCGGTCCAGCGCCTCCTGCTCGGTCGCGCTGTTGCCTCGCACCCGCAGCAGCAGGGTGACATAGGGCAGTTCGTCGACCAGCACCTGCACGCTGCGGCGTACGACGTGGTCGAGCCGGTCGATCGCCGGGCCCTGCCGGGCGCCGGGCTCGGTGGTGACGGCGAAGAGGGCGTCGAGCGCGCGGTCCAGTGCGAGCTTGAGCAGCGCCTCCTTGCCGCTGACGTGGTGGTAGATCGACGACTTGGTGATCCCCGCGGCCGCGGCCAGGTCCTCCATGCTGGTGCCGTCGTACCCCCGCTCGGTGAAGACCGATACGGCGACCGCCAGCAGCGACTCGGGGGAATGCCGCCGTGACGTTGACGCTGCGCTGGGCACCTGCCCATACTAGAAACCGAACGTTCGGTCGGTAAAGCCCCTGGAGGTCGGACATGGCCGAAGCCGCGCAGCCGGATTTCGACGCCGTCATCGCCGCGGACGGCCGGATCGAGCCGCGCGACGAGATGCCCGACGCCTACCGGGCCACGCTGATCCGCCAGATCGCCCAGCACGCGCACTCGGAGATCATCGGCATGCAGCCGGAGGGCAACTGGATCAGCCGGGCGCCCAGCCTGAAGCGCAAGGCCATCCTCATGGCCAAGGTGCAGGACGAGGCCGGCCACGGGCTCTACCTCTACTCCGCGGCCGAGACACTCGGCGTCGACCGGTCCGAGCTGCTCGACAAACTCCACCACGGCCGGCAGCGCTATTCCTCGATCTTCAACTACCCGACCCTGACGTGGGCCGATGTGGGCGCGATCGGCTGGCTCGTCGACGGGGCGGCGATCACCAACCAGGTGCCGCTGTGCCGCTGCTCCTACGGTCCTTACGCCCGGGCGATGGTGCGGATCTGCAAGGAGGAGTCGTTCCACCAGCGGCAGGGTTTCGAGATCCTGCTGACCCTCTCCCGCGGCACTCCCGCGCAGCACGCGATGGCCCAGGACGCGGTCGACCGGTGGTGGTGGCCGTCGGTAATGATGTTCGGTCCGCCGGACTCCGAGTCGACCCACTCCGAACAGTCGATGGCGTGGCGGATCAAGCGTTTCTCCAACGACGAACTGCGGCAGAAGTTCATCGACATCTGCGTGCCGCAGGCCGAGGTGCTCGGCCTGAGCCTGCCCGACCCGGCCCTGCGCTGGAACGCCGACCGCGGGCACCACGACTTCGGCGAGCCCGACTGGGCGGAGTTCTTCGCCGTACTCAAGGGCAACGGGCCGTGCAACGAGCAGCGGCTCTCCCACCGGGTGCGGGCGCACGAGGACGGCGCGTGGGTGCGCGAGGCGGCGGCGGCCTACGCCGCGAAGCGCCGGGCCGCGGAGTCGGCGGCATGAGCGCCCCCGGGAGCACGCCGCTCTGGGAGGTCTTCGTGCGCAGCCGGCGCGGGCTGTCCCACACCCACGTCGGGTCACTGCACGCACCGGACGCGGAGATCGCGTTGCGCAACGCCCGCGACGTCTACACCCGCCGCCAGGAAGGCGTCTCGATCTGGGTGGTGCCTGCCGCCGCGATCACCGCATCCTCGCCGGACGAGCACGACGCCTTCTTCGACCCGGCGGCCGACAAGATCTACCGCCACCCCACGTTCTACGACATCCCCGACGGGGTGCAGCACCTGTGACCGCGCGCCCGGATGACCCGGCGACCTACGCGCTGCGGCTCGGCGACGACGCCCTCGTGCTCGCCCAGCGGCTGTCGGGCTGGGCCGCGCGCGCACCGGAACTCGAGGAGGACGTAGCCCTCACCAACATCGCCCTCGACCTGCTCGGCCAGGCCCGCGCGCTGCTCAGCTACGCCGGGTCGTTCACCGGGCGCACCGAGGACGACCTGGCCTATCTGCGCGACGAGCGGCAGTTCGTCAACTGCCAGCTGGTCGAGCTGCCCGACGACGACTTCGCGGTCACGATCGTCCGCCAGCTGCTCTTCTCGACCTACCAGGGGCTGCTCTACGACGCGCTGCGCGACTCCACCGACGAGACCCTCGCCGGCGTCGCGGCCAAGGCGGTCAAGGAGGTCGCCTACCACCGCGACCATGCCGAGCAGTGGACGTTGCGGCTGGGCGACGGCACCGCCGAGAGCCACCGCCGGGCACAGTCCGCGCTCGAGCGGCTGTGGCCGTTCGTCGACGAACTCTTCGAGGCCGACGACCTGCTCCGCCGGCTCGCCGCGGTCCGTGTCGCGGTGGATCCGTCCACCCTGCGTCTTGCCTGGCAGTCCACCGTGGACGACGTCCTGCGGCGCGCGACACTGGAAGAACCCGGGGTCGCGGCGCGGATGACCGGCGGACGGCGCGGGATCCACACCGAGAGCTTCGGGTATCTGCTCGCGGAGATGCAGCACCTGCACCGCTCGCACCCGGGGGCGGCGTGGTGACCACGATCGAGCAGGTGCGCGCGGCGGTCGAGGCGGTCCCCGATCCCGAGGTCCCCGTGCTCACCATCGCCGACCTCGGCGTACTCCGTGACGTCACCCTGGACGACGGCCGGGTCGTCGTGACCATCACGCCCACCTACTCCGGCTGCCCGGCGATGGACGCGATCCGGTCCGACGTGGTCACCGCCGTGACCGCGCTCGGCGTCGGCGATGTGCAGGTGCGCACCGTGCTGTCGCCGGCCTGGACCACCGACTGGATGAGCGACGCCGGGCGGCGCAAGCTCGCCGCCTTCGGTATCGCACCGCCGGTGCCTGCAACCGGGTCCGTCGCGGTGACGTTGTCGGTGCGCTGCCCGCACTGCGGTTCGCTCGACACCCGGGAGGCATCGCATTTCGGCTCCACCGCGTGCAAGGCGCTCTACGTCTGCTCGTCCTGCCGCGAGCCGTTCGACCATTTCAAGGCGCTGTGATGGCGGTTCGCCACCACACCCCGGTTTTCCACCGGCTGACGGTGTCCACTGTGGACCGGCTCACGGACGACGCCGTCGCGGTGACCTTCGCCGTGCCGCCCGACCTCCGGGACGACTATGACTTCATCGCCGGCCAGCACCTGACCCTGCGCACCGAGCTCGACGGTGTCGAGATCCGGCGCAACTACTCGATCTGCGCGCCGGCCGGGTCGGGACAGCTCCGGATCGCGGTCAAGGCCCTGCCGGGCGGGGCATTCTCGCCGTACGTCAACAAGACGCTGCGGCCCGGGGACTCCGTCGACGTCCTCACCCCCACCGGGCACTTCGCCACACCACTCGATCCGACGCACTGCAAGCACTACGCGGCGGTCGTCGCGGGCAGCGGCATCACCCCGGTGCTCTCGCTGATCGCGACGACGTTGGCGGTCGAGCCGGGCAGCCGGTTCACGCTGCTCTACGGCAACCGCAGCGTGCGCTCCGTGATGTTCCTCGACGAGCTGGCCGATCTGAAGGATCGTCACCCCGACCGGCTGCATCTGGTGCACGTCTTTTCCCGTGAGGCCCAGGACCTCCCGCTCTTCGAGGGCCGCCTGGAAGCCGACAAGCTCGAGCAGCTGCTCGACCTCCTGCTGCCCGCCAAGACCGTGGACGAGTGGTTCGTCTGCGGGCCGTTCGACATGGTGGAGTCGACCCGGGCGGTGCTCGGTGCCCGCGGGGCCGACCCGCGGCGGGTGCACTTCGAGCTCTTCCACGTCGAGGACGCTCCCCCGCCGGTACGCCGGGCGGCGACGGAGAGCGGCGACCGGCCCACCAGTCAGGTGACCGCGGTCCTGGCCGGGCGCACGACCACGGTGCCGGTGGAACGCGACGGTGAGCGGATCCTCGACGCGATCCTGCGGGTACGCTCCGACGCACCATACGCGTGCAAGGGCGGTGTCTGCGGCACCTGCCGGGCCTACCTGGTGGACGGCCTGGTCGAGATGGACCGCTGCTACGCCCTCGAGGACGACGAGGTCGCGGCCGGCTTTGTGCTGACCTGCCAGTCACACCCGGCCACGCCGACGGTCAGCCTCGACTACGACCGCTGACGCGGTCTCCGGCGTTGTCGGAGGCGTCTGCCAGGGTGTCGGCATGGCTCCGGAATCCCGATACATCAGCGCATGGATCGACCGCCCCGCCCACGAGGTCTACGACTACGCCTCCGACCCGGCGAATCTGCCGACCTGGGCTCCCGGGCTGACCAGCGCCGTCGACGAGGTCGACGGCCAGTGGGTCGCCACGTCGCCGATGGGGCGGGTCGTCATCGCTTTCGCGCCGGGCAACGACTTCGGCGTTCTCGACCACCGGGTCACGCTGCCCTCGGGCGAGACCGTCTACAACCCGATGCGGGTGATCGCGGACGGCAGCAACCGTTGCGAGGTGGTGTTCACGCTCCGGCGGCTCCCCGGGGTGAGCGATGACGACTTCGCGCGCGACGCGGCCGCCGTGCAGGCCGATCTGACCAGCCTCAAGGAACTGCTCGAGGCCCGCTAGGACTACTCGGGATGTCCGCGCAGGAAGTCGGCGACGGTCTGCGGTTCGTGCCCGGCGACGGTGGCGACCGTGTCGCTGACGACGTCGAGTTCGCCGGTCGCGATGGCGGCGTACGACGTCACCCAGCCCTCGATCTCCCAGGCCGGGGCGCCGCTGGGCGCCCGAGACTCCCGCGCCTCCTGCAGTGTCTGGTCCTCGAACCGCACCGCCCGGCCGAGGTGTCCCGCGAGGACGTCGGCCGTCTCGGCCACGGTCATCGCCGTCGGCCCGGTCACGTCGTAGGTCCGCCCGTGGTGGCCGTCCGTGGTGAGGACCGCGGCCGCGACGTCGGCGATGTCGTCGCGGCTGACCCACGCGACCCGGCCGTGGCCGGCCGGTCCGCGGATGACCCCGTCCGCGCCGACCCAGCCGGGCACGAGGTCGAGGTAGAGGCTGTTCCGCAGGAAGGTGTGGTCGACGCCGGCCGCGCGGATGTGCTGCTCGGTGGCGAAGTGGTCGCGGGCGAAGGTGAACGTCGCGTCCGGTGCGGCGGCGAGGAACGAGAGGTAGACGATGGTGTGCACCCCGGCCGCGACGGCGGCGTCGACCGCGCCGAGGTGCAGGCGCACCCGGTCGCGATCTTCGCCGGCGGAGACGAGGAAGACCGTCTCCACCCCGGTCAACGCCCGCCGCAGCGACTCCGGGTCGTCGTAGGAGGCCTGCGCCACCTCGGTGTGCGGGAGCGACGGCGCCCGGCCGGGGGCACGGACCACGAGGCGCTGGGCGACGCCGGCCGCCGCGAGCCGGGCGGCGACCCGCCCCCCGAGCGCGCCCGTCGCCCCGGTCACCGCGATCGGAGCCGTCTGCGCCATCGGCCGAGTCTCCCATCAGGCGTCCCGGCGGGTGAGCAGGAGCCCGGCGGCGACCACCAGGACCGCCGCCCAGCAGGCGATCACGGCGTACGCCGTCCCCGTCGACAGATGGGCGGGCGACCGGCCGGCCACCGTCCCGGCGAGACTCGACGACGCCCAGGTCGGCAGATACGCGATCACATGCCGCTGCCACCAGTCGGGGAGCGCGTAGAGGATCCCCGGCAGGAAGGCGATCACGTTGGTCAGCGCCACGGCCGGTGCGGTACGCCGGAGCATGAACGCCAGGCAGGTGCCCAGCACCGCCACGAACGCCGTACCGACCCCGGCGCCGAGGATCGCCGCGAGCACGGCGCCGTCGGCCAACCCGGGCGTGGGGACGCCGCGGGCGGACAGCAGATGCACGCCGACGGCCGCGGAGACCGCGGCGAAAACGACGCCGGCGATCAGGCCTCCCCCGCCGACGACGAGCAGCCGGGCACCGAGCGCACGCCACCGGTTCGGCGTCGCGGTCAGGCTGAGCCGCATCATGCCGGTCCCGTACTCCGACGCGACCAGCGTGACCGCGATCGCGGCGACGATGACGTCGGCGTAGGGCATCGCCGACAGGGCGGTCGCCACCGGGTCGAAGACGTGCTTCGCGGCCGGTGCGAGCGCGGAGTAGCCGTCCCCGGCCACGGCCGACAGCAGGGCGCCGACGCCGACGGCGACCGCCGCTCCCACCCCCAGTAGGGGCGGGAGCGCCGGCATGGTCGAGGCCTTCACGCACTCCGATCCGACGGTGTCACGGAAGCCCGGTCCGGTCGTGCTGAGGATGGTGCTCATCGGGCGACCGCCACGACCTGCAGCGCGACGTCGAAGTGGCGACCGGCGAGCCCGCGCATCGCGGTCACACCGAACTCCGTCCGGTCGATCCGCGTGGTCGCGTGCGCGACGAAGGATCGCGGCCGGCCGGGCCGGACCGCCGAGTGCTCGACGAGCAGGCTGACCGGACGGTCGATCTCCCGCACAGTCAGTGTGCCGGCGAGTGTCGTGTCGGCACCGGAGCGGTCCAGTCGCCCCGAGGTGAAGGTCATCATCGGGAAGCGGTCGGTGTCGAGCAGACGTGCGGAGCGGACGTTGGCGTCGCGCTGCGGGTTACCGGTGTGGAAGGTGGTCGTGTCGATCTCGACCTCGAGCCGGGAATCACCGATCGGGTCGGCGACGTCGATCACGCCGCGGCGGATCGCGAAGCTGCCGGTCACCCGGCCGAGCCCGAAGAGGTGGCGGCCCCGCAACGTCACGGTCGAGGCCTGCGGATCGATCTCGTACCGGCCCATCGGCGGGACGTGGACGGCGCTGGTGGTAGTGGTGGTGTTCGGTGCGGTCATCGTGGTGTTCCTTCCGTGGTCAGGTGCAGGCCCGGTCACAGCCGTACCGGTGCGCTGCGGTGGGTGGTGGCGCCGTGGGTGAGATCCAGGAACGCCTCGGCCAGGCTGGTGCCGTCGCGGGTGAGTTCGGCGACCGTCGAATCGGCGATCAGCCGGCCCTTCCCGATGACGAGCACGGCCTGCGCCGTGCCCTGCATCTCGTTGAGGAGGTGGCTGGCCACCAGCACGGTCCGGCCCTGCGCGGCCAGCCCCCGGAGCAGGCCGCCCATCCAGGCGATGCCCTCCGGGTCGAGCCCGTTGATCGGCTCGTCGAGGATCAGGGTCTGCGGGTCGCCGAGCAGCGCGGTGGCCACGCCGAGCCGCTGCGACATGCCGAGGGAGAAGGTGCGGATCCGTTTCCCCGCCACGTCCGCGAGGCCGACGAGGGAGAGGACCTCGTCGATCCGCCGGCGTGGCAACCGCGCGGCCCGTGCCACCCAGCGCAGATGGTGGTACGCCGTACGGGAGCCGTCGGCGGCCCGCGCGTCCAGTAGCGCCCCCACCTGCTCGAGCGGGGCCGGCAGGTCGGCGTAGTGCAGCCCGTCGATGGTCGCGACGCCGGCGGTCGGGCGGTCCAGACCCACGATCATCCGCATCGTGGTGGACTTCCCGGACCCGTTCGGGCCGAGAAACCCCGTGACGACGCCGGGCCGGACGTCGAAGGACAGGTCGTCGACGGCGGTGGCGCCGCCGCCGTACCTCTTGGTCAGCCGTCGCACCCTGATCACCTGTGCCTCCTCGAGCCGGTTCCGTGTGACGACGCCTATTCGACGCCGCGGCCGGTGCCCGGCGGCAGGGTGAGAAGGCGGGTTCGGGGCCGACGAAATGCCGGAGCACGGGCGCGCCATGCGACTTTCGTAGGTAAGCGCGGTCCGAAGGGTGTTCGCGGGTCGGCAGGGCGGATCCGACGACGTACCTTTACCGGGTGAGCGACACGATCCGGAGACGGCGGAGCCTCGCCTTCGACGTGGCGATCGCCGTCTTCTTCGTCGTTCTCGACACCTCCCTGACGCTGGTCGGCTCGTCGTGGTGGCCGGCGCACCCGGACACCCTCGCCTGGGCGCTGCTCGTCCTGCAGGCGGTCGCGTGCTTGTCGCTGGTCGCCCGGCGGCGGTGGCCGATCACCGTGGTCGCGATCCTGGCCGCCTTCACGCTCGCGGTGACCCTGCTGATCTGGCCGGCCGGCGCCTTGACGCCCGAGCACGACCAGATCGTGTGGGCCCCGTTCGCGACCGTCCTCGCGGCGTACGCCCCGGTGCAGTGCCTGCGCCCCGGCACGGCCGTCGGCCGGCGCCGGGCGTTCGTCGCGATCGTGCTCCTGACGATCGTCGTCGCCCGGCCGTGGCAGCCGTCCATCACGGTCATCACGATCGGGGTCCTGCGCACGGCGGCCGGTCCCCTCCTGGCGATGTACTTCGAGGCCCGCCGGCGACTCGTCCGCGCGCTGACCGAGCGGGCCGAGCGGGCCGAGCGCGAGCGCCACCTGCTGGCCGAACAGGCCCGGGCGGAGGAGCGGGCCCGGCTGGCCGGGGAGATGCACGACGTGGTCACCCACCGGGTGAGCCTGATGGTGTTGCAGGCCGGTGCGCTGCGGATGACCGCCGTCGACGGGCCGACCAGGGAGGCCGCGGAGGAGTTGCGGGCCGCCGGCTGCCGGGCGCTGGACGAGCTGCGCGATCTCGTCGGCATCCTGCGCACGTCGTCCGGGGACGACGAGGAGCCGGAGGAGTCCTACCCCTCGCTCGCCGGTCTCGCCATCCTCGCCGTGGAGTCCACCGCGGTCGGCATCCCGACCGAGCTGGTCGAATCCGGGGACCCGGAGCTCGCGTCGCCGGTGGTGGGCCGGACCACATATCGCATCGTGCGGGAGGCGCTGACCAACGTGCGCAAACACGCGCCAGGGGCCGGGGTGACCGTGCGCGTGCAGTACGACCCGGCGCACGTGCAGGTCTCGATCCGCAACTCGGCGCCGACGCTGCGGGCCGACGAGGCGCTGGTCGACACCGGCTCCGGAATGGGGATCGCCAACCTGCGCAAGCGCATCGAACTCGTGCACGGGTCGCTGCACGCCGGACCCGACCCTGACGGCGGCTTCCGCGTCCAGGCGACGTTGCCCGCCTACGTCCCGACGGCCGAGTCGGTGCCGGGCTGATGCCGGCCGGGACCGGCACCATCACGGTGGTCGTCGTCGACGACGAGCCGATGGTCTGCGCGCACCTGCGGACGATCCTCGGCTCGGCGGCCGACCTCGACGTGATCGACGAGGCCCATGACGGCGCGGCCGGCGTCGAGTCGGTGGTCCGGGGCCGGCCGGATGTGGTCCTGATGGACCTGCGGATGCCCGGCGTGGACGGGCTCACCGCGATCGAGCGGATCGCCGCGCTGCCCGACCCGCCCGCGGTCGTGGCGCTGACGACCTTCGACGCCGACCAGTACGTGCTCCGGGCCCTGCGCGCCGGGGCGGCGGGTTTCCTGGTCAAGTCGACGCCGCCCGAGGACCTGATCGGGCTGGTGCGGGTCGCGGCCGACGGCCACACGGTGCTCTCGCCGTCGGCCGCGCGCCGACTGGTCGCCGCGTCGACCGACCGGAGTTCGGCGCAGCAACGCGCGCAGGAGCTGACCCGGACCCTGACCGAACGGGAGGTCGAGGTGCTCCGCTGCCTCGGGGAAGGACTGTCCAACGCGCAGATCGCCGCGCGCCTCTTCCTGTCCGAGGCGACCGTGAAGGGCTACGTGTCGCGGATGCTGGTCAAGCTCGACTGCGCCAACCGCACCCAGGCCGGCCTGCTCGCCCATGACGCGGGAATCGTCGACCGGCTCGGTTAGATTGAATTCCCCGTCATCGAGGAGTTGCTGTGCCTGAGGAAGCGGCTACGCGAATCCTGCTGGTGTCGGGAAGCACGCGGTCCGGCTCGACCAACACGGCGGTTCTCCGTACGGCGCCGTCGGTGGCTCCGGACGGCGTGACGACCGACCTCTACACCGGGCTGGCCGATCTGCCGGCGTTCAATCCCGACGACGACCGCGAGCCGCTGCACCCGGCCGTCGCCGATCTCCGCCGACAGATCGCCGGGGCTGACGCGGTGCTGTTCTGCACCCCGGAGTACGCCGGGGCGCTGCCCGGGAGCTTCAAGAATTTGCTCGACTGGACCGTCGGCGGCGAGGAGATCTACGGCAAGCCGGTCGCCTGGATCAACGTCTCCTCGGTGGCGGCGCCGACCGGCGGCGCCGACGCGCACGAGTCGCTGGCCAAGGTGATGGGCTACATCGGCGCCGATGTCGTCGCGTCGGCCTGCGCCCGGGCACCCATGAGCCGCGGCGCGGTCGGCGACGACGGCCTGGTGACCGACGCCGACGTACGGACCCGGCTGGCGCAGGTGCTGGGCGCCCTGGCTGACCACGTCGAGCCTTCGGCCCGCTCCGAGCGCCCGGCCCACACCGGGATGTAGTGGCGCTCCGCCCCCAGCCCCTCCCCCATGATCAGGAGGGGATTCGCACGGCGTTTCGCCCGGAATTCCCCTCTTGATCATGAGTCGGCTCCTCGTCCTCATGATCGTGATCGGATCCGTACGGCGTTTCGCGGCTTTATCCGATCACGATCATGCAACGCGCCGGCCGCAGCCGGTTTCACTCCGGCCGCCCGGTGACGTCGGGTAACGGCTAACGTCGTCGGAGTGGTCGACGAACTCGCGCGGCGCGGCTTCCTCCGGCTGACCGGCGCCGCGGCGCTCGTCGGCGCCGCCTCCGCCTGCACCAGCGGTGCCGCCCCGTCCGCCGGCGGCCCCAGCCCCAGCGCGTCGGCGACCCGTCGTACGGCGGCCAGGGTCAGCCGCAGCGCCGCCACCGCGACGGCGAGCCCGTCGGACACCGCCACGACCGGCCCGCCACCGGCCGGGAACGACGCACCGGACTGGTCCGCGCTGCAGAAGAGCCTGGACGGCAAGCTGATCCGGCCGGGAGCGCCGACCTACAACGCCGCCCGGAAACTGTTCAACCCGCGCTTCGACACCATCCACCCGCAGGCCGTCGCCCAATGCACCTCGTCGGCCGACGTGGCCGAGTGCGTGCGCTTCGCCCGGCAGGAAAACGTGCCGCTGGCCCTGCGCTCGGGCGGGCACTGCTACGCGGGTTGGTCCTCCGGCCCGGGCCTGGTCCTCGACGTCGGACCGATCCACTGGGTGAAGTACGACAACGCGACCCGGGCCGCCGCGGTCGGAGCAGGCACGCGGCTGATCGACTTCTACTCCGGCCTCGCCGCCCAGGGGGTCGCGGCACCCGGTGGGTCCTGCCCGTCGGTCGGCGTCGCCGGGCTCACCCTCGGCGGCGGCATCGGCGTACTCGGCCGGGCCTGGGGACTGACCTGCGACAACCTCACCGCCGTCGAGATCGTCACCGCGGACGGGCAGGTCCGGACCTGCGACGCCACACAGCGCGACCCGGATCTGTTCTGGGCCAGCAGGGGCGGCGCGGGCGGCACCTTCGGCGTGGTCACCTCCTTCACCTACCGCACCCACCGGGCGCCGCCGGTCCTCACCTGGGTGCTGCACTGGCCGTGGTCGCAGGCCGCCCGCGTCGTCGATGCCTGGCAACGCTGGGGGCCGAGCGCACCGGATCCGCTGTGGAGCACCTGTCACCTGTCGTCCGTCCCGGGTGCCTCGTCGGCGGTCGTCACCGTCGCCGGCACCTACCTCGGCTCCGACACCGCGTCGCTCGGCCGGCTCCTCGACCGGCTGGTCGGCGCGGTCGGCTCCGAGCCGAGCAGCCGCAGCGTCGCCTCGCACTCGTTCCTGTCGGCGATGCTCACCGAGGCCGGCTGCGCCGACGAAAGCGTGGCGGAGTGCCACCTCACCCCGGCCGGCACCGTGCAGCGGCAGGCCTACGCCGCCACCTCGGACTGGGTGGTCAAGCCGCTGTCGGGAGCAGGCATCGCCACGCTCGTCCGCGCGGTGCAGCGCCGGCAGGACACCCGCGGCGTCCCCGACGTCAGCATCGCGATGGATGCCGCCGGCGGCGCGATCAACCGGGTACCGGCGGCGGCGACGGCGTTCGTGCACCGCGACGCGCTCTGCTCGATCCAGTACATCGCCAACTGGTATCCGAACACGACACCGGCCGCGGTCCGCTCGGCGAGTGCGTGGCCGCACGCCACCCGCACGTCGATGCAGTCCTACGTCAGCGGGCAGGCCTACCAGAACTACGTCGATCCGCTGATCACCGACTGGCAGCAGGCTTACTTCGGCGCGAACTACCCGCGGTTGCAGCAGGTCAAGGCGCGGTACGACCCGCACAACCTGTTCCGGCATCCGCAAGGTGTGACCCCGCACTGAAACAACGGACGCGTAGAGTCAGCCAATGGTCGACGGGCACGACGATGCGTTCAGCCTGATCGGCGCCGTCGCCCGGACGTTGCGGACGACCGTCGAGCGTCGGCTGGTCGAGCACGGTGTCTACGCCGGCCAGCATGTCATCCTCATGTGCCTGTGGGACCAGGACGGCCTGACACCGGGTCAGCTCGCCCGGCGGATCGGACTCGAGACCGCGACGATCACGCGCACCGTGCAGCGGATGGAGTCCAGCGACCTGGTCCACCGGCGCGGGGACGAGACCGACCGCCGGATGGTGCGGGTCTGGCTCACTGCGCGCGGCCGGGCGCTGCGGACGGTGGTGCCGCGGATCCTCGCCCAGGTCCGGGCCGAGGTCTTCGCCGACCTGTCGGTCCGCGAGCAGGCGATGCTCTCCCAGTTGCTCAGCCGCGTGCGGGTGCGGCAGCCGCCCGCCGACTAGACCGGCCGCGTCCCCGTGCTGCGGACCGACCGGCCGACCGCAGCGAGCTCTCCCGTACGACGAGCGTCGCCGGCAGCACGACGTGCTGCGGTGGCGAGCGGTCCCCGCGGACCCGGGCGAGCAGCATCTCGGCCGCGCGCCGGCCGATCTCGTAGGTGGGTTGGGTCACGACGGTCAGCGGTGGCTGCAACGCCGTCGCCCAGGCGGTGTCGTCGAACCCCACGACGGCCAGGTCGTCGGGCATCGAGCGACCGGCCGAACCCAGTGCCTCGAGCGCACCGATGGTCATCAGGTTGTTGGACACGAAGAGGCCGTCGATGCCGTGCTGCAGCAGCCGCTCGGTCGCGGCCCGACCGCCGTCGATGCGGAAGTCGGCGTTGACCACCAGGTCGGGGTCGGCGGCCATCCCGGCCTCCCGCAACGCCGCCCGGTAGCCGGCGAGCCGCCGCGCGCCGGTGGTCGTGGTGGCCGGGCCGGCCACGAAACCGATCCGGCGGCAGGCCTGCCCGACGAGGTGCGCGGTGGCGTCCGCGGCGGCCCGGAAGTTGTTGACCGTGACACTGTCGACCGGGGCCCCGCGCAACCGGCGGTCGACGGTCACGGCCGGGATGCCGCGCCCGGTGAGCACGTCGATGCGGCTCTGCCTGGTCGAGGCCGGGCACAGGACGACCCCGGCCATCTGCTCGGCGGCGGCCACCTCGAAGTAGCGCTGCTCCTTCGCCGGGTCCTCGTCGGTGTTGGCCAGCACCACCGAGTAGCCGGCCTCCTGCGCGGTGTCCTCCACCCCGCGGACCATCGCGGTGAAGAACGGGTTGGTGATGTCGGAGATGACTACTCCGAGCACGGTCGTCGCGCGTGTCCGCAGGCTGCGGGCCGCGCCGTTGGGCCGGTAGCCGAGGTCGGAGACCGCCACCCGCACCCGGTCGCGCAGGTCGGTCGCCACGTCGGTGCGGCCGTTGAGCACGCGCGACACCGTCGCCGGCGAGACCTGCGCCCGCGCGGCGACGTCCCGGATGGTGCTGGTCATGGCGCTCGCTTTCTGGATGGCGGGAGTCTAGGCGCCGCCGGGAACGCGCAGCCCCTCGACATCGGGGCGGTCACCCCGCAGAATGCGGCCGCACTCTCCACGCAGCACGACTTCGGTCACCGGACGACTTGAGCCAAGGGGTAGGACGTGTCTCTGCGACGTGCCGGCATTCTCTGTACGGCGGCGGTGGCCTGCGCCGCACTCGCCTCGCCCGCCGCGGGCGCGGCTCCGACGGGTGTCTCGGTGACTCCGTTCTCCGGGACCACGAGGCAGGTCGCCGCCGGGCCGTTCACCAGGATCTACGACCCGAGCGTCGGCGAGAGCCAGCAGTGGTACATCAACGACCACACCATCGTGCGGGGACGCGACGGCACGTGGCACCTGTTCGGCATCACGCACCCGGAGCCGGCCGACCCCGAGAACGAGGTCGACTTCGCGCATGCCACTGCGCCGTCGCTGCACGGCCCGTGGACGAAGCAGCCGTTCGCGCTGACCGTCGACCCGTCCTACGGAGAGACCCACCTGTGGGCGCCGTACGTCATATCCGCACACGGCCGCTACTACATGTTCTACGCGGGCGGCGGCGGCAGCACCACGTCGGAGATCAGTCTCGCCACCTCCACCGACCTGTGGCACTGGACCCGCTACCGCTCCGACCCGCTCTTCCGGGACGGCTACGACGCCCGCGACCCGTTCATCCTGCGGATCGGCAATCGCTGGGTCATGTACTACACCGCGACCGACCAGCCGACCGGCGGCCACCACATCGTCGCCTATCGCACCAGTCACGATCTGCTGCACTGGGGCGCGAAGCACGTCGCCTACACCGACCCGGCCTCGGGCACCTTCGGCGGAGGGACCGAGTCGCCTTTCGTGGTGCACCATGACGGCCGGTACTACCTGTTCATCGGCCCGCGCCGCGGATACGTCGGCACCGACGTCTTCGCCAGCCGGGACCCGCTGCACTTCAGCATCGACCACCTGGTCGGCCACATCGCCTCCCACGCGCTCGAGGTCGTGCGTGACACCGACGGCAGCTGGTGGGTGACGTCGGCCGGCTGGGGGCAGGGCGGCGTCTCGCTGGCGCCGCTGGACTGGCACCGCGCCGTCACCACATCGGGGTACGACGTCGCCACATCGCACTACCGGGCCCGGGTCACCACCCACCCCGATGCAGAGCTCACCTCCCTGTCCGTCCCGGACGGCGGGTCGTGGCGGCAACTGCTCGACTCGGCCTTCCGGGGCACCCTGCCCTACGCCGGCATCGGTGGGTTCGGCGACACCGACCGGCCGGGCGTGCCGCGATCGACCACCGCCGGCACCGACGGGACGGTCGCCATGACCGGAATCCCGATGGGCGACGAGCCGGTCACGGTCGACTGGACGCTGAGGTTCCGGGACACCGACTTCGACACGTCCTTCGACTGGCACGTCTCGGCACCGCCGTCGGCTCCGGCGTTCGAGGCCAGCTGGTCACTGGACACCTCGCTGCCGCGGCTCGGGGACTCGGCCAGCCTCGACCAGAACGGCGACGTGCCCGGCTTCCCGCACTGGACGCTCGCCGGCGACGACCGGGTGAGCCTGGTCGCGGCGTACCGGGCCGGCTCGGCGTGGAGCGAGTCCAACCACTGGTTCGACCCGTCCGACGGGGCGATCTCCTGGCAGCCGCTGTGGAACCCGGCCGGCACCACCTGGGCGGCCGGCGACTACGCCGGCGGCACCTGGCGGATCGGCGTCAGCCCGCACCCCGCCGACACGGCGTACGCGGACCGGCTCTACGCGGCGGTGAACGCCGGCGGCTGAGCTCGGCGACTACTGCTCGTCCTCGTCGCGGATCTGCGAGAGGTAACTTCCCCGGCCCTCGGCGAACTTCCCGCCGGTGCGGTATTCGCGGGCGACCATGTCGAGCAGGTCCTCGGCGGAGGTCTCGGCGCTCAACTTGTCGAAGGTGATCTCACCGTGCTGCAGCAGGTTCACCCGGTCGCAGACGTCGAGCACCTGGGTGTAGTTGTGCGCGATGATGATGATCGACAGGTCGCCCCGGTCCCGGAGCATCCGGACCAGGTCGAGGATGATCCCGCCCTCCTTGGCGCCCATCGCCGAGAGCGGTTCGTCGAGCAGCAGGATCTTGGCGTTGGAGTAGACCGACCGCGCGACCGCGATCGCCTGCCGCTGACCACCGGAGAGGTTAGCCACCTCGGCGTTGACCGACGGGATGCTGATGCCGATGTCGTCGAGGTAGCGCCGGGCCTGCATCCGCATCTTCCGGCGGCGCAGGAACGGGCCGATGGTCGGCTCCTTGTTCAGGTGCAGGTTCATGTAGACCGAGAGCGTGTTGACCAGGGCCAGGTCCTGGAACACGGTTTCGATGCCCAGGTCGCGGGCGTGCTTCACCGACTTGAGCACGACCGGCTCCCCGTCGATGAAGACCTGGCCCTCGTCCGGCTGGTGGAAACCGGTGAGGATCTTGATCAGGGTGGACTTGCCGGCGCCGTTGTCGCCGATCAGGCCGAGGACCTCGCCCTGGCCGACGTGCAGGTTGATGTTGCTCAGCGCGGTCACCGTGCCGAAGTGTTTGGCCACGTTTTCGACCCGGATCGCATCGGGCCGGGCAGTCTTCTCCTGCGGAACCGAGGTCACGTCAACCCGCCCTCGCTCCGGTGCGGAATCTCGACAGCTGGGTGTTGAGCACCATGGCCGCGATGATCGCGATTCCCTCCACCACGATGAATGTCGTCGAGTTGATGCCCTGGACGTTGAACCCGTCCTGCAGGATGCCGAGGAGCGCGGCGCCGAAGAAGGCGCCGATGACGGTTCCGGAGCCGCCGAGCAGTGCGGTGCCGCCGATGACCGACGACGCCACCGCGGCGAACATCAGGTCGTTGCCGCCGGCGTTGGGGTCGAAGTTCTGCGAGATGTGGATGCCTTCCATGATGCCGGCGAAACCGCCCAGGACCGCGGTGAGCACGAAGGCCCGGATCTTGATCGCCCGGACCCGGATACCCGCCTCCGACGCGCCGAGGAAGTTGCCGCCGGTGGCGATCGTGTAGGCGCCCCACTTCGTGCTCGTCAGCACGATCTGCATGACCAACGCGATGCTGATGGCCCAGATGATCTGCGACCACTGCCAGCCACCGAGCAGGTGCGGGAGGAACCCGTCCTGCGGGGCGGCGCGGGGGAAGCTCCCGGACACCTTCAACGTGATGCCGTGGATCAGATACAGGGTTCCGAGCGTCGTGATGAACGACGGTAATCCGAGAATCACCGTGACGACTCCGTTGAAGAGCCCGAATGCCGCGGCGACGAGAAGCGCGATGAGCAGCGACGGGAAGAGCGGAATCCCGTAGTCGTTCATCGCCATCATGATGAACGGGGTCAACGCGAAGGTCTGGCCGACCGACAGGTCGATCTCGCCGCAGACCAACAGCATCACCTCGCCCGCCGCGATGATCGCGGTGGACGAGGTGAGGTTGGCGATGTTGCCGATGTTGTCCAGGCCGGTGAAGTCCGAGCCCTTCGAGACGGCGAAATAAATGAACAGCCCGACCGTCACGACGACAACGCTGAGCTCACGCAAGCGCAGCAGACCGCTGAACACGGCCCCCAGCCCGGTGTCCCGCCAACTACCCGACGGTCCACCGGGGCTGGTGCCCTGTGGTTGCGCTGTCGCCGGCGCCGCGCTGTCGGCCGGCTGTTGCACAGTCATCCCCTATAACCGCCCGTCGTCGCCGCCTCGATCAGCTCTTCAGGTACTTCTGTGCAGAAGAGCTTCCCTCATAGCGGTTCGGAGTGGAGAGATAGGGGTCGACGGTGTCCTTCGTGACGAACTTCAGACCGGTGTTGGTGTCCGCCGGAGCCAGCAGGGTCCCGGAGAGCTTGTACATGTAGAGGTACATCGCCGGGATCCACCCCTGGTAGTAGGGGATCTGGTCGATCGTGAAGTCGAGCACACCGGCCTTGATGAGGTTCAGCGTCGTCGGCAGCAGGTCGTACCCGCCGCCGTGCACCTTGCCCTGCAGGTTGTACTTCTTCATGACCTGGCCGACGCCCTGCGTGCTTCCGGCATCGACGGCGAACATGCCCTTGACACCTTTGTTGCCCTGGTAATAGGCGTCGATCTTGGCCTGCTCGGCGTTGACCTCGGCCCCGGTCGCGATCGCCTTCGCGTTGATCGGCTTACCGGACGCCTTGATCGCCTGCATCGCGCCGTCGATACGCGGCTGGATGTTGAGCGAGCCCGGCGTCGCGATGAACAGCGCGACATCGCCGGACGGTACTAGTTCGACAATTCTCTTGCCCATTTCCTGACCGGACAGGTAGAGATCCTGGCCGATGTAGGCAAGCCGGTCGTTACCGGCGGCGTCGGCGTTGTACGAGACCACCGGAATGCCCTTGGCCAGAGCCTTCTTGGTGGGTTCGTTGAACGCCTTCGTGTCGACCAACGCCACTGCGATGCCATCCGCGTTGCTGCTGATCGCGGTATTCATGGCGCTGACCATCTGGGAGACGTCTGAGGTCTCCGAGCCGGTCCACTGGTAGGTGCAGTTGGTGATCTTCGTGGCGTCCTGGATCCCGTACTGCGTGGCCTGGAAGAACGGGTTGGTCGTCACGTGGTTGACGAAGACCCACTTCCACTTGGGTGTGGACGGATAGTCGCCGACCGCACCGCTGCCACTTCCGCTGCTGCTACTGCTTCCGCACGCCGCGAGCAGACCGGCCGCACCGACGGTGAGGCCACCGAGGCCCGCCCCCTTCAACAGCTGGCGACGCGAGGCCTCTAACCCGGCGCGCGCGCGCTCCTGATCCTCGGACATCTGATCCCACCCCTTCTATGCACCGCCGCCATGACGGTGCCGGCCTCGGAACCGAGTCCCAATAGAAGAGAGTATGTCCTTTAGTGGGAGTCCCGTGGGATTACATGGCCACTTCCGCCGAGAAGAAAATCGAAGTCCGCCCCGCGGTTAGCCTGCAAGACGTGCTCTATATATAACTGTGCGTAGCCGCGCTGGTATACGGGCTCCGGAGGTGTCCACGATTCGCGCCTCCGGTCCAACTCCTTCTGGTCGACTTCCAGAGTCAGAGTGCGGGCCGGAACGTCGAGGGAGATCCAGTCGCCGGAATGCACGAGCGCGAGCGGCCCTCCCACGGCCGCCTCCGGGGCGATGTGCAGGACGACCGTGCCGAAGCCGGTGCCGCTCATCCGGGCGTCGGAGATCCGGACCATGTCGTCGATCCCCTTCTCTGCCACCTTCCGGGGCAGGGGGACGTTGCCGACCTCCGGGAATCCGGGGTAGCCACGTGGTCCGGCGTGGCGGACGACCAGGACGGTGTTCTCGTCGACCTCGAGGTCCTCGGAGTCGGCGACCGCGTGGTAATCCTCGACGGTGTCGAAGACCAGGGCCTGCCCCCGGTGCTTGAGCAGGTGCGGGGAGGCGGCGGACTGCTTGATGACCGCGCCGTCGGGGCACAGGTTGCCCCGCAGGATCGCGGTGCCGGTGTCGGCCGGCTGGAACGGGTCGTCCATGGTCCGGATGACCTCGCGATTCCAGCACTCCGCGTCGGCGACGTTGTCGCCGATCGACCGGCCGGTGACGGTGAGCGCATCCCGGTTCAGCTGGTCGGCGAGCTCGCGCATCACGACCGGCAGGCCGCCGGCGTAGTAGAAGTCCTCCATCAGGAAGCGCCCGGACGGCATCAGATCGACCAGGGTCGGGACGGACCGGGCCAGCGCCTCGAAGTCGTCGAGCTCGAGCGGGACACCGAGCCGACCGGCCATGGCGATCAGGTGGACGACGGCGTTGGTGGATCCGCCGATGGCGGCGTTGACGCGGATCGCGTTCTCGAACGCCTCACGGGTGAGAATCTTGCTGATCCGCAGGTCTTCCCGCGCCATTTCGACGATCCGCTGGCCGCTCGCCTGGGAGATGACGTAGCGCCGGGCGTCGACCGCCGGGATCGCGGCCGAGCCGGTCAGCTGCATGCCGAGCGCCTCGGCCATGCTGGCCATCGTGGAGGCGGTGCCCATCGTCATGCAGTGACCGCGGCTGCGGGACTGGCAGGACTCCGCGGCGAGAAAGTCCTCCTGCGTCATCCGGCCGGCGTTGACCTCCTGCTCGAACCGCCAGACGGCGGTGCCCGAGCCGATGTCCTTGCCGCGGAACTTGCCGTTGAGCATCGGGCCGCCGGTGACCATGATCGCCGGGATGTCGGCGCTCGCCGCCCCCATCAACATGGCCGGGGTCGTCTTGTCGCAACCGGACAGCAGCACCACGGCGTCGACCGGGTTGGCGCGGATCTGCTCCTCGACCTCCATCGACATGAGGTTGCGGAAGAGCATCGTCGTCGGCCGCATGATCGACTCGCCGAGCGACATCGTGGGGAATTCGAGCGGGAACCCGCCGGCCTGCCAGACGCCGCGCTTCACCGCGTCGGCGACGTCGCGCAGGTGGGCGTTGCACGGGGCCAGCTCGGACCAGCTGTTGGCGATACCGATCACCGGCCGGCCGTCGAAGACCTCGGGCGTGAAGCCCTGGTTGCGCATCCAGGACCGGTGGATGAAGCCGGACCGCCCCCGCCCGCCGAACCATCCCTGGCTGCGCATCGGGTGCTCCGCGCCGTTCGGTGTCGACGTCG
Organism: uncultured Actinomycetota bacterium; assembly: GCA_963837545.1. GTDB lineage: Bacteria > Actinomycetota > Actinomycetes > Mycobacteriales > QHCD01 > DASXJE01. The sequence continues at coordinate 171,828 of CAWINQ010000003.1, read as the reverse complement.
TGTCGGTCATGTGCTGGCCACCGCCTCGGGGTAGTAGCGCTGCAGGATTCCCAGGCCGATCGCGGCCCGGCGGACCCGTTCGCGGGCTGTCGCGACCACGACGGGCCGCAGGTGTTCGCCGGACGGGTAGATCCCCGGCGAGTTACGCACAGTGAACTTCAGGTGCACGGGTGCGGCAACCCGGACCAGGTCCGGGATCTCGTAGTGACGCACCGTGCCACCGAAGTCGTCGGCTCCCTCGACGTAGACGTCCAGCGGGACGTCGACCGCCTGCCGGATCGCCGCGATCTGGGCGAGGGACAGGTCGATCGGCAGGTTGATCGTCGTGGCGCCGAGGTCCTCGAGGACCCGGGCGGTCGCGGGGTTGGCGGCCGGCAGCGACACGGACACCTTGAGAATGAGGTCGGCCGGGAGCTCTCCGTCGGCCTTCATCCGGCCCACCACCCATAGCTGGCCGATGTCGGCGACCAGGACGCTGCGCAGCCCGAGGTCGCAGCCGTGCCGCACGTCCTCGATGCCGTAGACGAGTTGATCGGCGCCGCGCAGGCTCGCACCGACCCCGCGCCCGGAGGAGGTGGTGGCCTGCACGCCGACGTCCCACGACCCGCGGGGACCGGTGAAGAGGCAGATCTCGACGTCGTCGCGGGAGCCGAGCTCCAGCATCCGGGTGATCTCGGCGTCCGTCTGCAGCATGATCCCGCTGCCCTGGCTGATCCGGTGGACCCGGATCTGGTACTCCTCGGCCGCCGACAGCACCGCCTGCAAGGCCTCGGGGCCCTCGACGCTCGGGATCTCCAGGCGGTGCTGTGCACCGTCCGGGAATCGCTTCGCGGAGGTGGGCAGCTCGCCGGCGTCGCGGCCGGGCAGACCGAGCGTGCTGAGGTACTGGCGGGTCCGATCCATGCAAGCTCCGGAAGAGGCGGGTCATCTCAGACGTCCGAGGAATCTACCCCTTGCCCGCGTCGGCTGAAGACGTGGCGGTAGCTCTGCGGCGACACACTGGTGACCCGGCCGAAGTGGATCCGCAGGTTGGCCGCCGACCCGAAGCCGGTGCGCTCGGCGATCCGTTCGACCGGTTCGTCGGTCGACTCCAGCAGCTGCTGGGCGAGGCGCACCCGCTGCTGGAGGAGCCACTGCAGCGGCGTCGTCCCGGTCGCGTCCCGGAACCGGCGGGCGAAGGTGCGCGGGCTCTGGTGCACGTGACGCGCCAGGTCGGCGACGGTGAGCGGCTGATCGAGGTGGGCGACCGCCCAGTCGAGCAGCGGGGCGAGGCCGGTGTCGGCCCGCGGCGGGGGCAGGGGCAGCTCGACGTACTGCGCCTGCCCGCCGTCGCGATGGGCCGGGATCACCATGCGCCGGGCGACGGTGTTGGCCACGGCGGCGCCGAGATCGCGCCGCACGATGTGCAGGCACAGGTCGATGCCGGCCGACGTGCCCGCCGAGGTCAGGATGTCGCCGTCGTCGACGTAGAGGACGTCGGGGTCGAGGCGGACCTGGGGGTAGCGGTGGGCGAAGTCGACGGCGTTCATCCAGTGGGTGGTCGCCGGCCGGCCGTCGAGCAGGCCGGCCTCGGCGAGGAGGTAGGCGCCGGTGCAGATCGAGGCGATCCGGACCCCGCGCCGGTGCGCCTCCTGCAGCGCGGCGAGGACGCCCGGCGGCGGGTCGATCTCCACCGACCGGTCGCAGGCGGGGACGACGACGGTGTCGGCGGCGGCGAGCTCGTCGAGGCCGTACGGCGTGTCCACGATCAGCCCGGCCCTGGTGCGGGGCCGGCCCGGTCCCGCGGCGCAGAGCCGGAAGTCGTACCACGGTGAGACGATGTCGGAGCGGTCGATGCCGAAGACCTCGGTCGGCACGGCCAGCTCGAAGTCCGCCAGCCGGTCGGTGACGAGAACCACGACCCGGTGGGGTGCGCCATTGCTCGAGGGCATGGCAGCAATCTAGCGGTCATTGTCATTACTGTCACTCGTCGGCGGTCGTTCCGGACGGCATCGTCGATGGCATGGCGACGACCAGCGTCTCGACCTCTGACCCGTCGGCGTCGGCCCGGTCGGCGTCGGCCCGGTCGGCATCGGCCCGGTCGGCATCGGCCCGGTCGGCATCGGAGTCGCGCCCGTCGGCGTCGCGCCTCTCGACCTCGCAGGGGGCGGCGCTCTACATCGGCGCGGTGCTCGGCACCGGGGTGATCGCGCTGCCGGGCATCGCCGCCCGGACGGCCGGGCCGGCGTCGTTGCTCGCCTGGCTGGGCCTGGTGGTCTGCTCGGTGCCGATGGCCGCGACGTTCGCGGCTCTCGGTGCCCGCTATCCCGACTCCGGCGGGGTGTCGACGTACGTCCGGCGGGCGTTCGGAACCCGGCCGGCGGCAATCACCGGATGGTGGTTCTACTTCGCCGTGCCGTGCGGGGTCCCGGCCGCGGCGGTCTTCGGCGGCTCATACGTCGCGACCGCCCTGGGCGGCGGGCGGCCGACCGTGCTGGTGACGGCGACGGGCCTGGTCCTGGTCGTGATCGTCGCCAACACCGTCGGCCTGCGGATGTCCGGCCGGCTGCAGTTGACGCTCGCCGGGGTGCTCGTGCTGCTGCTGACTGCGGCCGTGGTGCTGTCGCTGCCCGATGCGCGGCTCGCGAACCTGCGGCCCTTCGCCCCGCACGGCTGGACGGCGCTGGCGCCGGCGATGGCGGTGCTGGTCTGGGCGTTCACGGGGTGGGAGGCGGTGACGTCGCTCGCCGGAGAATTCGCCGAGCCACGGCGCGATCTGCGCCGGGCGACCACCGTCGCCGTCGTCGTGGTCGGCGTCCTCTATCTCGCGGTCGCGGTGGCCAGCGTCACGGTCCTCGGCCCGAGCGCGGGTCATTCCGACGCACCTCTCGCCCTGTTGCTCGCCCGCGGGCTCGGCGGGCCGGCGAAGGTCCTGGCCGCGGTCGCCGCCGTGGTGCTGACTCTGGGCACGATGAACGCCTACGTCGCCGGCGGCGCCAAGCTCGGCGCCGCTCTGGGCCGTGACGGTGCACTGCCGGGATGGCTGACGCGGGGCTCCGGGTCGGGCGAGGTGCCGCGGCGCAGTCTGGCCGTCCTCGCCGGGCTGTCGCTGTTCGGGCTCGGGATCCTTGCTGTCACCGGGGCCGACGTACGCCCCCTGCTGCTCGCGACCACCTCCTGTGTCGTCGCCGTCTACGTCGTCGCCACGGCGGCCGCCGTCCGCCTGCTCGACCGGGGCAGCCTCGGTCGGCGTACGGCGACGGCGGCGTTCGTGTTCGTCCTCGTCCTTGTGGCGGTGACGGGGTGGTACCTCGCCTGGCCCGCCCTGCTCGCCGGCGCCGCGACTTTGTACCTGCGTCGCCCCGGCCGGACGGGCGGAGTGGGTCGCCTGCGGTGGGACGGCGGGCCTGGCGGTGGCGCGGCGCCGACCGCCTCGATCCTGTCCACCGCGCGGAGCCCGCACCACTGATCGGGCTGCTGCCACCTGCTGATCGATGGGCCCACCGCCAACCGCTGCCCGCCGACCGCGCCGGTAGGCTTCCGTCTCACCGGGCCGTTAGCTCAATTGGCAGAGCAGCGGACTTTTAATCCGCGGGTTCTGGGTTCGATCCCCAGGCGGCCCACCCCGTCTGACCTGCGCTTTTGATGAATTTCGCGGCTGCGGCCGAGAGGGCTGGCAGCCAATTTGGCAGCCACCGGGCCGAGTCAGCCCCACAAGGCCGCCGCCATCCGGTCGGCCGCATCCCGGGCGAGCTCGGGCATCACATGGCTGTAGGTGCCCAGAGTGAGGGTGATCTGCGAGTGTCCGAGGATCTCCATCACGACCCGGGCCGAGACGCCTTGGGACAGCAGCAGCGTGGCGGCGGTATGGCGGGCGTCGTGCAGACGTGCGCGTGGGACACCCGCGGCCTTGAGCAGCGCCTGCCACTCCCGGTGGTCGGCCGCCGGATCGAGGGGGGCGCCGAACTCGGTGACGAACACCAGGTCGTGCCGGTTGTGCCACGCCGTTCCCGCGGCAAGCCGCTCGGCGAGCTGAGCCGCCCGCTGAGCACGCAGCGCCTCCACCAGCTGCGGCGGCAATGCGATCGTCCGCCGGCCGGCCCGCGACTTGGGCGGGATCAGCACCAGACCGGCACCCGCCTGGCGTTGCAGCGCCTGCCGGACGGTCAGCGTGCCGTTGTCGAGGTCGACGGAGTCCCACGCCAGACCGAGCGCCTCGCCCTGACGAAGCCCCAGGCCGAGGGCGACGGTCCAGCGGGCGGCGTTTCGCCGGCCCTGGGCGGCGGTCAGCACGGCGCGGGCCTGGGCGAGCGCGAGCGGTTTGATCTCCTCGCGGTGGACCGACGGCGCATCCACCAGGGTCGCGACGTTGCGGGGTATCCGCCCGCGCTGTACCGCGACCTTGAGCGCCCGGGAGAGGATGCGGTGCATCTGCAGCACACTCGCCGGGGCCAGGCCCTCCTCGGCCATCCGACGGTAGAACGCCTCGAGGTGCTCGGGCTGCAACTTGTCCAACCGGCGGCGACCCAGGTTCGGCACGATCCGGTTCCGCGTGTAGGTCCGGTAGGTCTGCAGGGTGGACGGGCGGACCTTGCGCGCGGCGATGTTCTCCAGCCAGTAGCCCAGCCATGCCTCGACGGTGGGTGTGCTCGCGGAGGCGTAGAGATCCACGCCGGAGTCCCGGTCGTCCTGCACCTTGCGGAGCGCGGTGGCCACCTCGGCCCGGGTCCGCCCGGACAGATACTTGCGGGCCCGCCGGCCGTTGATCCAGCCGAGGTCCACCACAGCCCGCCAGCGCCCGTCCGTCGCCTGGTAGATGGTGCCTTCGCCGTTGCCGCGTTTGCCCATGGTGTCCTCCCGGGTCAGGTGGCGAGTGCGGCGGCTTCGCGGGCGGCCTGCCGGGATTGGCGTCTGGTTTCGGCGAAGTAGGCGGCGGCGATGGCGTCGGAGGGGTGGGTGTAGCCGCGTCCGGCGTAGCGCCAGTGGTTGATGACCAGCGTGGTCTCCTCTTCGTCGTCGTCGGGGTCGCCGTAGGGGTCTTCGAGGTCGTCGACGTCGTCCTCGGGGTTCTGCTCCTCGGGGGTGTCGTCTGGCCCTGCCTCGGCGGTCATGGTCATCCGGGTCTCCTCGCGGGCGTCATCGCGTCGGGCGCGTTCCTGTCGGGCGTGGTCGTGGCGGGCGTGGTCGTGTCGGGCCCGGCGCAGGGCGGTGAAGGTGGTGGAGTAGGCGGGGCTTTTGGTGGTGAAGTGGCCGCGGAAGCCGAGCATGTGGGTCCAGTCCCGCAGCCGCAGCTGGCTGCAGGCCGTCGGTGCCGCCGAGCCGCCAGCAGGCGCGCATGAGTGCTTTGACGTGCGGGGTGGTCTTGGCGTGGTCGATGGCGTGTTCGGAGTGGATCGGCCGGTCGGCGCCGCCGCAGGTCTCGGTGCTCTTGGTGGCGTACTTGGAGATGTAGGCGGCGACCTGGCCCTCGGTCAGCTCCCCGGAGCCCTCGGCCTCGCCCTCGGGGGTGTGGGTGATCTCGTGCACGTCGAGTTGCCGGCCCCAGCCGAAGGTGTCGCCGTGCTGCCCGCGTACCGCCTCGGGGATCGGGACCCGGACCTTGCTGGCGGCGTCGGTCGCGGCCCGGGCCAGTGCGGCGGCGGTGAACTCCGGTGGCGGCGGGGCCACGTCGGAGCTGTGGTCGGGCGGGCGGGCGTCGAGGCGGATGATGGCGTGGAAGTGCACCACGCCGCGGGCCTGGTATTCGGCGACCTTGACGTAGCGGACCCGCACCACTCTGCAGCATCCGCCGGTACGGCATGCCGACCTGCGCGGCCAGCGCCCGGGTGAGGTAGACGGTGGTGCGCCGCCACAGCTCGGTGGCCAGGGCGTTGAACAGCACCTGCCCGTCATGGTCGTAACAGTCAGTGCAGAGGGGCTGGCTGAGCCGCGGGTCGTCGTCGTCCCGGTGGCGGGACAGGCAGCGGGTCGGGCGGCCGTGCGGGCAGGTCTGTCCGGGGCGGCCGTTGTGGCAGCGCAGCGCCACCCCCGCACTGTTGACCCGGCGGGTGTGCACCGGGCCGAAGGAGGGGGCGGTGACGGTGAGGAACACCCGCGGATGCCCGGCCGCCGACTCCGGGACGCCCTTACCGCTGCGCAGCCCGGCGGCGATCAGCTGCCAGGCGTCCCCGCGGTAGGTGTAGGCGCAGCCCGGGCACCGGGAGGCGCGCCGGTCCCCGCAGGCCTTCAGCAGCACCCCGTCCGGTTCGTCGGTGGAGGAGAACCGGGACAGCTCCCGGCCCATCACGTCCTGGACGACGCTGCTGCCCTTGAGCCGGACCGGGCGGGAACAGGAGCCGACCGACACCAGCCGGCGGAACCAGCGGGACACGTTCTGCGGCGCATGCCGGCGTAACCCCTCCCCGACATGGGAGGCCAGCTGATCGACGTCGAGCACCGGGGCGGGGTTTACGGCGTAGGTGGAAGTCATGGCCGACACCCTGAACCCCGGCGCCGACAGAACCGGACGCCGCAATCCCCTGCCCTGTAAGGGATCTGGACGCATAAGACGCCAGAAGACCCGTATGGACCCTCACGGACTCACACGGACACTCGAAAAGATCTCGAAGAATTACAACGCGGTCGGGCGTGTCTATGCCGCGATCCGCTCGAGGCGGGTTCGAACTCCAACATCTCGGTTCAGGGACCGCTATGCGACTGCCGACACTCTTGAAGGCGCGGTTATTGAGACCACTGGTTACTCGGATGTTCGGAACTCGATGACGGTCTTTAGTTGGCGGGTTGCCAGATGTGGTCTGCGTCCGGGAAGCGCCATGTTCCCGACTGCATAGCGGCAAGGTTCCGCCAACCGTGCTCACGGCCATCGCCACCGGGCTGCCGGATACCGGATACCGGCGAGTCACATGGCCCTCGCGTAAGGAACTTCGGCCGCTCCTGTCAGGACCTTCGGCCGTGGTCTCTGCCCGGCCATCGGCGAAAGCTCGGGGGTGATGGGAGAGTCGCGGACCACACACGGCGAGTTCGGGAACGCGCCCGCGGACAGCACACGTCAACCCCTTCTGTGACCAGAGGCGCCGAGGAGCAAGAGGAGATCACGATGATGTTCGACTACGGCGACCACATGAGTGGAGCTAACTGGGCGTTCATGGGCGTGAGCATGGTGCTCTTCTGGGGCCTGCTGCTCGTGGGCATCGTCGTGTTGGTGCGCCATCTCAGGTCGGATGGAAACAGCCGACAGGCGTCGCCCCCCGCACATCCCGCCCCCGAGGAACTACTCGCCGAGCGATTCGCCCGGGGCGAGATCGGCGAACAGGAATACCATCAGCGCCTCGAGGCCCTGCGTACCAGCGCCCGCGCCCCGGTTTAACTCCCGGCCGGGAGCACGCTTGCCGCGGGACCCAGTTGTCGGCGTCAGGTGACGGCGGCGACGTACTGATGCAGTCCAGTCACGGACTTGAGATTTCCAGGTAGGCTCGCGACGGCGAAATGGGTGATGATCTTCCTTACATCTCTCAAGGCGCCGCTGGCGCGGCGCAACCGCCCTGTCGCCCTGCGGGCGGCCTCCTGCGTCGGCCGTCCTCGGGCTCACAGGGCGGCAACAGGCCCGGGCACCAATCGAATCGAGGCGGGAGCGGATTGATCGGCCCCGCGCACACGGCTAGCCTCCCGGCGTGGCTGGCCGCTCGCTCATCCTCACCGGGCCATCCGGCGTGGGCAAGACGGCCGTCGGAGTGGAGCTTCAGCAGATCCTGCGCGAGCCCTGGCTTCTCTACGAGGTCGATCGAGCGCAACCAAGGCCTCCCGACAAGGCGGAGTTCCGAACCATCGAGAACGACCGGCGCATGCGGCTGGCCGTCGTCCACGCTGCACGCGCCTATCTCGATGCCGGCTTCTCGCTGATGATCGAGATTGGCCTCATCGATGAGACTGATCGCCTGTCAGCCGATGCGGCACTGCGGGGAATCGACACAACGGTCATCACCCTCTCGTGCAATCGATCAACTCTCGAACAACACCTCGACGAGCGGTCCAGCAATGTCGATAAGGATTGGGCTCGTGAGTTCCATCGCCGGTACGGCGAGGCGTCACCTGGGCCCGGCATCATCGAAACTACGGACAACCGGACCGTTACCGACGTCGCCATGGCAGTGGCGAGGCACCTCGCCTGAGACGTCGACGGCTCATCCTGCCGCGCCGCTTCCGGTCCGTGCATCTCTGATCGCGTGCATTGATGCTCAGGTCGCTGCCTACCGAGCGTGCAGCCGTCTGACTGGCGACTTTTAGTCTGCGGGTTCTGGGTTCGATCCCAGGCGGTCCGGGACGATCGGCCGTCCCACTAGCCACAGAGTGGTCTGCGGGACCAGGCCGTCGCTTCGGTGAGTGCGGGGATCGGCGGCTGCCCGGAGTCCGTCCAGGTCCGCAGGCCGGAAGGCTTGGTCACCGCTGAGCTCGCCGGGCATACCACACCGTCCAGGTCGCAAGGATGGCGATCGCGACGACGGATACAGCCGAGGAGAGCCCGGCCATGGCGTCGATGGGCAACAAGTAGACGAGCGGTAGCCGAATTGCCGCCTCGAGCAGCAAACCACACCCCCAGGCCAGCGACACGATGTAGAGGACACGGCGGAACGCAGGCTCTGTGTCCCACATCGAGTCCCAACGACGCTGCTTCTGCGGGGTTCTGGCGATCATCCGCCTGCCCCACGCGTAGCTCAGCGGTCGACCGACGATGCAGGTGCCGAGGAAAATCAACCCGGCGACAGCGGTCGGGAAAGAGTCCTTGGCCAGCAGGAACCGGGGACTTCCCGTCAGGAACGACAGTGCCAGGCCGATCCCGAATACCGCCAGGAGAAACGCGGCGACCGCGTCGAGACTGCGGCCACGCACCGCCACATAACCGACCCGCATGCCGGCCACCGCGGTGCCGGCCAGCAAGGAGGCGAACGCCCCGCCGCCAACGTGCCTGGTGACGTAGTACGCGGCGGTCGGCAGGCCGGCATCCCACACGACCGGACGCACAAACGCCCACCAACGGGGAACATCGATCTCCTCGACCGTGCCGGCCGGTGAGCTCTGAGGAATTGGGTCGACCGTCTCCGGTGTGGCTCCCTCGAGCCTCCTTTCCGGCGCCATAACGCTGTTATATACTGAGGTCGTGGATGGTGTCAACCAGGACGAGCTGTCGCAGAAGTTGATCAACGAGGGGGCGCGGCTGTTTGCCGAACAGGGCCCCGCGGGATTGTCGCTGCGCAGGGTTGCTGCCGCCGCTGGCACGTCGACGATGGCGATCTACAGTCGATTCGGCGACAAGCAACGTCTGCTGGCCGCCATGCACCGGGAAGGGTTCCGTCGCCTGGGCCTGAGGCTGCAAGTGACGGCCGAGGATCCCGCCACTGCGCTCATCGAGTTGGGTCGCGCATACCGGCTCGCGGCACTGGAGAGCCCGCACCTGTACGGATTGATGTTCGGGCCGCGGCCGCCCGGCTTGGAACCGAGCGAGGATGACGCCAAGGCCGCGAATGCAACGTACGCACCCCTCGTCGAGAACGTCCGGGCGGCCGTTGACCACGGAATCCTCGCCGGCGATCCCGAACGCATCGCCCTACAACTATGGGTCGTCGCCCACGGCATGGTCAGCCTGGAGCTCTCCGGTCATCTGCCCTTTCCGCCCGAGCAGGCGGCGCAAGTCTACGACGACGCGCTGCAGTGTGCGGCCGAGTCGTTCCTGCCGCGGCGAGTTGGCACTCGCCCGTGAGACCACCTAGCGGCCAGATACCCACCTCGCTCACCTCGCCGGCTGGCGTTCGGCCACCAAGACGAGCCGGCGCGCGGATGTCGGCAGATCGCTGCGTTCGGCTTGGCGTAGCCGCGATCGACGTCAACGTCAGTGTGATTAGTTGCTCTGGTGGACGGTACGCCGAGCGGTGATGAGCGCGCACCGCTCGCTGTTCCGGGACTGCACCGCGGTCCTGAAGGCACGCCGGGGCCAGTCCTGTTCACAACCCGGTCCGATCCGGAACGATCTAGATACGAATTCGCCGCCAGAGGCGGATCGTCGAATCGTCGCCGGAGACCGACACGGGTGCGGGCCGATTCCATGTCCATAGATAGAGCGCCGACGATGTGCCGGTCACGGTCGCGGTCGCCGCGCGGACGTCGTCGGTCTCGACGACGATGTTGCGCTCCCCGCCGAAGGTGACCAGCCAGGTCGGGCCGTCGGTGCAGACGAGCGCGAGCGTGCCGGGTGAATCTGTGGCGAACGATCTCGCGCACGCGAACCCGGCCACGAGCTCCGCGATGCCGTTCTGGGCGAAGTCGGGGTTGAACGCCGTGACCTCGCCACCGGCGGCCGCCTGCGCGTCGGCCCGGTGGACCGCGGTTTCGTGCGCCTGTCTCCGAGCCCAGAAGTACCGCGGTGTCGGCGACGGCAGGAATGTGAAGACGGCCAGGTCGTCGGTGGCCGCTCGTAGGCTCGCGACGAGCGCCGCGAGCCCCTCGGCGAACCACGCAGCCAGCCGGTCGTCCGGCTTCTCGCCGTAGAACGCCGAGCTACCCCCGGTCTCGTTGCTCGCCAGCTCGCGGGTGATCGCGTCGGTCGCCCAGCGGTGCACAGCCCCGGTGTGGACAACAAGCGCCCGCAGGTCCCAGTCCGTCCCTGGCACCGGGGCGTTCCAGTCGGTGCCGTCGAGGACGTCCCCGAGCAAGGCACCCTCGGACTCGAGCCGGTCGATCAGGTCAGAGACGTCCATTCCCGGGATCGTCTCACGGACACGATCTGCTCACGCGGCGGCGAGGGGCGGACGAGGGCGGACGAGGGCTGGGAGAAACCAGGTAGCCACCCGGGATGCCGACTTCGCTGACCCGCCCGAGGACTGTCCACTGTGGACAGCCTGTCCACGATCTTGGGTTGGATGATCTTGGACCAGTGAGTTTGGGTGTGGTCCGTCCAACGTGTCTTCCAAGATCGGAGGTCGATCGTGGCGTAGTGATGGAGTGTCGGTCGCTCCGGCCCGGCGGTGCGGTTGTTCTCCTGCGGTCGCGGGCGTAGAAACAGGCGTCGCATCGACTGCAAAGTGTGCGGGCCCGTCCGATGAACCGGCCGGGGCAAAGCTTGCTTGACGGGGAGGACACCGCATGTTGAGGCGAGGTTCGGGCCGCGGCCGCCTGTTGGCGACATTGATGATCGCGTCGGCACTGGCCGCTGCCTGTAACACGGGCACGGGCAACACACTGTCGCCAAGAATCGCCTCTAAGGGCAACTCAGCACGCTCGCGCCGCAAGACCGCCCCCCGGTCGCCAACCGCAACCAAGCCGAGCGCGCCGTCGGGGAACTTGGCGCCGGGGTCGAAGAACTGCAAGCCCAACGTTCCCGACAGCTGCTTCACACCCACGAAACTCAAGCCGGGACAGAAGCCGCCACAGTTCGTCATCTTCTCCTTCGACGGGGCCGGCTGGCACCAGAAATGGCAGTACTACCAGCACATCGCCGATCAGGTGCCGCTGCGCTTCACCGGGTTTCTGACCGGGCTGTATCTGGTCGACGGCGCCCACCGCGATGCCTACCACCCACCGGGGCACCCGGTCGGCGAGAGCTCGCTCGGGCCTGGGACCTACCCGAACAGGGCCGAGGTCGTCCAGGAGATCAAGGACCTCAACGAGGCCTACGAGCGCGGCGATGGGATCGGCACGATCTTCAACGGGCACTGGTGCGCGGACAATCCGCCCGGCGGTCCGCAGTGGAACACCGCGCAGTGGACCAGTGAACTCTCGCAGTTCATGCACTTCGTCAAGGACTACAAAAAGGTCAACGACGATCCCGGCCTGCCGACGCTGAAGTTCGGCGACAGCGAGATCCAGGGCGACCGCACCCCGTGCCTGCAAGGCAACACCAGCGTCTACTACCCGGTGATGAAGAAGTTCGGGTTCAGCTACGACAGCAGCCCGGACCGGCAGGGACTCTACTGGCCCCGGCAGGATCCGACGACCGGCCTGTGGATGATGGGCATGCCCGACTGGTGGATTGCCGGCACCGACCACTACCAGATCATGATGGATTGGAACTTCTGGTACTCGCAGGAGGGAGGCTCCGAGGAGCACGGCAACTCCACGTCGCCGGCCAAGGCGAAGCGGGACGGCAAGCAGATGCTGCAGACCTACCGGAACATGTACCACGCCGCCTACAACGGCAACCGGGCGCCGATCGTCATCGGTAACCACTTCAACGACTGGAACCACAACACCTACACCAACGCGATCGGGAATTTCATGCTCGGTGTCTGCAAGAAACCCGACACCTACTGCGTACCGTTCCGCGACGTCGTCCGGTGGATGGATGCGCAGAGCCCCGGCGTGATGCAGAGCCTGCAGGCGCTGCCACCCGAGCTGCCCAAGAAGGGCGTCGACGACAAGCCGGTCCCCTAGCCCGGGTACCCGCTTGGCGGTCCACTCGTGAAGACCTGCCCGGCTCACTTGCTCCGCCAACGCCGCCCAACCTCGCCACTCTCTGGGCGGCCGTACGTTGCTGGTTGGCCATGTTTCAAGACTCTGCGTAGTAATATGACTACTAAAGGTAACTAATACTGGGGGTCGGTTACCTATGCGCAGGGCCCGCAAGCTCGCCATCGCCGGGGGCGCCGTGCTGGCTCTGGCGGCCGCTGTGGTTGTGCCGCTGACGGCGTCGGCCGGGACCGCGACTCCGTACGTTCCCGGCACCGACGGGCACCGGCCCGGTCATTCCACCGGTATCCGGCCGAACCTGCCCGGGGATCCGCCCGGGTCGAACTTCGGCAACTACGACCCGAGCAGCTTCGGCTGGACCTGGGCGGCGGGCTCGATCCCGTTCACCTACGACGGGCACACCTTCCCGCAGGGCGTGGCCAACGCCGATGTGGCCACCATCTTCACCAAGATCCTGGACACCATCACCCCGGGGATGCGGGAACCGCTGTGCTACAACGCCGACTGCTGGGGGTACGCCGTTCGGCTGATCTCGGGCTCGAACAGCAGGTCCTTCCACGGCTACGGCCTGGCCATCGACGTCAACGCCCTCACCAACGGACAGACATCACAGCCGATGTCGACGGCCACCACCACCCTGCCACTCAACACCGGAGCGCTGATCCGTCAATACGGCGCCGAATGGGGCGGCGACTGGACCGCGGACTCCCCCCGCGACCCGATGCACATCGAACTACACCTCTCCCCGGCCGGTGCGGCACAGGACGCCGCCGCCATCCGGGCCGGCGACAAACCGCCGGCCACCGGCATCGCCGCCCAACCCAACAGCAAGACCGGGTACTGGGTGGTGACCGCCAAAGGCAACGTCTACAACCACGGCGGGGCACCCTGGTACGGCTCCATGGCCGGCAAGACACTCCCGGCCCCGGTCGTCGGGATCGCCGCCACCCCGGGACGTCACGGGTACTGGCTGGTGACCGCGAAGGGGAACGTCTACAACTTCGCCGCCGGATGGCACGGCTCGATGGCCGGCAAACCGATAGCCGCACCGATCGTCGGCATCGCCGGCTACAAGGACCCGGCCAGCCAGTACGCCGGCTACTGGCTGGTGAGCTCGAAGGGCAACGTCTACAACTTCGACCAGCCATGGAAAGGCTCGACCCGCTGGGACACGCTGCCCGCACCGATCGTCGGCATCGAAGCAGACCGCAGCACCGGCGGCTACCGGCTGGCCGGCGCCCAGGGCGCCGTGTACAGCTACGGCTCCAAAAATCGCGGATCGATGGCCGGAACGACGCTGCCCTCCCCTATCGACGCCATCACCTCCGCCCCCGGCGGCTACCTGCTCACCAGCACCCAGGGCAACGTCTACAACTTCGGCGCGACCTGGTACGGCTCCACCCGCGGACAGACCCTGCCCGCCCCCATCATCGGCATCGCCAGCAACGCCAACGCCGGCTACTGGCTCCTCGGATCGACGCACAACACCTACCCCTACGGCAACACCTAACCCCGTCACTCGTCCAATTCCGGCCTAACGCGCAATCGTGGCGGCTCGGCAATCATCTGCCGTGATCGACGCCTCACCCGGCTTCGTAGGTTCTGCCCACCGGCCGTGAGAAGCTGTCGACCGTGGCCCGACACCACCCCCGCCGGCCGCAGGAGCGGCGGCCAGGCAGCTCCGCCCTGGCCAGGTTCGTCGACACCCACGGATGGCGGGCCTACGCCATCCCGGTGCTCTCGGTGGCCACAGTCCTGGTCATCGCCGCACCGCACACGGGCTCGGCGGCGTCTCCGTCCCGTGACCAATCACCGACGGCCGCGTCACTCTCACCGACTCCGACTCCGCGTGCGACTACGACTACGACTACGACTACGACTCGATCGCCGATTCCGACGCCGACCCGGTCTGCGACGTCGACATCGACCAGGCCCGGAGCGCATCCGTCGTCGACCCGCCGTGCCGACGTGTCGAGGTGTTCGGGCAATACCCGGGCACGACTGATCCTGGTCAGCATCAGCGACCAGCGCGCCTGGATGTGCGCGCACACCTCGCAGGTGCGCACCAGCGCCGTCACCACCGGGGAGGTCGTCAACGGCGACGCCACGCCGACCGGGTCCTGGCAGATCTACGCCAAGCAGACCGACCGGTACCTCAACGGCCCCGGCTACCACGACTACGTGCACTACTGGATGCCGTTCCACGGTGATTTCGGATTCCACGACGCCAGCTGGCAGACGATGTCGTTCGGCAGCCCGGACTACCGCACCCACGGCTCGCACGGTTGCGTGCATTTCCCCACGACCGTCATGGCCTGGCTCTATCGATGGGCGCCCATCGGCGCAACCGTGACCGTCACGGCGTAGCTTCGCAGGTCATTCGGCCTTGACGTGCCGGTCGCTCCAGGCAGCGCCGGGCGACGGCGGCAGCCCGATCTCCGCGCGGCCGACCCCGACGAAGGCTGACGACGGGTGGGTGTCATGACCCGGTGGTAGCCGGGTCGGAGGCGTTCGGGTCTGGCGTAGCGTCGCGCTGTGCGGTCGATGAGTGGCCGGGCCCCCGCGAGCTCGCTGTGGACACGGTCGCGGGGTGTCTGGGTTCTGTGTGCGCTGGCGGCGGTTGTCGCCGGCGTGGTGACGGTGCTGCTGGCGGTGTCGGCCGGGGTTGCGCCGTATCGGGCGCTGGGGAGCAGCGACCCGGGGGCGGTGGTGCGGCTCGGTACCCCGGTGCTCCGGCTGGTGGTGGATGTCGCCGCGGCGATGTGCGTGGGCTCGCTCGCATTCGCGGTGTTGCTGACGCCACCACGGGATCTGGACGGTCGCAAACCGTCGATGTCGGGGACCGGTTACCGGGCGCTGTCCGCGGCGACATGGTGGGCGGTGCTCTGGTGCGGGGCGGCGTTCGTGCTCACGACCTTCACCGCCGCGTCCGGAGCGGGTGTCCGTCTCAGCGCGATCTCCTCGCCGACCCGGTGGGCGGGTCTGGTCGGTGCGCAGGAGGAACCGCGGGCCTGGCTGGTGTCATGCGCGCTGGCGGCGATCCTTGCTATCGGGTGCCGGCTGGTTCTCACGTGGCGGCCGTTGGTAGCGCTGCTTGTCGTGGGGATTGTCGCGTTGCTTCCTCCGCTGGCGACGGGGCATTCGTCGTCGGACACCGGGCATGACCTCGCGACCGCCGCGATCATGATCCACGTCCCCGCGGCCGCGGTGTGGCTGGGGCTGTTGGTGACCGTGCTGGCACGGCTCCGGCGTGGCGGCGCCGACGTGGATGCCGCGGCGGCTAGGTATGCGCGAGTCGCGACGGTCTGTTGGCTACTCGTCGTCGGATCCGGTCTGGTGGACGCGGCGGTGCTGGTCCCGGGCGGGAACCTGGCGGCCTCGCGGTATGGGCGGGCCTTGATCGTGAAGGTCGCCGTGGTTGCCGTCGTGGGCATCCTTGGCGGCTGGGCGCGCAGGAGGGCCATCCGGGCGACCCAGGTCCGCCGAGACCGGCGTCCGGTGGTCGCGTTGCTGGCGGTGGAACTGGTGCTGCTGTCCGTGGCGCTGGGAGTCTCGGCGGAGCTGGCGCAACTGTCGCCGCCGGCGTTCGCGCGGCCGGTGAGCATCGAGCAGACCCTTCTCGGCTATGACTTGGCGGGTCCACCGACGTTGGCCAGGCTGGCCCTGGACTGGCGGGTGGAGGTGTTGTTCGGATCCGTCGCGGTCGGGTTGGCGGCGGTGTACCTGCTCGGTGTGTGGAGGCTGCGCAGGTGCGGGCAGCGGTGGCCAGCTGCCTACACCGCAGGGTGGCTCGGCGGTTGCGCGGTGCTCCTGGTGGCGACCTGTTCGGGGATCGGACGCTACGAGCCAGCGATGTTGAGCGTGCACATGGCCAGTCACATGCTGGTGGGCTTCGTGGTGCCGCTGTTGCTCGCCCAGGGTGCCCCGCTCACCCTCGCGGTGGCGGCGTATGCCCGGACACCGGCCGGCCTGCCCGGCATCGTGGACTGGACGGGCGCGATGACGCGCTCCCGGCCGGCGGCGGTCGTCACGCATCCGGTGGTGGCGCTCGCGTTGTTCGTCGGGTCGCCGTTCGCCTTGTATTTCACCAGCCTCTTCGATGCCGCCGCCAGGTTCCATTGGGCCCATATCGGCATCGACGTCTACTTCCTTCTGGTCGGCTACCTGTTCGTGTGGCCGATCGTGGGTACCGACCGGGCCCCGCGTCCGTTGCCGAACCTCGCCCGGCTGGGGATGCTGCTGGCCGCGACACCGTTCACCGCGGCGTTCGCGGCGCTGCTGATCGGCTCGCCGCACGTCATCGGCAACGGGGCGGCCGGCGGAAACATGTACAGCTCGCTCGCGCTGCCGTGGGTTCCGAACCTGCTCGCCGATCAGCGGGTCGGCGGTGTGATCGCGCTCGCGATCGGGGAGGCGGCGCTGTTCGTCGCCACGCTGATCCTGCTTGTGCGCTGGAGACGGATCGATGAGGACCCCGAGGCCTCCGGACTCACCCAGGCCGACGACCTCATCTCCGCGTCGGGCCGGTCACCCGCCGGGCCGGTCGAACCGGCGTAGCCGCAGGCTGTTGGAGACCACCAGCAGCGACGAGACGGCCATCGTGCCTCCGGCGATCAGCGGATTGAGCAGCCCGCACGCGGCCAGCGGCAGCGCGAGCAGGTTGTAGCCGAACGCCCATGTCAGGTTCCACCGGATCGTCCGCAGCGTGGCGCGGGCGAGCCGCACACCGCACGGCACGACCCGCAGATCATCGCGGACGAGGATCAGATCCGCGGCGCCGAGGGCGGCGTCGGTTCCGGAGATGACGGCCATGCCCAGATCCGACCGGGCCAGCGCCGGCGCATCGTTCACCCCGTCCCCGACCATCGCCACGCGCCGTCCCTCGGCCTGCAACCGCTCGATCGCGGCGGCCTTGTCCGCCGGCAGCACCTGAGCGACGACCTCACCGATCCCCGCGGCCCGCGCGACGGCCTCGGCGGTGGCGGCGTTGTCCCCGGTGAGCATCACGGTGCGCATCCCGAGCTGCGTGCAGCTCGGCCACCGCGTCCGCCGCCGACGGCTTCACGGTGTCGGCCACCGCGAACCCGGCCACGCCCGCACCATCCATCGCCACCAGCACGGTCGTGCGGGCGGCGCGCTCCTGGTCGCGCCGCCAGTCCTCGAGCTCGGCCGGAACATGCACGCCCTCGCGGGCGAGCAGGCGTACGGACCCCACGAGTACGTCGACATCCTCCACCCGGGCCCGCGCCCCGAGCCCGGCAATACTGCGGAAGTCTGCTGCCGGCGGCAGGCTGCCGCACCGGTCCCGGCCCACCGTGCTGATCGCCGCGGCGACGGCGTGCTCGGACGCGGCTTCGACCGCGCCGGCCCGGCGCAGCACCGCCAGCGGGTCGGCGTTCCCGGTGACATGGAACCCGGCGACCGACATCCGGCCCTCGGTCACCGTGCCCGTCTTGTCCAGCACAACCGTGTCGATGGTACGGGCCGACTCCAGGGCCTGATGGCCCTTGATGAAGATGCCCAGCTGCGCACCGCGGCCGGATGCGACCAGGAGCGCGGTCGGCGTGGCCAGGCCCAGCGCGCACGGGCAGGCGATGATCAGCACGGCGAGCGCGGGGCTGAACGCTCCGGCGAGGGACCCACCGATCACCAACCAGCCGAGGAAGGTGAGCGCCGCCAAGACCAGCACCACCGGGACGAAGACGGCGCTGATCCGGTCCGCGAGGCGTTGGATCGACGCCTTGTCGGACTGAGCCCGCTCCACCAGCCCGACGAGCTGGGCGAGCTGGGTGTCCGCGCCGACCCGGGTCGCCCGGACGAGCAGCCGGCCGTCCAGCCCGACCGTGCCGCCCAGCACCGGGTCACCGGCACCGGTCTCGACCGGTACCGACTCCCCGGTCATCGGGCTGGCGTCGATCGCGGCGCGGCCGTCCACCACCGTCCCGTCGGTGGCCACGATCTCCCCCGGCCGCACCACGAAGCGGTCACCCACCCGCAGTTCGTCCACGGCGACCCGCCGCTCGCGGCCGTCGGCGTCCACCACCGTCGCGTCGCGCGCCCCGGCCGCGGCGAGTGCACGCAGCGCGCCGCCCGCGCGTCTTTTCGCCTGCGCCTCCAGCAGCCGGCCGGCAAGGACGAACGTGGTGACGCCGACGGCGACGTCGAGGTAGATGGCGCCGCCGGGCTTCAGGATCAGCCCCCACCCGCCGCCCGGTGCTTGATCGTGAGCGCTGCCCTGGTTGAAGAAGATCGTGTACAGCGACAGCACACTGGAGGCGATTACCCCGATCGAGATCAGGGTGTCCATCGAGGTGGTGTGGTGCCGCGCGGCGACGAATGCGGCGCGGTGGAACGGCCAGGCGCACCATGTCGCCACCGGAACCGTCATCGCGAGCATCGCCCATTGCCAGCCGTGGAAGCGCAGCGACGGCGCCAGAGCCAGGACGATGGACAGATCGCCCAGCGGGGCACACAGCAGCAGCGCGACCGCCAGCCGCGGCCAGAGCTGGCGGAGCCCGCGCGTCCTCCTCGGACCGCTGCGGCGGCGTCCCGACCTCGTTGACCTGCGCGGTGTAACCGGCATTGGTCACCGCGTCGATCAGGTCATCCACCGGCACCCGTGATGCCACCTGCATGCTCGCGTTCGACGTCGCGTAGTTGACGCTTGCCGTGACCCCGTCGACCTTGTTCAAGGCCCGCTCGACCCGTGCCGCGCACGACCCGCACGTCATCCCCCCGATCGACAGCGTCACCCGCCGGCCGGTCTCGTCCGCCACGGACGCCGGCACGTCAATCGACACCGCCGAGCTCCCTTCTCGCGCAAACCCGTACTCCGCCTCGGCCTGATCCGTCATCAGGCGAAACGGTTCGGGCCCCGAGGCCTCAGCACCAGACCCACAGGCACCCTACGACCGAGCCCGCGGCCGCTTCTGCGGGCCCTGGGCCCGCCTCTCCTCATCGGCGGCCGGTCGCACGTCGGCGAGGGCCCGCCGAAGGATCGCCGCCTCAGTCGGCGTCATCGTCTGCGCGAACCGGGCCAGCGCGGCGTCGCGGTCGCCGCTGGCCGCCAGCGCCTGGTGCATGGCCATGGCGGTGTGGGTCGCCGGGCTCTCGGTGGCGGCGAACCGGATGACGCGGCCGTCGACGATCCGGCGTACCACTCCCTTATGGGTCAGGCGATCAAGGATGGTCGCGATAGTGGTGTAGGCATACGCGGGCAGCGCGTCGGCGACGTCGCGGCCACTGAACGTCCGACCGGGAGCTGCCCACAGGACGTCCATCACCCGCCGTTCAAGATCGCCGAGCCTCGATCCACCGCACCGGCAGTCACCGCACGAACACGGCGAGCAGGTGCAGGCCGGGTTTTTGCAGGTCGAGGTCACCTTCGCCGCCCGGCCATCGGGTCGCTGAGCTCGGATACCGGTCATGCGCTAGACCATCACGATCAGCATGTAGCCCATGGCCAGGCACATCGCGATGTGACAGCCGACCTCGAGGCGCGGGGCGAGCGGCGTTCGGCCCTCCCCACCGGCCGACGGCGCAGACCCGCCGGTGACACCCACCGCCACTTCGACGGGCACATGCCTGTTGATCGCATCGAGCTGCCAGATCGCCGACACCAGCAGGACAGCCACCAGCAGCAGGGTCACCGCCGGGTCCCCGGCGGCCGGAGGGCCGGACATCGACATGCCCATACCCGAGGACGGTGCCCCGGCGGGCGGCATGCCGAGCGCATACATGTAGAGCATCGCGACAGCCATCACCGCGTGGATCGCGTAATGCCAGACATTCCGCCCGTGCCCGCCTCCGGTCGCCCCGATGTCCCGGCGTGAGGCGGACAGGACCCCTCTAACGATGAAGTACACGGCGATGACCGCGAAAACCGGCTCCCAGACATGGTTCGGGATGACGTTCCACCGCGGCACAAACATGCCGACCATGGCGACACCCATCACGACATGCGCGACGTTGACGTCGTCGTGGTTGTGCCGGTTCAGACGCCGCGCCACGACGAGCCGGACCGCGCAGTACACCGACACGGCCACCATGACCGCAGCGAACCCATAAGGAAGAAACGTCGGCTGGAACATGGTCAGACCACCCTGGCCGATACCGCGCGGGTCGCCGACACGCCGGACGACACAGAGCCCCCGGCCGGTCGCGCGGACAGCGGCCAATACGCCAGCGCGAGCAGGACGAGTAGCGGCCCGGAGTTGGGGTCGGTCGCGCCCCCCGGGAAGATCATCCCGAAGTTCTGCCCGACGACCCACACGGCCAGCGATGTCACGATGGCCAGAACGATTGCCGCCCGACACCCTGCCACCGGTAGGAAAACCCCGGCCGCCACGAGAAGGCAGATGGCGGCCAAGACGACCGCCACCACCACACCCTGACCGGCCACCACCGCCGCCACGTGACGGTCGACCGCCGCCAGCCATCCCGGCTGCCCCGAGCCGGACCCGGCAATCAGATCATGCACGCCCTGCGGTGAGCGGGCCGACCCGACAACGGCCAGCGCCGCAAGACCTGCCCAGACCACCACCCAGACGATCCGGGCCGCCGGGCCGCCGACCCCACGCGCCGCGACAAACCGCGCCGTCGTACCGGAGGAGTCCCGCGGCCACAGCAGCACCGCGAGGACGGCATAGAACAGGACGGCTCCCGGGCCACCCGCAACCAACGAACCGTCGCCGTGCAGCACCCCACCGAGGCCCTCCCCGAACCACCACACGCCGATCGACCAAACGACCGAAACAGCCAACGCAGGCTTCACCGACGGCCGCCACGCCATTCCCAACCCGAGAAGGATCTGGACGAAGGCGAACGCAGTATTGGTCGCAACGGCGTGATGATCGACGAACGACGCATTCCACCTGATCGATCCGGCCACCGCGCTCGGATTGCCCGCGGCCGTGTCAGCCAGCATCGCGCCGAAACCGTGGGCGCCGGAGGTGAACATGAACGGCTGCAACTGCAGCACACCGTCCAGCAGCCAGAGCATGGCGAGAGCCAGCTGCAGCATCCTCGCCGCATCCGGCGGCGCCCATCGAGCGGCGACACCAGAGGTCCGCGTACCGGCGGCCTGCCCGATCACTCCACCGCGCTCGCCGCCACCCACCTACCGACACCTCTCTCCCGGACGAACGCACCTCCATCGCGCAGTCAGCGATGGGAGCACCCTCGAGGCCGATCATCGGCCCACTACTACGAGACGTAGTATGCAAGCGTCCTCGTCCGCGAGGCAAACCAGACCCCGACCGGAGGCATGCATGACACAGACATCGAGCTACACGGTCAGCGGCATGACCTGCGAACACTGCGTTGCTGCCGTCACCTCGAGCCTGTCCGCCCTCGACGGAGTCGGTGGGGTGAGCGTCGAACTCGTGCCCGGCGGCGACTCGACCGTAACCATCCAGAGCGCCCACCCCCTGGACGCCCAGGCGACCCGGGAGGCGATCGCCGACGCCGGTTACGACCTCATCGGAAGCGTCAGACGGGACGGGCAGCTGATCACGGCGGCCCCCTGTGAGCTCGGTCTGCACGACCGCCGGGCGAAACCGGATGCCCACCCCGGTCAGTCCACGGGTGCACCGACATCCTCACGCCGTCCACACAGTTCTGCGCCTTCGTCTGAAGTTGACCTGTAAGGCCGAACTGTGCCCCCGGATTTCGACCCGCCGGGAGCAGGTGTACCGACTCCGCTGCTGCCAGGCTGACGTCTCCCAGCCACCAGAGTGGAGGAAGACTGCTATGGCACTGATGCGTTTCGACCCGTTCCGGGAGTTGGACCGGCTGTCCGAGCAGGTGGGGGCTGGCGGGCGTCCACTGCGCACGATGCCGATGGAGGCGTTCCGCCGCGGTGAGACCTTCGTTGTCGCGTTGGACGTTCCCGGGGTTGCATCCGGCGACATCGATGTGACCGTCGAGCGCAACGTGGTGAGCATCAATGCCCGTCGCCAGCCGATCCGCCAGGACGGCGACGAGGTCATCGTCGACGAGCGTCCCCACGGTGAGTTCAGCCGGCAACTGTTCCTCGGCGACAACCTCGACAGTGCGAAGGTCGCGGCGAATGTCGAGCTCGGTGTCCTGACGTTGACCATTCCCGTCGCCGAGAGCAGCAAGCCGCGTCGGGTCCAGGTAGGAGCGTCGAACCGACAGAAGATTGGGGCTTCCCAGAAGGAACCGGCGAACGCGAACTCCTAGGGGCTCGGATGACGAATCAGGCTACGGACGCACGACCAATGCCGCCAGCGTCCGCGATGTCCGGCTCCCAACGTGTGCGGCGCGCGGTTGCATCGTTCATCCGATATGACGACGCAGAAGCGGCGGTGGAGTATCTGGCCACCCACAACTTCCCCGTCGAACGCACGGCGGTCGTCGGTGAGGATGTGCGGCTGATCGAACAGATCGTCCGGCGGGTCAGCTACGGGCGGGCTGCTCTGCACGGCGCCGGGTCCGGTGCCGTGCCCGGAATCTTGATCGGCTGGCTATTCGGGGTGTTCGACTGGTTCCATCCGATCATCGCCAGCGTCGCCCTTGCCCTTTACGGGCTGCTGTTCGGTGCGGTGATCGGCGCTCTGCTCGGCGTTCTCTTCCATGCGCTGCAGCACGGTCGGCGCGACTTCGGCACGGTGCAGGCAATCTTGCCCAGTCGGTACGAGCTGATGGTCGACGACGAGGTCGCCGATGCCGCCGCACGACTGCTCGAGCAGCGGGAACCCCCGTATGGCATCCAGGAGCCGCAGCAGACAACCGAGGGACCTTCGGGTTCCGCCAGGGAATAGATATGGCGAAGGCAGTCGGTATCGACCTCGGCACCACGAACTCGGTGATCGCCATCTGGGAGGGCGGCGAGCCGATCGTGATCCCCAACGCCGAGGGCGCGCGGACCACGCCCTCGGTCGTGGCCTTCACCGAGAACGGCGAGCGGCTGGTCGGCCAGCTGGCCCGGCGCCAGGCGATCCTGAACCCCAAGGGCACGATCTACTCGGCCAAGCGGTTCATCGGCCGCCACTTCGACGAGATCTCAGACGAGGCCAAGGCGGTGGCTTCGACGTCGTCGAGCGCGACGACGGCGCTGCCCGCTTCGAGGTCCGCGAGCAAGCAGTACGCGCCGGAGGAGATCAGCGCGCTGGTGCTGCGCAAGCTCGCCGACGACGCGTCCAAGTACCTCGGGGAGCGGGTCACCGAGGCGGTCATCACCGTGCCCGCCTACTTCAACGACGCCCAGCGCACCGCCACCAAGGACGCCGGCCGGATCGCCGGTCTCGAGGTGCTGCGGATCATCAACGAGCCGACGGCGGCCGCGCTCGCCTACGGCCTGGACAAGCAGGAGCACGAGACGGTGCTGGTCTTCGACCTCGGCGGCGGAACCTTCGACGTCAGCCTTCTCGACGTCGGCGACGGCGTGGTGGAGGTTCGCTCCACCGCCGGCGACACCCACCTGGGCGGCGACGACTTCGACCGGCGGCTCGTCGACTACCTCGCCGACGACTTCCAGAAGGAGAACGGCATCGACCTGCGCAGCGACCCGCAGGCGCTGCAGCGGCTGTTCGAGGCCGCGGAGAAGGCCAAGGTCGAGCTCAGCTCGGTGACCCAGACGCAGGTCAACCTGCCGTTCATCACCGCCGACGCGAACGGGCCGAAGCACCTCACCATGACGATCATGCGCTCGACGTTCGAGCAGATCACCGCCGATCTGGTGGAGCGGTGCCTGGGCCCGGTCAAGCAGGCCATGGCCGACGCCAAGGTGACGGCGAGACGACATCGACGAGGTCATCCTGGTCGGCGGGTCGACCCGCATCCCGGCCGTGCAGGCACTGGTCCGCCGGCTGACCGGCGGCAAGGACCCGAACATGACCGTCAACCCCGACGAGGTCGTCGCCCTCGGTGCCGCGATCCAGGCCGGGCGTGCTCAAGGGCGAGGTCTCCGGATGTCCTGCTGCTCGACGTCACGCCGCTGTCGCTGGGTGTGGAGACCCAGGGCGGCGTGATGACCAAGATCATCGAGCGCAACACCACGATCCCGGTCCGGCGCAGCGAGGTGTTCTCCACCGCGGAGGACAACCAGCCGCCGTCGACATCGTGGTGCTGCAGGGCGAGCGGGAACGCGCCGCCGACAACCGGGTGCTGGGCCGGTTCCAGCTGGAGAACATCCGGCCGGCGCCGCGCGGCGAGCCGCAGATCGAGGTCACCTTCGACATCGACGCCAACGGCATCCTCAACGTCACCGCGCGCGACAAGGACACCGGCGCCGAGCAGGGCATCACGATCAGCGAGAGTCCAACCTGGACCAGAGCGAGGTCGAGCGGATGGTCGCCGAGGCCGAGCGCAACCGCGGCGAGGACCAGGCGCTGCGCCAGGCGGTCGACGCCCGCAACGAGCTCGACTCGGCCGCATACCAGGTCGAGCGGCGGCTCGCCGAGCTGGGCGACGCGCGCTCCGCCGCACGAGCGGGCCCGCGCCGAGATGCTGGTCGCCGACGCGCGACAGGCCGTCAAGGACGAGGCGCCGCTGGAGCGGGTCCGGTCGCTGACCTCCGAACTGCAGCAGGTGCTACGCGGGACTGATGGCCGCCCAAACCGGTGCCGATGGCGGCCGGCCCGAACCGGCTACGTCGGCCGCCGAGGGCGGACGCCACCGGTGACGACGACGTGATCGACGCCGAATTCGACCGCAGCTGAGGCCGGCCGATGGCCAGCTCGACCAGAACGGTCGAGGGCGCGGAAGCGCCGGGAACCGTCAGGACAGTCGGTGCCGATGACGAGCCACCGGCGGGAACTGCGCCTGACGGAGCAGCCGGAGGAGGCGCGAGCCGCCACCGAGATCGCCGAGCTGGAGGACCGCTGGCGGCGGGCGGTCGCCGATCTGGACAACCTGCGCAAGCGGTACGCCCGGGAGCTGGAGCGGGAGCGCGCCGCGGAACGGGCGAGGGTGGCCGCGGCGTGGCTGCCGGTGCTCGACAACCTCGAGCTGGCGCTGGCCCATGCCGGCACTGCGATCCGGACGCGATCGTCGAGGGCGTGCGGGCGATCCGCGACCAGGCGGTGGAGGTACTCGCACGGCTCGGCTATCCCGCGCCACGACGAGGCCGGGGTGCCGTTCGACCCGCAGCCGCACGAGGTGGTCGGTGTGGTCGACAGACCCGGACACCGAGCCGGGCACGGTCGTCGAGGTGCTGCGCCCGGGCTACGGCGAGACGGAGCGAGTCAGCTGCGGCCCGCCGCCGTGATCGTCAGCCGCGCCGGGAGTGAGCGCACCGTGGCGCGCGACTACTACGAGGTGCTCGGGGTGCCGCGCAACGCGAGCGCGGACGAGATCCAGCAGGCCTACCGCAAGCTGGCCCGCAGGAACCACCCGACGTGAACAAGGACCCGGCGGCGGAGGACGGTTCAAGGAGATCAACGAGGCCTATCACGTGCTGTCCGACCCGCAGACGCGGGCCGCTACGACCGGTTCGGTGAGGACTTCCGGCAGATGCCGGAGGACTGCGACGAGCGGGTGCGGCGCGGGAGCCGGTCGCCGTGCCGGCGCGGCGCGTTCGCAGAGCCGCGCGGGCCGGAGTCGGGCCGGGGCCGGCGGCGGCCGGTCCCGCTACGGCGACGGATTTCGGTGACGTCGACGGCGATCGACCTCGAGGACCTGTTCGGCGGCATGTTCGGGCAGGCGGCGCGAGCGGGCCGGTTCGCCGGAGCCGACCAGGAGGCCGAGCTCGAGCTCACCGTCGAGGAGGCCTACCGGGGCGGCCGGCGGCAGATCACGCTCGGCGGCCCGGACGGGCCGCGCAGCTACGAGGTCAACATCCCGCCCGGCGTCATCGACGGGCAGCGGATCCGGCTGGCCGGCGAGGGCGGCCAGGGCAGCGGCGACGGCCCGGCCGGCGATCTCTACCTGGTCGTGCGCATCGTGCCGCATCCGCGGTTCCGCGTGGCCGGCCGCGACATCTACGTCGACCTGCCGGTGACCCCGTGGGAGGCGGCGCTGGGGGCGACGGTCCCGGTGCCCGACCCCCGGCGGCGAGGCGAAGGTCAAGGTGCCGGCCGGGCTCGTCGAGCGGGCGGCGGCTGCGGCTGCGCGGCGAGGGCATGCCCAACCCGCGCGGCGCCGCCGGCGACCTCTACGCCGAGGTCAAGATCATGGTGCCGCCGAAGCTCACGCAGCGGGAGACGCGAGCTGTTCGAGGAGCTGGCCGCCGCGTCGACCTTCGACCCGAGGAGAGCACCGATGAGCGCGCATCCCTGCGGCCGGCGACCCTCCACATCGGCGCGGAGACGCTACCCGCTGGTCCGACCGTGCCCGGCTCAGCCTGGACGTCCTCGCCCGCCGCCCGGGCTGCACCCGGACCTGGTCCGCCGGTTCGTCGCGCTCGGCCTGCTGCGACGCCGGACGCGGACGCCGGCGGGCGAGCTGTGGTTCGACCCGGCCGCACCGGCCACGGTCGCCCGCATCCAGCGGCTGCGGACCGGGCTCGGACTGAACTACGCGGCGCTCGGTCTGGTGCTCGACCTGCTCGACCGGATCGCGAGCTCGAAGCTGCGCTACGGCGCAGCGGACGCCGGCCCGATGCCGAAGGAGTGACATCGCGATGGACATGAACCGGCTGACCCAGAAGTCCCAGGAAGCCCTGCAGGAGGCGCAGAACGCGGCGACCCGGATCGGGCCACACCGAGGTCGACGGCGAGCATCTGCTGCTCGCGCTTGTCGATCAGCGCGGACGGGCTGGTGCCGCGGCTGCTCGACCAGGCGGGCGCCGACGTCGACGGGCTGCGCGCCGAGCTCGAGGGCGAGCTGCAGCGCACGCCCGAAGGTGAGCGGCCCGGCGCGGCACCGGGCCAGGTCTTCGTCACCCAGCGGCTGGCGCGCTGCTCGACGCCGCCGAGCGGGAGGCCAAGCGGCTCAAGGACGAGTACGTCTCGGTGGAGCACCTGCTCCTCGCGCTGGCCGACGAGGGATCGGCGCAGCGCCGCCGGGCGGCTGCTCCAGGAGCACGGCGTCACCCGGGACGTCGTTCCTGGCGGCGCTCACCAAGGTCCGCGGCAACCAGCGGGTCACCTCGGCCACGCCCGGAGGGGGCTACGAGGCGCTGGAGAAGTACGGCCGCGACCTGGTCGCCGAGGCCGGCGCCGGCAAGCTGGACCCGGTCATCGGCCGGGACGCCGAGATCCGCCGGGTGATCCAGATCCTCAGCCGCAAGACCAAGAACAACCCGGTGCTGATCGGCGACCCCGGCGTCGGCAAGACCGCGATCGTCGAGGGCCTGGCCCAGCGGATCGTCCGCGGCGACGTCCCCGAGGGCCTGCGGGACAAGACCATCTTCGCCCTCGACATGGGTTCGCTGGTGGCCGGCGCGAAGTACCGCGGCGAGTTCGAGGAGCGGCTGCAGGCGGTGCTGGCCGAGGTGAAGGCCGCCGAGGGCCGGATCCTGCTGTTCGTCGACGAGCTGCACACCGTGGTCGGCGCCGGCGCGGCCGAGGGCGTCATGGACGCCGGCAACATGCTCAAGCCGATGCTCGCCCGCGGCGAGCTGCACATGATCGGCGCCACCACGCTCGACGAGTACCGCAAGCACATCGAGAAGGACGCCGCGCTGGAGCGCCGCTTCCAGCCGGTCTGGTCGACGAGCCGACCGTCGAGGACACCGTCTCGATCCTGCGCGGGCTGCGCGAGCGGCTCGAGGTCTTCCACGGCGTGAAGATCCAGGACAGCGCGCTGGTCGCCGCGGCCGACCCTGAGCCACCGCTACATCACCGACCGGTTCCTGCCCGACAAGGCGATCGACCTCGTCGACGAGGCGTGCGCCCGGCTGCGCACCGAGATCGACTCGATGCCCGCCGAGCTCGACGAGATCACCCGCCAGGTGACCCGGCTGGAGATCGAGGAGGCGGCGCTGGCCAAGGAGAACGACCCGGCCAGCAAGGCCCGCCTCGACGAGCTGCGCAAGGAGCTGGCCGACCTGCGGGCCGAGGCCGACGCCAGGCGCGCCCAGTGGGAGGCCGAACGGCAGGCCATCCGGCGGGTGCAGGAGCTGCGCGAGGAACTGGAGCAGGTCCGCCACGAGGCCGAGGAGGCCGAGCGCAACTACGACCTCAACCGCGCCGCCGAGCTGCGCTACGGCCGAGCTCGCCGAGCTGGAACGCCGGCTGCAGGCCGAGGAGGAGCAGCTGGCCGCCAAGCAGGGCGAGCACCGGCTGCTGCGCGAGGTGGTCACCGAGGACGAGATCGCCGAGATCGTCGCCGCCTGGACCGGCATCCCGGTCGCCCGGCTGCAGGAGGGCGAGCGGGAGAAGCTGCTGCGCCTCGACGAGATCCTGCACGAGCGGGTCGTCGGCCAGGACGAGGCGGTCCAGCTGGTCGCCGACGCGATCATCCGGGCCCGGTCGGGCATCAAGGACCCGCGCCGGCCGATCGGCTCGTTCATCTTCCTCGGCCCGACCGGCGTCGGCAAGACCGAGCTGGCCAAGGCACTCGCCGCGGCGCTGTTCGACACCGAGGAGAACATCGTCCGCCTCGACATGAGCGAGTACCAGGAGCGGCACACGGTCAGCCGGCTGGTCGGCGCGCCGCCCGGCTACGTCGGCTACGAGGAGGGCGGCCAGCTCACCGAGGCGGTGCGCCGCAAGCCGTACTCGGTGGTGCTGTTCGACGAGATCGAGAAGGCGCACGCCGACGTGTTCAACACCCTGCTGCAGGTCCTCGACGACGGCCGGCTCACCGACGCGCAGGGCCGCACGGTCGACTTCCGCAACACCGTGATCATCATGACCTCGAACATCGGCTCGCAGTACCTGCTCGACGGTGTCGACCGCCGACGGCGAGATCAAGCCCGACGCCCGCGACCTGGTGATGGCCGAGCTGCGCGGCCACTTCCGCCCCGAGTTCCTCAACCGGGTCGACGACATCGTGCTGTTCAAGCCGCTCGTCGCGCCGCAGATCGAGCGCATCGTCGAGCTGCTGTTCGACGACCTGCGGCGCCGGCTGGCCGAACGGCAGATCGACGCTCGAGCTCACCGAGCGCGCCCGCGGTGATCGCCGAGCAGGGCTTCGACCCGGTCTACGGGGCCCGGCCGCTGCGCCGCTACATCGCCCACGAGGTCGAGACGCGGATCGGCCGGGCGCTCATTGCCGGCGACGTGAAGGACGGCCCGACGATCCTCGTCGACGCCGAGGACGGCGAACTCGTGGTGACCTACCGGAACCACGGCCCGAGGGACGCCGCCGAGGAAGGAGGCCGGCGGCGTGAGACACCATGACATGACGACGGCGACCGTCAGCTGCCCGACCTGCGGGCGCAACAACCGGATTCCGGCGGCCGCCGAGGGCCGCCCGAATGCGGCCACTGCAAGCACCCCTGCCCTGGATCGTCGACGCGGGCGACGACGACTTCGCCGAGATCGTCGAGCATCGCCCATGCCGTCGTGGTCGACCTCTGGGCCACCTGGTGCGGCCCCTGCCGCATGGTGAGTCCCGCCCTCGAACAGGTCGCCCGGGACCTCGCCGGACGATCAAACTCGTCAAGGTCGACGTCGACAAGAACCCGGGCTCACCCAGCGGTTCGAGGTGCAGGCGGTGCCGACCCTGCTCGTCCTCGACCAGGGCGAGACGGTCGCCCGGCAGGCCGGCGCGGCACCCGCCCCCGCTCTGCGCCCTGCGTTGCAGTGCGTGATAGCGTATAACAAGACTAAAAAAAAAAAAAAAAAAAAAAAAAAAAAAAAAAAAAAAAAAAAAAAAAAAAAAAAAAAAAAAAAAAAAAAAAAAAAAAAAAAAAAAAAAAAAAAAAAAAAAAAAAAAAAAAAAAAAAAAAAAAAAAAAAAAAAAAAAAAAAAAAAAAAAAAAAAAAAAAAACCCCCCCCCCCCCCCCCCCCCCCCCCCCCCCCCCCCCCCCCCCCCCCCCCCCCCCCCCCCCCCCCCCCCCCCCCCCAAAAAAAAAAAAAAAAAAAAAAAAAAAAAAAAAAAAAAAAAAAAAAAAAAAAAAAAAAAAAAAAAAAAAAAAAAAAAAAAAAAAAAAAAAAAAAAAAAAAAAAAAAAAAAAAAAAAAAAAAAAAAAAAAAAAAAAAAAAAAAAAAAAAAAAAAATATCTTCGACGATCCTGAAGAGCGGTCGAACAAAAAAAAAAAAAAAAAAAAAAAAAAAAAAAAAAAAAAAAAAAAAAAAAAAAAAAAAAAAAAAAAAAAAAAAAAAAAAAAAAAAAAAAAAAAAAAAAAAAAAAAAAAAAAAAAAAAAAAAAAAAAAAAAAAAAAAAAAAAAAAAAAAAAAAAAAAAAAAAAAAAAAAAAAAAAAAAAAAAAAAAAAAAAAAAAAAAAAAAAAAAAAAAAAAAAAAAAAAAAAAAAAAAAAAAAAAAAAAAAAAAAAAAAAAAAAAAAAAAAAAAAAAAAAAAAAAAAAAAAAAAAAAAAAAAAAAAAAAAAAAAAAAAAAAAAAAAAAAAAAAAAAAAAAAAAAAAAAAAAAAAAAAAAAAAAAAAAAAAAAAAAAAAAAAAAAAAAAAAAAAAAAAAAAAAAAAAAAAAAAAAAAAAAAAAAAAAAAAAAAAAAAAAAAAAAAAAAAAAAAAAAAAAAAAAAAAAAAAAAAAAAAAAAAAAAAAAAAAAAAAAAAAAAAAAAAAAAAAAAAAAAAAAAAAAAAAAAAAAAAAAAAAAAAAAAAAAAAAAAAAAAAAAAAAAAAAAAAAAAAAAAAAAAAAAAAAAAAAAAAAAAAAAAAAAAAAAAAAAAAAAAAAAAAAAAAAAACGCTCTAGTACCGAGACCACATCATCGTGAAGATCTAGGGGCACCATGTCCTGTCGCCATCCAGTCAGCATCTCATCTATCCGTCTCGAGCCCTCCGTGCCGTCACTGTCCCCGTTACGCCAACTATTGTGGCCGTCATGGGTGTGGCCCGGTTCGAGCGGTTCTTCCGCAGGGCCGCCGGGCTGAATGTGCACAAGAACGACCTGAAGCGCTACAACGATTTCGTCAACCAGAAACTGTACGACCTGTTCGTGATGGCCCGAGGAACAGCCAAGGCCAATGGCCGGGATGTGATCCAGCGCCGCGACCTCCCCATCACCCAAGGACTCCAGGAGTCGATGCACCGGTTCCGGGCGCTCGATGAAGAGATCAGTTGCAGCCGCTGCTCGACCAGATCGCCGGCCGACCGCCGCTCGACATCGCCGTCCACGAGGATGCCGAGGCCAGATTGCCCGAGGTCGCCGGTGGACTCAGCTTCGCGCTCACCCGGGTCTTCACGATCATCGAGCCGGAGATCAAGCACCCGGGCAGCGAAGACTGGGAAACCGTGTTTCGAATCTTCGACCAGTTGGTCTAGGAGGAGGTCGGATGAATGTCATCTCGTGGCAGCAGTCCCTTCTGAGTGCGGCGATTACGCTCGTCATCGGCGGGCTGTTCGTGACATTGGTGATCCGGTCGGAGGGCAGAACGCGGAGCGAGCATCGATCCGGCGGTCTTCCCAATCAGGCAGCGCGCACGTCAACGCCGTTCGACGAGCTGTCGACGCGGACGACTGGGAGGCGACGACGTTACGTAATCGTCCACGATTTGGTCCACGCACCAGAGCCATCGGGCCCGACGAGCGACGGCCGACGCGAAGAATCCATTAGCTACTCGCTGGTAGTTGGCGATTGACCGGATGGCGCTCTTGACACTGTCGTTGTCGCGCACCGTAGGCTGCGCGCCGTACGACGCTGTCGTCCTCGAACCCGGACCCGAGAGCACCCCCGATCAGGGATGCCGATGACAGGAACCAGACGATCGCAAGCTCGTCCAGCCCGCGTGCATGGGATAGCGCCTGCGCGAGGACGCCACGATCGAGCAGCAGCAGGTCAGCGGCGAAGAGGACGACGAAGAGCGTGACGTACAGGCACAGCACACCGACGAGAAGGGTGATGAGCGTACTAGTGTTGTAGAGCACGGCCCGCCCCTTGGCCGTGCGGTCTTTCGGGCGCTCCCGCAGCTCGTGGTCGATGATCAGCCACGCCACCAGGACGACCACCGAGACGATCGCGAGAAGCGCCTGGCGTAACCCGCCAAGGGCGGCCCCGAGTTGCCAAGCCGTGTCGTTGATCAGCCCGTAGGCGGCCGTCGCAATACGCCGCCAGCACAGGGACAGGCCCAGGAACAGCCGCCAAGGCTGATTGGCGCGGACCATCCCCGCCACCATGCGGGTGGTGCCCAGCAGCGGGCTCCCGACCAGCCGTATTCCACGTTGCTCGCCATCCGCCGTCGCGAGGGATTGCGTCGACAGCGACCTACGCCGCCGAAGGACCGGATTCAGCGCAAAGTCCGAGGCGGTCACCTCGGCGATCAGCCCGACGACGGCTTCCCGGACGTTGCGATAGAGCCGCCAGATGCCCAGCGTCGGGATGGAGACGAGCGCCAGCCGGTGCTCGTTGTCGATCTCGGCGGCGACCGGACGTAGGCCGGCCCGCCGAGGCAGGTCGGTGACGAACACGCCGACGTCCCAATCGTCGTCCGGCATCAGCTCCCCGACGGCATCCGCAAGATAGGTGACGCCGAGCTGTTCGTCGCCGACGAGCGGCGCGGTGAGCGTGCGCACCTGCCACGCGACATCAGCCGACAGCCGCCGTGCGAGCAGGTCCGGCAGCTCCCGGGCAAGCCGCCGAGCAAGCTCCGCCGGCAGGTCGGGGTCGCTGACCAGAATGATCCGCACTACATCCTTCACCCGATCTGGGAGCTCCCTTCGGGGTCGTGGCGCCGGCCCGGCATCGGTGTTCGCCAGGCCACATTCTTCCACGGTGACGACACTTCCGACGGCGCTGCTGCGGGGCTGCTATCGCACCGATTCGCCGATGGGCCGCAAACGGGCTGGGGCCCGCGGCCCGGGCACAGCTGCGCAGCGCCGTCGGCGTCACTCGCCCTGCGAGGTCTGCGCGGCGGCTGACGATTGGCACCTGCGGGGCGAAGAGATCACCACGCGGTCGCAGGCATGGTGTGGCGGGCCCGGCCGCCCGCACATGGATCGGAAGGAGGCGTCGCCGGTGACGATCGGCGCACAACTCGACACCATTCGTACACAGATTCCGGCACGTCTGGATCGGCTGCCGTGGTCGCGATTCCATTGGCGGGTCGTCGCGGGCCTAGGGATGGTGTGGATACTCGACGGGCTCGAAGTCACCAACGTCGGATCGCCTCACTCTGGCTGCTGGACACGGCGCTCTTCGCGCTGAACATCGGCTGGCGGCTGTGCTTTGCATTTGGAGCGCTACTGGGATTGGGGATCCTGTACGTCCGCCGCGGAGTGCCGGAGAGCCCGCGCTGGCTGTTCATCCACGGCAGCGAGAATCTGGCCGTACGTGTCGTCGAGGAGATCGAAGCCCAGGTCAGGTCGGATCTGGGTACCGTGCTCCACGGGTGGTTGACCACCTGGTCGTTCATTGTGGCCGTCGCCGCGATCTTCTTCCTGGCGTCGGCCGGCACGAGTTCGGCGTACCTCACGGTCAGCGAGATCTTCCCCATGGATACCCGGGCCTTGGCCATCGCCTTCTTTTATGCAATCGGAACGGCGGTTGGCGGTATCACCGGACCGCTGTTGTTCGGCAACCTCATCGGCAGCGGGCACCTGAATCTGGTGGCGATCGGATTCTTCGTCGGTGCCGGAGTCATGGCTCTCGGCGGGATTGCTGAGCTCGCATTCGGGGTGCGGGCCGAGGGCGTCTCGTTGGAGAACATCGGCAAGCCGATCACAGTCGCCGATGCCGAACGAGCCGCTCAGGGTGAGCGGCCCCTGTCCCGTGAACGGGACGTGCGGATCCGCCGACGCGCTTCGCGGAGGTTCGCGCGCGATCGTCACGGATTGCGTCGGGTGCGTCCCGGCCCGGGTGGTTCGCTGTATTCGCCCGGCATGCTCGGCACTGCCAGTCGTTGGGCTCCGTCGGAGCGTGCTATTGGGGACCGGGCCGATTCGTCGCCGCGCTCCGCGAGGCCGTCGACGAAGGATGGGCCCGTCATCTGCCGCACCACAGGTACGGGCCGGCCGACTCCGAGGAATCACCGGCGGCACGGTGACCGCCCGTCTGCCCGGACCGATCACCGGCTGTGTCCGTGGCGCCCTACGACATCGACGGGTCGGGCGGGCCCACCGTCGTATCGGTTCCTTGGAGGATGGCCCAGGTTCGGGCGGCGAGGTGGAGGTTCAGCCGGGTGTTGACGTCGGCGAGGTCGTGATTGCTGATCTCGCGGATCCGACGGAGTCGGTAGCGCAGGGTGCTGCGGTGGATGTTCAGGGCGTGAGAGGTGACATCGTAGTTGCCGCCGCGGTCGAGGTAGACCGACAGGGTGGTGACAAGATCGGCATGGTGTTCGCCGTCGTAGTCGAGGAGGGCGCCCAGCCAGTCGCGGGCGAAGTTGGAGGCTTCCCGGTAGGGATTGCGGGCGGTGAGCAGCCGGTGGATACCGAGTTCGTCGAAGGCTGTCATGCCGTCGGGGCGGCGCGAGTGGCGCCGGGTCGCCAACGCCTGGCCGGCCTCCTGGTAGGAGCGGGGAAACGCCTCGGGGTGCTCGGCCAGGCCGCTGACTCCGATCGACACGGCTGCCGCGCCGGCCAGCTGCCCGGACATTGCCTGGTGCAGCCCCTGCCAGTGGTGTGCAGCCAGCCGGGCGTCGGGCTGGTGGGTGAGCACCACCACCGCCCCGGAATGCGCGCCCACCAGGGCGCGCAGCCGCAGCTGGGCGACCGCCCGCTCCACCGCCTGCAGCCCGGCGCGGCGGTCCACCGACCCCCCGCTATCCCAGCCGACCAGCACGATCCGATGGGCCTGCCGCAGATCATGGCCCAACGCCTCGGCCCGGGCGAAGATCCCCGGATCGTTGGTTCCGGTCACCAACTCATCGATCAGGTCCCGCCGCATCCGCAGCTCGACCTCGGCCAGCTCCCGCTGATGGATCAACTCGGTGGCCAGCAATGTCCCCGCATGCGATAGCGCGAACGTCTCCTCGTCGCCAGCGACCCCCCGCGGATCGATCAACGCCAACGCCCCCATCAACTGCCCGCCCGGCTGCAATACCGTCAGCAACCGACCCCCCACCCGCGCCGGCCCCGGTTCTCGCCGCGCCCGTTCCAACGCCCGCGCCAAATCGTCCCGATCACCCTCCTCCGACGTCCCACCCGCAGGCCCCGGCGGTGGCCGCGACGATCGGGCCCGCACATTCCCGAATCGGTCCACCACCACCACTGCGAACCCGGTCAACTCGCGCACCGTATCCACAATCGCCTGCTCCCCCCCGACGGCGGCCGCGTCGGTAAGCGTGTCCTGAATGGTCGCGTGCCGTTGCAGCGTCGTGATCGACGCCCGCAGCTGGCAGGTCAGGGACCGGAGGCTGTCGGCCTGTTCCCGTTCCCTCCGCCGCAGCCGAGCCATGGTCATTGCGACCGATGCCTGCTGCGCGAGCGCCTTCAACTGATAGAGGTCGGGCTTGCTCGGCTCGGATTCAGCGCCGAGAACGAGGTAGCCGTTGTTGCCATCTGCCCCGTGAAGGGCGACCGCCCGGTTCCACGCCGGGCCGCCGAGTACGGGTACCGGGCCGTCCTCGCCATCCAGGTCCTCCAGCCTGGCCGCCAGGAGGTTGTCGCTGTGGCCGCCGGCGATCTGCCGAAGGCCGGTGCCCTCGTCCCGGCGGACCGCAGCGTCTATGCGGAACGGACCCAACGACGGCGCCGCCGAAATGACTAGTTGCAAGATCGCATCCTCGTCGCGTCCGTCAAACATCAACGTCGTCAGCGCAAACAGGCTGAACAGACTGGCGACATGCAGCGGAAAATCCGAATTGGAATTATTCACGGTCGCTTACCACCAATGAGCAGGGAGCGACGTAAATTCGGAAGATCTCGACAATGCAGTCGGTGCATATCGGCCAAGATCATTGCCGGGTACGTGAGCGCCGGCCTAATCTCACTAAGTGAGCGAGTAGCTCGGCTGCCTACCAGTTGTTGTCGGAGTACGATTCGATAGGAGCCTGCCAAAAGGACCCCCGTCGCAGCAAATTTGTTCTTTACCTTGACGCTGATGCCGGTGTAATGCGCGTCTCCACCACATCGCTGCGACGTATTCGATGCGGTCATCAGGTGTCCATGCAGCTACTCCTACCGACCGGGCGACCGATTCTCCGCAGTCGACCCAACCACATCGTTCACCCGTAGCTCCTCGATGACAACCCTCTCGAGTCCAAATCAAATGCGCTGCGCAGCCGCGAGTCCGTCGCGCGGTCCGATTGCGCACACGCCGGGGATTTGGGTACGACATTGGCCCTCCGGGACGAACGACCCGTGTCGAATCCGCACCGTCAGGACCACGACCCGCCACAGTGATCGGGCGAGTATCTGCCAATGATCTGCCGAGTAACAGCCGAGATATCAGTACACCGCGAACTACGACGATCCCCACGGACGAGGCTGTCGTGCTGACCGGCACGTCGGCATGGATGAACGACGCGCTATGCAAGGGACTGTCGAGCGAGGTCTTCTATCCGGTCGGTGATGACGCTCAGGCGCTGGCAGTGGCGGACAAGGTATGTGAGGGATGCCCTGTCCAGGTTGTCTGTGCCGCCCACGCCCTCATCTACCGGGAGCTGTACGGGTTCTGGGGCGGCCTCAGCGAGGACGATCGCCGGGCAATCTGGTCCGCCATCCAAGGAGGTATGTCAGTTGTGCCACTGTCGATGCGCAGGCGGGCCCGGTCGACGGTTGAGCGCACCTTTGGCAAGGCCGGTCTGCGCCTCATCACATCCCGCGACGTCGCCGTTCGGGTACAGGCTCTGCGCAGCATCTACATGGGAGCGCGGAAGCGAGCGGCCGGTGGCCGCGTGAGCGGTGGGCTGCGGGCTTGAACGTTCGTGTAGCCCTGGTCGCGTGGATCGACGCTCAGATCGCCGCCGCCGACACGCGGCGACGAGACGCTTGACGGGATACCGGGGTTAATCACCCCGGCAGCGGTAGAACGCCTATTCGTCCCACCACCCGGCCGGTTTATTTGCCGGGCCGCTTCTCCACCGCGGCCGGGCAGGGACCGATAGCGGGCAGTGATGCCGCTCTACGATGATGCGGTGACCGTGCTCGATCCAGCCGCGCACTGGCTGGGCGGCGTCGAGCGCTGGAGTCGTGCGCACGGCTGGGCGAGCGACGCGTTGGCGGCGTTCGCGCTCGCCGCGGTGCTCGGAGCACTGTCGCTCGGCGGGGCGGAGGGGCTGCACTGGTCACCCGATTGGGTGGTCGCCCTGACCGTGGCCTTCGCCGTGCTGCACCTGACCGTCGCGTTCCGTCGCCGGTGGCCGGAGTTCTCTTACGCGGTGGCAAGCGTGGCGCTGTTGGTGATCGTCTTCGCGCCGGCCGGAGACGTGACGAATCCGGTCACCGGCGGGCCGACACGCGTCCCGGCGCTGGTTCTGCCGTCCAGCCTGGTGTTCCTCGTCACGCTGTTCAGCGTGGCGGCACGCGGGAGCGTCATGCGCAGTCGCGTCGCGCTGGTTGTCGCGCTTGCGGGGGTGGGTATCGCCACCGGCGCGGCTGGCGATGCGTTGCGGCAGTTCACCGCGGGCGGCTGGTTGGTTACGTTCTACATCTGCGTCGGATTGGCGCTCATCGTGACGATGACGTGGACGCTGGGGCGCTTCGCCCTGGTGCGCCGGCGGCGCGCGGCCACGGAACGGGACGAAGCGGCCCGGCTTGCCGTGCTCGAGGAGCGCGCTCGCATCGCGCGGGAGATGCATGACATCGTGGCCCATTCGCTCGCGGTGGTCGTCCGGCAGGCCGAGGGGGGTGCGTTCGTGGTCGAGCAGGACCCGCGCGCGGCCGGTCAGGCGCTGCAGACGATCGCCGCGACCGGCCGCTCCGCGCTCGCCGACATGCGCGGCCTGCTGGGCGTGCTGCGTGATCCGGACCGCGGTTCGCGCGGTGGGCCGGAGACGGTTCAGGTCGCCACGCCCCAACCCGGGCTGGCCGACCTGCCCCGCCTGGTTGCCGCCGTCCGGGAGACCGGCGTCGACGTCGAGCTCACCGAGTCCGGGCCGCCGTTCGAGATCGGCGCCGCGGCCGAGCTCGCCGTCTACCGGGTCGCCCAGGAGGGGTTGACGAACGCCGTGAAGCATGCCGGGCCGGATGCGCAGGTCGCCGTCGCGGTGCAGTGGCGGATGCGCGAGCTGACGATCGACATCATCGACGACGGCGGCTCGATGCCCGCGGCAAGGGTTCCCGGAGCCGGTGCCGGGCTGCAGGGCCTGCACGACCGGGTCGCCGCCGTGGGTGGCACGTTCAATGCGACGCCGCAGGAGCTCGGTTTCCGCATCCGGGCCCTCTTCCCGCGCACGGCGGGCCCGGCATGACGATCCGGGTGGCACTGGTCGATGACCAGGAGCTGGTCCGCACCGGGCTGGCCATGGTCATCGACGCCTGTGACGATCTGCGCGTGGTGGCCCAGGGCGGCGACGGCGCCCAGGCGCTCGACCTGCTGGCGGCGACGCAGGCCGACGTGGTGCTGATGGACGTCCAGATGCCGAAGCTCAACGGCGTGGACGCCACCGCGGCGCTGACCGCCCGTGGCGATTCGCCCAAGGTCATCGTGCTGACCACCTTCGACCTGGACGAATACGCCTACGCCGCGCTGCGGGCCGGGGCCAGCGGCTTCCTGCTCAAGGACGCCTCGGCCGCCGACGTGATCGCCGCGATCCGCGCCGTGCACTCCGGTGACGCGGTGATCGCGCCGTCCACGACCCGACGCCTGCTGGACCACCTTGGCCGCGGCGAGCCGCGCCAGCGCGACGACGACGCCGTCGCCGTGCTCACCGATCGTGAGCGCGAAGTGCTCGGCGAGATCGCGCAGGGGTATGCGAACCCCGAGATCGCCCGGCGCCTCCACCTGTCCGAGGCGACGGTCAAGACGCACGTCGGACGCATCCTGGCCAAGCTCGGGCTGCGTGATCGCGTCCACGCCGTGATCTTCGCCTACGACCACGGTCTGGTCCGCCCCGCGTAGGGATAAGCCCACGGTCGGACGACGACCACTCTGCGCTCCGATGCGCTACAGCGGCTTCACGAGCACGCTGGGGACACAGGGACCGCCTACCAGCAAAGGGAAACGCTGTGACCTCCACACGCACTCGCAGCACGCATCGACCACAACCGGGCGAACCTGGCTCGGACATCAAAGTTCAGATGAGAGCAGTGGTGTTCCACAAGCCTCGTAGTGCGCCAGGAGTCCTGCGCGTTCTGGCCTTCATTGCCTGTGTGCCCTATCTCGCGCTCAAGATCGCATGGGTGTCGGGCAGCCGCATCGGCATCCCCGATGGCAGCACGCTGCTCGAGCACCACACATCGTTCATCGTCGGAAACTCGGCCAGCGTCCTGATCGATTCGATGGTCGTCGTGCTCGCACTGCTGCTCACCCAGCCATGGGGTCGCCGGGCGCCGGCCTGGCTCCTCATTCTTCCGGCCTGGGCCTCGACCGGTCTGCTCAGCCCGATCATCGTGGGCTACCCGCTGCAGCTCGTCGCTCGGCTGCTGGGTGCAACCGCGGCGCCCTCCGGTGGACCTGCCGCCCGCCCGTTCCTGTACGAGTGGGTGTTCACCGTCGTCTACACCGGCTTCATCGTCCAGGCTCTCGCCCTGGGTGGGCTCTTCGTCCTGTATGCACGCGCGCGCTGGGGACATCTGTGGCGAGGCCGGATCTCGGGGCTGGCCGGGCGCGGTCCGACGGGTGGCGTACAGCGGACCACGGCTGTGATGGCCTCCGCAGTGATGCTCGTGCCGTTGACGGCCCATCTGCTGTGGGCCACCGGTTCGACGAGCGGACTCACCGCCACCAGGATCGCCGAACGGACGAGTGATTTCTACGCGCTCGAGGCGGCCTACGCCTTGTTCGCCGTGATGACGGTGACCGGTCTGCTGCTGGTCGCGTTCCCACGCGCCGGCCTGCCGCTGCGGGTTCCGTTGTCCCTGGCCTTCGTCGGCTCCGCGGCGCTCGCGTGCTGGGGCGGCTACATGTTGCTCACGGCGCTGGAGAATCGTGACCCGTCGCGGCGCATCAGCGAGCTGATGAACGTCACGTACTCGATGCAGCTCCTCGCCGGAATGCTGGTCTTCGTCATGGGGGCATACTTCTTCGCCGAACGCGCCGCCCAGCGCGGCAACGGCGAGGAGGGAGTGGCCAGTTCGGACTCAGGACTCCACACGGTGGGACACCGGGGTGGGCTACCGGGTCCTCGACGTGTTGCGGAGTCGTAGATCGACACAAGCCAATTTCGACGGCGAGTATCGTCGTACGACGAGGCCGGGGGGGCGGCGATGGACCAGCTGGCGAGTGCCGAGTACTTGTTGGGCGAGATCCGTGCCCGGGTCGCCGATGCAGCCTTCGATCCCTCGGGGGGAACGGTGACCGAATTTGCCCCGCGGCGAGATATCCAAGCCATCTCCCACGTCAACATCGTGGTGGATGACCTCGACGTCGCCACTGAGTTCTACGCGACCGTGCTCGGATTCGAGCAGGCAGCGAACGCCGCCGGCCCCATGGACTACCCGGGTGTGGATCTGGCGTCGTTCGCCCGCAATGCTGGACTCGACGACGGCCGGATCAGCCTGGACATCCGCTTCCTGAGGCACCCTGCGGTCGGTCTCTATATGGAGCTGTTCACCTACCGTCACCCCAAGGGCGACCAAACCATCCATCGCAGGAGGACGAACGACGTCGGCGGCATTCGCCATGTGGCGCTCGAAGTGCCGGACGCGGTAGCGGCGCACGCGTTTATCCGTATGCAGAAGCAAGCCTATGAGTCGCATGGCCTGCACATCGACATCCTGGGCGAGGACCACGTTCCCGAGGAGATCACGCCGTACCCCTACAAGTTCTTCTACTGGATCGACCCCTGGGGAGTGCAGTGGGAGATGGAACAGGGCCGCCCGGTCGGCACGGCGGTGCAAGGGATCGTGGGTTG
The DNA here is from genome assembly GCA_963837545.1 of uncultured Actinomycetota bacterium. GTDB lineage: Bacteria > Actinomycetota > Actinomycetes > Mycobacteriales > QHCD01 > DASXJE01. Next base: position 130,468 of record CAWINQ010000003.1, on the reverse strand, counting down.
AGCTGGGGCCGCTCCGCGTTCGCCGATTGAGGTCAGGCTGAATCGTCCTCAAGCTGTCGGGCGATCCGATAGAGCTTGATCGTGAGGTCGGCGACTCGCTGGTCGTTGTCGTCGTAGAAGCCCTGCCCGCTCTTGACGCCGAGGCGTCCATCCGCGATGTGCTGTTCGATAGTCGTCGACGCGCTGCGATCGCCGGCGAGCTCCGGATAGAGCGCGTTGGAAATGTCCCGCAACGTGTCGTGGCCGATGAGATCGGTCATCTGGAATGGTCCGAACACCGGAACGAAGGCACGTAGCGTGGTCTGGACGATCGAGTCGAGCTCGAGCGGGTCAGCGGCACCGATGTCCACCAGGTGCAGTCTCCACAGTGGGACTCGTCGCCGATGATCGCCTCGATGTCCCGGTAGCAGGCCGACTTGATGTCGGCATCCTCGACGACCGACTCCATCACTGCGGCGCAGGGCGCCAGGGCCGCGGCGAGGTCGTCATGCACGGACACGCGGTCCAGTACCGCGTCGACCTCCGAGGGCGGGACGGCGCTGATCTCAGCCAGGGTGGAGACGCTCTGACGCAACCGGTCGTGGAGGGTGCCCGCCGACCTACCGGGTGACCACACCCTTACTTCGCGGCCGGCCAGGGCAAACTGCTGGGCGAACAGGTGACCGATGTAGCCCGCGCCGACGAGACCGACAGGGCCGTCCAGCATTCGTGATCCAGTCACAGACCGAAGTTAGCAACCTGGCCTCGGATGCGGCGGCAGATCGTCGAGGTGCGCACTCCCGACCGCGTTCGATAGCCCAGGTCGATGGTGGAGCGCGAAAAGCACAGCCGATCAGCTGAGGTTGCCCGCGCCGTTGGCGAAGCGCTCGCGTAGACCCGGGAAGGTGAACCGCGTGCAGTCCTGCGGGAACGCGAACCACGCCAGGGCGCGCTTGGGAACGATGACCCGTAGCCCGCCACCCTGATCATCGGCCCACGAAGCCGGTCCCGGCGCATAGTCCGGGTGGTACTTCTCGAACGCGGTCGCCAGCCGGGCACCCAGCCCGTCCGGGTCGGCACGCGTCGCCACGGAGTTGCCCTCAACGATGACCACCTCCGTGCCACTCTCCAGGGTGAGCGTGCAGGCGGTGTTGTGGACAAGGTTGCGCACGTGACGCGTCGTCGGCGCGCCGTCGTAATAGAACCTGCCATCGAGCCAGACTCCCCAGCGCGGCACCGAGTGCGGCGTCCCGTCCGGGCGGACTGTGGCCAGCCAGTAGTGCCTGGACGCGCGCAGACGTTCCTCAACCTGTTCCCAGTCCAGCATGCCGTCGGTGGTGGTCGGCAGTCCGTAGCCGTCGGGAATGGTCGGACGGGCACGGTCCGGGCGCGGCGCTGTGACCATACGAATGACACTAGCTGTCACGTCCGACACCGCCTAGCCAGCCGCGTCGCAAGCGGGGCGATCACGGTTCGAGTCCCAGGCGACCCACCCTGTCACACCGCTCTGACCTGCGCAGACGCGCTCAGTTGACCCGAGTCGCCCGTTCGCTGGATGATCTTGTCAACGAAACTGCTCACGAATACGCCCTTCACGCTGTCACGCGAGCAGTCGGCCCCTCGTGCGTAAATCCCCCCGACTGCCACGGTTTGGTATCGGCGTAATTCCGGCTCCGTTGGTCGCGTCGGTCAGGAGTCGGGCGTGGCCGGTACTTGTATGTCTTGCCAACGGATTCAGCTGCCGCGACAAAGAGAATGCGGCTCAGGTAGCAGAAACCTGAACGCTCCCGCGTCAAGTCAAGATCACTCCTTTTGGGTGATGCCTGGTTTTCCGGGCCACATGGGATGGTCAAGCAGCACTGTAGGAGGAGACCGGGGAGAACAGGTGAACCGTATATTCAGCGCCGTAGGCATCCCGCGCCGCGCCCCCAGATGGACGGTCGTCGCGAGCCTCAGTGCGATAGCCCTCTCGCTGGCCGTCCCAAGTAGTGTCCAGGCGGCGAATTACTCAGCGTTCGTTAAACCCCTGGTGGGCGCGTCTCAAACGGTCGAGCACTGGGGCTCGCTCTCCGACGTCCCGGGCGTGATCAATAACGAGACCCTGTCCCCGGCGCGGATGCGACTGCCGGGTGCAGTCGCCGAGGTCGCGACGTCGAACTCGACGTATTACGCGCTGCTGCTCAACGGCACAGTGTATGCGTGGGGAATGGGCGACCACGGCCAGCTGGGCAACGGCACGACCAAGAATTCGTTCACCAGACCGGTGCGAGTGCGCTTCCCGGCCGGGGTAAGGATCGCCTCGCTGCCCAGTAACGTCATGCCGTATGACACCGGCCAGGCCGTCGACACCACCGGACATGTCTGGGGCTGGGGCTACAACCAGGGCGGCGAGCTGTGCCTGGGCAATCGGCACCAGCACCGCGTCCCTGTCCAACTGCCGTTCAGCCGGGTAACGGCCGTGGCCGGCGCGTTCAACCACGCGGTATACGAATCGGCCGGCCAGGTCTGGGCATGCGGTCTGGGCGGGCTCGGCCAGCTCGGCAATGGGACGTACGGCACGAGCTTCGTGCCGGTGAAGGTGAAAGGTCTCGGCCCCTCCGCTCATGTCGTGACCCTGGTGTCCGCGTTCGGGAACGCCGGCGCCCTGCTGGCCGATGGCAGGTACCTGAACTGGGGCGTCAACGGCCTCGGGCAGCTCGGCATCAACTCGAAGGCCAAGCGGTCCGACGTCCCGGTCGCGGTGCACTTGCCGGGAAAGGTGACGCAGGTCACCGAAGGCGGCTCGGCACCCGGCAACGGTCAGACGCTGGTCCTGCTCCTCAACGGCGACCTGTACGCCTGGGGGGCCAACACGGGGGGGCAGCTCGGAAACGGGACGAAGACGCCGGAGTTCGGGCCGGTACGGATCACCCCGCCGTCCGGGGTCACCTACCACCTGCTCGCGTCCAGCGGCTCCACGTCCTACGGCGTCACCCCTGCCGGGGAGGTCTACGCCTGGGGTGCCGGCTCAAAGGGCCAGATCGGCAACGGGACCGGCGCCGGCAGCCTTACCCCGGTGAACGTTGCCTCCGGTGCCACCGGTATCTCAGGAACCGCGTACGACGTGCTCATCTCCACTGGTCCGCATCCCCGGTCCCCAGCCGTTGGCACGCTTACCCAGCTTCCGGGCTCCAGCGGGTGTCTGGTCGGCAGCGCAAAACCCCGGTGCCAACTCGTCCGGGCGCTGCAGGGACCAGGGCCGCTGCTGGGCTCCCATGCCGTCGCGTTGAGCCCCCATGGCCGCAACCTCTACGTCGCCTCCAGGCGCAGCCAGGCGGTCGCCGTGTTCGGCCGCAACCAGTCGACCGGAAAACTCACCCAGGCGCCCGGCCCGGCTGGGTGTGTCGCCGCTCGCGGCGCCGACGGTTGTCGGCTCGCGGTCGGACTCGGCGGCCCGAACTCGGTGGCCGTGAGCCCGGACGGCAAGAACGTCTACGCGACCTCCGCACAGGGCAACTCGATCGCCATCTTCCGGCGCGACCCGACCACCGGCGCGCTGACCCAGTTGACGGGGACCGCCGGCTGCATCGCGAAGACCGCAACGCCGAGATGCCCGAGTGCCCGGGCGCTCAGCGGCCCGGACGTCATCGCTGTCAGCCCCGACGGCAAGAACGTCTACGTCGGTGCCTTCTTCGGCGATGCCACCCTGGCGTTCAGCCGCAATGGGTCCACCGGCGCGCTCACCCAGCTTCGGGGCAGCGGCGGCTGCATCTCCTCCGTCTCGGGCGCGGGTTGCGCCCACGGCCTTGCTATGAAAAATCCTGAGGGTCTGGCGGTCAGCACCAACGGCAAGAACGTCTACGTCGCAGCCGCGGTCAGCGATGCGGTCGACGTCCTGACACGCAACCCGGCGACGGGCACGCTGACGCAGGCCATCGATGGCACCGGCTGTCTCACCAGTACACCGCAGGTCGGCTGCAGGAGCGCTCGGGCGCTGAGAGGATCGGACGCAGTGGCCATCAGCCCCGATGGCCGCACCGTGTACATCGCCGGGGGGATTTCAGCAGGCATCGCCATCCTCACTCGGAATCTGGGCACCGGCAAGCTCACCCAGCGTGCCGGCTCTGCAGGCTGCGTGCTGAACTTCTCGGTGGCCGGCTGTTCGCTCGGTCGCCGACTGATCGACCCCGAGGGACTCGCAGTCTCGCCCGACGGCGCCAGCGTCTATGCGACGACGTACCTGTCGAACGCGCTGGACGTATTCAACCGCGCCCCTAGCACCGGTGCCCTCACACAGAAGACGGGTCGACGCGGGTGCTTTCTCAGCGTAGCCACGCCGCACTGCACACGCGCACGCGGCGGGGTGCTGGGTGTCAGCTCGTCGGTGGTAAGCCCGGACGGAAATTACGTCTACGCGGTGGCAGCCTTGAGTAACAGCCTCACGGTATTTGGCCGTCGCACGACGAACTGACCGCGCCTCCCATGCTGCTTGGTCCGTTCGACTCCGATCAGCGTGACGACTACCGGCAGATGATCGAGGTCAACCTGCTCGGTGCGATCACCGCCACCGAGGTGTTCCTCGACCAGGTCAAGGACGGCGGAGGCGACATCATCAACATCTCGTCTGTGGCCGGGCGAACTGCCCGATCCGGTAACGGTTCATCCTCAGCCGTCCACGGCGACTGGCCATCAACCAGATCCTGTTGCGGCCCGCAGGCCAACAGTGAGCCGACAAGGGTGATGAGCTCCTTGTCGTGGGGGTTGCGTCCTGCTTCGAGCCGGAGCATGGCGGCGGCGTCGTGACGTTGACGCTCGGGTCGCTGCCAGCCGAGCGTGCACCGATCTGACTGACGACATTGACCGGTCGCCGGGGCAGATTCAGGACGGGAACCGTCCGGAATACGTGGCAGGGTGGCGGCATGCCGCTCACCTTCGCTGGAACCCTCGACCGCTCCGCCGTCCCTGTTGCGGTTGATCAACTCACCGAACTGGTCGGATCTGCGGAGGTGGCCGGCGCCTGGGGGCGGGAATCGGCGCTGCCGGGCATGACCGTCGGCGGGCTGGCGCGTCACCTGGTCAGCCAGCCCGAATGCGCCGTCGAGTTCCTCACCACGCCCGGCCCGCCCGGCGCCCGGGTGCTTACCCTGGTGGGGCACTACGACCGCGTCGACTGGCTGCGCGCGCCGGTCGACGCCCCCGAGAACACCTCCATCCGCGACGACTTCAACCAGATGAGCTCGGCCGGGCATTCCGAGTCGGTCGACGTGCTCGCGCGGTCACGCACGCGGCTGGCCTCGGCGATCGCGGCTTCCGGAGCGACGACGTACGTGCCGTGGCAGGACTGCGCGCTGCCCACCGACGACTTCCTGGTGGTGCGCCTGATGGAGATCGTGGTGCACGCCGACGACCTCGCGTTCAGCCTCGGAACAGTGGCCCCGGCGTTCAGCCCGGAAGTGCTCGAGCCCGTGCTCGCCCTACTAGCGGCGCTGGCCGCGCGGCGCCGGGGCCAGGACGCCGTGCTACGTGCGCTAAGCCGACACCACCGCTCAGCAGGCAGCGTCTCGGCATTCTGACGGGTCTTCGAGGCTGCCAGGCGTCGCCTTGACCTGGCCGACAGCCGGGATTTTGTGATGGCCACGGACCTTTGGTCCCGCGTCTATGCTCTGTCTGGCTGGCGTACTGGCCCACTGCGACAGCGCTTCGGTCGAGATCTCGCTTACGGGGGTGGCGGTGTGACCGGGTATGTGGGAAAGGCGTTGGACACGCCGGTGAACACCTGCGGTCTGCTGCGCGCCGGCCTGGATGCCGATCCTGACCGACTCGCGCTGATCTCTGCGGACACGCGCTGGACCTGGCGCATGCTCGAGGACCTCAGCGATCGGCTCGCTGCCGGTTTGCTCGGTTTGGGGCTGAACCCGGGCGATCGGGTCGCTTCGCTGATGCCGAATCGTCCTGCGCTCGTCGTTCACTACCTCGCCTGTTTCAAGGCGGGTCTCGTCGCGACGCCCCTCAATTACCGGTATATGGCACCGGAGATCGATCACGCCCTGGCGGTCAGCGAAGCCCGTGCCTTGCTGGCGCATTTCGAGCGGGAGGGAGATCTCGCCAAAAGCCGGCGAGCCCGACAGCTGCCGTTGGGCACCATCAGCTACGGCGGCAAGCGGGGAACGGGTCCGACATTCGATGAGCTGATCGAGGGAGCTGCGGCCACACCTTCGCTTCCGCCGCCTCCTACTCCGGCGGCGCCCGCGGTGATTTTCTTCACGTCGGGGAGTACCGGACGCCCGAAAGGGGTCACGCATACGCACCAGACGCTCGGCTGGATGTTTGCGACGGGGGCGGCCGGGCTCGAGCTCAGCCTCGGCGATCTGCTGTTGGCCGGCTCGTCGCTGTCGCACGTCGGCGCGTTCTACGTCTCTTTCGCCGCGCTGAGCGTGGGCGCCGGCGTGATCGTGGCCCAGACGTTCGATGGAGACGAGCTGCTGCCGCTACTTCGCGAAGACCGCCCCACGGTGCTGTCGATGCTGCCTTCGGCGCTGTTCGCGCTGACCCGCGACCACGGCGCCCGGCACCACGATTTCGCCTCGCTGCGACTGTGCCGTGCGGCGGGTGACAGCGTCTCCGGTGAGCTGGAGCGTGAGTTCACCGCGCTGAGTGGCTTTGGGATCGACGAGGCCTACGGCCTGACGGAAGTCGGGCTGGTCACGGTAAGCCCGCCGTCGGGTCCTATCAAGCTCGGTTCGGTCGGGCAGGTCGTTCCCGCGGTCTCGCTGTCCATCCGAAGCGATGACGGCCAGGAGTTACCGGCCGGAAGCGAAGGCCGCCTGTGGATCAAGACCCCCGCCGCCAGCGTCGGCTACTGGCACGACCCCGGCGCCACCGAGACAGCCTTCCGCAACGGGTGGCTCGACTCAGGCGATGTGATGCGAGCGGACGACGAGGGCTACTTCTCCTTCTGCGGGCGAAAGAAGCAGATCATCGTCCACGACGGGTCGAACATCTGCCCCCAGGAGGTCGAGGGCGCCCTGCTCGAGCATCCGAGCGTCGCCGGCGCCGGGGTGATCGGGATCCACGACCAAGTCCACGGCGAGACAGTCCGGGCCTACGTCACCCTCACCGCGGGGGCGGAGCGTCCGGCGAGCCAGGAGCTGATCCGGTTCGCGCGCGCGAGGGTCGGCTACAAGGCGCCCGAGGAAATAGTTGTCCTTGACGACATGCCGCTCACGGTCACCGGGAAGGTGGACCGGACCTCCCTGAAACGCATGGCGGAGGCGAACCTCACGCGCACGACCAACCGATAAATCCCGCCCGCAACGCGCCCCAGCCACCCTCGCCAACGGTGCCGCGCAGCGACACACCCGACGACACTAATCCGACTTCCGCGACTCGCATCCCGCGCGACCTCGGGGATCCTTGGTCCGCGAGGGCCTCAGTTCGTGGTCACCGTGGTGAAGCCGCCAGCGATCACCGGCGCGTCGACGCTGCCCTGCGCACCATTCGTCTTGGTGACAAGCCGTCCCTTCGCGTCGTACGAGAACGCGGTGACGGGGCTGCTGCCCAGGTGAATGACGTGGTGCCGCAGTTGGCTTGCGAAACTGCGCAACAAAGCCTGACCCCCGCCGGGTCCGCCGAGCGTCACCCATTCGATATCCGGCTGCAGGAGCACACCGTCGAGCCGGGCCGGTCGACCGTCGCCCGTGTACTGGGCGACGATCGTGGTGTCGCCCGCGGGTACCGGCCGCGAGGTGGGGCGCTGCCCGACGTCGAGGTAACCGGGGACGCTGCTCGTGCCCTGCGGTCCGGCACCGCCCTGCTCCTGCACTCCCGCGGGTACGCCGCCGACGGAGAGCCGGGTGCCCACTGATGCGAGCGGAGCGATCTGCCGGTCGAACACCGGCATCACCTGGTAGCGGTCGTCGACCGGTGCCCGTACCGGGATCGCGACCTGGCCGCCGGCACCGAGCTGCACGTACTGCCCGCCGCTCCACTGGCTCTCGCCCGTCCACGGATCCGCGGGACTGACCATGTCCGCCGAGCCGGATAGCCGACCCGACTCGGCCTCGGCATAGGTCCAGGTGACCCGGCTGGTGACGGTCGCCTGGCGGGCCCGGGCCGCGACGTCGGGAGCGGCGTCGAGCGCCTCCATCGACATCACGCCGTGGATGGTCGACTCGGCGCCCGAGTTGAGGTTGACCTGCCCGTCGGCGCTCACTCCGTCGTAAGTCACGCCGGTAGCCGGGTCGTACATGACGGTGCCGGCCGGGTTGTTTCCGAAGTACCAACTGGCGGCGAGCCCCGCGAGCTGGCGGAACGAGGCGCGGTGCGTCGCCCTCGCCGTCGCCAAGAGGTTTCGCAGGGTCACGTCGGCGCCGTAGGCGATCTGGTCCCGGTAGATGGGCGCCGGCAGCCACTCGTTGTCCGGGCCGCCCTGCGCGATGAGGTGGGGTGTGAAGGTGGCCGCCTCTCCGACCGCAGCTCGAACCCAGTCGGACCTGCCCAAGGCACCGCCGGCGGTCGCGAGGGAGCCGGCCATCTCGGCGGCCCAGGAGTGCCACAGGGACCTGGAAGTAGACGACGGCATCAGCGCTCCGCCGGGCCAGCCCGGCGTCCGCATCGCGGCGATACCGTCTTCGAGCCGGGTGAGGTCGCGGCGGGCACGGTCGTCACCGCTCGCCCGGACGTAGTCCAGCAGGCCGTAGGCAGCCTCCGAGCTGATGTCGGCCCCACCCCCGATGAGCCATGAGGGCCAGCGGAGCCCGTCGACGACGTGCCACGTGCCGTAGTTCGTCAAGTCCTGCCGCTCCACGGCGCTCAGCGCCAGCAGGAGCCGGGCGCGCAGGAAGGCGGCGAAGTGCGGGTCGCTGTGCACGAAGGCGGCGTAGCCGGTGCCGAGTGCCCAGATGGTGCGGCCGAGCCAGAACGACGAGCCCGAGTCCGACGGGTTCGGGTCGTCCGGCGGTGTCGGGGCGGGATTCAGTGTGCCGTCCGGCTGCATCCACAGCACGACGTTGCCGGCGTTCGGCCCGGAGTCGGTCTGCAGGTAGGCCAGGCCGCGCAGCAGCTGGTAGGCGTGTTGACGTGCCTGGTCGTCGCCGAACTGACGCCAGGCGTTGAGGTACGCGACAGCCGCTCTGCTGATGTCGTCGGCGTCGAAGGCACCTTGCCCGTACGTGTTCGTCGCGGCGTCGTAGTCGCCGCCGCCGACTCGGCTGTAACTGCCGTCGGACTGGTGGTTGGCGTACACCCACAGCACGCCGATGCCGGGATCCTGGTCCTGTCGGTAGGTTGAATGTCCTTCCGCGTTCGGCGGATCGACCATGCTGGTCAGGAAGTTGAGATGGGCCAGGTTGGTCAGGTGGCTCGGTGCCGCCGTGGCCGGCTCGCCGGACGCCGGAGCAGCCCCCAGACCCAGGATCAGAACCAGACCCACCAGACCGGCGATGGCCGTCCTCGCTTTGCGTGTTGGGGCCGACCAGCCGTAACGCACGCTTGACCTCCACCAGGGCAGCTGAGAGTTGTCACCAAGCGCCCGGCGCCCCGCCGTCCGTCCGAGTGCACGCGACACGTTCTCACCAGACCGGTTGAGAAGCAATATCCGCCGCTCGTGAACCTTCCGCGCCACTGACCTGCGTTCCGCCTGACATTCGCCCGAAGATCAGGACCGCCCGATGCAGACTGGTCGTGCGTCTGATCACCGTCTGGTCTGTGACGTCATCGCCACGGTGGCCTCAGGTGACGATCAGGTAGATGCTGTTTGCGATGAGCCAGAGCCCGAGCATCAGGCTGCCGAAGATGATCACCTGGTCGGTGTGGGTGTCCATCCAGCTCCGGAACCGGGTCAGGAACGCCTGGCTCTGGGCGGGTTTGAACCCGGCGTAGATCTCCATGGTCAGGTAGGAGGCCGAGGCCAGGATGCAGAAGAAGACCAGCGCGAGGTAGCTCTCCCAACTGGACAGCTTGGCCTCGACGACCGTGGCGGCGCCCGCACCGATCAGTCCCCAGGGCTGCAGGGCAGGGGCGAGGGCAAAGGCGAACCAGAGGGTCATGTTGTCCACGCTCGCCTGCCACTTCGGTGGCTTCTTCGGCTTCTTCGGCTGCCCCATCCTCCGGCGGTGCCGGATCGCAATCGCGACCAGGACGACTCCAATGGCGATCTTCACCGCCAGCGACGCGAGGGAGGGTGCTGTGCTCGGCTTGGGGGGGTTATTGCCGGTGGCGAGTACGGTGACCGTGACCACGATCGCCAGGGACACCTGCCATCCGATTACGAAGGCCGCGCCCTTCCGCACGCCCCGCTTCGAGGGCAGCACGACCATGAAGGCCGTCAGCGGCAGCGGGTCGAGCGCGATCGCCAGGCCGATCAGACACAGTTCGAGCACCATGCCGTCCCCTCCTTGGCGTTGCCGACAAGGCAGGTGCGCAAGCTAACGCTGCGAAGAGCAGCCACGGCACCTTGGATGCGCCGGCATGGCCACGGACGAAGGTGACCGCGACGCCGATCTCGATCGTCTCGGCGCGGCCATTTCGCCCCCTTCGCTCGAGCTCCCGGGTGACGCTACCGGTGTCCGCGACGCCGGGTGTGGAACCCGACCGTCGGCTGCGGCAGTCTCGACCTCGAGAAGTGGCTCGGCCCCGTACCGGTCTGTGGGTTCTGTCATGAATCCTCCACTCCGGCGGGCCCTCCGAACATCAACTCGGTGAACCGCGGCGGCATGACGGGGTCTTCAGGTAGCCCGAGCAGTCGACACAGCGCGGCACTGGGATTGGTGAGCCGCAGCTGCCCGGCCGATCCCACGACCTCGCGGAAGGCTGCGATGAGCGCGTTCACGCCGGCGCGGTCGCAGGAGGTGATGCCCGCGAGGTCGACCGTGATCCGCGAGTGTCCGGCGTCGTAGAGCCATTCCATCGCCTCGCGCAGCCGGGCGGCCGTCGTGGTCGTGAGCTCGCCGCGGATCGTCAGCTCCGCATCCGAACCCAGGGTGATCGCCGACCAGGCCAGCACCGGCTCCCGACCAAAGCGAGCCGGTGGCCCGATCACCGATCGACTCTTCCGTGACCCACTCCGTGCCATGCCCAACCCTCGGATACGCGGTACCACGACAGCACACCGACGACCCCGGAGAACGACGGCAGATCAGGGGACCGCTCTGACACCGAGACGGGCGAGGCTGACTCCCCGACCACGTGGACTCTACGTCCGCAACCCCAATCGCCGACCGCCATGCCCGACTCCTGCCCCGCGACAACCCCCTGTCCGCTTGAGCAGGAATCGGACGCTCTGCACGGCGCGGCCTCCGCGGGCCACCGACGGCCATTCACCTTCCCGCAACATGAACTCCACCTCGCCGTCGGGGAAGGTTCGTATCCGAAAGACGCGAGGGTCTCACCCACCGGCCGCGGGCCCCGGACGCGAGCCGAACTGATTCACCCTCCGAGGGTGAGGAAACCCCCACCTGCAGGCAACAGAATGACGTGTGGAGCAAGTGGTACGACGACGCAGGGAAGGGGAACATCATGGCTGACCTGATCGCCATCGGGTACGCCGACGAGACGACCGCGGATGTGGCCGCCGCTGAGGCGCGGCGGCTGGCCCAGGATCTGATCATCCAGCCGGATGCGATCGCGGTGATCGTGCGGGACAAAGAGGGCGACTACCACGTCCACACGAGCCATCATCCGGTCGGCGGCGGGACGACCTGGGGCATGTTCTGGGGGTTCCTGTTCGGCCTCCTGTTCTTCGTCCCGGTCTTCGGTATGGCGATCGGCGCGGGCATGGGGGCGCTGATGGGCAAGATGGCCAAGACCAGCATTGACAGCCAGTTCCGGGACCAGGTCCGCGACATGCTCAAGCCCGGGACCTCGGCGCTGTTCTTGATGCTGGAAAAGGCGACACCGGACAAAGCGGTGGAGGCGATGAGCCGGTTCGGTGGCACGGTGCTGAAGACCTCGCTCTCCAAGCAGGACGAGAAGGAGCTTCAGGACGCCCTGCACGGGAACCAGGCGAGCACCGAGTAGGCAACGAGGCCACCCGCCGGGCGGATTCGGACAAGGTAGCTGCGGCATGGCTGTGGTTTCGCCGTCGGACGCGGCCGGCAGGGGGGACAGACCGCGGAAGACTGACCGACGAGCGCAGGCGCGGCAACTTGTCGTCGCACTTCGCGACAGTGACCTCGCGGCCGTGGATGAGGCGGTGCTGCGGCTGAGCCGCTCGCGGCGGTGGCTCGCGCCGCTGGCACTGGCGGTGGGCGCCTCCGGCATGCTGTTCGTGGGGTTGAAGCTCCTCGTCACCAATTGGCGGCTCACCCTCATCCAGGTGCTTCCGGCGATGTGGATCTGGTTCGCCATGCTGGACCTGAAGGCACATGTGTTCCGCGACAAGGCCTTCCATACACTGACGGGCCCGGTCGCGGTCCCGGTCGTGCTGGGCATTGCTGCGGTCACCGCGGCGGCCTTCTTCCTCAACGCCGTATTCGCGTTCGCGATCGCCGGCCCGGGGCCGCCCCTGATCCGGCCGGCGTTCGCCCGGGCCCGGTCTCAGCTGGCGGTGGTGCTGGGATCGGGCGGGACCGTGGGGATCTTGCTCGGCGTCGCGGCGGTGGTGGTCCCCCGCTGGGGGCTGGCGTGGTTCGGGATCTCGCTGAGCATCGTCATCGCCGTGCTGATGCTCTGCTACGTCGCCGTCCCGGCCCGGCTCATCGGCATGAAAACCGCGTCGTCCAGACGCGACAAGCTGACCGCCACCGCGATGGGCGGGGCGATCGGCGCCGTGGTCTGTACCCCTCCCTACGTGCTCGCACGCGTCGGGCTGCTCATGCTCGGCTCGAGCACGCTGTTCATCCTGGGCATCGTTTTCCTCGTCGTCGGCCTGATCCTGCAGGCGGGAGCGACCAGCGCGGTAAAGACCATCAAGATGAGCGCCAGCCTCATCTCCGGGCGGCGGCCAGCAGGCGCCAGTGCGGGTGAGTCAGGACTAGATCCTTCGGCAGGATCATCACCAGTCCCGGTGCCGCCGCGACCGACGTGACGACGAACAGCCGCCTGCACACCAGCGCTGCGTTGCCGCCGGATTCCGGGTGCATCGGTTGTCAGGCGGATCTAGTCGACGGTGGTGCTCGGGGGGTTGGGCGGCCGGTCGGCCCTGGCGACGGTCGGGCCCGGGGGCGTCCGATCGGCGGCTGCGATAGGCGCTGGGGCCCAGCGCGCGCCGGTCTTGTCGCGGAAGGCGGTAACGGCGGCTTCGATTGTGGGGAAGAAGTGGCGTGGGTCGATGGTCCGGGTGAGTCCGTACCGTTCGATCCTGTCCCGCACCGGGTCCTTGAGCTCGGCGAAGATCAGGTTGATGCCCTGGGCGTTCAGTTCTTCGTCGAGTTCGATCAGCACGTCGGACGCGGTGGTGTCCACGTCGGTCATCGGCTCGGCGGCGATCACGACCCAGACCGGCGGGCTGTCCGCTCGGGCCAGGCGCCGTACCTCATCGCGGAAGGTCTTGGCGTTGGCGAAGAACAGCGGCCCGTCGAACCGGTAAATCACCAGTCCGGGCAGATGCTCCGCCTGCGGGTAGGCGTGGATGTCGTGGTAGCCCGCCAACCCTTCCACTCGCCCCAGCTGAGCGTCGTGGGGCCACCAGGCCCGGCGGAAGACGTTGAGGATGGACAGGCCGACAGCGATGGCGATCCCGGGCAGCACGCCGAGCAGGACGACGCCGAGGAAGGCCGCGATCGACAGCAGAAACTCAACCTTGCGTTGCTGCCAAAGCCGCGTCGTGGCGGGAACGTCGGCCAGGGACAGCGATGCGGTGATCACTACGGCGGCCAAGGCCGGCTGCGGCAAGTTCCGGAGTGCGGCCCAACGGATCGTCGTCCGCCGCCCGGGACACGCGCGGCATATCCCCCCAACAGGATGAACGCCACGCGCCGGGTCGTCGCTCGTCTCACCCGAGCCGGGTGATGCCGGAGCGCTACGTCCAGACGGATGCTGGGCCTGCGCTGGGTGACAATCCCCCGACCCGGGCCCGCATGAAGGAGGGGAAATGCCACTAGCCGATTCGTCCTACCCGCTGCTGAACCTGTTCTGGACCATGCTCTTCTTCTCGCTATGGGTGATCTGGATCTGCACCCTGATTTGGGTGTTCATCGACATCGCCGGCAGCCATGACCTGTCCGGTGGAGCCAAGGCCCTGTGGTTCCTGTTCGTCCTGCTCATCCCGCTCATCGGCCTACTGGCCTACCTGACCGTACGCGGCGACAAAATGAACGCGCGGGTCGAGAGCACTCAGCGCTAGCCAGGTTGCTTCCGCCGCTTTCTGATCCTGCCCACGATGACGGTGGCGGGCCGTCGTTGGTGATCGAGACTATCCCGGGTACCAGACCTTCCGGGGGTTGTCGGGAGTCCGCTGGTAGGTCCAGGCGTCCTCGATGAGGCGTTCGGTGTCGTAACGCGGCCGCCAGCCGAGCAACAGCTTGGCCTTTGCGTTGTCCAGCCACGTCGAGTGGTACGGCGTCGGCACCTGGACGACGGGCAGGCCCCGGGTCTTGGCGAGGTGCTCCGCCACGTGCTGGTAGTCGACCGGCTCATCCATAGAGATGTGGAATGTCTCCCCGACGGCGGCCGGGTGCTCCACGGCGATGGCGATCGCCTCGACGAGATCGTCGACGTGGACGAAATTGCGCCTCAGTGGTGAGCCGTCGGCCGCCAACGCCAACGGCACGGCGCCGTCCGGAACGTCGCCGGCCACGAGTTCGCGCCACGCCGGTCCACCGAACTGGTCAGGACCGAACGAGAGTGAGTATCGGAAATCGTCCCGCTCCATGATCCAGGGAGCTCGCAGACAGGTGCCGTTCAGGCCGTACGCGATCCGGTACTGCTCGAGCATGACCTCCTCGAGGACCTTCGACAATGCGTAGCACCCCGGGTAGGCGGTATGCCGCTGCGCCTCGGTCACGGGGCCGGGGTGCTGGTAGACGAAATGACCGACCGCGGCGTCACCGCCGACGAGGACGAACCGCTCGAATGTCGGGCTCTCCCGCGCTTCCTCGAGCAACCAGAACAGACCCTTGACGGCCACGTCCATGATCTCGTCCGGCGTCTCCTTGCAGGTAGCCAGGTGAACGACGTGCGTCACGTCCACCATGGCCCGTCGGACGGCCTCCCGGTCGGCGATCGTCCCGAACACGCACTCGACACCCTCGACCTCAAGCGGCCTGTTGTGGCAGAGCGCGCGGATCTCACAACTCGCGCCAAGCCGATCAATGAGGGCCCGCCCCACCTTGCCGGTAGCCCCGGTGACGAGCAGCCTCACGAGCTCGGCCACTGCGGAAGGTCGAGCATCACGCTGCCTTCGAGGCTTCCCATGGTCTCCCGCGCGCGGGAGGCGTCGAAGAACTGCGCCTCGTCGAAGAGCCAGGGACGGGTGCCGCCAACCGCGAGGTGCCGCTCCCGCAGCTCGGCCAGCATGCCCGGCGCCGCGGCGTACGACGGCCACTTGACCCCCGACCGGCAGTACGACGCATCGACGAAGAACCGTGGGCTGTCCTCGCCACCTGGTTTGGCGCGACGTGCATGCCACATCGCCGAGTGCACGATCAGGACCGAACCCGGCGGCACGTCGTCAACCGTGATCGACCCCGGGAGGTCGGACTCGCCGAGAAACGTCAGCGCGTGGCTGTCCGTGGCAAATCGCTGAGAGCCCGGCACGAGAAGCAGGTCCCCGACAGTGCCATTGAGCCCGTCGAGGTAGAAGAACACGTGCACCATGGGGTGCGACCGGTTGGTCTGCGGATACTGCTCGTAGTCCTGGTGCCAGGCCACGCCCTTCATGCCGGCGTCATGACGGGCGGCATGGATGTGGTGGAAGACGTACGGTCCCCCCATGAGCTCGTCGAGCAGCTCTCCCACTCCGGGGTGCCAGACGAGCGCGCCGATCTCGTCATCGGCGTATGCATGCCGACGCGGCTGCGCAGATGCGTGCCGGTCCACAGCGGCCTTCAGGGTATCGATCTCCGTCTTCGCCAGAAATTCAGGAAAGACGACGTATCCCTGATCCTCGAATGTCTCAAGCACTCGAACTCTCCTTTTGGGTTGCACCGGAGGAACGGATCCAGGGCGACGCACGCGCTACTAGCCCTGTCGCGCTCAGTCTTGGCCGGGCATCCGCGAGTCGTCAACGGCTGCCGACGGATGAAGGTTGCCTTCACCACCGGAGGTTCCCCGGGTGGGGGTGGGGACGGTGACGCCGGTGATGAGGCGGCGTACCGCGTCGCGGTCACCATTGACGTGGATTTCGCCCCTGCGGGCCAATTGGTGGTGGTCGAACGCAGCCAGCAGCGCGGTGGTGCTGGTGGTGAGCGTGGCGTCGGGGTTGTCGGGTGGCTGGTGGTCGACCGCCGCGCCGGTGGGGGTGAGCTCGACGCCGAAGGTGCCGCGTTCGGCGTCGTCGTCGGTGAGGCGGATGTGCAGTCGCACGTTCGGGCCGGTGGTTGGCGGTGACGTGTAGTAGGTGCGGATGGTGAGCATCACGCTGTCGAGGCTCACGAACGTCTGCGACGGCAGCGGCGGCTTGCCGAGCGCCCAGGTGCCCAGCGCCAGCACGATCGGCTCCAGCCCGCGACCCCAGTCGGTGAGCTCGTACACCCAGGACGCCGCGGGCGGGGCGAGCCGTCGGCGCTGGATGACGCCGCTGTCGGTGAGCTCGCGCAGGCGGTCCGAAAGGGCATTGGGGCTGGCGCCGGGCATACCCGCCTGGAGGTCGGTGAAGCGCTTCGGACCGAGCACCAGCTCCCGCACGATCAGCAGGGCCCACCGCTCGCCTACGACATCGAGCGCCCGCGCGACACCGCAGACCTGCCGATAGCCGCGCTGTACAGGCATGTCGACCTCCCACCCAGTCTCTTGCTAGATCATAGCGCTGAATTGTACGGTCATATTCGTGATCCGAGCCCAGGGCCGCTCCCGGAGCCGCAGGTCGCCATCGCAACAGAATGAGAGAGGAAGCCCGATGAACACCCTCAAGGACCTGCTGCTGGAACACGTCGACGACGGGACGCTGCCCGGTGCCGTTGCTCTGGTGGTCCATGGTGATCACGTAGAGGTGGCTGCCGCAGGATCGGTCGACACCGGCGGCAGCGCGCCGATGGCCCGAGACTCGATCTTCCGCATCGCCTCGATCACCAAACCGATCGTCGCCGCCGGGCTGCTGACCCTGGTCGAGGAGGGACGGATCGGGCTGCACGACCCGGTCGACCCGTGGCTGCCCGAGCTGGCGAAGCCGGTGGTGGTCCGCACCCCGGCCAGCCGCGTCGACGACGTGGTCCCCGCCGACCGGTCGATCACCGTGGATGACCTGCTCGCCTTCCGCACCGGCTACGGCTTCCCCTCCGACTTCACCCTCCCCCAGGTCCAGGAGCTGTTCGCGGTGCAAAAGGACGGCCGGCACCCCGCCGCTTTCCCGCCACCGGACGAGTGGATCGCCGTCCTCGGCCGGATCCCGCTGCTCTACCAGCCCGGCCAGATGTGGCTCTACGACACCTCCGCCACGATCCAAGGCATCCTCATCTCCCGCATCACCGGCATGCCGCTTCAAAACGTGCTGACCGAACGGATCTTCGAACCGCTCCGCATGGTCGATACCGACTTCGACGTACCCGCTGCCAAGCGCCATCGGTTCACCAGCTACTACGAGCCCGGGCCCGACGGCCGGTTGCGCCTGGTCGACCCGCCCGACGGCCAGTGGAGCACCCCACCGGCGCTCCCGCTCGGCAACGGCGGGCTGGCCTCCACAGTCGACGACTGGTACGCGTTCGCCCGCATGCTGCTGGGCCACGGCACCCTGGACGGCCGCCGGGTGCTGACCCCCGAATCGGTGCAGGCCATGACCACCAACCACCTCACGCCCACCCAGCGCGCCGCCAGCGGCCTGTTCCTCGACGGGCAGGGCTGGGGATACGGCGGCTCGGTCGACATCGTGCCGACCAACCCGTGGAACGTCCCCGGCCGCTACGGCTGGACCGGCGGCACCGGCACCTCAGCACACATCGTGCCCGCCACCCGAACGGTCGCCATCCTGCTCACCCAGGTCGGCGTCACCAGCCCGGGCACCCCCAGCTGGCAGGAACACTTCTGGCGCCACGCAAGCCGCCTCTAGCTTCTGGCCCAGTGGCGGGTCTCCGGTCGCTGCCCGAGCCCTGGGCCGGCAGACGGTGGGCCGATCGACCGGTAGATTGGCGCCGTGTATTCGACGCAGATCACCGTTCACGTGAACGCCCCTCGTTCGGCGGTGTACCGGGCGCTGATCGACCCCGCCGCGGTCGCGCAATGGCGCGTTCCCGACGGCATGACCGGCCGGGTGGACGAATGGGATGCGCGCGAAGGCGGCGCCTTCCGTGTCGCGCTCACCTACGACGCGCCGGGACAGGCCGGCAAATCGACGTCACGCACCGACATCTACCACGGCCACTTCCAGAAACTGGTGCCGGACGAGCAGGTCGTCGAAGTGCTCGAGTTCGAGGACCCCACGGGCGAGTTCGGCGGCACGATGACGATGACGACAACGCTGACCGACGTCGACGGCGGGACGGATGTGTCGGTGGCGCACGACGGGATTCCCGACAGCGTGCCCGCCGCCGACAATGAGATGGGCACCCGCATGGCGCTGGCGAACCTCGCCGCATTCGTGCAGTCGAGTTGACGCAAGTGGCCACGATCATGGCAGCGTTTGATCCATTGAGGAGTGCTCGTCGTGGCGGTTACGCATGCACACTATCGGCCGGTAGCGCTCAGCGAGGTGAGGCCGTCGGGCTGGATCCTCGAGTTCCTTCGAAGGCAGTGTGAGGGAATAACCGGTCATCCCGAGGCGAGTGGGTACCCGTTGGACCACGCGTTCTGGAGCGACCCCGGCGACCTTCCGAAGGTGTCCGATGAGGCAATGATGTGGTGGCCTTATGAGCAGACCGGCTACTGGGTCGAGGCCGCGCTGAAGGCCGGCTATCTCGCCGGGAACGACCGGGTTTATGGGATGGCCCTATCGCAAATCGACGGGGCCATCGACAATGCGGCGGCCGACGGCTTCATCGGACCGGACATGTTCCGGACGCGGAACCGGTGGCCATATCACATCTTCTTCCGGGCAGTCCTGGCGCAATACGTCATTTCTGGCGATGTTCGCTACCGGGATGCGCTCATCCGACACTACCGGTCGACCCCTCATCCGATGGGCTCGAGCCGCGACGTGTCGGGAACGGAGATACTGCTCGCCCTCCATGAAGATTCAGCCGAGGCTGCTCTGCTCGAAATGGCCCGCGATCTCTATGACCGGTTCAACAAGCAGGCCGCCGGCCGCGACACCGATTTCTCGGTCACCGGGATGCTGTCGGACAAACCCGTCACGGCTCACGGGGTGACGTTCAATGAGCTCGCCAAGCTCGGGGCGCTGATGTTCGCGGCCACGGGTGATCCTGACAGCCTGGCTGCCACCGTGAACGCCTATGGCAAGGTCGCCGTCGAACACGTCCTCGCGGACGGTCTCCATTCGAGCGCGGAGGGGATGCAGGGACGGGACGCGTTGGCCTCGCATGAGTCGTGCAACATCACCGACTACGCGTGGTCGCTGGGCCGGCTGGTCGGCATCACCGGCGACGCCCGGTACGCCGATCAGGTCGAACGCGTCATCCTCAATGCGCTGCCAGGGGCGGTGCTGAAGGATTTCTCGGCCGTGCAGTACTTCTCATGCCCGAATCAGGTGATCGCGACGGGCACGAGCAACCACAACCTCATGTCGCGCGGCGACAACCGGATGAGCTTCCGTCCCGGGCATCCGGTCCAGTGCTGTACCGGCAATATCCAGCGGGCCATGCCGAACTACGTAGAGCACATGTGGATGCGGGGTCCGGGCGAGGACGGCGACGTGATCGCCATGATGTTCGGTCCGAGCATCTTCGAGGGCACCATCGCCGGTGGGCAGGTCAGGATCGAGCAAGATACGGCGTATCCCTTCGAACAGTCAGTCGCCTTCCGGGTCACGGCCGACCAGCCGAGTCAGTTCAGGTTCGGCATCCGCATACCTGGGTGGTGTGCGCGACCGGCCATGACGGTGAACGACCACCCGATCGACGGGCACCTCACGCCTGGTCACGTCTTCCACATAGACCGCGAATGGAGAACCGGCGATCACGTCGACCTGACGCTGCCGTTCGAACTCTCCGTCCAGCGGTGGCCACACGCAGGGATGAGCATCGCGCTCGGGCCGCTCACACTGAGCCTTCCTGTGCCAGGTACCCCACAGGTCGACGACGCCGATGATTGGGAACAGACACCGACCGAGTTCCGCCTGTCCGGGCCACAGCAGCGGCTGCCGAACTTCCCCGCCTATAGCATCGAACCCGAGGGACCGTGGTCATATGCGTTGGCCGTCGGTGAGGACGAGATCGCCGCGAAGGCAACCATCGAATGGAGGCAACCAACGCTATTCCCGTTCGACACCGACCAGCCCGCGGTGCAAGTCCATCTCCCTGCCCGCCGCGTCCGCGACTGGGGACTAGAGCAGTCCAGCGAGGTGACGCGGGCTCTGCCATCATTCGTCGACGGCCGATTCCGTATGGTCGAGCACCGTGTCCGGGGCAACTACACCCTTACGCCACCGCTACCCAGTACATCGACCCTTACGCATCGGCTCTCTGACCAGGTCGAAACGATTACCCTCATCCCCTACGGCAACACGCTCCTACGATTGACCGTCTTTCCCGACGGTCATCACTGAAACGAGCATCGACAGCGGCCGTGCACCGAGAGCTGCGCCGTCGCTACGGTGGCTGGGGGGTCGGCACCCAAAATCTGCATACTCCGTCACCGACGTCTGCCAAGAGTCCGCCGTTGGCCTCGATCACCCGCCGAGAGGCGACGTTCGAGGCGTCGCAGGTGAGCAGCGCCGGATCGATACCCAGCCGGTGTGCGACAGGCAGGCTCATCGCGAGCATCACCGTCGCATAACCGCGGCGGCGCCGGGTCGGCCGGATCTCGAAGCCGATGTTCCCGCCCTCGACCCACAGCCGCTCGGTGAGCGCGTGCCGGATCGACAAGCGCCCGAGATACTCCTCGCCGTCGACCAGCCACAACGTGGTCTGTGGGACCAGTCCGCCATCTCGGGGCGTGCGGGGATCGGCGGCGGCCCGGAGATCATTCAGGTAGCGCCGGAAGCCTTCTACGGCCGCGAGGCGCGCGGGATCGAGGTGCTCGTACCGACCTTCGTCGCGGTATTCACCAAGTGCCCGCAGGAACGACGCGTGCACGCGCGTCGTGGGTTCGATCAACGCTGCCATGCCGCCAGTGTGACCGCTCCGCACGTGTCGCTTCCCCTCACCAGCCGCAGGAGCCCTGACCTTACGATGCGCGATCATGTCTGGCTTCAGCGTGTCTGCGGAACGCTCCAGGCACGACGGTGCCATCCGCGACAACGCGGCCGATGGGCGGAGCCGCTGCGCGATGCAGATGCCGACGTCGTCATGACCGAGCGGGTCGGATCGCACGGTGACGCGTTCTGGCGGGACGAGCTGCCGGTGATGGTGGCGTGGGCGACTCCTGCCCCGACTCGTTCTCGGGATGGTGGGCGTGTCCCGCATGCTCAGGTTTGTCAGCCGTCCGCGAACCGGCGACCTGGGCGACGCGTTGCGGCGAGAGCCCGACCAGAGCTCCGACATCGCGGACCGACCAACCCTGCGAAACCAGCTCGTGGACAAGTCTGTCCGTCCGCTCGACGACGTCGCGGGTCTGCTCAGCGAGATCCGCGCGGCGTCGTCGCAACGCCTCGGACTCCTCATCGATCTTTGCCGAGCCGGTCCGGTAGTCATACGCCAACTGGACCGTGTCGATGGCCTCGTCGGGCAGATCGGCCATCAACACCACGACCTCCCGCACCGAGCGATGCAGACCGAGCAGGCTCCGCGCGCACGTGTGAGCACCGGGGAGATCGGTCACGTCGCCGAGCCAGGCGTCGTCGGCGCGGGTGACGACAACGTGGTAGGTCTGCTCGCTCATCGGTGCAGCCATCCCTTCCGAACACCGGCCCCAGGTACCAGGTGCCCGGCCGCGCCCGCAAGGACGCGACCGGGCACGACGGCGTCTTACTTCGTATGCTCGTTCATCTGCAGGTACCCGGTTTGCTGCCACACGACCGGCTGGGCGGCGCCCCCGAGCCCCGTCCACAACCACTTGGCCGTGTCCGGCGGGAAGTCCGTATACCTCGACGTCCCGTACGCCTCGTGGAACGCGTTGTTGTACAGCGGCAGGATCGGCAGATTCTGGTTCACCCACCGGGCCCAGTCATAGGTGTACTCGGGCCACTTGCTCTTTGGAGCCTCGTTGAGCTGGCGGTTCAGTGTGGCGCCGACGACCACCTTGCCGAGCCCGGGGACGTTCGACTCCGGGCCGATGCCAATCGCCACGTCGCCGCCCAAGTTGCCCTTGCCGTTGTACCAGGACGGGTAGTTCCAGGCTGGCAACGAACCCTGCGCAAAGGTGGCGGCGAAGTCGGCCAGGGGGTTGGGTGTGCCGCCCCAGTCCATGAACCATTCGCCGATGGAGAACTCACCGGCCTCGAGTTGCGAAACGTAGGTGCCGGCGTCGACCGTCACTTCCTGGGCCTTGATTCCGAAGTCCTTCAGCATGTTGGCGATCGCCTGGCCGTCCTCGTCGAACTGCGAGTAGCCGGCCTCTTCGGTGATCGTGACGCTCCACGTCTTGCCGTTCGGTAGATGCCAGGTGCCGCCCTCTTTCTTGAATCCGGCGCCCTTCAGAAGTTCCGTGGCCTTCGACTGGCTGTGTTCGTAATGGTTCATCTGCTGCATCTGGGCCTTGGTGATGTACTTCGGCAAGGCCATGGCGTCGTTGATGCCGTCGGGCGCGATTGCCGGTGGGTCCTGGATGAGCTTGCCGCCCATGTCCAGTTGGGTAAGCGCCTTGCGGTCGATGAGGTAGGCGAGCGCCTGCCGGACCGGCAGCATTCCGTAGGGGTAGTCGGCCAGGTGGAACACCAGGCTCTCCTGCTGCACCGCCGAGGGGATGAAGACGTAATGGCCGGTCCCCGAGTGGTTCAGCTTGTCCACCTGCGGGTCGGTGAACTGGGCGAACTGCTCGAAGTCCATGGTCGCGCCGGACAGGCCGCCGAAGGCCGCGGTGACGCTGGCCGGGACGATCTCGATCCACGGAGCACGGATCGACTTTTGATCCCACCACCCCATCCACTTCTTGTACAGGATGCCGCTCTCACTGGAGGACGTGATCGTGTAGGGCCCGCTCCCGATGAGCTTGGGCGGCTTGAACTTGGCCAAGGCCGATCCCGTAGCAAGGACGACCTTCCCGGCCGGTGACTTGGCCGCCGCGTCGATGCTGTTCTTCGTGGGGGACAGGAAGTCGTAGGTCTGCCAGTAGCTCAACAGCTTCTGGGTGAATCCCGACGGGACGATGCTGCCGTACTGGCTGGACGGAACCATCCAGATGGTCATGATCGACGCGAGGGCGTTGTCGATGACCACCCAGTTGTGGAGCTTGACCACGACCTGATGACTGTTGGGCGCGGACAGTCCAGCGATGTCGCCCCAGACCGAGTTGCCGTTCGCACCCGCGAGCAGGAAGCTGTCGATCACATCTTTGGTGCTGAAGGGCGATCCGTCCTGCCACTTCGCCTCCTGGCGCAGGTCGAACGTGATCTGGTGGGCGCCGATCGTCCAGCCGGATGCCAGCTCCGGGAGGTACGGGTTCGACCCGGGACGCAGGGTGTTCGAGTACGCGCCGAGATTGAGCAACGACAGGTTGAGGAACGGCGTGGGCGTGGGACTGTAAGGATTGTCGGAGATGCCGCCGGTCCAGGCGGCGTTTGCGATACGGAACGCCGACTTCGTCGCCGAGTAGTCGGCCGGGTCGACAACCTTTTGGGACGTCGCCTTCCCGACTCCGCCGTTGGGCCCGTTCGATCCGGATTGAGGCGTGCAGGCCGACACCACCAGCAAGAGCACAGTGGCTATGGCGCCGAATGGGATGACGCCATAAAGCATCCTTCTCTTCATTCGTTTCTCCTCCTGCTGTGTGGTCTGCCCAACCCGCGAGGTGGGGCGAAAGCGGCACCTACCGCAATGGCCGCAAGGGAACTGATGATGGCCAGATCGTCGCCCACGAGATCAGCCTTCGACATTCCCACGAGCCGGAGGAGAACCGCCAACATAAGCAGTGTCGTGCCGATCCGTACCAGTACTCTGGCGTAGGCCTGCCGCATCGCCGTATTCCTCCTCCGGCGTCGTAGTTCGGGTAGTGGTCGGTATGCGTTCGGGAAAGAAGCACGCCGCCCGGTGCCCGGGTGTCACCTCGGTCAGCGGCGGCACCTCCCGGCACCGGTCATCGGAAAACGGGCAGCGGTCGACGAATACGCAGCCCCGGTGCGAGGCCCCGCCTTCGAGCCGATCAGATGTGTCTTTCTCGGCGCGAATCTCGGCCACATCAGGATCCGGCACCGGAATCGCCTGCAGCAGCAGATACGTGTAGGGGTGGCGGGGGTTGGCGATGACCTCTTCGGTCGGTCCGTCCTCGACGACCACGCCGTAGAACATGACGAGGATCCGTCCGCCCCGGCTGAAGTACCGGACGACACCGAAGTCGTGACTGATGAACACATAGCTGATCTGCTGCCGCTCACGGAACTTCAGCAACAGATCCAGAATGGCGACCCGCATGGAGACATCGAGCATGCTGGTGACCTCGTCGGCCACGACGAGATTCGGTTCGAGGCTGATGGCGCGGGCGATCGCGACCCGCTGCCGCTGCCCCCCCGACAGCTGGTGTGGGTAACGATGCAGGAAGGCCGGGGTCGCGTCGAGGCCGACCTGCCGCAGAATTTCGAGCAGCCGTGGTTCGACGGTCCGGCGCGTGGCGAAGCCGTGACGGAGCAGCCCGTAACCGAGAGTGGTCCCGATCGTCAGTCCAGGGTTCAGGGAGCTGTATGGGTCCTGGTGGACCAATTGGACCTGGCGTCGCCAGTTCTTCTTCGCCTTCCCTCGCAGGTCCGAGATCTCACCATCCTCGAAGCGGACCGACCCGGTGCTCGGTTGGAGGAGGCCGGCGACGATCTTGCCGAGAGTCGTCTTGCCACAGCCGGACTCGCCGACCAGGGCCACGACGTCGTTGGTTCCGACGGTGAGGTTCACGTCCTTCAGAGCCGGCCGATCCGCCGACGGGAACCGGTGCGTCACGTGGTCCACTTCGAGCAGGCTCATCGAACCATCGCCTCCGAGTCCTCGTTGACTACATGGCATGCGATCCGGTGGTGATACTCGTCGGCGAGCAGCGACGGCTCCGCCTCCGCGCACACGTCACGCACGAGCGCACAGCGGGGGGCGAACCGGCATCCTGCCGGAAGCTCGGCGAGATTCGGAACCTCTCCACCGATCGAGCGGACCGCAAGGCCCTTGTCGAGGATGCTCGGAATGGCATCGGTCAGGGCTTGTACGTATGGGTGCCGTCGGGGCGCCTTGAAGACCTCTCGGACCGTACCGGCCTCGACCAGACGGCCCGCGTACATGACCGCTACCCGGGTCGCAAGTTCCGCCACCACGGACAGGTCATGGGTCACGAAGATGATCGTGATACCGAGTTCGCGGTGAAGGTCGCGAAGGATGTCGATGACGAGTCGTTGGTTGAGAACATCGAGGGCTGTGGTCGGCTCGTCCAGCACGACGACCGAGGGCTTCAACAGCAGGGTGAGCGCGATCGCGACCCGCTGCTTCATACCGCCGGACAGCTGGCTCTCGAAGGCTCTCCAGATCTGATCGGGCCGGAGCCGCACGAGTTCGAGAAGCTGCTCGAAGTAGGCCCGGCCTTCCCGGGCATCGGGGAACACTTCGGGGTGGGCCTGCAGGATGTGATCGACCTGCGCGCGAATGGTGATGACGGGATTGAAGGAGTTCATCGCCGCCTGAAACACCATGGCGATCTCGGCGCCGCGGATCCTGCGCAGTTCCCGGCGGGACAGGCTCTGGAGAGGGACGCCCTTGAAGCGAACCTCGCCACCAGTGGCACGACCCGGCGGCGGAATACCGTCGAGAAGGGAGTACGCAAGCGTTGACTTTCCGCAACCGGACTCCCCGACTATCGCGTGGATATCACCTGCGTGCACATCGAGGGTGACGTTCTCGACCGCCCGGACCGAACCTCGCCCCCGTCCGAATGTGACCGTGAGGTCATCCACCTCGAGGATGGTCTCGGCAGCCTGGTGTCGGGACGCACCTGCGAGGTCTCCGTCATGTCTCATCACTGAACTCGCAACCGGGGGTTGAAGAGGCTGTCCAGAATCCTGGTGAAGTACACGAACGCCACCTGAAGGATGACGATCGCCGCCATGGGCGAGAACAGATAGAGCATGCTCTTGGTCGTATAGAGCGCACCCTGGTTCATGGCGGAGTTGATCATCGCTCCCCAGTTGGTGCCGCTGACCGGTGCGATGCCGAGCAGGAAAAGTCCGACTTCGGCGTAGATCGCGCCGGTTATGGCGAGCAGGAAGTGAATCGCGACGTAGGGGCCGACGTTCGGAAGCAGCTGGCGCGTGACGATGTTGCTCAAGGATGCCCCCTGCAGCCGTGCCGCTTCGATGAAGTCGCTGCTCCGGAGGCTCAGTGCCTGGGACCGGACGGCGCGAGCCAGGCCCGGCCAGGCGGCGATCGAAAGGATGAGGGCCAGGATGAACGGGCTCGAGCTACGCACCACACTGGAGATGATGAGGACGACGGGCAGGCCCGGGATGGTCAGGAATACGTCGGTGATGCGCATGATGACGTTGTCCGGCGTACCGCCGAGGTAGCCGCTCACCAGGCCTACTACGACGCCGACGAACACGGTGATCAGCGCAGCAAGCACGCCGACCTCCATGATCGGTCGGGTGCCCACGATGATCTCGGACAGGACGCCCTGGCCGAAGGAGTCGGTGCCCAGTGGATGGCTCCACGAGGGCGTCATGTAGGCGCGGCCCGGATCAGCGGCCGTGGACGCGTGCGTGATGTACGGGCCGATGATGGCGATCACGACATAGGTCAACACGACGGCCGCACCTATCAACGCGGTCCAGTCCGACCGGGCGATGCGCCAGAAATCCCGGAGAAAGCTCATACCTGCACCCCTCCGACGGCCACGGGCTGGTCGGGCTCCTCGACCTGACGCCGGAGCGCCGGCCGGGCGATCCGGGGATCGATCGCGGGGTACAGGAGATCGACGAGGAAGTTGGCCACGATAACCGCTGTCGTGATCAGCAGGAAGCAGCCCATCATCACCGAGTAGTCACGGGAATTGATGGCCTCTATCAGGTGGTAACCGAGTCCGGGGTAGCTGAAGTAGAACTCGATGAACACCGAACCGCCGAAGAGGAAACCGAGCGACAGGGCCAACCCGGTTACCTGCGGCAACATGGAGTTGCGGCCGACATAGGACTGTGCCACCCGCTTCGGGCTAAGACCTCGCGTCTCCGCCGCTCGGACGTATTCGGCGCCGAGCACCGACACGGCCGTCCCCTTCATGCCGAGCGCCCAGGCTCCGAAGGAAGTAATGACGAACGCAGTGATCGGCAGGATTGCGTGATCGATCGCGCTGGTGATGAAGGGGAGATTGAAGCCGGGGGTGACCTCGACCGCGTACGCTCCTGAGATCGGGAAGTAGTGATATATGTCCGTCAGGAAATACAGTAGGACGATGGCGACGAGGTAATTCGGAATGGCACTGAGAAAGGACACCACGAACGTCATCGCCTTCGAGAAGGCGCTGTTCTGAAACGCTGCCATCAAGGCGCCGATGGCGATGCCGAGAATGAAGCTGATGACGAGGGAGGTACCGACGATGAAGATCGTCCACGGGGCGGCGGAGGCGATGACGTGGACGACTGATTCGCCGGGGTTGGCTATGGAAGTGCCCAGATCGCCCCGGAATGCATTGCGGATGTATTCGACGTACTGGTGCCAGACCGGCGCATTGGGAGTGACGCCGTACACCGCTTCGACACGTTGCCTGATCTCTTGCGGGGACATGCCGCCTTGTTGCATGAGTTTGCCCTCGAGTGCAGCCATGGGACTGCCAGGCATCAGGCGGATCATGAAGAAAGAAAGAGACACGACGAAATAGATAATCGCGAACGCCATCACCAAACGCTTGGCGACATATCTGAGCATCCTCGGCCCACCCTTCCGCAGGGGCGCGAACGATGAATCGATTCAAATGGTGGTGGGAGATTGTATGGCTGCCGATACGGCGAGTCAATGGACGCCGGCCCGATTCCGGCCGGGACGCGCCGAACCGCGGGCCATCTCCCGAGGCCCGTTATCGAACAAGTCGTGACGCGCCGTAGCTACTCCGGAGCGCAGGCGGACGGTTAGTGCACTCAAGGATCGTCTTCCTAGCGGCTGGATGATCTTGACGTAGGAGCCGGGTTGCGTCGGTGCGAGGGGCGTTGGTTGGTGGCGGGCCGACCTCTGGCTGGTTGTTGTAGCAGCCTTTCGCATCGGTAGGAAGACCGGATCTCGCGCGGTGCTACGACTCGACGGTCTCGGAGTGTCGGTGAATCGGCCGGACTCGCGCTGGTCTCCGACCGGGGACGAGCCGACCGCGGACGAGAACAAGTCACGGCTGGGCGCTATTTGCATCGAGAGGGTGTCGTACGAGCGTGTGTTGGTCTAGGGTCCCCGGTCGACGACACCGCCGATGAGCGACCATCGGCCCGAGGAGGCGCCTTGGTGGATCCATGGCAATGCAAGCACGGTCCTTGGCCTCTTTGAGCACGGAGACGCCGTCGAGCTCTGCGCAGCCGGTCGTCCCGATCGCGTCTGAGGGTGGTCGGTAGTTCGGAGGTTGCAGACGCAAGCGGCAACCTCGCCGGCTCGCACCGCCCTCCAATGTGAAGAGATCACGATGATCGGGCGCAGTACCCGGTCGGACCGGGATTTCGCCGACATGCTCTTCAGAGCCCGCGCTGACCCGGCCGTGCAGGGTCTTGTGGTGCACGGCTCACGGGTGTTTGAAGGCATGGTCACGGCACGCCCGCGTCCTCATCGACCGTCTCGACGGTCAGGTAGCGGCGCTCGTGCGGGGACGTCCGCCTCGCGCTATGGGTGATCTTTGCGATGCATCGACGCACCGCGCCACCCAACAAGTACCTCAGGTGGGAACTCCACACCCACCCACTCGGCGACGAGCAATGGTCAGCGGCCCGTCTCCTAACCCGGATCCACCGCGTCCTGGCCGCGAACGACCCGGACGTCGGTAACGACCGCGGCGTGAACTACTGGGCCAAGGCCGGATTCGTAGCTGAACGGGTCGTGTACGACGATGCGGGTCGGCCGCCTTACCTGATCATGGCTTGGCCGACGGACCAGGGGGTTTCCTGATGGGTGGCGAGCTGACGGAGGCCCAGCTGGCTGCGTGCCGCGTCGTATCTGCCCGCTTTGGCGAACCTGCGGAGGTGTGGCCGTACGTGACGTGGGGTGAGTCCGTGGTAGTCGGCGCCCGACTGGCGAACGGTGCGGAAGTCGTGGTGAAGGCGAGCGGGGAGCATTCGGTCGCCGTCGAAGCCGACACGCTTCGACTGGCGGCCGATCTCGGGGTGCCCGTACCACCCGTCCTGGCTGAGGGCGACGACAAAGACCTTCCCGGCGGCCGGTGGATGGTTCTTCGCAAGGCTCGAGGCCGCCCCTGGGCGCTTCCCGACCGCACCACGGATGCCTCTCCGCGCACTCAAGACGATGTCGGCCGGGTGTTCGCGCTCCTGCATGCCCGGGAGCTCCCGGGTCGGGGCCCGCTCACTGGGCAGCGTGCAGGCAGCCATGTGCGATGGTCGGACTGGCTCCGCGAGTCCATTGACCGGTGGTTGCGGTTTCTCCACTCCGGGGCCTACTACGATCGTGCACTTGTCACACGAGTGAGCCGCCTCTTCGCCGACCGAGCGTCCATGCTCGACGAGCGGCCCGGGGTTCTTGTCCACGGTGACCTCGGGAACATGGAGATCTTCGTCGACGGGTCCGACCGGGTCGTCGACATTGTGGACTTCGGTAAGACCGGTGTCGGCGACCCTGTATACGATTTCGTCCGCTTCTGCGGCGGCGGTCCGGTCGACGATCCGCGCCCGGACGCGCTGCTCCCCCGAGTCCGGCGGTCCTACGTGGCGCACGGGGGTGTGGAGCCGGAGAATTGGGACGAACTGTTCCGGATCTACAGCGTCTACAACGCCGTCGATAACTCGGCGTGGAGTATCCGCGAGAACGTTCCCTGGCTCCCCGGCCTTCGAACGACGGTGAGCTGTCTCCTCGACCTCCTAGAAGGTGGCCGCCCATCGCGGTGAGAACGACAGGGAGTTCGTCACCCGCTGGGTGACCCGGTGATCACCTCGCGACTGTCCGGCGCCGGACCCGGCGTGTGAGCGGACGGTTGTCCACTACCAGTTCGGATCCTCAGGCCCGTCGCCGAAGTCGGGAATTTCGAGCCGGGCCCCGGCTTGCTTCGCCGATTCGTAGGCGACAACGCCGGGCAGGGTGAACCGGGCTGCGCGCCAAGCATTCACCGGTGGGTGGGTCTTGGTGGTCACCGCGCGGACGAAGTCGTCGGCCAAGAAGTGGTGGGATCCTTCGTGGCCGTTGTGCGCGCCTTCGAACTCCTTGGGCAGCCGGCTACGGTCCTGCACCTTGGCGTTGCCGGAGGCGAAGCTTTGTAGCAGTGCCGGATCGACATCGCCGAAGTCCGTCGGCACCTGCTTCGTGCCGGTGTAGAACAGATCGCTGATGTCGACAGTCTCGCCCTTGGCGTAGTCCTGGCCCTCGGTCTTGATACTCAGCGTCGCCCCGTGCCCGGCCTGCTCCATGACCTGCTCGGTGCCGTAGAACCGGAAACGGGACTCATGGCCGTTCCAGTAGCCCACGCGCCGGAACTCGTTGGTCCGCATCGCTGCACCGTCGGCCAGCTCGAACAGGGCGCTCATGTTGGAAAATTCGTTGCCCCACAGCGACACCGTCGCATCGAAGACACCGTCGCCGCGGTCGTCGCGGATGCCGATACAGCTGACGGAGACGGCATGCGTCGGAAGCGCGCCGAGTACGCCGCCGATTGCGTGGGTGGGATACAGCATGGGCGGGTAGCTAGCGGTCTTCTTCCAATCCTCACCGCCACTGTACTGGTACGCGGCGTAGAAGCCGTTGTCCATGTCATGGACATAATCGCCTTCGGCGTAGAAGACACGGCCGAAGTCACCGGCGGCGACCTTCTCGCGCGCCCACACCACGGCCGGGTTGTAGTAGCTGGTTTCTCCCATCATGTAGATCAGGCCGGTCTGCTCGACCTTCTCCACGATGGACTTGATTTCCTCGACGCTGATCGCCATGGGGACGGCGGAGTAGACGTGCTTGCCCGCCTCGAGCGCCTGCAATACCAGCGGGCCGTGGGTCCAGCGCTGCGTCAAGATCGCGACCGAGTCGACCTGGTCGGAGGAGAACATCTCCTCGGCGTTGGCGAAGACGCCCGCCAGATCGTAGTTCTGCTGATGTTCCCGGGCGCGCTCGGGCACGATGTCGCAGGCGTACACCGCCTCGACGTCGGGATGCAGCTGCCACAGCGCGATGAAGCTGCGCGCGAATTGTCCTGTCCCGATGACGCCGATTCTCATCCAAACGTCCCTTCCCGCGATATGGCCGGTGTCGATACTAGGACCCGGACGACCGCAGCGGTCGCGGGAGGGTGCCCACGAACCCTGGACCCCGCGGTCGGCGGCCTGGCCCTATGCCGCCGGACCGTTACGGTCCAGCTCGTCGAGCCATGCGGCGGCGCTGGCGTCGGAGGGCGCACGCCAGTCGCCACGCGGGGACAGCGCGCCGCCGGCGCTGACCTTGGGACCGTTGGGCAGCGCGGACCGCTTGAATTGCGAGAAGGCGACGTAGCGCTGCAGGAACTCTCGGAGCCAGCGCACGATCGTGGGCAGGTCGTAGGCGTGCCGGCCGTCCTCGGGGAAGCCGGCGGGCCAGCGGCCCGCATTGGCGTCCCCCCAGGCGTGCCAGGCCAGAAAGGCGATCTTCGACGGCGGCAGGCCGTAGCGCAGCAGGTGGAAGAGGAAGAAGTCGTGCAGCTCGTAGGGACCGACGCGGTCCTCGGTGCTCTGCAGCGCGCCGGTCTCCTCGTCGGCGGGGACGAGTTCGGGGGAGATCTCGGTGTCGAGGATCGAGGTGAGCAGTTCGCTGGTGCGTTCGTCGAACTGCCCCGTGTTGACCGTCCAGCGGATCAGGTACTGGATCAGCGTCTTGGGCACCCCGGCGTTGACGGCGTAGTGGCTCATCTGGTCACCGACGCCGTAGGTGCACCAGCCCAACGCGAGTTCGCTGAGGTCGCCGGTGCCGATCACGAACCCGCGGCGTTGGTTGGCCAGGCGGAACAGGTAGTCGGTGCGTAGCCCGGCCTGGACGTTTTCGAAGGTGACGTCGTAGTCCTTCTCGCCGCGGCTGTAGGGGTGGTCCATGTCCTTGAGCATCTGCTCGGCGGCGGGACGGATGTCGATTTCGGCGGCCTCGACACCGAGCGCCTTCATCAGCGCCCATGCGTTGGACCTGGTCGCCTCGCCGGTGGCGAAGCCGGGCATCGTGAATCCGAGGATCGACGAGCGCGGCACCCCGAGCTGGTCACAGGCCTTGGCGGCAACGATCAATGCGTGCGTCGAGTCGAGTCCGCCGGAGACGCCGATGACCATGCGGTCGCCGGCGGCGCGGAAGCGGCGGGCCAGCGCGGCGACCTGGATGTTGAACGTCTCGTAACAGTCCTGGTCCAGATGCTCCTGGTCGTCGGGGACGAACGGGAAACGGCGCAGCGGTCGCCGCAGCCCGACGTCGCCGCGGTCCGGCCGGTGCTCGAACCGGACCGTCCGGAACCGCCGTTCGGGCCCGTCCGCCAGCTCGGCAGCGTCTGCGTACGTCGGCGTGCGCATGCGCTCGAGTCGAATGCGTTGGAGGTCGACGTCAGCGATCAGCAGCTGCGCCTCGTCGGCAAAGCGGTCGGACTCCGCGAGCAGGGCGCCCAGTTCGTGCACCGTGCCCTGCCCGTCCCAGGACAGGTCGGTGCTGCTCTCGCCGGGCCCGGCCGCGGAGTAGATGTAAGCGGCCACGGCTCGCGTCGACTGGGCGGCCGACAGCGCCGCCCGGTCGGCAGCCTTGCCCACGGTGATGTTGGACGCCGAGAGGTTCGCCAGCACGGTGGCTCCCGCCAACGCCGCGTAGGACGACGGCGGGGTGGCCGACCAGAAGTCCTCGCAGATCTCGACGCCGATGGTGAAGTCGGCCAGGTCGGCGGCGGCGAAGATCAGATCGGTGCCGAAACCGACGGTCGCCCCGGCGACGGTGATCTCCTGCCCGGCCGTCCCGGCGCCCGAGGCGAACCAGCGCTTCTCGTAGTACTCGCGGTAATTCGGCAGGAACGTCTTGGGCACGACACCCAGGATCTCGCCACTGCTGATCGCCACCGCGGTGTTGTAGAGGCGGCCGCCGCGGCGCAGCGGCGCGCCGACCAGCAGGACGGGGCTGAGCTCCCGGCTGGCGTCGCGCACAGTGGCGACGGCGTCCTCGACGGCGTCGAGCAGCGCCTCCTGCAGCAGCAGGTCATCGATCGCGTACGACGAGATCCCCAGTTCCGGGAAGACGACCAGGTCGACGCCCTCCGCGTCGGCCTGCCGGGCGAGCGCCACCGTTGCCTCGGCGTTGCGCGCGGGCTCGGCCGTCCACACCAGGGGGGTGGCCGCCGCGACCCGGACCATGCCGTGGCTGCGCAGGCCGGCGAACTCGGGGTTGCTCACCGTGCTAACCCTCCCGGAAGCCGAGCTGTCGATCCAGTTCGGCCATCAGATCGGCCAGCGGCGGCCGCGGCCGCAGCCCGGATGTCGCTGCGACTTCCCTCGACATGGTGCTCGTGGCGGCTGACGCCCTGCGCCGTGGCGATGATCCACCCCCCATTTCGCGCGTCGTCCCTATGGGGACCTCACCGACCGTCGTCGATCCTATCGGCGGCCATGGGAGAACTCCTATGCCGCCACAGCGCTCGACTCTCCGCGGCCCCGGCCGACCCGTATCACCCGCGCAGGGTGAAGCCGGGCGTGCCGGGGCGGTCCACCATTGAGTCGTAAGCCCCGTCGATGTCGGCCGGATTGCTGGAGGTAGGGCCATGGACTGGTTCTGGCACGCGTTGATGATCTGCCTGGTCGTCATCCCGGTCACCCTGCTGTGGGTGTCCTGCCTGGTCGACATCGTCCTGCGGTCGGATCTGGCCGGCTGGCACAAGGTGCTTTGGGTGCTGCTTGTCCTGATCGTCCCGCTGTTCGGTGCGCTGATCTATCTGACGGTACGACCGGCGCTGCCGGCCGGCTGGGTCACTGACGGAAATGCTGTGCGCGCCGGATCACGGGCAGCTGCCCCGTCGACGACCGATGCGGTTCCCCCCGAGCACTTCCGCTCCTACGTCGGGTGACTGATCGGCCGCGCGCGGGGACGGTCACTGCTCGGGCTGTAGTGCGTGCTCGTCGGACAAGGCGATGGCGAGTTCGCCTGCGGCCGTGGGGTGGAAAGGTGCGGCGGCATCGGGTCCCTGGACCCAGGGTTCATCGCTACAGATCCCATGGCCGGTGAAGTCGGGATGGGCTGTGGTGAATGAGGCGGCTCGCGCACCGTCCTCCAGGATGCGATTCAGCGCGGACAACGAGCTGAGCATTGCCCGCTGTTTGCTGGCGGTGATCCCGACCCGGGCCAAGCAGGAGTCCGAGTCGTTGAACGGGGCGTAGTACAGGTTGACGAGCACCCGCGGGTGGTTGGGCAGCACCTGCAGGTCGGACAGCAATTGCAGGTAATCACTGCTGAAGCGCGCGAGATGGCGCTGGAAGTAGGCCAACTCGGCCCTGTTGTCGCAGTTGGTCGAGACGGCGCAGACCCGCAGGATGTCTGACCAGCGGACGTCGTTCGCGCCGATGCTGACGATAATGGTCGAGGCGCGCGTCACCGCGGCTGAGCTGAGCTGAGGTGGAACGTCGGTTCCGCCGACCGGTTGCGGCGCGAGCAGGCCGTCGGCGATGGTGGCTCCGCTGCAAGCCAGGTTGGTGACCTGCCAGGCGTTCTCGGTCGCGAGGTCCTGGGCATAGGAATCGATGCTGCGATGACAGGCGGTGTCCGTGCGAGTTGGGTCCGCGAGCGGACGGTTTCCGAGGGCGGCCGCGGTCGAGTCACCTATCACGACGGCTCTGCTTCCCGTTCGCTGCGTGGCCGCCCCGTGCGGGGCGGGCAATGGGCGCGCGCCGCCGACAAGTGCCTGCAGCGAGTGCACCTGGCTGAGCTTCCCGGGCGCGGTGAAGGCGGTGACCATGATCGCGCCGAGGTTGACCGCTGCCGTGATGGTGACGGTGATGGCTACCAGCACGGCGGTCCGCCGCCAGCTCCGACGGAGCCAGCCACTGACCGCGCCGGTCAGAATGAGCGCGGCGATGGCAACGATCGCCATCTGCCGGTAGAAGTAGTGCCACCAGCCGCGCACCAGCGCGTCCTGCAGGCTCTGCGCCGGGCTAGCGCCCGAGTCGGGGTGGGTGAACTCGGCCAACTGCTGAGACAAGGTGATATTCGTCAGGCGAAGCCGCGGCCGCACAGGCCCGGTGAAGGTGGTGCTCGTCGGGATCTGCTCGCCGAACAGGTCCAGCTCACCTGGCCCGGACAGGCTCAGTGAGGGACCGGTCACGCCGACTTGCACGGTCTGTCCTGCGGCGGCGACCTCCTGCATCGGCGTGATCGCCAGCGCCGCCGCGATTGAACAGCCGGCGATGACCAGAACCACGCCGGACTCGCCAAGCGCGCGATGCCACCGGCGGAAACCGAATCGCTGCCTGTCCCGGCGCAATAGTCCGGAGGGACGTCGGTACCCGGGCAAAGTCATCAGGCCGTACCTACCCGTTCCCTGGCGCCGTCATGCCGCAGGATAGGTCGCCCGGCCGGCGGCCCGGCCCGAGATCTCGGCGCTCAGCCGATGCGCTCCGCCGGCGCGACGATACTTCCCGCCGGGCCCGGATGTACCCGTCCGCTCACATCAGCTCGGCAAGCCTGGCCAGGCCAGGGCGACTATGGGTGGCAAGGCGTTCACGGGTGTCGTCCAACGCTACGGATCCAGGATGTTCGGGGGGGATCCGCGCCGGGTTGAGCGCCACCCGGTTCGCCCACTCCGCGATGTCGGGCTCGGCCGAGAAGGACGTGGCCGCCCGGCCGCCGAGGACGTTCATCCTGGCCCAGTCCGCCATCGAGTTGCCGTAGTTCGACGGCGGGCAGAGACGGTTCTTCGTCGCGTCGCCCACGCGGGTCGCTTCGACGTATCCGACGAGTGCCGCGCCGAAGCAGGGGAAGCCGGCCCGGATCGGCTGCAGGGTGATCGCCTCCCGGCCCCAGACGGGGACCAGCGGCGGATACTTCAGGCCCTCCGCTGCGCAGTGGACGACGAGAGCGTCATGGGCGACGGCGACGGACCCATCGGCACACGTGAGCCGGCCGCGGTCGATGCTCTGGATGTGCCCCCGTCGGACGACGTTCTCGATCGCCCGCAGCTGATCGAGCTCCCACACGGCCAGGGTCGGTGTCTTGGCCATCGTCGGCATGATCGCTGGGTCGATGCGCAGCATGACGCCGGCTTCCTCCAGCCGGAGGAACAGGTCCTCGAGCGAGGTCGCCTCCGCGGCCGCTTGCATGGTGTCGGCAGCCATGCCGAGGAAGATCGCCGGATCGGGCTGCACCAGGGCCCGGTTCAACATCCACGGATCGCGCGGGCGTACCCAGCAGACCGCATCGGGATCCACTCCGCGCGAGCGGAGCCAGATGCACGCGTCGGTCGCGGTCTTGCCCGACCCCACGACGACATATTGGCTCGGCGCCTGCTCCCACCGTGCGAGGTCGTTGACCGGCACCACGTGGGCGGCATCGGCGACGCCGAACGGTGGCGGCGTCTCCGTCGGGATGCTGGGGGCCAGGTAACGGGCGTCGACGATCCGGCACCGCGCCGGTGCTTCGAATCGCTCACCAGAGATGCGCGAAGCGACGGTGCGGTCGCCGACGTACTCACTGTTGGGGAAGAACTCAACCTTGTCCGAGTCGAGCATCCGGTCGAGCATTCGGGCGTAGTAGGCGCAGATCTCCGGCTGGGAGGCTCGCTCGTGCATGCCCTCCTCGGGGCCGCGCTGCTGCAGCTGGCCCCCGCCGAGCAGGGTCGACGCGACGCCGTAGAAGGCAGATGCCTGGTGCAGACGGACGAACGGGTAGGCCTCGAGCCAATGTCCGCCGACGCTGTGGCGACGATCGACCAGCGCCACACGTACGTCGGCGTGGTCGGTCAGGGCGTCGGTGAAGGCCATCCCCGTGGCGCCGGCCCCCACGACGAGGTAGTCGGCATCGATGGTGCGCGTCACAGGTCCACAGTGACACCCCACGAGCTGCGTCACCGCAGATCACCCATCAGCGGGGCTGTTTCGACCCGATGAACTGCAGTACGCCGGAATTGAACTCTGCGGGGTGACTGCTGAACATGTTGTGGGTTGCCCCCGCGATGGTCAGCCGATCCGCATCCGGCACCAACGTCGCCAGCCGGTCGGTCACCGCCCCGATGTGCGCCGGTGATTTCGCGCCGGCAACCAACAGCGTCGGTACTCTGACGGCCCTGGCATCGGCGGCACCGAAGGGCGGAAATCCCGCCTTGATCTGAGCCTTGAGCGGGCCGACGTTATCGACGAATCGCTGGAACGTCGCCTCCGGAATGGCATCCATGACCGCATCGCCGCAGTTGGCGGCCATGAAGCTCCGCAGCGCTCCCGCGTCGTCGCCGCGTTCGAACGCCTTGATCGCGGGTCCTATCCCCCTGGCGCCGAACTTGACGAAACCGATGCCGGCGCGGGGGTGCCGGATCAGCAACCTGATCACCTGGGTCGGTCGGGGTGGGATGTCGACACCGAGCAGCGGAAACGCCGGCGGTTCGAGCAGAACCAGCGTCCGGAGAAGTTCTGGATGCTCTGAGGCGAGGCGCAGACCGCCGAAGCCGCCGGGCGAGGAATGCCCGACCAGGTGCACCGGTCCCGCGTCCAGGGTCCGGACGAACTGGACCAAGTCCTCCACAAACGTGTCGAGGGTGATCGATTCGTCCGGGCGAAGCTTCGGGTTCGGCCAGGACCCGCGGCAGCTCAGTGCAATCGCCCGGTAGTCGGCGCCGAACGCGTCCATCTGCTGATCCCAGACGCGGTAGTCACCGGCACCGCCGTGTACGAACAGCACAGGCTCACCCTTCCCCTGTTCGACGTAGGCGAGGTCAACGCCATTCACCGTGGCTGTGGACATGGTCGTCCTCCTTCGGGTTCACCTCGAGTGCCGTTCACGCCGGCCGATCACGGGCGGCATCCCGACGCTAGGCCGGGCCCGAAGCGCCCCCCATCGGGAATTCTCCCCACGTCACCAGGCCGTGCTCCATCGCGAACATCGTCGCCGCCGCGCGGGAGGACACCCCGATCTTGGCGTAGATGTTCTGGATGTGACGGTCGGCGGTCTTCATCGATATGCCAAGCACCTTCGCCACCTGCTTGGTCTGCAGACCACGGGCCAGTAGCGCCAGCACCTGGCCCTCGCGGTCGGTCAGACCGTACGGGCGATCGACGTGCGGCATCCGCTGGCCGACCGACTCGACCACTGCCGCGACGGCGTCCGGATCGAGTCGACCTGCCTTCGCCTCGGCGCCGAGAGCGTGCGCGGCCTGCTCGGCCGACATGCCCGCGCGGTACGGACGTTGCTCGCATTTCGTGTGGAACATGTCCGCCGCCGCAAGCAGACGGGCCGGCATGGTCAACTCCGCGGCGGACATGCCCCGGTGGTAACCGGACCGGTCGAGCCGTTCGTGGTGAGCGCATGCGACCGGCGCGAGGTCAGCCAGGAACGCCGCGCGGGACAGCACCCGTTCGGTCCGGTACGGGTGCAACCGGACCTGCTCCCACTCGTCGGCGTTCAGCGGACCGGGCTTGCACCACGTGGCCGCGCTCACCGCCACCCGCCCCAGGTCGTGCACCAGTCCGGCCCACCGGACCGTCCGGGTACTCAGGTCATCCATCTCGCAGCGCGCCGCCGCGGCCGTCGCGAGTTCTGCGACTCCGCTCGAATGTCCCGAGTGGTAGGGGCAGATGAGGTCGGCGAAGCGGCCCATGGCCGCGAGCGCACGATCGACCTCCTCCCCGCCCAACGTCAACCACGGTCGCGGTTCGGCCGCGAGAGCCGCCTCCCACGCCGACGTGTCGTCCGTGATGCTCAGCAACCCGGTGGCGTCCGCGGCCACGCATCCTGCGACGTCGGGGTCGAGTCCCCGGCCGGCGTGCTCGCCGACCACCCGCGCCGCCACCGTCTCGCCGGCCAGGTGGCACTGCAACGCCGCGTCGATCGCGACGTGCACGATCCGCATCGAGAGCGGGATCGCGTCCGCCGCCGCCCTCCGCAACGGGCCGTTGCCGTCCCAGCGGTCGGTCAGGTACGCCAGGTTCGCGGCGACTGCGGCCGGGGCGCCGGTCTGCTCGGCGAGCATTCCGGCCACCTCGCAGTTGGCTGCGATCGCCGGACGAGCCGACCGGACCATCCGGGGTAGGCGCTGCATGATCTGTAGCGCGCGGGCCGGCCCCGAGGCACGCGGGTCCGGAAGAGCCCCGATCATGCCGGCCATCACCTCACGGCTGGACCCGTACATCAACGGGTTGAGGTGTTCGGTCAAGGAACCACCGAACACCTCGGCGGCCAGGTGCGCCTCCGTCGTGCACCCCGCGTGCGACAGCAGGCTTCCGAAATACGTTTGTACTGCGGTCTCATGGTCCACAGCGAGCCGATCCGCCAGTCGCATCGCGATCACCGTCGTGTGCAGGCCGTGCTCGAAGGGGAACCCCATGCCAAGGTCGGTGGCGAGGCACAAGGTGCCGATGACCTCAGCGGTGCGCAACTGCCCGGCCGGGTCCCCAACACCGTGCGGATCCACGCCTGGAGACTATCGATCTGAAGGTTTCCCGGCTGCCGCCGATCAGGCGCCCACCGGCTCGTGGCGCAGCCGGGCGTATTGCCGTTGCCACCGCCGGACGAGCCATCGCAGTGGAGGTGGCAGCTGGTGGAGCACGTGGTCGCGATCGGCGGGCGACGCTTCATCGAGGACCCAGGGTAGGAACGCTTTCGCCCCGCCCAGTCCCGCTCGTCGCCGCTGGACGGCCGCGACGTGGTCGAGGTCGGCGGACGTGAGATATCGGCGCACGAGGGGGATGGCGTCTGTCTCTTCATGCGTGAGGTGTGCTTCGAGCAGATTGTGGACCCGCGTGAGGGCGGCCCGCAGGTCGCCCAGATTTGGGTCGTCGGCGCTGTCGGTGCCCGCGGCGAGCGCGAGGTCCACGTCGGCGAGAGCGGGGTCGATGGTGGCGTGTTCGGCCGTCATCGACGCGAGCACCGCCCCGGCCGCCTCCCCGGCGCGCAGGCCCAGGACCGGCCAGACGAGCTGATCCTCGGCGACATGGTGGTCGTGCAACTGGCGCGAGAAGGCGGTCCAGTCACGCCGCAGCCCGGCCAGGCATTCCGAGTCGGGCGACGCGTCGTCGACGGCGGCCGCGAATCTGGCGAGATCGCGGCGTAGCGCAGCGTGGATGAGCCGCAGGATGATCATGTCATCGTCGGTGATCGGTCGCCGAGTCATGCGGTGCCTCGCACCATGCGGATACCGGCGGTGCCGAGAAGTACCAGCCAGGCGAGGAAGCCGAGCACGCCCACGCCGAGAATCGGCGAGCCGTGCACCTCGGCCACGGTGGGCACCGCGGCGGCGGTCAGCAGCGCCGCGCCGCCGAGGGCGGCCGGGCGCATCCATGCCGGGACGACCCGTGCGAGGGCGGCGGCGACGCCGAGTCCCGCGAGCGCGCCGGCGACCGCGACGAAGTTGACGATGAATATGGCGTTGTGCATCGACCACAGCGCTTGCACCAGCGCCGGTTCGGCCCGCAGCTGCCTGTTTGCGGCGACCAGCACCACTTGCACGACGTTGACCAGGCCGAACAGCACCGCGATCACACCGACGGACGCGGTGCCCACGCGAGCCCAGAGCCGGGCGTGCGGATCCCTTCCGGCGAGATCGGTGATGCCGGCGGCGAACGCGAACAGCGGAACGAACCCGACGATGTAAGTGACGGCGAGCACGTGAACGGTCCAGGCGTGGTTGGCGAAGAACGCCAACACCTGCTGGGGTGCGGCGTTCGTCGCCGGACCGGATACGGCACGCAGCACGTTCTGGAACGCGACCAGCACCAGGAACACGAGTCCGCCGGCACCTGCCGCCCGCGTCGGCGTCCCGACGCCGCGCGATGAGGCCGGGACGCCGACGGTGACGTCTGTGACAGCCATCCGACATACCCCTCTCAGAACTTGCCTCTACTCGGTAGAAGTAGATTCTAATGAGTAGAGCGGTAGTCTGGTCTCATGTCAACTCGCCCATCCCGCCGCACTGCTCAGGCGAAGGAGACAAAGCGGCTGATACTGGACGCTGCGTTGGCCATGTTCACCCGCCGCGGCTACGGCGCGACCTCGGTCAACGAGATCGCCGCGGAAGCGGGCGTCGCACTCCCGACCGTCTACGCAAGTGTCGGGACCAAGGCCCAGTTGCTGCAGCTGCTGCTCGACCGGGTGGACGAGCAGGCCAGGGTCGCCGACCACGTCGCGCGCGTGCTGGCCGCCGACCAGCCACGGGAGACGCTGGCCGCGCAAATCGAGCTCACCCGAGCGTTGGTTGAACACGCCGGCTCGATCATCGTCGCCTTGCGCTCCGCTGCCGGTGTGGAGCCGGCGCTCGCCACCGTCTACGCCGAGGGGATGGCACGACATCGCGGGGGCGCCGAGGCGACGGTGCAGCGGATCACCGGCGCCGGGGCGCTTCGCCACGGGGTCTCGCCCGACCGGGCCGTCGCGATTCTCGCGAC
Source organism: uncultured Actinomycetota bacterium (assembly GCA_963837545.1). GTDB lineage: Bacteria > Actinomycetota > Actinomycetes > Mycobacteriales > QHCD01 > DASXJE01. The sequence goes on along the minus strand of CAWINQ010000003.1, from coordinate 88,503 downwards.
CCTGACCCGCCCGGTGAGCTGGGAATCGCTGACCGGGGACTTCGGATGGAGCTTCGACGACGCGCAGACGTGGCTGACCGACGTGCTCGCCCGTGAGCTGCTCGAACCTCCGGCCGCCGCGGCGACGGGCCGCCGCGCCCCGGGATGACCTCGCCGGCGCGCCGGACCGCCGGTTCCCGCGTACGGTGATCTCGTGCGGCCGGCACCGGTGCTGGAAAGGGCGGCTGCCGCTCTCGTCGACGGGAACTGGCAGGCAGCGCGCGCGTGCTTCGAGGAGGCCCTGCAGCAGGAGCAGTCGCCAGAGGGCTTGTTCGGGCTGGGCACCGCGCTGTGGTGGCTGGGCGAGACCGAGGCCGCGGTGCAGGCGCATGAACGTGCCTATGCAGGGTTCCGTGAGCGGCCGGACCCGCCGTCGGCCGCACTGGCGGCCATCTCGTTGGTCATGACGTACCGCGCGAGCCTGGGCAACTACGCGGCATCACGCGGATGGGTGCGCCGGCTGTCGCGGCTGGTCGAGCAGTACGAGCTGGTGCCGCTGCGGGGCTGGCTCGCGCTGTGCCGCGCGGTCGCGGACAACGACGCGAACGAGCCGACACCGGCGCAAGCGCACGCGCGTGAGGCGCTCGACATCGCGGGACTCACCGGCGATACCGACCTCGAACTCTGCGCGCTGAGCGAAATCGGCACCGCGCTGGTGCAGGCCGGGAACGTCGGTGCAGGTGCGGCGTTGTTCGACGAGGCAATGGCCGGGGCTCTCGGTGGCGAGGCGCAGCGGCTGGAGACGGTGGTGTTCGCCGCCTGCCGGTCGATCATCGCCTGCAGCAGGGCGTTCGAAATCGACCGCGCGGGGCAGTGGATCCGGGCGGCCGAGGGTTTCACCCGTCGCTACGGCGCCCTGCACCTGTACACGACGTGCCGCACCCAGTACGGCGGTCTGCTCTTCGGCCAAGGCAAGTGGGACGAATCCGAACGGGAGCTCCGGGCTGCATTGCGGATCGGCAGCGCGGCGGAGCGGTCCCTGTACGGCGAGTCGCTCGCCAAGCTGGCCGAACTGCGGGTAGCCCAGGGCAGGCCCGACGAAGCCGCCGAGCTACTCCGCGGTTTCGAGGACCATTTTGCCGCTGCCTACCCGCGCGCCCGGATCCACCTCCGGCGGGACGAGCCGGAACTCGCCGCGTCCATCCTCGACCGGCGGCTGGAGAGTGTCGGCGAGCACTGCCTCGAAGCCGTCGCGCTGTGCGAGTTGCGGGTCGAGGTCGACCTGGCCCTGGGGAACGCGGAGTCGGCGAGGACGCGGGCGGGTCGGCTGGCCAAACCGAGCAGCGCGACCGATTGCCTGGCGATGAAGGCATGGGGCGAGCGCGCATACGGCCGGGCGCTCCTGGCCGCCGGCGAGAGTGACGAGGCGGTGCGCCATCTAGGACGGGCCCTTGACGCGTTCGATCGTCTCGATCTGCCGTACGAGGCCGCCCGCACCCATCGGCTGCTCGCTAGCGCGTTCGGCGACGTCCGGCGGGCGAACGCCGTCGCCGAGGCACGCGCCGCCCTGAACGTCTTCGACACCCTCGGGGCGAGCACGGACGCGGACGAGTCTGCTGCATACCTGCGCAAGCTGGGCGTGCACGCAGCGCGGCACGGGCCCCGCGCCGCGGCGGTGCTCTCCCCGCGAGAGGAGGAGGTGCTCACGCTGCTGGCGCGTGGGTTGTCGAACCGCGAGATCGCCGAACGGCTGTTCCTCGCCCCCAAGACGGTGGAGCACCACGTACGCAGCGTGCTCAGCAAGCTCGGCCTGACCAACCGCACCGAGGCGGCCGCCTACGCAGTGCGACACCGACAACAGGCGTAGGACACGAAATGGCGGCATCTGTCCAACATCTACGCCGAGCTCGGTGTCTCTGGTAAGGCAGCACGAGCGGCGGCCGCGGTCCGTTTCGCCGTAAGCCGGTAGTCGCCACCTCGCCGATCGCGCTACGTGTACGGCGCCATCGCCGCGCCGTGCACCGCCGCGCTCTGCGTGTTGACACGGAAGCCGTGGGACCGTCCGCGGTCATACCGTCGGCACGACGGAATGAATGCGCCACCGATTAGGGGATTCGCCCGATGTCCGGCCGGCCGTGACGGACGAGCATCCACGAGGGCGACATCACCTCAAGGAGGTTCTCATGACGACGACACCCGTGATCGACGAGACCGCGCTGGACGCCTTTCTCGGACAGGCGGTCTCCGACGCCGCAGCGGCGGTGAGCGTACTGCTCACCCACCTGGGCGACCGGCTCGGGCTGTACGCGGCGATGGCCGACGGCGAACCGGTCACCGCCGAGGACCTGGCCGCGCGCACCGGAACCACCGAACGGCTGGTGCACGAGTGGCTGTGCAACCAGGCCGTCGGCGGCTACGTCAGCTACGACCCAGGATCCGGCACGTTCCGGCTGCCGCCAGAACACGCGCTCGCGCTGGCCAACGAGGCCAGCCCGGCGCTGATCCAGGGGCTCTTCGACCTGGTTGCCGCGGTGTACCAAAACACCGACAACGAACTGAACGTGTTCCGCACCGGCACCGGGCTGACCTGGGCCGAGCAACACCCCTCGCTGTTCCCGGCCACCGAACGCAGCTTCCGACCCGGCTACCAGGCCCACCTCGTGCAGGAATGGATTCCGGCCCTGGATGGCGTGCACGACAAACTGAGCGCCGGCGCCCGGGTTGCCGATGTCGGCTGCGGGTACGGCGCATCCACGATCGTGCTGGCCAGCGCCTACCCACATTCCAGCTTCATCGGCTACGACTACCACGCCCCCTCACTTCAGACCGCCCGCGCCGCGGCCGCGGAGGCGGGCGTCGCCGACCGCGTCGACTTCATCGACGCGGACGCGACCGAGATCGCCGGACCCTACGACCTGATCACCTTCTTCGACTGCTGGCACGACACCGCCGATCCCCTCGGCGTCGCCCGCGCCGCCCGCAACGCGCTGGCCGACGGCGGGACCGTGCTCGCGGTCGAGCCGCTCTGCGGCGACCGCCTCGAGGACAACATGAACCCGCTCGGCCGGTTCGGCTACGGCATCTCGACCCTGGTCTGCACGCCGTGCTCGATCAGCGACGGCGGGCCCGGTCTCGGTGCCCAGGCCGGCGAGCAGCGCACCCGCGAACTGTTCACCGCCGCCGGTTTCGGCAGCTTCCGCCGCGCCGCCGAAACCCCGCTCAACGTCGTCTACGAGGCCCGGGCCCGAAACACCGGGCGAGAGGACGGAGGGAACCCGACATGAGGACCCGATCCACGAGACCACGAGAGGCTGTGCAGCCCGACGTCCTCGCCGAGTTCAAGCAGGCCGTCAGACACATCTGGGCACTCGGCAACTTCCCGGCCGTCGCCGAACGTGAGTTGGGACCGCTGGGCCGGCGTGTCGTCGAGCGCGCCGGCATCCGCCCCGGTGAACTGGTGCTCGATGTCGGCTGCTCCGCGGGCACCGCGGCCCTGCGCGCCGCGCGGGCCGGTGGTCGCGTCACCGGCCTCGACCTCGCGCCCGAACTGCTGGAGGCCGGACGACTGCTGGCCGCGGATGCCGGCGTAGGCGTCGAGTGGGTCGAGGGCGACGCGGAGGCAATGCCCTTCGTGGACGCCAGCTTCGACGTGGTGCTGTCCGTGCTCGGGGTGATGTTCGCGCCGCGCCACCAAATCGCCGCGGATGAGCTGATTCGGGTGCTGCGCCCCGGCGGCCGGATGGTTCTGTGCAACTGGGCATTCGACAGCACGATCAGCCGCACCTTCGGCGCGGTTGCCCGCTACATGCCGCCGCCACCATCTTTTGCCGTGCCGCCGCCGCTGTGGGGGGCAGAGGACCACGTCCGTGAACTGTTCGCGGATGCTCCGATCGATGTCACCTTCGAGCGCGGGGTGCATCGGTTCCCGCCCTTCGCGTCGGCCGAAGCCAATGTCGAATACCACTCGACGACGTTTGGCCCACTGGTCGCCGCGCGATCCCTGACGGAGGCCGATGGCCGGTGGCCGGCACTGCGCGCCGAACTGCTGGCACTGCACGAAGGATTCGTTGCCTCCGAGTACCTGCTCGTCATCGGGCGCAAGTTCGCATGAGCCGAACGGATGGGCGGCACGCCCTGCGGTGGTAATTATCCGGTCGCCGGGACGGGCCGAGTCTGTCGGGTCCGGTCGAGCAGCCGGTTGCCGACCGCGTAGACCAGCACGTAGTGGGCGAGAGAGATTCCGGCGAACGCTGTGGCGGGTCCGGGCCGGCCGGCGGCGGCGAGCGCGATCACCGTCAGGCCGGCGAGGCCGACTTCCTCCAGCAGCCGCGCCGGTTCGGCGTAGCGGCCGAGCTGGTGGAAGTCGACCGCGCCCCAGATCCCGAACCCGACCGCCGGGGCGGCGACCGCGAGGCCCCAGCTCTGCCACGTGTCGGTGCCGGTGTGCCAGCCCCAGTAGCCCAGGCCGGTGGCCAGGCCGATCTCGACGAGGGCGCGGAGGCCGACATTGAGCCAGATCAGGGAGTGCCTGCTACGCGTGGTCATCGGTGGATCTCCTGTCGATCGGTGATGAAGGCCTTCGGGGCCGGGCGGGGTCAGCGCGCCGGGTGCGGCCGGGTGTTGGCAGTTGTCGCGAGGCAGACGCAGCCGAGGAGCATCAGCAGTCCGTGGGCGACCCGCACGGGCTGGCCGGCGGCGAACTGCGGAATGTAGAGCAGCAGTGCGGCGGCCAGCGGTAGCCCGGCCCAGCGCCTGCGGTGGGTGCGCCAGACGACGATGGCGGCCAGCACGGCAGCGACGGCCAGGAGGCAGAGGCCGAGCAGGATGAACCACAGCCCCTGCTCCCAGCGCACGCCGTGGACGATCCTCATCGCCGAGGAGTTGCCGTGCACGGCCGCCTGCCCGAGCGCATGCAGACCGAACGCCTCCGCCCCGTAGTAGGGCAGCGTCAAGCCGATGCCGGACCACATCACCATCACCGCGGTGGTCGCTCGCCGGTCCGGAGCCCTGCCGCGCAGCTGCGCCAGTAGCCAGCCAGTTGTGCCGAGGCCGAGCAGCACAAAGGCCCCCATGCCGATTCCGTGCGCCCACACCCAGGCAGGCGAGGCGAACGCCCGCGCGCCTGCACGTGACGTCTCGTCCGAGAACGGCCGGATCAGCGGATACAACACAAACCCGACACCGGCCGCAGCCAGCGTGGCACGGATGAGCCAGCCCGAGGCGGCATCGCCGCGGTACGGGCGGGCATCCTGCGCGGACGCCGAGGCCTGCGCCCGCTGGGCGTACGTCGTTGTCATTGATCGCTCCCTCATCATTGGCGATTTACCGTAGCCGAGAGGCTAATATGACTAGCCAGCCGAGTCAAGAGGGTTCCTCGGAACCCTGTGAGCAGCACGACGCTGCCAGTGCTGGACCTATCCGCAGAGCTCTTGACGGATTTGGCTAGTAGTCATAGCCTTACCGCTATCTAGACGAGCGACGCCGAGGAGGCACGATGAACCACCCAGAGACCCAGCTGCTGGACCGGCCGGAGGGACGAATCGCCTACGAGAGCCGCGGCGAGGGCGCGCTGATCGTGTGCATCCCCGGTATGGGCGAGCTGCGCAGCGTCTACCGGTTCACCGTGCCGGCCCTGGTCGAGGCCGGATTCCGGGTCGCGGTGATGGATCTGCGCGGGCACGGAGACAGCGACGCCGACTTCAGCACCTACGACGACGTCGCCGCGGGGCAGGACGCGCTGGCGCTGATCGAGCGGCTCGGCGGGCCGGCCGTCCTGGTCGGCAACTCGATGGGCGCCGGCGCCGCGGTGTGGGCAGCGGCCGAGCGTCCCGACCTGGTGCGCGGGATCGCACTGATCGGCCCGTTCGTGCGCAACCCGAAGATCAACCCGATCATGCAGATGACCTTCAAGCTGGCGATGAGCGGTCCCTGGGCCCGCAGAATGTGGCTGACCTACCTGCCCAAGCTCTACCCCGGCCGCAAACCCGACGACCTCGCCGCGCACCTCGCCGACATCGACGCCAGCATGCGCCGGCCTGGTCACGGCAAAGCCTTCGTGGCCACCACCCGCACCAGCCACGCCCCGGCCGAAGAACGCCTTCACTCCATCACCGACACGCCCACCCTGGTGCTGATGGGGGAACACGACCCCGACTTCCCCGACCCGCGCGCGGAAGCCGCCTGGATCGCCGACCAGATCCCGGCCGAGGTCGTGCTCGTGCCGGACGCAGGGCACTACCCGCAGGTCGAGTACCCAGACTCCGTCAACCCGACCCTGATCACCTTCGCCGAGAAGGCAGCCGCCGGTGCCTAGAGCGGGACTCAGCACGCAGAAGGTGATCGCCGAGGCTGCTGTCGTCGTCGACGTCGTCGGCTGGGACAACCTCACCCTTGCCGCCGTCGCCGACCGCCTCAACGTGCGGCTGCCCAGCCTCTACAAGCACATCGCCTCGCTCACCGCGCTGCGCCAAGGCGTCGCCGCACTCGCCACCCGGGAACTCGCCGACACCCTCACCTCCGCCGCAGTCGGGCGATCGGGCAGCCAAGCCCTGTTCGCCATCGCGAACGCGTACCGCGATTACGCCCGCACCCACCCCGGCCGCTACCAGGCCACCATCCGCGCCCCCCAACCCGACGACACCGCCCACGTCGACGCTGCCGGGGCCGTCCTGCGCGTCGTGCTCGCCGTCCTCGCCGGCTACGGCATCAGCGGCAACGACGCCATCGACATCACCCGGGCACTTCGTGCCGCACTGCACGGCTTCGTCACTCTGGAAGTCGCCGGCGGCTTCGGTATGCCCCAGGACATCGACCACTCCTACCGCCGCATGCTGACCGGCTTCGACCGAGCCCTCCACACCGCAAACCTGGAGTGAGGCGGCCCGCCGGGTCACTCCTGCATCCTCGGATCGTGCGAGGGGTCGGCGTACATCGGTGGGCAACCATGATCGATCGCCTCGGGGCGCAGTACGTAGTGCCAGGGCTCGTTGCGGTAGATCTGGCACAGTCCGTAGTCGGCACCGTGCTCCGACAGCCACGCCGCGGCATCGACAGGCCCGATGTCGACTGCATCCCCCGACACGTGCGCGGACGTGTCCGCCGCGGCGACCCATCGGGCAGCCTCCTCTTCCGAGCCGTACTTCGCGACTGCCTCGCGAAGAAGCCGGTTCTGGTAATCCAGGGAACGCCAGCCGCTGTTGACGTGGAACTCGATTCCGTCGTCAGCCGCATCCGCCGCGGCTTTGCGCAGGGCCTGGACCAGATCCGGGTCGAGGTTCGCGACGCCGGGATACTCGTCATCGAACACCCGCACCCCGGCGGGGAGCGCACCGTCATCCTCTGTAACGGTGCTGTTATCTTCCGTAGTCGTCCCGTCCTGGTCGTCGCGAAGAATGTCGCCGAACGGGGCAGCCGGCGAGGACACCGATCGATAGCCGAGGATTCCGATGCTCGCAGTGATGGCGACTGCCAGGCCGACGAGGACGAGCCCGGGAGCTCGGCGGGCCGGTGCTCGTGCCGGTGCGATGTGATTCACGCCTTCAGTGAAGGCGGCGTCCTGTTGCCAGCACGTATGTGGTTTTCCATATGCCGACGAAATGCTCCGGCTCGTAGCATCGCAGGATGCGTGTCTTGATCGTCGAGGACGAGCCCTACATGGCGGAGGCCATCCGCGATGGGTTGCGCCTGGAAGCGATCGCGGCCGACATCGCCGGTGACGGCGACACCGCTCTGGAGCTGCTGAGCATCAATGCCTACGACATCGCCGTCCTCGATCGCGACATTCCGGGGCCGTCCGGTGACGAGATCGCCAAAGGTATCGTCGCTTCCGGCACTGGCACGCCGATCCTGATGGTCACCGCGGCCGACCGGCTCGACGACAAGGCCTCCGGGTTCGAGCTCGGAGCCGATGACTACCTCACCAAGCCGTTCGAGCTGCAAGAGCTCGTACTCCGTCTCCGGGCGCTCGACCGCCGCCGCGCCCACCACCGGCCGCCCGTGCGGGAGCTCGCAGGCCTGCGTCTGGATCCGTTCCGCCGGGAGCTCTACCGTGACGGTCGCTTCGTCGCGCTGACCCGCAAACAGTTCGCCGTGCTCGAGGTTCTCGTCGCTGCCCAAGGCGGTGTCGTCAGCGCTGAAGAGCTGCTCGGACGAGCGTGGGATGAGAACGCAGACCCGTTTACCAACGCCGTGCGCATCACCGTCTCGGCACTGCGCAAGCGCCTCGGCGAACCCGGAATCATCGCCACCGTGGCCGGCGTCGGGTATCGCATCGACACCGGACCTGACCTCCGGAACATGGGCGGCCACCGTGGGTAGGGCCCCAGGGTTGAGCGTCCGTCTCAAGCTGACACTCAGCTACGCGGGATTTCTCATGGTCGCGGGGGTCTTGCTCATCGCGGTCGTGTGGGTGTACCTCCTCCGGTACGTACCCGACCATGCGATCAGAATCACCGGGCGTCGCATACCCGACCATGCGATCGGGCCTCCACCAAGTCTCTTTATCCCCGGCCGGTCCGACCTCTGGCGCGCTTTCGCTCCCAAGGCGGCCGTCATGCTGGCCTTCCTCCTGGTGTTCGGACTCGTGGGTGGGTGGATTCTCGCCGGCAGGATGCTCGGCCCGCTGAACCGCATCACCGAAGCCACCCGCATGGCCGGGAATGGCTCGCTCTCCCACCGGATCCGGCTGCCGGGCCGCAGGGATGAATTTCGTGAGCTCGCCGACGCGTTCGACGTCATGCTGGCCCGGCTCGAAGCACATGACGCCGAACAGAAGAGATTCGCCGCCAACGCCTCGCACGAATTACGCACTCCGCTGGCGATCACGCAGACGCTGCTCGACGTGGCCCGCAACGATCCGAATCGCGACAACGGAGAGCTGGTCGACCGCCTCCACTTCGTCAACACCCGAGCGATCGACCTCACCGAGGCATTGCTCCTGCTCAGCCGGGCCGACCAGCGCTCCTTCGCCCGAGAATCCGTCGACCTGTCGCTCCTTGCCGAAGAAGCCACCGAAACGCTCCTCCCTATCGCAGAGAAGCGCGGCATCGCCATCGAGACATCCGGCGACACGGCCACCACCTTCGGCTCACCCGCGCTCCTGCTGCAGATGGCGACGAACCTCGTGCACAACGCGATCGTCCATAACCTCGCTGAACAGGGCGCCGTGTGGGTCAGGACCAGCGTTGAGCCCGGCAGTGTCGCGCTCACAGTCGAGAACACCGGGGACAAGCTCACCCCACAGCTCCTCGCCACGCTCGCGGAGCCGTTCCAGCGCGGCACCAAGCGCATACACACCGACCATGCGGGTGTTGGTCTCGGCCTGGCGATCGTCAAGAGCATCATCCAGGCACACGACGGAACTCTCGCGCTCACGCCCCGGACCGCCGGGGGCCTCTGCGTCACAGCGGAACTACCCGTCGCGCCCTAGGCATCCTGGCGCCGGAGAGCACGGTCGTCGGCGCCGTTCTTGACCCGGCCCGCGCTAGGTGATGGGAAAGTCGAAATAGGTATTGGGGTAGGGCTCGTGGGTCAGTGTGTAGTGCCACCACTCGAATTCGTATCGCTCAAAGCCACAGTCCTCCATGATGGAACAGAGGTACCGGCGGTTCTCCGCTTCGACCCGCGTGGTTCCGGTAGCTCCGTGATGGGAGACCGGGTCCATCAGATCATGGTCACCGCACATGGAAGCAAGCTCTCCGGTAGCCAAGTCGTAAAGCGTCAAGTCGACCGTGGCGCCACGACTGTGACCCGACTTGGCGGCCACGTATCCTTGTTCGAACATCTCGGACCTACCGATGTTCGGGTAATGTCTTGCCTTCGTTCGGCCGTCCTCCGGTTGTTGAGACCAGCGTAGGAAGCCGTCTACGGCGCGTTGTGGGCGGTATCCGTCCCACAGAAGCAGGCCGAATCCGGAGGATGCGGCCTTTTCCTGCGCTCTGTCCAGGGCTGCGCACAGGGCCCTGGTGCCGACGATGCGGTTTGCACGGTACCCCTCTACCGGTTTCCCGGTGAAATTGTCCCAGGTGGCGTATTTGGCATCCCAGCGTATTCCGGGCACGAACTCATCGACGAAGACGAAGTCGCTGTTCATCGCTTTTCCCGCACATTGCCAACGACAAGAGCCTGCCGATCACGTCCGTGAGCGGTATTCCTGCGGCCGCCATCATCCGGGGATAGCGGCTGTATGAGGTCATGCCGGGCAAGGTGTTGACTTCGTTCAGTACGACCGTTCCGTCACGGGTCAGGAACATGTCCACCCGCGCAAGACCCTCGCACCCCAGAGCGCGATATATGGCGCTTGCTGTCTCCTGTACCAGTGAACGCGCCTCTCCCGAGATGTCGGCGGGAACGATGAACGTAGCGTTTTCGGAGCCGGCCTCAGGCTCGCTCTCCTGATGGATCCTGAAGAATCCGTGAGAGAGACAAACTCGATCCACCTCGCCGGTGACCAAACCAAATCGGTCGCCGAGAAGTGCGCAGCCCACCTCACTGCCGACGACAGCCTGCTCGATCAAGACCTTTGAGTCGTATCGCCGGGCGGTCTCCACCGCACTCGGGAGTTCTTCTTTTTCCGATACCTTGCTGACGCCGAATGACGAGCCCGAACGGGCCGGCTTCACGAACACGGGATAGGTGAGACCGTCTGGGTCGATCTTCTCGCCCGCAGTGACCGCTTCGTGTTCGGGTGTCGCGATCCCGGCGTTTCTGGCAACCAGATAGGTCAGGGATTTATCCATGCACAGCGCGGAGCTTTGAACGTCACAACCGACGTACGGGATTCCGGAGAGTTCGAGCAGGCCCTGCACCGCGCCGTCCTCGCCGAGGTTCCCATGCAGAACGGGCAACACCACATCCAAACGGACCATGACGTAGTGTTCCTGCTCCAGGACCAGCAATCCGTGAACACTCCTGTCCGGTGACAGCACGGCCGGGCGGCTACTGCCACCTTCCCAGCCCGCACCCGGACCATCGCAAAGCTTCCAGGCTCCACTTGTCGTGATCCCGATCCAGAACGGTTCATACTTGTCAAGATCAATGTGCTTCGCGACTTCTCGCGCGGACTTGACCGAGACGGGATGTTCTTCCGAGCACCCGCCGAACATAATTCCGACCTTCAGTCTGTCCACGCCGGATTCTCCTTTTCAAACGTGAGGCAATTGATAATGGTGTTTTCGACAATGTCGCTCAGTGTGTGATCGGTGTAGTAGGCGGTATGCGGACTGACGACCACGTTCGGTAACTGTTGTAGCCGCATCAGCGTCTTGCTTTCGATGCGTTCGGTTCGGTGGTCGGCGTAGAAGATTCCGTCCTCTCCCTCGAGGACGTCCAACGCCGCACCGCCCAACCTGCCGCTTTCCAGCGCCGAAAGAAGAGCCTCGGTATCGAGCAATGATCCGCGTCCGGTATTGATCACGAATGCGCCGTGCCTCATCTGCTCGATGCGTCGTCGATCCAGGAGGTGGTGGGTGCCCGGATTGAGCGGGACGTGGAGCGTGACGATGTCGCTCTGCCGTATCAATTCATCGAGCGGAACGCAGCGGGCGGAAATCTTCGGACGAGGGTCGTAGGCTAATGTCCGGCCGCCGAACCCTGTTAGCCGGTCCAGCACTGCCGCGCCGATACGGCCGGTTCCAACGACTCCGACGGTCAGGTCCCGGAGTTCTCTCCCACGTACTTCATGGAGTCTGTAGTCGTATACGTCTGTGCTGCGAATGACAGACTTTGCGTTCCTTATAACCATCAGCATCAGCATCACCGTGTAGTCAGCCACGCTGTCCGGCGAATAGGCCACGTTTCCCACGCCGATGCCGACGCTCGCGGCATAGTTCACGTCGATGTGGTTGTATCCAACGCTCCTCGTGGAGAGATACGCGACGCCGGCGCGACTCAGCGCCAGGAGCGTGGAGTTCGTGACGGGCGTCTTGTGGCTGACGCTGATGCATCGGCTTCCGTACGCCAGGTCGACGTTGATGGCAGATACCGCCGCCTCCGTGAGGGTCGGCACGACGCCGAAGCGAGGTGCGATCTCTCCGAACGCGACCGCCTCGTCCCGCCCGCACCCATACACGGCGAATCTGGTTTGCCTACCTGCTGGGTGCGACGAGGACCCTAGCGAGAGGGCGCGGTCCGTTCGTGCTGGTTCGCTCGACGTCATGCGCCCAGTGAAGGCAGTGCCGCGTTACCAGCGCGTATGCGCTTTTCGATACGCCGACGATATGTGCGGCTGATCCCGGCGGGCGTGGGCAGATCGCTGCCCGTCGCCGGCCCGCGCCGCCAATTCGCCCGGCCGTTCTCGACCACCGGGACGGCCCCGCGGGTCCCTATGCCGAATGTAGCCCCGGATTTTCCACACCCGTCGAGGTCATCTCCGAGTAGCCGTAGTCGACCCTGCCGATGCCCGGCGAGGTGAATCCGGGCCCCGCCCGGTGGTAATCGTGGACCACGAATCTTCCGGCCGGCCGGGCGAGCGCAGCCAGACGGACCATCTCCGGTGATATGTCACAGCCAATGACCTGTACCGAGGGAGGCCAGGGTCGACCGCGGCAACCCCCGACAGGAGCCGGCCACCCTGCTCCAACTCCAGGCACAGCATGGCGTCCCCGCTTCGGCTCACCGTGCCGTTCATCTCCCGAACCATCGTGCCAAACGCGAGCAGCCCGGAGGTGAGGTCGGGGCTAGGCGTTTGCTTCCGAGGAGATCGACATCGATGTCGACGGCGGCGGTCGGCCGGATCCATTGGGGCAAGCTAGCAACCGTGCTTGGTACCGCACCAGAAGCCTACGCGGCCGGTAGAGGTTCATCACCGGTCACAGTCGAAACACCGACTGGTGGACGGGCAATGCCGAACGGTTTAGCATCGCGCGTGATCCAGGCGGCGGCGACGAGGATTTTGACAGTGGGCTCTCAATATCGAACTTTGACCGACGAACAGGCCACGCATTTCCTGCAGAAGGGCTACATCCTGCTGCGCGACTGCTTCACCCCCGAGGCGGCAGCCGAATACATGGAGACGATGTGGACCCGGCTCGGGTTCGATGCCGAGGATCAATCCACCTGGGAGCAGACGTCGGTCCACATGCCCTCGCACCGGTCGATCGACGTCCAGGAATTCGCGCCGAAGGTATGGGATGCGGTGTGCGACCTCCTCGGTGGCGAGGAGCGGATCGTCCAGCCGTACACCTGGGGTGATGGGTTCATCGTCAACCTCTCTGAGGGCGCGACCCGGCCGTGGCAAGAGGCGGGCCGCCAGTCCCCGGGCTGGCACAAGGATGGCGACTTCTTCCGGCACTTCTTGGACTCACCCGAACAAGGGCTGCTGACGCTGGTGCTGTGGACCGAGGTACGCCACCAGGGCGGTGCGACGTTCGTGGCCGCAGATTCGGTCGGCCCGGTCGCCCGCTACCTGGCCGAACGGCCGCAAGGCGTCCTGCCCTTGGACTTCGACATCCCCGCCCTGATCGGTCAGTGCTGGGACTTCGTCGAGGCGACCGGCCGGACCGGCGACGTCTACCTGCTACATCCCTACATGTTGCACGCCAAGGCCCAGAATGTGCTCCGGCAACCGCGGGCCATCATCAACCCTGCCATCCATCTGCGCGAGCCCATGCGATTCGATCGGGACGATCCTTCCTTGGTTGAGCAGGCGGTGCTGCGCGGGCTGGGCGTGGATCGGTACTCGTTCGCACCCACCGCGCCGCGTGAGGAGGTCGTGCCCGAGCGCATCCGCCGTCAGCAGGCGATGAAGATCGCCGAGCAGGACCGATTGGCGGCGTCCTGAGCTGGCCAACACAGGCCTCCGCGACGCCGAACCGGGTATCGTGGCAGGACGGGGACGGGGGCCGGCCATGGATCAGTTGGCGACGCTTGAGTACTCATTGGACGAACTTCGCGCCGTGGTCGCCTCGCTCGACGACGCGGAGATGGACACTGCCACCAACTGCGCGCCGTGGACAGTCCGCCGGCTCGCAAGCCACGCGCTGAACAACCAGCTGGTGTGGGCGGGCTTGGTCACGGGTGAGGAGCTCGTGTCGGTCGACGACACGATGGGCGCGGTTCCCATCGACGGTGACCTCGCACCCGTCGCCGATCAGATCGCCGAGCGCACGATGGCGCTGTGGCGAAGTGACGGTGTGATGAGCGCGATGCACTCGACGCCGTTCGGTGAGGTGCCGGGTACCGTCGTCATCAACTTCGCCACCGTCGACGCGATCATCCACGCCTGGGACCTTTCGGACAGCGTCGGCCATCCGATTGAATTCAGCCCGGATGCGCTACCGGCGATCAGTGCCGTCGTGGACGCGACGTGCACCGACGAGGTCCGGGCAGCCGGCCTGATCCAGCCACCAACCGAGCCAACGGCTGATGCGTCGGCCACCGAACGCCTGGTCGCCGCGGCCGGCCGGAGCCCGCGCGGGTAACACCGCAGGACATGTCGAAGACGCGGCCGGGCGGGACGGTGACGTTCCTCGTCACCGACCTCGATGATTCGACGCGACCGTGGGAGGACGCGCCCGCGGACATGGCGGCTGCACTGCAAGCGCACGATGCCATCGTGCGCGATGCGATCGAGGGCCACGGCGGCTACGTGTTCGCGACGGACGGCGATGGGTACTCGGCGGCGTTCTCGACCGCTGCCGACGCGGTCGACGCAGCGGTCACCGCGCAGCAGCTGCTCGCCCATGCCATCGTCCCGCTCGGGGTGCGGATGGGTCTGTACACGGGCGAGGCCATCGAGCGTGACGGGAACTACCTCGGAACCGACGTCAACCGTGCCGGGCGACTGGTATCACTCGCACACGGTGGCCAGATCATCGTCTCCGACGCGACCGAAGTGCTGCTGCGTGACCACGTGCGAGTGCGGCCGCTCGGCGAGCACCGCCTGCGCGGTCTCCGCGGCCGGGTAACGGTGTACCAGGTCGTCGCGGACGGACTGCGGACCGAGTTCCCCGTTCTGCGGAGCGTCGAACGCTTCGCGGGCAACCTGCCGCAACCGATGAGCTCGTTCGTCGGCCGTGAAGATCTCGTGACGGAGGTTGCCGACCACGTGCGGTCGAACCGTCTCGTCACTCTGAGCGGCGTCGGCGGTGTCGGCAAGACCAGGCTCGCGCTCGAGGTCGGTGCGGAGCTCGCCGGTGAATTCCCTGACGGCGTCTGGATGGTCGAGCTCGCACCGATCGGTGATCCCGCCGCCGTCACCGCAGCCATCGCGTCCGCGCTGGGACTCACGCCACAGGGCGACGCCCCGCTGATCGACACCGTGGCCGAGGCGCTCGCGGGCCAGCAGCTGTTGCTCGTGCTGGACAACTGCGAGCACGTGTTGACTGCGGCGGTCTCGGCCGTCGCCGCGATCCTCGATCGGTCCGGGAACGTCAAGGTCCTCGCGACGTCGCGCGAGTCGCTCGGCGTCACCCGCGAGATGCTCCTCTCCGTGTCACCGCTGGCGCGCCAGGGTGGCACGGCGTCCGATGCCGTCACGCTCTTCGTCGACCGGGCGCGCGCCGTCCGCCCCGAGTTCGCGTTGGAGGACCCGGACGCAGCCGCCGCGGTGGTCGAGATTTGCGAGGTGCTCGATGGGCTGCCCTTGGGCATCGAGCTCGCGGCGGCGCGGATGGCCGCGATGAGCGCGTGCGACGTGATGGATCGACTTGCCGATCGCTTCCGGCTGTTGAAGGGGCCCGAGCCGGGGCCCGACCGCCAGCACACTCTCCAGCATGCGGTGGATTGGTCCTACGACTTGTTGTCCGACGACGAGCGCGGTGTCCTACGCACCGCGTCAGCCTTCGCCGGCGGCTTCGATTTGGCTGCCATCAGCGCAGTCGCCGAGGGCGCCGACGAGGTGGAGATCCTCGGGCACCTCGACTCGTTGGTGCGGAAGTCGCTTGTCACCGCCGACCACTCCACGCCACGCACGCGGTACCGCTTGTTCGAGACAATCCGGCAGTTCGCCGAGGATCGCCTTGCGGAGTCCGGCGCGCTCGGGCGGACACGCGACCGGCACGCCGCGCACTTCGCGCACGAGGCGGCGACGCGATGGAAGCGCTGGAACGGACCGGGGTGGCGCGAGGCCGTCGACTGGGTGGACGTCGAGCTCGACAACCTCCGCTCCGGCTTCAGATGGAGCTCACAACGTGGCGAGCTGGAAGTCGCTACCGACATCGCCGCGCACGCGGCGCTGATGGGATTCTCCGTGCAGCTGTTCGAGACGCTGGGGTGGGCCGACGAGTTGCTCGACGCCGCGACAGCAGCGGACGTCCGCCGGCTACCCCGCCTCTACGCCGCCGCGGGCTACGCGTGTTTCGCCGGACGCGCCGAGACAGCCCGAGCCCATGCGCACCTGGCGACCGAGCTCGAAGGCGACCCGCGTTACGACGCATGTGAGCCGGGCTACGCGTCGTTCATCGAGGCGCTCTGCGACGTCTACTGCGGAGACCTCGATCGCTACGTCGAGCTCACCGGCACGGTGGCGCGGCGTTACGGGAAGGAGCGGGCCTACGGCATCGCGTCGTACGTCGACGGCCTGCAGTCGAGCGGGCGCGTCGACGAGGCGCTCGCCCTCGCCGAGGACTCGATCGCGGCGGCGCGGGAGATCGGCAATCCCTACTGGATCTCGTACGCGCTCTGGATCGTCGGCCTTGCGTTCTCGAAGGCGGATGCGCAGCGTGCTCTCGCGGCGTGGGACGAAGGAGTCGCGTTCGTGCGAGAACACCGCGTCGAGTTCTTCGAGGGATTCCTCGCCCGCGATGCCGCGCGGCTGCACACCTCCGACGGCGAACCCGAGACCGCGCTCGTGCTCTTTTCCGACGCGATCACTGCGTTCCATCGAGCGGGCAACGTCCCCCAACTGATCATCACCGTCGCCTCCGTGCCCGCCCTGTTCGAACGCGTCGACCGGCCGGAGCCCGCGGCAATGCTGCTGGCGGCGATGGCGCGCGAGCCGTCGGCTGCCCACCACGTCCCCGGGCTCAGCGATCTCGACACTCGACTCACGCGGCGGCTTGGTACGAAGCGGGCGCGAGAAGTCGCCCGAAGCGGAGCCGCGATGGCCCTCAACGATGCCGCCGCCTACACGCAGCAGCAGATCGACCGGGCGCGGCGGAGCCCGATCACACGACAATCGCGCGCCGGCGGTCTGAGTCGTCGCGAGGTCGAGGTCCTTCGCCTCGTCGCCGACGGTCGCACCGCTCGCGAGATCGCGACCCAGCTGTTCATCTCGACCCGCACCGCCGAGCACCATATCCAGCACGTCTACACGAAGATCGGTGTCTCGGGCCGCGTCGCCGCGACGCGGTGGGCCGTCACCCATGAGGTTGTCGGCGCGAAATAGGTAGCTCTACCGATGCCGCGCGGCGCGGCAGCTCCGGAGAATCGACCTCAGCAGCCGCACCGGCTGCCGTCTCACATAACGAGGGGAGAACCGTGATGTTCCTGGCAACTACGACAGTCGCGAACGTGGACCAGTTCCTGAAGGTGTTCGGCGAGCAGGGCGCCGAGAAGCGCGCGGAGCACGGCTCGAAGGGTTCGACGGTGTTCCGCGACCCCAACGAGGAGAACCGCATGTGGGCGATCTTCGACTGGGATGAGCAGGGCTGGACCAACTTCGTGTCCGATCCCGAGGTCCCGGCCGTCCTCAAGGACGCCGGACATCTCGCCAAACCGGAGGCCGCGCACCTGCTCGGCACGTACCGGGCATAGGAGGGTCAACCATGACCACCAACATCAACAGGCCGGCGCGCGTCGGTCTCGTGACCGATCAGTCCGGCCCCTTGTCGTTCATGGGGATCGCCAACACCAACGTCGCCGAGATGGTGATCGACGACATCAACACACGCGGCGGCCTCCTCGGTCGCCCTGTCGAGCTGTTCATCGAGGACAGTGCCACCGACGACTCCGTCGCGGAAGCCGTCGCAGCGAAGCTCGTCGATGACGTGGAGGTCGACGTCGTCCTCGGTGGCATCTACAGCTCGACCCGACAGGCCATCAAGGGGCCGGTCGTCGACCGGGCCGAGACGCTGTACATCTACCCGGAGCAGTACGAAGGTCGTGAGTGCCATCCGCTGATCTTCTGCACGGGTCCGGTACCGGCGCAGCAGGTCGACCCGTTCTTCCCGTGGCTCATGCAGCAGACCGGGGCGAAGAAGTTCTACATGCCGTCGGCCGACTACATCTGGCCGGTCACGATGAACAAACGCGTGCGCGACGTCGTCACATCCCGCGGCGGCTCGATCGTCGGGGAAGAGTATTTCCCGCTCGATCACACCGACTACGAGCGCACGGTCGAGGACATCATGTCGTCAGGCGCCGAGGTCGTGTTCAACACCATCGTGCCGCCGGGCCTCACGCCGTTCCTCGAGCAGCTCTACGAGGCCGGGTTCACCGCTCGGGGCGGGCACATCGTGTGCACCTACTTCGACGAGAACTTCCTGAATCTGGTGCCGGCCGAGCATGTCGAGGGCCTGTACGGCTGCCTCGACTGCTACCGGGACGTGCAGGATCCGTTCACGACCGAGCTCCTCAACCGGTACGACGCGCTCTACCCCGGTAGTGCGATCTTCACCGCCGGCAGCGCGTGCTCGGGGATCTACCGCGGACTGAAACTCTGGGAAGCGGCCGTCAACGAAGGCGGCTCGCTCGACCAGAGCGACGTCATCCGGGCGCTGGATCACGCGCACATCGCAGAAGGGCCGGGCGGTCCGGCCGAGATGGTGCCCGGCCAACACCACGTGCGGATGAACATGTACATCGCACAGTCCCACAATGGGACGTTCAAAGTGGTGAAGAACGTCGGTCACATCGATCCGCAGGAGTGCGAAGTCGGATCGTGACCCCGCACGTCGGATGTTCCCCGGACCACAAGTCCAGGAACATCCGACGTGTGCTGTGCTACGGGCAGCCGACGAGCTGCCGTAACGAGCCGGTCCAGCTGTACGACGGATCTGTCCATAACAGCGAGATGGTGATGGGTGACGAGGCTGGCGATCTTGTCCGGGCGGTGACGCTCCACCAGCCACCCCCCCGGTGGCGGTTCCCGTCCCTGTCCGCAGCGGAGACTGCGTCGGCCAGTCGCGTCCGGGTCTGCTCGGGGTTGGCGCAGTAGCGCTGGAGGACGAGAGCGGCGGCATCGACGGCAGCTGCTCGGGAAGGCCCGGGAAGACGAGGAAGGGCACCCGTCAACTGGTCACCGTCGACTTCGGGCCGGGGTAGCTGGGTACGTCCAGGTAGGCCGTCATACCGAGCGGCGTCGTCGTAGACCGTCAGGTCGGCGAACTCCGGCCCTGACGACGTCACGGCCGCGGCGGAGGGGTGTCGGATTCCGTGTCGCAATGTGAGCAACCCCGCGACAACGAGCACTACCACCAGCAAACCGGTGAGTGCACGCGCCGCCGGTCCCTTCTCTCGACTGGCCATGGGACGCCCCGCTCCGGTGGTCGCGTCCATGGGTCGGATCGCGTGTCCCTGAAGCGTCGGTCCGTTCGCGGGATACGACTGTTGGCTACCTGACACCTGGTCGGTCGGATCGATGACGTTGGCTTTGCCGCACGATCCGCAGCTGCACCAGGGGTGTCAACCGCTCGGACTGTTCGCTCAGGCACCGTGCGGGAGGACGTCTCAGCGGGCCGTTGTCACCTGCACGTTCTTGGCCGACGGCCGGTCACGGTGACCGGAACTCCGGCACGATCGGGACGCGCAGCGAGACCTCCTCGTCGGCATGGTCGCCGGCCTGGCTGAGGACCGCGCTCGCGGGGTCCGCGGCCGTATTGTCGCGGCGGTAGACAAGGCGCAGGCGCATCTCCCCCGGGTCGAGCCCCGGGCTGGAACTGGGGAAGATTGCGACGTCCAAGCCGTCCGCGCGGCGCAGGACGGTGGCATCGGGCAGCGGCGCATAGGCGCTGTCGGGCAGGAAGACGCGGGCGTGACCGAGCGCGCCGAGTGCGCTGCGCACCCGCAGCGCGACGCTGGTGGCCGGCGACAGGTGACACCGTCCCGGGTCGCCGAGAGTCGCCAGGAAGCGATCGGCGACGCCCGGCACCGGTGGTGCGGTCCGGTCCGCGACGTTGCCGGAATGGACGACGATGCGCGTCCCCGCCGCAAGCACCGGTTCGGCCGCGCCAAAGCGCACGTGCGGGATCCAGTCGGCGGCCAGCGCGCGGAAGGACGCGAAGCGGGCCGTGTCGGCGTGCCAGCAATAGCAGCCTGCCGACCCGGCAGCGAGGTCGGGATCGCGCACGGCGAACAGCGGCACGCCGTCCAGGTAACCGGTCAATCCGTCGCGGACAGCGTCCAGCGTGAGCAGGCAGTCACGACCGATCGGGAAGACGGTGGTGTCCGACCACAGTTCGGTGACCACCCCGCCGACCACCTTGACCAGCCGCCGGTAGCCGCGTTGCGCGTCCATCGAGAAGCGGTAGAAGTCGCCCGGCCCGGCGTAACGTACGACGGCTCCGATCGCCGCATCCGCGCTGTCCAAGCGCAGCCGAACCACGGTGCGGTAGTCCCGCCAGGTGTCGTCGCCGGTCAGCGCGACCGTGCCCGGCTTGGCCAGGTCTGCGCCGTCGTCGGTGCCGTCGCCGACTGCGCTGGTCTGGCGCAGCTCCCCCTCGATCACCGACCAGACGGCCGGACCGTCCTGGGTGCCCGCCGTCTCGAAGCGCCACATCCCCGGGCTGTCCCAGTCGAAATCGTCCGAGGCCAGTGGCGAACCGGTCAGCTGCTCGGCGCCGAAGACCCGCACGCCGGTGAACCGGGCGCCGACATTCGCCCAGCAGTACAGCCCGATCCGCCCGACGGCTGGGCCATCGGGGTCCTCCACCTCCAGCAGCGGTACGCCGTCCAGCCAGCCGGTCAGCCGCGTGCCGACCGCAGCGAGGACGAGCTCGTACGGCCGGCCGACCTCATAGCCGAGGGTGTCCTCCCACAGCGTCGCGAACGTCCCGCCCACGCAGCGCACGAGGCGGCGGTAGCCACGCTCGCGGTCCATCGAGAACCGGTAGAAGTCGTCCGGACCGGCGTAGCGCAGCACCACACCGATCGCGTCGTCGTCGGTCGAGGTGAGCGTCACGCGGACGACGGTGTCGGTCCAGACCGGGTCACCGGCGAGCGCGAGGGTGCCACGCTTCTCGATCGCCGTGCCGTCGAGCGGGTTGCTGTAGATGTTGCTGGTCTGCGCCAGCGCGCCGGCATCGACGGCCCAGTGCGAGGGCGTGCTCTGGTCGCCCTCGTCGACGATCGTCCAAGCGCCCATGTCGCCTTGGCTGAAGTTGTCGCGGAACCTGGCCCACGCATCAAGGGGTGGCCGGGTGACCACGACCTGTGCGAACCGGGCGCCGTCCTCGCCTGCGGTGTAGAGGCCGATGCGGCCGGCCGCGAGCGCGTCGTCGGTGAGGTCGAAGAGGACCTGTTCGCCGACGCGGGCGACGAAGCGCGCGCCCACGGCATCGATCGTCACCGGCACCGCCGTTCCGGGCTGCACGGGTACGGCGTCCTGCCACAGCAGGGTGGGTACGCCGTCAAGCATCCGGAGGAAGCGCCGGTAGCCGTGTTGGGCGTCGAACGCCAGTCGGTAGAAGTTGGCCGGGTCGCGCCAGCGCACGGCGAGGCCGATCGCGCCGGCACCGTCATTGCGCAGTGTCGCGCCGACCCGTATGTCGGCCCAGCCGTCAGACTCGGTGACGGCGGTGGTGCCGGGCGCGGGGATGCTGCTCGAGTCGCCGACCGCCACCTGCTGGACGAGCGATGCGCTCCCGCTGCGCCACTGCGAGGTCGCGGCGTCGTCGACGATCGCCCACGCGCCGACCCGAGCGACCGGATCGCCGATGACAAGCCCGCTGAAGCGGGCACCGGCGGTGCGTGACGTCCACAGCCCCACCTGGCCGGCCCGGGCACCGGCCGGAGTGACGACGTCGAACAGCGCCTCACCGTCGAGCCAGCCCTGCAACCGCCCGCCCTGTGCCGTCACCGTGAGGGCGAATTCGCGGTTGAGGTCGAAGGCGACGTGGTCCTGCCATAGCAGCGCCTCGAGGCCGTTGACCATCGCGATGAGCGAGCGCCGGCCGGCCGTGCGATCCATCGCGAACCGGACGAGGTTCCGCGCGTCCGCATAGCGCAGCACCACACCGATCGCCCCGTCCGCGCTCGAGGACATCGTCAGCGCGAGGGTGAGATCGCCGTAGCTCGGGGTGAGCAATGCGGTGGTGCCGTTGATCGCCGCCAGCTGCGTGACCTCGCCGGCCGCCGCCTGCCACGCCGACGGCGCGTCGGTCAGCCCGGTGTCGGCGACGGTCAGCTGGCCGCGGTCGGTGAGCGGCGGCCGCGACAGCACGGGCGTCGTCTGCAGCGTCTGCACCTCGAGCGCTTCGAAGCGCGCACCGTCGTTGGCCCAGCAGTAGAGGCCGACCTGCCCGTCGCGGATATCGCCGTCGCGGACGAGGAACAACAACTGGTGATCCAGCCAGCCGGCGAGCAGGTCACCGAAGGCCTCGAGGCGCAGCTCGTAGGAACGGCCGGTGTCCGGGGCGACGGCGTCCTCCCACAGCACGGTGACGACGCCGCCGACGGACTTGACCAGCCGCCGGTACGATCCGCCGTGGTCCATCGAGAACCGGTAATAGCTGCCGTCGTCGGCGACGCGGACGAGGGCGCCGATCGCCCCGTCGCCCGCGCTGCGCAGGATTGTCGTGAGCCGCAGGTCGGCCAGCCGCGGTCCGGTGATCGCGACCGTTCCGGGCTTGTCCGGGACCGCGGGGTCGGTGGTGCCGGCGAACACCTTCGCGCTCTGGATGATGGCGTCAGGTTGAGCGCTCCACTGCGACGGGCCGTCGAGCGCGCCGGGCGCGTCGCTGATCTGGTAGGCGTCGAGCGCGTTGGCCCCGAACTGCTCGCGCAGCAGCGCGCCCGCGGCGGTGTCGAAGGCGTCCTCGAACAGCGTCTCGTCGACCGGCTCCGCCAACGAGTCCGGAATGGCCAGCCGCTCGACGGTGAGCCCCGCCAGACTGGCGCGCTCGCGGGCGAGCACCGTGATCGTCTCGTCGTTCGGCGTCCCGGCGCCGTGCGCGACGTCGGTCAGTTTCCATCCGGTCGGTGGTGCGCTGAGGCCGGCAACACCCGTGGCGTGGGCGACTTCGAGGCTGGTGCGCGTCCAGTCCAGCGGCTCGGGTCCGCGGAGCAGGAGTCCGCTCGGCGCGCCGTCGACGGTCAGCAGCGTCGCCTCGACGTGGTCGGGCGGGTGGTCGGCGTCCGAGCCGAGTACGGCGGCAGCAAGCGCGGCGTAGGCGCGCGTCTCGGTGTCGGTGACCGGGTTCGCCGCCGGGCCCGCGGCAGCCGTCGCCGCGGCCAGGTCGCCGGCCGCCATCGGGGCCGGCCACAGATCGTCCTGATAGCTGTGCAGGTGGTGGAAGAACGTCGCGTAGCCGGACGTGGTGAAGGCGAAGCCGTACGCCGCGACCGCGCTCGTGCCCAGGTCGTCGACCCGGACGTCTGCGAAGCGCGCACCCTGGTTGGCCCAGCAGTAGGCGCCGATCTGGCCGTTGGTGAACGCGGGGTCGACCACGTCGAATATGAGCGCGCTGTCCTGGTAGACGCGCAGGGACGGTCCGAGGGCCTCCACGGTCAGTTCGTAGTCGCTGTCGATCTGGTAGGCGAAGGCGTCCTCGGCGAGCACCGTGTAGATGCCGCCGTGGACGCGGACGAGACGCCGGTGGCGACGCTCGCGGTCCATCGCGTATCGGTAGTGGTCGCCAGGACCCTGGTAGCGGAAGACGAGCCCGATGCCGTCGTCGTCGCTGGAACGCACGAGGATCGTCACGCGGACGTCGGTCCACGCGGGGTCGCCGCCGATCAGCAGCGTTCCCGGCTGCGGGACGCTCGTCGCCTCCACCCCGCCGCCCCAGATGTTGGAGCTCTGCAGCACCGCTCCCCACCCGGGGACGGTCCACGCCGAGCTGCCGCCGAACAGCGCCGGGCTGCCGTCGACGGTCACCTGCTTCGTCGCATTGTCGACGGAGACGACCCGGTACTGCTTGCTCGCGCGGGCGGTGTCGGTGGTGAGGACGACGACGTCGGTGGCCGGATCGAGCGCACTCAGGTCGCTCGCGCCGGTCAGTGTCACGACCGCGGCCGACGCCGTCGCACCGGTGCCGGTCAGCTGCGGGTGGCCGAGGGCCGTCCACTGCGACGGCGCCTGGTTGGTGCCGACGTCGACGACCGTCCAGCCCGCCAGCCCGTCGCTGAAGTCCTCGTGCATCAGCAGTGGCACCAGCCGCGCCTCGTAGACGACGTCGGCGTCGAGCACCTGCCCGGGATCTGCCGAGGTCAGTGTGACCTGATGCGGGATGATCGTGCGATCCAATTCGACGCAGGTCGAGCCGTCGATCACCGTCAGGTACCGGATCTCACTCGCGGTCAGGGTCAGTGCCTCGGTCGCGCCCCAGCGGTTGGCCGAGATCATCAGCCGGCCCTCGGCGTCGCGCACCGGCCGGTTGTTCGCGTCGTAGAGGGCGACGGTGAGGTCGCGGCCGGCCAGCCGGTAGAGCAGGTCGACGTAGTCCTCGTTGAATTGCACGCCGACGTCGTAGGCGCGGTAGACCGGCCGGGGCAGCAACGGCGGCTGGCCGTCCGCGGCGACCGTGACGGGAACGGTCTGCGCGACGTAACGGTGCAGGTCGTCCAGACCGGAGTCGAACGCCTCGCCGGGGGGCTGCTGCACCGGCACCGAGAGTTGCGCAAGTGCCGGCGGCCCTTCGGTGCGGAAGTAGGCCAACTCGGTGACGTCGATGTCGTGGTTGGGTGGCCCGGTCGGGTCGGTGCCCGGCGCCGAGCGCACATTGGTGACGACCGCCAGGCGGTAGTCGGTGCCGGCGTCGAGCACCTCTCCCGTCGCGCCCCACAGCGCCATCGAGTCGGTGAGCCGCTGAGCCATGTCCTCCGCCTCGTTGACCGCGATGCGGTCGGGCGGGATGGTCGCGCACACCTGGATCAGGCAGACGTGGCCGCTGCCGCGCACGAGCACGGCGCGCAGGTCCTTGACCTCGGCGGTGACGGTGTCGCCGACGAGCGGGAACGGGCCGAACTGGGTGCCGAGCACGTCGACGGCGATCACGTCGACCGTTCCCTTGGCCTTGCTGGCATCGAGCACCAGCACGATCTTGGACGCCATCTGGTTGCCGAAGATCACGACACCAAACAGTCCGGGGCGGTTGGTGGACAGGCCCGTGACGATGTCGCGTCCGGATCCCTCCCAGCACAGCGCGTGGGTGTGGCCGTGCGAGGGCGCGGCCAGTTGCTCGACCGTCGCCGCCGTCGTACCGAAGAAGACGATCTCGCGGTGGTGGCGACACGGCGAGGGAAGTGGCACCGTCTCGCCGACCGGAATCCCGTCGAAGTCGCAGCAGATGGTGCGCTCGGGCACCGGCGGGATGCAGGGATAGCCGGTGAAGGTGTCGGTGAACCACTCGTCCCAGGCGCTGCCACCGTGCCGGCTGTAGTCGAACGGCGTCTTGGACCACAGCCACAGCTTCACCTGGCCGACCGGCGGGTCCGTCCCGGGCGCGACCGCCCCGGACGGCAGCTGCGGCGTCGGCGCCCACGAGCCGTAGAGTTCGCGTACTCCGGCCGGATTCGGCGTCGCCGCCTTGCGCGCCACGTCCACCCACGCCGCGCCGTTCCAGCTCGCGAGGCTGACCTCCTTGATGGCGAAGCGGACGGCGAGCGGACCTTCGCCCAGGCTCGGGTCGCCGACCCACTCCCAGCCCGGCGGGTCGGCCGACGGCCACGGCGGGTTGGGATTGACGCCGACCCCCGCGTCGTCGTGGACGGCACGCCCGAAGGTCAGGTGCGGACGCGCGTCCATCGGTACGACGGGCACATCGGCCGGCGGACCGTCCCCCAACGGCGCGGCCGGCGGCGGCACGGTGAGGAAGCCGTCACCGGCGTCGATGGCACCGGGCAGCATGAGCGACCCGCGGGGCAGCGGCCAGCTCACCGTCGACTTGAAGTGCTCGACCGCGATCTCCTTCAGGGCGATCGGCAGTGCCGGCTCGCCCGACGTCGGTCCCCACTCCAGGGTGATGTCGGCGTCGAAGTCGGGCAGCGGCCACGGCAGGCTGATGCCGACGCTGAATTCGCCTTTGACGTGGTACGGGTCGAAGACGTCGGCGGACACCCGCGCGTCCACGGTCAGGCCCAGGCCGAACCCGAAGACCTTCAGCTCGGCCTTGCCGTGCAACCACAGCTCACCGTGGAAGTACGCCGGCTTGCGCGACAGGACGGCACCGCCGTCCAGCCATGCCTCGACGCTGACGCTGAGCGGTCCGAACTTCCAGTGCTTGTCGTAGCCGACCCACGCGCCCATCTGCAACTGGGCGGTGTCGGCCATCAGGTAGGCGTCCGCCTCGAACAGGCTCAGCACCTGCGCCCGGATGCGCTTGTCCTTGGGATCCTTGATGCCGAGGTAGACGTGCCACTGGGAGGCGTCCACGAAGTCGAAGTAGGCCTCGGCGCTGCCACCGATGTCGATCAGCTCGCCGCCGGAGCCGAAGCGGTACTTGGCGTCCAGGCCGGCGGTCAAGTTGCCCGCGCGCAGGTCGAGCACCAGCAACGCCCGGAAGATCGGGTTGTCGGCGAGCTTGGCGCGTTCCTTGAGGAGGTTCGCCTTGCCTTCCAGCAGGATCACGGGGCCCGGGAAGGAGATGACGAGCAGGAGGCCGCCGTTGAAGGTGAACCCGTTGTCGGCGATCGTGCCGATCGTCACGCCGCCGCCGAGTGCGAACGCGCCGGCCAGCGGATCCCACTTCGTTGCCAGGTCGGTGACGCCCTCGGGAGCCCGCTTGTACCAGCCGGGGCTGCCGTCGACATTTTCGAACCAGTCCTCGGTCGGCGCCTTGTTGGGCGCCATCTCGATCGCCATCAGGCCGGCGATGCCGTAGAGCCCGAGCCCGGTCGACCAGAGCGGGATGCCGGCGGGCAGCTCCACCGCCAGGTAGAGCGCGAAGAACGTGGTGGTCGAACCGTCGGCGGCCGTCGTCGTCCCGATGACGATCTTCCCGTCGACGGTCAGATCCAAGGAGATCAGCTGCAGCGTGATGTCACCGTCGAACCGATGCTCGGGACCAGGCAGCTCCTTGTAGGCGACCGCACCCTTGAAGTGCAGCGTGCCCGGGATGTCGAGCTCGACACCGACACCATCCAGCGTCAAGGCGGTCGGGCGCCCGTCGTCGTACCAGGTGAAGCGCAGCCCGTCGACCGAACCGCCGATGCTCAGCCCGTCGACGAGCTTGATCGAGCCCGAGAAGCCGATCCAGCGGCCGCCGTCGTCGCTGTGCCCCATCCCGAGCTTGGTGATCGCGACGTGGAAACCGAAGAAGTCCAGGCTGTACTGGCTGGGCAGGTTCAGCCACCCACCGTCGAGGTGGACGTTGCCGTCGGAGTCGATCGAGAGCGCCTGGACGTGGAAGCCCGGCCAGTCCAGGCCGCCCACCAACGGGGTCAGCGTGCCGCTCAGCAGCGCGGTGAAAACACCGTCGCTGAGCTGGAACCCGAGACTGTCCAGCTGCAGCGTGAGCAGGTCCGGTTTGGTGAACAGCAGCAGGCCCGCACTCGTCGTCGCGCCCGCCGGCTGCACCGCCGAGACCGTGACACCGATCGAGCCGTCGAGGCCGAGATGCAGGTCGACGCCGACCGGTTGATCGAAGAACGGCAGCGTGATCGTGCCGGTGAGCACGGCGGTCACCGGCACGTTCTGGACGAAGTCCAGCTCGGCCTTGGCGAGGGTGACGTCCATTCCGAACAGCGAGGCCGACAGTGTGGGCGTCCAGGTGTCGGTGACCGCGCCGGTGAAGCCGCCGTTGCCGATGTAGGCATCGGTCAGCGACAGCGTCCCGACGCTGCCCGACAGCTCACCGGGCAGGTAGAGGCTTGCCGACGCCAGATGCAGACCTTTCCACCCGGCGGGCTGACCGGGCGGCGGATCGCTCGCCGAGAGGTGCAGGCCGATGTCGTGCGCTTCGACGACGACGCCCGAGTCGGCGATCATGCACGGCGGCAGGTCGATCGAGCTGTCGGCCTCGAACGTGACGTCGCCGTCGGCGTCGATGCTCACCGTGACCTCGGCCAGCCGGATGTCCACGTGGTCGACGGTCGTGTCGACCACCCACTGCGGCGGCGCGTCCGGCGCGGTCGTGGGCTGCTTCGTCGCCGGCTTGAGCAGCTCGGCGCTCAGCCGCAGCGCTATGGGGATCTTGCGCAGCGTGATCACGAGCTCCGGCAGGATCGTGACCTCGAGGTCGAGCAGCGTGCCGCCGTCGGCGGCGGCGATCGCGAGGGCGACCGCGTCCAGGCCGGGCACCGACAGCACGCATTCCGTGTCGAACAGCAGCTGCGCGCTGGCCACGATCACGTCGTCGGCCACGCTGACCTGCAGCGCCGAGGCCCACAGTTGCTGCAGGACCGTGTCGTCGGGCAGCTGCGGCAGCGCGGACGGCCACCGGCTCGCAATGGCCTCACCGACGTTGATGAATCCGTTCGCCTCGGGATCGGTGGCGGTGGTCATGGACACAGCCCGCCCCAGTCGTCGCGCGAATCGACGTCGTCGTACTTGTCGTAGTGCTCGCGCTTGGCGTCGGTGAAGGCGACCTCGGCGACCGGCAGGGTGACCCGCTGGAGCCGCTTGGGCGGCAGCGGCGGCGCACCGCCGGGTGTGCCCCAACCCGGGTCCCAGGCGTTCAGGGCCGCCTGGACGTCGTTGAAGTCGGCGGCCGTGGGGTGGCCGAAGTGGTCGGCCATGAGGGCCGCGCGGTAGTCGCGCACCGCGATGCCGTCCTCGTCGACGAACGCCACACCGTGCTCCAGGTCGGTGTAGAGACTGCGCCGCATGCAGTTGCCCGAGCCGATCACCGCCCACTGGTCGTCCACGAGCACCGTCTTGGCGTGGACGAACAGGCCCATCGGACTGGGCCGCTGGTAGATCCCGTTGGTCAGCGGACCGCCGCCGGCCTTGTCCACGCGCAGGACCATCGGGTCGTGGGCCGCCATCTTCGGATTCCCGACGACGGCCAGCTGGCGCCCGGGGTCGCTGTCGGGCACGAGCACGTAGTGCACGGTGGCCAGCCGATCAGCGGCGATGTCGGCACCGGCAACGTCGGTGAGCGTCAGCAGCGCGGTGGCGCCCTCGTCGACGACCTTGACGACCTCCTCGGCGATGGTGTCGTCGTCGCCGAACGCGCGGAACACCCGCACCCGGTCGATCTGGCCGGCGTCGAGATCCTGCAGCAGCCCGTGGTTGATCGATTGGGTGAGCTGATCGGCGGTGTCGCTCGCACCGTCGGCGGGGTCGATCCCGCCGGACATCACCAGGATGACACGGACGTCAGGGTGGTTCTTGATGGCCGTGTTGGCGTAGCTGAGGATCTCCTGGCCACTGAAGGCCTGGTCCTCGATCATGATGTAGGTCTCCGCGGCGGTCATCGCCTTGCGCCAGGCGAGCTTGTACTGGAAGGACCCTTGCGCGGCGAACGCGATCGGTGGATTCTCCGGCAGGCAGTTGAAGTACTTGTAGTTGAACTGCGGGACCGTCCGCACGCACTGCACGTGGTGCTGCGTGCCGGTGGGCGCCAGGGTCAGCTGGCGAATCGACAGCGCCGGCGTGCCGGGTGTGCGGCTGAGCACCTTCGCCCCGGCGAGGCGGAAGGTCTTGGCCGGGCGGGACAGGTTCTCCGTCCATTGCAGCCCGAAGTGGTGATAGATCGACTGCACCGCCGGACCGTTCACCTGCGCCATGACGTCGTGCCAGACCTCCTTCGGCGGGTGCCCGGGGTGCGCCCAGCGAAATTCCTGGAAGTCGATCCCCCCGGTGAACGCGACCGCGTCGGTGTCGTTCCCGACGATCACGATCTTGTTGTGGACGGCGCCGGCGGTGTGCGCGATGACGTTGAGGATCACCTTCTGGGCAAGAGTGGGCTCGCTGCGCAGGTCGGTGACCGCGTCCATCGTCATGGCGTTGACCCGGCCGATGCTGCCCGCACCGCTCTTCAGCGCGATGTTGGAGTCCATCACCGCGAAGGACACCCAGGCCAACACGCGGACGTCGACGCCGGCCTTCGACTTCTGTTTCAGGATGTCGCTGATGATCTGGGTGCCGCCGGGGCCGTCGAAGGCGAGCGGGTTCGGCGTGCCGATGATGGCCGGACCGTCGGAGGAGAAGATCGAGTCGACACCCTTGTATTGCCCACCGCGCAGGCCGAGCCACCAGTTCGCGACGAAGACGAAGTGGTTGGCGTTGTCGGCCGGCGTCGAGCTGGTGCCCACGGTGTTCAGGGCGTCGAGGACGGCTTGGTAGTACGCGGCGGCGTCGATGAGCGGGGTGATCTTGCAGTCCAGATCTATCGGCGGGACGGTCTCGCTCGGCGGGTTGGCATCGCCGGGTTGGATCAGGTAGGTGGAGTCGATGTCGCCGGCCATTACCACGCCCCCCTCACTGCGCCGCCAGCACGATCGGCGTGCCCAACGCGACG
This sequence comes from uncultured Actinomycetota bacterium, assembly GCA_963837545.1. Classification (GTDB taxonomy): domain Bacteria; phylum Actinomycetota; class Actinomycetes; order Mycobacteriales; family QHCD01; genus DASXJE01. The sequence goes on along the minus strand of CAWINQ010000003.1, from coordinate 58,027 downwards.
GCACCGGTCGACCGCCGCGCCCGCAATCGGTACTGCACGGCGGTGGTCGGATCCGAGAACGGGTCGCGGACGGTGACCGTACCCGCGGGGCGCCATTGCGACAGGTCGATCCATGTGCCGCCGCCGACCGGTCGGGTCTGCACGAGCACCTCGTCCGCGCTGGTCCAGCGGATCTGCGCCCGAGTGGTGCCCGCCACCTCGACCCAGGCGATGGTCGGCGTCGGTACGACGGGTTGCGCCGTGTCGTGGGCCCGTCCGGCCTGTGCCGGCGACGGCTCCGACCGGTTGCCCGCGTCGTCGATCGCCACCACCCGGTAGCCGAAGGTGACCAGCCCGGGGACCGGCTGGTCGGTCCACGTCAGCGTCGGGGGGCGGTCGGCGGGATCGCCGGCGGCGACCGGCTCGGTGTGCACGAGCGTCATCCGCCGCAGCTCGCCCGCCTGAGCCGCGTCGTCGGCACGGTAGATCTCGTAGCGGACGAGGTCGGGCTCGCGGTTGGACGACCACTCCAGGGTGATCAGGCGCTCGCCGCCGCGAATGCGGACCAGGATGGGCGCGCGCGGCGCGGTGACGTTCGGCAGCCACACCGGCGGTGAGGACAGTCCGAGCGGACCGACGTTGTAGACCTCGTCGACGTAGGCGCACCGGTAGAACCACCGGTTGACGGCCCGCCCGTCGAGCGTGTCGACGAAGGCGCGCAGCCCGGGATCGAGGGCGTCGGCGGCGACGTCGGGGCCGACGCGGCGCCAGCGCAGGCCATCGGGCGCCGAGGGGTCCGGCTCCTCGGGATCCAGCGGCCGCGGAGTGACCTGGGTGAAGACCCGTTCGATGCCCGGCAGCCCCGCGAGCACCCGCAACGCGTCATTGGACAGCAGGGCGTAGGCGCCGGGCGTGCTGTCGGTGTTGAGCCCGTTGAGTTCAGCGGCGATCTGGTCGCGCTGGACGGCTGACCAGTCGGGCGGGAACTGGGCACTGTCACCGCCACTGAGCGGAGTCCGGGGACGCAGCGCGCGGTCGGCCCGCACGACCGCATCGTCCAGGGCCCGCGAGACCAGCACCCGCAATCCGGGGGCCGGCGTCCAGCGCACGGTGAAGCGCGACTGGTCGTGGTAGTCGGCGGGTGAGGCGAACAGCCTGGGGCTGTCGGGCAGCACCGGCGGCGGGTCGGGTGCGACGCGGCGCACCCGCAGGACGGTGGCCGGGCCACCGATCCGGCTCTCGTTGCCGAACCGGGCCGGGTCACCGCGCGGGTCGGGTGTGTGCGGCTTGTCGTCGGCGGCCGTGACGCCGACCAGCGCGGTCGCGACGGGCTCGTCCAGTGTCGTCGGCAGGTCCAGGCCGCCGCGATCCGCTGAGCCGGCCAGTGGAAGCAGCAGCTCGTAGTGGCGCTCGTCGCCCACGACGGTCACCTGCTCGTCGAAGCCGACGACCGCCATCCGGCGCGCCCACGCCGCCTCGCCGGACAGGTCCGCGTACAGCGCGTGGCCCGCCGGGATCGACACCGCGATCCGCTCGCGGGACGCCGGTGCCACGTCGTCGGCCGGCCCGATGTTGCGCGCCCGCAGGCGCAGCGGGCTGACCGCGTCGCTGCCGACGACGGCGAAGCCGCGGCCGGCGACCAGGATCGTCGTACCGGCGAACGCGTCGACTCCTTGGGCGTGGGCGATGTCGGTGGTGACGATGCTCTCGGTCGCACCGGCCGCCGCGACGTCTGTGACGCGTCCGCGCAGCGTGTTCGCCGGCGCCGGCTCGACGTAGATCCGGAACTCGCGGGTATCGGGCGCCTGGCGCTGCTGGACGGCGTCCCAGCGCCAGCGCACGCGCAGGCCGACGACGTTGTCGCGCTCGGTCGGGCTGAGGCTGGCTCGCCAGCTCTGCCACGCCGCGTCCTGCCGGACGGTCGGATCCTCCGGGGCCAGCGCGAACGCCTCGACCGCGGGTGGCGGCGGGGGCGCGAGCTTGTCCAGCAGGCGGATCGCGCCGGGATCGAGCACCTGGTCGCCGGGGGGATCGCGGTAGTACCAGGGCCGCGGGACGGGCGCCGGTCCCCATTGGTGCCAGGCCGCCGACGGACCGTTGGCCGAGTGGCGACCGAACAGGTCGATGGCGCTGACGCGGTAGGCGTACCAGCCATCGGCCAGCGCACGATCGACGTACTGCAGCGCGAAAGGGGGCCAGTCGTCCGGCTGCGAGGGCACGCTCGGCGGGTTGAGCACTGCCCGCGCTACGGGCAGCGGGCCGTCCTTGGTGATCAGGCCGAAGTCGTCGTCGGTGGGCAGCTTCGGTGTCTCGTCGTCGCCGAGCGCGGCGCGCCAGACGTGGTAGAGGACCGGCGCGCCGGGTGCGAGCACGGTGCCGATCTGCTGGCGATCCCAGGTCAAGCCGGCGTTGTTGGTGCCGTCGATCACCGGTCCGCCCTCGTCAGGCGCGATCGTGGCGCCGGGCAGCGCGACCACCTGGCCGGCCGCCGGCGGATCCAGCGGCGGTGCCGGCCCGACGGTGACATTGAGCAGCAGGAACCCGTCGATCACGCTGAAATCCGGCGTCGCGTTGCTGAGGAAGTCGATGGCGCCGCCGACGCCGCCGAGGCTCCCGTCGTGGTCGGCCAGCAGCACGTAGTCGTAGTGCACGCCGGGCACGGCGGCGGCGTCCAGACAGGCCAGGCCGAGGATCTCGGCGATCGCCGCGTTGAGGCTGGCCAGCAGCAGGAGGTCGAGCGGGCGCTGCGTCGGCGCGACGATCGCACCGCCGGCCTCGGGCGGGGGCGGGGGCGAGCCGGTGATGCTCTCGAACCGGTCGGCCATAGCGGCGCCCCCAGGCGGCGGGCCGCCGGTGACGAGTGCGTGCAGGCGGTCGTGCAGGTCGGCGAACGGCGCGCCGGCCGATACGGTCGACGGCCCGTATCGCACCCGGCCGAGCCCGAGCGCCTCGGCGGCGGTAAAGCTGGTCGGCGCCGTCGGGCACGGGTACCCGGACGCCGCGACCGGGAGGCAGATCGGCTGGGTGGTGCCTTCGACCGGCTTCCAGCCACCGGAGACGAGGAAGGCCAACGGCTGGATGCAGAGGTCGACGAGCGCCGCGTCGTCGGCACCGGCCACGATCACCTCATCGATCGCCGCCGCCTCGAGGGTCGCGGTCACGACCTCGCCGGCCTGTCCGACGGCGACGGTATGAGCGACGGTGATCCCCCGGTAGCGACCGAGCAGCTCGACCTTGCCACCGTCCGCGCCCGCGTTCCGACGGAAGCCGATCGTCACGGTGGCGATGAACGCCTCGTCCCCCGCGGTGATCCGCAACGTGATGGCCGCGCGATGGGCGAGATCGAGTTCGGCCACCCCGACCGGATCGAAGTCCGCGGTGAGGACCAGCGGCTGGTCGCTGCTCAGCGTCCCGAACGCGACCGGGAACGTCGTGCTCGGCCACGGCCCCGGCTCGTGCCCCTTCAGGCTATTGCTGATGCAACCCTGGATCGGACGGTGGCCGCTCTCGCGACGCAGCAGGTAGTAACCGAACCAGGGCACGCCACGCGCCGGGTCGAACGTCCAACGCAGGTGCATTCCGTCGTGCAGCGGCGGCTGCAGGAAGTTTGGCGGCACATCCCCGACCGTGGCCAGCCCAACCATCCACAGGTTGCGCGTCTGCAGCGGCATCGTGGCCCCCTCGACCGGGCGGCCACCTTCCCATGCGGACGCTCCGTCCGCGCAGACGGTCCTCCAGTTTCACCAAGTCCGCAAGCCACTCGGGAAGATCGACCCCGGACGTGGCAACTGCCCTGAGCAGGTGGGCCCCGGAGCAATCCGGTGGTCCGATCCGGTTGGGCGGGCGACCATGGATCGGCATAGGGAGAGGAACGGAGATGGGGTTGCCACTTCAGGGCGGGCTACCGCCGGTGGATGGACTCACCGGCGCCGTCGTGGAGATCGCCTGTGACGAGTCCGGGTTCTCCGGCACCAACCTGCTGGACGCGGCCACCCCGGTGATGACGCACGCGAGTGTCGACCTGTGTGTCGACGAGGCAGTTGAGTTGATGGCGGCGCTGCGGTCCGGGCTCCAATGTTCGCTGAACGAGGTCAAGTCCGGGCAACTCTTCCGCGGTCGAATCGCACATGAGTCGCTGGAGTGGTTCCTGGCGGCGCTGACCGGCCGGGCGCACGTGCATCTGGTCGACAAGGAGTACTTCCTCGTCACCCGGATCATCGACCTGTTCTTGACCGAGCCCTCGTACGCGGCCGGTACTCGCCTGACCCAGGACCACCGTCCGGCTGCCCTCACCCTGTACCGGGCGGGGCGCTCGAGGGGTCGCCACTGGGGGCTCTTTCTCGCGGCATTCGTCGAACTGGTCCGGACCAAGCGGCGACATCAGCCGGATCAGCACGTCGTCGAGCGGTTCTTCCAGGCGCGTGATTCGATGGCCGGAGACGGCCTTGGCGAGTCGGCCGAGAATGTGCTCGACGGGCTCAGCCGGACCCGGATGTCGGCTGTCCTGACCAGGCTCACACAGGGCGACCAATCGATCCCGCCGCCGCTGGAGCCGATGCTGCCCGCGCTAGCCGAGACCGTCCTGTTCTGGAGTCGCGGGCAGCGGCAGGTGCTGGTGATCCACGACGAGCAAAGTGCCCTCACGGCCGACCGATTGAGGCGTCTTCAGCAGGTGTTGGCCGACGGCGCCGGAGCGTCAGCAGTTGCTGTCGGGGCTGGTTCGCCACCGGTCAGGGTGTCGCCGTTGGCTGGGCTGGTGACAGTCGACTCCCGGGACGATCCGCGGGTCCAGGTCGCAGACCTTCTGGCCGGATTGGCCCGGCGGTCCGCGGAGGCCGGCGACGACAAGCTACTCCAGCCGTTCCTCTCCCCCACCGCTCTGCGCGATCCCGAGCACTGACGAACCTATGGGACCGGCGACCATCGTCACACTGTGAGCATTGCCGTAGCGTCAGAGCTGCTCAGGGATACCTGCCGAGGGAGCCACCCGTGTCATTCGCCGATCCGGCCGAACCAGTTCCCGAGGAGTTGAAGACCGACGAGTTCGCCCTGCGTCCAATCGTGGCCGACGACGCGGAGATGGACTACGCCGCCGTGATGGAAACACGTGAGTACCTACGGTTATGGCGACAGTCGACGTGGCCCGAGGACGACTTCACGGTGGACGCAAATCGGAAAGACCTCATCGACATCGAACAACGCCATGCTGCTCATCGTGCGTTCACATACACGGCGCTGGACCCAGACGGCACCTGATGCTTGGGCTGCGTCTACGCCTTCCCCACGAGCGCCGCGTTCCTCGCGAAATCCACGGTGACTTCAGTCGGTGACGACGAGTGGACGGAAGTCGACGCCGTCATATTCTTCTGGGCTCGTCTGTCCCAGATGGCGAGGGGAATGGACGAGCGCCTTCTCGCCGCGCTCCGTGCGTGGTTCAAGGACGAGTGGGGGCTCGAGAACACCGTCTACGTCACGAGTGAGCAGTTCACCCAGCAAGTGGCTCTCCTGGACCGCACCGATCTGAACCTGAAGTTCGAACTGCTCGAGCCGGGTGAGCCGGGAAGGCGTCTCGTCTTTGGCTGAGTGGCATCGCTGATTCCGGACCGAACGCCTCTATGAGCGGCCACCGGTGTGAGCGGCTCGCAGCGACTCAGCAGCGGTCAGCAGTGCGGCGCCGAAGAACACGCTGTCCTTCAACAGGCTCTCGCCCAGCACAGACAGCTGCGGTATCCCGCCCGGCCCCGCCCGCCACGCCTCCGGCGTGGTGACCAGGAAGCTGAGGGTGCCGAGCATCATCCCCGCGGCCCCGAAACTACCGGCCGCCGAAGCCTGCGGCGCGAACCGCTTGGCCGCGATCAACGAGCCGAACGTGATCTGCGTGACCCCGACCAGACGGGCGAGCTTCTGCGCGCCCAGCTTCGTCCGGAGCCGCGAGGTGAGCGGACTCGCCGTCACCAGAACTTCCGCGTTCTCCACCTCGTAGTCGGTGAACTTCAGCGCCCCGGTCCACACGAGGGTCGTCGCCAGCCCGCCGCGCAGGCCCGACGACCCGAGGGAAGCCAGGCCGTTGACCGCCGTTAGTCGATTGCCCATGTTTGCTCCCTGGTTGCCAGCCGGGGTTCCACCACGCGCCTACCGCCGAAGCTTTCCACAACCCCGCCGAACTGGACACCGCCGAAAGACTCCGCCGGCAGCCTCAAGGCCGGTTACGGTGGCACCCGTGGGCGTGAGCAGGCATTGGGTCGTCGACACCTTGAGCCGGCTGGGTTACCCGCAGGAAGCTGAGGAGGCGTCACGGGTTCTGCCCGATCCGTGTGACCTCACGCAGATTCAGGAGTTCGCCGACCGGCACGGCATCTACCACGACGAGCTGATCAGCCGCATCGGCGGCAGTCCATGAGCTGCTGAATGTGACGGGTACTCGGCGGCGCGGTGAGGCACGGATTCGCGCATCCATGTGGCCTGGTCCAACACGCAGCGCAACGTCGCCACCCGGGCCGACCTGACGGCCACCCCGCAGCGCAATTTCGATGCCTCGGGGTTCAACGCGTGGTGGCCGCCTCCCTTCCTAGTCCATGGTAACTTGGTCCCATGGTCCCAAGTCCAGCAAATCCGGAGAAGTCTCACGTGGCGGTTGAGCGGGTGCAGCTCGGCGTGCGGATCGAGAAGCGGCTCGTCAAAATCCTCAAAGGCCTGGCCGAGTTCGACAACGTGACGCTCGGCCAGTTGCTGGAGAACATCGTGCTGCATTCCTTCGAGGCCGTTCCCGGTCAGGAGGGCGAGATGGCCGCGAGCCCGCACAGCAAACGCGCGCTGGCCGTCATCGCCGACCTGAAGCGCATCTACGGGATCGACTTCGACGCGCACACCGCCAAGAGGTTCGAGGACTCAGGCGGCCAGTGAGGCACCTTTCTTAACCGATACCTATGCGCAATACTTCGACGCCGTCGGTGCAGCCTTCCCTGGGAGGTACGACATGGCCAGTTCTGGGGTGGCGCGGGAGCCATGGGAGGAACCCGGCTGGCTGTCCGCGCAGGAGTTCACGGCATCCGAGGGCGTCGAGGACTGGCGGGTTCTGGGTGATTCGGTCTACGCGTTCTTCCGCACGGAGTCGTTCGCGACGGCTGCCCGCCTGGTTCAGGCAATCGCCGAGCTGCCTGCCATCGACGCCGACCATCGGCCCGACGTCGACGTCCGCCACGAGGGCGTGACGATACGTCTGAGCACGATTCCTGTCGGACACTTCTTCTGCGGGCACAGCGAAAAGGATGTCGATATTGCCCAACAGGTCTCCGCTGCCGCCAGGGAGTTGGGTATCCCTGCCGACCCGGCTCGTGTGCAGCACATCCAGGTTTCGATCGACGCCCTCGCGATCCCGGACGTGATGCCCTTCTGGCGGGAAGCGCTCGGCTACGAGTTCCGTCGTGACACCGACGAGGACGTCGTCGACCCGCGAGGCCGCGGCCCGTCGTTCTGGTTCCAGCAGATGGACGCGCCGCGACCCCAGCGCAACCGCATCCACGTCGACATCGCGGTGCCTCCCGACCAAGCCGAAACCCGCATCGCCGCCGTCCTCGCCGCCGGCGGCCGCCGAGCGGACCCCAACCGCCCGTGGATCCTCTCCGATCCCGAAGGCAACGAGGTCTGCCTGGGCTAGCTACCCACCCGCGCCATCGGATCGAGTATCGCCCGCGTAGATCACCTCCGCGATGCACGAAGGCGATAGTTTCGAGCGATGTTTGCAAGGTCGGCTGTGCATTCGTCTGGATTGCTCGCCGTCGGCGACGGGCACGAGATCTATTGGGAGGAGTCCGGGACTCCCAGCGGCATCCCGGCCGTGTATCTGCACGGGGGTCCGGGCGGCGGGCTAGGTCCGGGTGGGTACCGGATGAAGTTCGATCCGGACCGCTTCCGGCTCATCGGCTTCGACCAACGCGGATGCGGCCGGTCGACACCACATGTGACGGCACGAGGCTACGACCTCGCGAGGAATACCACGCGACATCTCATCGCCGACATCGAGAAGTTGCGTCACTACCTCCATATCGACTGCTGGCTCGTCAACGGCGTGTCGTGGGGGTCGACACTCGCCCTGGCCTACGCACAGGCCCATCCCGAGCGGGTGATGGGCATCGTCTTGATGGCAGTCACCACGACAGGTCGGTTCGAGGTGGACTGGATCACCGAGACCGTGGGCGCGATCTACCCGGAGGCGTGGGACCGTGTGGCTAGCCATGCCGAGGACGCCGGCATCGGCTATCAACGGGGCGAGTCCCGGCTCGTCGAGGCCTACGCGCGATTGATGACCGACCCGGACCAGGCGGTGCGGGACGCGGCGTCCCGGGCGTGGCGCGAGTGGGAAGACCGCCACGTATCGATCGGCACCCGCGGCGTCCACCGAGACCCGACCCTGGACGATCACGAGGAACGACTTGTCTTCGCAACGCTGGTCACCCACTACTGGTCACACGACGCGTTCCTGTCCCCTCCCATCCTCGACCACATGGAACGGCTGCACGGCATTCCGGCCACCCTGATCCACGGTCGGCTCGACGTCAGCGGCCCTGCGGTCGTGCCATGGCGACTCCACCGGGCCTGGCCCGGAAGCGAACTGATCATCGAAGAGGGCGAAGGCCACGGCGGCGAAGTCATGGTCGAGGCATGGTGTAGCGCCAACAGCCGGCATGCGGACCGAATCGAAGCCATCTAGGTAAGGATCTCGACGTACCCCTCCGTTCCGTCCAGCCGAATCCGCTGTCCGTCCCGGATCAGCTGGGTAGCCTTCTCGACTCCGACGACGGCTGGCAGGCCGTACTCCCGGGCGATCACCGCCCCGTGGGTCATCTGGCCTCCCACTTCCGTCACGAGGCCGGTAATGGCGACGAAGAGGGGCGTCCAGCTGGGGTCGGTGTAGGAGGTGACGAGGATGTCGCCCGGTTCAAGGTCGGCCTGCGCCATGTCCAGGATGACGCGGGCCCGACCTTCGACGACTCCGGCGGAGACCGGTAGGCCGGCCAGCGCACCAGGCGGAAGGTCGTCGCGTCGGTAGGCGCCGGTGATGCACTCGCCGTCCGAGGTGAGCACCCGGGGCGGGGTGAGTGCTCGGAACGACCTGAACCCCTCCTTTCGCTGCTGGATGACCTGGTCATCCACGTGGTTCGTGCGCACGACCTCGCGAAGCTCGTCGAACCGCAGAAAGAAGACGTCTTCGGCCTCACGCAGCACATGGGCCTGCACGAGGCGGTCGGCCTCTTGCAGCAGGGCCCGCTTGTACACGAAGTAGCGGCTCACCATGCCGTACTTCGGGTACTCCCGGTACCCGATGAAGGTCCGCACCCGGTCGATCATCCGCTTGACCTCTGCAGCCTTCCCGTCCCCGTCCGGCAGGGCGCGCAGGCGCTTCAGTACATCCTGTTCCTTCGCCCATGCCTCCTGCCGCCCCTGCTCGAACCGCTGTACGCCGGCGCCCGGTGCGAAGTTCTTGATGTTGCCGAGGATCACGGGCACAAGCGTGGCCGGGCGCTCGCTCCAACGCGGCCGGGTGATGTCGATCTCGCCGACGCAGCGCATGCCGTACTTGTCGAGCCATGCCTCGATGGCGTCTCGCGCTTCCCGGCCGCCCGAGAGCCCTCCCAGCTCGTCGAGGAACCCGTCGTCCTCGACCTGGTGCAGAAAAGCCACCACCTTCGGATGCGGGCGAATCACGTCCGCGACGTCCAAGAGCGCCAGCCCCATCTCCGACGTGACGTTATGCGGAACGGACTGCGTGAGCGTGTCAGCCGCGTTCTTCTCGCCCAGCCACGCCTGCAGTTGATCGTTGAGCCACCAGGCGGCCTCCATCGCCGACATGAACACCTGACGGCTTCGCCGATCGAACAGGATCTGCCTCAGCTCCTGGAAGTCCGCCTGGATGAAGTCGAGCAGCGCCTCTCCGGACTTCGTCCGGATCTCGCGTTCCGAGGCGGCGATCGATGCCTGGCTGCGCGCGATCAGCTCGGTGACGACGGCCGGATCGGTGTCGATCGGAGCTGACGCACCGCCGAACAGTGGCCCGGGAGGACCCTCGTCAGGGAGCGGCCGGATGAAGCCGTCCCGCTCAAGGACGGTCTGCAGCGCGTCCCTGACCAACGTATCCCCCTTGCCCATGACGTCGAGGAGCCCGGCACGGCTCGCCGGTGCGGCCAGCCGTTGGGTGACGTCCACAAACAGGCGGCCTCCGGCCTCGGCCATGGGCGCGGGCGTCGTCATCTGCCAGAACGACAGCCCGAGCGGCGTCATCGGGTCGGTCATCATCTGCTGGTGACCGACGGAGACGTAGACGTGGTTCTCCCGGTCGCCGGACTCGGGGATGGGGAACAGGGTGGTGATCGGCCGGCTCTGGACGATCTGAAAGCCACCGTCGACGAGGCACCATTCGATGTCCTGGGGCTGCCCGAAATGGGTCTCGATGCGCCGGCCGAGCTGCGCGAGGTGCACGACCTGCGCATCGGTCAGCGCCGGCTGCTCCTGCCGCTCGGGCTCGATCGCCACTTCCTGCGTCCCGCCCGCCGGCGAGACGCAAACGGCGAGCTGCTTGGCGCCGATTGCCTTTGCGACGACCTCGCCGTCACGCACCTGGAAGACGTCCGGGTTCACCAGCCCGGAGACCAGGGCCTCACCGAGGCCGAAGCCGGCCTCCACAGTGGCGACCTTGCGGTTGGACGTGACGGGATCCGCCGTGAACAGGATGCCGGCGGCGTCCGGGGAGATCATCTTCTGGACGACCACGGCCATGTGGACCTTGCGGTGGTCGAAGCCGTTCCGCAGCCGGTAGGTCACTGCGCGTTCGGTGAACAGGGAGGCCCAGCAGCGGCCGACGTGTGTGAGGATCGCCGCCGGGCCCACGACGTTCAGGTACGAGTCCTGTTGACCGGCGAAGGATGCGGTCGGCAAATCCTCCGCCGTCGCGCTGGATCGGACCGCATAGGCAGCCTGCTCGCCGAGCCGAACGAGGTGGGCGCTGATCGCCACCACCAGATCCTCAGGTATCGGGGTGTCTTCGACCGCCCGGCGGATCTCCCCGCTGAGCGTGGCGATCGCCGTCCGGTCCTCCGTCGTCAGGCCCGACAGTCGATCGAGCGCATCATCGATCGGCGCCGCTTCGGCCAGGGTCCGTTGGAAGGCCTCCGTCGTGACGCAGAAGCCATCCGGCACCCGAATGCCTTCGATCCGCGAGAGCTCTCCCAGGTGCGCGCCCTTGCCGCCGACAGCGTCGACCTGGTTCCGGTCGATCTCGTCGAGTCCCAGCACGTAGTGCATTCCGGCCGCTCCATTCCGTTTGGTTCCGGGTCGCGACGGCCGATTATGAAGCAGAAATTAGATGTTCATGAGGGGCCCGGATCGTGTATAGACTGAAAGTGGCACCAAGCGACGCCTATTGATGCCCTGCGGCCCTCGTCCGACAACCCTTCAACGGTTATCGGGTCATGCCCCGCCAGAGACAGCCACCCGCCCGCGAGTCGGGCGATTACGGGACGGTTGTGGGCGATCTGCAAGATCGGGCCGCCTATTCGGTCATACTCGGTGCATGACGCGGGGGCGGCCGCCAGATGAACCCGCTGAAGGCCTGATCGAGGGCATTCTCCAGCGCGGTGAGCGGACGCCTGCCCCGCCGGACGACGTCTCAGAGCTGCTGACGTTCCTGTTTGCCGATATCCGCGGGTACACGAAGTTCACCCAACGGCGCGGCGACGAGGCGGCGGCGAAGCTCACCGCGAAGTTCGTGATGATCGTGCGTGCCCTCGTGGACCAATTCAACGGGACGGTGTTCGAACATCGCGGTGACGAGGTGCTGTGCGTTTTCAGGTCACCGCGGCAGTGCCTGCGGCTCGCGGTTGCCCTGCAGCAACGCTTCGTCGAGGAGACCGCCGACGATGCGAATCTTCCGATGGCTGTGGGGATCGGTATCGATGCGGGTGAGGCCGTCCGCGGGCCGGACGGATACCGGGGCGGTGCGCTCAACCTGGCGGCGCGCCTGTGCGAGAACGCCAAGGCGGGTGAGGTGCTCGCCAGCCCCGAGGTCACCCACCTCGCGCGGAACGCCGACGGAATCCGGTATGTCGTCATCGATCGCGTCGTGCTCAAGGGACTGACCGAGCCGGTCCGGCCGATCCGCGTCGTGCCCGACGGCGAGGATCCTGCCCGCCAGATCGCGGCTCTGCTCGCCGCCGCGACGCCGGCGACGCCAGCCGCGCCTCGGTTGCGCTGGCTGCCCCGGGCCCTCGCCCGGCGGCCGAAGAGGACGTTGGTGGGCGCGGCCGTCCTCGTGGCCGCGGTCGTCGCTGCATCAGTCGTCGCGGCCATGCACAACTCCGCGGACGGAGCGCCGAGCACGCTCGGCGAGCATTCGGTTGGTGTTCTCGATCCCCGCACAGGCCGCCCGATCGGGCAGGTCGGCGTCGACGACGGGCCGATAGCCATCGGGGCCGGGTACGGCTCGGTCTGGACCGTCAACGCAGACGCCAACACGGTGTCGCGAGTAGACAGATCGAGCCACCAGGTGCGCAGCATCCCCGTGGGAGTGGCCCCGTCGGCGATCGCCATCGGCCTCAATGCAGTCTGGATTGCCAACAGTGAGGACGGCACCGTCTCGCGGATCGACCCGACGACCAACCAGTCGCAAACGATCCAGGTTGGTGCCGATCCCGGTGGTATAGCAATCGCCGGTGATTCGGTGTGGGTCACCAACACGGGCGCGGGAACGGTGTCGCGCATCGACCCGGCCGCGAACAAGATCGTCCAGCACGTCGAGGTTGGCGCCAGCCCGACCGGGATCAGTGCGGGTCGGGACATCTGGGTGGCCAACTCGGCCTCAGACACGGTCTCCGTGATCAATGGACAGGGCCGCACACACCGGGTCATCAAATCGATCCCGGTCGGGAACAACCCGAAGGGCATCGCCGTCATCGGCGACAACGTCTGGGTCTCCAACAATCTCGCCGACAACGTCGACCGTATCGCGACGTCGGGCAACTCCGTGGCGGCAACCGTGCCCGTCGGATCCCAACCGACCCAGCTCGCCGCGATCGACGGACACTTGTGGGTCGCGACGCAAGCGACAGAGTCCATCACCGAGGTCGATATGGCCGCCGACCGCTATATCCGCAAGGTGCCGCTCGGAGCTGTCCCTGGCGGCATCGCCGCCGCGGACGGCAGGCTCTGGGTGACGACGCTGATCGACCCTGCGCGGCATCGCGGCGGGACCATCCACCTCGTCGACCTCGACCCCGGTTCGATCGATCCGAACTACCCCAACTACCCCTTCGCTGTGTGGTTGCTCAACAGCACCTATGACGGACTCGTCGGGTTCCGACATGCAAGCGGCGCCGACGGAGCGGCAATCGTGCCGGATCTCGCCACCACGATTCCCAGCCCGACGAACGGTGGCCGCACGTATACCTTCCAGCTACGTGACGGCATCCGCTGGTCGACCGGGGAACCGGTCACCGTCTACGACATCCGCCGCGGTCTGCAGCGGGGGGCGATCGCCGATGCATTGACCGGGTCTCCGCAGCAAATCGTCGGCGCCGATTCCTGCCAGCCGCGCAAGTGCGAGCTACCCGGTGTCGTGGTCGACGCGGCCGCCCGCACAGTGACTATCACAATCGTGCGACCCGACCTCACGTTCATCAACAGTCTCACCGGCATGTTCGCGGCGCCTGCGGCCACGCAGCTCGGCAAACAGACCCGGCCGATGCCGGCAACCGGTCCCTATCAAATCGCCCATTACGTTCCAGGCAAGTCAGTCACGCTTACCCGCAACCCATTCTTCCGCGAGTGGTCTGCTGCAGCGGAGCCCGCCGGCTTCCCGGACAGCATCGAGATGCTTTTCGAGCCGGCCGACCCGCAACCGAAGCCCGGCCAGATAACACCCAGATATACCCGCAGCGCGATGGGAGCCGCCACGGCCGTCAAGGCCGGACAGGCCGACTGGGCTGAGGGACGATTCGCTGCCCCGATCGGCACTCTCGAAGCCCGGTTCGGAAGTCGGCTCAGGCTCACACCGACGGTGACCATGCACGGTGTATTCCTCAACACGCGGATCCCACCGTTCAACGATATGCGGGTGCGGCGCGCACTTGCGTTCGCCCTCGACCGAACTGCGGTCAAGGACAATTGGCCGACCCCAGCGGCCATCACCTGCCAGATCCTGCCGCCAAACTTTCCCGCCTACCGGCCGTACTGTCCCTACACGCTGCGCCCTGCCACCGACGGCACTTGGCAGGCACCCGATCTTGCGGCTGCGCTTCGCCTCGTCAAGGACTCACCTACGCGTGGCATGACGGTCACCCTCTACGCCCAGCCGCCGGTTGCCCCCGGCCTCGGCCCCGTCGTCACCGCATTGCGGACGCTCGGCTATCGCGCCAAGGTCTCCGTGTACAACGGCACGGACTACTTCGAACACGTCGGGAATTCGCGGTACAAGATCCAAGGCGGGTTTTACGGCTGGGTCGCTGATAGCGGGAGCGTGGCTGAGTTGCTCACGAGTTACAGGTGCCACGAGTTCACGCCCGCAAGCGACAACAATGTGAACCCGGCTGAGTTCTGCGATCCGTCGATCGACCGGCTGATCGCCCGGGCCCAAAGGCTTCAGACCTCGTCACCGACGGCGGCGAACGACCTGTGGACGCAGGTGGACCACCGCATCGTCGACGCCGCCCCGTGGGTTCCGCTCGTCACCCCGTCCTGGGTCGACGTGCTGTCGAAGCGGGTGCACAACTACCAGCGCAGTCCCTTGCTCGGGGTCTTCTTCGACCAGATGTGGGTTCGTTGATGCACTGGCCGTTGCTGGACTCACTGCCCCTCGACGACCAGAAGCGGGTCCTCGACTCGGCACGACGCCGGCACTTCGCGCGCGGCGAGATCGTCTTCCACGAAGGCGATCCGGCGGACAGCCTGCATCTCATCGAGTCCGGGATCTTCGCGATACAAGTCTCGGCACCGGCCGGGGACCGGGCGACGGTGAACGTACTGTCTGCCGGCAAGTTCTTCGGTGAGCTGGGCCTGGTGCAGACCGCATACACCCCCCGACGGTCGGCCACGGTGCTCGCGCTTGCTCCCTCGCACACCCTCACGCTGACGGGGACCACGTTCAACGCGTTGCGTGAGTCCAACCCGTCTCTGGAGCACCTGATTGTCGCCGCGCTGGCGCATCGCGTCGAAGAGCTCAGCGGCCGGCTGCTCGAGGCGCTCTACATCGGCGTCGATCGCCGGGTGTACCGGCGTCTGATCGAACTGGCAGAGGTCTATGGCCAGTCGTCCACGGACATCGTCATCCCACTCTCCCAGGATGATGTCGCGACGATGGCCGGTGCCTCCCGTCCCACTGTCAACCAGGTGCTCCAGAAGCTGGTATCGCGCGGGATCATCGCCCTCGGCAGACGACAGATCACGATCCGGGATCTGGCTGCGCTTCGCGCGGCGGCTCCGAGCACGGATGGCGCGTAGGAATCGAGTCGCACGGTCCCAGTGGTCAGCGCCAACGTCATCGATCCGACCGACCAGGTGTCACCGAGGCAACAGTCGCATCGAGCCGACAGACCCATGCTTCAGGTACACGCGATCCGACCAACGGACGCGACACACCAACGGGACACGCCATGACCACAAAGGTGCAAGAAGCCACCACCCATCGGCCGATCAACCGGACCGCAAGACTCCTCTGGTCGCTACTGGCCGTGATAGCCATCGCCGCCACCGTTACCGCGGTCGTGCTTGTGACCACCGGTAGCGCGGCACAGCCGAACCCGGCCGGCACCGGCAACGGCGGAGCTCACGGTCATGTGACGACCAACCAGTGCGTACCGTCGCGCTACATCCACCCCTGCTGACCCGGACGAGGCAGGCCGCCCGCTCCCTGGGTGGCCTGCCTCGATATTTCGCTGCGCCGCTGCACCGACACCCCTGGTGAGGACAGCTATCTGCGGCGCCGATGCGCAGGCGTCGACTGGGTGGCCAATTTCGTCATCGTGCAATGGTTCCCCACCCTCTCTTCAAACCAGCCCGAGCGGCTGAGCTGAGGCGACCGGTCTTGGCTGGCTCGAAGGCCGAAAAGCCGTTGAGGCCACCCCACCCGGGTCCTACGCTCCGGCGATGGTCTATCAGCACCCGCTGGCCTATCTACTGGGGCTGGAGGGCGTGGCGCTGCTGCGCGCCTTCACCGGCGACTACGACCGCGCCTTCACCGACGCGCGGTTCGCCGAGATCCGGGCCCTGCTGAACTCCGTCGACAAGCTCGGCGACGGTGTCGATACCCCGCTGCTGACCACCACCGAGGGTTACAACAGCTGGTCGGAGGACTACGACGACCCGGGCAATGGTCTGATCGATTTGGAGCAGCCGATCGTCCGGAGGATCCTGGCCGACCTTCCGGTCGGAGTTGCCTTGGACGCCGCCTGCGGCACCGGCCGCCACACGGCCTACCTGGCCTCCCTCGGTCACGAGGTGATTGGCGTCGACAACTCGCCCGGCATGTTGGCGAGGGCCCGCGCCAAAGTCCCCGGCGGCGAGTTCCACGACGGTGACCTGCGCGACCTGCCGGTCCCCGACGACCACGTGGACGTCGTGGTCTGCGCCCTGGCGCTCACCCATGTGCCCGACCTCGCGCCGGTGCTCGCCGAGTTCGCCAGGATCCTGCGACCAGGCGGCCATCTGGTGATCTCCGAGTCTCCAGGCCTGATGACCGGCGGGATCGGGTTTCCGCTGGTCAAGGCAGGACCAGGCGGCAAGCCAGGCCTCATCCCCAACCGGCATTACCGGACCAGCGACTACCTGGCGGCGGCGCTCCCGCTCGGCCTACACGTCCGTTACTGCGAGGAACCCCGCCTCGGCTATCCCCTGGTCGACCCGGACGACAGGCCGCCCATGAACCCCGTTCCCAGCAGCGACCCGCCGGACATCTGGTCGCTGCACTGCTGGGCCGCCGGTGCCACCAACGCCGCCTACCGCGATCAACCCGTCGCCATCATCTGGGTCTTCCAACTCGCTCCGGGCAGCCGGTGAAGGCGATCGAGGTACGAACAGCGCCTGGCATTTCGCTTGCGCTCCGCCAGATCGGCACGATTGCATAATTGACCATGCGTGAGGACCTGCCCGAACATGCCCGGCGGAACCGCGAACTGTGGGACAGCCGGCTGAGTGAGGGGTTCAGCGCTCGGGCTCGCGAGCAGTGGTCGTCCAGCCCGCATTGGGCGGTACCGCCTACGTCTGCGCCTGACGGAGCACGCCACAAGTGAGTTCGACCACGCCGACCCCGAGTGGTCCCGACGTTGGCCGAGCGAGGAGATGTGGAGAGCTCGCCGCAGATGACACCGCCTTGTTCAACTACTGGTCATCTGCTCGTCGCTGTGCGCGCCGTTGAAGTCCCCTAGGTTCATGCCGATACCCGTTCTTCGGAAGGACCGTACAAGGTGGCATCGCGTCTTCGCATGGTGGCCGTCGGGCTCGCAAGTGTCGCCGCCGTGGCGCTCGCAGGCGTGGCAGCAGCGTCCCCGCATCCGCTCAATGACTGGCCGTACGCCGGCAGCACCGGCGATGCCCGCCACACGGGCCATGTCGGCACCTTCACCCTCGCGGCCACCGGCGACATCGCCTGTGAACCCGACGACGCCGAGAACGCCGGTACACCGGCCCCGCTCAAGTGCGGGGGCGACAGTGTGGGAGGCCAGCCCGCCGAATACGCCACGGCTCAGCAGGCCGACGCAATGCACCCGGACGCGGTCGCACTGCTCGGTGATGAGCAGTACCAGGTGGGCAAGCTCAGTGACTTCGAGAAGTCCTTCGAGCAAACCTGGGGCGGACTGAGGATGCTCGAGCGCCCGTCCCCGGGCAACCATGAGTACTACAGCTACGCCAAGCACGGCGACAACGAGCCCGCCCAGAACGGGACCGGCTACTTCGGCTACTTCAACGGCCACGACGCCAACGGCACGCCCAACGCGCAGGGCCAGGCCGGTGACGACACCGGCACAAACCAGGGCTGGTACTCCTACAACCTGGGCAACTGGCACATCATCTCGCTCAACGTCGAGTGCGAATCCGCCGCGTTCGGGAACGACTGCTCCACCACCGGTAGTGGTTTGCTCGCCCAGGAGACCCGCTGGCTCGCCACGGACCTCGACCAGAACCACCGGCCGTGCACCGTCGCCTACTGGCACCAACCGACGTTCACCGCCGCGGACAGCAGCGCCGACGTTCCGGACCCGGCCGCGCCGGGCGCGGACAGCACCGAGGGTCTGGCCTCTGATTCCTGGTGGAAGTTGCTGTACAAGGCGCACGCCACGCTTGTCCTCAATGGCCACGAGCATTTCTATGCCCGTTTCCGACCCATGGACCCGGCCGGGCATGCCGACCCGACGCACGGCATCACCCAGATCACCATTGGTACCGGCGGCGAGGACCTTGACACTCTCGCCACGGACAACGGCACCTACAGCAACCCGAACATCGTCACCGCGCAGGACCGGGCCTTCGGCGTGATGAAGCTCAGCCTTCATCCGCACAGCTACAGCTGGGACTACCAACCCGCCCTCGCCGGACCCGGCGCCAATCCCACCACCGCGATGAAATACAGCGACTCCGGCAGCGCGACCTGTCGCGGATAATTTCCGGACCGGCGCGTTCAATCAGTCTTCGCTCAGACAGGTCATTACCCATAGGCTTCACCGGCCACCAACGGCGTTGCATCACCGGAGGCTCACGGATGCCCGGTCTATCACGTAGAGGTTTTCTCGGCGCAGCCGCGGCTGCGACCGGGGGTACGTTCGCCGGTGCCGCCCTACCCGGCACCGGCGCGCAGGCCTCCCCTAAGCCGCCGGAGCATCACCGGCACGGTGACCTCCGCGACATTCGCCATGTGGTGATCCTGATGCAGGAGAACCGCAGCTTTGACCACTACTTCGGATCGCTCCGTGGAGTCCGCGGGTTCGGCGACCGGTCGACCATCAGTCTTCCCGGCGGCGGGTCGGTATTCCAGCAACCGACGACACCGCCAGGCACTCCCGTCGCCGCCACCCAGTATCCGTGGCACCTGAGCGCCGCGCCCGCGTCCGCCTACCCCGGCGACCACCGTCCGCCGAACCCCGAGGTCGGCGCGCAGGGCTACGGCGGGACGTCGCACAGCTGGGACGACCAGCATGGCGCCTGGTACGGCGGGCTGATGAACGGCTGGGTGTCCGCCAAGGGCGGTCTCACGACACTCGGCTTCCTCGACCGCACCGATATCCCGTTCCACTACGCCCTCGCCGACGCCTACACGGTCGGCGACGCCTACCACTGCTCGGTCCTGAGCGCGACCGGTCCGAACCGGACCTACCTGTGGAGCGGCACGGTAGACGCCCAACAGAGATACAGCAGTTTCGTCGCCTTTAACGGCGGGGACGAACGAGGCAAGAACCTGCTCTGGGAGACCTACGCCGAGACGTTGCAGAAGGCCGGCGTCACCTGGAGGGTTTACCAGTGTGCCGACGATTACGGTGACAACGGGCTGGAGTACTTCAAGAACTTCGCCCAGTACGACCCCACTCTGGGGGGCACTCCTTCACCCGGTGACGCCCTCTACGACAACGGAGTCGCCAACGTCCCGGAGCCGCTGACCGGTCTGCGCGCCAACGCCGACAACCTGACTGTCGCGATCACGGCCGACGTGGTTGCCGGCACGCTCCCCCAGATTTCCTGGGTCGTCACCAATCAAGCGTTCTCCGAGCACCCGGATGGCGCGCCCAACGACGGCGCCTACTACGTCAATGGCGTCCTCGAAGCGCTCAACTCCGACCCGGACGTCTTCAACTCGACCCTCGTGATCATCAACTATGACGAGAACGACGGCCAGTTCGATCACGTTCCGCCTCCGGTGCCGGCCCCCGGGGCCAGGGACGAGTTCTACTACGACTCATCGGGCACTCTGGCGAACGAGGGCCTCGCACACCCGATGCCGGTCGGCCTCGGCTTCCGCGTTCCCCTCATCCTGATCTCGCCATGGACTCGTGGCGGCTGGGTGACCTCGGAGGTCTCCGACCACACTTCGGTGGTCCAGTTCCTGGAGAAGTGGACCGAGGCGCTCGGCACGCCGGCGCCGTGCCCCAACATCAGTGCTTGGCGCCGCAGCGTTTGTGGCGACCTGACCAGCGCCTTCGACTTCGCCTCGCCGATCTTTGGCCTGCCCAGACTGCCCAACACCGCGGTCATCGGTGACCCCGCAGGCGGCTCCTACCGGCCACCGGTCACCACCAACGCGATGCCCGAGCAGGAGCAGGGCACCAAGCGGGCGCGGCCACTCCCCTACCAGCCCAATGCGAATCTGGACGGGTTCACGTTCGGCAGCAACGGGGCGGTACAGGCAACGCTGTCCTTCAGCAACAACGGGCCGCACGTCCGGAAGGCGAGCCACTTCGCCGTCTACAACAACATCGCCCCGGACCAGTCGATCGCCGACTATCCGACGAGATATCCGGGCCAGTACACGGTCGACCCATCGAGCACGATCTGGAACAAGACGATCCCGGGGTCGATCGCGATCGGCGCCGGCAACGGCGACGGGAGGTACGACCTCACGGTCGTCGGCCCGAACCGCTTCCTGCGGCACTTCACCGGCGACGCCACCACCACCGGCAAGACCGCCCAGGTCGAGGCGGCCTACTACCAGGGCTGCTTCACACCGAGGCCGCGACTCACACTTCAGTTGATCAATGAGGGCCCGAGCGGCATCACGTTCACGATCGTGTCGAACAACTACGCGACCCTGCGTCCGACGACCTACCGCGTGCCCGCCCGTGGTCGCCTGACGCACACGCTGCCGGATCTTCTCGCGTCCACCCGCGGATGGTATGACCTGTCAGTCACGATCAGTGATGACCCCTCCTGGTCACGGCGCTACAGCGGTCACCTCGAAGATGGGACGAGCAGCGTTACTGGTTGAACCAGGTCGTGCGCGGACGATGACCGTCTCACCGGCCAGAAACAGCAATTGAGACCCAACGCGCAGCCCTCGTCATTCTTCGATGCCGGCTCAGGCTGGCGACGCCACGGCTCCACGGGCATGGAGTAGGTCAGTCCATCCGGTGAATCTCTGCCCTCGCGGGGTCAAGCCCGTCTGCGACGACGATCCAAACGGACTTGCCGATGGCTCGGCGCCGTACGCCCCACGAGGCGGCGAGGGCCTCGACGACCTGCATCCCGCGGCCGGCCACCGCCTCGCGGGAAGGTCGTCGCACGACGGGCCAATCGGGATGATCGTCGGCGACGCTGATCTGGACGCCGGATCGGACTCGCTCGACCGTCAGCACAATGGGCGGCCGGCCGTGGACCACAGCGTTTGTGACGATTTCGGACACCAGAAGTACGGCGGAGTCACGAGACGACTCCGTGACGAACGATGGGCTGCCCCGAATGAAGTCACGGGCGTTCCCGGGGGCACGTGGCCCGCCCGGCAGCGCGAATACGGATGGTGTCCCAGCCAACCGCCTAGCCATGGCGAACCCGCCTCCACGGGCCAATTGCCGAAGCCCGCACGCCAGATCTACCCGATCCGGAGCGGCCCAATCTGAACGCGGGATGACGCCCGCTCAAACATCCGGGTCATCAGATCAGGTCCTCCCACAGCCGGCGCTCGCCCGCCCTCGGGTCGTTGACGAGCGTGGCGCCGTCGGCGTGGAAGGTCATCACCGGCCTGGAGTCCGTGTCGAAGGCGGGCCATCCCGGGTCGCCGTCCTTCGCGAACGCGACCCAGCGGGCGTGCATGTCGTCGGCCAGTGACTGCGGCGCGTCCGGGCCGGCCAGCCAGTTCGACCCCGCCTCGCCCAGCGTGTCGAAGACGAACCCGATCTCCAGTGCATGGCAGGCACCCAACCGGTCGACCGACGAGGGCCAGGCGAACTCGTAGACATAGGTGGGACCCGGCGCATCGGCGCGGGCCTCGGCCATGCGAACAGCCGGCACCCGGAAGTACGAGTCCGTGATCAGCGCGGCCAGCACGTCACCCGGTGTGCAGCCCGGCCGGTTGGCGGCATAGATGTCCGCGATCGAGGTGTCCCAGCCACGTGCGGCCAGCGCGCCGCGCAGCCCTTCCGGCGTGATCGCGTCGATGGAGCCGGACGGCACCATGAACAACCGGAACTCTTCCTCGGTCGTGCCGACCAACATGGGCATCTGGTGGCCGACCCCGGCGCGGATCGCGTCGATCGGCGGCTGGGTGATCAGCTCACCGTCGACAGTGGGCAGAAAGGCCATCCCGGCGCCCACGATGGATGGTCCCCACAGGTTCGGGTCCGGATTTCTGGCGGCGTCCTGCGAGATCGACTGTTGCGCCTCGATCAGCCGGGCGACGTCCACCGACCCGAACGCGTCCGCCGTCGCCGGCACACCCAGCCGGGCGGCCAGTTCCGCCGTGATGCGGGCGGCATCGGTCGCCGTGGCGATGACGTGTGCGTTGCCGCTCTGGGAGATCGCCCTGCCGAACAGCCCGCTGCCGGCGGCCACGGACACGAGAGTGGTCACGCTCATAGCGCCGGCGGACTCGCCGAAGATCGTGACGTCGTTCGGATCTCCGCCGAACGCGGCAATGTTGTCCTGCACCCACATCAGCGCGGCCAATTGGTCGCGGATGCCGAGGTTGGCCGGCGCATCAGGCAGCACGGCGAAGCCCGGTGCCCCCAGCCGGTAATTCACGCTGACCAGCACGACACCATCCCTGGCGAACGCCCGGCCGTCGTAGGACGGCACCGCGTTCCCGCCATTGCGGAACGAGCCGCCGTGGATCCAGACCATCACGGGCAGGCCGCCCCCGCCGGGATCCGGCGTCCAGACGTTGAGGTTGAGGCACTCCTCCCCGGCGATCACCGGGTCCAGCAACAGCGTGTCCATCGGTGGCGCGTACGGCGGCTTCGGCGCGGTCGGGCCGAGCCTGGTCGCGTCGCGTACGCCGTCCCAGCCCAGGGGCGCGGCCGGGGCCCGGAACAACGCGGGCCCGGTCGGCGCGGCGGCGTACGGGATGCCGAGGAAGGCGCTGACCCCTTCCATCTGGGTGCCTCGCACCTTGCCCTGTGTGGTGGCCGCGGTGATCTCGCGCATGGTCCTCAGGCTAGAACCGACAGTCGGGTCGATCGAGGTCCCCACCGCCGTTGGTTGGGTGGATGAACGAAGTTCCCGACGGAGCGGCTACTGGATCGAGTGCATGAGTTCGGCCAGGAAGTCGGCGTGCTCGCTGATCGATGGGGCCTCGTCGGGCAGGCTGGTCGCCATCGCCAGGAGGTGCTCAGCAACCCATCCGTGGCGCACGGCGCATGCGGTCGACATCGATTGCTTGACGTCGTCGTCCGAGCCGGCCCAGCCGGCGTCAGATAGCGCGTCAAGGTAGACAGAGGTGAGATCGTCCCAGACCGCCGGCAGCGTGGCCGCGGGCTCGCGCTTGTCCCAGGTGTCCAGCGCGAGATGTGCCACGTCCTGGCCGATGGGCCCCCACCCGACGTACGCCCAATCGATGATCGCTGTCGCCCCGTCGGCTGGGCCCGGCCGATGTTCGCGTGGTGCAGGTCGTAGTTCGTCAGCGTCTGCGGGAACTTGTCGAGCATGACGCTGGCGATCTCCGGGTCGGTGATGCGCCCGGCAAGGGCGTCACGCAGCGACCTGCCGATCCCCCGGCGCAGCAACTCGTCCCAGCACAGAGCGGCGATCGCAGCCCCGTTGTCGAGGTGGCGCCGGTCCACGTGCGTGGGAATCCATCCACGGGACAGGAACCCGTTCGTGGCACCGACCGTGGCGACCTGCCAGTGCGCCAGCGACCGCACGACATCGCGGTAGACGTCGGCCGACAGAGCGGGCATGTCGACGTCCTCCATCCAGATTTCGCGTGTGCCGCCCGGGCCGTCGCACACCTCGAAGCAGCGAGCCACCCTCGCGTCGACGGACCAGCCATGTGTGGCCAGGTCTGATCGGTAGAACTCAGCCTCCCGCCCCCACCACGTCGGATGCACCGGCTCCAGGGAATTCGCCCAGATCGGATTGCCCCAAGAAACTGCGGGCCGGTGCACTTCACCACGCAGCTGGTCCCGGCGCCATCGACCCGCCGAGCCTCGAAGCGCCAGATGCCCCCGTTCGGAAATGCACCACTGTTGCCTACCCGGCTGCGATGCCAGCGTGAACCGTCGACGCCGAGTTGGCGCGCGACCGTCGGTGGTGGACGATCCGGTTCCGATCCGAACCGCTCGAGTTGTCCCACGCACCGATCGTATGACCACGGGCGGCGACCTTGGTCAGGGCCTGGGCCGGCAGCGGCGCACTGCCGGACCAGCCGGTGTCGAAGGTCGTGACGCCGGCTCACCTACAACGGGTCGAGCACCGCAGGCGACCCGGAGTCGAACAACTACATCGCCTTCCTGCAGACAGCAACCGACACGGTCAGGACGCTGCACATGGGATCGGTCTACTGGCCGGGACTACGAACTGGAGACGCCTATTCATTGACGACGCTGAAGGGCATCGGGACCAGTTTGTCCCTGATCGTCAACAACCGCACCGGGCTCGACCGGCTTGCCTGGGGCTGGAGCAACCGCAGGTAGGCAAATCGCTCTACATTCTTTTACATGGGCAGGGCAGAGGTACGTGTGGACGGCTACCGGATCGACCCGCTCGGTCCCCGGACGTGGGATGCGTTCGCGGATCTGGCGGAGCGGCACAACGGCGTGTGGGGTGGGTGCTGGTGCACCTGGTTCCACCTCCACCCTGACCCTCCCGAGCGGAGGGAGCTCGGCAACCGGGAGTTCAAACGGCGCCTCGTCGAGGAGGACCGTGCTCACGCCGCGCTGGTGTTCGACGGGGACGTCGCGGTCGCCTGGGCGGAGTTCGGACCTGTCGAGGAACTACCGAACATCCATCACCGCAAGCAGTGGGAGCAGGGCGTCGTACAGGTGCCGGACTACCGGATCACCTGCCTGTTCGTGGACCGCGGATACCGGCGCAAGGGGATGGCCGCGATCGCCGTTCGAGGCGCGCTGGGACTGATCGGCGCGGCGGGTGGCGGCCTGGTCGAGTCCTACCCGCACGACCTCCCCGCGGGCAAGAAGACCTCGGCGTCGTTCCTCTACAACGCCACCCGGACCATGTACGAGCAGCTCGGTTTCACCTACGAGCGACCCAAGGGCAAGGGCAACTGCGTGATGAGCAAGGTGGTCCCTCCCGGCTAGTCCGATTCACGACCAGCCGCTCCCAGGACCGGCTTGCGCTGGGTAAGGGACTGGCTCCGGAGGGAAGCACCGGTCGCGGGATAGCGCGGTCCGGCGCATCGTGGGCAGATGCCTGACCCAGGTCCCGTCGGTCGATCGACGGGTTCAGCCGCCATAGCGGCGGCCGTAGTTCGCTACTACCAGGTGCGGTTCGCCGGGTCGGCCACGCGCGTTACGCGGCGCCGGATCGGACTCGCCTCACTCGGGATCGTTCTGACAGTCGTCGTCGCGGTCACGGTGGTCGGCGTGGTCATCGGACATCCGTGGTGGGGGCCGATCGCGCTACTCGCTGGCGGGATGTCGCTGGGGTTGGCCGGCCTGCTGCTCGCCTTGGTGGCCCTCAAGAGGATCGGCGTGATCGGAGGAGGATCGGCGGTCGGGCGGTCACTGGCCCCGCCTCCCCCGGCGAACCGGCGCACGGCACGATCGGGCGCGATCAGCGCGGGAGAACGAGCGAAGATCGAGACCCTGGAGCGGCTGTACCTGCACCGCAAGGCGGTCGTCGACCGTTCATCGAACCCAGCTCCCGGTCCGGAATCGGAGGCGTGGAGCGACATGGTCGAGGCGAAGGTGAAGCTCGGCCTGTGCGGATGGCCCGGGTGCCGCAACCGCGACTGGGCCTACTCCTTCTGCGCGGACCACGACTCGCGTCGTACCCGCGGACAGAGACGAGTGGTCTAGCGTCGCTCCGCTGGCCCGCCGGCCGCTTTCCCCTTACGGCGGGAGTTTCGGTCCGCGAAGCAATCTCCACCGAGACTGATGGCACCACACGCACATCTCCGCACCGACATTCCCCTCGGAAGCCAGGCGGAGGTCCAGGTGCTACAGAAGTGAAACCTCGGCGGCAGCGGGGAGTCGAACCACCAGGTCTTGCCGTCCCGGTGCGTCACTCCGAGCTCGGGATGTCGCGTGGATTCTTCCATCAACGTCGTCCAATAGGCGTCCCACTCCTCCCTGCTCGAGTCCGGACCGGGCATCAAACGCCTCCGATTCGCTGCGCGTCGTTTCCTACCGGTCATCTTCCCCTCTTGGCGTCCCGGGGGCGCCTTGATCGCCACGGCTGGTCGACTGGTTAGCCTCGTTCGGTGCAGATTGTTGATCTTCGTACGACCCAGGGCCGGTCGGTGACCGACTTCTCGAGCGTGGGCTTCGCGGTGAGACATCTCGGCCGGGTCCGGGATGGTCGGCTGTCCTGCCTGCGCCTGGACGCCGGCGGGCGGATCGGCCGGCACCCGGCCGTGGGTCGCCAATTGCTGCTTCTCATCGACGGCCAGGCGACCGTCAGTGGTGAGGACGGGGTCGCGACTGCGCTGCAACCGGGGCAGGCGGCCCTCTGGTCGCCCGGCGAGCAGCACGAGACGGTGTCGGGCACCGGCATGCTCGCCTTCGTGGTCGAAGGTGCCATCGAGCGGGCGACCCCCTGATCCGCATGTCTTCACATCGGCGGGTATCCCCGCAGGAACGGGCAATGGCTCACGTCGCAGATCGGGCGCGGGGCAGGCCGATCGATCCGACGCTGCGGGTGACGCTCAACTTCCACCCGGACCGATTTCTCGACGACGTCCCGATCCTGCAGGCGCTGGAAAAGGACGGCCGCTACCGGTCCCAGTTCGAGACCGGGACCAGCAACGGCGGCTTGACCGCCCACCTGGGTGGTGACCGCTGGGTATGCGAGAGTCGCATGCACGCGGCACGCATGCTGCCGTGTGCGGTCGAGTGGCACCACGGCTTCCGGCTGGACGTCGATGCCCTGCAACGCCACCCGGACTACCGCGGGCCACGGTACGTCGACCTCGGCGTGGACCTCGCACGGCACGGACATCTCGACCCGGGCATCCTCGGAGACGCCGCACGTACCGGCCGCTACGACGAGCAGGACCTCAACCGGGTGTGGCACTACCTCGCCCGATACGGGGCCTGACGGTGGCTCGCCCGTGACACGCGGGCCGGGTCGCGGCGTACCTGTCAGACCGTGGCGAACCCTGCGGGCGCCGGTGGCGCCGGAGCAGGTGGAGAATCGCCCGGGGCAAGGGGAGAGCGCTTGAACCCCTTGACGATGAGATAGATGCCGAGCGATGCCTCCCACGCGATCTCCGGTGCCGTCAGCAGGAGCGACCATCCGGAGGTCTGCTTGTAGGCGCCGAACAGCACGGCGGTCGCCGTGATCACGGCGAGCGGTCCCCCGATGAGCCCGAGCAGGGCAAGCCCTCGTGGCACGAGCCCGGAGCGGTACATCAGGTAACCCAGCAACATCCCGTTCCCGATCCCGGCGCAGAAGGCGGGGCCGAGCAGGAACGTCCAGTCGTGGACCGCGACGAGCGCCTTACCGGTGGTGACGAGGGTGGGGTGGCTTGTGCCGACGACTCCCGCAAAATCCTTCCGCAAGGTCACGACCGAAAGGACACTGACGATGCCGACGAGGATGATGCCCGATTCAATGATGCGAGAAGCCACATAGCCGAGGGCGGCGCCTTCGTTCTGTCGTTTCAGGACAGGAAAGAGCGTGACGGCGGTGCCGATGTTGGCGATGACGAGGACGATCTCCAACAGCGCGCCGAAGGATATCCGTGCATCGGCGCCTGCACCGAGGATGTAGTTGGCGTCCTTCAGCACGGGGTTGTACAGCACCAGGGTCGGAATCGACGCAAGGAAGGTGAGGACGAAGAAGATCCCCGCCACGAGCGCGGTACGTCTGTTCGAGGTCAAGTCGACTCCCTGTTTGAGTCTCGTGTCTCGTGATGGGATGACCCACCCGTCAGCTCGGCCGAAGCGGGGAGCGTCGGAAGCCGACGAGTGAATTGAGCATGCGCCGTCGTCCTCCTACGCGCAGGCGGAACGACGAAAGCTGCTCACACGCCGACCTCGCGTGTGCCGCCTCAGGCTGACCTGCGGCGCAGCAGCCAGAATGTCGTGCCGAGAAGCACCAGTGTGAGGGCAACGAGCCAGCCGAACTCGATCCATTGGAAGGTCCAGTAGCGGCTGTCGGGTTGGTAGGCGGTGACTTGGAGGTAGCCGTGCCGGAGGAGGTATTGAACGGGGTCGACATTGCTGGCTCCGGGTTGGACGGTGACCTTGCCGCTCCCGCCGTTCGCCTGGAAACCGATGGCCTGCAGGACTGTGTTGATCCGGGAATCGCTGACGCGCACGCCGCCCTTGGTCCACCACTGGTCGAGCGAGAAGTCTTTGCCTGACAGTTGAAGACTGGTCGTGGTGAGTCGTGTCAAGTAGTTCGGTCGCAGGACGTTGGCTGCCAGGAACGCCAGCCCGAACCAGGCGGCGAACGCGGTCGCAAGCGCCGCCACGACGCGGCGCCACAGCACGCCGGCCAGCACGCCGAGCCCAAAGCCCGCCAGGGCCCATCCGGCAACGGCGATCCCGGTCACCGGGAAGACGGTGGCGTGCAGGCGTGCCGTGACTCCGGCCTCGACCAGCGGCTGGTTGTGCCAGGTGACCAGCGCGCCGAAGGCAGCCATGATCACGGCGACGCCGAGGGCCCCGGGTACCAGCGCGGCGACGGCCCACCGCGTCCGGCCCACACCCTGGGTCCAGGCGTAGCGGAAGGTTCCGGTTTCCAGTTCCCGGGCGAGGACGGGAGCACCGGCAAACGCGCCGATGATTCCGGGCAGGAGCAGCAGCACCACTCCGAGCAGACCCGGCTGGCCGTAGCCGTCGCGGAAGTTCTCCCATTTGAACTGACAGGCCGCGGAGTGGACGGGCCTGCAGTCGAGGTAGGCCGTGTAGGCCGAGCGCATCCGTTCTCCGGTGATCACCAAGTAGACGGCGATCACGGCGAGGACGGCGACGGTGGCGGCGAGGGTGGTGCGGTAGCGCCGCCACACCACCCAGGCCAGGCGTGGCCACGGCACGGGCTGCAGGGAGGCGGCCGGGGCCGCGGCGAGGGCGGTCACCGGGTCGCTCCGGTCAGGATCGGCGCCTGCGGTGCGGCGGTTTCGCGAAGGTAGGCGAGGGTGAGTTCCTCGATGCCGACGGCCCGGGCTTCACAGGTCGGTGGGAGCGGCGCGTCGGCTGCGCGCATCCGGACGAGCTGGTGCGTCAGGGCGCCGGAGGTCTTGGACTCGATGACCTCCCAGCCCGCGCCGCTCGGCTGGTCGTTCGCGGGGCCGGTCACCAGCCGATGACCGGCGAGCAGGTCGTCGACTCTGCCGTCCATGCGCACGCGCCCGTGCGAGATCAGCACGAGGTAGTCGGCGACCCGCTCCAGCTCGGCCAGCATGTGCGAGGACAGCACCACGGAGATTCCGTCGTCGGCCATCGCGGTCATGACGGTGGCCATGAAGTCGTGTCGGGCGAGCGGGTCGAGTGACGCGGTGGGTTCGTCGAGGACGAGCAGGCGCGGGTGCCGCGCCAGCGCCAACGTCAACGCGAGCTGGGCCTTCTGGCCTCCCGAGAGCTTGCCGGCCTTCTGCTTGCCTCCGATGCCGAGCTCGGTGAGGCGACGCCCGGCGTAGGCGGTGTCGAAGTACCGGTTGAGGTTGCGGGTCAGGTGCAGCATGTCGGCCACCGATAGGTGCCGGTACAGCGGCATGTCCTGGGCCACGAACCCGATTCCGTCGAGGGCGGCGAGCGATCCGGCCGGCTGCCCGCCCAGGACCGCCACGTCGCCGGCGGTCGGGGAGGCCAACCCGACGATCAGATTGAGCAGCGTGGACTTGCCTGCGCCGTTCGGGCCGACCAGGGCGACCAGGTGGCCTTCGGGAATGGCCAACGTGCAGTCGCGCAGTGCCCAGGTGCTGCCGTAGCGGCGGGCCAGGCCGGCGGTCTCGACGATGTTCATGCCACTCCTCCCCTGCTCCGGCGGGTGCGCCGCGTTGCGCCGCGCACGTCGGTGGCGCCGCGGCGTTCAGAGAAATCCCGCAAGCTGCTCGTGACCAGGGCGACGATGCCGTCGTCATCCAACCCTGCTGCGTCGGCGTCCTCGAACCAGGCGAGCAGCGACCGGCGGAGCCCGGCGAGCTCCGGGAGCGTGGCCTGGCCCAGCGACCCGTCGATGAAGGTGCCCTGGCCCGGGCGGCCGGCGGCCAGACCCTTCTGTTCCAGATCGCGATAGGCCTTCAGCACCGTATTCGGGTTGATTGCCAGTTCCGCGACCACCTCGCGGACGGTGGGCAGCTGATCTCCCGGCTTGAGGTAGCCCAGGCGTAACGCATGCTCGACCTGCTGGACGAGCTGCAGATAGGTCGGCACACCCGAGGCCGGGTCGAGCCGGAACGTGATCAGCGAGGCCGCGGGATCCGCAGACCCGCTCAACCCTTTATCTAACGTCATAGATGAAGAGTACAGCTGGCCCGCCTTTCGTCAAGAGGCTCGAGCGACCGCCGGAAGAGCTGGTCAGCCACGTTCACGTCGTCGGGGTCGAGGACCCCCGCCCGGCGGCGAGCAGGTCAGCGACGTACTCGGCTGTCCGACCCCGAAACCGGACCAGTCTTTGGACGGGTCCGGCGGAGGGATCCGGTCCGCGACCTTCGCCCTCGGTGTTCTCGACGTTCTGCGTGACGAACTGCTCGAGGCCTGCTACCTCGTGTCGGTGTCTGGAGGCGGGTACGCCGCCGGAGCCATGCAGCTCGCATTGCAGCGGGCCACCCGATCATCTTCCGCCCACGCTACGTGGGGCGGCGTCGATCGCCACGCCCTCGGACGTCGAGCTCTCCCTGGCCAGACCTCAGTGGCGGCACAAGCGCGAGGCTCGTCGCCAGCGCTCAGTCCACCGATCCGACCCTTCTCCTCCGCATCGTCCACCGCTACCGCCGGCGACACGACGACAACGGCACCGCCGTTCTCCTCCGCTTCGTCCACCGCTACCGCCGGCGACACGATGACAACGGGCACGTGAAGTAGTCACCAGGACCTGGTCGCCGAGGAACCGCCGGTCACCCGCTCGTTCCGCCGGCGGCCCGCACGTCCACCACACCGGGGATCGGCGTGGTACCGGTGAACTGGCCGGCCATCGCGTCCACCCCGCACTGCGGGTGCGCCAGAGGCGAGAACTCCTGTCGCGCGGCGTGCTTCTTCGCCACGTCGAGGCCCATCGCTTCGTTGCGGTCGCGTTTGAGGGACTCCTCGCACTCGCCCTCGCGATTGAACGACCACATCAGCTTCGGGTCCCCGAGCGGCAGGTCGTGTCCCGGCTTGCCGTCGTGACGACCCGTGTGCCAGGTGTGCCAGGTCTTGCCGTAGGAGTTCATCAGCCGCTCCATGAAGGCCTTCTCCGCCACGTCCGGAAGGCCCGGGGCGACCAGCTCCCCCGACAGGACCTCGTAGTTGTGCGGATGCCAGTAGGACTTCTCCTGCTCCGGCAGCGAATCAAAGAGTTTCTCGGACACGATGTACTCGATGCCGATCAGGTTCGCATCGCGGGTGTTGCCGTCGAACAGCACACACTGCAGCAGGTCGTCGTTGACCACCCGACAGTAGTGATGGGCCTCCATCTGCTCGCGCGGTTCGTTCTTCGGGCAGTGGAATCCGACGACGTAGACGTCGAAGCCCTTGAGCGGAGCGACGTCCTGCAGGAGATTCGCCCCCTGCTCCAACACCGCCAGCCCCGCACCCTTGCCGGCTCCCGCCGGTCGGACCGGGCTGTGCCGATCCTTGATCGCTGGATTCATTCCCAGGTCCCTCCCAGCCGATGACGTCCGTATAAGCGGATTGCCCGGACGAGCGGGCGGGCAAACGCGAGCGGTCGGCGCAGAATGCGGCGATGGAGGGGCCTCGACGCCGAAGGTGCGCCGGCCCGGCCGCGCTACTCCCGCTTGCCTGTTTGCTGCAGCCCGATGATCATCTCGAGTGCCTGCACGAGCACGTAGACCAGCGCAGCGCCGAACGGCGCGAGGGCCCAGGCAAGCCAGCCGCCCAGCGCGGACTGCAGCCCGGCCGCCGCCGCGATGCCGAGACCGACGGCGAGGAAGTCGGTCGCCGTGGCCACCAGGACCACTCTCTCCGGATCCTTCCGCGGCCTGCCCCTCACCAGCAGTGCGGCCACGACCAAGTTGAGCAGCGAGAATGCGGCCACTGCGGATAGGGCGAACCCGAAGACCTCGGGCAGTGAGGGATTGCCCTGCGCTCGCGAGATGACACCGTAGGTCGCCGTGATCGTGATCGAGAACCCGAACGCCTGAGCGTTGCCGCTCACGGCAGTGCTCAGGCCACGAAGGAACTCCCGGTACCACGGGGCTCGCCCGGCGTCACCGTCCGCCTCGTCGGGCCGAATCATCCATCACCCCCGCACATCGACACCCCACGCGTCGATGCCGCACTGATTCTGCGCCAACCCACGCGGTGGACTCAACATGTTCATCACCGCACGCGGAAGGTCTCGAGGTCGCTGCGCTTGACCGTCAGTCCCATCCCGCGACCGTCAGGCATCAGAACGCCGCCGGTCTGCGGCTCCAGGCAACCGTCGAATGCCAGGTGCTCATGCGATTGTGGTCGTGGAAGTATTCGATGGCGCAGATGCCATACCGCGGTACACACCTGGGCGCTGATCTGAGGCGCGCAGTGCGCGGACACGTCGATCGTGCGCGCGTCGCACAGCGCGGCGGCCCGCAGGAAGCCGGAGACGCCGCCGCAGCGGGTGACGTCCACCTGCAGGCAGTCCACCGACCCGGCGTCGAGCATGCGCTGGAAGTACGGCAGGTTCCAGCCGTATTCGCCTGCGGTCACGTCCATGCCGGCCGGTGCGCGTACGACGACATGCAAACCGGCGAGGTCATCGGAGGTCACCGGCTCTTCGAACCAGCGCACCCCGAATCCCGCATAGATCTCTGCCCACCGCAGCGCCTGGGTGCGAGTGAAGGCGCCGTTGGCATCGGTGAACAGTTCGACGTCGTCGCCGATCGCCTCACGGGCCGCGGCGAGACGCTCGCGGTCACGGGCCGGGTCGCGGCCCGTCTTCATCTTGACGCGCGGAATGCCCGACTCGACCCAGCGGGACAGCTGATCGCGCAACTGCTGGTCGGTGTAGTTGCAGAACCCGCCACTTCCATAGATCGGCGTCCCGTCGTGCACCGCGTCGAGCACCTGCATGAGGGGCCGGTCGAGCACGCGGGCCTTCAGATCCCACAGCGCGATGTCAACGGCCGAGACCGCCGTGGCCACCAGGCCCGTCTGCCCGTAGTTGCGGACGGCGTTCCACATCAGCGACCACGCGGCGCCCGGACGCATTGCATCGGTGCCGGCCACGACTCCGGCCAGCGTGTCGTTGACGACATCCACGGCCGACCGATGCGTGTAGCTGTAGCCAATACCGGTCCGCCCGCCCGCACGCGCCTCGACGATCACGAGCGTCGTCGAATCCCACTCCAGCGTCCCGTCGACCTCCGGCTGCTCGGTCGGAATGGTGTAGGCGCTGGCCTCGATCGCGTCGACGGTGACCTCAGTCCCCTGCACCGGGCAGATGCTCCTTCAGCTCGGACCCTTGGCCGTCCTCTTCATACACCACACCGGGTAGCGACCGAAGCAGCCTATCACCCCCGCCACGTTCGCACGAGCCGGACTCTCAGGGCGGGGTCGACTGGCAATGAGCGGAGCCAGGGCCTGGCGAGGTAAGCGAGACGTTGGTCGACCACGACCCGGTTGTCGTACCGGATGAGTCGCCGCCGTTCGGTGGTGGTCCGCGCAGTCGGCCCGTCGGCGATCCGCGGGCCGAAGAGGTGGTGGACCGCCGCCACCGTCTTCTCGACGGTGAGGTGGTCGACGAGCAGCGTTCGGGCGCCGCTGGTATGCCCCGGCGCTCCCGCTCGGTTCGGCCGTCCTCGCTACGGGTACCGGGCAGGGGTATGGTGTCGTCATGGACGACGTGGCGACTCCCCCTGGTTACACATCGAACAAGGTCGCCGTAGGTAAGCGACTCCGGCGGATCGAGGGTCAGATCCGCGGGCTGCAGCGCATGGTGGACGAGGACAAGTACTGCATCGACGTACTGACCCAGATCTCGGCCGCCACCCGGGCGCTGCAGGCGGTCGCTCTCGACCTACTCGAAGACCATCTCGGGCACTGCGTCACCAACGCCATCGAAGCCGGCGGCCCGGGCGCGCAGGAAAAGATCCGCGAGGCGGCCGCCGCGGTGGAGCGCCTCGTCAAGTCATGACGGCCCTCCGCCGGGTACCCGATCCGAGTGATGGAACCGAAAGGTCGACGTGGAGATCCTGACCACGGTCGGACGGAGCCTGTCCGACGGCTTTGGCATGTTCTGGGAGACCCTGTGGGCGCTGATCCTGGGCTTCACCCTGTCCGGCGCCGTGCAAGCGTTCGTCTCCCGCGCCCGGATGCAGCGTTCGCTGGGCAGCCACCGTCCGCGAACCGTCGCCAAGGCGGGCTTCTTCGGCGCCGTGTCCTCGTCGTGTTCGTACGCCGCCTCGGCGCTGGCGAAGACCCTCTTCGCCCGGGGTGCTGACTTCACCGCCGCGCAGGCATTCATGTTCGCCTCGACGAACCTCGTCCTCGAACTCGGCATCGTGTTGTGGCTGCTGATCGGCTGGCAGTTCGCCGCCGCCGAATTCGTGGGCGGTGCGCTCATGATCGCGCTGCTCAGCCTCGTGCTGCCTCGCGTCGTTTCGGCCGGGGAGCAGACGGCGGCTCGGGACCGCCTCGAGCTTTCAGCCGACAACCGCCCCGACGGGGCCGGCCGGGACGCCGACGACGGTCGGTCCCGGTGGCGCCGGATCCGGTCGGCGGCGGGCTGGGCGGACGCCGCCGGCTACACCATCAGCGACCTCACCATGCTGCGCAAAGAGCTGGTGCTCGGCTTCGTCATCGCCGGCTTCGCCGACGCCGCAGTGCCGGTGAACTTCTGGCGCTCGCTGTTCCTCACCGGGCACGGTTTCTGGTCTGCGCTCGAGAACGTCGTTCTCGGCCCCTTCCTGGCAATCATCAGCTTCGTCTGCTCGATCGGCAACGTGCCCCTCGCCGCCGCCCTGTGGTCGGGCGGGATCACCTTCGGCGGCGTGGTGGCGTTCGTCTTCGCCGACCTGATCACGCTCCCGCTCCTGCTGATCTACCGCAGGTACTACGGCACCCGGCTGACGCTGAAACTGCTCGCCGTGTTCTGGGTCACCATGAGCATCGCCGGACTGGTCACCGAGTACCTGTTCCGCGCCCTGCATATCGCCCCCACGTCGACCACGGCCGGTCACGGCATGGTCGGCCGTGACGTCTTCGGCTGGAACTACACCACCGTGCTGGACCTCATCGCCCTGGCGGCGTTCGCCGGGCTGTACTGGCTGTACCGCAACCGGGAGCGCTTCGGCGGCGGCGCCGGCTACGCCAAGGATCCGGTCTGCGGAATGCAGGTCCAGATCGAACATGCCCCCGCGACCAGCGTCCGCGACGGCCGCCGGCTGCACTTCTGCTCCGATCACTGTGCGCACCGGTTCCGCGCCGACCCCGAGCACTACCTCCGAGGCGCGGGCCTCGCCGGAGCCGTCGGGAATGACGAGCACGCCGACACCGGCGCGCAGCAAAAACTCGATCCGGTCTGCGGCATGACCGTCGAACCGACAAGCTCCGCCGAAAGCGTCGAGTACGCCGGCGGCATCTACCACTTCTGCAGCATCGGATGTCGCGACACGTTCTCCGCCGACCCGGACCACTACGACCCCGTCGCTACCCGCGGGTCAGGGATGTGACAAATTCCGTGAGCCGGTCGATGGTCTCGGTCGGCGGGGGTGCCGCGTGGTCGTGCAGGCTTGCCTTGATGTCGCGGTAGGTCTGGGCTTCCAGCCCGCAGGCGCGGCAGGCGTCGAGGTGCCGCCTGATCCGGGCCGCGATGACGGGATCGGATTCGCCGTCGAGGAATCGTTGGAGCTGCCGACGGGTGTGCATGCAGCTGGTGATGTCACGGTCGCCGAGCATCCGTTGCCGCAACGACAGCTTCTTGGTCATAGTCCTCTCCGAGGGGCTAGTCCGCCTGCCTGCAGGCTGTGACGGATGCGTTTGCGGGCGCGGTGCAGTCGGCTGGTGACGGTTCCCTCCGGCACTCCGAGGATGGCGGCTGCTTCGGCGTAGCTGAGTTCGTCGACGTCGATGAGCATGACAACACGGCGCATGTCCTCGGGGAGGGCGAGCAGGGCTGCCTCCACCACGGCGTCGAAGGCGCGGTCGGTGACGACCTGCTCGGCGGACGGGTGGGCGGCGGCGAGGTGTCGGCCGGCCGGCTCGTCGGGGTCGTCGAGCAGTTCGGGGCGCCGGCGGCGGTGTCGGTTGATCTCGGTGTGGCGGAGGATGGTCAGCAGCCACGCGCGGGGATGCCGGCCGTCGAAGCCGTCGAGGCCGTGCCAGGCCCGCAGCAGGGTGTCTTGAACGAGGTCTTCGGCGTCCGCGCTTTGCCCGGTCATCGTCCGCGCGACGCGGAGCAGTACCGGAAGTTCTGCGGCCACCATTTCCAGGTAGCGCTGCCGGCGGGCACCGTCGTCGGGCGGCCCGCTGGGGTCGGGGACCTGACCGGATGCACCCACATGCTGGAAACCCGCTGAGACGACCACGCCTTCCCGGCGATCCCCGGATGATGGGTCGGCAGCAACGTGGGTAGGGACATATGCCCGCTTTGCGTCAGCGGCCGTGACGAGCAGATTTCACCGGACCCACGCGAAGTCGTTGTGCCCGTGGAAGGGTGTCGCGGGGTACTACTCGGTCGACGTTGATGCGGTCACGGACCGGAATGCGGCGTGGGCTTACCGGCATCCGTCGCCGCTGGCCCGCAAGATCAAGGATCACATCGCTTTCTGGGGCGGAGTGCGCGTGGTGAAGGTTTGATGTCGCGTGTGCGCCCGGAATGGTTGCCGGCATGAGGGAGGAAAACTGTGGTGGCCGCAGTGATGGTGGTGCTCCTGCTGGTGGTCCTCGCCGGCGCGATGTGGTTCTTCGGGGGGCGGGGATCCTGCCGCCACCCGACGGACATCGACATGTCCCACCCGACGTCGAGCGATAGACGCGGCCGCGACCGTGCCCACCGACAGAGGTGACTCCGCCCCGTCGGAGCGAGCGGTCGGTACGCGACTGGAGGGTGAGCCGGACATGGCAGACGTGGTCCGCTACGACCTGCTGGTGATCGGTGGCGGCGCCGCCGGGCTCGCTGCGGCTCGTGACGGGGTGCGCCGCGGACGCCGCACCGTGCTGGTCCAGGACGGTCCGGTTGGTGGGGACTGCACGTTCACCGGCTGCGTGCCGTCGAAGACCCTGATCGCCGCGGCGGCCGCCGGCACGCCGTTCCCGGCGGCGTTGCAACGGGTGCGCGACACCGTCGCACGGATCGCCGCAGGGGAGACCGCCGAGGTCCTGCGGGGCGAGGGCATCGACGTGGTGGGCGGCCGAGCCCGGTTCGTCGGACCCCGGGCGGTTGAGGTGGGTGGCCGCAGGCTCTCCGGCAGGCGGGTGGTGGTGGCCACCGGGACGGCTCCGGCGGTTCCGCCGATCGAGGGTCTGCCGGCCACGGCGTACCTGACGAACGAGACGGTGTTCGACCTGAGAGTTGCGCCGGCATCGTTGCTGGTGCTCGGGGGCGGCCCGATCGGTGTCGAGCTGGCGCAGGCCTTCGCCCGGCTCGGGGTGACCGTCACCGTCGTGGAGGAAGCGGACCGGCTGCTGAACCGGGAGGAGCCGGAGGCGAGCGACGTCGTGCGGGCGGCGCTGGAAGCTGATGGGGTCACCGTGCGGGTGGCGACGACCGCCACCCGGGTCGAGGAGCAGGAGCAGAGAGTGCGGGTCCACATCGCCGGCGGGGAGAATGTGACGGCCGATCGCCTGCTGGTCGCGGTCGGCCGCCGTCCGCTCACCGCAGACCTGGGTTTGGATGTCGCCGGCATCGGCGTGGATGAGCGCGGCTACGTGCGCACCGACGAGCGGCTGGCGACGACGGCCGGCGGCGTGTACGCCGCGGGTGATGTCACGGGACGGCTGCTGTTCACCCACGCTGCCGACGAGATGGGGCGGATCGCCGCGTCGAACGCCCTACGCCGGGCCTCCCGGCGACGATTCCGCCCTGAGTCCACACCGTGGGTGACCTTCACCGACCCGGAGGTCGCCCGGGTCGGCCGGTCCGAGGCGCAGGCGGTCGGGTCGGGCGGCGCCCGGGTGGCGTACCTGCCGATGACCGCCGTGGACCGCGCCGTGACCGCGGGACGCACCGAAGGCTTCGTCAAGCTGATCGCGGACCGTCGGCCGCTGACCGGTCACGCCGGCGGCGGCCGGCTCGTCGGCGCCACCGTCGTGGCGCCGAACGCCGGCGAGATGATCGCGGAGATCACGCTCGCCATCCGGACCGGCATGTTCACCGGCCGACTCGCGCAGACCGTGCACGCCTACCCCACCTACGCGACCGGGGTCCGCGGCGCGGCCGCGATGTTCTTCGTGCCCGTCGACGGCCGCGCGGCCCGGCCAGCGGGCAGTCCGGGCTAGCGGGAAGGATCCGGCGGGGACACCGGGTTTCCCGCACCTGAGGACGCTGCGACGCGCGCGCCGCCGCGGTGGCAGGCCGACATTGGACCATGATCGAGTCGGTCCGCCGTTCCACCGCCCCGATGCCCCTCGCCGGGCCGACAGAGGAGGACCGGATGCAGATCCTGGGCAGGCTCGGCGACCTGAGGCGGGCGCTGAGCCCCGCGGATCCGGAATTCGTGTCCGCCCTGCGCCGCCGGTGGGCGGAACTGCCGCAGACTGTCAAGACGCCCGGCCAGATCCTCGGTCGGCACGGAGTCGGCTGCGAGGGCACCCACGGGGTGTTCCCGAAATGCAATCTGGCCTGCACCCCCTGCTACCACTCCCGGGACGCAAACCGGGTCCGCGTCGACGGCGGCCACACGGTGGCCAACGTCGACGCGCAGATGGGTCTGCTGCGCCTGCTACGCGGGCCCCGTGCCCACGCCCAGCTGATCGGCGGGGAAGTGAGCCTGCTCAGCCCGGACGACCACGCCGCGGCCCTCGCCTCCATGCGCGCGCACGGCCGGGAGCCGATGAGCTTCACCCACGGCGACATCGACGAGAACTACCTGCGCCGGCTCGCCCTGCACGAGGGCCGGCGGCGGTTCGACCGACTGTCCTTCGCCGGCCATTTCGACAAGTTCATGTTCGGCCGCCGCGGGATCGAACGGCCGCCGGACGAGGCGGCGCTGAACCCCTACCGGCAGCGGTTCGCCGACATGTTCACCCGGTTGCGTCGTGAGCACGGCGTACGGTTCTTCCTCGCCCACAACATGACCGTCACCCCGGGCAACCTCGGCGAGGTCGCCGCCGTCGTCCGGGACTGCCACGCGATGGGCTACGGGATGTTCTCCTTCCAGCCCGCCGCGTTCGTCGGCGACGATCGACGTTGGCGGGAGGACTACCGGGCCGCCACCCCCGACGCGGTGTGGACCGAGATCGAAAAGGGTGTCGGGACGCCGCTGGACTACCACGTGCTGCAGAACGGCGACCTGCGCTGCAACCGCACCGCCTACGGCTTCTACGTCGGTGACCGCTGGCACCCGTTCCTCGACGGCGAGGATCGCCGCGACCTGGCCACCCGGGATGCATTCTTCCGCTATCTGGGCACGGTCAACTTCACCGGTACACCGGCGCCGATACTCGCCGTGAAACTGGCCCGCGTCGTGCTCAGGCACCCCCGGGTGGTCGCGATCGCCGGGTCGTGGCTGGCCCGGACCGTCCGCCGGGTGGGCGTCACCGAGTTGGCCCGGCACCGGCAGGTGCGACCGGTGACCTTCGTCATGCACCAGTTCATGGACGCCGCCGAGGTCGCCCCCGCGTGGGAGATGATGCAGCGCGGCGAGACCGCCACCGACCCGGAGCAACGGGCGACGCAGGAACGCCTCGCCGCCTGCCACTACGCGATGGCCCACCCCGAGAACGGCACCCTCGTGCCGGCCTGCGTGCAGCACAGCGTGCTGGACCCGGCCGAGAACGCCGCGCTGCGCCGAACCCTGCCGATCGTGCAGGTCGAGCACCGACCCGCCGGCACCGCCCGCACCGCACCCGTGCATCGGATCGATCCGTGACCACCCTCGGCGCCGCGATTCTCATCATGGCGAAGGCCGCCCGCGTCGGGCTGGTGAAGACGCGGCTTGGCCCTCTGCTCGGACCGGTCGGGTG
This sequence comes from uncultured Actinomycetota bacterium, assembly GCA_963837545.1. Classification (GTDB taxonomy): domain Bacteria; phylum Actinomycetota; class Actinomycetes; order Mycobacteriales; family QHCD01; genus DASXJE01. Next base: position 17,702 of record CAWINQ010000003.1, on the reverse strand, counting down.
CGCCGGGTTGCAACGGGCGCTGATCGGGCACGCCTGCACGCTGTCGGCCGGTGTGGCGCCGACGTTCCTCGCCTACCACCCGGGCGACGCCGGCGACGAAATCCGCGCCCTGGCGTCCGCTCCGGTGCGGTTGCTCCCCCAGCGCGGCGAGCACCTCGGCGAGCGCATGTCCGCGGCCGTCGACGACCTCACGGCACTCGGCCACTCCCCTGTCGTGGTCATCGGCACCGATGCCCCGACCCTCACCCGATCGGACCTCGCCACCGCCCTGGATGCGCACCGCAACGGCGCCGACGCGGTGATCGGCCCCGCCCTGGACGGCGGTTACTACCTGATCGGCCTGACCTCCCCACTCCCCACAGCTTTCGCCATCGACCCGGCGCTGTGGGGCGGCCCGCAGGTGCTCGACGCGACCCTCACGGCGCTGGACGCCGCCGGGAAACGGGTCACATTGCTGGGCCCGCTCCGCGACCTGGACACCCCGGATGACGCCACGGCGTTGCTGCACGACCCGGGCCTGCCCCGCCAGATCGCCGCTCTGCTGCGCACACCGGCCCGATCATGACCGCATCCCGCCGAAGGCCGCCGGCCGTCTCGCTGATCGTGCCGACCCTGCACGAATCGGACCGGATCGAGACCACCCTGCGCCGGCTCCGCCGGGACTTCCCCGGGTGCGAACTCCTCGTCGTCGACGGCGGCAGCCGCGACGGAACCCCTGACCTTGCCAGACCGTGGGCGCAGGTCATCACCAGTCCACCGGGACGTGGGCGGCAACTCAACGCCGGAGCGCGGCAGACCGCCGGTGACGTGCTGTGGTTCCTTCACGCCGACACCGTCGTCCACCCGGCGGCACTCACCGAGCTGCGATCCGCGCTCACCGATCCGCACGTCGTCGGCGGCGGCCTGACCCTGCGCTTCGACAAGCGCACACCCGGCCTGAGCTACGTCGCCTGGACCTCGAACGTCCGTGCCCGCCGGCTCTCCTGGATCTTCGGCGATCAGGCCATGTTCGTGCGGCGCCGGGTGTTCGACGAGGTCGGCGGGTTCCCCGAGATCCCGTTGATGGAGGACCTGGAGATGTCCCGGAGGCTGAGCCGCACCGGGCGGCTCGTCGTGCTCCCGGCGACCTCGACCGCGTCGGCGCGCCGGTTCGAGCAGCACGGCACGCTGCGAATGACCGCCTTCATGCAGTGGTTGAAGCTGCTCTACTTCGCCGGGGTCGAGCCGGCCGAGCTGGCCCGCCGCTACGCCGCCGGACCCGGCCGTCGGCGGCGCCCACCCATCGGTGCCGCTGCCTCAGGCGGGACCTCGCGGGAGGCCGATCGTGACCACGCCCGCTGAACGGGACGGCATCGGCGCCCGGCTGGACGCTCTGCGCTGGAGCCGCCTGCACACCACGATCCTCATCGCTTTGGGCGCCGGCTGGCTGTTCGACTCCTTCGAGGTACAGATGTTCTCGAACGCCGTCGGACCGCTCGGCGACCACTTCGGCGCCTCGGTGTTCGCCCGCGACTCGATCCTCGCCATCTGGCTGTCCGGAATCCTGCTCGGCGCGCTGGCCGGCGGCCGGCTCACCGACCGGTTCGGTCGCCGTCGGCTCTTCGTCCTCACCCTGCTCTGGTACGCCGGGTTCACCGTCCTGACCGGACTCGCCCCCTCACTGCCGTTCGTCTACGCGTTCCGGTTTCTCGCCGCGCTCGGCGTAGGCGCCGAATACGCGATCGTGAATGCGGCGATCGCCGAATTCATGCCGGCCCGGGTGCGCGGGCGGGCCGGCGCCGTGGTGATGAACTTCTGGCCGGCCGGAGCGGTCGTCGCCGCGCTCCTCGCCTATTTCCTGCTCGACGTCCTCGCCCTGGATGCGGCGACCTCGTGGCGCTACATGTTCGTGCTCGGCGGCCTCGTCGCCCTGGTCGTCCTGTTCTTCCGTCGCCGCATCCCCGAATCCCCCCGCTGGCTGGCCGCCCGCGGCCGGCATGCGGAGGCCGAGGCCATCGTCGCCGCCCTGGAGACCGCCGCCGGAACACCCACCCCGGTCACCACGCCGGCCCGGTCCGATCCGCCACTGCGGGCCGCTCTGCGCGAATTGCTGCGCGACTACCCCGGACGTTTAGGGCTCGGTGCGGCCCTCGACCTCGCCGAAGCGTTCGGCTACTACGGACTGTTCGCGCTGCTTTCGGTCGTCGTACTGCCCCAGGTGCACATCTCCGAGGCGCAGATCCCGTTCGTCTACATCGTGGGCAACCTCGGGGGCCTGGTCGGCGGGCTGTTCATGAGCAGCTACTTCGACCGGCTCGGCCACCGGATCACCGTCGCGGTCTCCTACACCGCGGCCGCCGTCGGCGTCGGACTGCTTGCCGCGGCGACGCGCACCGGCAACGGCGGGTGGGTCACGGTCGCGTTCATCGCGGCGAACGCGTTCGGCACCGCGGCCTGGACGTCGGCCTATCCCACGTTCACCGAATTGTTCCCTACCCACCTGCGCGGCGCCGGAGTCGGCGCCTCGGTCGCGGTCGGACGGACCGGCGCGATCGTCGGCACCCTGGCCCTACCCAGCCTCGCCGCCGCCATGGGTGCGACCGCGTCCTACCTGCTGGTCGTCGTGTGCTGGCTCGCCGGAGCCGCGGCGATGGGCACCTACGCGGTGCGCGGCGGCGCGGACGCGGCCCGTCGGCCGTTGGAGCTCACCTCCGCCCGGGCGCACTCCCCCACACCTGCGGATGCCGGTGCGTCCGCGGCCTGACCCCACATCGAAAGGAGCCTCGCACCATGCGCATCGCCGTCTGCGGCGGGCCGTACGGCAACCCCTACGCGCTGCGCGCGTTCGTCACCGACGCGCGGGCACGGGGCGCCGAACGGCTCTACTGCCTCGGCGACCTCGGCGGATTCGGCGCCGAGGTGGACGCACTGTGGCCCATCCTCACCGACAACGACGTGATCTGCGTCGCCGGCAACTACGACGTCGCCATCGCCCGGGCGGACCCCGACTGTGGATGCGGCTACCACGACCCGGCCGACAACGCCTTCGCGCAACTCGTCTACGACCACACCCTCGCCCACACCAGCCGGGCCTTCGCCGCCTGGATGGGCCGGCTGCCCACCGAACGCCGTGTCACCATCGCCGACACCGACGTGCACTTCGTCCACGGATCGCCGCTCGCCCTCAACGACTTCTGGTGGCGGTCGCTGCCCGACCGCGAGCACCGGCTGCGGGTCGCGGCAAGCGGCGCAGACCTCATCGTGTGTACGCACAGCGGACTTCCCTGGCAACGGCAGATCGACGGAACGCTCGTCGTCAATGCCGGAGTACTGGGCAAACCGGCGAACGACGGCCGCCGCGAAGTCTGGTACGCCCTGCTCGATGTGGGCGACGCCACCGCCCACGCCGAGCTGATACCGCTCGCCTACGACTGGGCGGCACAGGCGGCATCGATGCGCGCCGCCGGACTCCCCGAGATCTTCGTCGAGACCATCGACACCGGCTGGTGGACCACCTGCCTGGAAGTGCTGCCGCCGGCCGAGCGGTCCCGCGGAGCATTTCACCTGTACCGGTCGACGCTACCGCGCGGATTCACCCCCGCCACCGACGGCTGGGGCACGACCGACATGCCCGCCCCCGACGACGACCAGCGGCCGGTGGTGCCGTTGTTCGGATCGGCCTACTTCCCGCCACGGCTCTGGATCTACACCAACTTCCACTGCAACCTGCGCTGCGACTACTGTGCCGTCGCCTCCTCGCCACAGGCCGACCCGCGACGGCTGACCCTCGACCGCTTCACCGCCCTCGTCGACGAGGCACTCGACGAGGGCTTCACCGAGATCTACGTCACCGGGGGCGAGCCCTTTCTCCACCCCGACATCGTCGACATGCTCCGCTACGCCAGCGACCGGGCCACCACCGTCGTCCTGTCCAACGCCATGCTCCTGCGCGGACGACGCCGGGAACGCACCGCCGAACTCGCCGCACAACACCGGCTCACCATCCAGACCTCCCTGGACGGCGCCCGACCCGACACCCATGACACGCACCGCGGCACCGGCTCCTTCGACCGCACCGTCGACGGCATCCGCACATTGACCAGCCTCGGCCTGCCCCTGCGGGTCGCGATGACCGAGACGACCGAGAACACCGGCGAGATCGACGACGCCCGTCGACTGCTCGGCGACCTCGGAGTGGACCCGGAAAACTTCGCCGTCCGGCCACTGCTACGCCGTGGCCTCTCCGGCACCGGGCTCGACATCGACCCCCACACCAGCATCCCCGAACTCACCGTCACCGCCGACGGACTGCACTGGCACCCCGCCGGCGCCGACACCACCACCAGCCCGGACATGCGCCTCGCCGGGCCCCGAACACCGCTCCACGAGGGGAAACGTCTCGTCACCGAACGGTTCTTCACCGCCCGGCTCGCTGACGGCACCCTCCCCACACCGGTGCGCTGCGCAATCTGACCGCTACCCGCTCTGGAAGGGGACACCATGCCCACCGAGGAAACCGTCCACATCGACGTCCGCGACATCACGCTGCTCAGCCCCGCCGGCGAGCCGATGACCCTCGCCACGCTCACCGGCATCCAGCTGATCATTCTCATGCGACACCGCCATTGACTGCCCTGCCAACAGCACCTGGTCCAGGTGCACCAACAGCACCACACCCCCGGGATCGGGCTCGTCCTCATCGGATTCAGCCCGGCTGACCGACTCGCTGCCATCGCCCGCCACCTCGGCTGGCCCGGCCTGGTCCTTTCCGACCCGACAAGGCTGCTCTACCGGCGCCTCGGGATCGGCCGTGCACCCTGGTGGCGGGTCTACAACCCCGCCACCCTCGCCACCTACGCTCGCGCCCACCGGAAAGGCCAGCGCGCGGTCAAGCCGCAGGACGACACCCGCCAACTCGGTGGCGACGCCCTCGCTGTGGACGGCGTCATCACCAGACTCTGGCGGCCCCGCAGTCCCGACGACCGACCCCCGGCGGCCGACGTACTCACCGCCGCCGGACAAGCACCAGGGGATGTCGAGCCCGGCGAGCCATCGTGACCCGTACCGTGCAGGTGCGGTCTCGATCCACGGCGAGAATCGTCACCGCTGACGGAGTGCGAGGAAACGCGTGAGCTTGCCCGTGGCGGCGTGCCGCGGGATCTCCTGGACGACGTGGACGTGGATCTCGGGGTTCGCGAGTCCATACGGGCGCAGTGCGGAGGCCAGGCCGGCAGCCACCGCAGCGGTATCGGGCGACCCGACGACGAGAACGTCCGCCCCGCCCGCGGTCTGCTGCACCTGGTACTCCGAGATCAGCGGATCGGTACCCACCACGTACCGGAATGCGCTCGCCGGCACCACCCGCTCGCCGTAGCGGAAATCGTCGTCCCGCCGACCCGCGATCTCCGCGACGCGCAGCATCGAACTGCCGCATTCGCAGCGTCCGGGCAGCAGCGTGACCTCGTCGCCGAGGTCGTAGCGGATGAACGGAAAAGTCCGGCCTGCGAGGCCGGTCGCGAGCGTACGCGCGGCGGGCTCGTCCGGGCCGACCGGCCGCCCGGTCGCGTCGACCCGCTCGAGGACAACCTCGTCCTCGCAGATGTGCAGGCCGTCGCCCTGGCCGCAGCCGACCGCCTGGACGCCGATCTCGGTCGAGCCCCAGAGGTTGTGCACGGGCGCACCCCAGGCGGCGTCGATCGCGGCGCGGTCCTCCTCGCCGAGCGGCTCGGAGTTGGTACTCACCCGGACCGGCCGGATATCCAGCTCACCTGCGATCGCGGCACGCGCGAGGCGCCCCACCACCGAGGCGTAGCCCACGAGCTGGGTCGGCCGGGCACCGGCCACCGCCGGCAGCACCTGGTCGAACGGCGCCGCCGCCGGGATCACCACTGTCTCCACCGACGGGTCTGTCGCAACGTCGAACAACGGCGTGCTGGCGTGTGGGGGCTCGCCGGCCTCGAGCACGGCCAGTCGCGTCGGGCGCCGGCCCGGCCCCGCTGCACGGTCCGCACGAACCTGCCAGCGCCAGGCGAGACAGGCGAGCGTGATGAACTGCTGCCAATCCCATACGTACACCCCGCGCACGCCGCTCGATCCACCCGAGCTGAACACCTGGTAGCCCGCCGGCGTGTAGGAGAACCAGCGCTCCTGGGCCAGCAACGTCTCGGCGCCGACGCGGTCGAGGTCGGGCACGGTGACGATCGCGTCCCACTCGTCCTGTGCCTCCCGCTTGACCATGGGCGGCAGCCGTACGAGGTCCTCGACGGTCGCCGTTGCCGGGTCGATGTCGACCATCCGGGCCGCGTGGAAGGGCGAACGCTCCCGCGCGAAAATGAGCAACGACCGCAGCCGTTCGGTCCGGTAACGCTCGACCCGCTCACGCGGCCAGTCCAACCGCGCTACGTGGTCCTCGAGCGAGGCGCGCACCGCACTCAGCTGCGCGGCCCGCAGTCGCTCGTAAGCCGCCTTCGGGTCCTCGTGGGGCACACCCACAGTGTGCCCCTGCCCGTGACCTGATGCGGTCTGTTAAAAGTCGTGTTGGGCGAGCCGCAGCCCGGGCTCAGGCTCTTCGGCCCCGGCCGCAGCCACCGCCGGAACCATCTCGACGGTGACCATGCCATGTTCGCGGGTGAGTTCGTCGACAACGTCGAACGCGGCCGCGATGCGGTCGGGCCGATCGATGATGACCGTGGTAACCGGAACGCGGCGGGCGAGCTGAAGGAGCCCGTCACCGTGTGGTCGATGATCGCCGTGAAATCCCCAGATACCGCGGATCGCCGTGGCACCGCGGACCGCCGAGGTCTGCCGGAGCCGCCGGATCAACGCACGGTGGATCGGCTGCCCATCGTGCAGCGCGGACTCGGACGTGTAGACCATGAGCTTCTGCCACAACTCAAGGCCGGAGGTGTCGGTGAGCGGCAACCGATGCGGCCGCTCGAGCAATTCGCCGTCCTGCTTGCAGACCCGGACACGTTCCAGCGTGAGGACCGGCCGCTCGAGGAGCGCCCCCAGTTCCGGGAGCACCCGGGCGATACGGTCACCCGAACCGACCGAGATGATCATCAGGGGAACGTCGGCGTTGCGGGCGAAGAACCGCGCCCGCTCCCGCCGGCCACGCGCCGTGCCATCGACACCGAGCAGGACGGAGGCGCCCGCCAGGCCGCGCCGATGCAGCAGGTCGCAGACGGCCACGAACGCGGGCACCCGATAGACCCTCTCCTGGCGGCCGATGTAGATCGTCAGCTTGGTTGCTTCGTGCAGCTTCTCCGGAAGGGTGATGCCGCCGAGATCGCCGTGCACCATCCGGGATCGCTCCAACGTCAACAATCCCCGCCAGTCGAGCTGCATCACCCCGTCGAGAAGATGCTCGATCTTGGCTCGGGCATCCACGGCGACCGCGGTGACCGGAGGATCCTCGGACAGCGTCAGCGACTGATCGGTTCGCAGATGATGCTTGAGCCCGAATCCCTCCACCCCGCGCAGCAGGAGGCTCACCGCCACCTCCTTCTCACCGAACATGTCGAGCAGCGAGTCGGCCAGAAACCGGTCCCCGTTACGTGCCCGCTCACCGAAGTAGGTCGTCAGTTTCAGGCAGTCGTCGTTCACAGATGCTCCCCGATCAACCGCCCCAGGGCCGCGGCAGCGACACCGAACAGGATGCTGACCACGACGTTGGCCAGCGCCGTACGAAACTGCCGCTCCTCGCTCACCCGTTGAGTTTCCAGCATCCACGTCGAGAACGTGGTGTACGAGCCCAGAGCCCCCGTCCCAGCGATCAGCGCCTGGTCGTGCGCGAGGGCCAGCCCCGTGACGAGACCCAGAAGCACGGCTCCGGACAGGTTCACCGTCAGGGTGCCGAACGGAAAGGCGCCGCTGGTACGTCGCGCGATGCTTCCGTCGACCAGGAACCGGAGCACGGAACCTGCGCCGCCCACCAGTACGGCCGCGGACCAAACGAGGATGCTCATGACCGAACCCGCACCCTGCGGACCATCGCCGTCGCCAGTTGCACCACAGCCAGCCCGCCAACGACGCTCGCGGCGATGTAAGCAGCCGCAAGAAGCCAATCACCACGGCTCAACATCTGGACGGTCTCGACCTGCATCGTCGAAAACGTGGTCAGGCCACCGCAAAGACCGGTGCCCAACAGCGGGCGCCGGTAGCTCGACAGCGGAAGCCTCTCCTGGAGGCGCGTCGCGAAGTAGCCGAGCAGAAATGTGCCGACGATATTCGCGGCGAAGGTGGCCCAGGGCCAGTGATGCGGCTCGGTCGGCAGAGCGTTGCTCAGACCCGCCCGCGCGAGGGTCCCGAGAGCCCCGCCGGCGAAGATCGCCGCCAACTCACGTCCGTCACGCCCGGCCATGGCTCAGCCATCCCTCCATCCGGCCGTGAGCAACTCCCCGAGGACCTCCGTCGCAACAGGGTATTAGCCGACCCAGCAGTTCCGGCCGGCGGCCAGCCGCCAAGCCGCCGCCCGTCGGTCAGCCGGAATGGGCGAAGACGGCTGACTGTGCCCACCACGACGTTTCGCAAACGCACCGGGTAGCCCTTCCGGTGGGAGTCGTCGTCTGCGTCAGGCAGACCGCGTTCGGATGTCCTCGTCGCAGCAGAAGCCCGACCAGCTGCTCTTCATGCACAGCAGCCCGGCCAGCATTCCCGCCTGGTCGACGGCCGCGAGGCGTCGCCTCCCGGTCGCCACCATCCTGCGGCGGGCGACCTCCAACGGTGTGTCAGCTGCCACCACGCGGTCCGCCAACCCGCCGAGGCTTCGGGCCGGAGCGACGTCCGGATGCCCGACATCGAGGTCGCCCCGTTCGATGACAGCAAGCAGCCTGCCGGCATCGACGACCAGGGCGGCGTGAACATGATCATCGAGGAACAGGTCGCGCAGTTCACCCACGGTCGCGGTCTCCGGACAGACCTTGGGATCGGAGATCATTGCGTCTCCCACGGTCGCACACGCGTCCGATCGCTGATCTGTCTCCGTCATGGTCCTGGAAGCGTGGCATGCTGCCGCGCACGAAGCCAACCGCGCCGCTGAGCGAGGCAGGTCCTGACCTGACACCGATCGAACATCGGGGCCGGGTCAGAGATGCTGGACGAGCTGCACGGGCGATGCCGAGTCTGTAGCCATCCAGGTCTAGGTCGACGTGGATGGGTTCACCGTCCGCCGGTGTACGAAACGTCTCGACAAAGCCCAAGCCTTCATAGAACCCAACGGCCCGGGGAAGGTCATCGCTGAAGAGAATCACCTGCGGGCTGCGAAACGTCGGCACGCCGAGCACCCCTAGTCGGCACCCATCACACAGGACCAGCATTTCGCGCACGTGGACTACGCCGTGTGCTGAGTCGGGTTGTCCCAGAACCAGCATTCCGGATCGTAGACAGCGGGTGTCGGGTGGATCCACGGATTGACGAATCCACGCTGCACGAGGTTCTCCTTGCGCGGGATGTTGCGCAAGTCGGTCTTGGCCACGAGGACCTGCGGGTAGTTGCAGACGGTACCGATGAAGAACGGGCCCACCGCAAGCCGACGCGGGTTGGATCGGTGAGGCCGGTCCGGGTCCCAGCTACGGCGACGAACTGCCGGACGGTACTCGCGTTGGATTGGGCAACGAGTTCACCAACCGCAACACGACGTTCATGACGTGGAATCTGCTCCACGCAGCCTCGCTGCTGCGGGACGCAGGAGGCTTCCCCGCCTTCGGCAACCAGCGCAAGGAATGGGACGCCGGAGCCCGATTCGACTTCGAAAACCCGGAATACCGGCCGTAGCAGCAGGACGAGTCATCTCGGCGCTGCCCCGGTCTGCCTCATCTACCTTTGGGCAACGGACTTGGTGGGGGATGCTGAAGTCATGAGTGGCTACGCGCTAGAAGTGCACTTCGGCGACGGTGAACCGCCGACCCGGATCGAGTTGCCTGGATGCACAGCCGAGGAGGCAGAGATAGCCCGCGAATCACTCATCCAGGAGATCGAGCATGCGGTGGAGATCGAGGCGCCGATGATGACCTGGGCGCCGGCCAATGCCGACCCGGCGGCTGGCGCGGAAATCGCTCCGGCGAGGGCAACCACGGTCGACCTCATCGCGAGCGGGGAGTAGAGCCGCGCCGGCCTCACCTCGGCCACGTGCGCCTGGGCATGACGGGGTCCTCGGGCAGCCCGAGGAGGCGACACAGCGCGGCACTGGGATTGGTGAGCCGCAGCTGCCCGGCCGATCCGACGACCTGGCGGAAGGCTGCGATGAGCGCATTCACGCCGGCGCCATCGCACGACGTGATCCCCGCGAGGTCGACCGTGATCCGCGAATGCCCCCCGTCGTAGAGCCATTCCATCGCCTCGCGCAGCCGGGCGGCCGTCGTGGTCGTGAGCTCCCCGCGGACCGTCAGCTCCGCATCCGGCCCCAGGGTGATCACCGACCACGCCAGCAACGGCGCCGAGCCACGGCGGCCCGGTCGCCCGATGACCGACTGGGCCTTCCGTGACGGGCTCCGTGCCATGCTGTGATCCTCGAAAACCGGATATGGCGGCATCGCCGTCGCTCCGCAGAGACGGCGGCAGATCAGGGAGTCGGCCTTACCACGAGGTGGCAGGCGAAACCCCGACCACCTGAACCCTACGTCGACGTCCGGTCTGCCGACCGCCGATCCCGAGTCCTGGTTGGGAATCCCCGAGTCGTAACAGGTCGATGTCACTCATCGCCGTCCACCGAGTCCATGATCAAGAGGGGATCTGGGTGCAAAACGCCGTACGGATCCGCTCTTGATCAAGCGTCGGGCGCGACCGCACGGAAGGTCGCGAGTGGGACGAATCGCGTCCGGGTATGTCCGAGGACGGTGACCTCGGCGAAGCCCGCGCCGCGCAGACGGTCAGGGATCGCGTCGCCGAGGTTGTCCTGGATCCTCGGCGAGCGGGCCATCCACCGGGTCGGTCGCGGGTCGGTCGCCTGGATGACGCCGCCGAAGTCGAGCAGGGTGAACGTCCCTCGGGGGGAGAGCACGCGTCGCACCTGGGCGAGCATGGCGCTCTTCACCTCCGGTTCGAGGTGATGGAACATCAGGCTCGAGAGGACCCTGTCGAACGACGCATCGGGATAGGGCAGGTCCTGTGCCAGACCCTCGTCGATCCGCACCTCCATGCCGACACCGTCGAGCTTGCGTCGGGCCCGATCGACGGCTCGAGGATCCGGGTCGATTCCGGTCGGCCGCGTCGCCGGATGACGACGGGCGAGTGCTGCGAGCAGATTGCCCGTGCCGCATCCGACATCGAGGACCCGATCTCCGGCGCGTAGGCCGGCGCGGTCGATGAGCTCACGATGCAGCGCCGGAACGCCGAGCATGCGCTGTATCGGGTCATAGAGCGGCAGCAGGGCATGAAGGCCCATGCCGGGCAGGTAGGCGGACCGGTCGATGTGCGGGGTCGATGCCTGGCTCATGGCCGGGCTCCTTTCAGATCAACGATGCCCATGACGTTGAACCACACCGCGCGGGTACGCCCGGACCCGCGGGCGTCGTACACGGCAACACCCCTCCCACTTGTCGAACATCCGTCCGTTGCGGAACATCTTGTTCGAGTATGGTGGGCGGTCAGGCAGGCACGGCAACAACCAATTCGGGCTCGCGATCCAGTAACGGACACACCGCATGGATTGTCCGGAAGGGAGGGGCGTCGTGGCCGAGCCGGACCGGCGGATCCGCCGCACCCGCCGAGCACTGCACGAGGCGCTGATCGGTCTCATCCTCGAGAAGGGGTACGAGCGCGTCACGGTGCAGGACATCCTCGACCGGGCCGACGTGGGTCGCTCCACCTTCTACGCCCACTACCGGGACAAGGAAGCGCTCCTGCTCACCAGCTTCGACGGCCTGCACGACGACCTACGTGGCCACCTCGACCAGATGGCCCCGGGCGTGCCGCCACCCGATCCGGCGTACCCGGCGCTGGTCATATTCGAGCACGCCCACCAACACCGCCGCGTCTACAGCGCGCTCTGCGGGCGCCAGGGCGGCAACGTCGTCTACGGGCACCTGCACCGCCTCATCGGCGACCTGCTGCGCGAGCACCTGCGGCCCCACCTGGCCGCAGCCGATTCCGACCTGCCGCCCGAGATCGCCGCCGAGTTCCTCACCAGCGCCGCACTCGGTCTCCTGATCTGGTGGGTCGATCGGGACTTCCCCCACGACCCCACCTGGCTGGCTCGCAAGTACCAAGCCCTCGCAGTCCCCGGGGTTCTCGCTGCCGTCGGCGGTTCGTGAAGTGCCCTACGCCGCGGCGTTCGGATCGGGTCCCGGATCGGCACCCGAGGCGCGGACCGCGAGACGCGCCAGGTACATCTGCCAGCCCTTGGTGTGGTGACCGAGCTGTTCCTCGTCGGGCAGGTCGTGATGGCGGAGGACGACGCGGGTCCCCTCCGCGTCCTCCTCGAACGTCACCACGACGCGGGTCGTTCCCGGCGCGACCGCGTGATCGTGCGTCCATCCCCAGGTGAAGACGAGGCGACGTGGCGGGTCGACCTCGACGAACTCGCCGACAGCCTCCACGCCGTCCCGAATATGCACCCGGTAGGCGCCCGCCGGCACCGGCTCGAGCACCGCGTCGGTGCCCATCCATTGGGTGTAGCGGGAGGGGTCGGTGAAGTAGGGGAACACCGTCTCGGGCCGGGCCGCGACATGGACGGTCACCTCGAGGACATCCGGATCCGTCATCACTGATCCTTGTGGCGTTGTTCGGCCTCGGCCAGGTCCTTCATCCGGTTCAGGCCGCCACGCCAGTGATCCTCGACGACCGAACGGAGCGATCCCAGCGCGACCTTGTCCGCCCGGTAGAGGCGGCTCGCGCCGTCCCGGCGCTCGACCACGAAGCCGGCCGATCTCAGCACAGTCAGGTGTTGGCTGATCGCCGACCAGGACACGTCGAACTCGGCGGCGATCTGGCCGGCGGCAAGTTCCTGGTCCCAGACCAGCTCGAGAATGCGCAGCCGGCGCGGCGCGGCGATCACCTGTAACGCGTCCACGGTCGGCCTCCTCTCGCCACGCCAGTCTGCCTCATCTCGCCCGGACTGTTGACGTAGTATTTTAGTCGTGTCTAAATTTAGCTTATCCTAAAATGATTTCAGGAACCGAGCGACCGGAGAACCCATGACTGGACAGATCACCCTCGCCGCGGATGTTGATGCCGATGCCGGGCGGGTCTTCGACATCGTGTCGAGCAGCGAGGGGCAGCGCGCATTCTGGACGGCGGATTGTGACGTGTCCGCGGACCGGGCCCGATTCGGTTTCCCGCAGGCGCCCGTCGACCTCGAGGTCGACGTCGCCACCGAGCCGGGCAAGCTCGTCCGCATGCACGTGACCTCCGGATTCCCGTTCTGGGACGGCTCGACATGGGAGTGGGAGCTCGCGCCGGCGACACGTGCCGCGAGCGGAACGAACGTGCTCTTCCGCCACTACGGATTCGGCGACGGGTACGCCGAGAACGACCTCGGTCACACCGCGCAGACCTGGGCGCTCATCCTTGACCGGCTCGTCGCCTACGCCGCGACCGGTCGGCCGCAGCCGTTCTTCCCGGCCCCCTGACCCCAACCCGCCGTCCGAAGGATCCCGCCGTGGCCGTCGACGTTCGACCCACGATCCTCGTCCGCCGGCCGCGCCAGGACGTCGCGGCGTTCATGTTCGATCCTGGCAACGACCTCCGCTGGACCGGCGGCATCACCTCGAGTCGGCCGTCCCGCCCTGGACCACTGGAGGCGGGCATGACGGTCGAGCGGACGGCGAAATTTCTCGGCAGGACCTTCACCTACAGCTACATGGTGACCAAGCACGAGCCGGACCAGGCCGTCGAGCTGACCGTGGACCGGCCCTTCCCGATGGTCGTGCGCTACGAGTTGGAAGACGCGGGCAACGGGACGCTGGTGGCGATCCACGCCACCGGTGAGCCCGGGACCTTCTTCCGCTGGGCGGCACCGGTCATGGCCGCGCCGGTACGCAAGAGCATCACCGCGGACCTCGAACGACTCCGCACCTGCCTCGAGACGTGACCGTCCGACCTACCGGAGATCCCCCCGCAGCATCGCCCGGAGCGCCCCGATTCCGGCGGCGATGTCGAGCTCGGGGTCGAGCAGCGCGTGCATCAGCAGGCCGTCGCCGGCGGCCGCCAACAGCGTCGCAACCCCCCCTGGTGGTGCCCCGGAGAAGGCCGCTCCACGCTGCTGATCGGCGCGGATGATCTCGATCATCATCCGGCGATAGGCCTGGAGCATCTCCCCCAACCGGGTGCGCAACACCGGGTCGCGCTCGGCTTCGCGCATCGTCTCCATCATCAGCCTGGACAGCCTCGGGTCGATCGCATCACCGTCGCCGACGCTGACGGCGATCATGTCGATCAGGTCCTCGGCAGACCCCAATGCCTCGAAGTCGGCCATCGGGATCGCCTGCTCGAAGGCGAACAGCGCCGCCTCGACGAGCAGCTGCTGCTTGCCCCGGAAGTGATAGCTGACGGCGCCGTGGGGTAGGTCCGCCCGTTCGGCGACCGAGCGGGTGGTGACCCGACCCCAGCCGACTTCGGCGATGAGTTCGGCGGCCGCACTCATCAGCCGCCGCCGGGTGCTCTCCGAGGCCGGCCTCCGCTCCGGACCGGAATCCGTCCGATCGGCCTGTCCAATTGAACTGTCCATATGGACAGCTTACCTGGTACGGTCGCCGCATGGAAACGAACACACCTCTCAGACCCCAGGAACTCGCCGTCGAGGCATCCGGTCTGACCAAGATCCTTGCCCGGAAGCGTGTCCTCGACGGGGTGGACCTGGCGATTCCCCGAGGCGCCGTCTACGGCGTCCTCGGTCCGAATGGAGCCGGCAAGACGACCACGATCAGGATCCTGTCCACCCTGCTCCGACCCGACGGCGGCAGCGCCCGCGTGCTCGGTCATGACGTGGTGCGCGAGGCCGGTGCGGTACGCCGGCGGGTGAGCCTCACCGCGCAGTTCGCCTCCGTCGACGAGGACCTGACCGCCGCGGAGAACCTGGTCCTGTTGGCTCGACTGCTCGGCCTGTCCCGTCCGCGGGCGAAGGCGCGCGCGCGCCAACTGCTCGAGGCGTTCGGCCTCGCCGATGCGGCCAGACGTCAGGTCCAGCAGTTCTCCGGAGGCATGCGCCGTCGGCTGGACATCGCCGCGAGCATCATCCTCACTCCAGACCTGCTCTTTCTCGACGAGCCGACCACCGGGCTGGACCCGCGCAGCCGAAACCAGGTGTGGGAGATCGTCCGCACGATCGTCGGAGACGGCACCACTGTGCTGCTGACCACGCAGTACCTGGATGAAGCCGATCAGTTGGCAGACCGCATCGCCGTGATCGACGACGGCAGGGTCATCGCCGAGGGCACTCGCGGCGAACTGAAGGCCTCGGTCGGCGCCGGCAGCGTCACCGTGCGGCTGCTCGACCCAGCGCAGCGGGAGGCGGCCGGCAACCTGCTCGCCGCCGAACTCGGCGTAGGGGTGCACCTCGAGCGAGACCCGGTGAGCCTCACAGCCCGGATCCCCGCGCAGGACGGCGGCGAGCCGCTACCCGGTCGGGTCGCACACGCGCTGGGGGAACTCACCCGCTCGGGCATCGCGGTCGCCGACTTCGCGCTCGGCCAGCCGAGCCTCGACGAGGTCTTCCTCACACTCACCGGTCATCGCACGCGCACCGACCTCCCCGAAGGAGAGGCAGCATGAGCCAGACGACGATCGACACTGCACCGGGGACCGGCCCTGCCGGAGGTCTGTCCGCGACGATCTTCTCGCGGCCGGATTCGCCGGCCGGCGCCGGGCCGGTGTCGGCCTCGCTCGCCTTCGCGTGGCGGTCGTTGCTGAAGATCCGGCACGTACCCGAGCAGCTCGGCGACGTGATCGGGATCCCGGTGCTGTTCACCCTGATGTTCACCTACCTGTTCGGCGGAGCGATCGCCGGCTCGACCGGCGACTACTTGCAGTTCCTGCTGCCCGGCACGCTGGCCCTGGCGGTCGTCTTCGTCACGGTCTACGGCGGCGTCACCCTCAACCGCGACCTGGCAACCGGGGCCTTCGACCGCTTCCGCTCGCTGCCCGTGTGGCGGCCCGCACCGATCGTCGGCGGGCTCATCGGCGACCTCGGCCGCTACCTGCTCGCCGCCGTCCTGGTCATCGGTCTCGGCCTCATCATGGGATTCCACCCGCACGGCGGCGCGGTCGGAGTGATCGCCGCCATCGCACTGGTGCTCGTCTTCGCCTTCGCGCTCTCCTGGGTGTGGACCGCGCTCGGATTGATCCTGCGCACACCCAACGCGGTCATGAGCCTCGGGTTCGTGGTCCTGTTCCCGCTCACCTTCCTGAGCAACGTCTTCGTCAGTCCCGGCACGATGCCCGGCTGGCTGCAATCGATCGCACGTGTCAACCCGGTCACCCACCTGGCCACCGCCGAACGCGGCCTGATGCAAGGAACGGCCGCTGCCGGCCAGGTCCTGTGGGTACTCGCCGCCGCCGCCGCACTCACCGCCGTCTTCGCACCCCTCACCATGACGCTCTTCCAGCGCAAGAACTAGCTCTCGAGCCGCGCACCGTTGACACAGAATCGAGATGAGCGATGACCAAGACCCGTACCCTGTCCGAAGCCACCTCCGAGAAGATCGGCAGGAGCGGTGCCCGGTTGCTCCGCTCCCGCAGGCTGATGCGGGCCCCGATCTGGCTCTACCGGGCACGGCTCGGCCTCCTGTTCGGATCACGGATGCTGATGCTCGAACACATCGGGCGGCAGTCCGGCATCAGACGCCACGTGGTTCTGGAAGTAGTCGGCCATGCCACGCCAGACACCTATGTGGTCGTCTCCGGGTTCGGCACCCGATCCCAGTGGTACCGCAACGTGATCGCCAACCCCAGGGTGCGCGTCTCCGTCGCCGGCCGCACCGCCGTTCCCGCCACCGCGCGCCCACTCACCCGTGCCGAGGCGGACGCGGCACTGCATGCCTACGTCTCCCGACACCCCCGAGCGTGGGGCACATTCAAGCCTGTCATCGAGAACACGCTGGGCGCTCCGATCGGGGACCGTGACAACGAGCTTCCGATGATCGAGCTCCGCCTGAACAGTCACACGCCGACCACCTGAACCGACGGTACCGCCGGTCAGTCGAGGGCACCGCGGTCTGCCATGGCTCGAAGCACCCGGGTCAGGTCGCGGCGAGCCCGGCGATGGTCTCCGGAAGACCGTTCCACGATCCGATCGGGGACAGCGACCCATCGTCGCCGACCGACCAGCCGAAGACCCGCCTCGAGTCGGCGTCGACCGCGTAGAGGAATCGACTGTCGGCGCTGAGGTCCTCGTCGCGTAGTCCGGTGTGGCCGTCGACCGCAGTGCCTGCCGCGGGACCTTCGAGAGTCAGCCTGCCGTCGGGCGCGATCGCGTACCGGGACACAGCGCCGTCGGCGAAGTTCGTGGTGAAGGCCCCACCCGTCTCCTTGGTGTCGGCGCTGGTCAGAATTCCCCGCGCGTCCCGTTCGAACGCAAGCAGCCGGTTCCGCCCGACTCGTTCGTCTGCAGATAGATCGCTCCGGTGCTCGACCTCTGATCGACAGGTTCACGTTGCATCGTGATCTCCAGAAGAGCTGCTGGACAGTCCTTCTTCGGCCCACGGCGTCTCGTTGGACCATCCCGTGGCTGACCGTCCGGAGGCCTCGAGTGCATCGACACCACGTCGCCACACCCAGAAGCAACCCTA